>NZ_JAPMLL010000001.1 GCF_026410255.1 Xanthomarina sp. F1114
TCTCTGCATGCTTTGTTATATTTACAAGCGGTAAAACTGCACATAAATAATAAATTTCTGAGTTTTTGATTTCCCATTTTACTAATTCTTGGTCGACCTTTTACACGGCTTCCACTTTGCCTGATTATTGAGGTAATACCAACATAACTACACAGTTCTCTTGCGTTTGTAAAACGCTCAAATCCGCCAGTTAAAACCACTAACATAATTGCTGTCTTTCTGCCTATTCCCGGTATGCTTCCTAAACGAGTCAATAGATCTTGATGTGCTTCTTTTACAAAAACTAATAACTTATTCTCTAAGTTTTTAATCTCTTTTTCTAACTGTTTTAAACTACGTTTTAAAGAAGACACAACCACTTTGCTTGGGCTCACCCAAAACAGATTCTCCATGTAGTTTGCTTTTTTAGAATAGTGCTTTGCTTTGCATATACCAAAGGGCTCTAACGATTTGAAGATATTCTATTTCTTTCTTAGAATTTCCTTTCCATAACTTTAATTCTACTTGCTCTGCATAAGCATAAAAAAGGTCAGCCTATATCAGGACAAGACACTCTGTCTATGAAATAACACAAATTCTTGGAATATCTGCATTTGCCAAACTACCTGTAAAGAAACTGTTTACAGAATAACATATGAATCAAAGAATACCTTAATTTATTTGACAACAGTAAATTATTAACAGAAAATCATTAGCTTTATATTTCATATAGGTATTTTTACGAAAGGTTGTCGTCAGCAATCATTTAACCAATTAAACACTATCATATGAAATCTTTTAAATTATTCTATTCAGTAATCCTAGCCAGCCTAATTTTGACAGGTTGCGGTGATTCAAAAAAGCAAAAGGACAGTAAGGAGAGTAAAGACCCCATAACTATCAGTGAAGACAAGTCTATACCTGTCACTAAAGACAACTATGTGGCGGCTGAAACGAATTTATATTTTGAGAAACAAGCGAAAAAATCTCCTATAAACACTTTTACTCATGATGATGTGGTGACGCAAGAAAATCAATATATCATTCGTTCAAACCGAGATGTGGTTTATTCATCTGCAATAGTAGATATTTCTGAAGGTGCTACGTTCACAGTCCCACCTGGCAATTCATACCAGATTATTCAAGTTATCGACGAAAATCACTATACGCCGATGATTATTAGCCCTGGAGAAACAAAGACTATAACACCAAAAGATGTTACCAGCGGCACATGGATTTACGCATTCGCAAGAACCCAAATTACCAACGATATGGATGCATCAGTAGCTAGGCAAAAAGCCTTGAAAATTGAAGCCAAATCAGCCCGTCCGTTTGTTGGCAAGGACTTCAACGAAGCGGAGATTGTTTCGCTGAGGGAGAAAATGGTTGCTGAGTACATGGCAGGAAAGGTGAAAATTATTGAGCACAAGTCTTTTGTGAAATCACCTAAAGAGGCTGATCCAACCAGCCATTTATATGCTGCAGCTGTAGGTTGGGGTGGTCTGCCTTCATATAATGCACAGTATTTACCAACGACAAATGGACAGGGTAAAACAACTTGCCAATCTTATAGTATTCCCAAGCCAGATCTCGACTGGGACAAGGGTGGTTTCTTCTCATTCTCGACATACAGTAGTGAAGGTTGGATTGTTGAAGACAACTTCTATGTTGGATCTGCAAACATGCAGGATGATGGCGATAATTTCACCATTTTTATAAATTGTCCTGATAAAAAGAACAGCGTTACCGTACAAGAAGGTTGGACAGGGGTACTCCGATTCTATCTTCCTAATGATGAGATGGCATTTATAAAATATATAGATTCTATTCGAGGTATAAAAGTAGAACCTGTATCTGAATAATCTCATGGCAAACCTCATAGTGGGTGCCCAAGCCAAGGTACCACTATGAGGATTTATGCCAACATCTAGCTTAATCAGAACAACACGATTGACGCTACGCTCAGCTCCTCGCTCAAGTCTTTCAGAAGTTTTAAAAACTGTACATTAGTGAGAGTTAAAATTTAAGAGACATTGTGGTCATATAATTATTGTTACTTTCACCTTGCTTTATATTTTAGTACTTCAGTAGATAATTGAGAACATCTTACCTCAGCCTCACCAAAACTGTTATGGTCATATGTTGGCATTCATTCCGTTTTTGTAGCTCCAAAAAAACGTACTAATACGGTATTATCCAACAGTTTCCATATTGACACATACTTGGCAAGGTTAGAAGCTTCGTTTGCACTTTTTAATTTATATTTTGCTTCCCCTGTTTTAGAATGGGTTAGCGGACAAACCCTTTTTGTAAATGGTGGTGGCGAACAAACAATAGAATAACAAATGTTAGATAAGAAAAAATATAGATCGCCTACCCCAACTTTTATCATTTGGAATACTCTTTTGTATAGGATCTGTCATTGCTTTAATTAACTCAACTGAAAATTGGTTTTCACGGTCTGGTACTTTTCTAACTTTCGATTCGATCGTTGCTCAATTTTTCTTATCCAATTTGAGAAAGTGGGAAATTGAAAATTTATTTAAAAAGAAGAATTTAAAAATCCATTATACGAAATTGTGTAAATTCCTTTTGGAATAACAGGTTTTGTAAACACATTAATTTGGGGTAATGGAGATTTAATTTTATACTAAATACATGAGGATGAAAGGTATGATATCAGTTTTTACAGTAATACTGCTAATAAGTTGTGGGAACAAAAACAGCCAAAATCAAACTGATTTAGCCAATTTATATTACAATGGCAACATCATAACAATGGAAACTGAGGAACCTATTTATGCAGAAGCAGTGGTTGAAGAAAATGGAAAAATTGCATTTGTAGGAACGTTTAAAGAAGCCAAAAAACACTTTTGCCCGGGTTTATTGACCCACATAGTCATTTCGGTATGGTTTCTAACACCATGGGACAAGTAGATTTGAACCCTACTCCAGTAGGCAATGTAGAGAATATTGATAACCTTTTAGCGAACTTAAAAAAATATAAGGAAGAAAAAAACATCCCTGATGGAGAGTGGATTTTTGGTTGGGGTTATGACGATGGACAATTAGCAGATTTTGTGATTTTAGATGAAAATCCTTTAAGTATAGAACCAATGGAAATAAAAAATATCAACATATTGGAAACGATAAAAGAAGGAGAATCTGTTTTTGTACGTAAAAATGACAAATAGATTGTCAATAAATAATAAAAACTCAAAACATCTTGAAGGCAAGAAGATTGAAATGGCTAAAAATAAGAATAATATTTAATCCTATAAAGTGAAGGAAACAAAATACGTTTTAATGAAAATCTTTTTCTGACTAGGAAGGTCTTTCCCGATGTAGCCATAAACAAAAGTGCGTTTATGAAAGTTTTTAAATTGACTGACAATTTTACAATACATAGAGATGTTTTAAATTTGAACATAAGAAAAGAGCACATTTAGTAGTTTTTACTTCAAAAAATAACGTCATACAACAAAGAACTGAGTTAAAAAACAAGCAATTATTAATTGCGAATGATAGTACACTTTGTACTTTTACAATGAATAAAAATACGGCCATTTATATTTTTGGAGGCCAGCCTTTTCCAGATTAAAGATTCATTGATTGGAACTTTGTATCCTCTGGCAAGGAGCGCATAAAGGAAGCTAAACAAAAATGGAAAGCACGAAGGTTCCCAAAAACTAAAGGCCATTCTGAGAATTTGTAGCCTATCCAACTTTAAAGCGAAAACAAAAGCGTTTCATTTCGTTTATTCTTCAAAAGAACCACCATTAAATCTCTTAAAACTATAGGAAAACCGATATAATATTCTAAATATCGGATTTTCATAAGTTTCAACCTTTTTTTCATATTCCACAAGCTTCTAATATGTTTCATCTTTGCATTGTAATTAAAAGGTAAAGAAAATGAATCGCGAAAAATTTTTAAAAAGGTTTCTTTTAACAGGAGCAATTGGCGCAATTGCACCACAACTACTAAAAGCAGAAACATCTACTTACAATAGGTTAATGAAACAAGTAGGATTTAATCATTTACCAAATAAAAACTTAAGAACAATGAATACAGTAATTCACAAAGCAGAAACAAGAGGAAAAGCAAATCATGGTTGGTTAAATTCTCACCACACATTTAGTTTTGCAAATTATCATAATCCTGAACGTATGAGTTTTGGTGTACTACGTGTTTTAAATGATGATATAGTACAAGCAGGTATGGGATTTGGAACACATCCACATGACAATATGGAGATTGTATCTATTCCTTTGGAAGGAGATTTAGAGCACAAAGACAGTATTGGGAACACGACTGTGATAAAAGAAGGCGATGTTCAAATCATGAGTGCAGGAACAGGAGTTACGCATTCAGAATACAACAAAAACAAAGATAAACAAGTTAAATTTCTTCAAATCTGGGTATTTCCAAATAAAAGAAACATAACACCAGAATACGATCAGATTTCTTTGAAAGACATTGAGAAGAAAAATGAATTCTATCAGATTGTTTCTCCTAATAATGATGAGCAAGGCGTTCAAATTAATCAAGATGCTTGGTTTCATCTTGGGAGATTAACAAAGGGCACTGTTGATGTATACAAAATAAAAAAAGAGGGAAATGGGGTTTATGCCTTCATTCTTGAAGGTGAAGTAGAAATCAACAATGAAAAACTATCCAAAAGAGATGGAATGGGAATTTGGAATACAGATTCAATTAATGTAAAAGCCACAGAAAATGCTCGTATACTTTTAATGGAAGTTCCAATGTCAGTTTAATTGTAAAATAGAACATTATGGATATTCAGATAAAAGAAAACGAAACAAAAGGCTACGCAATTGCCGTAGATAATGGTAAAATAGCGGGTAAAATGACCTATTCTATACCTACCTCAGCTTTTATAATCATTGATCATACAGAAGTAGTTTCAGCATTTGAAGGTAAGGGAGTAGGAAAACAGATGCTTTACAAAATCGTAGAAATGGCACGTGAAAAGGAAATTAAAATATTGCCGCTTTGTCCTTTTGCACACCCAATGTTTAAGAAATTAACAGAAATTCAAGACGTATTAAAACAATCATAATTAAATCGATAAAAATGAAAACAATAACAACCAACATATTCACTCCTGGATTTTATCCTAATAATGTAAACACAGCACTTTTAATATTGCGAGTAGTAATCGGAATTTTAATGCTAACTCACGGTTGGGGAAAAATGGAAACTTTATTCAGTGGTGAACCTATACAATTTGCAGACCCAATTGGTTTAGGTGCAAACTTTTCTTTAGCATTAGCAGTATTTGCAGAAGTACTTTGTTCAATTTTATTAATAATAGGTTTGGGTACTCGTTTAGCAGCAATTCCTTTGCTCATTACAATGTTGATTGCAGCTTTTATCGTTCACGCAAATGATGGATTTGGTAAGCAAGAATTTGCATTACTCTATGCAGTAATCTACTTGACTATTGCCATGATAGGCTCAGGAAAATACTCTTTAGATTACATGATATCAAAAAAACTTAAATAAATACATAACTTTTAAAAATTAAGAATAATGGAAAACAACACAAATTGGTCAATAGACAACACACATTCGGAAATTGCTTTTAAAGTAAAGCATATGATGATTTCAACAGTAACAGGTTATTTTGAAGATTTTGAAGCTACTGCAAAAACAGATGGCGACAATTTCAACAACGCTGTAATTGAATTTAGTGCAAAAACAGCATCAATAAACACCAAAAACAAAGACAGAGACGCACATTTGAGATCAGATGATTTCTTTAATTCAGAAAAATTTCCAGAAATGAAATTTGTATCAAAATCATTTGTAGGTGATAAACTAGTAGGTGATTTAACCATAAGAGACGTAACCAAAGAAGTTACTTTAAATGCTGATCTTAACGGTATCGCGGTGGATCCTTACGGCCAAACTAAAGCAGGTTTTGAAATTACTGGAGAACTTAATAGAAAAGACTTTAATTTAACTTGGAGTTCAGTTACTGAAGCAGGAAGTATTGTTGTTTCTGACAAAGTTAAATTGGCGGTTGATGTACAATTTACTAAACAATCATAATTAGAAATATGCAATTGTTGGAAAGCATAATATGGCGTAATGCTGTTAAAAAGTAATACATCAAAAAAGGTTTTACAATAAAATATCGTTTATAAAAGAGGTCGTCCAATGGGCTGCCTCTTTTTATGTTTTGTAATCTTTTCAACCTTTTAATAATTAAAAAAACTTATATAGTTTGGCACACTCTTTGAATTTTTTTTGAGATTAATAATACCAGTCCATAAAAGGCAAAAATTTTTAAAAAAAATAAAAATGAAAAAAAATATTTTAGTAATTACACTACTTGCAGCTTTAGTTTTAAACGCTTGTAAAGATGCACCAAAAAAGGAAGATTTAGAATCTACAAAAACCGAAACTGTTGATAGTAGTACCGATGATATTGTAGTAACAAGGTCAACAAACAAAGATGGAGAAAAATTAGATCTTTCATTCAATAACACAAAGGGAACGGCAAGTCTTAATTTTAAAGGAGAAATTATTGAATTGGCACAAGAAAGAGCGGCATCAGGCATTTGGTATAAAAATGATATTTACGAATTAAGAGGAAAAGGAAACGATATTGAACTAAAAAAAGATGGGAAAGTGGTTTTTAAGCACGAAGACGATATTGTAAGCACTGTGTTACAAGATAAAGAAGGACAAACATTGGATATGACTTTTAATAACACTAATGGTACTGTCAAAGTTTACTTAAATGGTGGCCAACAAATTGATTTAGTAGCAGAAAATGCAGCATCTGGTATTTGGTATAAAAATGACCTATATGAATTAAGAGGGAAAGGAGAACACCTTGAATTGACCAAAGAAGGAAAAACAATATTTAAAAACTAAAACTATTACCTTAAAAAAACAGATTTTTATATTTCATTAAAGGTAAAACTCAATAATATTTTTGAGAATACAATTAAAATTTCTGTAAATATAACCACCTATAACAATATAAAGATAGCTATTACAGGCTTGCTCAATGGTTTTTACCTCTTTAGTAAGTCCGCCAAATTTTAATTTTTCTATATTTAGAAAGTTAAAGATAAATAGCAAAAATAAAAATCCGCCTCGTATGTAATCCGAAAGGTTAGCGTCCATTTACACGCTACGTTTTATATACGGAGACGATTTACGCAATTAAAAAACAATATGGAGAAATTTTGGAATGATAGATATAAAAATAAAGAATTCGCATACGGAAAAAGCCCAAACGTATTTTTTAAAGAGACAATTAATGAATTAAATTTATCGGGGAAAATACTTTTACCTGCTGAAGGAGAAGGACGAAACGCAGTTTATGCCTCAAAAAACGGACTTGATGTAACAGCATTCGACATAAGCGAAGAAGGAAAAATTAAGGCTATGGAATTAGCTCGTTCGGAAGGAGTTAAAATTGAATATAAAGTTGGAGAGCTGAATCAAATGAACTTCAAAAAAAATAGTTTTGATTCTCTTGCTCTTATTTATGCTCATTTTCCGGCCAACACGAAAGAAAAACTACATAAAAAATTAGCTGAATTAATAAAACCAAATGGGTATTTAATTTTGGAAGGCTTTAGTGTAAATAATCTTGAACTACGAGAAAAGAATCCAAAAATTGGAGGTCCTGGAAAAAGAGAAATGCTATTTTCAGAAAAAGAAATGAAAGAAACTTTCAAAAATTTTGAAATCATAAAACTCAATGAAACACTAATAGATTTAAATGAAGGCAATTTTCACAACGGATTAGCAAGTGTTATAAGATTTATCGGAAAAAAAATTGCGTAGAGCACCGTGTATAATTAATTGCAGGCTCTTTCCTACTTACGAATCCCGATAGCTCTTAGAATCCGCACTTCTTTGTAAAAGCAAATTTTTCTGAAATTTAAGAGTGGGAATAATTTCGATTCTTTGTTTTATAAGCGTTCTTTTGTCTATTTTATTTTTGATAGCGAATTTTTCCTCTCTTTAAGGTGAAAGGAATATCTTTTTCTTCGATTAAGAGAATACCTTCCCTCGCTCAGTGCTCTGAGCTTCTATAGTTCTCCAGTATTTATTTGTTTTTTACCTTCTTACCATAGCTGCGTGTGATAATCTTTGGATGAATAGACCCTTAGTTTGAGCTGCCTGCTCTGTTTGTTCCAAGTTGTTGATCTTCTTAACCTTTTTTGCATCCAGTAAATCAAAAAACCTTTTCAATGTATCTATCTGGAATGATTTAGCATCTGAGTTCCCGTTCCTATTTTCAATATAAAGAATGTGCGCTTCGTTTATTGTGCACACCCCTGGCTGATAGCCATATTGCTTTTTATAAGACATCCTGCTATCTTATTTTTCGTTGAAAATGATTGTGTTATCGTAATCAACGGTAAGGATGTCAGCCTTGAGAACTCCGATTCTTTCAAGAATATCAATATTTAAACGCTCCAATGTAGGGTTTGTGCAATATTGATGGGTTGCAATACCTCTCTTTGTCATACAGGTCTGGACTGGATCGCTAAGTCGTGAGAGTCTTCTTAAAACGGTATCAGGGCTTGCGAGTTTTACATACGGATTGTCTATAAAATGAGATTTCAGATGGGTCTGCAAGTCCTCGATTACAATCTCCCCCGTAGAGATAAACTGATTTAAGGGAATAGAAAATATCTTTCCAGGAATATTTACTATGGCCAGCCATTGAGGGCAGGGCATCGTTGTAAAGTTGACCGATATTCATCTTGTTTAAGTTGTCAAAAACAAAATTGGCTCCTCCAAAAGCTGAAATAGAATTTGATTTTATTATCTTCACGTCTGTAGTACTAAGCAACACTAATTTAAGTGAATATTACGTAGCTGCAAAGCCTTATCCAATAAGGATTTGCAGCATTTTTATTATGAGACTTACGGATTCTAGGAACTATCGGGAGTACGAAATTTAGGGATAAAAAGAGAGAGGATTATCAATGTTGTCGAAGTCTAAAGCTTGACTGTATATACTAACCTTAATTCTCTCTTTTGTTCTTTCTGATTTATTAGTCCAATTTAATACTTTGTAAACTTAAGCTGTATATAAAAAATGCGTAGTTTAGTGCTTAATCGAAGCGAAAGCGCGTGTTTGCTTTCATCCAATTTTTGTTCCGAAATCCGCTGACACAAACACGCATTAAATCATGCACAAAACGCTGACAAACAGTATGACAAAACTATTTCGGAATTTAGGAATACTTATTTTTCCATTTGTAATAATGATTACTGTAAATGAAATTGTAAGGCATAACATTTCAGAGAAACAGCATTCAGCTCATATAATTAATGGAATAAGAACGATTAACTCAAAAAAGAATTTAAAAGATAATTGTACATGGATTTGCTATTATCAAACAACTAACATTTGTAAAAAAAAACACGTTAAAT
This sequence comes from Xanthomarina sp. F1114, assembly GCF_026410255.1. Taxonomy (GTDB): domain Bacteria; phylum Bacteroidota; class Bacteroidia; order Flavobacteriales; family Flavobacteriaceae; genus Xanthomarina. The sequence continues at coordinate 9,418 of NZ_JAPMLL010000001.1, forward strand.
ATTTAACTGAATACTACAAATACACCGACAGTTTTTACTTTGGTATAATAAACACACTACATAACACTGGTAGTTACAAGCTAGCAAATATTATTTTTTTGGTAATTCTTTGTCCTTCTCTAATTTGGGTGTTCGTAATTAAATCTTTGAGCATACAAAGTCAAATAAAAAAGTTAAAGAATTAAAATGGATAAGCTAATAGAGATTTTTAACTATTCTTTTACATATTGCACAGATTTTGTTCTTAACTGTGCCAATATCTTAAATTTATCTTATTATGAAATCAATTTTATATTATTTTGCTTAATCTATCCAATATTAATATTTGGTTCATTCGGAATGTTTTTAATACAGAAGAAAAGATTAAATAACTTACAAAGAAAAATCAAAAAAAACATCTGATAATTTTTTAATTTGCTTTACTTGGTTTCAGTTCTTCGCGGTAAAACCAATTGTAACACACTATTAATTTTCTCATTGAAAGTTATAACACCTTGTTGTTTCCATTAAACCATAACCCTCAATGTATAAGCGCTTTAAATTATTCTAAAAACCTGAAAAGCCATTTTTAAATTATAGTAACTGCTATCATTAACCTGTAGTCTCAAAGACTAAATGTCTTATGTTTATTCCAAAAATATTTAATATCTTTAGTAATAAAAATAACTTTTAAAAGAACCACTGCGAGAGTTTTAACGATTTAAATTTGAGGTTTAAAAGTTACAAGCCTGTTCTTATGTTTAGGCCGAAAGCTGTAAAAACTTGAGATTTGGACATATAAATAGACCTACTTTCTTGTTATTTATATGTCTTAATCTAGTGTATTTATTAAAACGCCAACTAAAGCCCAATAAAAAGAATGTTTGTTTTAAAGTTTAGAACGATTAAGAATTAACTTAAAAAAAAGATGTCATGAAAAAACTCATCACAATTAGTATATTTTTTTCGATAATCGTTGGTTGCGGATCAACAAAAGAACTAAACGGGATTCCAGGAAAAAAAACACTAAAAGGGGAATGGCAAGTTGATGAAATAGAATTTTTTGGAGCTGAAGGAACTTATAAAGCATATATGTTCGACATGGCAGACTCCTATTGCTTTAAAAACAGCGTATGGATGTTTATCCCTAACAATTATACTGGTAAATTTACATTAACATCAAGTGCATCAAGTTGCGAGTCATCAACAGCCCGTTTTCGTTGGTCCTATTTTGATACAGATGAAGAGCGTTTTATCCAATTCAAATATATTAATGAAAAAAACAAATCTATTGACCCAATGAATCGAGGTTATCGAATGAAAATAAAAAGCTTGAATCAAACCAATATGAAACTTGAAATGGATTTGGAGTACCAAGGATCGCCATTTACAGTTGTAATGAGCATGTCAAAAATTTCAAACAATGTAGTACTGTAGAACAGATTACAATTAAAAATAATTTTGAAACATGAAAAATATACTAAGAACTACCCTAGCAATTAGCATTGTTTTATGCTTAATAAGTTGTAATGCAATGAAAAATGCAAATAAAACTCAAAAAGGTGCTGGAATTGGAGTGGCCAGTGGTGCTATTGCTGGTGGAATTATAGGAGGCAATCTCAAAGGTGCTCTTATTGGAGCTGCCATAGGTGGGGTGAGCGGTGCTATAATTGGCAATGTAATGGATAAACAAGCCAGAAAAATTGAAGAAGCTATTCCCGGTGCAGAAGTAGAGCGTGTAGGTGAAGGAATTCATGTGGTTTTTGATGAGAATAGTGGTGTTAACTTTGCCACAAACAAATCGGATCTAACTAGTAAATCGGAAGAAAATCTTGATAAAGTTGCCAAAATCCTAATTGAATTTCCAGATACTAACATCACCATTCAAGGACATACCGATAACACTGGAAAAAATGACTACAATCTTAGTTTATCAAGAAAGAGAGCAGAGTCTGTAGCAGAGTATTTAAGTTCAAATGGCGTATCTTTTTCACGTTTTAGGATAGAAGCATTGGGGGAAGACGCTCCGCGATATGATAATAACACAGTTGAAGGACGGGCACAAAACAGAAGAGTAGAAATGGCAATAAGCGCAAATCAAGAAATGATTGAAGATGCTCAAGCAAAACAACGCAATTAACCTTTAAGTTAAATATATAACAACAATTAAACCTAAATACAAATTAATATGAAATCTAAAAATTTACTTTTCATAATTTTTGCTTCATCGATTATTTTAACGGGATATAGTCAAACGAAACCCAATAAAGTATCTGTAGCAAACAAATCCATTATCAATTCTGATTTAATAGGCAGTCAAAAATTGAATTCAGCCATAGGAACAATTGAATTAGACAATACCTTCCCAACCGATGAAACGATGAAACGAATTTATGAAGTCCGCGATATTCAGCGGGCATCAGAAATAGTACTTTGGAGTTTGCCTACCATTCAGTTCCAAGCCTGGAAAGAAGGACAAGAAAACGCATTTGGCACGAATGGTCCCGAATTTGTTGTTTACACAACCCTGAAAGAAAATACAGGAATTGTAACGTCAAATGCAACCACACCTTACATTTTTGGATGGCCAGATTTAACAAAAACCGGTCCAATAGTTATTGAAATGCCGGCAGGAAATTATGCTTCCGCAATTATGGATTGGTGGGAATATCCGGTATGCGATATGGGGCTTACTGGGCCAGATAAAGGAAACGGAGGCAAATATGTTATTGTAGGTCCTAATGATAACGCTGAAGACTTTAAAGATAAAGGAGACTTTATTTTTCAATCACGAACCAATAAATTAAGTGTTGGATTCAGAGTACTAGAACCAGGAGATGAGGCTATAAAAGAGTTTACAGATATTGTTAAAGTATATCCTCTAAAAAATGACAACCACGATACTAAGTTTGTTTTTAAAGCCGATAAAGATTGGTACGGACAAGCTCCTATTGGATTAAAATATTTTGAAATGCTTCACAGAGCAATACAAAATGAACCCGTTAGAGATCGTGATAAAGCGTATATGGAATGGCTTCATTACTTCGGCATAATGGATGGCGAACCTTTTGAGCCATCAGAAAATATCAAAAACATTCTAGAAGAAGGTGGAAGACTTGGAGAACTTACCGCACGTGCCAATGCTATGGAGCCTTATTTTGCGAAACCTTACTATGAAGGCACCAACTGGTATCGTTTAATTGACTTCCCAATTGAACAAGAAGATAGTGTGCGGTACTATACAGACGAAAGAGCTGCTTGGTTTTATGAGGCTGTAACCACCACTAAGGGAATGAAAACAGAAACGCCAGGTCAAGGACAAGTATATTTAAGTACAAAACGAGATAGTGATGGTGATTTCTTAAAAGGTGGAGAAACCTATAAGCTGACGATTCCTGCTAATGCACCTTTCGAGCAGTTTTGGTCTCTTACTCCTTATAGCGAACACACTCGTGGATTAATACGCTCTGAAATAACAGAGTTTATTGATGCTAACAGAGACTCTAGAGATGAACGTTTGGTATTTAATGATGATGGTTCTGTAGACCTTTACTTTGGTCCAGACGATAGTAAAGTGCCAAGTGAATTTCACAACAATTGGATGCAGACAAATATAGACGAAGGTTGGTTTCCATATTTCAGACTCTACGCACCAAAAAAAGAATTCTTCGATAAAAGCTGGAAGCTAGCAGATATTGAAAAAATTAAATAATAATTTAAACCATTTCCTAAACAGAAACAGCCATAGTTTTCTACATGTTAAGGGTTTTTAATTTATCATTTTTTTTTGGATTAGAGAACCATAAAAAAGAGCAGGTTTTCTTCAAAAGCTATGAGGGTTAACAAGATTATAGATTCTAGGTTGGGTATAGAATATAACCTTGATCAAATCCGTTTTGGTTTCATATATATCTGCTTACTTATTTTAAAACAGTAGCAAACTCAATATTATTTCACCTAACCGAACGAGAATCGAAAATGATTGAACCAAAAGAAAAAAATAATTTCTATGTTATAACAGGTGGTCCAGGGGTGGGAAAAACAACTTTGTTAGAAGAGTTAAAACACCGAAATTACAGTATTATTCCTGAAATAGCTCGCGAATTAATACAAGAGCAGCAAAAAGACAACGGAATAGCTTTGCCTTGGAAAAACAAGAACCTATATAAAGAAATGATGTTTGAGCGTTCGATAAATAGTTTTGAGGTCGTTGACAAAAAATTGAATAATGAAAAACCTGTTTTCTTCGATCGTGGGTTTTTAGACAGTATTTGTTATGCCGATTTAATTCAATCAGAAATAAGTGAACGTATGAAATTATACGCAGAAAGCTGGAAATACAATAGAAATATATTTATACTTCCACCTTGGCGAGAAATTTACGAAACCGACACCGAACGAAAACAAGATTGGGATGAAGCTGTTTTAACCTATGAAAAAATGTGTAAAACATACAGAAGTTACGGATATAATATAATTGGAATACCAAAAGTCTCCGTAAAGAATAGAGCTAATTTTATATTGAAACTAATTGAACAAAACCGAAAATAAAAATACAATCAAAACGTTTTACATAAAAGGGGTTTATGTAATATAAACAACCGATATTTAAGGATAATTGTAGTGTTTCATTTTAATGCAAACATAAATTGTATTTATAAATGACTCGCAAAAACATTAAAAATTAAAATGAAAGTACTTACCTACCTTGTATTCATATTACTTTCTACCCATATATTTGGTCAACAAATGGATTCTATTGCATATAAAGAAATCGATGTTATAATTAAAGATCATTTTGATTCATATTCACATATTTTCAAACAAAAACTAACAAACAGCATACAAACAGAAAATTATATACGTCCTTGGGATGAAGAAATGCTTTCAGAAAACACACTAAGCGCCTATTTAAATACTATATCTAATAATGCAAAGATTAAAACAGATAGTTCTTGGACAAATTATAACAGATTGGTAATTTACTCTTACCTACCTGAAGATGATAATAAAAATATACTTGAAAATTTTAAATTCGAAATAATAAAACACAATCTAATCGACTCCAACAACAATGTTGTGAACGTAGAAAAATATGCGTCAGGTAAAAACTGGAGTTACGATCAACCATGTAATACCACAGGCAAAAAGCCTGCGACTAATTTATGTAAAAAAGTAGATTCACAATTTAAATTAGAGGCAATCCCTTCGGAACAATTGTTAGGAGACGTTTTAATTAATACCAAATTTCTTTCTGGCTATTCGCACATAAAAATAACAGACAGTCTTCTAAGCAAGTCTTTAAGTTTAAGTCAGGAAGAATTTACAATTATTGAAATTACTGACAATAAAATTGTTGTACTTAATGCTACAGACAAAAATGAATTTCTTCAAAAAACATCATTCGTTAATTTAGACAAAAATGGAAACCGTCTAGGCTCTAAGCTCATTGAAACAAAGAAAAAAGCTAATCGAGATCAATTTATTTGGCAAGGACAATCTAGCCAAACAATTGATGCTTATAATTACAAACTATTTAAAGAAAACCCCTATTTATCTTATGATACTTATAAAAATATGGTTCGTGAGAAACTAATAAGAGTATTTAAATCAAATAACCGCGAAGCTACATATAAGAAGGAGTATGGGGAAATATATACCATTATAAACATAGGCAGCAACATTGAAAACCTATATTTATACACACCCAATTATTTAGAAAAAATGTTTACTATTCAATTAAAATGAAAATAAATAAAACACATATTATTCTTCTGTCTTTTATTATTTGTTCTTATGTTCAAGGACAAGAAAAATTTAAAATTGAGGTCAGACAAACAGACTCTGGCAAAGAAATTTATAGTATTATAGACACAAAAGACCAATCTATTAAAGAGCTTGACAATAATAAATACAGCATATATTTTGGAGATAATACCTATCAATATTTTGCTGTTTTTGAAATTAAAGGAGCACTTGATTGGTATGCTATAGACAAAAATGAAGAAGTCTTATTCTTAGTTTATAACACAAATCCGGGAGAGCCTAGTCCAGACAAACTAATTGAAAACAAAATTAGAATAGTTGACAAACAAGGTAAGATTGGATTTGCCAATTATAAAGGGGAAGTTATTATACAACCTCAATTTGAAATAGCCACTTCTTTCCACAACGGAAAGGCTATTGTTGGTCAAGATTGCAAAAATGTTCCCTGGCACGACCATGATCAGGGAGAGGCTTGTAATCATTACAGCATAGAATGTCAGAATAATGGTTATATCAATGAGAAAGGAGAAGTTTTAAAAATGGGAGATTTTTCATTTGAAGAAATAAGAGAAGAAATAGAATGGGAAAAATTATAAAAACAAAGCTTTATAAATAAATATGTATACACTTAATTTTTAGATAATTAAAACTATGGTTATAACTCTACTATTAAGTATTGTTTTTATTGGGCTTGGAATTATTCATTTTAATTGGGTATTTGGAGGAAAATGGGGATTTCAAGAGTCTTTACCAACAAACAGAAATGGAGAAAAAGTATTAAATCCTAAAACTATTGACTGTCTTATAGTCGGTTTCTTTTTAATAGTTTTTGGTATGTTTTACTTCTTAAAACTAGGTTTAATTACTCTTCAAATGCCTCATAAAATTTCAACAATTGCTGGTTGGACAATTCCAATTATCTTTCTTTTAAGAGCTGTAGGGGAATTCAATTATATTGGATTTTTCAAACAAGTTAAAGGTACAGAGTTTGCCAAACTTGACAGCAAGTATTTTTCTCCTCTATGTTTAATTGTAGGGTTATTAGGAATAATAACTCAAATTAACACAGGTATTTAAGGCCAAAACACTTATTACAATAAAATCATTTTCATTTTTATTGTTTGTCACATTTTAAATATATGTACAGTTTACAGAAAGACCATTTATTTGATATAGCTTTAAAAACACGCCATTTTCCATGACACAAGAAGGTTTTACTTCCAGGCAATACTTTCCATTATTTGCTTAATATCTCTTTCTAGATATTTTGCAGCAGGATAAATAGAATCGTAATTAGGTTTTGTATAAAAGTATAAGGAACCAGTTAAAAAATGTTCTGTACTATCTGTTACATAAAACTGAGATTGCGAAGCTGCATTACCTCCTATTTCATATAACATACCATAAACCTTTCTATTGTTATTAATATAAGGCTGCTCTACAATCTCATCTGCTTTTCTAGTGTGTTCTTGAGTAAATCTCTGAGCATCTTGTAAATAAGCTATCAGGTTTTCTTTGTTTTGATTTACATTCTTATAGGTAAGATATATGGAGCCTTTTAAAGGAGCATACTCTAAGGTTAGCCCATAGCTTTCTGTAGCTCCAGGAATAATTTTAGTTTCTACCTTGCTAACTAAATCATTTTTATCAAAAGTAAAAGGAAGACTATCTTGAAATTTATTATAGTTTGGTTCTGGAAATTCTAATCGCAAATAAGCATGAGGTTTTGGCACTGGATCTTGACCACAAGACAGGCATACAAGAAGAATACAGATAATTAGAAAACTATTTTTCATTTAAATAATATTAAAATTCGTTCTTTTTAAGACTTAAGGTAAAGTAAGTTTTAATCGTTTTATACGTTTATTGTCTAAGGCTTCAATGGTAAAAAGATAATTTTTAAAGGTTATTTTACTTCCTATTTTTGGGAATCCACCGGAAATTTCTAGAACAAATCCTGCCAAGGTTTCTGCTTCTCCCTTTTCATCCTCAAAAAGACTATCGTTTTCTAAGTTAATAATTTTATAAAAGTCTTTTAAAGCCGTTTTTCCTTCAAATACATAATTTTTATCATCTAATTTGGAATATACTAATCCTTCATCATCATATTCATCGCTAATATCGCCAACTATTTCCTCAATAATGTCTTCTAAGGAAATTAATCCAGAAGTTCCTCCATATTCGTCTACAACTACAGCAAGATGTACTTTTTTTTCTTGAAATTCCGCCATTAAGTCATCCAGTTTCTTGTTTTCTGGTACAAAGAATGGTTCTCTTAAAAGGCCCGTCCAATCAAATTGTTTTCTATCAATATACGGCAAAAGGTCTTTAACATAAAGAATTCCTTTAATCTTATCTATATTGTCTTCATACACAGGAATTCTAGAATAACCATGAGATACAACTTCGGGAATAATCTCCAAATATTTTTGAGTAATATTCAAAGCAAAAATATCAATTCTAGGGCGCATAACTTGCTTTGTATCTGTATTTCCAAAAGACACAATACCTTGCAGTATTTTTTGTTCTTCTCTGGTAGTATCCTTATCACTTGTTAGCTCTAAGGCTTGAGATAGCTGATCGACACTTAAATTAGATTTTTGTTTCCCTAGTTTTCTATGAATTCCTAGAGTAATACTTCGCATTGGCAAACTAATTGGAGAAAAAACAAAATCCATAATTCTTAATGGATAAGCCATAAAGTTTGAAAATTTAATTTTATTTCTACTTGCGTAAATTTTAGGTAAAATTTCGCCAAAAAGTAAAATTAGGAAGGTAATTACAACGACCTCTACAATAAATCTTATAATGGGATTAAGAATACCTGTAAATAAAAAATCGCCTAAATAAGCGAATAGAATTACAATCCCAATATTTATAAAATTATTAGCCACCAAAATAGTTGCAAGTAACTTTTTAGGCCTTTCTAATAGGTTTGAAATAATTTTAAAAGTGTTCGGGTTTTCTTTTAATCCGTCGTCTAAATCTGTTCTGTTTAAAGAAAAGAGAGCAACTTCTGCTCCAGAGATTAGAGCCGAGCACATAAGTAGTAAAAAAAGTAGTACAAAACCAAAAACAATCGTAAAATCGATTGTTAACATAAGTGCGTATAAGCTCGTGGGTTCAGGGTCCAATTATAATGTTTTTAATTTAAAAATATAATTTAAAAAGGAAGATCGCCTGGGTCTTCTTTTTCTTTATTTATTTGATTTTTATTACTTTCTACAGGTTTTTGAGCAGATTGATTAGCAGATTGCTGATTTTCGCTTTCCTGTTTGGTAGTTAAAAACGTAAAATCTGTACAATGTATTTCTGTAGAATATCTATCGTTTCCAGAATCGTCCTGCCATTTTCTAGTTTTAATTCTGCCTTCAACATACACTTTATCTCCTTTAGACAAGTATTTCTCGCAAATCTCTGCTCCTTTATTTCTTACTACTATATTATGCCATTCTGTATTGCTAATACGTTCGTTAGTTTGTTTGTTTACGTATGTTTCGTTTGTAGCCAAAGGAAAACGACCAATACAGTTTCCACCATCGAAATAATGCATTTTCACTTCATCTCCCAGGTGACCAATTAGCATTACTTTATTTAAAGTTCCAGACATATTATATTTATAAGTTAATAATCAGCAAAATTACGTAATTGCTTTTCATTTCTTTAAAATTAATAAAAAATAATGAGTTGCATTCATAAAGTATTAAAAATTAAAGTCCTCTATAAAGTTCTCAATTAAAACAGGAACTGCGTAGTCTCTAATGTTTTCTACTGGCACTCCTTTTTTTGGTAATTCTGGTACGGTTAATATCCAAAACTTAGTATGCAAATGTTGATGTGATAATTTGTGGACAATATCAGTTTCATTAAACAGAAACAACTTATAATTAGTATCTTCTACAAAAGCATGATTCTTTAACTCTAATTGAAAACTCTTTGCTGTCTGTATTTTTTTGGTTTCAATAAGCGGAAATTGGTATAGGTTTTTCCAAATACCGTTTTCTTCTCGCTTTTCAAGGATGGTTTCACCGGTATCTGATACAAATACCAAAAAATTAAAATATTTTTTAGTAGGCTTTTTAGCTTTTATTTTTACAGGCAAATTAGCCACAGTTTCTTCTATAAATGCTATACATGATGTATTAAATGGACAAATAGCACAATTCGGACTTGACGGCGAACATTGCCTTGAGCCAAAATCCATAATAGCTTGGTTATGTTCTGCAGGGTTATCTGTATCTATTATTTCTTGAGCCAAAGCTTTAAAAGTTTTAAATCCTGCCGTTGTATTAATTGGAGTGTCTATTCCATAATATCTAGCTAGAAAGCGATACACATTCCCATCTAAAACAGCTGTGTTCTCGTTAAAACAAATAGATGCAATGGCACTAGCTGTGTAATCTCCTACTCCTTTTAATTTTATAAGTTCTTTATAATTGTTTGGAAAAACCCCATGTAATTCTTTTACAATATATTTTGCGGTTGTGTGCAAATTTCTAGCTCTAGAATAATATCCTAAGCCTTGCCATAATTTTAACACATCACTTTCTTCGGCATTTGCCAAGTCAAAAACAGTTGGATATTTAGCAACAAATGCTTCATAATAAGGTAGTCCTTGCTTAATTTGTGTTTGTTGTAAAATTATTTCAGATAGCCATATATAATAAGGGTTTGTAGTATTTCGCCATGGTAATTGTCGCTTATTATTTGAGTACCAATGTGTTAATATTTTCGTAATAGTCATTAAATATGTATATTGAAAGCAAAAATAAAGGTTTATTACATTAAATTTAAATGAATTAGGTTTGAAATATTGAATTTTAAATTCCTATATTTGCATCCCTTTAAATAATTAATAGTAACTTAAATAGATTAAAAATGACTAAAGCTGATTTAGTGTCGAAAATTTCTGAAAAATTAGGAATTGAAAAAGGAGATGTTCAGGCAACTGTTGAAACATTTATGGAAGAAGTAAAGACTTCTTTAGAAAGCGGAGATAACGTGTATTTAAGAGGTTTTGGTAGCTTTATAGTAAAAACTAGAGCGGAAAAAACTGGAAGAAATATTTCTAAAAATACAACTATTAAGATTCCAGCTCACAACATTCCTGCATTTAAACCTGCAAAAGTATTTGTAGAAGGAGTAAAAACAAACGTAGAGGTTAAATAAGACCCATAATATTAATTTTAAAAAGCATTACTTATGCCAAGTGGAAAGAAAAGAAAAAGACACAAGGTTTCAACGCATAAACGTAAAAAAAGAAGACGCGCTAACCGCCACAAGAAGAAAAAATAAGTCAGAAAAGTAGTTAGTTAACTACTTTTTTGGTTTTTCAGTAAAAACGTTCTTTGAAATGAGTTTATAGAATATGTGCAACTTGGCCTATTTTCTAAACTCCACGGATTTATTAAATCCTGTGACATGTTATATCTTATAAATTGGGATCGACCCATTAATAAGATATAGCATGATATCTTGCTGTATTTATACAAATAGATATAAAATATTGTATCATCCATCTGTACTTAATTGTATGGATAAAAATTAACAAAATGGATAAAGAATTAATTATTCGATCTGGTTCAGATCATGTTGATTTTGCCTTATTAAAAGATGGAAAACTAATTGAATTACATAAGGATGAAGGAAGCAACAACTTTTCTGTTGGCGATGTGTTTATAGCCAAGGTAAGAAAAGCTGTTCCAGGCTTAAATGCTGCTTTTGTAAATGTTGGCTACGAAAAAGATGCCTTTTTACATTATCATGATTTAGGTCCAAAACTCCCTTCACTTTTAAAATTCACCAAAAGTGTAAGCACAGGTAAACTAAGAGATTTTACTCTTAACAAATTCCCATTTGAAAAAGACATTGATAAAGACGGCAAAATTAATGACGCCTTAAAATCAAATCAGTCTATACTCGTACAAATTGCTAAAGAACCTATCTCCACCAAAGGTCCTAGAATAAGCTCTGAGCTTTCTATTGCCGGGAGGTATATTGTTTTAGTTCCTTTTTCCGATAGAATATCTATTTCTCAAAAGATAGAAAACAAAGCAGAAAAAGACCGACTAAAACGCCTTGTAAAGAGCATTACGCCTCAAGGTTTTGGTATTATTGTGCGAACTGTAGCAGAAGGCAAAAAAGTAGCCGAACTAGATAAAGATTTACAAAATTTGTTAGGTCGTTGGACCGCAATGTGTAAAAAGCTACACAAAGCTCATCATCCAAGTAAAGTACTGGGAGAACTCAATAAAGCATCGTCCATTTTACGCGATATTTTTAATGATTCTTTTACTAGTATTTACGTAGATAATGAAGAGCTTTACATTCAAATTAAAGATTATGTGCATGAAATTGCACCAAAAAAAGAATCAATAGTTAAGTTATATCAATCTAATGTTCCAATTTTTGAAAAGTTTGGCATTGAAAGACAAATTAAAACCTCTTTCGGTAAAACTGTTTCCATGGCCAAAGGTGCCTATGTAATAATTGAACACACAGAAGCTTTACATGTTATAGATGTAAACAGTGGTAATAGATCTAATAAAGAAAAAACGCAGGAAGAAACTGCCCTGGAAGTAAATTTAATTTCTGCAACTGAAATTGCACGACAATTAAGTCTTAGAGATATGGGTGGAATTATTGTTGTTGACTTTATTGATATGACAAAAGCTGAAAACAGAAAAAAGCTCTTCAACCATTTAAAAGAAGAAATGAAACACGACAGAGCCAAACACAAAATATTACCTCCAAGTAAATTTGGATTAATACAAATAACGAGACAACGCGTTCGTCCAGAAATGAACATAAAAACCAGAGAGGACAATCCCAATGGTAATAACGGCGAAGAGGTTGAAGCACCTATTATATTAATACAAAAAATTAAACAAGAACTAGAGGAATTATTAAGAAAAGACTATAAAAAGATAACCTTAAACACACATCCTTTTATAGCAGCCTTTTTAACACAAGGCTTTCCATCGATACGTTCAAAATGGTTTTTTGAACATAAAAAATGGGTTAAGATTTTACCAAGAGATGCTTACACATACTTAGAATATCATTTTTTTGACAAAGATGGTAATCAAATTAAATAATAAAAAAGCCTTGCTTTTCCGATAACTATTGGAATTAGCAAGGCTTTTTTTTTGGTCATAAATCAAAAATTATAAATTAACTATTCTTCAAGGAATAACCCTTAGGAGAGTCTTTTACGTTTACTAATAATAGGGAGTCTTTTCTTTATTCTGCCCTAAAAGGTAGGTCTAATTAAATATTACGCTATTTGAGAAAGAATTATTCTTATAAAACAGTTTTGGAATTCCCTTAAGGGGAGCGTAAAAGAAAAAACCCCGAGACCATGAGTCATCGGGGAATTTATAATAGAACTAATTTCTAGTTTAAATCACCTACTTTTGAGCTGGACCTCCACTAACTATATTAAACTCTGAACGTCTGTTTAATTGGTATTCTTCTTCAGTACATTTAGAACCACAATCTATTTTAGGTTCGTTTTCACCTTTTCCAATTCCAGAAATTCTATTGGCATCTATACCTTTAGAAATAACATACTGTACCGTAGATTGAGCACGTCTCTCTGATAATCTCTCATTGTATTTAGCTGGTCCTCTACTATCTGTATGAGACTCTGCTACAATAACCATGTCTGGATATTTTTGCATAATAGATACTAGCTTATCCAGTTCGAATGCACCTTGTTCTGTAATATTAGCTTTATCAAAATCGAACATAATTGGATTTAAAACAACTTTATCTTTAACAATAATAACATCGATAGGATCTAAATTAAGCTGTACTAAAGCTTCTTTTTCCTTACTTCCTGAGTATGTAATATAATTAGATAAATAGTCTTTTAAAACTCCTGAAATCTCTAAACTCTTATCGCAAGAAACTGTGTATTGCACTTGCCCGTTACTATCTGTAGTTTGATTAGAAACAACACGGTTATTTGCATCTTTAATTGTAACTGCAACACCTGCTAATGGATTGTTTGTTTCTTTATCCACGACTGTTGTTATAACATTAACGTTACATGGTTCTATACGTTTTAATCCATAGATATCATCACCGCCTTTTCCACCAGGTCGATTAGAAGACACGTAGCCTTCACCAGTTTCTTCGTTAATAGTAAATGCTAAATCGTCTGAGTTACTATTAACAGGAACTCCCGCATTAACTACATCTCCAGATTCTGTGGTATGAAATACATCTAAACCACCTAAGCCTAAATGTCCGTTAGATGAAAAGTAAAGAATATCTTTATCGCTAATAAAAGGGAACATCTCTTGACCTTCGGTATTAATTTTTGCTCCTAGATTTTCAGGTTCACCTAACATTCCGTTTTCGTCAATACTTACCTTATAGATATCGAAAAGACCAAATCCTCCAGGCATATCGGAAGCGAAGTATAAGGTTTTCCCATCTTTACTAACCGATGGACTTTTAACCGAATAATCTTTATTATTAAGAGATAAAGCCTGAACGTTTACCCATTTATCACCATCTTTTGTGGCTTTAAATAAATATAGAACACTTGTTTTGGTTTTCTTATCTTTATTCTTTTCAAAATCTCCTTCAGCGAAACTTTCTCTGGAAAAATACATCGTATTTCCATCAGGGCTAAAAGAAACAAGTCCTTCATGGTATCTAGAATTAACTCCATTTACCAATTCAGCTTCAATTCCAGCGTTATCGCCTCCAACAGCTACTCTATATATATCTAAGTAAGGCTCATCGTTCCATCCGTAGTTTCTTCTAGAATTATTTCTAGCTGAAGAAAAGTATAGATTTCCGTCTTTTACTGTCCCTCCATAATCTGTATATTCTGTATTAAACTCCAGAGATGAAATATCATATAATTTTTCGCCTTCTAAAATTCCTGGAATATAATCTGGATTGGCTTTAAACGCAATTGCTCTTTCATCTTTAGGCTTTGCATCTGCAAATTTCTTCATCCATTTGTTAGATTCGTCATATTTCCCGTTTGCTTTTAGCATTTGCGAGTATTTAAACATCATCTCAGGATCATCTCCATTAGCGTCAAGTGCTTTTGCATACCAGCGTTCTGCTTCTGTAGTGCTAAATATATTGTAATTAGCTTCTGCCAATTGTCCATATACATAAGCATCTCCTTCACCTTTTTCAATTAGTTTATTATAAGCTTCAATAGCTTCAATGAATTCGAATTTATTAAAATGCTTGTCGGCATCTCTTGTCTGTTTATTTTGAGCAGTTATACTTAAACTACTCATTAAAATAAGTGTAAAAAATATTTTTAAATTTTTCATAATGTTTAGCTTAGGTAATTAGAAATAACGAGGTGAACGTGATACTTTCTTCAACAATGGAATATCGAAAGTAATAAAAATCTCATGCGATGCATTTGTTTCTATGTTTAGATCCGACACCACATTGTCATACGCATATCCAACTCTTAATGTAGGTGTGATTAAGAAATTAACCATAGCACTAAACGAGTCTTCCAAACGGTAACCTACTCCCACTTCTACTAAATCGTACATAAATAAATTGGCGTTAACATCAAAACTAACTGGTGCATCGAAAGCCATTCTAACCATAGTACTTGGTTTTAATTTGAAGTTATCTGAAAGCCCAAACACATAACCTGCAGCTGCAAATAAATGTTGTGTTTCTGAACCTATTTTATAGCCATTGGCATCTAAATGAACAGAATTCAACATGTTAGGCATAGATAATGACACATAGTATTTGTTAGTTTGATATAAATAAAGTCCAGCTCCAATATTAGGAGTTACTTCATTGATATCGCTTTGTAAGAACGGGTCATTAGGATCAATAACATCTAAATTTGTCAATCCTATATCATGAAATGTAGCTCCGGCTTTAATACCAAAAGCTAATTTATGTTCCCCACCAAGTGGTAAGGTATAGGAAAAATCTGCATAAACGTTATTTTCTTTTACTGGTCCAATTTCATCGGTAATAAAAGAAAGTCCTATTCCTACTTGTCTTCCAACGGGAGCACTTACATTAAATGTTCCTGTTTTAGGCGAACCTTCTAAGCCAACCCATTGACTTCTGTATAGGAGCCCTAGTCCCACGCCGTCATAAGACCCAGCATAAGCTGGGTTTATAACGTTCATGTTATACATATACTGTGTGTATTGAGGGTCTTGTTGTGCCTGCATTTGTAATGCAAACAAGAATACGAGAATGATATATATTTTTTTCATTATAAAATTTTGGTTGTGTTAGTTTACTTTTCTCTATTTATATATAACCAAGCTGATTTTACTTCGCCTTCTTGATATTTCATAACATAGAAATAAGTTCCTGTTGGTAGTTTATCTCCTTTATCTGATATACCTTCAAACTGATTTGTATAAACTCCTTTATAACTGAAAACCTTAATACCATTTCTGTTAAAGATCTCTAAGCTATTAACATTATAACCAGTCAAATTGAAGCTGTCGTTTATTCCATCTCCATTTGGCGTGATTACCTGAGGAATTACACACGTATCTGTTGTAAATGATTGTCCAGAAGTTTCTGGACAAGGTCCTGAAGTAGTATATTCTATAGTATACGTTGTATTTGACGCACCACCTGTAACTTCTCCTGTATCCGGGTTTACAACAATACCAGAGTCTGTAGAACTAAATGTTCCACCGGCATCTCCAATAATGGTTGCAGTTGCACCATCGCAGGTTGGTGTTAAAGTAAATGAGGCATCTTCAACTTCAGGGATAACTACGGTTTCTGCTGTTGTAGATGAACAATCTCCTACTGTAGTATATTCTACAACATAAGATGTACCCGAAACAGCATTTGTAATTTCTCCAGTTACTGGATCTATCATTGCTCCATCTGTAGCATCAAATGTGAAGTTTCCACCAGCATCTCCTGTTATAGTTGCAGTTGCACCACCAAAACAATTGGCTTCCATACTAAATGACGAGTCTCCACCAGAAAGTACAGTTACTGTTTGAGTTTCTGATGTTTCACAAGATCCTGAGATTGTGTAAATAACCGTATAAGTTGCATTAGAAACTCCATTAGTAATTTCACCAGTTACCGGATCAATAATTGCTCCATCTTCTGGTTCAGGATTAAAAGAGAAAACTCCTCCTGCATCTCCTGTCAAGTTTGCCGTTGCTCCATCGCAAGTTGGTGTTAGCGTAAAGGAAGCATCTCCAGCAGTAAGTATTGTAACTGTTTGTGTAACAATTGACGGACATCCATCTTCTCCTACCGTATACTGAACGGTATAAGTAGTACCTCCAATACCATTTGTAATTTCTCCTGTTGTTGCATCAATAGTTGCACCATCATTAGGCTCTGGACTAAAAGCAAACTCTCCTCCAGTATCTCCTAAAATTTCGGCTGTTGCACCATCGCAAGTTGCAGTCATTTCAAAAGAACCATCAGAAGTTGATAGGTCTACGTATGCAACTTCTACATCGTCTGAAACGGTAGCTGTTCCTCCAGTACATAAGTCGTAAGTAACGGCAAAAGTATAGGTTGTTGTTTGAGTTGGTGATACAGTAACAGTATCTTCAGTTCCAATAACAGTTCCTTGATCGTCTGTCCATTCTAGTGTATAATTAGGTGTTCCAGAAGGTGAGAATCTGTACGACTCTGGATTATCTGGCGTTACCGTCCATACACTTGTGTTTCGTCCAGCTGGTGTCGTCGCAAATTGATCATCTACACTCTGAATACCTACTACTGCAAGTCCATCGTTCCACCCCATACAAGTTGGTTTACTTAAAATATGGATATCAATATTATTAGACGATTCATGTAATATTATCTGACTAGTAGTTAATAAACCGCTACATTGAGAACCAAAATAACAAACTTCATTGTAATTCACTACAAACTGTCTATAAGGAGCAGAACCTAATACTACATAATCAATACTTCCACAAGTTGCAGGATTAATATCATGTCCAGGCCCAAAAATATTGGCTTCCGTTATGGTTGTGTTTGTTGTGTTAGGTAAGGTTGAAGGGCCTCCACTAAAGGTTGATAAATCCCATTCATTATAAGTTCCTGCATGCTGTGTTTCAAAACTCACTACACCATTAGATCCAATAATTACCTTATCATAAACGCCGCCATAGAAACAGAATTCGAATCCAAGATCCAGAACTTCAGACCATCTATCATCGATGTCTACACTTGTAGGAGTTGCCCCATCTACAGGAGGGGTTGGACAGGTATCTATTGAGTTAATCTCGTAATTAGTCGTATCCTGACCATACAAATGGAAATTAGACTCCAACGTAACTTCTGGTGTATTACAATCTACAGAGGTGTCATCTCCAGCAAACACAATAGAACATGGGTTTGGTGGTGGCGGACATAAGAATGCCATCGGGTTACTTGTAGTAATACAATTTGAGTCGTCCGTGTTTTCAACCGTAACTATTACATTTGAATTAGCTACAAACGGCCCCAAAATAAGAACACCAACCTCTGTCACTACTACAGGTGCACTTCCTTGATTATCATTAACGGTTAAGGAGTTCGCGTCTCCTAAATCTGTAATATCTACTTCCACTTCGAAAGTAGGGTTATCTGGATCTGTGATACAGTCTCCATTTATAAGATTAAAATTAACGGATTGTGGCATACATGTTTGACAGTATACATCAAAATCCCAAGGTGTATAATTATTCGAACCACAGTTACCTGTAAAATCTGATTGAATAATTACTGTTAAAGTTGCCCCTGAAGTAGTAAACGTTAAACCTGTTAAGTCTCCATTATTACCATACCCATTATATAGTTCACTACCGTCTGAATCTAATATTATTAGTTCATCCCAGTTATTTTCTACTTGACCGGCATTAAATTCTAAGACTAACGGGAACCCTGTAGAACTTACAAAGTTAAACTCTGTATTATCATTATTAGTATAACAATAAGTTGTGTTTAGTCTTCCCCCATCACAATCTACCACTTGGTTTGGATCAGCTCTAGTTGTAAAGCTATATTCTGTACAATCTACTGCTGAACCATTATCATTATAAGGTACAATAGTAACATAAATTGTTGTTGCATAAGGTAAAGTGCCAGGATCGTACGTTAATACGTCTCCCACATCAACACCATCCAGAATATCAGTTCCTCCTGGAGTTGTACCTACATATAAAGTATATCCGGTAACTATTATTGAAGCTGGAGACCAAGTTAAATCTACGTTCTCATCTGTAGAAAGTTCTCCATTTGCAGGTTCTGTCAATACGGCATTACAATTAGGAACGGCAGTTGTATCTATACAAGACACATCAAAATCCCAAACCTCTCTCGAACCGCTTTCACAACTTACCGAACCATCTGACTCGACATACATAATCATTGTACCTCCAGTAGAGTTTATGGATAAGCCTGCTAAATCTCCTCCATTATCGCCTTCGTAAATAATAGTTCCGTCATCTTCTGTAACTCTAAGAGTATCCCAATTTGCTTCAATTGTTCCAGAATTAAAGAACATATTTAAGGGTCCTCCAGTTGTACTTTGAAAGCTATATATCTCTATCCAAACACCGTTTGTTCCACTTTCGTAACAATGTACTGTATTTATCACTTGACCTGTATCACAATCCACGATTTGGTTTGGATCGCTTCTTATTGTAAAGCTTTCTTCAGTACAATTAGTTGCTGGACCATTATCATTATAAGGTATAATAGTTACATAATACGTTGTATCATAATTTAAGGTACCAGGATCGTAAGTTAATACATTTCCAACGTCCACTCCGTTTAACACATCTGTTCCTCCAGGCGTTGTACCCATATTTAAGGTGTACCCAGTAACATAAACAGATGCTGCAGTCCACGTTAAGTCTTCATCTTCATCTACATCAACAGTACCATCCACAGGTATTGTTAAAGACGCATTACAATTAGGCAGGGCTGTGGTATCTACACAAGATACATCAAAATCCATTTCTACAAGTGTTGTACTTGAGTTACAACTCGTAATACTATCAGAATCTAAAATCATATAAAGGTTACCACTATTAGCTACAAAAACAAAGCCAGTTAAATCGTTGTTACCGACAACACCATCATCTGAGTCGTATAAAAGTGTTCCTGTATTATCTGTTCCATCGTAGATTAGTAAGTCGTCCCAAGTATTTCCCGAAAAAGTACTTTCTTCTAACATCCCAGAATTAAAATATATTGAAATTGGGTCTCCATTAGATGAAGCAAACCACCATTCGGTAATTTCGTTGTTATCGTAGCAATGTACTGTATTAATAACTTGCCCCGTATCGCAATCTACCACTTGGTTAGGATCTGCTTTTGTAGTAAAGCTCTCTTCGGTACAGCCAGTTGCCTGCCCATTATCGTTATATGGAATTATGGATACATAGTATGTTGTACTGTATGCTAATAAACCAGGATTGTAAGTAAGTACATCTCCTACATCTACTCCATTAAGCACATCTGTACCGCCTGGGGTCGTTCCCATATTTAAAATATAACCTGTAACAAATACAGATGCAGCAGACCAAGATAAATCGGTGTTTTCGCTAACATTAACTGCACCATTTACAGGGTTTGATAAAGTAGCATTACAATTAGGAAGCGCTGTTGTGTCTAAACAATATACGTCAAAATTCCAAGGGTTACTTGTACAGCTAATCCCTGAACCATCTGAAGTCACTCCTACTGTAATAGTATCACCAGAAGAAATAAACAATAAACCAGCCAGGTTACCAGCATCTCCATAAGGAGTTGCATCATTTAGGTTTGTAGTTCCATCAGAGTCTAATATAATAAGCTCATCCCAACCATTTTCTGTGCTTCCTGAATTGAAAACAACCACTAAAGGTGAACCATCAGAACTTTGAAAACTAAAGGTTGTGGTATCGTTATTTGTGTAACAAAACACCGTATTAATTGGGATTCCTGAACCACAATCTACCGGTGCATTAGGATCGGCTCCTGTTGTAAAAGTTTGCTCCGGACAATCTACTGCCGGACCATTGTCATTATATGGAGTAATATTTACATAATATGTTGTTGAATACTCTAAATCAGGAAGATCATATGTTGTAGAAAGACCTGTGTTTACATTATCTACTAATTCTGTTCCCCCAGGTGTCGTTCCAACTGAAAGCGTGTATCCTGAAGGAATTCCAGTAGCTGGTTGCCAGCTTAAGTTTTCCGTGATAGCTACTCCTGTAGCTCCATTTGTAGGGTTAACTAATGGTGAACAAGCAGGAGGGTCTACAACAACTTGAAAAGCTGTTACGTTATCCATATAGAAGTAATAGTTCCCTGAAATATATAGGTTTTCAAAACGCAATTTAAAATCGCCTCCTGTAGGAACCTCAGCTGCTGGCACAACAAAACTCATATTGGCACAGGTATTTGCTGTTACGTGATTTACGTCGTTAATGGTTCCAATTGTTGTCCATGAGCCTCCATTATCGGTGGAGTATTGCACATAAAACTCTCCCCATCCCGGAGGACTAGCATCTACAGCTGCCGACCAGTCAACAATTTTATAATCAAAAGATACAGTTACATCTGTACCGTTAGATTCCCCCAGTATATTTGGAGATTCCAAATAATCTGAAGTATTAGAATCACTTAGGTTTGACCTAAGCGAAACCACACTACATGGGTTAAACGGGGTTCCAGAATAACCTGCACTCGTCCATCCTGGAGGTATGGTTAAACTAGCATCGAAATTTTCTACTAAACCTATTTGAGAAAACCCAATCAAGGAGATAAGCCCAAATAGCAGAGATAGCGTAATTTTTTTCATTTTATAAAAATAGGTTAGTTATTTTATACAAGTCGCTGATTAAAAACGACTTACGTTTTTTGTTGATTCAGAACTGTGTAAATAAGGTTAAAATTTTCACAAATTCCAAAAACCTAAATTATAAAAAATCTACATCATCAATGCCTTAACATTTACTTAATAGACAAACTACGCTTTTCTTCGTTAAAGAGAAAAAAACGTAAAGCAATACCTCAAAAATTTGTATCTTATTTATGGTGAAGGATTTGGAATGCTAGAATGAATCTTTTCAATTTCTTGAAGCACTTCAGAATTTAACTCTAGATGAATACTTTCTATATTTTCATTTAATTGGTTCAAATTTGTTGCTCCAATAATATTACTTGTTACAAAAGGTTGCTGTGTAACAAACGCCAAAGACATTTGTGCTAAGGACATATTATTTTCTTCTGCCAGTTTTAAATATGCTTTTGCTGCTTGTGTAGCTTCTGCCGAACTATATCGGGTAAACCGAGTAAACAAATTAAGTCTTGAATTTTTACTATCCGTACCTTTTATATATTTTCCAGACAAAACACCACATGCCATTGGCGAGTAGGCTAAAAGTCCCATATTTTCTCTAATAGCTATTTCTGCCATATCTCCTTCAAAGGTTCTATTTAATAAGGAGTACGCATTTTGAATAGTAATCATTCGTGGCAAATTATTTACTTTAGACTCTTCTAAATAACGCATGGCTCCCCAAGCTTTTTCATTTGAAATTCCAATATGACGCACCTTACCTTCCTTAATAATACCATCAAACGTATGAAGAATTTCTTTGAAGTTGTCTTCCCAAGCATCTTTAGAATTATGTTTATAATCCCTAACTCCAAACGTGTTTGTTTGTCGTTCTGGCCAATGAAGTTGGTATAAATCTATATAATCGGTTTGAAGTCTTTTTAAGCTTTGGTTAACAGCATCTTTTAAAGCTTCGGGACTAAACCCATTGGTTCTAATGTGGGCTGTATAATCTCCAGGTCCCACAATTTTTGTTGCTAAAACTACCTCATCTCTTTTTCCCGTTTTGTTAAACCAATTTCCAATTATCTGTTCGGTTTTAGAATAGGTTTCTTTTGTTGCCGGAACTGGGTACATTTCTGCACAATCAAAAAAGTTAATACCCTTATCTGTTGCTAAATCCATTTGAGCAAATCCTTCGTCTTGAGTATTTTGATTTCCCCAAGTCATGGTTCCTAAACAAAGTTTGCTCACTTTAATATTAGTATGTGGCAAGTTGGTATATTTCATTTTGAATATTTATAAAGTGAATTAAAAGAGCGTTGTCTAATTAATTGGACCTTCCAGGCTGAACATTGAGTTCCTGCATTATTTTTCGGGAAGCTCCCAGTTTTCCTTGTTCCTGATATATTAAAGCCAACAGATACTTAAAATCTGGATTATTAGCCTCTATTTTTAAAGCTTGATTGATTATTTTTTCACTTTCATTAAAGCTCTTATTCTGATAATAATAGGTAGCTAGGTTATAAAGATATCTTGGATTTGTTGGTTCTAAACTAATAGCTTTGTTTAAATCTTCTAATGCCAAAGAATTTTCTTTTAACTCAAAGTAAATAAGTGCTCTTAAATAATAAGGTCTAGCAGTTTCCGGGCTTTTAGAGACCAATAGATTTAAAATTTTTAAAGCTTCGTCTGGTTGATTGTTTATACTATAACTACTTGCAAGATTAGAATAGGCAGGAATAAACAAACTGTCTTTTTTAATAGCTGCACGATAGTGTTTAATTGCGGTTTTAACATCGTTTGTTTGAAGGTAATAGTCTCCTAATTGCATTCTTCCACTGGAAAAATCTGCATTAGTATATAACATAGTTTCTAATTCGTCTCTCGATTTTTCTAAATTACTAACATCAACATTGGTTAAAGTATTAAAATCTAAATCCAACAACAATTGTGCTGCTCCAATTCTCACCAGTTTAGTGGTGTCATTTGTATGTTTTAAAGCAATGGAAGTTCTGTCTTCTAAACTCAAACCTCTAAATTTTTGAAGTGCAGCATATCTTACCATAGGAGATGGATCTTCCAAACCTTTTATAAGCGCCTGATATTGACTCGATTCTGTAATTTGTAAATTATCTATAACTGATGCCCTTGCAATAGCAGGATAATTTAAGTCGTTTATAAACAAGTCTAAACCATCCCGATCTTTTTTACTTATATAATCTCTACTACTTAATAATAAAGCATCAGAAAAATGAGCTTCTCTTTTTGCTCCATACCATTCGACAACTTTGTTGGCTGCCCATTGATTGGTTTTATCTGCATGACAGGTATTACAAGCATTTGGCGTACCGTATTCTACACTTTGGTCTGGTCTTGGCACTCTAAAACTATGATCCCTTCTATAATCTATTCCCATATAGGTAACTCCAGTCATGTGACAGTTAATACATTGAGAACCTTCTGAATTTTGTGGATGAAAATGATGTGTAGGTTGGTCGTATTTTGGCTCATGACATTGCATACATAACTTATTACCTACTTCTTTTAATTTTAAAGAATGTGGATTATGACAGTCTGTACAAGTCACATCATTATGATACATTTTACTTTGCAGGAAAGAACCATAAACATAATCTTCTGCTTCTATTTGCCCATCGCCATGATAAAACTCTTGAGACAAATTCTGAAGTAAATACTGGTCTTCAAAATGGGCTCCAGGCACCATGTTTTCTGTAAGCTTAACTCGTCTAGAGTGACAAGTAGCGCACATATTCATTTGTGCAAATTGCGAATTCCCGGCTAAAATGTATTTGTTATTATGAAGTGAGTCCTGTAAGTTATTTGCCCAATTAACATGTTTTTCTGCAGGACCATGGCAGCTTTCGCAGCTAACATTTATTGAAGACCAGGTGGTATTAAATCTATCTTCGTCGGGGATGTAATTTTTTTGAAGATTTGTAGAATGGCATTCGGCGCACATAGTATTCCAGTTTTGGGAACTTTCTGTCCAATGCATCCAGTCGTGTGGATCTATAGCATCTCCTGAATATTGATGATACCATTGTTTTTTATCAACATCCCAAGTTACTCTCAACGCTTGCTTTTTTCCATTCTCGAAATCCACCAGATATTGTTGTAAAGGATAAATTCCAAAAGCATAAGAAATTTTATAGTCATTTTCCGAACCATCAATTTCTTTAATATGAACAAAAAACTCAGAGTCTTTTTTGCTGAAAAAATAAGTTATACCATCTAAAGTGATTTCAACATCATTAAAATCGGCTAATATTGTTTCTCCATTTGCCACTTGCATAGCTAAGTCATGATCCGAATCTTTCCAAGAATCAAAAGCCTGTTTATGACAAGACATACATTGCTCGTCGCCTACATAACCATCTTTATGAACCGATATGATTTTTTTGGAATCGACATAGCTTTCTTTCTTAGAATTGTTTTCACAAGAAATAAAAATTAAGATTATTACAATCCAAAAAAGTTGTTTCATATTATAGATAGGAAAGCGTTAACGATATTTAAGTGCAATTTAAAAATATAAATTTAAAAAACGCGATTCTTTCGAATCGCGTTTAGAATATTTAAATATCGTTAAGTAATTTGGAAATTTCATCCAACTTAGGAGTTAGAATAACTTCTATACGTCTATTTTTTGCTTTTCCTTCAGAGGTATCATTGGTTGCAATTGGTGCAAACTCCCCTCTTCCTGCTGCAGTTAAGTTTTCTGGCTTTATGTCTGAGTTTTGTCTTAAAATCTCAACAATAGCTGTGGCACGTTTTGTAGACAAGTCCCAATTTCCTTTCATGATACTATTTCCAGAATATGGCACATTATCTGTATGACCTTCAATTAACACATTAATATCTGGATTTACGGCAAGCACAGATCCTAACTGTTGTACAGCTTTTTTTCCTTCGGTACCTACTGCCCAACTTCCAGATTGAAATAATAATTTATTTTCCATAGACACATACACTTTTCCATCGCGTTGCACTACTGTAAGTCCTTTGCCTTCAAAATCTACTAATGCTCTTGAAATAGCATTTTTCAACTCGGTCATGGCTGCGTCTTTAGCTGCAATCATACTTTCTAATTCTGCCACACGATTTGAACGTGCTTCCAGTTCCTTTTTTAACGATTCTAATCGGGCATTTTCAGTCTCTAAAGCTTGCTCCTTTGCCTCTAAGCGCGCTAATAACTCTCTGTTTTTTTGAACATTATCTGCAATGGCAGACGAGCTGTTCTTTTCTAAAGCCGTATAAGAAGATTTTAAATTTTCTAAATTGGCTTTAGCAGCATTGTAATCTCCTTGCAGCTTATCTCTGTCTGCAATTGCCTCATTATAGGCTTTTTGAAGCTGATCTAATTCATTTTGAGCTGAGTTTTTGGCAAGCATCAGGTTTTCGTTATCGCTTTTTAACTCTCTATTTTCATCTTTTAAAGTACTGTATTTACTTTCTAAGTCTTTATACACTTTTGGAGATACGCAAGCACTTGCCAGCATGGTAGAAACTGCTAAAACTATAAATTTGTTTTTCATTTTTAAAATTTGGGTTTATGTTTTTTATGGATTCATTTTTATAAATAGAACTATTAACTATTTTCTATTTCAACTAAAACCGGACAATGATCGCTATGTACGGCTTCACTAAGTATAACGGCTCTTTTTATCTTTTCTTGTAAGGGTTTTGAAACCATGGTATAATCTAATCGCCAACCCTTATTATTGGCTCTAGAATTAGCACGGTAACTCCACCAGCTATACTCTTGCTTTTCAGGATGCAAGTATCTAAAGGCATCAATAAAGTCGTAGTTTATAAATTGCCCCATCCATGCACGCTCTTCCGGTAAAAAACCTGAAACTCCTTTCATTTTTGGATTGTGAATATCTATTTCTTCGTGACAAATATTATAATCGCCACAAATAACCAGGTTCGGAATTTCTAGTTTTAAATTATTTATATAATCTTGAAACATGTCCATATAATCAAACTTGTGTTGCAGACGAGCATCGTTTGTTCCTGAAGGCAAATACAAACTCATAATAGAAATGCCTGGAAAATCTACACGCAAGTTTCTACCTTCAAAATCCATAGATTCAATTCCTGTACCGTATTCTACATGGTCTGGTTTTGTTTTAGATAAAATAGCCACACCGCTATAGCCCTTTTTCTGGGCACTAAACCAATATTGATATGGATATCCTGCTTCTTCAAAAACACTTAAATCCAACTGCTCTTTCATAGCTTTTATTTCCTGTAAACAAATAACATCTGGACTTGCTGCTTTTAACCAATCTATAAATCCTTTTTTTAGTGCTGCACGAATGCCATTGACATTGTAAGAAATTATCTTCATATTTAATTTTCAAGGGTTAGGGAAATCTTTTAGATTTAATTATCAAAATAACAAGCTTTATTAAATTAAGCCAGTTAATTTCAGCTAAAATAAATAATGCTTTACATTTACACTATTAAAATATTCCTAATTATTAAATAGAAAATCTATAATTTCATAGAACTGACACAAACAATAATGGTTTATTAGACCACTCTATTAAAGAATCGGGGATTAAATCTGTTTTAACCAAACCTATCAACAAAATATTTTAATTGATATGTAGTTTACTACTTGATGAGAGTTATACTTGCTATTTTATTCTTTCTATTTGGGTTTTCGGCCTTTGCTCAAGATCTGGAGTCTAATTACAGAACAAAAACGGTTGCTGTAAGAGATTCTATTGCTTTAGATAGTGTTAGTATTAACCCTAATTTTTTAAGCATTAAAAAAAAAGACAGTTCATTTGTAGATGCTTCGTTTTATACAGTTGATTTTAATAAAGCTACTATAATACTAAATAAACCTATTGATGCCGATTCTATAATTGTAGACTACCTAAAGTATCCAGAATATTTAACCAGAACTTATACCCAAATTAGCGACAGTGTTATAGTTCAAAACACCGATAATCTTGCTAAACTTTATAAGTTATCTCAGCCTAGCGAGAAGCAAAACTTCACGCCTTTTGATGGCTTGTCAACTTCGGGAAGTATTTCTCGTGGTGTAGTAATTGGGAATAATCAAAACTCTGTTTTAAATAGCGAACTAGATCTTCAAATTACAGGTAAACTAAGCGAAAAAGTATCCTTACGCGCTTCTATTCAAGATGCGAATGTGCCTTTACAAGAAAGTGGCTATTCGCAACGTTTGGACGAGTTTGACCAGGTTTTTATTGAATTGTTTAGTGAGAATTGGAAAATTCGAGCAGGAGATATAGACCTGACAAACCCTTATTCTTATTTTGCCAATTTTAGTAAACGAGTTCAAGGTTTATCTGTTGCCGCCACCTTGCACCATCCAGAATCTCAAACCAATTTATTTGCTGCTGGAGCTTTGGTTCGTGGACAATTTACCAGTAGCCAATTTACAGCTCAAGAAGGAAATCAAGGGCCATATAAATTAAAAGGTCCAAACCAGGAATTGTATGTATTAATTGTTTCTGGAAGTGAAACAGTTTATGTGAATGGCGTGCCTTTAAAACGAGGAGAATCTAACGACTATATTATAGATTATAATGCAGGAGAAATTATTTTTAACTCGACATTCCCAGTAACTTCGGAGATGAGAGTTACCGTAGATTATCAATATAGCGAACGTAATTACTCGCGTTTAGTAGTTTTTGGGGGAGGAAGATATGAAAGTGAAAACTTAAATCTTGGTGTTTCAATTTATAGCGAAAATGATTCTAAAAATAATCCGCTACAACAAAACTTGTCTTCTGAACAAGTTCAAATTCTAGCCGAAGCAGGAGATGATAGAACACAAATGGTTGCACCTTCCATTTCTCCAGAAGTTTATAATGAAAATAGAATTTTATACAAAAAAGAACTTATAAACGGTGTAGAAGCTTTGGTATTTTCCAACGATCCTAACGACGAACTATTTAGCGCTCGTTTTACTCTAGTTGGCGATAATTTAGGAAATTATGTAATTAGCAGCATTGATGCCATAAGTACCATTTATGAATACGTTGAACCTATAGCTGGAGTACCACAAGGAAATTACGAACCTATTTTTCAACTAATTGCTCCAACCAAATTACAAATGGCAATAATTAATGGAGATTATAAGCCAACAGATAAAACAGACATTAGTTTTGAAGCTGCCGGCAGTAAAAACGATTTAAATCTGTTTTCTACTATAGATGACGATAATAATGACGGTTTTGCAGGTAAATTAAAAGTGAATCAAGCCATAATAAAAAGAGATAGCTTGTGGAATTTAGAAGCTTTTGCCGATGTAGATTATATTCAGGAAAATTTTAGATCTATACAACGTATTTATAATTCTGAGTTTAATAGAGATTGGAACTTAGTAACAACAACAAACTCGAACCTACCAACAAATTTAGGTACTCAAACTCTTATAAAAACTGGAGCACAAGCATTTCATAATAAAAAAGGAAGAGCAAGTTATCAATTTGAACATTTAAATTATTCTAAACACTTTAATGGAAATAGGCATATTGTTTCCGCAAATCTATTTCTAAATAATTGGCAAATAGTTTCGCTTTCGAGTATGTTAAACACGACCTCAACCACAACTAATTCTGCGTTTTTTAGAACTTATAATATAATAACCTATAGTTTTAATCGCGCCTGGGCTGGGACTAGATTGGCCATGGAAGACAATCAACAAAAAGAAAACGGCACAGATATTTACACACCTTTAAGTCAGAAATTTAAATCCTACGAAGTATTTACAGGAATTGGAGACAGCACCAAGGTGTTTGCTGAAATTGGTTATAAATACCGTGTAAACGATAGCTTAAGAAACGATCAATTGCAAAAAGTAAACAGTTCTAATACTTATTATTTAGATTCCAGAATTATTCAAAACGAACAAACTAATTTATCGCTCTACGCCAATTACAGAGTATTAAATAACACAGATAAAACGTTAGAAGACGAGCGTTCTCTAAATTCAAGAATCCAATTTAGTCAACGTTTTTTTAAGCAGTTTTTTCTATGGAATACTGTCTACGAAACCAATTCCGGAACTTTACCTCAACAAGAATTTACTTTTGTAGAAGTTGAACCTGGACAAGGAAATTATATGTGGATTGATTACAATAACAATGGTATTCAGGAATTGGAAGAGTTTGAAATTGCACAATTTCAAGATCAGGGAAAATATATTCGTGTATTATTACCAAATCAGGTATTTATAAAAACACATCAAAATAGACTGAGCCAAACTTTAACTATTAATCCACAACAATGGTCCAGTGAGCTTAGTGGAATTAAAAAAATTCTCTCATACTTCTATAATCAAACTTCTTATTTGGTAGACAGCAAAAATAAACGAGATGGAAATAGCATCAATTTAAATCCATTTTATCGAGATCCTGAAAACGAATTGGGTTTACAATTAAATTTTAGAAATGTTCTGTTTTTTAACAGAGGAAAACAACATTATACAACCTCTTATACGTTTTTAAAGAATAACTCGAAAAACAATTTAACCATTGGATTTATTGAAAATGCCATAATGAGTCATAGTTTATTATTCAATCATAAATTTGCAACAAGTTGGCTGATTAATTTTCAAACAAGCTTTAATAATAGCGAGAGTTTTAGTGAAAACTTCACAAGTAAGAATTACGATATAGACGAGTCTAGAGTAAATCCTAAACTATCTTATTTATTAAACGACAATGTTCGTTTTGATGTTTTTTATCAATATTCTAATAAACAAAATACAATTGGAAGTTTAGAGAGCTTAGAACAACAAAAATATGGGGCTTCTTTTTCGTTTGGAAATTTTCAAAGCATGTCTATTAATGGTGAGTTTAATTATTTTTCAAATAATTTTGAAGGCAACTCAAACACCCCGGTGGCTTACCAAATGATGGAAGGCTTGCAACCAGGTAAAAATTATACATGGAGTTTATTGGCACAAAAGAAAATCACATCGTTTTTAGATTTAAACCTCAACTATTTAGGTAGAAAAAGCGAAACAAGTAATGTTATCCATACAGGAAGCATTCAATTAAAAGCGTATTTCTAATTATGTAACATAGGTTGCTAACCAAATGGTTATTTTTTGTAACTTAGCAACTTATATGCATAAACTTGTTGCCATAACATATTCGGTTTTAATTCTTGTACAGAGTTTTAACTTTGGTTTTGAAGACCTTTCAAAACTTAGCGCCTTAATGGAGCATGCAGAATATCACCAAGAAACTTATGGCGATTCGTTTTTCGATTTTATAGTGGAACATTACGGCGATGATAAATTTCAGCACGAAAATGAGCATGAAGGACATGAAGATTTGCCTTTTAAACACCATCAAAGTTGTGCTCATACAACACTTTCGTTTACTTTACCTAATGTAAATTTCACTTTAGAACAGCCTGCTTTTATTGAAATTCCTTGTAATTTCTTTTATAAAGAATCTACTTCTTCATTTGAAAAACCTGCTGTTTTTCAACCTCCAAAATTCGCATAATTCACTCGTGATTTAAGTTATTTTTTATAAGCTATTTTTTTATGGCTTAACACTTTTTACATACGAATTATGTTAGAAAACATCATTAAATTCAGTTTAAAGAACAAACTTATTGTTCTTCTATTTATGGCTTTTGTGGTTGGTATTGGAGTTTTTTCCTTAACCCAAATTCCTATTGGAGCTGTTCCAGATATTACCAATAACCAAGTACAAGTTATTACCACCTCCAGAAATTTATCCACTCAAGATGTGGAACAATTTATCACTTATCCCGTAGAATTAGAAATGGCTAATTTACCTGGAGTTATAGAAATCCGATCGGTTTCTAAATTTGGCCTATCGGTTGTTACCATTGTTTTTGAAGACGATTTTGGCACGTTTTTACCAAGACAACTTATTGCTGAAAAAATTAAATCGGCTTCCGAAATCATCCCAGAAGGCTTTGGCTCTCCCGAAATGGGACCAATTACTACAGGTTTGGGAGAAATTTACCAATACATTTTAGATGTTAAACCCGAATATAAAGACAGGTATTCTATTACCGATTTACGAACCATTCAAGATTGGGTTGTAAAACGACAACTGTCGGGAATTCCAGGAGTTGTTGAAGTAAATACCTGGGGCGGATTTTTAAAACAATATGAAGTTGCTGTCAATCCGCAAAAGTTACATGCTATGAATATTTCGGTTTCTGAAATTTACACAGCACTAGAAAAAAACAACAGTGTAGCTGGTGGTGGCTATATTGAAAAAACCAATCAGGCTTTTTTTATTAGAGGTGAAGGTTTGGTTACTTCCTTGGAAGACATTAAAAATATTGTAGTAAAAAACGATGGCGTTCCTATCTATATCAAAGACGTTGCAAAAGTTGGCTTTGGATCTGCTACCCGATTTGGAGCGATTACCGGAAATGGCGAAGGCGAGAAAGTCTTAGGGCAGATTATGATGCTTAAGGATGGGAACTCCAACAAAATTATTGAAGCTGTAAAAGAGCGCATCGCTTCTATTGAAGGGTCTTTGCCAGAAGGTGTTTATATTAATGGGTTTTTAGAAAGAACAGAACTTATAAATAAAACCACGTATACGGTTGCTGAAAATTTAATTCTAGGATCGCTTATCGTCATTTTTGTGGTGGTTTTATTGTTAGGAAACTGGCGCTCTGGTTTGGTTGTGGCCTCCGTAATTCCGTTGAGTTTATTGTTTGCCATTTCCATGATGAATCTCTTTGGAGTAGACGCCAATTTAATGAGTTTGGGAGCTATCGATTTTGGAATTATCATCGATGGAGCCGTCATTATTGTGGAGTTTATTGCTTTTCAAATTACAGCGCAAAGTGCCAAGATTAGTTCACTTTCAAAAAAGAACCAACAAGCAGATATCGATGCCATTACTTTAAAGAGCTCTTCAAAAATGATGAATTCGGCCATCTTTGGACAACTCATTATTTTAATCGTTTTTATTCCTATTCTATCTCTTAGTGGTATTGAAGGGAAAATGTTTAAACCTATGGCAATGACCTTCAGTTTTGCGTTAATTGGAGCTATGATATTCTGTTTAACCTATGTGCCGGTTATTTCCTCTTTATTTTTAAAACCAACTGTTCAAAGCGATAAAAATATTTCTGTTCGCCTGATGAAAGCTTTAAATAAAGGCTACCAGCCTATTATTAATTGGGCTTTAGATCATAAAAAAGTGGTTATTTCTCTTTCTATTATTCTATTAGCTTCAAGTTTCTGGATTTTCAGTAAAATGGGAGGCGAATTTGTTCCAACTTTAGACGAAGGCGATTTTGTAATTCAGCCGGTTTTAAAAACAGGAACTTCACTCACTAAAACCATAGAAATTACCACTAGAATCGAACAGATTTTATTAGATAATTTTCCGGAAGTCGACCAAGTAGTAAGTAGAATTGGTGCAGCTGAAGTTCCCACAGATCCCATGTCTATGGAAGAAAGCGATGTAATTATAAAGTTAAAACCTAAAAAACAATGGGTTTCTGCTTCTAGTAAAAATGAACTGGCAGACAAATTTAAAGAAGCACTTTCTGTGATTCCCGAAATGGAGGTAGAATTTACCCAACCAATTGAAATGAGATTTAACGAATTGGTTACTGGTGTTCGTGCGGATGTTGCTATCAAGGTTTTTGGTGAAGATTTAAATATCTTAGCCAGTAAAGCCAATCAGATTAAAAACCTTATTGAAAACGTAGATGGTGCCTCGGATATTATTGTTGAAAAAGTTGCGGGCTTACCACAAATGAGCGTAGTCTTTAACCGAAGTAAAATTGCTCGTTATGGTCTAAATATTTCAGATTTAAACGACATTATTTCTATGGGGTTTGCCGGTGGGACTGTAGGTTCTGTTTTTGAGGGTGAAAAACGTTTCGATCTCGTTATTCGTTTAGACGAAAATCAAAGAAGAAATCTGGAAAGCCTAAAAAACCTATATGTAGATACACCAAATGGGGCTAAAATTCCTTTAAGTGAATTGGCTGAAATTAATTATACAACTGGTCCGGCGCAAATTTCTAGAGATGATACCAAAAGACGTATTGTAGTTGGTGTTAATGTAAGAAATAGAGATTTGCAGTCTGTTGTGGACGACATTCAAACCATCCTCGACAAAGACCTAAACCTTCCAACAGGTTATACCATGACTTATGGTGGGCAATTTGAAAATCTACAAAGTGCAAAAGCCAGATTAATGGTTGCTGTGCCAGTAGCCTTAGTACTTATTTTTATTCTGCTCTATTTTGCTTTCCATTCCGTTACAGACGCGTTGATGGTGTATTCTGCTATTCCACTTTCGGCAGTTGGTGGTATTCTATTATTATGGATAAGAGACTTGCCATTTAGTATTTCGGCAGGTGTTGGATTTATAGCTCTTTTCGGTATTGCCGTTCTAAATGGCATTGTACTAATAGAACATTTTAAAGAACTTAAAACTCGTGGTATGACAAATATTGAAGCACGCATAAAACTTGGTACAAGCGAGCGTTTACGCCCCGTATTGTTAACAGCATCGGCAGCTGCACTTGGGTTTTTACCCATGGCCATTTCTACAAATGCAGGTGCCGAAGTCCAACGCCCGTTAGCAACGGTTGTTATTGGTGGTTTGGTTAGCGCAACTATATTAACCTTAGTGGTTCTTCCTATAATTTACGCATGGGTAGAACAGAAAAAAGAACTTAAAATGAATAAAAAAGGAGTGGTAGCTATCATGATTTTGTTTTTATCATTTCAAATGAAAGCACAGCAAAATCCGTTGACAATTGAAGAAACTGTCTCTTTAGCCATCGAGAATAATTCGGGCTTAAAAGCTTCCTCTTTAAAAGTGGATGAAGCTGATGCCTTAATTGAAAGTGCTTTTAATTTTGATAAAACAGCTATTTATTATAATTACGACGAAAGTAATCTTGCAGAAAACAACGAACCTTTAAAAGTGTTTGGTATTTCGCAAGATTTCAAATTTCCGACAGTTTATTTTGCTGATAAAAAAGTAAATAAAGCG
This sequence comes from Xanthomarina sp. F1114, assembly GCF_026410255.1. GTDB lineage: Bacteria > Bacteroidota > Bacteroidia > Flavobacteriales > Flavobacteriaceae > Xanthomarina. The sequence continues at coordinate 43,975 of NZ_JAPMLL010000001.1, forward strand.
CAACATCAGTTACAGGAAACGCAGTACAGTATTGAGTTGCAACAATTAAAACGGGATGTTTATTTCAAGTATTATCAGTTGAGTTATGTGAAAAACAAAGCACATGTCTATAAGTTTTTAGATAGTTTATATGAAAATTTTGCTGTTTCTGCCATACGACGTTTTGAACTTGGAGAAACCAATTATCTAGAAATGATTACTGCTCAATCCAAACAAAAACAATTAGAAACACGTTATAAACAAGTGTTACAAGAAATTGTTTTAGCTACAGAACATCTAAAAAAAGTGGTTCAAACAGATAGTTTAATCATAGCCAGTCAGCCTCTTTTAAAATTAGAATTAGAGCAAATTAGTACAACAGATAATATTGGTTTAGCAGCTTTCGAGTTTTCTAAAAACTACTATCAAGCTTTAAATAAAAAAGAGAAACAAAGTCTTTTACCAGATTTAAACGTAGAATATTTCCAAGGTAGCAATAGTGGCATTGACAGACATTTTGCTGGTTACACCTTTGGTCTAAAAATTCCTTTGTTTTTTAGTGGAAATGCCTCTAAAATAAAGGCTTCAAAAATTGCTCAAGAAGTTATTGAAGAACAACAAGAGGACTACAGAGTAAAATTAAATGCCGAATATCAATCCTTGTTAGCAAAACTTCAGCAAAACGAAGAAGCCATTAATTATTATGAAACTCAAGGGAAACATCTTTCCGAAGAAATAATAAAAACAGCCGAACGCACTTTTAAAGAAGGTGAAATAGATTTCTTTCAGTACATACAAAGTTTAGAGACTGCAAAAGAGATTGAACTTAGCTATTTAGACAATTTAAACACATACAATCAAACAGTAATTGCTATCAATTATTTAATTTTATAAAAAATGAAAAACCTATATATCCTTATATTTTCATTGGTTTTAGTAGCCTGTGGAAATTCAGAAAAAAACATAGAAGCTACTGAAGAAATTCAATCAGGTTCTAATGAAATAGACATTACAATCCAACAGTTTGAAGGCGAGAAGATGGCTTTTGGTTTTCTTTCGGAAGAAGAATTTAGCCAAAGCGTAAAAACAAATGGAATAATAGATGTACCTCCTCATAATAAATCTAGTGTGACTTCTTTTATTGGCGGATATGTTACTAAAACACCTTTGTTAATTGGAGATAAAGTAACAAAAGGACAATTACTTGTTACTTTGGAAAACCCGGAATTTGTAGAAATTCAGCAAAACTATTTAGAAGTTGCCGAGCAATTAAGCTATTTAAAATCTGAGTTTACAAGACAAAAAACCTTGTATGATGAAAATATTACATCGCAAAAGAATTTCTTAAAAGCAGAAAGCACGTATAAAAGTAATTTAGCACAATACAATGGCCTGCGTAAAAAACTTGAAATGATGCATATTAATCCAAGTTCTGTAGAACAAGGCAACATAACATCTACTATTAATTTATATGCTCCAATTGAAGGATATGTTACAAAAGTCTATGTAAGTAATGGCTCTTATGTATCGCCTTCAGACATTATTATGGAAATTGTGGATACAGACCATATCCATCTAGAACTTTCAGTCTTTGAGAAGGATATTTTGAAGATTAAAAAAGGCCAAGAAATATTATTTACAATTCCAGAAGCTTCTGATAGTATTTATAAAGCCGATGTGCATTTGGTAGGGACAACTATCGACGAAAAAAGCCGACGCGTAAAAGTTCACGGTCATATAGAAGAAGGGCAAACACAATTTATTGTTGGTATGTTTACCGAAGCAGATATTATTATTAGTAATGTAAAAAAAATGGCCGTACCAAAAGAAGCTATAATCGCAGTAGAAGATCATTCTTTTGTATTGGTTTTAAAAGATAAAACTGAAACAGAATATCATTTAGAGAAAGTAGAAATTAAAAAAGGTATTGAAACCGAAGATTTTGTTGAAATTTTAAACCAAACCGAATTAAAAGACAAGAAAATCTTAATAAATGGAGCCTATATGCTACTTAATGACAGTGAGGGCGGACACAGTCATTAAATTTTATATATTAAGCAAAAATAAGTTTCTTTTAAACATATATTTTAACAACCCAAAATCAACACTTAGAATTCAATGGCTCAACATAAAGAAGACACACATCACCATGATCATGGTGGTATTTTTGGAAAGCGTACAGATTTATATTTTTCGATACTTTGTGGCGTTTTTTTGCTAATCGGATTTATTTTAGAAAAAACCACATCCACCCCAGCTTGGTCACACTTAAGTATTTATATAATTGCCTATTTTTTCGGGGGCTATTTTATAACTATTGAGGCTACACAAAAAATCTCCAGAGGAGGTTTTGATATTGACTTTTTAATGATTGCTGCCGCTATTGGCGCTGCTTATATTGGCAGTTGGGCCGAAGGTGCTTTACTTTTGTTTTTGTTTAGTTTAGGTCATGCATTGGAGAGTTATGCCATGAATAAAGCCACCAAATCTATTGAAGCTTTAAACGATTTATCGCCAAGTACAGCGCTAGTAAATAAAGCTGGAAAACTTGTTGAAACTCCTATTGAAGAATTACAAATAAACGATATTATTGTTGTTAAGCCACATACAAAAATTGCAGCAGATGGGGTTGTTGTAAAAGGACATAGCAGCATTAATCAAGCACCAATTACAGGAGAGAGTATGCCGGTTGATAAAACGGCCATCCCAAATTTAGATAATTTACCAGATTTTAAAGACATAGATAAAAACCATATTGCATTTACTGGAACTATTAATGGCGATGGACATATAGAAGTTCAAGTCTTAAAACTTAGCAAAGATTCCACAGTAGCGCGTTTGGTAAAAATGGTAAGTGAAGTTGAGACTCAGAAATCGCCAACTCAACGGATGACTAAAAAGTTTGAGAAAATTTACGTTCCTATTGTCATTATTTTGGTTGTTATCTTGTGTTTTGCATACTTAATTATAGACGAAACCTTTCAAGAAAGTCTGTATCGAGCTATTACCGTTTTAGTAGCAGCAAGTCCGTGTGCATTGGCTATATCTACGCCAAGTGCTGTCTTGAGTGGGATTGCCAGAGCAGCTCAAAAAGGTGTTTTGATTAAAGGTGGAAAAGCTCTTGAAGATTTAGGTGCTATTTCTACTATTGCTTTCGATAAAACAGGAACTCTTACTGAAGGGAAACCAAAATTAACCAAGGTAATTCCGTTTAATGGTTTTAGTGAAACCGATTTTTTACAACTGGTTTTAGAAGTTGAACGCTTAAGCAATCATCCACTCGCTAAAGCTATTACAAAAGATATTAAAGAACAGTATCAAATTAAGTATCTTGGAGAAGCTTCTGAAATAAATGCCATTCAAGGAAAAGGAATTGAAGCTATCTATAAAAATGAAACCGTTTTTATAGGAAACACAAGACTTATGCTAGATGAAGGGATTTTGGTGGAAGATTCTGTAAACTCTAAAATGGAAACTCTTTTACAACAAGGTCATACAGTGATGCTTGTAGCTTATAAAATGGAAATTGTTGGACTGATAAGTGTTATGGACGTGCCAAGAAAAACAGCGGTAAGCACTTTAAAACGTTTAAAAGAAATTGGCATTAAACGGATGGTGATGCTTACTGGCGATCATCAGAATGTTGGAGATACCATTGCTAAACAAATAGGTTTAACCGAAGCTAAGGGGAATTTACTTCCTGAAGACAAGGTGGAAGCTGTAAAAACCCTATTAAAAGAAGATAAAAGAATAGCCATGGTTGGAGATGGAGTTAATGATGCTCCAGCTATGGCTTTAAGCACCGTAAGTGTTGCTATGGGAGCAGCCGGAAGCGATGTAGCTTTAGAAACTGCCGATGTTGCTTTAATGTCTGATAAAATTGAAATGCTTCCTTTTGCTATTGGTTTAAGCAGAGAGTCTAAACGTATTATCAAACAAAACATTATTATAAGTTTGGGTGTTGTTGCTTTATTGGTTCCTGTTACTATTTTAGGACTTACCAATATTGGTGTGGCGGTACTTTTTCACGAAGGCTCTACCATAGTTGTTGTAATAAATGCGTTGCGTTTATTGCGATTTAAGATGGACTAGTTAGAAAACAAAAACTCCCAAGCTAAATAAGTTTGGGAGTTTTGTTTTTAGTTTTAGCTTGGCCGAAGACCTATCGGTTTCAAGCTAAAGTTTATTTTAATATTCTTATTTTTACAAGAATTCTACATTTTTTGAAGCCAATACTTCATATCAACCTCAGTTTTTATTATTTCGTTTAATTCTTCAATCTTTACGCGTTTTTGCTCCATAGTATCTCTATGTCTAATAGTAACTGTATTATCTTCCAAAGTGTCATGATCTATAGTAATACAAAATGGCGTTCCGTTGGCATCTTGACGTCTGTATCGTCTTCCTACGGCGTCTTTTTCGTCGTAAACCACATTAAAATCCCATTTCAGGTCTTCCAAAATCTGTTTGGCTATTTCTGGCAAGCCATCTTTTTTAACCAAAGGCAAAATAGCTGCTTTTACAGGAGCTAAAACTGCTGGTAATTTTAAAACGGTTCTTGTTGTATTGTTATCTAATTCCTCTTCAACTAAAGAGTTAGAAAACACAGCCAAAAACAACCTATCTAAACCTATAGAAGTTTCAAGTACATACGGTGTATAACTTGCATTGTCTTCGTGATCGAAATATTGTAATTTCTTTCCAGAAAAGGCTTCGTGTTGTTTTAAATCGAAATCTGTTCTAGAGTGAATTCCTTCCAATTCTTTAAATCCGAATGGAAATTTAAATTCTATATCTGTAGCAGCATCTGCATAGTGAGCTAATTTCTCATGGTCGTGAAAACGGTAATTATCTTCACCCAGGCCTAGAGATTTATGCCATTTCATTCTATGTTCTTTCCAATACTCAAACCATTCTTTTTGAGTTCCTGGTTTTATAAAATACTGCATTTCCATTTGTTCAAACTCACGCATTCTAAAAATAAACTGTCTAGCAACAATTTCATTTCTAAAAGCTTTACCTGTTTGCGCAATTCCAAAAGGGATTTTCATACGTCCAGTTTTCTGAACATTTAAAAAGTTTACAAAAATTCCTTGAGCTGTTTCCGGACGTAAATACAAATCCATAGCATGTTCTGCACTTGCACCAAGTTTGGTTCCAAACATGAGGTTAAATTGCTTTACATCTGTCCAGTTTTTGGAGCCAGTTAAAGGATCCGCTATTTCCAGTTCTTCAATAAGCGCTTTAACATCTGCTAAATCTTCATTTCCTAAAGATTTCCCCATTCTGCTAAGAATCTCAGTTATTTTTTCCTGATATCCAACAACACGTGGATTTGTAGAAACAAATTCTTCTTTATTAAAGGCTTCTCCAAAGCGCTTTTCTGCTTTTTTGACTTCCTTTTCTATTTTAGCTTCTATTTTAGCGCAATAGTCTTCAATAAGAACATCTGCTCTATAGCGTTTTTTAGAATCTTTATTGTCTATTAATGGATCGTTAAAGGCATCTACGTGCCCTGAAGCTTTCCAAGTGGTAGGATGCATAAATATGGAAGCATCAATACCCACAATATTTTCATTCATTTGGACCATGGCTTTCCACCAATAGTCACGAATATTCTTCTTTAACTCCACTCCATTTTGAGCGTAGTCGTACACTGCGCTTAGTCCGTCGTAAATTTCACTACTTTGGAACACGTAACCATACTCTTTTGCGTGAGAGATTACTTTCTTAAATTGATCATCGTTTGCCATAGTGCAAAAATAAAAAACCGTTCCCATTAAAGGAACGGTTTTCACAAATATATTATTGGTTAGTTATTTTAGGTCTATTTCTGTTTTTCCTATCTCTAAATCGTCATTATAAACAAGAATTGAATAGGTGCCTTTTTCAAATAATTCTTTAGATTCTACATTAATTTTAGTGCAGACATCAATATTGTCGTAACTATTATTAACCACTGTCATTCCACTATAATTTAAGGCCTGATTTTTAAAATTTACATGACCTCTTTCTACTACCAACTGGTTATCTGGCCCAAGTATTTGAACAAAGATATTTTTATTTCCTTTTGGTGTAAACTCATTGCTTAAAAGAGTTAAGCAGACTTCTATATGGTTTAATTTATCAATTTTATTCGTTTTCGCATCATTCCTTGTACTCACGGTTCTTAATGCCATTGCTTGAACATTCTCTGCAGAAACTGACTGAATCTTTTTAATGGTTTTAGACAAAATCAAGTTTTCTTCTTTTAAAAGATTTAATTGCTTTTGCTGATTAAACATCTGATCAGTCAAAGAATAAAGTTCTACTTCAAGCGATTTATTTTGTTTTTCAGTCACATTATATTTTCTATATAAACGCGACCTTTCTTTTTCAAGAACTGCTATTTGATTTTTATACTTAGAAATTACGGATACGTCTGTTGAGAAAAATCTAACCGAGTCTAAAACATTTGAAACTTTTGCTTTAGCCTTAGCTAATTCTATATCTGTGGTATTGCTATTTGCTCGAATTGTATCATAACTTTTAATCATTTCGTGTAGTTCATTTTGAACAAGTGAAGTTTCTTGTTCTACAAATGATTGATGATTTTTAAGTGCTTGATACTTTACAAAGCCATAAGACCCTAAAATAACAATTGCTATTACCAATGTACCTATAATTAATCTGTAGTTAAATAATTGAGGGTTAACTATCATCTTAATTTAATATTTTATCATACAAAACTATAAAGAATGACATTCTAATCTTATTTTATTCGATGAACTGATAAAATAATTGTTGAAGTCATAAATAACTGATTTAAAACAGGTTTCAAGCTTAAAAGTTATTGTTATCTTTAAGTTAAATTCTTACAAAGATGTTGAAATCAGTTTTAGACTTGTTTTTTCCGAAAGTATGTTTTGCTTGTCAGTTTCAGTTAGGCGATTTTGAACAATATATTTGTACTAATTGTAGACATAGTTTGCCAGTTACCAATTTTCATCTTGAAAACGACGATTCGGTTTTAAAAATTTTTTATGGCCGAGCAAAATTAGAGCAGGCTACCGCCTTATTAAGATTTGAAAAAAAAGGCATTACTCAACAACTAATACATAATTTAAAATATAAAGGGCACGAAGATGTTGGCCTGTTTTTAGGTAAATGGCTAGGATCTGAATTGAAAGAAACAAAAAACTATGAAAATATAGACTTAGTAATTCCCGTTCCACTTCATAAGAAGAAACTAAAAAAAAGAGGCTATAACCAAGTTGCTAAATTTGGACAAGAAATTGCTTTACAATTAAACACCGAATATTGCGACGATGTCTTAATAAAAATAACAAACACGGCTTCCCAAGTAAATAAGTCTAGATTGAGTAGATGGATTAACAACGATGAGCTTTTTAGTATTCAGAATAAGGAAAAAATTGAGAACAAACACGTACTTTTAGTGGACGATATTATAACCACTGGGGCAACTATGGAAGCATGTATATCTGTATTAAACAAAGCCAAAAATGTTAAAATTAGCATGGCTTCCATGGCAATAGTTTAAGGATTGTTTTCTGTATGAGAATTAAATTGTTTCTTTGTATCTAATTTAAAAACATAAAATGAATCGCGCTTTTTACAAACCTCTATATCTTATTTTTGTTTGCTTGTTATTTGCCAATTGTGCTAATAGAGGCCGCCCAAGTGGAGGAGAAAAAGACGTAACACCTCCTGTAATTGTAAAATCTGATCCGGAGAATTTTTCAACTAACTTTACAGGAACCCAAATAAAAATTGTTTTTAACGAGTTTATAAAAGTCAATAACCTTCAAAAGCAGCTTATTATTTCTCCTCCTATGGATCCAGCTCCAGAAATAGCACCACAAGGAGTTGCCAGTAGATACATTACCATAAAAATAAAAGACACCTTAGATCCAAACACCACCTATGCGTTTAACTTTGGAAATAGTATTGTAGATAATAACGAAGCCAACCCATATCCATTTTATAGATATGTGTTTTCTACCGGAGATTATATCGACTCCCTTTCGGTAAAAGGTAATATTATTGACGCAACTTTACGCCAACCTGATGAGTATGTTTCTGTTATGCTTTACGAAATGGACTCTACTTTTACAGATTCTACAATCTATAAACACAGACCAAAATATATTACCAATACCCTAGATAGTACAACTGTCTTTTCAATTGATAATATTAAAGCTGGAAAATACATGCTTGTAGCTTTGAAAGATGAAAACCAAGACAGCAAATATCAACAAAGAAGTGATAAGATTGGATTCTTAAAAAATCCGATTACAGTTCCAACAGACTCACTTTATACTATAAAACTGTTTCAAGAAAATCCCGATGCTAAGATTATAAACCCTCGTTTAATTTCTGGCGAAAAAATAGCTTTTGGTTATGAAGGCGATTATGAGAATATGAACATCCAAATTCTAACGGAAACTCCAGAAGATTTTAGCTATCGAATTATAAAAGATGCCAAAACAGATTCTTTAAACTACTATTACAAACCTCGTTTTAAAGAAATAGATACATTAATTTTTAATGTTAGTAATAAAAACTACAACCAAGACTTTATAGTTAAAATAAGCGAACAAAAAAGAGATACGCTAATTATTAATGCGGCCCCAACCGGAAGTATTGGTTTTGAAGAAGATTTTAAAATTTGGGCTAATACACCTTTTGAAAAAATTGTTGGAGATAAAATTAGCATAAAGGATAAAGATTCTTTAGATGTTACATTTAATTCAAAATTAGATTCTTTAACCAATACCTTAGCTCTTAGTTTTGATAAAACTGAAAGTAATAGATATACAGTTCTTGTATTACCCAATGCTATTACAGATTTTTTTGGAAATAAAAATGACAGTTTAAATTACACACTTAACACTAAGAGTTTTGAAAATTATGGCAATGTTCGTGTCAACTTAAAAAATGCTAATTACCCTGTAATTGTACAACTTACAGACGACAAAGGTGAAGTTAAAGCAGAAAAATACAGTAGCGAACCAGAACCTATAGACTTTAAATTTATATCGCCTAACAAGTATTATTTAAGAGTGGTACATGATAGTAATAAAAATGGCGTATACGACTCTGGAAACTATTTAAAAAAACAACAGCCAGAAAAGACAAGTTATTTCCCCGATGTTATAGATGTTAGAGCGAATTGGGATCCTATAATAGATTTCACCTTACTCTAGTGAGAAAGTATCTTTATCGTTTAAAAAATTAAACTTTTCTCGGTTTAGTTTTATATGAGATTTGTTTAGTACAACAATTTCAATGGCTTCTTTATTGTCAGGAATATGGTCTATTTTTTCACCTAAAACATCAAAAACAGCCGAATGTCCATTGTATTCGTGATTATTATTATCTAAACCTACACGATTAACACCTACGCAATAAGCCATGTTTTCAATAGCTCTTGCTTTTAAAAGCGTATCCCAAGCTGTTGTTCTTACTTTTGGCCAATTGGCTACATAAATTAACACGTCATAATCTTCCACATTTCTAGACCAAACTGGAAAGCGTAAATCGTAGCAAATTAAAGGGCAAATTTTCCAGCCTTTGTAAGCTACAAGTAGTTTCTTATTTCCAGCAGTATAAACTCTGTCTTCGCCAGCAAGTGTAAAGGTGTGCTTTTTATCGTAGGTTTCAATCATGCCATTTGGATGTACAAATAACAATCTGTTATAAAAATTGTTGTTTTCAGAAATTACTAAACTTCCTATAATAGCTGTTTGTTTTTTTAAAGCTAATTCCTGCATCCAAACAACGGTCTCTCCAAACATAGTTTCAGCCACTTTTTTGGGATGCATAGTAAATCCAGACGTAAACATTTCGGGAAGCACTATAAGATCTACTGATTCTGAAATAGATTCTATTTTTTTAGTCAAATGAATTCTATTTTGTTGAGGATTTTCCCAAACCAATTCTGTTTGAATAAGGGCTATTTTTAATTCGTTTTGCATGTATTAAAAGTAATGATTTTTAAAATAATTTGCCACGAATACACGAATGTTTTTAAATACTCATTTAGTACTTAATATAAACTTATTCGAGAATTCGTGGCAATAAAATTAAATTACTTTTTGGGGCTTTAAATTAAAAGTTATTCAATAATTAACTTTTTAGTGATTGTTTTTCCATTTGTTATTTGACCTTTAACAAAATAAAATCCTTTTTTAAGTTCACTAAGGTTAAATTCATTTTCGGTTTGAGATTTTGAATACACAGGTTCCCCATACGAATTAAAAATTTCAACGGTTTTTATTTTTTTACTATTTGTAGCCGTTTTACCAAAAGGATCATTATCACAAGGGTCGATAGGAGGATAGATAATTTTGTTAGTAGAGCTTCCTGATTTCATAGGGTTAGAACTTAATCTAAAATCGCCACAAGGGTCATTTGGACTTCTCACATTAACATACTTATATTTGGTTCTAGTGTCACAAGCGTTTGTTGCTTTACAAACTACAACTGTAGTTCCCGGATTTCCAATTTTTACATATATAGATTTATTTTGGTAACCGTAATTAAGTATTTCCCAGCCATCAATATTAGTTCCAGTAACACCATTTCCAACATCAAAGTACCAATTGTAACTGGTTGCTCCTTCTGCGCCAGTAACCGAATACCATTTATATTCACCTACCATAGGATTATTATCTCCACTCATGGCAGGATAAGGTGAAAAATCTGGTGCGCCTACATAAATATTATTCTTTACAATGGGTTTTGTTTGTCCACAAGCATTAATTAAGTTGGCTGTTATTGAAACAGTACCATTTCCTGTAGCTGTTAAAGTCGCTTGATTTCCATTTGTTGTAATAGTAGCAATAGTATTGTCTGAAACACTCCAAGAAGTTACAGAAACGCCACTTGGTAAATTGTTTACAGAATAGGTAGCTGTTGAGCATAAGGAACTATTTCCGGATATTAGATTTGTTGGATTATAAGGAGCTAAACCAAAAATGGCTGTTAATTCTGGATAAGATGTATTGTCAAGTTCCGGAACCACATTTACATTTCCTGGAGGGGTTGCAATTGGCGTTAAAGTAATATTATCGCTTGTTGTGGTAAATGTAGCTGGTGTTGAATTTCCATTTTCATCTAACCAACCAGTGCCTATGGACCAATGGTATTCTAAGCTTCCTTGTGAATCATAGACATTATCTACCGTAAAGTTTACCGGGTTAGTAGAACCACATGCCATATAAACAGTACCCGAAGGACTTAATGTAAAAGTTGGAACTTCATCTTTAACAATTGGATAATTACAAGATTCTGAACTCAAACCATTCGAATACTCTAATGAAGCATACAAAAAGCCACCAGTTACATTAAACTCAATTGCACTAAGTGTAATTGGTATAGTTGCATAGAAAATATGTTCACCATTAGATTCAGACCAATTAACAGTTTGGACGATTTGTGAATATCTACTTACTTCATATGTTGAAGTCGTTTTTTTAGTATATATTATAAGATTACTATTACCCATAGCTAAATTAATAGGTTTCTTCATTTTGACAAACATTTGTATGGATACAGAGCTATTATCCTCAAAATCAATAACACCACAGTTGCTAATTGTTGTACCATTTAAGTAATTCATGTTTTCTACTGTTACAGTAACTTGACTGAAAGTGATTTTTGATAATAATAAAAATAATATAAGTGATAAATAAGAAATTTTATGTTTCATTTTGCTTAATGATTTAGTTGAAAATCATTAATATTATTTTTCTAGATGAATTTGAAAACCTACTCCAAACATCAATTGTTCGCGTTTACTTTTGACATTTCTACTTTTAAGTTCACTATTTGAATTTAGATAACTTACAGCTAATTCTATACCAACGCTATTGTTTAAAAATAAAACAACTCCACCCTTAAGATTAAAATCTGAACTATTTGATTTTTCATCTAAGCCGTTTTTACCAAAACTATATCCATAAGAAACTTCAGAAAAAATATTAAACTCTTTTTCTGCTTTTAAAAGATAATATCTAAAAAAAGGCGAAAAACCATAAATTTGAGAATTGTTACTTTTGAAAGGATCTGTAAATGCAAAATCTAAGGCTATCCCCCCTGCTAATTTATCAATAAAAAAGTAGCCTACATTAGGAGATGCAAAAAAGTAAGAGTATGTATCAGAAGCTCCGTTAGATGTGTTTTCTGATGTTTGAAAACTGACTTCTCCTCCCACCATCCAATTCCCTTTCGTTATTTGGGCATGGGTAGTTAAAGTAAAAGCGCATAGAAAAAAGAAAAATAATGTTAATGTTTTCATGATTATTAATTGTTTTTAAAATGTTTGTTTCGTGTTATTTGTAAGGTTTCATTAATTGTAAGCATAACAAGTCCTTACAAATAAGAGTCATAAAAAAAAACCCCTTTGTACGAAACTGGTTAAAGCCAAAGATTGTTGTAAAGCCAAGAGTGTAAAGCCACAATAAAACTAAAAATGTAAAGCCTATTTTTTAGCCATATTGTTTAAAAAAAAGTAAAAAACTAGCGCTAGCTGTGTTGTACAACCTATCTATTGGTCACCTTTTAATGGCTTTACTTTTAAGAGGCTTCCACTAGACAAGGCAAACATATAAAAAAAATAAACTATTAATACACCTTATTTTTATAAAAAAATGCATTTCATCGAAAAGTGGAAATAGGGGTTACGGAAAAACCGTAATTTCTAATAAATGAGCTTTATTTGGCTTTTTTTATTACAGAGATGTTTTGGTAATTTTAAAGAAACTAAAAAGTTTAAAATCTAAATTTTATTCAATATATCTGCTGCTTTCTTTAAGGTGTCATCGGTTTTCGCAAAGCAAAATCGCAGCACCTTATTATCCAATTTATTTTCGTTAAATACCGAAAGTGGAATGGATGCCAAACCATTTTCAACTGTTAAACGTTTGGCATAATCAACATCGTATTCTTGGGTAATTTCTGAATAATCTAAAACTTGAAAATAGGTGCCTTGTGAGGGTTTAAATTTGAATCTAGAACCCTGTATCAAACTTAAAAACAAGTCTCTTTTCTTTTGATAAAACTGAGACAATTCTAAATACGTATTTGAGTCTTGCATATAATCTGCCAAGCCTTTTTGAACTGGATGATTCACACTAAACACATTAAATTGATGTATTTTCCTAAACTCTTCCATCAAGACTTTTGGTGCACAACAATATCCCATTTTCCAACCTGTGTTATGAAATGTTTTTCCAAAAGAGGCTGTTATAAAACTTCTAGTTTTTAAATCTGGAAATAAACATGCGCTTTGATGTTTTTCACCATCAAAAACAATATGCTCATAAACCTCATCACTCAAAACAATAATATTTGTGTTTTTTGTTAATTCTTGAAGCTGTAACATATCAGCTTCACTAAAAATGGTACCACTTGGGTTGTGTGGTGTGTTAATAATAATCATTTTGGTTTTAGAAGAAAGTTTCTGTTTTACATCTATCCAATTAATTTGATAATTTGGAGCTTCTAATTGAATAGACACAGGTTTTCCACCATTAATTAAAACCGAAGGCTCGTAACAATCGTAAGCTGGTTTTATAATAATCACTTCATCGTTTGCTCTAACAAAAGCTGTAATCACATCAAAAATAGCCTGGGTAGCTCCTGCTGTAATGGTAATTTCGGTTTCTGGATGGTAAGTGCTTTCGTAAAGCAAATCAAATTTTTTAGCAATAGCTTCACGTAATTCCATATTTCCTCCCATTAATGCATACTGATTATAACCGGAGTTCATGGCTTTGGAAACAAAATCAATTAATTTCTGATCGCTTTTAAAATTTGGAAAGCCTTGCGATAAATTTATGGCTTCGTATTTATTCGCCAAACCACTCATAACCGTAAAAATGGTGGTTTCAATATTAGGGAGTTTAGAAAGATGCTTCATGTTTTTTAAATTTTTTACGGAACCGTTTTACCGCTATTTACTATTTTGGTAATAATGAGCATTTTTATCAAACGCCCATTATGGGTCTTCATAGCTTAAAGATACAAGTTCAATAGATAAATTTAGATCATTTTAACATCTTTTATAGCATGGTTCTTTATCTTTGAAGGATACTAAATTATCTGATTATGAAATTCATTAAAATTCTATTACTTTTTATTACAATTCAAGTGTCAGCGCAACAAGGTGGCATGTGGATTCCTTCACTTTTAGAGGGAATGAACGAGGAAGAAATGGCCAATCTTGGAAGCAAGCTTTCGGCTCAAGACATTTACGATGTTAACAACTCGAGTTTAAAAGATGCCATTGGGCATTTTAATGGCGGTTGTACCAGTGAGGTGATTTCTCCAAAAGGCTTGGTTCTTACCAATCACCATTGTGGATTTAGCCAGATTCAATCTCATTCATCTTTAGAAAACGATTATTTAAAAGATGGGTTCTGGGCTATGAAATTAGACGAAGAATTACCAAACCCAAGCTTATTTATAGAATTTATTGTTAGAATAGAAGATGTAACAGAGCAAGTTTTAAATGGTGTTACAGAATCTATGACGGAAAAAGAAAGGCAATCCGCTGTTTCTAAAAACTCTAATAATATTGAAGCTGGGGTTAAAAAAGAAACTTGGCAAGACACTAAAATTAAATCGTTTTATAAAGGAAATCAATACTTCTTATTTGTTACAGAACGTTTTAACGATATCCGTTTAGTTGGTACACCTCCATCAAGTATTGGGAAGTTTGGTTCTGATACAGACAACTGGGTTTTTCCGAGACATACTGGAGATTTTGCTTTATTTAGAATTTACGCAGACAAAAATAACCGCCCAGCAGAATACAGCGAAGACAACGTACCATATACGCCTAAACACTTTTTACCAATTTCTTTAGATGGTGTTGAAGAAGGCGACTTTACTATGGTTTTTGGCTTCCCTGGAACTACAGATGAATATTTACCAGCAGTAGCTATAGAACAAATAACTCAAGATTATAACCCAAGTAATATTGCTATTCGTAGAGCTGCTTTAGAGGTTATTGACGCTAAAATGATGGAAAGCGACGAGGTTAGAATTAAATACGCTTCCAAGCAAGCTAGAATTGCCAATGCCTACAAAAAATGGCAAGGTGAAAATTTAGGGATTGAAAAAAGTGGCGCAATTGAAAACAGAAAGAAGTTTGAAGCCGATTTTAAAAAGGCTTTAAAAGAAAAGAATCTGGAAGATAAGTACGGAAATATTCTTCCTGAGTTTGATGTGCTATATGAAGAATTTGAAGCTATCAACGTGAAACGAAGAAGCTTTATAGAAGTATTTTTAGTAACAAACGAATTGATGGAAATGACTTTTAGAGCCTATCAATTTGAGCAAGCAGTTACAAATAATCCAGCTATTTTTGATAAAGCTAAAGCTGCTACAGAAAGTACTTTAACCAAAATACATAAAGATTTTGATGTGCATGTAGATAAAGGTGTTTTCGAAAATGTGATGCCTTTTTATACAGAAAATGTAGATGTTTCTATTTATGACAAAACAGCTCTAACAAGTTTAGAGTCGGCTTTAAAACTATTTGAAGGTACTCAAGAAGAAATTATAGAAAAATTGAATAACGATCCGGCTTATGCCTATGCTAAACCAATGATTGACGAGTTCTATAATAGCATCAACCCAGAGTTTGAAGCCAAGAACGAGCCAATAACAGCTTTACAAACCGAATATATGACGGCGCTTATGAAGGCACTTCCGGATGCACGATATTTCCCAGATGCCAACGGAACACTTCGTGTAACTTACGGACAGGTAAAAGGATATTCTCCTAGGGATGCTGTTTATTACGAGCCTGTGAGCTATTTGGACGGGGTTATTGAAAAGTATATTCCTGGTGATTACGAATTTGATGTACCAGAGAAACTAATTGAATTATACGAAGCTAAAGATTACGGACCATACGCTGATACTAACGGAAAAGTTCCTGTTTGCTTTTTAGGAACAAACCATACAACGGGTGGAAACTCTGGAAGTCCAGCAATTGATGCGCATGGAAACTTGGTTGGATTAAATTTTGACAGAGTTTGGGAAGGAACTATGAGTGATATGTACTACGATCCAGAAATTTGTAGAAACATTATGGTAGATGTGCGCTATATGTTGTTTATTGTAGATAAATACGCTGGAGCTACACATTTAATTGATGAAATGGAATTGGTGCATCCAAAGCAAAATAAGAGTGAGAGTAAAAAGAAAGGTAAGAAGAAAAGAAAAAAGAAATAATTCTCTTTAAAAACGCTTTTGATTAAACTATATAAACCTTTCAACCCAGAGACATCTGGACTGAAAGGTTTTTTTATTTAAATAATCGCCATCTTCTTTAATAAGAAACTCGCATTCATATTCTGGCAAATGCCATCCTTAAATTTATAATCGAAAAAGAGTTCGTCGTTGACAATTTGAGCATCAAAAAAGTGATTTTTCACGTCTGGTAATTCTTTAGAAATTTCACACAAACTTAAATCGTGGGTAGCAATAATTCCAGTAGCATTACTAGCCACTAATTTCTCTACAAATTTTCTAGAGCCAATAGCTTTATCTGTGGAGTTTGTACCTTTTAAAATCTCGTCCAGAATAATAAAATACGGTTCCTTTGAGATTTCATCTACAATAAATTTAAGTCTCGTTAGTTCTGAAAAGAAATACGAGCTATCGTCTGTTAAAGAATCGCTGGTACGCATACTTGTAATCAGTTTTACAGGAGCGTATTTACTGGACTTGGCACAAACAGGCAATCCTGCATTTGCCATTACAATATGTAAAGAAACTGTTCTAAGAAAGGTACTCTTTCCTGCCATATTAGCACCGGTTACAATAAAAAACTCTTGATTATGGATATCTAAATTACTATCTACACGTTTATTTTTATCCAATAAAGGATGGCCTAGATCTACAGCTTCAATTACAGTACTATTCTCAACAATTTCCGGGAATACATAATCCGGATGATTAAAAGCATAATTCCCTAAAGTATTATAGGCATCAAAAAATGAAACGACTTCAAACCAATTAGCCACGGTGGTTTTATATTGAGAGATCCACTGCTCTATTCTGTAGGCATTTTTTAAATCTGATAAGAAAAACCCGTTGCCAAAAATGGCAGAAATAAGGTTATTCCTATTGTCTAAAGCATCCAAATATTTTGAAAACTGAGAGAAAATCTCAGAAGCTTTTTTTTGCTCTTGTTGAATATGGGCTTGCTTGTTTTTTAATAATTCAGACGAAAAACTTTCAGATTCAATCTGATTTAGAAGTAAAGCATATTGTCTAAAGGTATCTCGTACTTTATCGGTATTTGCAGCTAAAACATTGATCTTTTTTAAATATAAACCTGTAATTAGCAAGCCCAGAATTAACCAATATCCAATAAAGCCCAAATCGATAATTTTAAACATACCAAGGGCAATCATTACTAAGGATGCCACGGAAAAAACTTTAGGAAACCAAGACATTATTTTGGGTAAAAATGACTTATGAGATGTTAACCATTCTATAATTTTTAGAGCTGGAGTTTCTGCTTCAATTAAAGTTGCAACTGCCGAAAACTGTTGGCGCCACTCTGGTTTTCCAGACAATTCTTTGATGGCATTTTGTTTTAAGGGAATATTTTCTATTTGATTTGCAGTTAAGCTTTCTGCTAATTTTTCAGTTCCCTCATTAATACCTGTTCTGTTTATAAATTGAAAGAAAGAACCTCTTCCAAATAAATCGATATCTAAGCTATAATAATGTAAGGGATTTATAAATGCTTCTCCTGATTCTCTATGGTGAAAATCTCCGGCCGCTATTTTAATTTCCTCTTCATTTAAAGCTACCAAAGCCTTACTAACATCTCTTAAGCGTTTGGTATCTGTATATTTTGAAAGCAGAAAAATAAACAATGAAATCCCTATAATTCCAATAGCTACTGCTACCTGCCATAAATTGAAAGTGACATATATTCCAGCGACAACTCCTAAAAAAACAAGCAATCTTAGGCTGCTCATTCCTAACAGTTTTTTATTGAAAGCCTTTACCGCAAGTTGATGTTTTTCTAACTGGTTTTTATAAAATGTATTTGGATGTTCCATGACTATTATTGAACTGTAAAGAAACAAAAATCCCAAGACATAGCTTGGGATTTTAACTTATAAGAGATTCTTCTAAACTACGTTTAAGTATTTTCAATCAAAATATATTTTGATTTCAATAATGCTCTGAATGACATTATCCTTTTAAACTTGCTTTTAAGTATTCTCTATTCATTCTAGCAATACTTTCTAAGGAAATTCCTTTCGGACATTCCACTTCGCAAGCTCCGGTGTTAGTACAGTTACCAAAACCTTCTTCGTCCATTTGTTTTACCATGTTTAAAACACGATCTGTAGCCTCTACTTGTCCTTGTGGCAATAAGGCAAATTGAGATACTTTAGCAGAGACAAATAGCATAGCAGACGAGTTTTTACAACTAGCAACACAAGCTCCACATCCAATACAAGTAGCAGCATCGAAAGCTGTATCTGCATCGTGCTTATTTACTGGAATAGCATTGGCATCTATCGTATTTCCTGAGGTATTTACAGAGATAAATCCTCCAGCATGCTGGATTCTATCGAAAGAAGTTCTATCAACTATTAAATCTTTAATTACCGGAAAAGCTGCTGCTCTAAATGGTTCGATAAAAATAGTATCTCCATCTTTAAACATACGCATATGTAGTTGACAAGTGGTAACACCTCTATCTGGACCGTGAGCTTCTCCATTAATATAAAGCGAACACATTCCACAGATTCCTTCACGACAATCATGATCGAAAGCAATTGGTTCTTCACCTTTATTTATTAAATCTTCGTTTAATACGTCTAACATTTCAAGGAAAGACATATCTGGAGAAATATCACTGACTGGATAATCAACCAATTTTCCTTTATCGTCTTTATTTTTTTGTCTCCAAATCTTTAGTGTAAGATTCATAAGTTGTAATATTAAGTTATTGAGAAATTAAGTTATTGAGAGTTAAGGCTTTGCTTATAAAATCTCATTAAAATACTCTCATTTTCCGTTATTTGTTATTTTTCTGATTTTTTAGATATTTAATATACCCATTTAAAATCAGCAATGTTTTATCATGAATTACTCTTAATTCATTTAAATTTTCTTCTGAAATATAACCTTCATCCAAAGCGATAATTCCATGATCTAAAGTTTCAAATAATGATCCTCTAGCAATTCTACAAAACTGAATATTTTCTTGAAAGTGAAATCTTCCATATCCTTCAGCTATATTATTCCCAACAGATCGTGATGAACGTTTTATTTGATCTATTAAACTAAATTTTTCATTATTAGGTAGTTTAGATATAATCTTTTTGGAGACAAATAATCTTAAATTTCTAGCTTCTTTCCAACAAGCTAAATCTTCAAACGATTTAAAATTACTCACCTTAATAACTTATTTACCTAATAACTTATAATCTATTTATAAGAACGCTGCTTCAATTCAATATCTTTAAATTCTAAATCTTCTTTATGAAGAACGGCAGCACTTGGGTCTCCTTTATACTCCCAGGCAGCTACGTATGCAAAATTCTCATCGTCACGTTTCGCTTCCCCTTTTTGTTCTCCACTTTCTTCAACCGCATCTTCTCTAAAGTGTCCTCCACAAGATTCCTCTCTATGTAAGGCATCCTTAGCAAATAATTCACCTAATTCTAGGTAATCTGCCACACGACCTGCTTTTGCAAGTTCATCGTTAAACTCGTCGTTAGTTCCAGGAACTCTTACATCTTTCCAAAACTCCTCGCGTAGTTCTTTTATTTCTTGTAAAGCTTCTGTTAGTCCTTGAACATTTCTGGCCATTCCTACTTTATTCCACATAATTTTTCCAAGTTTCTTGTGGAAGTGGTCTACTGTATGTTTCCCGTTATTGTTTATTAAATGGTCTATTCTATCTCTTACATCTTTTTCAACTTGCTCAAATTCTTTAGAATCTGTTGAGATTTCTCCGGTTCTAATATCGTTCGATAAATAATCGCCAATAGTGTAAGGTAATACAAAATAACCATCAGCCAACCCTTGCATTAAAGCCGAAGCTCCCAATCTATTTGCTCCGTGATCTGAAAAGTTAGCTTCACCAATACAATATAATCCAGGAACGGTTGTCATTAAATTATAATCTACCCAAAGACCACCCATAGTATAATGTACTGCAGGATAAATCATCATTGGGGTTTCATACGGATTTTGATCTACAATTTTCTCGTACATCTGGAATAGGTTTCCGTATTTATTTTTAACAACTTCTTTTCCTAGTTTAGTTACTAAAGCAGTATCGTTTGCATCTAAATGTCTAACAGTTGCTTGTTCTTTTCCGTAACGTTCAATAGCTGAAGCAAAGTCTAAAAACACAGCTTCACCTGTAGCATTTACACCAAAACCAGCATCGCAACGTTCTTTAGCAGCACGGGATGCCACATCACGAGGCACAAGATTTCCAAACGCCGGATATCTACGTTCTAAGTAATAATCTCTATTTTCAGCAGGAATATCTACAGGTTTTAATTTTCCAGATCTCACTGCTTCTACATCTTCTTTTCTTTTAGGCACCCAAATACGTCCGTCGTTTCTTAAAGACTCAGACATCAAAGTTAATTTTGATTGGTGGTCTCCGGAAACAGGAATACAGGTAGGGTGAATTTGCGTATAACACGGGTTTGCAAAGTAAGCGCCACGTTTGTGTGCTTTCCAAGCAGCCGTTACATTAGAACCCATAGCGTTGGTAGATAAAAAGAATACGTTTCCATAACCTCCAGTTCCAAGCACAACAGCATGAGCTGAATGTCTATCTATTTCGCCAGTAATTAAGTTACGTGTTATAATCCCTCTTGCTTTTCCATCAACAATGACAACGTCTAGCATTTCATGACGGTTGTACATTTTAATTTTTCCACGTCCAATTTGACGGTTCATGGCAGAATAAGCTCCTAAAAGCAATTGTTGTCCAGTTTGTCCAGCCGCATAAAAGGTTCTTGATACAAGTACACCTCCAAACGAGCGGTTGTCTAAATAACCTCCGTATTCACGAGCAAAAGGAACCCCTTGAGCCACACATTGGTCAATAATATTTGCCGAAACTTCAGCCAAACGATACACGTTTGCTTCACGAGAACGGTAATCGCCTCCTTTTACAGTATCGTAAAATAATCTGTAAGTGGAATCGCCATCACCTTGGTAGTTTTTTGCTGCGTTAATTCCTCCTTGAGCTGCAATAGAGTGGGCACGTCTTGGGGAATCTTGAAAGCAAAATGCTTTTACGTTATATCCTAACTCTGCTAAAGTAGCAGCAGCAGAACCTCCTGCTAATCCTGTTCCCACCACAATAACATCTATATTACGTTTGTTTGCTGGATTAACAAGATTGATATTATTTTTATAGTTTGTCCATTTGTCTGCAATTGGACCTTCTGGTATTTTAGAATCTAAAGCCATATTAGATATAATTTTTTATTGATTAAAGTGATGGAATAAGGCAATAATAATAAACCCTAATGGAATTAAAATAGCATAAGCTTTTCCAAAACCTCTTAATCCTTTTGTGTATTTGTTATTTGCTCCAACAGATTGGAAAGCAGAACTAAAACCATGTAATAGGTGAAGTGATAAAAACACAAAACCAATACAATATAAAGCCACACGCCAAACAGGAACAAACTTATGTTGTAACTCTTCAAAATAACGCAAACCACTTTCTGCATTATTTGGATCGATTAATCCTGACGTATCTCCTTGGATATATTTTATATTAATTTCTGGAAACCAAAAATCTAAAAAATGAATCACTAAGAAGATTAAGATAAATAAACCGCTATAAATCATGTTTCTGCTCATCCAAGTAGAATTCGCATTTCCATTATTTTTTACATAGCTAATTTTTCTAGCACCCTTGTTTTTAATTTCTAGAACAAAACCCATAATAAAATGAAATAACACCCCAATTAATAATATAGGCTGCATAACATATTGGATTAACCAATTGGTTCCCATAAAATGAGAAACCTCATTAAAAGTTTCACTGTTGCATACAGATAATAAATTTATTGCAAAGTGTTGTACTAAAAATATCATTAGGAAGAATGCCGAAAGTGCCATGGCAAATTTTCTTCCAACTGAAGAATTCAAAATTCCGCTCATTGTTGAAGTTTAATTTTTATCTAACAAAGATACACTTCAAATAAGATTTAGACAAAGTTGTAACAATTTAAAATAGGTATTTAGAATCATTTTAATTAAAAAATATTAATTACAATACTTGGATTTTGAGCTTATCATATGTTAATGAGAGTTTCCTTTTCTTATTTCAACAAAAATATATCCTCCTTCTTCAAAACAGGCGTTATTTCAACGGTAGTTTTGTTTTACACCTTCTTTAAAACGCTTAGCTCTTCAATTATTAGGATTAATTTTTAAAAATGAAAAACGAAGATTATTGTATATTCATAAAAAACATGTAAAACCTGGGTAATTTTAATTTCTCGGTCATTTCATACAAACTAGTAATTTAAAGTTTAAATTTACTCTTATAAAAACTGAAACTTGAACAGACTTGCACCTTACTGCTTCTTATTTTATTTGTTTTTGATTATTCCTTTCAACAAAGTTTTAGCTCAAAAAACAGATACTATTTATCATGTTAATAAAAACATACTTACTGGCGAGCTTAAAAACTTAGCATACGGTGTTTTTACTTGGAAAATGGACGGCATGGGAACCATAAGTCTAGAAGAAATTAAAGTAAGCACCATTATTTCACAAAAACAGTTCGAGATTAAATTACAAAATGATGCCATTTATTTTGGAACTTTAGGCGCTTCAGATAGTTCTGGAACCGTATTTATTATAACTAAAACAGATAAAATATTAGTTCATATAAAAGATATTGTAGAACTCTATCCTATTAAAAACAGCTTCTGGCTAAGATTTAGCGGAAATCTCAGTTTGGGATTTAACTACTCAAAAGGTAGTGATATAGGAAGCTTAGCATTTTCCGGAGATATAAATTACAGGAAAAAGAAAGCCTACTTTGAAGTGGAGTGGGATCAAAACAACACCTATCAAGCAGACACCTTAGGCTCGAGAAAAGCAGATGTCTCCATTGCATGGCAAAGATTATTAAGAAATGGATGGTCTACACAACTAGCTGTGGCTTTTAGCCAAAACTCAGAATTAGGTATCAAAGAAAGGTGGGGCGTTAATTTAATGGGACTAAAGGACCTCTCTTATAACAATTGGAATAGACTATATGCAGGAACAGGGATTAATCTAACTCATGAAATCCCGTATGGCAGCACCACAGAACAAAATGACATTGCTGGTATTTTTCAAGTAGTATGGCGGGTGTATAAATATAAGACTCCCAAATTATGGGTGGATTCAGACATTAGCTATTTACCCTATTTTACAGATTCTGGCAGACATAGAGCTGTGTTCAATTTAAATCCTAAAATAAATCTTTTTAGTGATAATTTTAAGGTGGGCTTAAAGTTTTACTACACATACGACAGCAAGCCTCCGGCCGATGCAGCTTCTACAAATGATTATGGTGTAAACTTCCAACTCTCCTACTCCCTTCATTAATTAGTTGCTTAGCCTAAAATTTAGATGTCTATAAATACAAGAAAAAACACATCTATTCTAAATTAACTAACTCTTGTAACTCCAAAATGTTAAGTCTTTTTATCTTTGTAACAGAGTATTAAAATTATGATTATAGAGCATAAAGGCATACAAGTATATTACACAGAACAGGGTTATGGAGAACCTATTATCCTTCTTCATGGTTTTCTTGAAAACAGCACCATGTGGAAAGAAATAACTCCCAACTTATCAAAAACCCACAGAGTTATCTCTATAGATTTGCTGGGACACGGAAAGACCGGTTGTTTAGGGTACATTCATTCAATGGAACTAATGGCCGAAACTGTAGAAGCCGTTTTAGATTATTTAAACATAAAAAAATCTATCTTTATTGGTCACTCTATGGGCGGATATGTAGCCTTAGCTTTTGCTGAAAAAAAACCGCAAGCTCTAAACGGAATTTGTCTTATAAATTCCACCTTTTTACCAGACGACAAAGAACGTCAAGCTCTTAGAACTCGTGCAAGTAACATGGCTAAAACCAACTTTAAGAGTTTGGTAAGCATGTCTTTTACTAACTTATTTAGCCCTGAAAGCAAAACACGATATCAAAACCAACTAAAACTAGCTCTTAACGAGGCTCTAAAAACACCAGTTCAAGGTTATATAGCAGCAAGCGAAGGGATGAAAATAAGAAAAGACAGAACAGATCTATTTAAGAGTCTAAGTTGCAATAAGTTATTTGTTTTAGGACAAAAAGACCCAATAATGAATGTGGTTTTACTGAAGGAGCTTTTAGAAGATTCTGATGTTGAAATTGTTGAACTTTCAGAAGGACATATGAGTTATATAGAAAATCTGACTGAATTAACTTACAAACTGGTGCGGTTCATCGAATAATTTGTGTTTTTTAGCCATTATTCTTGTTTTTTATCTAAGTTAGGAATCCCAAACAACCTTAATTATGAAAAAAACTACAACTAACCGAACTCCGCTTAAGTTTTATTGCGATATTTTTGGACATAGATATAAAGTGTCTAAAAAAGTAACTTCACATGTAAGTGAATACACTTGCTCTTGTTGCAAGAAACAAGTAACTACAAATAGCAACGGACAATTAACAGAATTAACTCCAAAATACAAAGAGATAAACAATTTGTTGGAGGACATTTATACAAGACGCATGGTTCGTAGAAAAAGCAAAACTCTTGCCTCTACCATTTATTAAGAATACGTCTTGGATTTTCGGTTAAATTGCCTATATTGATTTTTCACATATTTTAGAAATTGATAATAGCAAATAGTAACATGAAAAATCTGATTTGTTCCCTTGTAGGTCATGATTTTAGAATCACAAAAAAAATAACCAATTATGTTAGTGAATTTCAATGTATTCATTGCAAAAAACAAATGTCCACTAACGGGAATGGCAATTTAACCCCTTTAACTTCTAAGCAAAGAGAAATTAATATATTATTGCAGCATATTCACAAAAAAAAGAAAAAGAAAACGGCTAAATTCCCTACTCATCACCAATAGGATTCCAACCTTGTGCTTTTATTGGAATACTTGTTTCTGCTCTTGTAATTAAATGCATTCCAGCAGCCTCTTCCTTCATAAAACCAATAACTGAAAAGTGAGGGTTCGCTTTAATTTTAGGAAAATCTTCCTGCGAGATTGTGAATAGCAATTCGTAGTCTTCCCCTCCATTTAACGCAACAGTTGTACTGTCGATATCAAACTCTTCGCAGGCCGAAATAACTTGCGGATCTAAAGGGATTTTATTTTCATACAAATCGCAACCCACTTTACTATGCTTACAAAGGTGCATAATCTCAGAAGACAAGCCATCGCTTATATCAATCATTGAGGTTGGTTTTATCCCTAAATCTTTTAGTAATTTTGGAACATCTTTTCTTGCTTCAGGCTTTAACTGTCTTTCTATAATATAAGTATAGGCATCTAAATCGGGCTGATTATTAGGATTTACTTTAAACACCTCTTTTTCTCGTTCTAACACTTGTAATCCCATATAAGCTCCACCTAAATCACCGGAAACAACCAGTAAATCGTTTGGTTTTGCACCACTTCTACAAACCACATCATTGGCATCTACAGTTCCAATAGCAGTTACAGAAATCAATAATCCTGTTGTAGAAGACGTAGTATCTCCTCCAACAACATCTATATTATAAATACCAGCAGCCGTTTTAATTCCAGCATATAACGCCTCTAATGCTTCCAATGGAAACCTATTAGACACAGCAATAGAAACCGTTACTTGGGTAGCTTCAGCATTCATGGCATACACATCAGACAAGTTTACAATAATAGCTTTATAACCCAGGTGTTTTAGAGGCATATAACTTAAATCAAAATGCACACCTTCAACCAACATATCTGTTGTAACAACAACCTGCTTATCTTTAAAATCTAAAACAGCAGCATCATCGCCTATAGATTTAATAGTTGATTTTTGTTTTACGGTAAAGTTTTTAGTTAGATGGTCTATAAGACCAAATTCGCCTAAACTTCCTAAATCTGTTTTGCTTTGGTTTTTATCTTCAATCATAGGGCAAAAATAAGAAGCTTCTTGATACTAAATGTAAAAATTAGCGATAATTCCTTTTTTAAAGCTATTTAACTGTGAAGTCACCCAAATAAGATCACTTATTTAATATTTAAATCTGGAGAAAATCTAACAACGCCCAACTTAAAATACTTTCATTTTTATGAAGAATTCATATTTTTTCATAAATATTCAGATAAATCAGAGAACAGTAAAAAACCCACTTATTTTTAAAGGTTTTCATACAACAACCAAGTAGTAAAACGAGACTTTAAACACCTGTTTTAACTACCAATACAGGCTCTATCTAAGCATAACAAAAGTCTATTAAAGTATTTGTTAATATAATGCTATGTTCTATGGTAAAATAGGACATATATTGTATCTTTGCGTTTCTATTTAGAAACTTTCTTAATAATATTCGTTATAATAAAACGAGTATTATGAGCTAAGGTTGCACGTAACAAATAGAAAAATTAATAAAAACACGTGAATTAATCAATTTTAATTTATGATAAAAGTGTCGGAAACAGCAAAAAAGAAAGTTACAGAACTTATGAGCGAAGATGGCTTTAATTCGGTAACAGACTTTGTGCGTGTAGGTGTAAAAAGTGGAGGGTGCTCTGGATTGTCTTACGATTTGAAATTTGACAAAACACAAGAATCAGAAGATAAGGTTTTTGAGGATAATG
Organism: Xanthomarina sp. F1114; assembly: GCF_026410255.1. GTDB lineage: Bacteria > Bacteroidota > Bacteroidia > Flavobacteriales > Flavobacteriaceae > Xanthomarina. The sequence continues at coordinate 70,852 of NZ_JAPMLL010000001.1, forward strand.
GCATTAAGATTATTGTAGACAAAAAAAGCTTTTTATACCTTATTGGTACTACTCTAGAATATTCTGGAGGGTTAAATGGAGCGGGTTTTGTTTTCAACAACCCCAACGCCAATAGAACTTGTGGCTGTGGTGAATCTTTTTCCTTATAAATTTAAGGTGTAAAGTTTTAAATTTAGAATTATGGCAAGGATAAAACAGTTTGAAGAGTTAGAAATTATCTAAAATACTTCGCAATAACATTTATATCATAGCTATAAACACAGATTTAAAAAAGACTACAAGTTAGACAGCCAAATAGACGGTTCATCTAGTTCTATTATGGAAAATATAGCTGAAAGCTTTAAACGAAATGGACATAAAGAATTTATTAAATTCCTATCTATTTCTAAAGCTTTAACAGGAGAAACTCGATCTCAATTGTAAAAAATGTTAGATCGAAAATATATTGATACAGAGACGTTCAATAAGTTAAATAACCAAGTCACTACCTTAAGTAAAATGATTGGAGTATTTATGAACTATCTTAAAAAGAGTAATTTAAAAAGAAGCAAATACAAACTGGATTAGCTCAACTTTAAATTTTGAATTTTAAATTTTAATTATGAACAAGTATACTGAAGACGATTTAAGAGAAGAACTAAAAACCAAAGAGTACGAATATGGTTTTTTTACAGATATTGAGTCGGAAACATTCCCTATAGGTTTAAATGAAGACGTAGTAAAAGCTATTTCAATAAAAAAAGAAGAACCAGAATGGATGACCGAATGGCGATTAGAGGCTTTTCGAGCATGGAAAGAAATGATTGAACCAGAATGGGCAAACGTCAATTATGAAAAGCCAGATTTTCAAGCTATTTCCTATTATTCTGCTCCAAATACCAAACCTAAATACGATAGTTTAGACGAAGTAGATCCAGAGTTACTGGATACCTTTAAAAAACTTGGTATCTCTATAGATGAACAAAAAAAACTTGCTGGTGTTGCTATGGATATAGTTATAGACTCTGTTTCTGTGGCTACCTCTTTCAAGGAAACTCTTGCAGAAAAAGGAATTATATTTTGCCCTATTAGCGAAGCCATTAGAGACTATCCAGATTTAGTAAAAAAATATATTGGAACCGTAGTTCCTCAAAAAGACAATTTCTACGCAGCTTTAAATTCTGCTGTATTTAGCGATGGAAGTTTTTGCTATATCCCAAAAGGCGTTCGTTGTCCAATGGAATTATCCACCTACTTTAGAATTAATCAAGGAGGAACGGGTCAGTTTGAGCGTACACTTTTAATTGCAGATGAAGACAGTTATGTAAGTTATCTCGAAGGTTGTACAGCTCCAAGTAGAGATGAAAACCAATTACACGCTGCTGTTGTAGAGCTTATTGCTTTAGATGGTGCAGAAATAAAATACTCTACCGTTCAAAACTGGTATCCTGGAAACGCCGAAGGAAAAGGAGGCGTTTTCAATTTTGTAACCAAAAGAGGAATTTGCGAGAAAAACGCGAAAATTTCCTGGACTCAAGTAGAAACCGGATCGGCAGTTACCTGGAAGTATCCAAGCTGTATTTTAAAAGGTGATAATTCTGTGGGAGAATTTTATTCCATTGCAGTTACCAATAATTTCCAGCAGGCAGATACAGGAACCAAAATGATCCATTTAGGTAAAAACACCAAATCGACTATTATATCTAAAGGAATTTCTGCAGGAAAATCTCAAAACTCGTATAGAGGATTAGTAAAAATAGGACCTCATGCTGAAAACGCTAGAAACTTCTCTCAATGTGATAGTTTACTAATGGGGAACGAATGTGGCGCGCACACCTTCCCATACATTGAAGCTAAAAATAAGTCGGCGCAGATAGAACACGAAGCAACAACTAGTAAAATTGGAGAAGACCAATTGTTTTATTGTAATCAACGTGGAATAGATACAGAAAAAGCTATTGCATTAATTGTTAACGGTTTTAGTAAAGATGTTTTAAACAAGCTTCCAATGGAATTTGCTATAGAAGCTCAAAAATTACTAGAAATTTCGTTAGAAGGATCTGTTGGATAAAATTATGAAGAGACTTTTTTATCCCGAAGTTTTCGGTTAAAAATTTAGAAAGTCTAAAATATAAATTATGAAAAAATTATTAATCCTATTCTTATTGGTAACTAGTTTTTATAGTTGTAAAAACGATACTAAAAACGAAGCCATTGAACCAGAAACAGAAGTCACTGACACAAAAGGGCTTACTTTATTAAAGGGAGATTTTGTGTATTATGCAGATGCAGCCGTTTTACAAACAAAACATGAAGTTTATGGAGTTGTTATCGATAAAAAGATGCACGAATTAGATGAACAAACAAAAACCTATAAGAAGGCTGAAACCGATATGATTCCTGTGGAAATAAAAGGAAAAATTATCCAAAAGCCGGAAGGCGAAGAAGGTTGGCCATTTCGTATAGAGATTAAAGAGATTATAAATGTTAGCAAACCAGACCCTAATAAAGAAGAAATAATCTTAGGAGCTGATAAATAAATTAAAAACTGAGTCATATTTTAAGTGCGAATTAAGCTTAAAATTTTAATTTTTTTGAATAAATAATTATGTTAAAAATTAAGAATTTACACGCAAGTGTTGAAGATAAAGCCATTTTAAGAGGCATTAATTTAGAAATAAATCCAGGAGAAGTTCACGCTATCATGGGACCAAACGGTTCTGGAAAAAGTACTCTAGCCTCTGTTATTGCTGGAAAAGAAGAATACGAAGTAACTGATGGAGAAATTCTTTTATTCGATGAAGACATAGATGAATTGGGACCAGATGAACGTGCTCATAAAGGAGTATTCTTATCGTTTCAATATCCGGTTGAAATTCCAGGGGTTTCTGTAACCAACTTTATAAAAACAGCTATTAACGAAACACGTAAAGCAAAAGGTTTGGAAGATATGCCAGCCAATGAAATGCTAAAACTAATTCGCGAAAAAGCTGAATTGTTAGAAATTGATAGAAAATTTTTATCTCGGTCGTTAAACGAAGGTTTTTCTGGAGGAGAGAAAAAACGTAACGAAATTTTTCAAATGGCTATGCTAGAACCTAAGGTAGCTATTTTAGACGAAACAGATTCCGGTTTAGATATCGACGCCTTACGTATTGTTGCAAATGGTGTTAATAAACTTAAAACCAAAGACAATGCTGTTATTGTAATTACCCATTACCAAAGACTTTTAGATTATATAGTTCCAGATTTTGTACACGTTATACACGAAGGTAGAATTGTAAAATCTGGTGGTAAAGAATTAGCATTAGAATTAGAAGAAAAAGGTTACGATTGGATTAAAGAAAAAGCGAACGCATAATTTACTTGCAGTTCTAAGTAAGCCTATGCAAACTTAAAACTGGAATAGCAAAGCTTTTAAAATGTAAAATAGCAAACAGCATTCTCTAGTAGACTCAAAATTATTGAACTTTACTATAAATGACTGAAAACTTAATTAAATGGAATTAAAAGAAAAACTCATATCCTCCTTTTTAGCATTTGAAAATGAAGTGGATTTAGATTCACGCGTTCACGATGTAAGGAGCGAAGCCATAAAAGTATTTGAAAACGAAGGATTTCCATCTAAAAAAGACGAGGCTTGGAAATACACTTCTCTAAATAGTGTTTTAAAACATGATTATAGCGTGTTTCCAAAACATGAAAAAAACGTGGAATACAACGACGTTAAGAAGTACTTTATTCATGAAATTGATAGTTATAAAATTGTATTTATAGATGGTAAATATTCATCTCACCTCTCGGAAACAACACACGACGGGATTGATGTTTGCTTGATGTCTTCCGCATTAAACAAACCTAAATATCAGTTAATAATAGACAACTATTTTAATAAAATTGCTACAAAAGATAGTTTAAGTTCTTTAAACACAGCTTTTTCCAGAGAAGGCGCTTATATTCAAATTCCTAAAAACAAAATGGTGGATAAACCCATCCAGATTATCCATTTTTCAACAGGGAATGAAGCTGCATTAATGAATCAACCGCGTAACTTAATTGTAGTTAACGAAAATTCTCATGTACAAATTATAGAACGTCACCAAAGTTTAACAGATAATCCTGTTTTAACAAACTCTGTGACAGAAATTTTTGCAAACAAACGCGCTATTGTAGATTATTACAAGATTCAAAACGATAACCAAAACGCCTCTTTAATTGATAGTACATTTATCAACCAAAAGCAAGAAAGTTTCTGTTCTGTGCATACCTTTTCATTTGGTGGGAAATTAACTAGAAATAACCTAGAATTCTATCAAAATGGAGAACGTATAGATTCTACCATGAAAGGTGTAACTATTATTGGCAACAAGCAACACGTAGATCACAATACTTTGGTACACCATATTGAACCAAATTGCGAAAGTCACCAAGACTATAAAGGAATTTACGACGATAGTTCTACAGGGGTTTTCAACGGAAAAGTACTTGTAAACAAAGAAGCGCAAAAAACCAATGCCTTTCAAGCAAACAACAATATTCTAGTAAGCGATAAAGCATCGATTAACACCAAACCACAATTAGAGATTTTTGCAGACGATGTAAAATGTTCTCATGGTTGTACTATCGGACAATTAGACGAAAGCGCTTTATTTTATATGCAATCTAGAGGTATTCCTAAAAAAGAGGCGAAAGCCTTATTAATGTATGCTTTTAGTAACAATGTGTTGAGTTCGGTTAAAATACCAGAAATTAAACAACGAATCAACAAAATTATAGCAGCCAAATTAGGCGTTAATATTGGGTTTGATCTTTAATATTACCAAAGACAAAATTCTCGATTTTGACAGGAAATCAAATTTAATATCATGAAAAAAATATCATTTGTTGTAATTTTTATATTTACTGCAACAAGTATGTTTTCTCAAAATTTATCCTATGGCTTGGTCTTAGGAGCTAGTTATATGGATGGCACAGTCGAAAGGTCATCAAATAGAATTACAGCTTCATATACTGAAAAACCTAATATCCATTTTGGAGCTTTTGCAGATTATCAATTTTTAAAAAGGTTTGGGGTTAAACTAAATTTGCAATATAACAAGTCTTACGAAAAGTACACTTTAAATTATATTCCTAATTATAAAGTTGCTGAATTTAACATAAATTCAATTCAATTAATCCCTCACATAAAATTTGATATGGCTAGCAAATCAGGATATAATAAAGGAGGCTATTTATTACTAGGTCCAAGAATGAGTTTTGTACTATCTGCTAAAGACCAAGATAACAATGATGTTACAGACTTTTACAAAAGCACCAATTTTGGAGCACAATTTGGGTTTGGGTTTATTATTGCAAAAATGTTTGCTATAGAACTCGTAGGAGATTACGGTTTCTCAGACATTTCTGAGTCGGATCCAATGGAAATTAGAACAGTCGGTGCTTATTTAAATTTAAATTTTAACTTAGAATCAATTATCAATAAATAATGTTTCCAATAGAAAATATACGTAAAGACTTCCCAATACTTTCAAGAAAAGTGCACGGTAAACCATTGGTGTATTTGGATAATGGCGCGACCTCGCAAACACCTATACAAGTAATAGATACAATTGTAGATTATTACACCAATTACAATGCAAATATTCATAGAGGTGTCCACACATTAAGTCAAGAAGCTACAGACAAATACGAAGAAGCCCGACATAAAATTCAAGCTCATTTTAATGCCAAACATGCCCATGAAATTATCATGACTTCTGGCACTACCGAAAGCATCAATTTAGTGGCACATGGATTCGCTTCTTTATTGAATGAAGGTGATGAAGTTCTTGTTTCAGCTTTAGAACATCATAGTAATATTGTGCCTTGGCAAATGTTATGCGAAAAAACTGGAGCTGTTTTAAAGGTTATTCCTATGAATGATGAGGGCGAATTAGTTATGGCGGAATACGACAAATTACTTTCAGATAAAACAAAACTGGTTTTTGTCAATCATATTTCAAATGCCATAGGAACTATTAACCCTATTAAAGAAATTATTGATAAAGCACATAAAGTTGATGCAGCTGTTTTAATTGATGGCGCCCAAGCTTGTCCGCATGTAAAACCAGATGTACAAGCACTTGATGTCGATTTTTATGTGGTTTCTGCTCATAAAATGTGTGGTCCAACGGGAGTTGGAATGCTTTATGGAAAAGAAGCCTGGCTTAACAAATTACCACCTTATCAAGGAGGTGGCGAAATGATTGCAGAAGTGACTTTCGAAAAAACAACCTATGCCGATTTGCCTCATAAATTTGAAGCAGGAACCCCTAATATTTGTGGAGGTATTGCTTTTGGTGCTGCTATCGATTATTTAAATACCATTGGTTTTGATAATATCGAAACATATGAACATGAACTCTTAGAGTACGCTACTAAAAACCTCTTGGAAATAGAAGGTTTAAAAATTTATGGCCCGAGCAATTCAGCCTTAAAAAATAAAACGTCGGTTATTTCCTTTAATTTAGAAGGAATACATCCATACGATGTAGGGACCATTCTGGACAAATTAGGGATTGCTGTAAGAACAGGTCACCATTGTGCACAACCAATTATGGACTATTTTAAAATTCCAGGAACAGTTAGGGCATCGTTTGCATTTTACAATACTAAAAAAGAAGTAGATGCTTTAGTAGCTGGTGTTAAGAAAGCAAAAATGATGTTGGAATAAAATTTTGGCTCCATTTTTGTATCTTATAAAGTCTAACACAAAAAATAGCAAAATGAAATATTTATCAATATTAATAAGCATTATTACTTTTATGTCTTGTGGCAACTCTAAAGATATCGCCGCTATGGAAACTAATAAAGAAGCTATGGAACAGATTTCTGGAACTTATTACGTGACAAATGTTGGAGAAAACAATTACTCTCAAGAAAAATTAACCCTGCAGTTTGATCAGGATACAAAGAGTGTTTCTGGTTTTTCAGGATGTAATAGATTTACAGGAACTTATAAAATAGATGGAAATTCTATCACTTTTGGGCCTTTAGCTAGTACCAGAATGCATTGCCAGGAAGCAAATAATAACATTGAAAAAAATATGCTTTCTGCTTTAAATAATGTTAATACTGTAGCTATTAAAAATCAGGAATTAACCTTGTACAACGAAGACGCTATTCTAATAAAAGCTTCCAAAAATTCTGATGCAATACTAGCGCAAGAAAACAACTATACTATAGAATATACCACTTCAACTAGAGGATTTTTTAGTCAGTATGTGTTTGAAAATGGGAAATTATCCATTCAAAAAGACAGAAACTCTGCTCCTACTTTCAGAACCTGTTCTCAAGAAGAAACCAATAAATTATTAGCTGAAGTAAAAGCTTTAGACTTAGAGAAATTAAAAACTTTAGAAGCCCCTACTCAAGATCGATTTGTCGATGCTGCTGCAATTGCAAGCTTAAAAATAACACATCAAGGGAAAAGTTACGAAGTGCCAAAATTTGATGCTGGCGAACCAAATAAATATATAGCTTCATTGATGTCCACATTATTAGAACTGTCTGAAAAACAGTAAAAAATTGATTAAAAATAATACTTATTGTATTTTTGCATAAAATAATAACAGGTGACGATTCAAGACATTCAAAACGATATTATAGATGAGTTCTCTATGTTTGACAACTGGGAAGAACGCTACCAATACATGATTGATTTAGGTAAAACTTTGCCTTTAATTGACGAGCAATATAAAACAGACGACCACCTTATAAAAGGCTGTCAGAGTAAAGTTTGGGTACACGCAAATATGGAAAACAATAAAGTTGTTTTTACAGCAGATAGCGATGCCATTATAACAAAGGGTGTAATTGCCATTTTAATTCGTGTATTTTCAAATCAGAAACCAAGCGAAATTATAGAAGCTAATACCGATTTTATAGATGAAATTGGACTAAAAGAACATTTATCGCCAAATCGTGCAAACGGCTTGGTAAGCATGATAAAACAATTAAAAATGTATGCCATTGCATACCAAACACAACTTAATTAGTATAGTTATTAGTCTTAAAATTATTTAAAAAAATGGACTAAAGAACAAACTACTAAACGAATAAACTTAAAATCATGAGCGAAACAATTATAGACACAAATGCCTTAGGCGAAAAAATAGTAAAGGTTATAAAAACTATTTACGATCCAGAAATCCCTGTAGATATCTACGAATTAGGATTAATTTACGATGTTTTTGTAAACGAAGACTACGAAGTAAAAATTTTAATGACTCTTACAACTCCTAATTGCCCAGTTGCAGAAACATTGCCTTTAGAGGTTGAAGAAAAAGTAAAATCTATAAACGAAGTAAAAACTGCTGAAGTAGAAATTACTTTCGATCCACCTTGGAACCAAGATTTAATGAGCGATGAAGCAAAGTTAGAGCTTGGAATGCTATAACCAGAATTTAATTTTTTTTAGTGGTGTTAAGCCTATAAGCTTCACCTTAGCACAAATAACTAAAAGCTAAACACCTTAATTGTTTAAAGGGTTAATAGCTATGCTCCAATAACAATTAACAAATAACATTTAATCAATAAGTATCAAATCTTGGAAAAAGAAATAATTAATCGCGTAGCTAACAGTAAACTAGTCGTATTTGATTTGGAGGATTATTATCCAGAAGGAAAACGTATCCTTTTAGATGTAAAAGATTGGTTATTTGAAGGATTTGTGCTTCGTGAAAAAGAGTTTAGAACGCATTTAAAAGAGCATGATTGGACACAATACCAAGATTGTTATGTTGCTCTTACCTGTACAACGGATGCTATTATTCCTGCTTGGGCTTATATGCTTATTACTATAGAATTAGAGGCTATTTCTAAAACAACTATTATTGGCGATTTAGAACAATTGGAAACTTCTGTCTATCAAAACATCATAAATAATTTAAATTTAGATGAGTATGCTGGTAAACCAGTTATTATTAAAGGCTGCGCCCACAAACCAGTTCCAAGAAATGCCTACCTAATGGCTACTGAGAGACTAAAACCTTTTGCATCATCTATCATGTATGGAGAAGCCTGTTCTTCAGTTCCTTTGTATAAAAAACCTAAAATAAAAAGTTAGGAAATTATTTAAATTTTACTACATTTATAATATTGCCTCCAATCTTTTGAAAAAATGGCTTGTAACCTATATATTTGCAGGCTTTTATTAAATTTTTAATCCATAAACACTCATAAGATGACTAAAAGACTACTTTCAATCCTCGTTTTAGTAGGCGCAATTTCAACCGGATTTTCTCAAACTAGAGAAGATTTAAAATCGGAACAAGCAGCAAAAAAAGATTCTATTAAAGCTCTACAAAGCAGTGTAGACGATCTACAAAAACAAATCGACGAATTCCCGGGATGGAAATTCGGCGCTTTTGGTACTGTTGGAGCTAGCTTCTCTAATTTCAACAACTGGTACAGCCAAGGAGCTCCAAACAACTCCGCAGGAAACATTACAATTACGGTAAATCCTCATGCCAAATTAGATAGAGATAAGTATTTTTGGTATAATACAGCCAATATTAACTTAAGTTGGGTAAAGTACGATGATAAAGATGACCCGAATGATGATGATAGCTTTAGAGAATCAAGCGATGTTTTTGATGTAACTTCTCTTTTTGGTTATAGAATAGCTAAAAATTTAGCTGCTTCTGCCTTGGGAGAATACAGAACTACGTTAATAAACAACTTTAACGATCCTGGATATTTAGATCTTGGGGTTGGGGTAACATGGACTCCAATAGATAATTTAGTTGTTGTGGTACACCCTTTAAACTACAACTTTGTATTTGCTGAGAATGATGTAATTTTCGATTCATCTCTTGGTGCTAAAGTTGTTGCCAACTACAACCGCGCGTTTGGAGGCTTAAAATTCAATTCAAATCTTTCTGCTTTTATGAGCTATGAAGATTCTAACTTATCGAACTGGACTTGGATTAACTCGTTAAGTTATACTGTTTGGAAAGGAATAGGTCTTGGTTTTGAACTTGGATTAAGAGACAGTAAACAAGAAGGTCTTAACTATGCATATAAGCAATGGGAGAGTGGCGGAGAGCTAGGAACCCAACCAGACTTTAATAATGTAGACAACTCTGTACAAGTCTACACTACATTCGGTTTAAGTTATAATTTCTAAGATATAAGAAAAATATATACATAAAAAGCGTCTCCTTAGTTGCGTAATCACGTGATTAAAGAGGCGCTTTTTCATTTTAAAAATTAATTAAGGTCATTCGCCCAGAAAGAACAACCAACCAAAAGTTTTAATTATGAAGAAAATACTACTCGCATTCGCATTTATTATAGCGGTATCCATAGTACATGCACAAGACACAACTACAGCAACAGACTCATTAGAAGGATGGACTTCCGATGGTAAAATTACATTATTAGTTAACCAATCGGCATTTTCAAATTGGCAACCAGGTGGAGATAATAATGCTGCCGCCAACCTAGGAATTAATTATAATATTGATTATGTTAAAGGACCTTGGTTATGGGATAACAAAATTATTGCTAGTTATGGGGTTACTATAAATGATGATGATGGAATGAGAAAAACCGATGACAGATTAGAAATTAACTCTATTCTTGGTCGTTCTATGAACAGAAAGTATTGGAGCTTTTCTTTCTTTATGAATTTTAGAACTCAATTTAGTGATGGTTACGACTATAATGATGACTTTGCCGGTGACAATGAGAACTACCCAACTGGTGGATTTTTCAAACCGGCATATTGGAGTTTTGGACCAGGTTTTTTATGGAAAAAAGATAAGAATCTAAGTGTCAATATTGCACCTGCAACCTCTAAATTTACTTTTATAACTAGTGAAATTTACACTATTAACGATGACGATAGTGATAATGTATATTATGAATCTAGCAATGATTTTGAAACTTATGGTGTAGCTCCAGGAAAATCAATGTTATATGAATTTGGTTTAAACATACGTGGGTACTACAAATTTGATATTATGAAGAATATTTCTATGGAAAATATTTTAAGTCTTTATTCTAATTACTTAAACAAACCTAAGAATATGGATATAGATTATACCATGAATATTGTTATGAAAATAAATGATGTATTTTCAACTAATTTAACTTTTCAAACGGTTTATGACGATAATGCTTTTCAAGGATTTCAAATTAGAGAAGTTTTTGGTTTAGGATTAAACGTAAACTTCTAGAATACATCAAATCCATAAAAAAAGCGCCCAATGGCGCTTTTTTTTATTCCTCTTCCTCGATATAATCTGGATACAAAAAGTTGTTATAAGGAAAACGCGTCACATGGATTTCTCGAACTTCATCATAAACACGTTTTTTAAATTCTTTCATATTTACTTTGTTTAAGGCAGAAATAAATAAAGCATTATGGCCTACTCGGTTCATCCAGGTTTTTTTCCATTCTTTTAACGTGTAATTAGCTTCTGTTCTTTCCGTTTCTAAATCGGTTTCATCAAAAGGTTCTGGTGTGTAAGCATCAATTTTATTAAACACCATTATAACGGGTTTGTCTGAACTATCAATTTCATCTAAAACTTTATTTACAGAATCTATATGATGTTCAAAATTTGGATGCGAAATATCTACTACATGAAGTAATAAATCTGCCTCGCGCACTTCATCTAAAGTACTTTTAAAACTCTCTACCAATTGTGTTGGTAGTTTTCTAATAAACCCAACTGTATCTGTTAATAGGAAAGGCAGGTTTTGGATAACCACTTTTCTAACCGTGGTATCTAAAGTAGCAAATAGTTTATTTTCGGCAAAAACTTCACTTTTACTTACAACATTCATTAAAGTAGATTTTCCAACATTGGTATATCCAACTAAGGCTACACGCACCATTTTACCACGATTACCTCGCTGTACAGATTGCTGCTTGTCTATAACTTTAAGTTTATCTTTTAATTGCGAAATTCGATCTCTTACTATACGTCTATCTGTTTCAATTTCTCGTTCTCCAGGACCACGCATACCAATACCACCTCTTTGTCGTTCTAAATGCGTCCACATACCTTTTAATCGAGGTAATAAATATTCACATTGCGCCAGTTCGACTTGTGTTCTAGCATAACTCGTTTGAGCACGTTGCGCAAAAATGTCTAGAATTAAATTGGTTCTATCTAAAACTTTACAATTTAAGATTTTACTTATATTTCGTTCTTGAGCAGCCGATAATTCATCATCGAAGATAGCTGTCCCAATCTCATTTTCGTCAATGTACTTTTTTACTTCTTCTATTTTCCCTGTTCCTATAAAAGTCTTGGAATTAGGCGTATCCATTTTCTGGGTAAAACGCTTTTTTACCTCTCCTCCAGCTGTGAATGTTAAGAACTCCAACTCGTCTAAATATTCTTTAGATTTGGTTTCGTCCTGCTCTTTAGTAACAACTCCTATTAAAACAGCTGTTTCTAAAGCTATATCTACTTTTTCAATCATATATTTATTTAAAGTACAAAGTTAATCAATTGTAAGCATTTTTATTTTTATTTTTTCAGACCTTTAACCTCATACTAATTATTCAACTAAAATGACAAGTCGTAAAAAGCATACTCTTGCTTTCTATAATATAGAAAATTTTTTTGAAGCAGAAAGTCCTTTGTTACAAACCTCTTCTATAAAATGGACAACAGGAAGATATCTTCAAAAAATAAAAAAACTTGGACTTGTTATCCCCAGAATTGGAACTAAAGAAACCTCAAAACACCCAGCTCTTATTGGTTTGGCCGAGGTAGAAAACAACAAGGTTTTAGAAGATTTAACTCAGTCTAAGCTTTTAGAACCCTATTCCTATCAATTTGTTTTCTATCGTTCTTTAGATAAACGGGGAATGAATGTGGCTTTGCTTTACGACCCTTCTGTTTTTTCTATTGAAGCATCTAAAACCTATTATATAGAACTTCCGGATTCTGATGGTGAAGCCGACTATACCCGAGATATTTTATGGGTTTGTGGAATATTAGAAGAAGAAAAAATTCATGTATTAGTTAATCATTGGCCTTCAAAACGCGAAAAAGAAACAGACCTGAAAAGAATGGCTGCTGCTAAAAAGGTTGGAGAAATTATAAATAAAATAAAACAGGAAGATCCGAAAGCCAAATTTATTGTTATGGGCGACTTTAACGATAATCCCAACAGTTTAAGTTTAGATTATTTAACCAAAAACTTTCAGCTTTATAATGCCATGGAAAAGCTTCGAAGTTTTAGTAGAGGATCTCTTAATCACAACCGACAATGGTATTTATTTGATCAGATTCTTGTTAGTGAGAGTTTTGTGAAGGCAAAGAAAGAGGAATGGCAAATTGAGACAGCAGATATTTTTGATGAAAATTTTCTAAAACACCCTAAAGGGAAACATAGAGGCATTCCTTTTAGAACGTTTTTGGGAGGAAATTATCACGGTGGCTTTAGTGATCATTTTCCGGTTTATATAACTGTGAGTTGCGCCACAGAAGGACAAGTTTAAAAACATTGAGATTAACAGTGAATATAAAATACATGTAAAGTTAGAAGGATACGCAACTAGAAAAACATGTTTACAACCGAAAACTGAGACTGAATACTGAATACTGAATACTGAAATTAAAAACCCTTTCCATTTCAACCTACCCACTACCTACTTAAACCGCTTGCCATAGAATAGCAGCTAGCACAATACAACCAACAGGTAGTAACCAAAGCATAAAAACAGAATGATTAGCCGCTTTCTTTTTAAGCATTTTAGCATTTAGTACTTTCCGTTTTTTTCCTGCATATTGGATCCAGTTTTTAAAAAAGATAAACATACAAGCCATAATAAACAGTGCCCAGGCTTTATCTTGAGTCATAGTGTCCATATTCATCTGCTTAAAAAAACCGGCAAAAAACACGCCTAAAACAAGTAAGATAGAACATTGTAATATGGAGATATACATAGTTGCAATCTGATTTGCTTTTTTACTTTTGGCGTATTTATAATGTTTAAAGACATTAAAAAATAGAGAATCGAAAACTGACATAATTATTGAAGGAATAAAAATTAAAAAAAACCTGCCAATTTTAAAAATCAGCAGGTTTTAAAATATATTTAATAACTAGTATTAGTTAGCTAAAATTTTCAAATCGTCTATCATATACGAACCAGCTAGGTCGTTTAAGGTATCTGAACCATTAGCTTTAAAAGCTACATATAAGGTTTGTCCGCTATAAGCAGAAATATCGATAAGCCCTGAATCCATAAACACACGCCAATCGCTAGATGAGTCTGCTAAAGCTGCTGTAATTGGCTCCCATGTTGCACCTAAAACATCTGAACCATCAAAGTCTGTAGACACAAATACTTCTAGCGCGTTTTCTGGTGAGTCTTGATCTAAATGGTGTTGAGCAGATTTAAAGTTTAAGAAGATATTATCCAATCCTGTAAGATCGGTACCTGGCGTAACTAACCAGCCAATATTTGAAGCTTGTCCAGATCCAAATGGAGAAAACTCAGTATATCCATTTCCTTCCCAAAATTTCTCACGCCATACGCGAGTTCCAGCTTCTGAATAATTGGTCCAACCTGGAAAATCTAAATCTGTATTATCTATAGCTGCTTGGAAATCTTCTTCTAGAACAACACTAAAATCGTCAATTTCTGACGGAATACATTTGTCTTGATCGAAGTTAATATCGCTTAAAGTGTTTAGTACAAGTACTAGGTTACTTCCATTAAAAGTTTTATTTACAACCCCAGAAATAGTTCCTCCCTTAGCTGTTGGTAAAGGGATTTGCGCAAAATTAGCAAATGAACTTGTTTCTAAAGGAAAATAAGAATAATCAAAACCTTCACAGCTTTGTATTGGTCTAGAAGAATCGTAATCGTCCATAGGATCTACAAAGAATTCTCCTGCTAAAGCATCTGAGAATTGTGCATTTTGAATTTGTACAAATATTCCGATATGGGTGTTGTTAATTTGCGACAGACCGATTGAAACTGGCTCAATAACTTCAGTAACTGAAGATCTTAAAACTTTAATTGGAATTTCACTTGCAGTTAAAGCAGTTAATCTGGTACCATTAGCACCACCACCTATACCGATAACACCATCTCCGTTTCTGTCTTCGCCAATAAATAAGCCTTTTAGGTTAATATAGGTTTCTCTACCAAAGTTAAACTGGTTGTACGTATCTACTTGGTTTAACATTACTTTTAAAGCTGCTGTTGGATTTGAAGGACTGTCTTGAATAAAAAATTCTTTGTAAAAGTTCCCTGTTTGATCCGAGGAAGACACATATCCTTTTATATATACATCTGCTACTATTTCCGTTACTTGTCCAGGAACGAAATAGGTTTTTGCAGCAGCAATACTAACTTCTTCCGAGGTAGAAATTAAAGTGTTTAATCTTGCATTTTCTTCATCACCTAAACTGCTTGGTACTTTATAATCGTCGTCTTGAACACATGAGACAACGGTAAAAACAACCATTAAGCTAAGAAGTACTTTTAATATTTTATTTGTTTTCATGAGTAATAATTTATAATTAATTTTTTCTTTTTCTTTTTTTTTAGAATCTAAAGTTAACATTTAAAAAATAAGTCGTTCCACGTCCGTACCAGTATTTAGAACCAAATACACGCTTTGGATTACTATTATCTTCTAATAATTGTTCGTAGTTAGCGTTTCTTCCTTGCTCAAAACCCCCTGTTTTATAAACTTTATCTAATAGGTTGTTTATACTTGCAAAGAAACCAATGTAGTAATCGCCTATTTTCCAAGATTTTCCACCTGTAAGGTTAACTACCATATAATTGTCAAATTCTTCTTGTTTTAATAATTCTCTGGCAACATCTTCATTATAGTTGTTAAATGGTAAGCCGTCGTTATCTAAATAGAAATTTTCTGTTCTAGTTAATGGACTTACATCTACATAAGTATTTGAAAAGAAGTTAGCTGTTGCTCCAAACCACCAATAGTCTGGATCTCTGTATTCAAATCCTACTGAGTACGCTTGTTGTGGCCCTCCAGCAACTTTATAATCTTTTAAGTTTGAGGTAAACGTATCCGATCTTCCAAAGCTTGAAGCCGTTAAATATAAGTTTGGATTGTTCTGGTAAGTATATTGACCAACAGAAGCAGCTCCTTTTAATTTAATAGTAGGTGTTACTTGAGCTTCTATTCCTAATTCTGCTCCAATATGTTGTTTATCTACACCTTGTAACACTTCTTGAACAAAGGCTGTTGTTTCGTTAATACTAACATCCTCTGCTACTTCAATGTTTAAGTTTGTTAGACCATCTGCATAGTAAAACGAAATTTCGTTGGCATCTTCAATTTTAGAATAGAAACCTGTTAATTTAGCTTTAACAATAGGAGATCTAAAAATATAGCTAATATCTCCAGAAGTAATTTTTTCTTCTGTTATATTATCAACTATATTATTATTTTCTCTTGAGTTTGAAAACGTATTTCTAATAGTTGGAGCTTTAGAAATGTATCCAGCATTAAGATCTATTAAATGTTTTCCTGTAATTTTATAAGTTAATCCAGCTTTAGCTCCAATTCCTGTAAAGGATAGTTTTTCTCCTTTTCCTGAAGAATTGTCTTCAATTATATTTCCAGCATTATCAAACTTTAAATAAGCTTCATTTTGCCATAAGCCATCTCTTTGATAGGTGGTGTTTGTTACGCTTCCCGATACATAGAAATCTACTTTATTGTACTTAAATTGTGCTTGGGCATAACCAGAAACCACATCGGATAAAATATTGTAGTTATATCTAAATTTATCTCCTTCTCCAACAACTCTATTCGGGTTTTGGTAATCGTATTGATAGCCATCAAAAGAATCTACATTTAAATAGCCAGTTGTTGAACCTAATAAATCGATGACTTCACCAAAGTTTTCAGATTTTAAATTTTTATAAGTAAAAGCCGCATTAATTAAAATGTTTTCGTTAACCTCTGTATTTAAAATTGAATTAAAAGTTACTTGCTTATCATCCGTTCTATCTTCATATAGAACATAAGCGCCATATTTTTCACCATTTGTAGGATCGTTATTAGTAATGTTAGCATCTAAAATGCGTTCCCAGTCTATTTGTCCATTATTAATAAATTCTTGTTCTGCTAAGTATGCATTAGTATAATCTGGACCATCTGGTCTTGCTAAATAATAACTAGGTAAGCTTTGGTAGTATGCTGGACTTGGGTTTCCACCACCACCATAATCTAAACGGCTATTTCCTATTTTACCAAATTGATAACCTAGGTTTGTGTTTAAACTTGTTTTGCTGCTTATATCCCAGTAATGGTTTAACATTAAAATTGGTTCTTCTACTTCTTTGATTCGCGAGTTTCTTTTTTCGCCATCTAACCAACCCCAATATTCATTGTATTTAATGCCTTTTAAATCGTATACTTCTTGAGTATTAGGAGAAGATTTCCCTCTACGATTAGGTGTATAAATAGATGTAAAGTTTAAGCTATGCTTATCTCCTATCTTTTTCTCTACTGAAGCAAAAAATGAGTTTGCATCGTATAAAGTTCCATCTTGGTAACCTTCGTTACCCCAACGTCTTCCTGCCATAAAGGTAAAAGCCCATCCGCCATCTACCAATCCAGAAGAATAGCTAGCCATGATACGGTTGGCGTAACTTCTGTTAGAAGCCGAATAAGTTACACGACCACCTTCTCTATATTGAGATGCTCTAACAATCATGTTTGTAGTTCCTAAAACGCCTCCAAAATTATAACTAGAAGGTTGTAGTCCTGTAGTTAATTCTTGGTTTCTAAGAACGTCATTTAAACCTCCCCAATCACTCCATTGCGGTCTTCCGTCGTAAAGTTTGTTCATTTCAATTCCGTTTATTAAAACAGAACCATTTTCAGAATCTAACCCTCTTACTTTAAAGAAAGACGAACTGAATTCGAAAGCTGCTGTACGTTGAAACACATCTTTAGAAGATTGTAGAAGTCCAGAGATATTGTCTAAACCACTATCATCGCTGTCTAACTCGTCGTCTGTTAAGGTAATAGTAAACATATCTCTCTCTGAGACATCCTTTGCTAAGGTCATGTCTGAAATATCCAGAGTTTGACCTTGATTAACTACAATTGGATATCTTTTAGACACATATCCACTTTTTGAAATATGTAACACCTGCTCTCCTAAAGGCACTTGTTCTAAAAACTGAAACTCTCCTTTGGCGTCCGTTTCTACCTTTAATACAGTTCCTTCTACAGATACAGTTACACTTGGAATTGGTTCAAAAGAAATAGCTTCTGTAACACTTCCCTTTACAACTGTTTCTTGAGCGAATGCTGTAAAAGTTGAAAAAATTCCGAATAGAAAAATAAAAAAACTTTTTTTCATGCTTGAATTTATGATTAATAATTGATTTTGCGTTTGTTTACATTAAATAAACCTTGCAAATCTACATTATTTATAATAAATATCTACTTTTGGCAGACGATAAGTATTAACATAACTATAACATAATATACAATTACATGAAAAATTTGAAGTTTTGGCTTGCAGCCTTGTTTTTAACTGCGTTTTTAAATATCCATGCGCAAGAGAAGAAGACCTATAAAGTACATACGATTGCTTTTTATAATTTGGAAAATTTGTTTGATACTGTTAACGATCCAGAGAAAAACGATGAAGCTAGTCCTATTATGGAAATGAAAGGCGACGTAGAAGAAGTTTACAAAAAGAAAGTGAGTAATATGGCTCGCGTAATTGCAGATATAGGTAAAGACATTACTAACAACTCTCCTGTAATTCTTGGTGTTGCTGAAGTTGAAAACAGAAAAGTAATGGAAGATATTGCAAACGACCCACAGTTAATTGACAAAGACTATGGAATTATACATTACGATTCTCCAGACCGTCGTGGAATTGATGTAGGTTTATACTATCAGAAAAAACTATTTACACCTATACATACTAGCAGTCATGAACTTTTAATATATGACGACAACACTAGAAAACGTGTTTATACCAGAGATCAACTTTTAGTAAGTGGGAAGTTAGAAGATGAAATGATTCACGTTATTGTAAACCACTGGCCATCCAGACGTGGTGGAGAAGCTAGAAGTAGACCTAAGCGTGTAGCTGCTGCCAAGCTAAATAAAAAAATGATAGATTCTTTACAGACCATAGATCCTTATGCTAAAATATTTATAATGGGAGATCTAAACGACGACCCTACAAATGCGAGTGTAAAAGAGGTTTTAAATGCAAAAAAAGAAAAAGAGGATGTCGAGCTTAAAGGAATATATAACCCTTTTGAAAGCTTCTTTAAAATGGGTATAGGATCTAATGCATACAGAGACAGCTGGAGTTTGTTTGATCAAATTTTGATGACACAACCTTTATTGGAAAAAGACTACTCTTCGTTCCGTTTTTATAAAGCAGGAATTTTTAATGAAAATTATTTAATTACGAAGAGAGGAAGATGGAAGGGATACCCGTTCCGTAGTTTTGCCGATGGCGGATTTACAGATGGATTTAGCGATCACTTTCCTAGCTATGTTATTCTTATTAAAGAGGCGGACTAAACCTGATAACTTAGATATAAAAATTTAGACATAAAAAAAACGACTCTTTGCCATGCAGAGAGTCGTTTTTTTTTACGTCCAAGTCAATATTTTAAATCCAAGTATTCCAAGGAATTCTAGATAAAAATAGAATTAAGGCTAATGTATAAAACACAGAGATAGTCTTAAATTTAGCATCGGAAATAAGTTTCTTTTTATGTTTAGAATATCCGATAGTTATTAGAACTATAGCTATAATATTAACTAAAGGATGCTCTACCAAATACAATCTATCTACAGAGCTTTTCATAATTTCTCCCATTCCAGATTGGCTAAATAAGCTAAATCTAGGTGAAACAAAATAAAGGATTAATCCTAAGAGTAATTGAATATGAGATACAATTAAAGCAAATAAAGCTATTCTAAAATCTTTTGCTTTATATTCTTTCTTCCCCACTTTTTTTACGATACTATTTACTACAGCTATCACTAAAACTAAAAGCACCAAATAGGCCCAAGATGAGTGAAGCATTTTTACCATGTTATACATATTGTTATAGGTTTTGTTGTTAAAAGCACAAATGTAGTAATTAAAAGCCAAAAAAAAACCTCTTCGAATTGAAGAGGTTTTTAAATAATTCTACTAACAGAATTTAGAATTTAAATCTCATTCCAAAGTTCCATGTTCTTCCGTTACCAAAATAAACTTGGTTATTCGTATTTATTCCTGAATAAGTATCATCTCCAGCTTCAGCCATTATAGCTGTGCTTGATTGAGAAATATACTCTTCGTCAAGAACGTTGTTAAGGTTAAATCTGAAACTTACAGAGTTTGTTCCATCTTTACCTACTAACATTTTGTAAGATAAACCTAAATCTAATAAACCAAAGTTAGGTAACTCTAAGTTATCTTTAATTGCTCCAGCATCAGCATACAATTTATCGTAATATCTGTAATCTCCATCAATAGAGAATCTTTCAACTATTTCGTAATCTAAACCAATACCAAAAGTTGTTTGTGCAGCTCCACCAACTTTTCCACCATCAACGTCTTCCATCTCTACGCTTATAGTATTTAAGTTTTCGTCTCTAAGAGTTGTTTGCGCATCGCCAACATACTCCCAGTTACCAATTGAAGCAAAACCTTTAATTCTTAAAGATTGGATAGGTTTATACATTAACGAAAGTTCTCCACCTGAATGTAATTGTTCTACACCTTCATCTGTTTCAAAAAACACAGAATTTGTATCATCTGTAAAAGAAGAAGAAACTACACGGTCTTTCCAAGACGTTCTATATAAATCTATAGACGCAGAGAAAACTGGAGTTGAATATGTATATCCAGCTTCTAAACCTAATATTTTTTCGTTTTCTGTTAATGGGTTTACTTCGTTAGTAAAGTTTAAGTAAATATTATCGTGGTAAGGCTGACGTGAATAATAACCAGCATTTACATATACTTTACCGTGTTCACCAAGAGCGTAGCTACCACCACCTTTTACATTATAACCTGGATTAGTTATAGTCTCTGATTCTTCATTATCCGCAGTATAGTTAAATCTATCCCATCTTACGTGACTTTGTGTAGAAACAGATCCTTGGAAAAACGCAGAAAACTTATTTTTAGAGTACTCTAATTGACCAAATACACCACCATAATTGATACGCTCATCATAATCGTATGCTATTCTTTCGTCTTCATCAGCAAAATTAGTTAAAGAAGACCATGGTTTTATGCTATATGTTTGAGAAACAATATATGGATCTGGATATTGTTGACTTATTCCACCTTCATTGAAACCATTTAAGCCTAATAAGTTAACTAATTGTCTAAAGTGTGTTCCTTTATAAGTACGTAAATCTGCACCAAAATTTAATGTTAAATTCTCATTTAACTGATTTTCGTAATTTGTAACTAAACCATACCATGCGTGGTTATTAACAGAAGCACGGATTGCAGAACCAGTATAAGTATCTGCATTACCTATTTTTCCTGGAAGTGAATTGTTATAAGCTTGAACAGCATTCCAGTTAATAAGACCATCAGATGTTACACCGTTATCAATATATGTGTTACCAGTACCGTAGCTACCAGTTCCACCACCACGACCCCAAGAGGCGTAAACTACAGTAGATAAAGAAGATTTTTCGTTAATAGTCCAATCCCAGTTTAAATTAGCTACAGGCTTATGGTAATAGTTTCTTCTTAAACTTAAGTATTCACCATTTAAGTATCCATAATTATAGTTGTATTTCTTACCATATTCTTGGTAATCAGAAATTTTCTTTCTGTAGTTTTGATCGTGCCATTGTGGCGCTCCAGTAACTAAAAAGTTTAAGTTATGAGCTTCATTAATTTTATAACCGAAAGAAACAAAATACGTTTGACCTTGTCCTTTTGTTCCAAAATTATACCCATCACCTTGCCAGTGAGAAAGCATAACAGTAGCTCCAAAACCACTTTCCATTAATCCAGTACTATAACCTAAAGTAGTTTTTAAGTAATTATTGTAACCTGTAGAAAAAGCAGCAAAACCACCTTCTCTTTTATCGGTAGATTTTGTTACAAAGTTAACAGTACCTCCAACAGAAGATATTGCTAACTTAGAAGAACCTAATCCTCTTTGAATTTGTACAGCACTAGCTATATCTGAAATTCCAGACCAGTTAGACCAGTACATCTTACCGTCTTCCATCCCGTTAATAGGTTGTCCATTTAATAGGAAAGCAGTGTTATCTTGATCAAAACCACGAACACGCATGTTAGAATCCCCAAAACCTCCAGCTTGACCAGAAACATATACAGAAGGAGTATTTACTAGCGTAGCTGTAATATCTTGAGTTCCAATTTTTTGTTGAATCTCTACCGCTTTAATCGTAGAAACAGCAATTGGTGTTTCTCTGTCGTCGGCTAAATCGATAATTCCACTACCTATAATAACTACCTCTTCTAAAGTGTTATCTGGCTGAAGTGTAATACTTCCTAAGTCTGTGTTTCCATTAAATTTCATCACAACCTTAGTATAACCAACAAAAGAAATAACGATTTCTCCTGAAGATGATTGTGTATTTAAAGTAAATTCTCCATCGAAATTTGAGGACACTCCGTTGGAAGTTCCTTTTTCTACGACGTTAGCGCCTGGAAGTGGCGCAGCCATTTCGGCATCCATAATTGTACCAGTAACAACACTTTGTGCCATGGTAATAGTTGTGAACAAGAATGCTCCAGCTAAAAATAATAATCTTGTAATTTTTTTCATTGTATTAAAAAGATTTGTTTCTAAATTTTGTGCAAAACTACATTTAAATAATTAATATTTATTATGTAATTGTTAAGAAATTTAACACGATGAAGATAAAGAAATAATATGGATTATCAATTTTGCAGCAAAAAAGCTATTAACAAGCTTTTCAACAAAATTTTATGTTATATTTTTATAATAACGCAATAATTTTAGAGTAGAAGCATCGTGATTGGCAATGCTGTTTTTTTTCATTTTTTCTAGAATATTTCCTGCCAACTGTTTCCCCAATTCTACTCCAAATTGATCGTAGCTAAAAATATTCCAAATAATGCCTTGAACAAAAATCTTATGCTCGTATAAAGCAATAAGTTTTCCTAAACTTTCTGGAGTTAGTTTATTAATAAAAATGGTATTTGAAGGTTTGTTTCCTTTAAATACTTTATACGGAAGAATGCTTTTAATTTCTTCTGAAGATAAATTTTTCTTTTCCAATTCCTTTAAAACTTCTTCTTTAGTTTTTCCATTTAGAAGTGCTTCGGTTTGAGCAATAAAATTAGAAATCAATTTGTCTTGATGTGTTTTATTACCGCTTAAAGATTCTACAAATCCAATAAAATCGGCAGGAATTAATTTTGTGCCTTGATGAAAGAGCTGAAAAAAAGCATGCTGAGAATTTGTTCCCGGCTGTCCCCAAATAACAGAACCTGTTTGATAAGTAACTGCATTTCCATTTCTGTCTACAGACTTGCCATTACTTTCCATACAGCTCTGCTGTAAATAGGTTGAAAATCTAAGTAAATATTGAGAATACGGAATTACAGCTTGTGTTTCTGTTTTAAAAAAATTATTATACCAGATACTTATTAGAGCTAGAACTACAGGAATGTTTTTATCAAGTGGTTGCGACTTAAAATGTGTATCCATTTTATTAGCCCCTAATAATAACTTATTAAAGTTTTCGAAACCAATAGATAAACTTATAGACAATCCAACTGCACTCCATAGAGAAAACCTGCCTCCAACCCAATTCCAGATAGGAAATATATTAGTTTCTTTTATCCCGAAACTCTTTGCTTTTTCAATATTTGTGGAAACAGCTACAAAGTGTTTAGAAATAGCCTCTTCGGTTGTCCCTAAATTCTTAGAAAGAAACCATTCTTTAATTGTTGTGGCATTGCTTAGTGTTTCTTGAGTAGAAAATGTCTTGGAAACAACTATAAATAATGTAGTTTCTGGATTAAGGTTTTCTATTACACTATTTACATGATCACCATCAATATTACTTACAAAATGGGTGTTTAGGTGATTTTTATAAAACTCTAAAGCTCCAACAACCATAGAAGGTCCAAGATCTGAACCTCCAACACCTATATTTACAACATCGGTAAAAGTTTTTCCTGTTATTCCTTTTTTAGAACCGTTGATAATCTGGTTAGTAAAAGTTTCGATTTGTGCTTTTACTTGAAAAATTTCTGGAACAACATTTTTTCCATTAACATAGATCTTATCGCTTTCTTTGGCGCGTAAAGCCGTATGTAGAACGGCCCGGTTTTCTGTTTCGTTTATTTTTTCACCAGAAAAATAGCTATTAATAGCCTGTTCTAGTTTTACTTCTTTTGCTAGTTGAAGCAATAAAGAAAATGTTTCTTCAGTAAGTCTGTTTTTAGAAAAATCGAGATAAAAATCTTCCCATTGCAAATTAAATTTTTCTGCTCTTTCCGGATCTTGAGCAAATAAGTCTTTCATATGAGCTTTTTCCAATAATTGAAAATGCGCACGGAGTTCTTTCCAGGCATTTGTAGATGTTGGATCAATCTTTGGTAAGCTCATGATATTATTGCACCTGCGTAATTAAGTTATCTGAAGGTTCTTCAAGTTCAACTGCATACTCAATATGGTCAAGTTGTTGTTTTAAAGGTACAATATAATCTAAATATTTTGCTTTTAGACTATCTGAAATAGGCTCAGCTTCTGGTAATTTCTCTTTAAACGGATCTACTTGACGTCCATTTTTCCAGAATCTATAGCAGACATGTGGTCCAGACGTATTACCTGTCATTCCAATCCATCCAATAACATCGCCTTGTTTTACATATTGACCAACCTTAACATTTTGTTTTTTCATGTGAAGATATTGGGTTTCGTAAGTGGAATTATGTCTAATTTTTACATAATTACCATTTCCTCTTGTAAAGCTAGACTTGGTTACTGTACCGTTTGCTGTAGCACGAATAGGAGTTCCTATAGCAGCTGCAAAATCAGTTCCTTTATGTGGTCTAATTTTATTGCCATAGATAGCAATACGTCTTCTAAGATTGTATCTAGACGAAATACGCTTGTATTCTACAGGCGCTTTTAAAAATGCACGACGAAGGTTATTGGCTTCTTCACTAAAATAATCTTTTAATCCTTTAACACTGTCTGTTTCAAATTCGAAAGCGTAAAATGGTTCGTTTTTATGTTCAAAAACGGCCGATTTAATATTATCTATTCCTGCGTAAATCGAATCGTCAATATATTTATCTGTATAAACTACTTTAAATCTATCTCCTTTTTGAAGTCTTGTAAAATCAATAGTCCAAGCATAAATATCCGACATTTTATAAGCCAAAACGAAGCTAACTCCTTGTTTAGCCAGAGTTTCAGAAATATTGCTTGAAATAGTTCCGGAGATTTCTTTTTCAACATACTTTATAGGTTTTCTACTAGTATATGCATGAATGGAATCTTGAAAGTTAAGAACAATATACTCCTCTCTATTAGGTTGGTAAATAAAGCATCTTGGTTCTTGAAGCGAATCGTTAGTACATAAAATAGTATATGGTTTTCCTATTTGAAGTTTTCTAATATCGAAACTATCTCGAGCTTTTTCTGCTATTTGAAATATTTTAGGATATCCAATTTTATTACGTTGCATAATCTCGCCAAAGCTATCTCCTGCTCTAACGGTATCTCTTTTAACGAAATAATTATTTAAGTTAAAACCAAATTCGTAGACCTCATCAATAACAGGTTCTACAATAGCTATTTCTTCTTCTACAATTTGTGGATTCTCTTCTCTGCAACTATTTAAACCTAAAATAATTGCAAAAAGAACTAGACATCTTCTCCCCACTCCTTTAATTCTTTCTCGCTCCATAATTCTGGAAAAAATATTCTTCTTTGATATTTTGGATGCATATACTTTACCCATTCGCTTCCTCCTGTTGCTTCAGCTGTTTTACCACCAATATTTAAATAGTGATTAGCTGTATTGTAATGTGCCAACACCCATTTTATATTTACCGTATGGTCGTAATGGCGCATGGCTTTTATTAATTCTTTATCTTCTCTAACCTCTTGTGGCAACTCTTTAAACTTGGTCCACATATTGTTGGTATTATAGAATTTGGCAAATCTAATAAATTCATCTTTGTATCTTTCTTCAAAAACTGTTAATAAATAAGATTTTTTGCCAGTTTCGTAGTCTTTTCCTGCAGCTTGCCAATATAAATGATTAAATGCGTGTTCAAAAGAGGTGTTTCTATCAATAGTTTTTCTAAATCTATTGTCTATCAAGTTGATAAGTTCTGTAGAAGCAAGCTCGATTTTTCTGTATTGTGCACTTTGAAAACCACTTGCAGGTGTTAAGGTATTTCTAAACTGATTGTACTGTTCTACATCCATCCCATCCTTCATAATTTCGAAAGAAGAGGTTAGCATATCAAAATACCTACTAACACGCATGAGTTTATTTGAAAAGAACTCTGCTTCAACATGAACTGTTTTAGCTACTTGATCTATTTCCCAAAGAATCATTTTAAATAATAATTCATTTATTTGGTGGTACATGATAAAAACCATCTCATCTGGCAATACTGTACGCTGCGTTTGAAGATCTAAAAGCGCATCTGTTTGAACATAATCCCAATAATTCATGGGTTTACTATATAATAACCCTTTTAAATGGACATCTAAATCCTGTCCAATGGCATCAAATTTTTCTTTTAATTGACTGGTTAATTCTTTATCTATTTCCATTACTTTTTTACTATTATTTGAAACGGGTGTTTTAATCCTTTAAAAGCGTCCAGGTCTGCTCTTAAAGAGCCTACAGCAAGATTTGCTTGAATACGTAAAGGTACTTTATTTTTATCATTTGAAACCCAAAGTGTTAAACTTTCTTCTTCTTTAAAGACTCTTCCAGCCATTACATAAGGCCTAAATTTTAAGGCATTAACTCTTCCAAATCTTGTCTCTATAGTTTCTATTCCTAGGTATTTTAACTTAAAGCCATAGTTTTCTTCGTCAAAAAACATATCTACATGTACTTCTTTCCCTTTATACAAATTGGAGATATCCAGATTATCTCTTAAGTAATAAAAAGTAGAAATCATGTCTTGGATATTAGGTTTAGTATCAAAAACCTTTTTGCTATTGTGTTTAATATTGTTAACGTAGGCCTTGTTATTAACTTGGTCAAAATCGATTTCAATATTTTTTGTGTGTCCGCCTTCATCAATATTTCTTATAAACTTATAAGGCATGATATTCTCTCTATCAAAATAGCTTTCGTATCTATCTTCTACCTTAAAAAACCACTTAATTGCGCCGGTGGTCCAACCTTTACCTACTACGTGATATACGGGTTTATTTCTATATCTGTCCTTTTTTACAGAAAGAGTAGCTTCTCCAGCTTTCAAAAATCCACTATAACTCATTTCAAACCGGAACCATTCGCCATGTCCAAAAGAGCTTTCATTTTGAGCAAAAGCATTAGAAATGAAAATTAGACCTAGAAGTATTAAAAATATTTTTTTCATGCGTCGTTATTCGGTTTTTACTTATCAATTAGAACTCCAATTATCTATTACATTTTTTGTGTAAAAATCTTGTGGATAGTTCTAAATGAAATATCTATAATTTTAACTTATTGAAAACAATTTTATTGTTCTATTTAGAAATTACAGTCTAATTTACAAATACCATTCCAAATGTATAAAACAAAAAAAACTCTATCTGTTAAATAGATAGAGTTTTTAGGTTTTATTTAAATATCTTTTTTATAAAGTTCCTCTTAAAGCTTGTTCGCGCTCGATAGACTCGAAAAGTGCTTTAAAGTTTCCTGCTCCAAAACCTTTTGCTCCCATTCTTTGGATAATTTCGAAGAAAAGAGTTGGTCTGTCTTGAACTGGTTTTGTGAAAATTTGTAATAAGTAACCTTCTTCGTCAGCATCAATCATGATTCCTAATTTCTTTAAGGTTTCTATATCTTCACGCAACTCATGACTAAATTCCTCTAAACGTCCAGGAACAGAATTATAATAATCTTCTGGAGGTGTAGATAAGAATTCAACGCCTCTAGAACGTAAATCTGATACGGTTTTGATAATATCGTCTGTAGCTACAGCTATATGCTGAACTCCTGGACCTTCGTAAAAATCTAAATATTCTTCAATTTGAGATTTCTTTTTCCCTTCGGCAGGTTCGTTAATTGGAAATTTAATTCTACCATTTCCGTTACTCATCACCTTACTCATTAAAGCCGAGTATTCTGTATGGATTTGCTTATCGTCGAAAGATAAAAAGTTAACAAAGCCCATAACATCTTCGTACCATTTTACCCATGTATTCATTTCATTCCAACCTACGTTACCAACCATATGGTCAATAAACTTTAAGCCTGTTGGTTCTGGGTTATAATCTGATTTCCATTCTTTAAACTTAGGCATAAACTTTCCTTTGTAGTTTTTACGCTCTACAAACATATGTACTGTTTCTCCATAGGTGTAAATTCCAGCACGAACTACTTCTCCATGTTCGTCTGTTTCTACAGTTGGTTCCATATAAGATTTGGCTCCACGCTTGGTTGTTTCTTCGTATGCACTTCTAGCATCGTCTACCCACAGAGCTACTACTTTTACTCCATCTCCATGTTTTACTATATGATCGTTAATTGGAGACTTACTATTTAACGGTGTTGTAAGTACTAAACGAATTTTATCTTGTTTTAGCACATAACTTACCTCGTCTCTGGATCCTGTTTCCAAACCTTTGTATGCATAGGATTGAAAACCGAATGCCGTTTTGTAAAAGTGTGCTGCTTGTTTAGCATTACCTACATAAAACTCTACATAGTCTGTACCTAATAACGGCAGAAAATCTTGCGCTCCATCAAATATTTTCTCTAACCCGTATTCTACTGATTTAATTTCTTTACTCATTGTGTTTACTTTTGATATTCCCATAGTGGCGGGAATTTTATTAATTAAACTTTTACTTATTTTTATTTAAATCCCTGAATTACCAGGAATAATTTTAGCCTTACAACCAAGATTTAAAATAGTCTTCGTCTGCTATTTTTAACGCTTCTTCTGTTACTTTTAATGGTTTAAAAGTATCAACCATAACCGCTAATTCATCTGTTTTTACTTTTCCAATACTGCGTTCTGCTGCTCCTGGATGTGGTCCATGGGCAATACCTGCAGGATGCAAAGAGATGTGTCCAGCATCAATATCGTTTCTACTCATAAAATCGCCATCTACATAATATAAGACCTCGTCGCTATCTATATTACTATGGTTATATGGTGCCGGAATTGATAACGGGTGATAATCGTACAATCTTGGAACAAAACTACATATTACCATGGCATCTGTTTCGAACGTTTGATGTACTGGAGGTGGTTGATGGATGCGTCCCGTTATTGGTTCAAAATCGTGAATTGAAAGTGCATACGGGTAACTAAACCCGTCGTACCCCACTACATCGAAAGGATGAGAAGCATAAACCATTTCGAAAATATCGTCTTGCTTTTTAACTTTCATTAAAAAATCGCCAGATTCGTTATGAGTTTCTAATTCTTGCGGTTGACGAATATCTCTTTCACAATAAGGCGAATGTTCTAATAATTGTCCAAACCAATTTCTATATCTTTTTGGCGTATAAATAGGTCTTCTGGATTCTACGATAAACAATCTATTATCTTCTGTATCGAAATCCATTTTATAAATAGTTCCTCTTGGCACAATAAGATAATCGCCATATTTAAAATCTAAATTCCCTAAATGTGTACGTAATTTTCCAGTGCCTTTATGGATGAAAATCATTTCGTCTGCATCTGAGTTTTTATAGAAATAATCTGTTGTAGAATGTTTAGGTGCAGCTAAAATAATGCTACAATCGCTATTAGTAAGCACTGTCTTCCGACTATCCAGATAATCGTTTTCTGGTTTTACTTGAAAACCTCTAAACCGATACGATTGAATATTGTTTTCTTTAGCAATTTTTGGCGCTACACTATACTGCTTATTTATTGCTTTAACTTGTGTTGGACGTTGTTCGTGATACGAGTTTGTAGACATCCCATCAAAACCAATGGTTCCAAACAATTGCTCGCTATACAAACTGCCGTCTGGTTTTCTAAACTGAATATGTCTTTTAGGTGGTATTTTTCCTAGTTTATGGTAAAATGGCATTTTTTTAAATTATTAGTTCAACTTAAATCCTTTTCATATACATAAAGGACGATAGATAATTGAAACGTATCTAAAGATACAACATACGCTAATTTATTCCGGATTTCTTTAGATAAGAAATTGGAGATGTGAAAGTAAGCCTGTCCAAATATATTTCATAGGTTCACAAATATCGGAAATAATTATGACAATTTATTTTAAGAATATGTTAGAATTTATTTTATTTCAACAAACTTAAAACCAAAACCCTAGATTAAAAAACCAGATACTGTTTTTAGTTTCAGGAGAATAGGTGTATTTTAATTCAATGGGTCCAATAAGTGTTTCGAGAGAATATCCAATAGCATAGCCCGAATAGTCTGGAGAAGTAAACCATTCGCCATCATCAAAAATATTATCGGCAATATTGGAATAATTGGCAGCTATATTTATATGGTTTTTCTTAAAAATCTCATAATCTAAAGTAATAACACCTTTTACAAAACTATTTCCTGAAAGGTCAATAAAGTCATATCCATAAAAAGAATCGAAGTTATTTATAAAGTCTACACCATATCCTCCAAGCGCAAAATTTAAATAAGGATTGTTGTTTTCTCCAATATTAAAACCACCTTGTGTGGTAATATTGGCGGTTAATTTACTATTAAAGCTATAAGAATAGCCCAGGGTTGCTTTGGCAATAGAGAACTCGCTAAAGTTTTTGTTGTAATCTGAAGAGTATAAATACAGGTGAAAGTCTCCATTAAAATAAAACCCAGAATTTGGAAAGTATTTATGGTCGTAAGAATCAAATTTAAGTTTCCCAAACAAGCTTAAATAATCACTATTTTCAAACGTAGTTTCCTCTGTACTTGTTCCTGTTAATATGGTTTCAGAAGTAATTTTTAATCTTTTGTGTTCGGCTCCCAAACTTAAGGATAGGTCTTTTGTAAATAAAGTTTGCACATAAAACTGACTGGTTAAATCCTTTAGATCCATATCTAGTTTGTTGACATTTATGGTTTCTAATTCCTCATCTGTTAAAAGTGAAGTGGCAGGGATTACTTTTTTAAATTGGTTGTATCTAGATCTTAATCCAACACTCCAATAAAAACCTTGATCTATATAGTATTCAAAATTATATCTAATATTATCACCTACAATAAAATCGAAGGACAAAACATCGTTTTTAATTAATAATTGCTTTTTAGTAAGATTTACTAAGGCTGCTGTTTTATATAAATCGTCATAATGTACTCCCAATTTAAAAAATGTGGTAATAGAGCTTTCTTTCAGCGTTACATGCATATCATAACCTTCCATATTTTTAGATGGTGTTAGCTCATGCATAACATTATCGAAGTTGTTTGTAGCTGCCAGGTTATTTACGCCTTCTATATAAGTTTTGTATTTAATCTTATTATTTCGTTTAAGTTTAAGCTTACCTAGAACATAAGCTTCTGTATATTTTTGGTTTCCTTCAATATTTATTGCATTAATTTGTATGCTATCTACCGGTTTTATGGCTAATGACTTTCTAGCTTTTCCTGTTTGCATAGAAGCCACATGTTTTAAAGCATCCATTTCTTTTATTGCCGCTTTTTTACCATTGGCAATAATTTGTCTGCCATCGCTAAAGGAAACAACAGTAAAGTCTGAAATATCAGGTTTTATATAAATATCGGTTTTTTTAGACTTTAGCTTCATATCGTTAATGGTTCGATAATTATTGATTTGAAGTAAAATTTCTGGTGCCGATTTTAAGTTTTCTCTAGAGGCTAATTCGTCTTGAACATCTACTCCTATAATAATATCCATTCCTTTTGCTTTTAATTCGTCTATGGGGTAATTATTAACGACCCCTCCATCTATTAAAAGCTGCCCATCTATAACTATAGGTTGAAATAGCGAAGGAAAAGCGCCACTTGCTGTAATAGCCTGAGCCAAATTTCCATTATCTAAAACCACGGCCTGACCCGTTTCTATATTTGTTGCAATACAAAAAAACGGGATAGGTAGTTTGCTAAAGTCTTCAATATCACTTACGTGTAAAGTTAATTGAGAAAGTAAACTCAACGTATTTTGTCCTCGAGATAATGCCGAAGGTAACTTGAGTTTAAAGTGTTCAAAAGGCAAAGTAACAGCATACCTCTCTGAGTTGTCTCTTTCATAAAAGGTTTTTGCTGCTCTAGGTAAATCGTCGTTAATAATTTTATCAAAATTAACGTCTTTAAAAATAGAATCTATTTGTTTTCCGGAATATCCAGAAGCATAAAGAGAACCCACAATAGCTCCCATACTAGTTCCTGCTACATAATCTATTTTAACACCTAAACTATCTATAACTTTCAATACTCCAATATGTGCTAACCCTTTAGCTCCACCACCACTTAATACCAAGCCTATTTTTACATCTTCTTGGTTTTTATTTTGAGAAAACGCAAAACTTGTAGCAAGTATAAATATGATTATAAAAAAATGCTTCATGAATTATGGTAGTAGTTATAGATTTTTTGGGCTTTAGAAACACCAACAACATCTTCCAGCTCGTCCAATTTAGCATTGGAAATTCGTTTTACAGATTTAAACGCTTTTAATAAATCTACAATGGTTTTTTCTCCAATACCTGGAATAGTTTCTAACTCGGTATTTAAAGCTGTTTTACTTCTTCTATTTCTGTGATGTTCTATTCCAAATCTGTGGGCTTCGTTTCTAAGCTGCTGAATAATTTTTAGGGTTTCGCTTTTTTTATCTAAATATAAGGGAATTGGATCATCTGGATAGAATAATTCTTCCAAACGTTTCGCAATTCCGATAATCGCGATTTTTTGACGTAATTGAAGCAGATCTAAACTTTTTAATGCTGAAGAAAGTTGTCCTTTCCCACCGTCAATTATTATTAATTGGGGCAAAGATTTTCCTTCGTCCATCAATCTTTTATAACGCCTGTAAACCACTTCTTCCATGGAGGCAAAATCGTCCGGACCTTCCACTGTTTTAATATTAAAATGTCTATAATCTTTTTTGCTAGGTTTTCCGTTTTTAAAAACCACACAAGCGGCAACAGGATGTGTTCCTTGAATATTTGAATTGTCAAAACACTCTATATGTCTTGGCTCTTCTTTTAGGCGTAAATCGGCTTTCATTTGAGCCATAATTCTGTTG
This sequence comes from Xanthomarina sp. F1114, assembly GCF_026410255.1. Classification (GTDB taxonomy): domain Bacteria; phylum Bacteroidota; class Bacteroidia; order Flavobacteriales; family Flavobacteriaceae; genus Xanthomarina. The sequence continues at coordinate 104,222 of NZ_JAPMLL010000001.1, forward strand.
GCATGTCTATCTGGATCAACAATTTTTACTTGTTTTAATTGGTCCATACGATAGTATTTGGCATTTCTAATACTCAAATCCAAAATATGTTTTTTGTCACCTAATTGTGGAACAAAGACTTTTACATCTTCTCCCAGATTAATTTTAAACGGCACATAAATCTCTTTTGATTTTGAATTAAAACGCTGTCTTAGCTCAATAATTGCTAATTCTAACAACTCTTTATCAGATTCTTCTAACTTTTTCTTTATTTCCAGGGTATGCGACCGAATAATTGAACCATAAGATAGTTGTAAAAAATTGATATAAGCATAACCTTCGTCACTAACAATAGAGAACACATCTACATTGCTAATTTTTGGATTCACAATGGTAGATCTTGCCTGGTAATTTTCTAAAATTTCTATTTTTTCTTTAATAATATGAGCTTCTTCAAACTGCATGTCTTTAGCAAATTCTCTCATCTGCTGTTTAAACTGTAATAATGAATCTTTAAAATTTCCTTTTAAAATTTCTCTAATGGCTTTTATATCTTTGTTATAATCTTCTAAAGTTTGATAGCCTTCACACGGTCCTTTACAGTTTCCCAAATGATATTCTAAACAGACTTTGTACTTTCCTGCTTTAATTTTTTCTGCAGATAGATCGTAATTACAAGTTCTAAGTTTATACAAGCCTCTAATTAAATCCAGCAAAGTACTAACCGTTTTCATGCTGGTATAAGGACCAAAATATTCGCTCCCATCTTTAATTACCCTTCTAGTTGAAAACACTCTTGGAAAACGCTCGTTTTTAATACAAATCCAGGGATAAGACTTATCGTCTTTTAGCAATACATTGTATCTAGGTCTATGCTTTTTTATTAAATTATTCTCAAGTAAAAGCGCATCTGTTTCGGTATTAACAACAATATGTTTAATGTCTGCTATTTTTTTAACAAGCACTTTTGTCTTCCCATTTTCATGATTTTTTGTGAAGTAAGAACTAACACGTTTTTTTAAGTTTTTAGCTTTTCCAACATACAAGATAACTCCATTTGCATCAAAATATTGATATACACCAGGCTCATTAGGCAAGGTTTTTAATTGTATGTCAAGAGGAGTTTCGCTCATTAAAAATAGGGTTGTTATTTAAAAGATTATAACATTGGTAGTATGAAATTATGATTTTTTTTGAAGAAAAGTGTATTTTTATAACATCTCTCAAAGGTAATTCATTTAATATTTTTAGTTATAAGTTTTACGTTTAAATTAAAGTGATAAAAAAATAACCTGTTCAACATAAATAAGTAGGCTATTTGATTACCTTGCTTCACTTTTTAATATTTTTTAAAATGGACAAACAAGTTATTGGAAGAGTTGAAAAGATCGACTTTCCTAGTTTAAATTTATTCAATATCGATGCCAAAATAGACACTGGAGCTTATACATCTGCTATACATTGTTCTGAAATAATTGTTGATGGCGAAAAATTAAAATGCACCTTCTATAGTAAAGGACATCCAAATTTTAGCGGAAAGCAAGTAGTTTTTGATAGTTATTCTACCACAAATGTAAAAAGCAGCAACGGTTTTAAAGAAAATAGATTTAAAATTAAATCTGAAGTCATATTTTTTGGAAAAACCTATAAGATTAATCTAACTTTGAGCACCAGAGACGACATGAAGTTCCCTGTGCTTATTGGGAGACAGTTTTTAAGTAAAAAATTTCTTGTCAATGTCGATTTACAAAATGTATCTTATAAAAAATCTAATCCATCTAATTCTTAATACAGCAAACAAATGAATATTGTTATTTTATCTAGAAACCCACATTTATATTCCACTGAAAGACTCGTTGAGGAAGGCAGAAAAAGGAATCATAAAGTGGAAGTTATAGACCCTTTAAAATGTGATATTATTATTGAAAAGGAAAAACCTACCATTTATTATAAAGATAGATACTTAGATTATGTGGATGCTATTATCCCAAGAATTGGAGCATCGGTAACTTTTTATGGCTGCGCTGTAGTTAGACAGTTTGAAATGATGGGCGTGTTTTCTATAGCGTCTTCTGGGGCTATTTTGCGCTCCAGAGACAAACTAAAAAGTTTACAGCTATTAAGTAAGGCCGGAATTGGAATGCCTAAAACTGTTTTCACCAATTATTCCAGAGATGTTCAAAAAGCAATTAATCACGTAGGTGGCGTTCCTGTAATAATAAAGTTATTGGAAGGTACACAAGGCTTAGGTGTTGTATTGGCTGAAACAAAAAATGCAGCCGAATCTGTTTTAGAAGCTTTTAATGGATTAGAAGCTCGTGTTATTGTTCAAGAGTTTATCAAGGAAGCTAAAGGTGCTGATTTAAGAGCTTTAGTGGTAGACGGACAGGTTGTTGGCACTATGAAACGTCAAGGAAAAGATGGAGAATTCCGATCTAATCTACACAGAGGTGGATCTGCAGAGATTATAAAATTAGATGAAAACGAACTAAAACTTGCCATGAATGCTGCAAAAGCTTTAAAACTACCAGTTTGTGGTGTAGATATGTTACAGTCTGCCCGAGGTCCATTATTATTGGAGGTTAATTCAACCCCCGGTTTGGAAGGGATTGAAGCTGCAACTGGAAAAAATATTGCCAAGGCCATTATTACCTATATTGAGAAAAACAAATAAATAATGGATTACGTACATAAAGAGTATATCACCATTTTAGGAAGAAAAATAAAAGTTGGTGAGAGCTACGAACTTAATTTTGGAGTTGCCAATTTACATACCACTTCAAGCATTGACGTTCCCGTTATTGTTGAACGCTCAAAAAAACCAGGACCCGTAGTTTTATTTACTGCTGGTATTCATGGAGACGAAGTAAATGGCGTTGAAATTGTAAGACAACTAATTGCTAAAGGTATTAACAAACCCAAGTGCGGAACTATTATCTGTATGCCTATTATAAACGTATTTGGATTTATAAATTTAAAACGAGAATTCCCTGATGGTCGCGATTTAAACAGAGTTTTTCCGGGTATTAAAAAAGGTTCTCTTGCTAGTCGTGTAGCATTCGAGTTAATTAAAGAGGTAGTAACTGACGTCGATTTTATTTTAGACTTTCATACGGGTGGAGCTGGCAGGTTTAATGCTCCCCAAATTAGGATTGCTAAAAACAATCCTGAGTTAGATAAATTAGCTCAGGTGTTTGGTGCTCCTTTTGTTTTTTACTCGAAACATTTAAAGAAGTCTTTTAGAAATACCTGTTTTAAACTTGGCAAAACCATGTTACTTTTTGAAGGTGGAAAATCGTTATATATAGACAATAACGTTACAAATACTGCCGTTAACGGAGCAAAAAGAATTTTACATCACTTTGGTATGTTACAGTCAAAATTTAAAGTAACTCCTCCAAAAAAGGAAAGCCTTTTTATAACTGGGGGCAAATGGCAACGTGCTAATTATTCTGGAATGTTTAAAGCTTCAGCTATTATTAGCACCAAAGTACATGTTGGAGATATTATAGGAAATATTACAGATCCGTATGGAAAATTTAATCATTTTGTAAAAGCAAATCACGAAGGATATATTATAAACGTTAACGAATCTCCTATTGTATATCAAGGAGATGCCTTATTTCACATTACAACTAAATTAAAAAAATAGTGTGATGAATAAATCTGAATTACGAAAAGCTTACAAGCTAAAACGTCAGGAGTTATCACAAGAAGCTATTGAGGATTTAAGTCTGCAGATTGCCAACAACCTTTTAGAGTTACCTATTTGGGAGCTTTCTTTTTATCATGTTTTTCTTTCTATTGTTGAACACAAAGAAATTAACACCGATTATCTATTGAGTATTCTGTCTGGAAAAGATAAAAATATTGTAATTTCTAAAAGTGATTTTTCTACCGGAAATTTGACTCATTTTCTTTTAACGGACAATACAGTTATCAAGAAAAATCGTTATAATATACCGGAACCTATTGACGGCATTGAGATTTCTAATCAAAAGATAGATCTTGTTTTTGTACCGCTATTAGCTTTCGATACTCAAGGGCATCGCGTTGGTTATGGCAAAGGTTTTTACGATAAGTTTTTAGCAAATTGCAAACCAGAAACTATAAAAATAGGCTTGTCTTTCTTTGAAGCTGAAACAAAAATTGAAGATGTTTTTGAAGGAGACATTCCTTTAGATTATTGTGTTACTCCTACAGAAATGTACAAATTCTAATTAGTCTTTTGGGAAGGCTTTTTTATTAAAAAAAATAATCAAACAAAACCCTGTACTTATTGCCACATCGGCCACATTAAAAACAGGTTCGAAAAAAGTAAAATATTCTCCTCCATAAAAAGGCAACCATTCTGGTAAATAACCTTTCCATAATGGGAAATAAAGCATATCTACTACTTTTCCATGCAATAAACTATCGTAACCTCCTTCTGCAGGTAAAAATGAAGCCACTTGTCCACGACTGTCGTTAAACAAAACACCATAAAAAACGGAGTCTAGAATATTCCCAAGGGCGCCGGCAAAAATGAAAATAATTGCCCAAATCAATACTTTTGGACTTTGCTTTTTTACAGCATCGTATAGCCAATAACCAATTCCAAAAATAGCTACAATTCTAAAAACGGTTAAAGATAATTTTGCTGTTCTATCGCTTATAAAAGAAATAAAGTCGCTAAACTTAGTACCCCAGGCCATACCATCGTTTTCAACAAAATAGATTTTGAACCATGAAAATACTTGATGTTCTTCTCCTATAGTGAAATGTGTTTTAATATAGATTTTGCTTATCTGATCTATCAATAAAATAAGAGTAATGAAAAGAATAGATTTTTTTAAGCTCATATTATTTCCCAATAATGCGGGTGAATTTATAGTAGTAATAGATTATTTTTCAAAAATAGACATATTATTCAGTTTTCTTAACAGTAATATTTCCATTTATTGAATTTAAACTTATTTGATGTTCGCCTGGTTTTAAAGCTTCTTTCTTTACACTACCATGTTTAGTTGAAACTTCAACTTGAGCCCAATTTGTTTCTAATTTAATATCTCCATGAATGGTATTAACCAACAAATTTCCATAGAATTTTTCAGCATTAAAAGAACCATTTATCAATTCGGCATCTACATATTTATAGTTTCCGGATAAAAATACCAGAGCAATATCGCTAGAAATTAAAAGGCTCATATTCTCAGGAATTATTAACTTCAGCTCTATAGAAATAAGTTTGTGCGCACTTAATTTATCGTTATTTGCAACAAACATAGGGTGGAATGTACTGGAGATATGCAGTTTTTTATCTTTTATATCTGTAAATAAAACCACATGCTGGTTGTTTTCTCCTCTAACTTCAGAAAAAATAGAAATGTTTTTAGTTTTAGCGGTTTCAACAACTATTTTAAAAACAGAATTACCATCTATAACAAGAGTTGAAATTCCTTTAGACGAAAAGGATTTAGTACTTGTTTTCTGCGCTTGGATTTGACACAAAAAAAACAGAAAGAAGATGTATATAATATACTTCATTTAAAGAAAAAGAAGGTATAAAAAAACGCCTCAACAAAATGAAGCGTTTTAAAGTTTTAATTTTCGGAAAACTAAAAAGATTGAATTTCTAATTATTAGATTCCTTTTTAGATATTATAAATACTATTGTTGCATGTTTTTAGCTTCAATACTTAAAGTAGCATGTGGCACTAATTTTAAACGATCTTTGTTTATTAGTTTCCCAGTTACTCTACAAACTCCATAAGTTTTATTTTCAATTCTAATGAGTGCATTTTTCAAATCGCGAATAAACTTTTCTTGTCTAATTGCCAATTGCGAATTAGCTTCCTTACTCATAGTTTCGCTACCTTCTTCAAACGCTTTAAAGGTAGGAGACGTATCGTCCGTGCCATTATTTAAATCGTTCATATAAGCACTTTTTATTAAATCTAAATCGTGCTGAGCTTTTACAATTTTATCCTGAATAAGACCTTTAAATTCTGCTAAGTCTTTATCCGAATACCTTACTTTTAAATCTTCTGCCATGTTCTTAATGTTTTTTAATAAATAATTTGGTGCTAACATCGTCGAAAACAACTTCTATACCGTTATTTATTTGGTCAATAATTTCTAATTTCTCTGTTAAAGTTTCAGCCTTAATATACGACATATTTGTTTGTATGGCATCCACTATTTTTTCATCTTTTTGAAGCTGAACCTCAATTTTATCTGTTACTTCAAATCCTGAATCTTTACGTAAATTTTGAATGCGATTAACAAGTTCTCTTGCAATTCCTTCTTTTCGTAGTTCGTCAGAAATAGTCACATCTAAAGCTACTGTTAATGCTCCTTCGTTCGCTACAAGCCAACCTTCAATATCTTGAGATGTTATCTCTACATCTGTCTGCTCTAATGTAATACTTTTTTCGTTAATTACAACCTCAATTTTACCATTTTGCTCGATTTCCTTAATATCTTCAGAAGTAAATTCAACAATAGTATTAGCTATCAATTTCATATCCTTACCAAAGCGAGGTCCTAAGGTTTTGAAATTAGGTTTTATTTGTTTTACTAAAATATCTGAAGCATCTTCTAAGATTTCTACCTCCTTAACATTTACTTCGTGTTTTATAAGATCGGCAACTGCTAATATCTCTTCCTTTTGCTGTTTAGAGTCAATAGGAATCATGATTTTTTGTAATGGCTGACGCACTTTTATCTTCTCTTTAGCTCTTAACGATAATACTAAAGAAGATATTGTTTGAGCTGCTTCCATTTTGCGTTCTAGGCTCTTATCTACAAATGTCTCGTTGTACACAGGGAAGTTTGCTAAATGTACACTTTCAAAAGCTTCTTTCTTAGATACAGAATTTAAATCTAAATATAACCTATCCATAAAGAAAGGAGCAATTGGAGCGCCTAACTTTGCAATGGTTTCCATACAGGTGTAAAGCGTTTGGTACGCTGAAATTTTATCTTGTTGATAATCGCCTTTCCAGAAACGTCTTCTGCTTAAACGCACAAACCAGTTACTTACATAATCTTGTGTAAAATCTGATATAGCTCTGGCAGCTCTTGTTGGTTCGTAATCTGCATAAAATGCATCTACTTTTTGAATTAAAGTATGTAATTCTGAAAGAATCCATCTATCAATTTCTGGTCTTTCACCTAATGGAATATCTGCTTCTAAATTCTTAAAATTATCTAAGTTTGAATATAATGTGAAGAAAGAATATGTGTTATAAAGCGTTCCGAAGAATTTGCGTTTTACTTCTTCTATTCCATCGACATCAAATTTTAAGTTATCCCAAGGATTGGCATTTGAAATCATATACCAACGTGTGGCATCTGCTCCGTAAGTAGCTAAAGTCTCAAACGGATCTGTAGCGTTACCAAGACGTTTAGACATTTTATGTCCGTTTTTGTCTAAAACCAACCCATTTGAAACAACATTTTTATAGGCAACCGAATCGAAAACCATTGTTCCTATGGCATGTAAGGTATAGAACCAACCTCTAGTTTGATCGACACCTTCTGCAATAAAATCGGCTGGAAAAGCCTTATTTTCATCAATTAGTTCTTTGTTTTCAAACGGGTAATGCCATTGTGCATAAGGCATAGAACCAGAATCGAACCAAACATCAATTAAATCTGCTTCGCGTTTCATTGGCTTTCCAGAAGGAGACACTAAATCAATTTCGTCTACAATGTTTTTATGTAAATCGATTTTCGCATAGTTTTCTTCGGAATAATTTCCAACTTCAAAATCTTCAAAAATATCTTTTGCTAAAACACCTGCTTCAACAGAACGTTTCATTTCAGTTTTTAATTCTTCAACAGAACCAATACAGATTTCTTCTTTACCATCTTCTGTTCTCCAAATTGGCAATGGAATTCCCCAGTAACGAGAACGAGATAAATTCCAATCGTTGGCATTAGCTAGCCAGTTTCCAAAACGTCCAGTTCCAGTAGATTTTGGCTTCCAATTTATAGTTTCATTCAATTCGAACATACGTTGTTTTACGTCTGTTACTTTAATAAACCAAGAATCTAACGGATAATATAGTATTGGTTTATCTGTACGCCAGCAATTTGGATAGCTATGTTTATATTTTTCAACCTTAAAGGCTCTATTTTCTTCTTTTAATTTAATGGCAAGTTCTACGTCTACAGAGCGTTCTGGAACTTCGCCATCAGCATAATATTCATTTTTAACATATTTACCGGCATGCTCTCCCATTTCTGGTCTAAATTTCCCTTGTAAGTTTACCAACGGAACCAAGTTTCCTTGATCGTCTTTTACTAACAATGGTGGCACTTCTGGTTTAGCCTGTTTAGCCACCAAAGCATCGTCTGCTCCAAAAGTTGGCGCTGTATGTACGATTCCTGTTCCATCTTCTGTAGTAACAAAATCTCCAGAAATAATACGAAATGCGTTTTCCGGATTGTCGTTTGGAAGTGCATAAGGCAGTAATTGCTCATAAGTAATTCCTACTAAATCTTTGCCTTTAAACTCTTTTACAACATAATAAGGAATGTGCTTACCTCCTGACTTATATTCTAATAGCTCTGGTTTTGTTTCAACTCTTTTAAACTTTCCATCAAACTGATTATTTACCAATGGTTTTGCTAAAACAACATTCATTGGCTCGAACGTATATTGATTGTAGGTTTCTACTAAAACATAATCTATTTTTGGTCCAACGGTTAAAGCTGTATTACTTGGTAAAGTCCAAGGTGTTGTGGTCCAAGCTAAAAAGAAAATAGTTCCTTCGTTTTGTAAAAAATCTGGAAGCGAGTCTTCGTTGGCTTTAAACTGTGCAACAACTGTGGTATCTGTAACGTCCTGATAGGTTCCTGGCTGATTTAGCTCATGCGAGCTCAATCCAGTTCCGGCTTTTGGAGAATAAGGCTGAATGGTATACCCTTTATACATCAAGCGCTTGTTGTAGATTTCCTTTAACAACCACCAAACCGATTCCATATATTTAGGATCGTAAGTTATGTATGGATTGTCCATATCTACCCAGTAGCCCATTTTTTGAGTTAGATCGTTCCAAACATCAGTATATCTCATAACAGCTTTTCTACAAGCTGCATTATAATCTTCAACAGAAATACCCTTTTCGCTGTCTGGATTACCAATATCTTCTTTAGTAATTCCTAATTCTTTCTCAACACCAAGTTCTATTGGCAAACCATGTGTATCCCAACCAGCTTTACGCTTTACTTGGAAACCTTTCATGGTTTTATAACGAGGAAAAATATCTTTAATAGCACGAGCTAACACGTGATGCACGCCTGGAAGTCCGTTTGCTGACGGAGGGCCTTCGAAGAACACAAATGGTTTATTGCCTTCTCTAGTGGTTACACTCTTTTCAAATATGTTATTTTCTTCCCAATATGAGCTAATTTGGTTAGCTACATTTGACAAGTCAAGTCCTTTATATTCAGGGAATTTTGTACTCATGATATCATTCATTCTTTTCGACCTGCGAAAATAATGATTTTTAGGAAAATAGGCAGTGAAAAAGTAGTGAAATCCCTAATTAATAATCTCACTTGGTTACAATTGGCAAAATCATTGGTGCTAAATAAAAAAAACAAATAATAAAACTGATTATTGAAGAAGGAAAAACAATAAATAAAATTTGTTTTTTCATAGAAAGGTTACATAATCTAAAAAAAAGATTTAGGGCCAAAATTAATATGACAAAATTTTGAATAATTCTAATAAACTTTGTTTGTATGTTATCCATATAAACTTAAAAATTATTAAAAAATTCTGCCAAAAATTCAAGACAGTCAGCTAATGAGAAACAAAATACTGTAAATATTAACCAGTCTATGTAATTAAAATTTTGTTTTTCTGAAATTCTTCTTTTTAATATAAACCAGCTAACTATAGAGAATAAAAAGAAAAATAAACTAGTCAGATTATTAAAAATTTTGGATCTGAAACCCAAAGATTCGTTTAGCTCTTTAACTTCTATACATCCCAACAAATGACCTAAATAATTAAATGTAAAAACCTCTGATATTTTACCTTTTGTTATTATGAAGTCAAATAGAAAATAAATGACATTGTAAAATTGAGTTTTTAACGGAAAAAAAGTAAAAATAATATTGCAACAAACATTTCTTTTTTGTGAATTGAAAATGTTATTTTATCTTTCATATTATTAATAATTTTAAACTATAAAGTTTACCAAATCCTCAATCTTAGATATCATTTGAATTTTAATACCGGTGTTTTTTAGAACAATTTTATTGTATTTAGAGACAAATATGGTGGAAAATCCTAATTTTTCAGCTTCCAAGATACGTTGTTCCACACGTTGTACTGGACGTATTTCTCCAGATAAGCCAACCTCAGCTGCAAAACAGATATCTTTTTGTAAGGCTTCGTCTTCATTAGATGAAAGAATAGCAGCTACTACTGCTAAATCGATAGCTGGATCGTCTACTGTTATTCCTCCTGTTATGTTTAAAAACACATCTTTAGCTCCTAATCTGAATCCAGCTCGTTTTTCTAAAACTGCCAACAACATATTTAAGCGTTTAGCATTGAAACCCGTGGCAGAACGCTGTGGTGTTCCATAAACAGCTGTACTTACTAAGGCTTGAACTTCTATCATTAAAGGTCGCATGCCTTCCAGAGTGGCAGCAACGGCATTCCCAGAAAGCTCGTCGTCTTTTTTGGAAATTAAAATTTCACTCGGGTTTGATACTTCACGTAATCCGGAACCTTGCATTTCGTAGATACCTAGTTCGTTTGTAGATCCAAAACGATTTTTGTTAGCTCGGAGAATTCTAAACACGTGATTTCTATCTCCTTCAAATTGTAAAACCGTGTCGACCATATGTTCTAAAATTTTTGGTCCAGCTATATTCCCGTCTTTAGTAATATGTCCAATTAATACAACTGGAGTTGCTGTTTCTTTTGCATATTTTATCAATTCTGTGGTACATTCTTTTATCTGAGAAATACTTCCTGAAGAAGATTCTATATAATCACTATGTAAAGTTTGAATAGAATCAATAACAACAATATCCGGCTCTAAATCTTCTATTTGTTTAAAGATATTTTGTGTTTTTGTTTCAGTAAGAATGTAGCAATTACTACTAGTTGGATTAATACGCTCCGCGCGCATTTTTATTTGTTTCTGACTTTCTTCACCTGAAACATACAAGGTTTTATAAGGTAATTTTAAAGCTATTTGTAGCAATAAGGTACTTTTTCCAATTCCAGGTTCGCCCCCTAACAATATCATGGAACCAGGAACAATACCACCTCCAAGCACCCGATTAAACTCTTGATCGCTTGTTGCCATTCTAGCATCTTGCGAAGCATCAATTTCGTTAATAAGCAAGGGTTTGGAAACACGTTTTGAAGCTGAAGTTGGCGTTTTCCAATCGCTTTTTTCTGGTTTTTGAATAACTTCTTCTGTAATAGTATTCCACTCTTTACAAGCTGTACATTGTCCTTGCCATTTAGAATACTGTGTGCCACAATTCTGGCAGAAAAAAGTTGTTTTTACTTTAGCCATGTTTACTTTCCGAAAAAAACGGAAGTGTTTTTAATTAATACCCAAAATCCGCTTTAATTTCATCTGCTTTTTCCAAAACTAAGTCTTTGGTAATTCCTGCAATTTCCTCTAAAACAAATGCCGACTGATATGTTCTCATTGCTTTTTTAGTTTCACCAGTTTCTTCATAGAAACGCGCTAAATAGTAACTTCCCAACATAGTTTTAGGATATTGTTTTCTAGCAAGTTTTCCTAAATCTTCATAATATTCAAACTTCTCTGTTTTCTCAATAGCGGCTTGGATTGCTTTAAAGTCGTTTAGTAGGATTTTTTTATCAACTCCAAATAAATCTAGAATAGTTTGATATTTTTCTTCTAAATATACCACTGGAGAAGACTCCAATTCTAAAATAGTTTCTCTATATTCCTTTTTACTTATGGGTTGGTATACCAAAAATATTTTCTGTAACGCATCTGGTATAACGTAAGCTGGTAAAGAATAATGAGTAGGATCTTCTAATTTTTTAAAATTGTAGAGAATATTTTTATTATCAATTCCTGAAATAGCTGTATTTAATGCTTCTGAACCTGTATTAATAGACGCCACATCATTCTCTGAAGTTGCCAAGTAATAAAACATCTTTGTTTCTATTTTACCTAATCTTTCTGGAATATAGTTTAACATATCTGGTGCCAAATCTGGAGATATAGCTATATATGCTTTAAATATTGGATCTCCTTTTAGCAGGTAATAATTGATAAAGTTGGCTGTTTCTCCATGTCCAATAGCTACTCTAAATTTTTCGGTTCTGTATGTTTTTTCAATATGTGGGATTAATTCCATGCCAATAAATTCAAAAAAACTAGCACCAGTTTCAATTGGTAATGAATTTTGCTCAGAATAGTACATATCTGCCTCTCTGCTACCCATTTGATTAACACCAACCACAATAGCATCTGGCATATCTTCCCAGTAAGAGTAATAATCAACATTTCCAGAAACGGCTTCAAACATATAATCGCCATCAAATACCATAATTATTGGGTATTTTTTATCTGGATTAGCGTCATATCCTCTTGGTAATTGGATTTTAACTTCGCGAGTTTCACCTAATTTTGAAGAATTAAACGGCTCGTAAATTACTTGAGCATTTACAAATTTAATACACACAAGAAAGATTAATAAGTAGATCTGTTTTTTCATTTTTTACATGGTTAAGAATGCCATGCAAGGTAGTAAAATACCTATAAGATTGAAAATTTTAGTTATTTAAACTTCATCTTTATTCTTAGTAATTTCCGCTCTTTTATTTTTATTAAAAACAGGCAATAAGATCAAAGAAAGTCCACCGGCCAAAACAAGAAGAACGGTTTGCGATGCCCATACAATCCAGCCAAAAGCCATACTTGGAGACTCTGGGATGGCAAAAAGAGAAAAAGCTGCATAGACAGCAATTGGATAAGAACCTATACCTCCATTTGTAGCAGCAATACTAAAAGTGGCTGAAATAAACCCTAATAAAACCGCACCAAAAGATATACCCTGTAATTCTGTTAGAGAAAAAGTTGTAACGTAAAACATAACTATATACATACTCCAAATAAAAAGGGTGTGACCAATAAAAGCCCATTTCTTTTTCATTTTAAAGATGCTTAAAACACCTTCTAAAAGTCCTGCCAAGAACTTTTTTACTTTTAAAGCAAAAGTAGATTGACTGCTTTTTATATACCTAAAACCAACAAACGCAATGAGAGTCAATGCAACTAAAGCTATTATTATGTGTAAGGGATTAAATTTTTCAATAAAAAACTGATAGATAAAGTCGAATTGAATAAAAAGAGTTATTCCAATAATAGCAGACATTACTATTAAATCTGCCACACGCTCTGATACTATAGTGCCGAAACCTTTTTCAAAAGGAACATCTTCGTAAGTTGTTAAAATAGAAGCTCTAGCAACTTCGCCCGCTCTGGGAATGGTGTAATTAATTAAATAAGCCGAAAAAACAGCCATAATACTGTTTGCAAACCTTACTTTATAACCTAAGGGTTCTAATTGAAATCGCCATCTATAAGCTCTAGATAAATGACTCAATAAACCACATAACATGCCTAAAAGAATCCAACTATAGTCGGCATTTTTAACAAATACTAACAGTTCATTTAAAGGTACTTTAGATAAAGAATAGCCTATTAAAAAAACTCCCAACAAAATTGGGAGTAGGATTTTTAAATATTTTTTAAGCGTTTGATTCAATTTATATTAATCTGTTGGTGGCTTCATCTGGAAACACTAGAGCTGGTTTAAATACTTTTGCTTCTTCTAAATCCATAAAAGCATAAGTAATTAAAATAAGCGTATCCCCCACAGACACCTTCCTAGCGGCTGCTCCGTTTAGAGTAATTTCTCCACTATCTCTTGGACCGGGAATAACATATGTATCTAAACGCTCGCCGTTATCGTTATTTACAATCTGAACTTTTTCGCCTTGAATAATATTGGCAGCATCCATTAAATCTTCATCGATAGTAATACTACCAATATAATTAAGTTCTGCACCCGTACATTTTACTCTGTGAATTTTAGATTTTACAACTTGTATTTGCATGTGTTAAAGGTAATTAATTTAGTGCTATATTGTCTATTAGTCGTATATCGTCTGCGTAAACAGCAACAAAAGCACGATATTTTTTATTCTTATTCTTTCTTTTAACGGACTTCAGGGTTACTGCATCGGCAATAATAAAATATTCCAATTTTAGAAATTTGTGTTTAGCAAATTCATTTTCAACCCATTCCGTAACTTTATTAGCACTTTTTGTGCCAAACTTATTTTTGGCAGTTTGAAGCGTTTTAAAAATAAAAGGCGCTGCTTCTCTATATTCCCTTTTTAAACGTACATTCCTAGAACTCATAGCTAAGCCATTGACTTCTCTATAGATATCGCAACCAACGATATTTACAGGAATTTGTTGTTTTTCAACTAGTTTTTTAATTATCATCAATTGCTGATAATCTTTCTTACCAAAGTATGCATTATCTGGTGTAACAATTTCTAATAATCGTTTTACAACAGTTCCAACACCATCAAAATGTCCAGATCTAAACCTACCTTCCATTTCAAACTCCAAGCCATCAAAATCAAAGGCTTCCGAAACGGTCTGCCCATTATAAATATCGGCTACTGTTGGTGCATAAATAAGAATATCTTTAGAAACACTTTCCAGCAACTCAACATCGTTATCTAAAGTTCTAGGGTATTTTTTAAGATCATCTTTATTATCAAACTGTGTAGGATTAACAAAAATACTTACCACCACTACTTGATTTTCCTTTAAGGCTTCTTTAACCAAAAACAAATGTCCGTCGTGTAATGCTCCCATAGTTGGAACAAAGCCAATAGACAAATTCCTGGTCTTATTTTGCCTAATGACGTTTTGAATTTGGGTCCTTTCTGTAAAAATCTTCACTTTATAAAAATATTAACGCGTGCAAACTTAATATTTTACAACGAATCTGCATAAAATTTTGTATTTTTGCGTGATTTTATTTTGAATTACCCAAAAGCATTATGTTATGAAAGATAAGAGGATATTATACGTATCATCTGAAGTTGTACCCTATTTACCAGAAACTGAAATTTCTTCAATGTCCTTTGAAACACCTAGAATGGTGAATCAACAAGGCGGACAAATACGAATTTTCATGCCTAGATATGGGAATATTAATGAAAGAAGACACCAGTTGCATGAGGTAATAAGACTCTCAGGAATTAATTTGGTTATTAACGATTTAGACATGCCTTTAATTATTAAAGTGGCATCTATTCCTAAAGAGCGCATTCAAGTATACTTCATTGACAATGACGAATATTTTAAAAGAAAAGCTACTTTAACAGACGAAGATGGAGCTCTTTTTCCAGACAACGACGAACGCGCTATTTTCTTTGCAAAAGGTGTAATTGAAACTGTTAAAAAACTAAACTGGTCTCCAGACATTATACATGTTCACGGTTGGTTGGCATCATTATTGCCAATGTACTTAAAGCAATTTTATAAAGACGAACCATTATTTACTGAAAGTAAAATAGTGACTTCTATATACAATCAAAGTTTCGAAGGTACGTTAAACAAAGACATGGTTAACAAAGTTAAGTTCGATAATATTGACGACGCTTTTATTAAAGAGCTTGCAAAGCCAACGTACAATAGCTTAATGAAAGTGGCTATCGACCATTCTGACGCCCTAATTATAGGTTCGAAAGAGATACCAGACGAATTGAGCAAATATTTAAATGAATCTAAAAAACCAATACTCGATTATAAATCGAAAGATGAGTTTGGAGAAGCTTATGTGGATTTTTACAACACAAAAGTTTTAGGCTAAGCCCAGATTATTCTATATTATATTTATGAAAAGAATCATTAAAGTTTCAAAGTTTATCAGCATTTTATCTCTAATTGGTATTGCTTTTATTGCTTGTGACAACGATTACAACTCCTTAGAAAGCGACATTGAGGGGATCCAGAATTTTGGAACTAGTAGCGATAAGTTTCCTGTTGTAGCTTACAACAAAAGAATAAAACCTCTGCAAACTAGTAATTTCCCTTCAAACTTTCTGGGTATCTATTCAGATCCTATTTATTCAGAAACTACTAACGAGATTTTGACTCAGGTTGTACCTGCCAATGGTTATCTTAGTCCTGATTTTGGTAGAAATCCAGAGGTCTCAAGTGTTTATTTAACCATTCCGTATTTCTCGAGTGAAACGGGCGAATCTGGAATGGATAAATATGAATTAGATTCCCTTTACGGAGACAAACCCATTAAATTAACTATTTATAGATCTAATTACTTTTTAAGAGACTATAATGCTGCTACTGAAGACACAGGTTCGCAATTATACTATTCAAACAATAGTGAATTTGGAGCTACCAGTAATTTAAAAGAGAAATTATACGAATCTGAAGCATTTTTTCCAAGCAAATTAGAACAAACCATCTATGAAGAAAATGAAGAAGGTGAGCCCGTTGTAGAAACCGGAACTATTCCTCCAAGTCTACGTGTTAAACTACTAAACCCAGGTGATATCTTTTGGAAAACCTTATTATTTGACAAACAAGGCATGCCAGAGTTAAGCAATACTAATAACTTTAAAGATTATTTTAGAGGTTTATATTTTAAAGTAGAACTTGCAAACGACGAAACAACAGGAAATGCTATTATGCTTAACTTTGATAGCTCAGCTGCTAATTTAACAGTAAACTATAGTAATGAAGAGGTTGTTTTAGATGATAATGGCAATATTGAAGAAATTAAACTTGTTAGAAACAATAAGTATATAATGAACTTCAAAGCAAATAGAGCCAGTACTATAACTGTAGATCCAGTAGCAATTTCATTATTAAATAATGCCAATGATAATGCAGACAAAATTAACGGAGATCAAAACCTCTACTTAAAAGGAGGAGAAGGTGCTATAGCAATTGTTGACCTGTTTAAAGATCCAGCTGTATTAGACGAATTTAATTTACTTTATAAAGATACTAACGGAGAGCCTAGTCGTTTAATCAATGAAGCAAATTTAATTTTTTATGTAGATGAGATTGAAACCTCGCAAATGACTTCAAAACAGGATCCCGATCGAGTAATTCTTTATGACATTAAGAATAATATTCCTATTGTAGATTATTTTTACGATACTACAACTAATACAAACAACCCCGTAAATTCTAAATTGAACTACTCATCTCGTTTAGAAGAAGATGCTAGTGGAAATGGTAAGTACAAAATAAGAGTGACCGAGCATTTAAATAATATTTTGCTAAGAGATTCAACTAACCTTCAATTAGGCTTGTATGTTACAAGTAATATTAACGAGATTATTAATTCTTATGTCTTAAATGATGGTGATTTAGAAGGAATTCCTATCGGAACAGCTCTATCTCAAAAAGGCACGGTTTTACATGGTAGCAATTTAAATGTCCCAGAAGACAAAAGAGTACAATTAGAAATATATTATACCCAACCAGATAATTAATTAACAAACTATGTGTGGAATTGTAGGATATATTGGCCAAAAAGAGGCCTTTCCAATTATTATTGAAGGCTTAAAAAGGCTTGAATATCGCGGATACGACAGTGCCGGAGTCGCTTTATTTGATGGCAACAACCTTAATGTTTGTAAAACAAAAGGCAAGGTTGCAGATCTTGAAGAAAAAGTTAATAAATCCATTCCAACCCATGGAAATATTGGGATTGGACATACACGTTGGGCAACACACGGGGTTCCAAACGATGTTAATGCGCATCCACATTACTCCAATTCTGGAGATTTAGTTATTATCCATAATGGGATTATAGAAAATTACGAATCACTTAGAAAGGAACTCACTGCAAGAGGTTACGAATTTACATCAGACACTGATACAGAAGTACTTGTCAATTTAATTGAAGATGTTAAATTAAAGGAAAACCTAAAGCTAGGGAAAGCTGTTCAAGTTGCATTAAATCAAGTTATTGGAGCTTATGCCATAGCGGTTTTCGATAAAAACAAACCGGACGAAATTGTAATTGCTAGATTAGGGAGTCCATTAGCTGTTGGTGTTGGAGATAACGAATTTTTTATTGCCAGCGATGCTTCACCATTCATAGAATATACTAAAAATGCTATTTATTTAGAAGATGAAGAAATGGCTATTATTAGAGCCAATAAAGACATTAAAATTAGAAAAATTAAGGACGATTCTTTGGTAGACCCTTATGTTCAAGAGTTACAAATGAATCTAGAGCAAATAGAAAAAGGAGGTTTCGACCACTTTATGCTTAAAGAAATATATGAGCAACCTAGCGCGATAAGAGACACCTACAGAGGTAGGCTTCTAGTTAAAGAAGGTATCGTAAAAATGGCTGGTATCAATGATAATATAGAGAGATTTCTTAATGCAGATAGAATTATAGTAGTAGCCTGTGGTACCTCATGGCATGCTGGTTTAGTAGCCGAGTATATTTTTGAAGACATTGCTAGAATTCCGGTAGAAGTAGAATACGCATCAGAATTTAGATATAGAAACCCAGTAATTACCAATAAAGATGTAGTGATTGCTATTTCGCAATCTGGAGAAACTGCAGATACCTTGGCAGCTATAAAATTGGCAAAATCTCATGGAGCTTTTGTATTTGGCGTTTGTAACGTAGTAGGATCTTCTATTGCTAGAGAAACTCATGCTGGAGCATACACTCATGCTGGACCAGAAATTGGGGTGGCATCAACTAAGGCTTTTACTACACAAATTACTGTATTAACACTAATAGCATTAAAATTAGCTAAAATAAAAGGTGAAATCTCACTCCCAGAATTTAGACATCATTTACAAGAGTTAGAGCTTATTCCAGAAAAAGTACAAAAAGCACTAGAGTCTGAAGATCATATAAAAATGATAGCCAATAAATACAAAGATGTTAGAAACTGCTTGTATTTAGGAAGAGGTTATAACTTTCCAGTAGCCTTGGAAGGGGCTTTAAAATTAAAGGAAATCTCATACATCCACGCAGAAGGTTACCCTGCTGCTGAAATGAAACATGGTCCTATTGCTCTTATTGACGAGAACATGCCTGTTGTTGTTATTGCTACAAAAAAAGGGCATTATGAAAAAATAGTGAGCAATATAGAGGAAATAAAAGCCAGACAAGGAAAAATTATAGCGGTTGTAACCGAAGGTGACACCAACGTTCAGAGACTGGCAGATTATGTAATTGAGGTTCCAGAAACCTTAGAGTGCTTATCGCCATTATTAACCACAATTCCCTTGCAATTACTATCATATCATATAGCTGTTTTATTAGATAAAAATGTAGATCAGCCAAGAAATCTTGCTAAGTCTGTAACGGTAGAATAATAAGAAGTTTTAAAAGTCAAGTTTTCTTTCTTGCAAACTTTTATAAATAGCATCTGTAGCAGATAATAATTCTGGGTCGCAGTTGGTAGTATCCACTTGCCTGTTATTAGAGAATGGAATAACACTCGAGTAATCGAAAGACATTTCCATTTCTTGAGCTATATGTTTTAAAACTAGTTTGGGTTTGTTTAAATAGTCCTCATATTCTATTAACATGTAGTTATCGTCATCAATTTGCATGAGGTAGCTATATCAATATATCCAAATAAATGGTTCTACTATATAAAAAGCTTTTCTAAGTTGTATTTAAAAATGTAGATATATTAACAAACATATAACATTTATTAAATTGAATATCAGCACCTTATATTCCATTTTATCATCAAAATCAACATTTAGTAAATGAAGTAGAATTATGTTAAAAATGTTATGCACGCATAATTTTAATCAAAAACCTCTTAAAGTTTTCATAATATTATTATATATTGCCTAATAATAAATTAACTAAATCAATTAATAATTAACTAAAACTATAAAATGAAATCAATCCTTTCACTTTTATTTTTGTTTTTTTGTGGGATATCGTACTCACAAACAACAATTTCAGGTGTTGTAACTGACGAGAACAGTCAGCCAATTCCTGGAGCAAACGTTATTATAGTAGGGACGTCGACTGGTACAGTTACCGATTTCGATGGAAACTTTTTTTTAACTGTCAGTCAAGAACCTCCGTTTACATTACAAGCAAGTAGTGTTGGGTTTAGCACCGTAAACCAAGAGGTTACGGCCAACAACCAAACTTTAAATTTTATCTTGAAAGAAGGAACTTCATTAGACGAAGTAGTTATTTCCGCTTCTAGAACTCCGGAAAGAATCTTTGAATCCCCAGTAACTGTAGAACGTTTTGGTTTAAAAGAAATTAAAAATACAGCTTCTGCAGATTTCTATAATGGTTTAGAAAACTTAAAAGGTGTGGATATCAACACCAACAGTTTAACGTTTAACTCAATAAATACAAGAGGGTTTGCGGCTTTTTCTAACACACGTTTTATGCAACTGGTGGATGGAATGGACAACTCAACTCCTGCCTTAAATTTCCCAATAGGAAACTTAGTAGGAATGATTGAAACCGATGTACAAAGTGTCGAGTTACTTCCTGGAGCTGCTTCTGCACTATATGGAGCAAACGCTTTCAACGGAATTCTTTTTATGAGAAGTAAAAGCCCGTTTGATGTGCAAGGTATTAGTGGTTACTACAAACAAGGAATTACCTCGCAAGATGCTGCTGGAGACAACACCTATAGAGATTTAGGGATTAGACTCGCACATAAATTTAGCGATAAATTTGCGGCTAAAGTAAATTTTGGCTGGTTAAAAGGAACCGATTGGTATGCAACTAACTATCAAGGAAAACCAGGAACTGGTGACACTAGAGCTAGTTTAAACTACGATGGTTACAATATATATGGTGACGAAGTTTCTACAAACATACGCTCGGCTTCTGGTGGATTAGGAATTATTCCAGACGTTGTAGTAAGTAGAACAGGATATGAAGAAAGAGATTTAACCGATTATAATGCAGAAAGTATAAAAGCTGACTGGGGACTATACTACCGTCCATGGGCTAACGATTTCGAAATTGCTTATGTAGGTAAAGTAGGTACAGGTTCTACCATTTATCAAGGATCTAACCGTTACAGCATTGATAACTTCTTTCAACAACAACACAAAATTGAAGTTAGAAATGACAACTTCTTTTTAAGAGGTTATATAGTTGCAGACAAAGCAGGAGACTCTTATGATATGACTATGACCGGTATTCAAATTAACAGAGCTTGGAAAAGTGATGAACAATGGTTTGGAGATTATATCAACACCTTTGCTGCAGCAACTATAGGCGGTGCTACAGAAGATCAGGCTCACGATTTAGCAAGACAAGCTGCAGAATCAGGAAGATATGAACCAGGTTCGCCAGAGTTTAAAGCGGCCTTCAATAAAAGTATTAATGACCCACAGTTAGTAACTGGTTCAAAATTCCAAGATGCTTCTAAATATTACCATGCAGATGGTAACTACAATTTCAGTCACCTTTGGGATGTGCTCGAAGTACAACTTGGAGGATCTTTTAGAAAATATGATTTAAATTCATCTGGAACAATATACACGGATTACGACGGATCTATACCTTATTCAGAATATGGTATCTATACCCAGCTTCAAAAACAATTTGATTTAAACGAAGACTTAGAACTTAAATTAACAGGTTCAGCACGTTTTGATAAATCTGAATTTTACAGTGGATTTGTGTCTCCAAGAATTTCTGCTGGTTTAACTATAAACAGAAACCACAATATTAGAGCTTCTTTCCAAACAGGATTTAGAAACCCAACAACTCAAGATTTATTTATTGGATTAGATGCCGGACCATACGTATTAGTTGGTTCTGCTCCTTCCAACTTGGATAGATATACTAGAGATTATGCTGTAAGTGCTTCCGGACAACAAAACGGTCACCCAGCAATTATAAACCAAACAGGTGGAGCTGCATATACCAACTCTTACTCAAGTTCAAGTGTTACTGCATATTTAGCCAGTGGAAACTCCCCTGGAACAAGAGATGCTAGTTTACTAAAGGTTGGGAATCCAGATATTGTAAAACCAGAACAAGTAAGTTCTATGGAAATTGGGTATAGAGGTAAATTAAACCCTCTAACTATAGATTTAAGTGTGTACTACAATAAATATAAAGACTTTATATCTAACGAAAATGTTGTTGCTCCTTTATACGGGGTAGCAGGAGATAATGGAGTCTCTCTTGACGCGATTAACTTTAAAGATTACCAATCATATCAAACCTACACAAATTCAGATGTCGATGTAAAATCTTTTGGAGGGTCCATAGGACTTTCAATGAAAGTATTTAATGGCTTCGATTTAAATGGTAGTTATACATATGCTAAAGAAGATTTCGACCAAGAAGCTAATCCAGATTTTAGAACAAGTTTTAACACTCCAGAACATAAAGTAAAAGTTGGCTTTGGTCATACCGAAGTTTTTAAAAATTTTGGATTTAATTTAGCTTGGAAGTGGAGTGATGATTATAAGTGGGAAGCTACTTTTGGAGACGGAGACATTCCTGCTTTCCATTCTTTAGATGCACAAATTAGCTATACTGTTCCAAAAATCAAGTCCGTATTTAAATTAGGTGCTTCTAATGCCTTTGGCGAAGAATATTATTCTGCAATTGGTACCGGTAGTATTGGATCTATTTATTATGTATCATGGACACTTAATAACCTATAATATCATGAAAAAATTTAATATGAAAACAAAATATATATGGTTACTTGCTGTACTCTTAGGTTTTACAGCTTGTAATAACGATGATGACTCTTCTACACCGGAGCCTGTTTTACCAGCCTTAGTTGCTGGAGAAGCAGATTTATCAAATTATGTGGCGGTAGGTGCTTCTTTCTCTGCTGGTTTTACAGACAATGCTTTGTTTATAGCAGGACAACAAAATTCATTCCCAAACATTTTATCGCAGAAGTTTGAATTAGTTGGAGGAGGAACCTTCAATCAACCTTTAATGAACGATAATATTGGTGGTTTTGTAATGGGACCAACTGTAGTTGCCAATCCTAGACTATATTTTAATGGAACAGCGCCTGTTGTATTACCTGCAACTCCAACAACCCAAGTAACCAATCATTTATCAGGACCTTTTAATAATTATGGTATTCCTGGTGCTAAAAGCTTCCATTTAGGAATACAAGGTTACGGAACTTTAAACCCATATTTTGGCAGAATGGCTTCTAGTGCTGGTGCTACCGTACTTGGAGATGCTGTAAGTCAGAACCCAACATTTTTTACCTTATCTGAAATTGGAGGAAACGATGTCTTAGCTTATGCTACTTCTGGCGGATCAGGTGTAGACCAAACCGGGAATATAGATCCATCAACTTATGGAAGCAATGATATTACAGACCCTAACGTGTTTGCAGCGTCTTTCTCTGCAGCAGTAGATGCCTTAACAGCAAATGGAGCTAAAGGTGTTGTAGCCAATGTACCGTATATTACAAGCTTAGCACATTTTACAACGGTACCTCATAACCCTCTAGATCCTACAAACCCAGATTTTGGACCTCAAATTCCAATGCTTAATTCTATTTTTGGTGCATTAAATCAAATATATGATGCCTTAGGAGAACCTAACCGTATGGTTGTTTTTTCTGAAACAGAAGCAAGTCCAGTGGTTATTAAGGACGAGTATTTAACAGATATATCTGCTCAAATAACTGGCGCTTTAATGGCTAGTCCAACCTTCCCTGATTTTATTGCTCAATTTGGTTTACCACCACAAGCGGCACCATTAGTAGCTGGATTATTAGGACAGACTTACGGTCAAACAAGACAGGCTACAGAAACAGATTTATTTGTTTTACCTAGTAGTTCAGTAATTGGAACTGTTAATCAAGCTTATGCAGCAGCATTAATGCAACAAGGATTATCTCCTGAATTAGCAGGTCAATTTTCTATAGAAGGTATTACACTACCTTTAGAAGACAAATGGGTGCTTGTTCCACAAGAACAAACAAATATCAAAAACGCAACAGATGCTTATAATTCAAGTATAGAAGCTATTGCAAATAACAAAAGCTTAGCTCTTGTAGATTTTAAAGGTATTCTAATTGAAGCGTCGACCATAGGTTTTCCTTCTGGAAACTATATTTTAACTACAGAATTAGTTAGAGGTGGTTTGATTAGTTTAGACGGGGTTCATTTAACATCAAGAGGTTATGCCGTTATGGCTAACGAGATGATGAGAGCTATAGATCTTACTTACGGATCTAACTTTGAAGCCTCAGGGAATTTTGTAGATCCAGGAAACTATCCTACAAACTACCCTCCTAACTTACAATAATATAGGTAAAAAACATGTTTAAAACGCCATCATTCCTTAATTCGGATTGATGGCGTTTTTTATGCTTAAAAAAGCCTAAAAAATTCATGTTGTTTTTAAATTAAAACTACTATCTTTGCAGCGCGAAAAAATGCATTTATCCCACGGGGTAAATTAGTTGTTTTTTTTCATATGAAACATTTAGCAAATAAATAAACACAAGAGTAATGTCAAAAGTTACAGGTAAAGTTGCACAAATAGTAGGTCCAGTTATCGACGTAGAGTTCGAAGTTGGTACTGAACTTCCAAAGATTTACGATTCATTAGAAATTAGAAGAACTGATGGTT
The DNA here is from genome assembly GCF_026410255.1 of Xanthomarina sp. F1114. Classification (GTDB taxonomy): domain Bacteria; phylum Bacteroidota; class Bacteroidia; order Flavobacteriales; family Flavobacteriaceae; genus Xanthomarina. Next base: position 128,867 of record NZ_JAPMLL010000001.1, read on the forward strand.
CCATTTTAGTATTAGAAGTACAATCTCACATTGGTGAAGATACTGTACGTACTATTGCTATGGACTCCTCTGACGGTTTAAGTAGAGGTTCTGAAGTTCATGCTACAGGAGCACCAATACAAATGCCAATTGGCGAGGATGTATATGGTCGCTTATTTAATGTTATTGGTGATGCTATTGATGGTCTTGGAGACTTACCTAAAAGCGGTGAAGCTGGTTTACCAATTCACAGACAAGCTCCTAAGTTTGAAGAATTATCAACTTCTACAGAAGTTTTATTTACTGGTATTAAAGTAATCGATTTAATTGAGCCTTATGCAAAAGGTGGTAAAATTGGTTTATTTGGTGGTGCTGGTGTTGGTAAAACTGTATTGATTCAAGAATTAATTAACAATATTGCAAAAGGACATGGTGGTCTTTCTGTTTTCGCAGGAGTTGGTGAAAGAACTCGTGAAGGAAACGATTTACTTCGTGAAATGTTAGAGTCTGGAATTATCCGTTACGGTGACGATTTCATGCATTCTATGGAAGATGGCGGATGGGATTTATCTAAAGTTGATAAATCTATAATGAAAGAATCTAAAGCAACTTTCGTTTTCGGACAAATGAACGAACCTCCTGGAGCTCGTGCTCGTGTTGCTTTATCTGGATTAACTATTGCGGAGTATTTCCGTGATGGTGCTGGAGAAGGACAAGGAAAAGATGTACTTTTCTTCGTAGATAATATTTTCCGTTTTACACAAGCTGGTTCTGAGGTATCTGCATTACTTGGTCGTATGCCATCTGCCGTAGGTTACCAACCAACTTTAGCAACAGAAATGGGTGCTATGCAAGAGCGTATTACTTCTACAAAAAGAGGTTCTATTACATCTGTACAAGCCGTTTACGTACCTGCAGATGATTTAACGGATCCTGCACCAGCAACAACGTTTGCCCACTTAGATGCTACTACTGTATTGTCTCGTAAGATTGCTGAGCTAGGTATTTATCCTGCTGTGGATCCATTGGATTCTACATCAAGAATTTTAGCTGCAGATATTTTAGGTGATGAGCATTATAACTGTGCTACTCGTGTAAAAGAGTTATTACAACGCTATAAAGAATTACAAGATATTATTGCCATTTTAGGTATGGAAGAATTATCTGAAGAAGATAAATTAGCTGTGAATAGAGCAAGACGTGTTCAACGTTTCTTATCACAACCTTTCCACGTAGCTGAGCAATTTACTGGAATTCCAGGTGTATTAGTTGATATTAAAGAAACTATTAAAGGATTTAACATGATTATGGATGGTGAATTAGATCACTTACCTGAGTCTGCTTTTAACCTTAAAGGTTCTATTGAAGAAGCTATCGAAGCTGGAGAGAAAATGCTTGCAGAAGCATAAAAAAGTTCAGAGTTTAGAGTTCAAAAACTGAAACTCATAACTTATAACTCATAACTAAAAAGAGATATGTATTTAGAAATTGTATCACCAGAAGCAACTTTATTTAGTAAAGAAGTGGATTCGGTTGTTGTTCCCGGAGTTGATGGCGAGTTTGAAATGTTAAAAAATCACGCGCCCATTATTTCTCTCTTAAAAAAAGGCATCGTAAAAATTCATACTCATACTGAAAGTCATTTAGTATTTGATGAATTACCGGCAGAAATACGTCCGCATAAAGACAACGATAAACTTTTGCTTTTAAAAATAACATCAGGAACTGTTGAGATGAAAGATAATAAAGTTATTATCTTAGCTGAATAAGCTATCTAAAACATTCGATATAAATAAAAAAAGACTATCTATTAAGACAGTCTTTTTTGCTTTATAAGATATTCACTTTTATTTTCTTCCAGAGTTTAATCAGGATCCATCCAAAAATTATAGAGGCTCCAGTTAGTAATACAGCAGAAGTATATTCTCCATATATAAAGTAACCTGTGGCAAACATGAGACTGTAAATTAAAGCAGAACCTACTAACATAGCCAATATACCAGAAGGCACACTCCAACCTCCTTCTTTGGCATCCACTAATTCCATGTTTTCGTCTCTAGCCTCTACAACTACTTTTTCCCATCCTGGACCACCTGGCTGAATTCTCTTATAGAAGTTTCGTAAAACAGTTTTACTTTCAGCTTGTGTTAAAAAGGTAACCAATACCCAAACACATGTGGTTACCAAAACAATCATGGGGAATTTTGCCCAAGTAGGCAATAGTCCTTGATCTCCAAAAAAGTAAATTCCTAAATCTGTAAAGTTTAGTAATATAGAAACTATCCCAGATACAAACATTGCAGAAATTTCACTCCAAGCGTTAATTCGCCACCAAAACCAACGCAAAATAAAAATCAAACCTGTTCCTGCGCCAAACATTAAAATAATTTCGAACAGTTGTAAGGCATTAGTAAGTACTAAAGCTAAAAGCGCACTACAAACCATTAAGGTAACGGTTGCTAATCTACCTACAGTTACCAATTGCTTTTCTGAAGCTTCTTTATTTATTTGTTGTTTATAAAAGTCGTTTACTATATAAGATGCTCCCCAATTTAAATGAGTAGATATGGTACTCATATAGGCCGCAATTAAGGATGCCAATACTAAACCTAATAAACCACTTGGTAATTTGGTTAACATGGCAGAATAGGCTAAATCGTGTCCCAATTTATCTTTGGCTACCAAAGGGAAAGCCTCTTGGATACTTGCAATATCCGGAAAAATCACCAAAGATGTTAAGGCGACAATAATCCAAGGCCACGGACGTAAAGCATAGTGCATAATATTAAAAAAGAAGGTAGCGCCAATGGCATGATTTTCGTTTTTAGCAGCCAACATACGTTGCGCGATATAGCCTCCACCACCTGGTTCGGCTCCCGGGTACCAAGAACTCCACCATTGGACTGCCAAAGGAATTATCAATAAGGTAATAAGAGCTTCTGTATCTGTAAAATCTGGTAATATATTTAATTTATCTACAACATTTTCGTGTTTAAGCATGGCTTCCAAGCCTCCTACTTCCGGTAAACCTACCAAATAATAAGCAGCTCCTAAAGCTCCTGCCATAGCCGTAAAAAACAGAATAAAGTCGGTGTAAACCACTCCTTTAAAACCACCTAAAGCACTAAAGACAACTGTAATTGTTCCCGCATAAACAACTGTTTCCCAAGGTTGCAGTCCCAACATAATAGCTCCAATTTTTATGGCTGCCAAGGTTACGGCCGACATGGCTAAGATATTAAAGATAATTCCCAGATAAATGGCACGGAAACCTCTAAGAAAACGAGCAGCTGGACCGCCATAACGCAATTCATAAAACTCGATATCTGTAGTGACTTGCGACTTTCTCCACAACTTAGCATAGACAAAAACCGTAAGAAGTCCTGTTAACAAAAAAGCCCACCATACCCAATTTCCAGAAACGCCGTTGGTTCTAACTATATCTGTTACTAAATTAGGAGTATCTGTAGAAAAAGTAGTTGCAACCATAGAAACACCTAGTAACCACCAAGGCATATTTCTTCCTGAAAGAAAATATTCGGCTGCAGATTTTCCAGATTGCTTGGACACATAAATTCCAATAAAAAGAGTAATTGCGAAGAAAATAACTATTAAAATAAGGTCTAGCGAGGACAATTCTACCATAGGTGTCTGTGGTTTATTTTGGTGGCGTAAGTTATACTTTTTTAATCACATTGGTAACAATTCCCCAAATAACAAAGTTATTGTCTTCATTGATTTTTATGGCTTGATAGTTTGGGTTTTCAGGTTGTAACCACACCCCATCTTTTTCAACACGCAAACGCTTTACTGTAAATTCGCCATCCAGAAAGCATACAGCTATTCTATTATTTATAGGTTCCAAACTCCTATCAATTACCAATAAATCGTTATCGTCTAAGCCAGCACCAATCATACTTTGACCGCTAACACGCGCATAAAAAGTGGTTTTTCTATTCTTAACAAGCATATTGTCTAAAGAAAGTGTTTCTTCTCCTTTAAAATCTTCAGCAGGGGAAGGAATTCCAGCAGATATACCAGCATCGAAAAAAACGGCGCCCGAAGAATTTGAATAATCGGGACTAAAAAAGCTAAGACTTTTAGATTGACTTTGTATCATAGTTATTTGTGTGCTTAAAGTCCTATTTACACAGGTTATATCTATAGGACTTAAAGACTCTTAGATTAATAAGAATTGCTTGATGATATTTATACCATTAGAAGCCTCAATTTAGTAAATTAAACATATAAAATGTATAGAAGTAAACTATATTTTTAAGATATGTATGTTATAGAGCCTTTTGTGTTTATAGCATCACATTGTAAATAAGATTTAGTTTTTTAATGTTTTGGTATACTACCATGAGGTAGCCATGGAGTATCCATGGGAAAGGTACGGGAAAGCCATGGGAAAGGTATACTATTTGACTCGTCCTAAAATAACTATACAGATTATTAAAACAACTCATTGACTTTATCGTACACCAAATGGCTTTCCCAGCCTCTGTACAAAAGATAATCTGCTAACTTTTTCTTTTTTTTAAAGGGGTTTGTTTCTTTGATGGTGGCTGCTTTTTTTTCAGCTAATTCGTGAAAGACGTTTAGATAATCTGAATCTGGAATTTCCTTAAAAGCTTCTTTGATATTATACGCAGAGATATCTCGTTTTTTCAATTCTATCTCGAGGCGTTTTTTACCCCATTTTTTTACTCGAAATTTCCCTCGCGCATAGGTTTTTGCAAACCGGGTTTCATTTAAAAAATCGTGTTCCAGCAAATGTACTACCACTAGATCTATGGCTTCTGGAATCATACGCATCTTATAAAGTTTTTGGGTAACTTCCTTATGGCATCGCTCCTGATAAGCACAATAGTTTTCTAGGTTTCGTTTAGCCTCTTCTAGAGTGTAAGTTTTAACCGATTTCATAGCTGCAAGATAATAACAATTTGTTAATAAGTAACCCGCTACTAATCACTGCATTGTATTGAAATTTAGACTATATTTGTTTACTTGTCTTACAAAAAGACATTATTTGTTTTCCCTATGATTAAAAAATACTCCCTCATATTTGCTGCGCTTTTATGCTTTGGTTTGTCTGGATTTGGGCAAGAAATAGACATTAATGTATTAAATATAGATTACAACACTAATTTTAATTCATGGAACGGTACGCTACCAAATGGTTATACGCATACTGGAGAAATCACAACATACAGAGGGGATCAAGCTGACACCGACTCTGGAGGTTTGTATGCGGTTCCAAATAATGGCTACGGTTACCAGCCATCAGGATCTGCAGATCACTTAACACTAACTGCAACTTATAGAAATACCTCTGGAAGTCCGATTACTGAATTAGTAATTAGTTATGAAGCTTTTAGTATTTATCACCAGGCTAGTAGATTGCCAGGTTGGTCAGTTACCTCAGTTTTAGGGAATGTTTCTTCTTTAGATTGGTCTTATAACCAATCTGCTACAAATAATATTCCCGATTTAAGAACAGTCACTTTAACTGGTTTAAACATAGCAAATAACGCCACTTTCACGATTGATTTTGATTCAGACCGAGGTTCTGGATCGGGTAGATCACCTAAAATAGGACTCAACAATATACGTGTTAATGCAAATAACTCTGCTCCAACCACCCCAGAACTCCAAATAGTAGATAATACAGCTACCAATCAAAACTGTGGTTATACCATAGATTTTGGAACTCTTGGAAGTAATTTTGGTACAAACAACCTTACTTTTGATATTGAGAATTTAGGGTTTGCAGAATTAGATGTAAGCTCCCTTAATATAACAGGTACCAATGCCGGAGATTTTTCAATCGTATCACCTGCTGCACCGTTTACAGTAATACCAGGTGCTAGTCAAACCGTTACCGTGCAATTTGCACCTACAGCAAATGGTACCAGAAATGGAGTTTTAACTATAAATAATAACGATGTAGATGAGAGTTCATGTACTGTTAATCTTACAGGAATCGGGGTAACCCCTGACCCAGAGATTCGTGTTGAAACCAACTCTGGAAATAATATTCCAGATGCTGCAGGGATTGCTCCGGTATATGACAACACCTTTGCTGGAACAATAGAAGGACAAACCTCTGCCCCAAAAACCTACTTAATTGTAAATTTAGGAACTGGGCCTTTAGATTTAAGCAGTATAACTGTATCTACTACAGAGTTTATAATTACAAGTAATCCTGCTCCTATAAGCTTGGCACCTGGAGATTCCACTCCGGTTATGATTGCGTTTAGTCCATCTACTCCGGGCGAAAAAAATGCCACTGTAACTATTAATAATAATGACAGTAATGAAAACCCATTTACCTTTGCCGTTAGAGGTACTGGTATATGTGGTTCTAGCAGCATGACTTCAACACCAAGTTCTGGACCCATTGGTACCGTTATAACTTTAACAGATTTTAGCACCAATATAAGTACAGCAACAGTAACTTTAAATGGCACGCCATTAACTGTATCTGTTATTAGTAATCATGAAATTGAGGTTACTGTGCCTACAGGCGCGCAAACAGGAAATCTTATAGTAACAAATAGTTTGGGTTGTTCTAGCGCGTTTGCTTTTAGTATTATTGATAGCCAAATTGGTGGTTGTGAAGGCAGCGCAACCTTAGCTGATATATTTATTAGTGAAATTACAGATGCTACTTTAGGAGGCCTCACTTATATAGAACTTTATAATGGAACTGGTAGTCCTGTAAACCTTTCAGGGTATTCTATAGGTATATACAATAATGGAGAAAATTCACCATCAAATTCTGTTAATTTAACAGGTAATATTCTTACTAACGATACTTTCGTTATAGCCATTGGAGCTACAACAAACCCACAAACATCAAATAGCTGCCCGATTAACGGAAATGGAGAATTGGCAGACCTTGTTAGTAATGTTGGAGGAATTAATAAAAAGACTAATGAACATGATGCTATTCGTTTATTAAAAGCATCTGGAACTGTAGTTGTAGACGAATTTGGTGTGCATGAAAGCAATAACTGGATGGATAGTATGCATACTACAGTTTCAGGAGATAGAGGGTTTAACTTTAGAAGACTGAATACTGCGAGTCCTTTACCAAATAATAACTTTGATGATAATGATTGGTTAATTATAGATTGGGCTGGTTCTGGAACTAGTTCTTGTAACACCAATGATTATTCCGACATTGGAACCTACGATTTTTCCACAGGTGTTCCTCCTTCCATAACTGTTCAACCTAATCTGCCAGCTAGCTATTGCGATCTAACTGCCTCCATTAGTGTTACAGCTACCGAAGGTTTTGTTGGAGGAAACCCATTAGCCTATCAATGGTACTATTCTGCTCCCGGAGATACTGGCTGGACTGAAGTTATTAACGGAACAAACTATGCTGGCGCGAATAGCGATACTCTAACCATTTTAGATGTATTAAATCTTGAAAACTACCAATTTTACTGTCAAGTAAGAGAAGATACAGCAAGCTGTTACCAAGCAAGCAATGCTGTAAGGCTGTATATTGAGCGCACTATATGGACGGCTACTGGTTGGTCTTCACCCCCAACTATAGATAAAATTGCCATTATAGATGCTGATTACAATACAGGTAACGGTACAAACGGACAAGTTAGCTTTGAGGCTTGTAACTTAATAGTGAATAGCGGTAACACATTAATTATTAGCGGTGGCACTTATGTGGATGTCAATTTAAATATTACCAACAACGGAGCACTGCATATTGAAAATAATGGCTCTTTAGTACAGAGAGATAATGCCGGTATAAATACCGGAAACATCAGTATGGATCGCGATACCAATATTAGAAGATTGGATTACGTATATTGGTCGTCTCCTATCACTGGCTTTAATGTCAACAATATTTCTCCTGGCTCGCCAAGCAATAGAATTTATAGATGGCATCCAACCATTTACAATACCAATGGTACACAAGGTAATTGGGTGGCTGCAGCTGGCGAAACCATGCAAGCAGGAATTGGCTATATTGTAAGAGGACCAAGTTCTTATACAGATACACCACAAATCTATACAGCAACATTTAATAATGGGGCTCCATTTAATGGGGTTATTACAGTTCCTGTTTCTAGAGGTACTATTTCTGGTAATATAGACGATCAATGGAATTTAATTGGAAACCCTTATCCTTCTGCCATTGATGCTTTTAGCTTTTTACAGCACCCAAACAATAGTGAATTAGATGGTTACGTCCACCTCTGGACTCACGGACATAATATTTCTGAAACATATATCGATCCGTTTTATGATGATTTTGGTTACAATTATACTGAAACCGATTATCTTCCATACAACGCTACAGGATCTGGAAGTGGACCCGGTGACTTTTATATAGGTGCTGGACAAAGTTTTATGGTAAATTTAGAGGAATCTGAGCCAGAAAACTCTACCATTGAATTTACTAATTCTATGAGAAATAGCACTTATGATAACTCACACTTTTATAGAACCACCGAAAGAAATTATAATACAGCTGAAAAACACAGAATATGGTTGGATTTAGTTTCTGAAACTCAAGGAGCTAATAGAATTTTAGTTGGTTATATTGATGGAGCGACCATGGAAAAAGATAGAATGTACGATGCTAGAACTTCTATAAAAGACAATCAACACTTATATTCTTTATTAGAAAACAAACCTTTTATTATTCAAGGGAGAGCTTTGCCTTTTACAGATACAGATGTCGTTCCATTAGGCATACATATAATAGAACAAGGAAATTACCATATAGCGATTGCACATATAGACGGACTGTTTAAAACAACTGACCAAATTATTTATCTAAAGGATAATTTGTTAGGATTTGTGCATGCTTTAAATGACATGCCTTATTCTTTTACTTCAGAAGTAGGCGAATTCAATAACCGTTTTGAAATTCTTTTTAAAGACTCTGCTCTTTCTATAAATGAAAATGAAATAACCGGAAGTAGCATTTCTATTATAGAGCTTCAAAATGGAAATATACAGTTTAGTGTACCAGGAAATTACGAAATAGAATCGGTTGAGATTATTGATATGTTAGGGAGAACTATTTACAAGTTAAAGGGGAAGAGTTCTTCGGAAGTTTATAATCTCTCTAATTTAAGTCAGGGAACTTATACTGCTAAAATTACGTTATCTAATGGACAAATAATTAGCAAAAAGGCTATAAAACGATTTTAGATATTTTGAATAACACTTTATTTTTAAATAATCATCAGAATTCAACTAAATAAACACAATCAAACCAACCTTAAACCAAAAAGCCACTATTTGTTATTTATAGTGGCTTTTTTTACGATGCATTATTGTTATCTACAAACTATAAGTTAAAGAAATAATTAAATTCCTTCCTGGAGAAGCAATTCCAGAAGAATAGGTTTTATAGCGTTGATCTGTAATATTTTCTAAACTAGCCGTTATGGTGGCCGCTTTTGTAATTTGATATTGTGTTCTTAGATTTAATGTAAACCAAGATGGTGCGTACGGATTACCGTTTTTATCTATAGCGTACATATAATCCTTTGATTGTTCGGATGGTGCCATTTGATAAAAGGACAATTCGTCGTTATACTCTGCAAACGCATCCACTAAAAACTTGTTTTTTTGCCAAACAAGATGTGTATTTCCAAAATTTGGAGACACATGTCTAACTGGAACTTCCTTACCATTACTCTCTTCTTTACCGCCTGTAACATTATACTGCGAAGTTATTTTAAATTGTTTAGATAAGTTGACACGCACCCCAACTTCAAATCCGTAAATGGTTGCTTCAGAAGCATTTTGAATAGCTTGTACGTTACTTAATTCGCCATCATACATTATCTCAGTTTCGCCATTTAAACTATAATCTTTTCTAACTAAAGCATTATCTAAATAGGTATAATATGTAGCTAAATCGAGAATAACAGCATTCTCAAAATTTAAAGTCAGACCTAACTCTCCTCCATAAGCATATTCGGCTTCCAAATCTGGATTAGGCACAACTACAGAGCCAGGTTCCGAGTCGAAGACTTTTCCAATATCGTCTATATTTGGAGCTCTAAAAGCTGTGGACAAATTAAATTTCCACTGCATGATGTTATTTGGTAACCAGCTAACTCCGGCAGAACCGGTTAAGGCTCCAAAATTTAAATTGGTTTTATCAAATGGCAAATGGAGATATTGATTGTTTTCTGTAAAATCGGCATGCATTAAAATATAGTTATAACGCAAACCCGATTGAAAAATAAACTTGTCGCTAGATTTAAATTTCACACTAGTATAGGCAGCAATAGATTGCCAATTAGAGCCATTTGGATATCTAGAAACTGTTGGTGTTAGTTCAGAAGATTCCATATTCAGTATATCTCCAGTAGATTTTATTTTATTATATACATATTCCACCCCATAAAATAAATCTGTTTTAGGAGATAACGATTTTTCAAAATCGGTGTTAAATGAATAAGCATCTACGGCTTCTTCTCTAATGTCTTTATATATTTTTTGATAGTCTCTATCGTTTCTACTTTCTTTAAAATTCTGATAAGCTAAAGTGGTTTGTATCTTGTCATATAAATTAGAACTACTACTTACTTTGGTCATTTGTAGATTTCCCATAAACCATTGTTGGGGACCGTAATACCATTCGGCAGAACGCAAATTATCCCCTTTATATCTTATCAATCTATCGTATCTAGAGTAATCAGAGGTAGTCGTGTAAATTAGTCCCAAGTCGAAATTTAAATTCTCTTTTGGCTCAAAACGCACTTTTTGCATTAGGTTTAACTGACTATAACCTGTAGGTATCTGAATTTTAGGATTTGAATTTGGGATTATTTCGTCTACTCCATTATTTGTAACTACATATTCTGGTCTTAAATAGTTATCTGGACCATGACTTCCCATTCTTAAATCGTCAAAATCCGAATAAGAAACACTGGTTAAAAAGGCCCATTTTTTTAAGCCGATATTAAAGTCCAGATGTCCCGTTTTCTCTTTATTTGCCGTGGCGTATCGAACTACGGCATTGGTTGCAAAATACATTTTATCAGAATAGGACACTTGTGGTTTTTTTGTATAAAAACTCATAACACCTCCAATAGCATCACTTCCATAAACCACAGAACCAGCACCTAATGTTATTTCTGTATTTTGAATTACAAAAGGATCTACAGAAATAACATTTTGAAGATTTCCACTTCTAAAAATAGCATTATTCATTCTTACCCCATCAACAGTAAGAAGTAATCTATTAGTAGAAAAACCTCTTATCATAGGACTTCCACCACCGAGCTGACTTTTTTGAATGAACACATTTCCAGAACTTTCTAATAAATCTGCACTTGTTTGTGGGTTTGCTAATTTAATTTCCTGTGCATCTATACTTATAATTTTCTGAGGGATATCTCGTTTGCTTTGTTCAAATTTTGATGCAGAAATAACCACCTCATCTAAACCTTCAATTTTAGCTTCCAATAAAACGATATGGTTATTAGCAATAATTTTAGATTTATTCGATTTATACAATAAGTGTGTAAAATTTTCAAAGTAAATAGTTTCAATCTCAGAAAAGCTATTTAAAGAAGCTCTTCCATCAATATCGGTACTTACGGTGATACTTTTTGTTTGGTTATAAATAGAAACTCCAGGAATAGGTTGCCGAGATTCGCTTTCCAATACTTGAATATTTTGTGCCTGCGTCCAGCTTATAGCAAAAAGTCCTAAAAAAAGGAATAAAACAAACTTCATATTAGTTGGGTAAAAGTTATGTATTAAATACTTGATTAAAAATCTGTAAAGATTGAGGTTTTTTAAAACCTTCTAGGTGTAATTCAAAATACAAAAGCATCATTTTTAAAAACGCTTGTCGCTGATTTGAATTGATTTTAATTGCGTTTAACGCATCAAAATTTATGCCTAAAAGCTGCTTGAGAAGGATTAAATTTTCACCTGTAATTGCGTACATATTGGTTTTATCATTCTGAAAAGTTCCTTCTGTTAAATCGAACCAATTTTCATTGTTTGTGGCCATTTCGGGATAAAATCCTAAGTATTTGGTGAGTCTTAATAAAAAAAGAAGATGAAAATTGGCATACTCTGAATTTGTATCTAGCCACTGTAAAGTAGTTTCTAAATAACTGTAAAGATTCTGGTTAACTTCTTCTTCTTTTAAAGTGCTGCTAAGAACCTCAGCTAGAAAAAAAACAATGGAACTCTTTATAACATGAGTCTGTAAACTCGTATACATATAATGAGTTTTAACCTCTTTTACTTCTTGTAAGGATCTGTTATTTTTATGAAAGACAACTAATTGCAGTTGAGATAATAATTGAAAATAGGCTGTTTTAGATTTTCCTTTTTTAGAGCTGGAAACATTTCTCAATATATAGCTAACTACACCATATTTCTGAGTATAGCATTTAACTATTAAATCGTTATCTCTATATTTAATTTTTGATAGAACAATGGCATTTGTAGTTGTTAGCATTATCTGACTACCATTAATTTAATGACTTTCGTTTCAAAAGTTCCTAAATCGGATAACAAAATTAAATACACTCCAGAAGCCACGGTATTATTACCTAAGTTTTTTCCATTCCAATATGCCGTTCCACCATCAATCTCCAAATTATAACCTTTATATCGCGTATTAGTATTAGATTGAGCTTCTGCTACTAGATTTCCTTCAATATCGGTAATCTTGATATTCATATTATCTGTAATGCCCTTAATTTTCACTTTCTTATCCGTCATATTGTAGTTTGGTCTAACGGGATTCGGGTAAATAAAAGCGTTTTCTAAAGTTTCAGCTGTTTGTGAACCCCCAGACCCATAAGACACCAAGCCTTTGTCTGTTGCTATATAAATAACACCATTAGATTGATCTAGTTTGATATCTACAACATTATTAGAAGGCAAAGGCGAATTGTCTTTAGTAAAATGATAAATTGTTTCTTGACCATCTGACGAAAAGTAAAACAGTCCGGAGCTATAAGTTGCCACCCATTTATTATTAGAACCATCAACTTCTATATCTGATACAAAGGTTTGGTATAGAAGTTCTTTTGGAACTCCATCGTCCAAAATAATAATGGATTGAGCTTGTACAGAAGGATCTGTAAAAAAACCAGCTGTATTGTATAACACCCTTAAACCATTAGTGGTTCCCATCCAGATTTGATTTCTTTTATCGATAGCAACTGTAGACACAAAAGGTGTTGGCATATTTTGTTCTTCCCTGTTTATACTTTTTATTTTAACCCCATTGTTATTATTATAACCAATTAGTCCATTAAAATAAGAGCCTATCCATTTGGTTCCATTTTGATCTATTTCAATATCGCTATAACCCCATTCGCCTTCTAAAGGATCTAAGATTAAACTAGTAAAATCAAAACTTTGCCATTGTCCAGAATTAGGATCATAAGATACCAAGGGTTTTGCAACTCGACCTGTCATAGTCCATAAAACACCACTGGAATCGAAAGTAGAAGCACTTACTCTAATACTTTTATAATTTGGATTTGGTGTTACAAGTGATTTCAACCCACTATTACTTTCATCGTATAAAATAGTAGGAATATCGTTATTAACCTCTAATAAGCCGTCAGCAAAAGAACTAATAAAAGCTTGTTGATGATTAAAAGGGTTTACTGCAATTTTATTTAAGTTTTTAGCTCCTAATACACTATCGAATGGCACATTTACCCATGCTTCTTCTGCCGGAAGATGACTAAAACCTCTTTTTCTTACTGGAGCTGGGTCGTATGCTAAAGTATAATCTCCAAAAGTAACCCAGAGATTATTAGCAATGGCTTGAATGGCAAAGGGGCTATTTCTTAGAGGTCCATCTGGGTGAATTTCAGAAAACTCTCCAGGACTAGGGTATTCTGTTTGTAGCAAACCATAATTTTCAGTTCCAATATATATAAATCCCTCTACAAGAGTAGATACTGTAAATTTTGTATTATATGGTTCTGCCACTGGAATGGAAAGAGTTTGCGCAAAATCGCTATTAAAAACATAAGAAGTGTTTTTGGTTGTAATCAAAAGATTATTTTCTCTACTTCTATAATCTAAAACAGTTGATGGTATAGTTGTTTTTAATTCTAAGTTTGTATTGTTTACTTTAAACACTCTTCTATCGGCTCTAATTACATACACATATCCTTCTTCGGTAGATTGAATGCCCACATAATTTCCAGAAGGCACTACAGAAATCCATTCCTGATAATTTATTAAGTTTGGACTATCTACAAGTGCTCTCTTAAAACCTATCTCACTATAGCATGCTGCATAAATAAAGCCATTTGCTATAGTTGTTTGTTTCACCTTTACCTGAGTTCCATTATTTCCAATATAATAAGTGTCTCCAAATTCCAGACGAGACATATCGTATACAGAAATACCATAATCTGTTGATATATAAACAAACTGGTTATATTCTTCAAAGTTATTAATCTGTTTATTTGTTGGAGGAATGGTTGGTTTATCTAAAATATCTACAACAGTAATTATGTTGGTTTCATTATCTAAAGCAACTTCCATTAAACCATTTGTATGGCCAATTAATAACATTTGATAAGCCTCACTATAATGGATAGATGAAATTTCTTCGCCCGAAAGTCCGTTAATAGTTGTTAGGGTTTCAATTTCTGAAGTATTTATATCATACGAAAAAACAGCGTTCTCTGAAGCGACAAAAACCTTACCATTTCCTTGCGAGACATCTTTAACATTAAGATAAGAAAAATAACCTTTCCACTGGGAAGAATAATCCTGAGCTATTAAAGCCATTGGAAAAAGCAAAACAATTATTAAGAAGTTTCTTTTATTCATACTTACTTTTAAACGTTTCAAATATATCTATATATAACGAGTTTTAAACCAAAAACATATATTTTGAATAAAAAAAGCTTTAAGAAAAGGAACTTTCTTTAAAGCAAGTATCACTTTTGCATTTTAAACGACTAATAATAACTCAGATTTATTTGCTTAACTTTCAAGTTATATGACTAAAAAAGGCCTATATTTTAATTTTTATTTGAATAAATTCAAATGTATCATAGAATTTATTTAATTTATCCAATAAATATACACTATCTTTAAAAGTTGTTTGTTATTTTTTAATTTTTCGCAATGCAACTTATAAAATAAATTCATAGATTTATCTAATTAAGAATTAAAACAGAACAGCTTCAAAATATTGAAGTGTTATAAAAAAATATCATTGCCAATAACGATTAATTTTTCATGTACCCCACCCATTTGTAGACCGACAAAATTATCATAGTAGTTTCGTTTTAAATGATTTGTTTGTCGGTTTGCTGTGTTTTTATATATTTGTTTAACAATATGCTCTAATTATCGAATGCTTATATGCGTAATTTGAAACTGTTATCTATATCCTTATTCCTACTTTTAGGAACTCACTTTAGTTTTGCACAACTTGGATTTTCGCATGAAATTGGTGCTATTGTTGGTCCTGTTCAATTTAGGTCGGATTACGGTGTTCGTCAAGATGAAGGCACAAACTTCGGGAATTCTGGATTTGGAATTGGAATTATTCATTACCTCAACTTTTCGTATAGTGCCGAATGTAATTGCTATACCACGGACAGCTATTTTAACGACCACTTTAAACTAAGAACTGAGATTTCTTATAACAAAACCAAACTCGAGCATCATGGAAAATGGGCCGAAGGGAATAAATTAGAAGCACAAAAATTACGAGCCCACACTGGAGAAGCAAATAATTTTGATATAGGAATGCAATTGGAATATTTCCCTTTAAGTATTCGCGATTTTCAAGCTTTTGCCTATCGTTTTGCTCCTTTTGTAAGTTTTGGAATTCATTATACCGCTTATAATCCAAAAGCAGAAACCTCTTATGGGGACCAAAATATTTTAAACGCAGATAACTTCTGGGGAGCTTGGGAACCTGGATCTATAGATCCTTCTCCAGGAAGTACCTGGTCTTTAGTTTCAAGTCTTGGAGTAAGGTATAAGTTGACAGGCGATTCTGATTTAATGATGGATCTAAGACTACAATATTATGGCAGCGATTGGATAGACGGCTTAAACCATCAATTAGATTCCAATAAATATAACGATTGGTTGGTATGGTTGAACTTTGGATATATTTATTATCTGGATTAAACCTTTAGCATAAAAAGTCCAAAAAACTCTTAGTCTTTTTCTTTATTTCTAGTTGATGGCTTGTTTTAAATCAGCAATTAAATCGCTGATATCTTCAATTCCAACACTCAATCTAATTAAGGAGTCCAAAATTCCCATTTTTTCGCGTTCTTCTTTTGGAACACTAACATGAGTCATACTTGCTGGATGACCCGCTAAAGACTCCACGCCTCCAAGAGATTCAGCTAAAGTAAAGATTTTCAGTTTTTCAACAATTTTAATTGCTTCTTCATAATTATTTCCTTTTGTACTAAATGAAACCATACCTCCAAAATCTTTCATTTGCAATTTTGCAACTAAATGGTTTGGATGGTCCTCAAATCCCGGCCAGTAAACCTTTTCAATTTTAGGATGATTTGCAAGGTATTCTGCAACTGCTTTTCCATTTTCGCAATGACGTTGCATTCTAACATGAAGAGTTTTAATTCCTCTTAACACTAAAAAACTATCATGTGGACCACAAATAGCACCGCTAGAATTTTGAATAAAATATAGACTATCTGCCAATTTTTTATCTTTTACAATCAAGCCTCCCATAACTACATCGCTATGTCCACCAAGGTATTTAGTTGCCGAATGCATAACAATATCTGCACCTAAACTTAAAGGTTGTTGTAGATATGGTGTAGCAAAGGTATTATCAACTGCAAGCAATAAATTATGCTTTTTAGCAATTACAGAGCATGCCTTAATATCGATAATACTCATCATGGGGTTGGTTGGTGTCTCCACCCAAAGTAGTTTCGTGTTTTCATTTATATAAGCTTCTATATTACCAATATCTTGCATATTAACAAAGTGAAATTTAATGCCAAATTTCTTATAAATTGAAGTAAATAGTCTGTAAGAACCTCCATATAATTCGTTAGTTGACAGAACTTCATCCCCAGGTTTCAAAAGTTTTAAAACAGCATCTATTGCTGCCAAACCAGATCCAAAAGCCAATCCGTAATTCCCGTTTTCTAAACTGGCAAAAGCACTTTCTAAAGCATTTCTCGTGGGGTTTGCACCTCTAGAATATTCATAACCTTTATGGCCGCCAGGAGTTGATTGTGCGTAAGTTGTAGTTTGATAAATTGGAGGCATAACAGCTCCATAGGCTATATCAGGCTCTTGACCTCCATGTATTGTTTTTGTATTAAATTTCATTTAAATCAGTTTTTAATATTAATAAAAAGATTCTATGTTACAAATTACCAGAAAGTGTCTGATTTTATTCCAAAAAAATAAAAAATTATTGTCACAAAGTAAGCGTTTAATTCGGTGTATTCAAATGCAATAACTACCTTTAACATCATCTAAATTCTTTTGTGCTATGCGCTTTAAAATTTTCTTTTATGTTATTCTATTTTCATTAGTTTCACAAACTTGCAAAGAGGAAAAAACCATTGAGTTTAAAGAAGTTAATAAAACAACTACAACCAACAAACTTGTAGATATTAATATTCCTGAAGCCTCAGGAGATGATACTGTTTCCATAGCCATTAACAATACTGTGAACCAGTTAATTATAAATTCTTTAAACACAAACGAACCAGACGGATCTGCACCTAAAAACATAGAAGAGAGCATAGATTCTTTTAATAAGGAGTTTAATCGTTTTAAGACGGATTTCCCTGATGCTGTTGTAACTTGGGAAGCCCAAATTGATGGCGAAGTTATGTATCAATCGCCTGATATTATTTCCATGGCAATTACTACTTATCTTAATACTGGCGGAGCTCATGGTAATTTAAGCATTTCGTTTTTAAATTTTAATGCCCAAACAGGAAAGCAACTAAAAAATGAAGATTTACTAGAGGATCATCTAGCTTTTATAGAAATAGCTAAAACTTATTTTGACGAAGAAATAGCCGACAAAAAAGAACTATACTTTGAACCTGAAAACTTTAAACTACCTGAGAACATAGGCTTTAGTGAGGAAGGTGTTATCTTACTTTACAATACCTACGAAATAGCTCCTTACTCCTCTGGAATTACCGAAATTCTTATTCCTTGGAACGAACTACAGACTTCTCTAAATTATTTATAAGGACTTTTTTAAGGCCAAAATATAGCCTAAATGTATGCCTTCATGAAAATTGTTAAAATCGATAGCCTCTTCCACTTTAGTTAGAACACTTTTTGTACTAACCGTGTATGCGTTATACGTTTTAAACACGTTGTTTTTATAATCTTCTTTTGTTTTTTCAAGCGTAGAGAACAACAGGTCTTTTATAATTTCTACTTCGGCTTGGGTAACATCTCTTTCCACTTTTGTCCCTTTTCGATACATTTCTACTAAATCATCCGATAAAAGCATTGGCAATCCAGACATATTATAAACCAATAGTTGTTGTGTTACAATGGTGTGAGCCACATTCCAGATTATATTATTACTAAAGCCTTTTGGTACTTTATTAAGTTGTTCTAAACTAAAAGTTTCTAGAAAATTTTTAAAAATGATTCTATTTTTTAATGTAATATCGAAAGCCCATTCCATATTTATAAGTTTTGCTTAAAAATAATTATTTTTCATTAAAAATGGGCGTTATTTGTAGGTAGAAATTTTTTGTTTAATGTATTAAATACTCACTGTAGTGAGCATCTTATGAAAAAAGTTTACTATTTAAAAACTTGTAGCACTTGTTCGCGAATATTAAAAGAATGGGATTTACCTTCAGACTTTGTATTACAAGACATAAAAAATGAAGAGATTACTGTAAAACAATTAGAAGAAATGAAATCTCTTGCAGGTTCTTACGAGGCTCTTTTTAGTAAACGCGCCAAGCTTTATAAAGAAATGGATTTAAAAAATCAATCTTTAAAAGAAGCTGATTATAAGCAGTATATACTTGAACATTACACTTTTTTGAGTCGTCCAGTTCTTCTTTTTAACAATCAAATATTTATTGGAAACTCTAAAAAAGTAACACAACAAGCCAAAGAAGCTATACATGGATAAAACCAGGCTTCTAGCAATTCTTGCTGTAATTATGGTTCATGTTATTTATGGACTTACCTTTACATTTGCCAACGATGTTTTAGCAGAAGGTTATGTAAAACCTTATGGATTTCTAGTTATACGTGTAGTAGGAGCCGCTCTTTTATTTTGGGTTTTTAGCTTATTTACCCCCAAACAACGCATAGAGCCCAAAGATTATATTACTATTTTCTTTGCATCTGTTTTTGGATTAGGCCTAAATTTTCTTACATTTTTTAAAGGCTTAGAATTTACAACACCTATTCATGCCTCTGTAATTATGACGGTCGTTCCTATTGTGGTTCTTGTCTTATCTGCAGTCTATTTAAAAGAGAGAGTTTCAGGACTAAAAATTATTGGTATTCTACTTGGTTTTTCTGGAGCTATTGTGCTTACACTTTATGGAAAATCGCCACACCCAACAGATCATATTCTCTTGGGTAACCTTTTAATTTTTATAAATGCCGTTTCTTACAGTATTTATCTAATTATTATAAAAAAATTAACCAATAAATACCATCCTTTCACTTTTATAAGGTGGTTGTTTCTATTTGGTTCCATTTTGGTAATACCTTTCGGTTTTAACGAGTTTTCACAAGTAGAATGGACAAGCTTTACTCCTTATATCACATTTTCGGTTTTATTTGTTGTAGTTGGCGCCACTTTTGGAACTTATCTCTTAAACCCAATAGCTTTAAGACATTTAAAAGCTTCTACCGTTAGTACTTTTTTATATATACAACCAGTAATTGCCAGTGTTTTTGCGCTTTTTATGGGCAGTGATTCTATAGATTTGGTTAAAATAATTGCCGCAATTCTAATTTTTGCAGGAGTTTATTTAGTTACAAAGAAGGCCTAAACTACATATCTAAATGTACCGGTTTTTTCCCAGAAACTCTTGTGTCTTCTTTAGTTAGGGTTTTGTAGTTTTTTGTTTTAGGAAAGGTGTTTTCCTTTTCTAATAATAATTCTGGAAGCTCAGTTAGTTTTCGTGTAGACAGGTCAATCCAAGCGCCAAACATATCGCAGCTAGCAATATTTTCGCCTTTATGATTATAAAAGTTATGTTCAAATTTAAAAAACATGCCGTCTTCGCTCAAACCAGAAACCTCTAAACTTACTGTTAACGGCTGTCCCATAAAAACTTCTTTAAAATAATACATGTGTTCATAAAAAACTACAGGTCCTAAATTATATTCAGACAGCGTTTTCATATTAAAACCATTTTCAATTAAAAACGCCATTCTAGTGTGGCTCATAAAATTGGTATAGGCACTATTTGCTAGGTGTCTATTAGCATCTACATCACTCCATCTAATTTCAAATTGTTTTGTATACATCTTATATTCAATTTTTAAAAAAGCAAACTTACAGAATTTTGTTATGCATGTATAATTAAAAATCTATTTTCTAAGCCCTTAGTTTTACCTACCTTTGTGCAACTTTATAAAAGAGATATGATACACTCCATGACTGGTTACGGCAAATCGATATTGCAATTACCAACTAAGAAAATTACTATTGAAGTAAAATCGCTTAACAGTAAAAACCTAGATTTGAATGCCAGAATGCCCTCTATTTATAGAGATAAAGAGCTGTCTTTACGAAAACTTATTGGTAAAGAACTTGAGCGTGGAAAGATAGATTTCTCATTATATGTAGAAATGACAGGAGAAGAAAGCTCGACTCAACTAAATAAGACTGTTGTAAAGCAATACATAAAACAGTTAAGAGACATTGTTGATGGAGACGAAACTGAGCTATTAAAAATGGCCGTGCGTTTTCCGGACACTTTAAATACAGAGCGTGAGGATATAGATGAAGATGAATGGGAAGCTATTCTAAGTGAAGTAAAAGTTGCCCTAAAAAATATAGGAATTTATAGACTAGACGAAGGAAAAGCACTGGAAACAGATTTCAAGATTCGACTAAGCAATATTGAAAGTTTATTAAACCAGGTTATTGCCATGGATCCAGAACGTATTGAAGGCGTTCGCGAGCGTTTGCGCAAAGGTGTTGAAGAGTTAAAAGAGAAAGTAGACGAAAATAGATTTGAGCAAGAATTGGTTTATTATATCGAGAAATTTGATATCACCGAAGAAAAAGTACGCTTAAAAAACCATTTAGATTATTTTAATTCCGCTTTAGACTCGGCAGATTCTAATGGAAAAAAATTAGGCTTTATAGCTCAAGAAATTGGTAGAGAAGTTAATACCATAGGATCCAAAAGTAATTATGCTCCTATGCAACAACTTGTGGTACAAATGAAAGATGAATTAGAAAAAATTAAGGAACAACTTTTAAATGTACTTTAACTAGTACTCGTTTTTTGGGGACAGAAAGTGGTGTTTAGTAAATAACATCGCCCTTATTAAAAACAGTATATCTGTCTAAATAAAACAATTATAACAAACGTGCGTGCTTTTTAGTACGATAGCTAAAAATATATTTGTGACAAACAAAAATTCAAATAAAGGAAAACTCATTGTGTTCTCGGCACCTTCCGGCTCTGGAAAAACAACAATAGTTAGACACCTTTTAAATCAAGAAGCATTAAACTTAGAATTTTCTATTTCTGCTACTTCCAGAGAAAAAAGAGGTACAGAAATCAACAAAAAAGACTATTATTTTTTGTCTGCCTCAGAATTTAAAAACAAAATAAAAAACGATGAATTCTTAGAATGGGAAGAAGTATATCGTGATAATTTTTATGGAACTCTAAAAACAGAAGTAGAACGAATTTGGGCTCAAGGCAAACATGTTATTTTTGATATAGATGTATCTGGAGGTTTACGTATTAAGCGAAAATTTCCAGAAGAAACCTTGGCTATTTTTGTAAAACCTCCAAGTATAGACGAACTTAAAATAAGACTAAAAAAACGCGAAACGGAAACTTCAGATAAAATTAATATGCGAATAGCTAAAGCATCTGCCGAGCTTGCAACCGCGCCTCTATTTGATGTAATTATAGAAAATGACAATCTAGACAAAGCGCTTCATGAGGCAGAAAATTTAGTAGCTAATTTTGTAAACAAAACACATTAAAAATGAAAGTAGGACTGTTTTTTGGTTCTTTTAACCCCATTCATATTGGGCATCTTATCATTGCAAATCATATGGTAGAGCACAGCGATTTAGATAAAATCTGGTTCGTTGTTACGCCACACAATCCGTTTAAAAAGAAAAGTACTTTACTAGACAATTATCAGCGTTTAGAAATGGTATATCGAGCTACTAAAGATTATGACAATTTAGACCCAAGCAATATAGAGTTCAATTTACCTCAGCCTAATTACACCATAAACACTTTAGTGTATTTAGAAGAAAAATATCCAACTTACGAGTTTAGTTTAATTATGGGGGAAGACAATCTTAAAAGTTTTCACAAGTGGAAAAACTACGAACTTATTTTGGAGAGTCATGATATTTATACCTATCCACGTATCTCTAAAGGCAGCATTGAAACACAGTTTCATGGTCATAAAAGAATACATCATGTCCAGGCACCAATCATGGAAATTTCATCTACATTTATCAGAAAATCTATAAAAGCCGATAAAAACGTGAGGCCTATGTTACCTGAAGCCGTTTGGAAATATATAGATGAAATGAGCTTTTATAGGTAATTTCACCTTAGCATAACAATAGAATATCTGCTCTTATCTTTCTAAAAACAAGATAGCCTAATTAGTCCCTATCCCATTATATACAGATGAAGCAAATCTTGCACAATAAATATGTTCTCCTCCTCATAATTTCTCTTACCTGGGGTTCGTCTTTTATACTTATAAAAAAGACATTACCAGTTTTCGATCCTTATCAAATTGGGGCATTTCGAGCGGGACTTTCAGGACTTATTTTAGCTTTTATAGGTTTCCCTGCCATGCGTAAAATGACAAAGAAAGATATTTTCTGGATTGCTTTATCCGGATTATTTGGTAATTTTTTAGTGGTTTTTATTTTTCCATTTGCACAACGGGAAGTAAGTAGCTCCTTGGCAGGAATTATCAACGCATTAGATCCTATTTTTACCTTAATTTTAGGGGTGCTACTTTTCGGGATTAGAAGTAAACCCATTCAGTACTTTGGTGCTGTAATTGGTTTTTTAGGAGCTCTGATTCTGGTATATACCTCGGGTTCAGAAAGCAGTGAGAGTCATTACTTTTATATATTATTATTAGTCATTGGATCTGCCCTTTACGCAGTTTCGGCACTTATTGTCGAGAAGAAACTGAAACATATAAAAACAACAGAATTAACGAGTTCCATTTATACTATCTGGATGATTCCGTCACTTATAATATTAGGGTTTTCTGGTTTCTTTACAAATATTGATTATTCCCAATCAGCAACCATGGAGTCTTTGGGGGCTTTAGTTTTCTTAACCGTTGTTAGTACAACCCTGGTTATGTTTCTGTTTTTTAAACTTGTTCAAGATACTTCGGCAGTTTTTGTTAGTACCGTTTCGCTTTTAATTCCAGTTATTGCAGTTTTTTGGGGGATTTTAGATGGTGAAAAATTTACTATTTGGTATGCTCTTGGAGGAACTTTAGTTATTATAGGCGTCTATTTTATTCGAGATAAGAAAAAAGAGAAACCATTAGAGGAAACTAAATAATAAATTAATATTGAGAAAATATAAAACTTATATTACTCAATCATAGTTTGAGGAAATCTAGTTGAAATAGATCTTTTTGGGGCTAGTTTTTATTGAAAATTATTTTGTTTCGAAGTTCTTAAAACAGCTTGTTCATTTTTCCAATCAATCCATTTCTGACCTTTTATTCGTCTCATAATATTATCAAAATATCTCATGATAAAAATATTATAGACTGCTTTCCCTAAATTGGCAGGATTTCTTGGAATGGCTCTTAAACTCATAGAGAAACCCGTAGTTTTATATTTCATATAATGCCAATAACCTTCTGGCATATAAAGAATTTCACCCCGATTTAACTGAGTTTTAAAACCTTTCGCTTGTTTTAAGGCTGGCCATTTCTCCAAATCAGGATTTGAAAAATCAATATCTTCCCGGGTAATTAACGAATGAGGAACTTTATATAAGTACTTATTTTGCTTTTGATCGAAGAGAATAATTTCTTTTTCACCATAAAAATGAATATGAAAAATATTGGCTAAATCAATATCATAATGCATAAAAGTATATGAATCTTCACCCCCAAAAAACAACATAGGAAGTTTTTTTAAGAGTTTTAAACCAAAATCCGGGTATTTAAAATCCCTTTGTAGTTCTGGGACTTCCTTTAATATATTCCAAAGAAAAATTCGATATTTTGTGGGTTCGCTTTTAAGTAAATCTATGTATTCACCTAGACTCATTTTAGCATGAGGCTGGTTAAATTCATCATCACAAGATACAGGTCTGTCATCATAAAGTGAGACTACTTTGTCTCCTGCCAACTCATTAAAATAATCTAAATTCCATTTTTTAAATGCTGGCCAATCTTCAATATAATGCTCGATAACCACAGGTTTTTGTGGTTTAAAATAGTGTTTTATAAAATCTTCTTTAGAGATAGATTTAACACGTGGAATGTCTTGTAGATTTAGTTCCAACATTTAGTATTTAAGTGATTAAATAATAATTTTAAAGCTAGTTTACAGTGTTAGATGCTCTTTTAATAAAGTACTTAAGCTCAATTTAAGCTTTGACCTAACTCAAAAATAACATGTTTTATATTAAAAAGGTATCAAATAATTTACAAATACGGGCTCTTTAAAAGTAAATATAACTAAAACGTTATAAGAATGGAAGCAGCTTTTACAAAAATGTTCTTGTTCATCTTATATCTTTTAGTTAATTTCTTGTATTTCAAAACTTGCTAATGAAAATCTTATTTTAAATCGAATTCTGTGTGACAAGTTTCACATCTATATTTATGTCTGGTATAAAACGGAAGTGAGGAAAACATGACTCCAAAAACAAACCATATTAATGATTTAGCATCCTTTATAGTAGAAAAAAGTTCAATTTTTTCACTTTTACAGGAAGGACAGAATATTGAGTTTCCTTCGTCGTCTAAAGAGTATTTATTAATGGAATTTAAAATTTCTATAGCTTCTTCACTTTGACTAGAAAGCACTTTTAACTTAACACCTCCAATGGCATTACTTATTAGTGGATCTGTATCTATAGTTAGATTATCTGAAAGAAAAACTTCGATTCCGTCTGCTTCCAAACGACCTTTTATAATTTGGGCTTCGGAAGAATACTGAAATTTAGCAATGGTTTTAAAAGTATCTTTCATATATCTATAAGGGTGGCTAATAATTGAACAACATCTTTTATTTCCGTTTCCGAATTAAAACTGTGTAAGCAAAAACGCAGACGTTCTTGGCCTTCAGAAACAGTAGGATAAAAAATAGGGTTTACATTATAGCCTTTTTTTAAAAGCTGATTGGAAACACCTTTTACATTTTCATTTCCAAGAATAAGACAGGATTGAATGGCTGAATCGCTTTCAATAAAATAAGATTTTAGCTTGTTTTTAAAGACCTCTTTTTTAAATAAAGCGATGTTTTCATGTAATTTTGAAATTTCATGTGTTTTGGGTAATTCAATATACACAGACTTTAAAGTCATTAAAGTATGCGGTGGAAGTGCTGTTGTATAAATAAATGATCGTGCAAAATTAATTAAATATTGACTTAGCTCGTTGCTTCCTAAAATAGCTGATCCATGACTTCCTAGAGCTTTTCCAAAGGTTATTATTCTTGCAAAAACCTTGCTTTCCAATTCGAGTTCTTGAACCAAACCAACTCCGTTATTTACATAAACTCCAATAGCATGAGCCTCGTCCACAATTAAATAAAAATGATACTTGTTGCTAAGAGCAACTAATTGTTTTAAGTCTGGGGAGTTTCCGTCCATAGAAAACACAGATTCAGTAACCACATATATCTCTGCGTCGGGGAAGTTTTTATTATATCTCTCCAGCTTATTTTTTAAATCGTCTAAATTATTATGGTCAAATTTATAAGCTTTTGCATGGCTCATAATAATGCCATCTCTTATGGAAGCGTGAATATACTCGTCGAACAGAATAATGTCTCCACGTTGAGGCACTGAGGAGAACAGACCCAAATTGGCATCGTAACCCGAATTAAAAATTAGGGCAGATTCCGAATGATGAAACTCGCACAAGGTCTCTTCAACTTCTTGATACAGCTGATAGTTTCCAGATAACAATCGAGAACCTGTGGCTCCATTTCTAGATAAACTGTAATTTTCTAAATAGTGATGCGTCATATCGAAAATTTCTTTCGACCTTGAAAAGCCGAGATAATCGTTAGACGAAAAATCTATCAGATTATGCTCAATGCACAATTCACGTAAAGTATTTTTAGCTTTTCGCTGATTTATTTTTTCTTGAAGTTTTTTAGGAATCATATAGTCAAATATACAAAAGTGCTATAAGCAGTTCTAACTTTAGAAGTAAAAAACATTGTATCTTAGAGCCTTAAATTTATATTCATGCAAAAATTACAATTTGGCTTTTTAGCTTTTATTTTTTCAATGCTTGTAAATGCTCAAGTGTCTTCAAGTTATCTCATTTCATTTGAAAACGCTGTGCACCACGAGGCAAATGTTCGAGCTAGTTTTACAGATTTAAAATCTGAAAATATAGAGATTAGAATAGCCCGATCGTCTCCTGGACGTTATGCCCTACATGAGTTTGCTAAAAATGTTTACAACGTTAAGGTAACTGATAGCAAAGGAAATGAATTAGAGATAACCCGTACAAACCCATATTCCTGGAATGTTTCTGGACATGATGGGGCTATAAATGTAAGTTATACCTTGTTTGCAAATCGTGGCGATGGTACGTATGCACAGGTTGATGAAACCCATGCTCACCTAAATATTCCGGCTATTTTTATGTATATTCCCGAATTATCCGAAAATGAAATTAAAGTAACCTTTAATGTTCGTGAAGACCTAAATTGGAAAGTGGCCACACAATTAAAACATGTTGAAGGAAATACATACTACGCTAAAAACTATCAATATTTTATGGATAGTCCAACTGAAATTGCCAATTTTAGAACCCGATCTTTTAAGCTAGATGGACAAACCATAAAATTAGTGCTTCATGACGATGCTGCTTCAGATAAAGATTTAGATAAGTATTTTGAAAATGTTAAGAAAGTTGTGCTTCAGCAAAAAGCTGTTTTTGGCGAATTGCCTGCTTTCGATTATAACGAATACACCTTCTTAGCCTGTTATATGCCAAACGCAAGTCGCGACGGTATGGAACATAGAAATTCTACCTATGTAACTAATACACGTAGTTTGGCAGATGGCGGAATTGAACAGAATATTGGAACTGTATCTCATGAGTTTTTCCATATTTGGAATGTAGAACGTATTCGTCCAAAAAGCTTAGAGCCATTTAGGTTTGAAGAAGCTAATATGAGTGGGGAATTGTGGTTTGCTGAAGGTTTTACAAGTTATTATGACGATTTAACCTTATGTCGTGCTGGTATAACCTCTCAAGAAAACTACCTAACCGGATTAACAAGAACCTTTAATTATGTATGGAATTCTCCAGGGCGCGATTATTTTAACCCGATAGGAATGAGCTACCAAGCTCCTTTTGTAGATGCCGCTAAATCTGTAGATGAAACCAATAGAGAAAATACCTTTATTTCTTATTATTCTTACGGGAGTATGTTAGGCTTGGCTTTAGATTTGTCTTTAAGAGATAAAGGCCTAAATCTAGATGATTTTATGAAATTAGTTTGGAAAAAATATGGCAAAACAGAAATTAGCTATACTTTAGAAAACATAAATGAAACCTTAAATACCTATGCTGGAACCGATTTTGGGAATAATTTCTTTAACAGTTATATTTATAAAAGTGGCATGCCAGACTTGAAACAGTTGTTTGAAACAGTTGGTGTTAATTTAAGTCAAGATCTTTCTAAAGTAGCTTTTGGAGCTTTTGTTAGACATGGAAAGTTAATGAGTAACCCTACAGTTGGTTCTACTGCCTATAAATCAGGGTTTCAAAAAGGAGACAAACTTTTAAAGGTAGGGACTACCCAACTTACTGATAATTCAGATTTAAACAAGATTCTAAATTCTTATAAGGTAAACGATCAAGTTGAAGTTAGTTTTGAACGTTTTGGAAAAACAAATTCTACAACCTTATCTCTCCAAGCAGATACCAATTACACCATTTCTTTAATGGAGACAGATAAAAAACAGGAAACCAACAGAGAAAACTGGTTGGGAGAGAAATAATAAGCAAAATAAAAAAGCCTTAGAAGCTAATTTTGACTTCTAAGGCTTTTTTTTATATAAAGTTATAAGCTCTTAATACTACTTGTGTATTAATTTAAATTAAAAACAGCACCTACGTTAAAAGTAAACTGATTATTAATTTTTTCTGCATAACTTAAGTGATCATTGTTGTATTTAGCAATAGGAAACGCAGCTTCGGTAAATAATCCAAACCCTTCAGAAAAGAAATATCTAGCTCCAACATGGCCACCAAAATTCTTTAAACTAAAGTTAATACCAGGATATAAATCGAAATTTTCACTAATATTTAAAACGTTTCCAATATTAGCATTGAAGCGCGCTTTAATATCAAATCTGTCGTCAAATTTAGCATCTGTAACACTAGCAACTCCTAAAGCATAAGATGAAGCAACTCCTATAGAGAAATTCTCTCCTAAACCATAGTCGTAACTCATATACAATCCAGTAGCGTGTTCTTGAAAACTAGCACCAATTTGCATTTTATTATCTCCTTTACCTGTAAAAGCTTGTGCATTTACTAGATATCCAGTAAGCAGGCAAGCGATAATCATTACATTTTTCATAATTTTTGAATTAATTTTTTTGTTAATTGAGGTTGCAAAGATAAGATTTACTTTTTAAAGTTATTCCTACAAAGACTACAATTAGTGCATAAAAAAAACGTCAACTTCTTATAGCTGACGTTTTTAATTCTAATCTAAAGTTTTCTATCCTAAAACAGGAATACGTAAAACTTGTCCTGGGTATATTAGATCTGGATCTTTAAGCATTGGTTTATTAGCTTCAAAAATTGCTGGATATTTCATGGCATTTCCATAATATTTTTTTGCAATCTTCCCTAAGGTATCTCCACTAACTACTGTATGAAATTGAGCTTCTGGTTCTGGGTTTTCAACCGTCATTTGATCGTCTACAACAGCAATTCCATTAGAATTTCCTACTACTAAAACCACTTTTTCTTTGGTTGCTTGATCATAAGCTGCTCCAGAAATAGTTGCTTTATCGTCTACAATATGAATGTTTAAATTCTCTACTTTAAGGTCTAAATCGTTAACAGTTTCCGATAAATTGTTTGCAGCAGCAGTTTCTGCATTTAATTTAGCCGCTTTTGCATCTGCTGCTTTCTCGGCAGCTTCTTCTGCACTAGTTTTTCCAATTCCAAAAACCTTTGCTCCTGCATCTTTAATAAATGAAAATAATCCCATAATTTGTTAATTTTATTTGTTTTGTATTAATTATCTAAAGTTCAAAAAAATCTTTTTAAAAACCTATTTATTCTAAGAATAAACCTAAGAAAAAATGTTATGCTCAGTAAGTTTAAGTCATTAAAAAAAAGAAACTGCTTAGTTTTCTAAATAATCAAAAGCAGTTTCTTCTTTAATTAATCTACCTACTCCATTCTATTTTTCTAATCTAGAATTTTCTCTAGGATTTTCTTTTCTTTCTCCTTTAAACTTACGGAGTTTAGGAGTTTCTGTTTGCTTTCCTTCGGCATTTCTCATATATTGAATATAGCCTCTTCCCGCAAATTCATAAGTTGTACCAGAAGCATTGTGATACAGTCTAATTAGTGCATCATTAATAACACGTAATTCAAAAAATTCGGTTCCGTAGTAATCGTAATTCAAACTTAGAGTTTTTAAATACATATTATTTGGAATGTTATTTACACCATAAATTCCAGTATAATCCCAGTAAATATTCTCTGGATTGACAATTCCATAATCTTGCGAGCTTCTAAATTCCGAATCGTTACCTCCGGCTAAGAATTGTAAGTAATTCTCATTATCAAAATCGTTAATATTCCCTGTTTGACTGGTATAGGTTTTTTCCCAAGCCTCATATTCTTGCAAGAAGTAATGAATATTATCGTAGAACACCAGGTCGTAATCGAAATTAGCACGTTGATATCCTTTTAAAAAATAAGAAGTATCGTTATATGGATCGTACAATTCTATGGTATTGGTGTTTATTTGATAAACATCAAAGGTATTAAACCCGTCTATTACATGATTTACATCTAGAATAGTTCCATAAGCATTGTAATTACCTACTGGTATTCCAAATCCGTTTCCCTGACTTCCAATACCAACTAAATTATTATTGGCCCAAAGTGTCCCATTTCTAAAGGATATGGTAAAAGCAATTTCTAAAAATGGCACCTGTCCGTATCCTATAGTTTGGTTAATATCTACGTACCATAACTCGTAAGAATTAAGTAGTTGATTTAAAGAAATAGAAGGTTGAGGATTATGATTATCTATAAACACATCGTCGGTATAACAAGATGTGAATAGCGTTGCTATTAGAGCAAATCCGAAAAGTAGTTTTATAGTTTTCATAAGCCTTTGTTTTAAAGTTATTATGATAATGAATTCAAAACACGTGCCAAAATTTTTAAGGCTTTCATTTTAAACAAGTCGAAAGAGTTAATTTTTATGTATTTTTGATTCTTGTAATTTGAAGAAGAGATATGGAAAAACCATTAAAATATGCTGTTTTTGGTTCAGGAAGTTGGGCTACAGCTATTGTAAAAATGCTGTGCGAAAATTTAGACGAAGTAGGTTGGTATATGCGCAGTGTATACACTAAAGAGCATTTAATTAAAGAACAACACAACCCAAGTTATTTAAGCTCGGTGGAGTTTAAAATAGAGCAGCTTAAATTAAGTAACGATATTAATGAAATGGCTGAGTATGCCGATGTGTTGATTTTTGTTATTCCTTCTGCATTTATGCATTCTGAATTAGAAAAACTAACGACAGATCTTTCTGAAAAAACTATTGTATCTGCAGTTAAAGGAATAATTCCAGAATCCGGACTGCTTGTTGGCGAGCATTTTCATGACATTTATAATATCCCTTTTAAAAACATTGCAGTTATTGCTGGCCCGTGCCATGCAGAAGAAGTTGCACTTGAGCGTTTATCTTATTTAACTATTTCTTGTGCTGATGCTGAAAAAGCACAAGAAATTGCCGATAAATTTTCTAGTAATTATATAAAAACAAAAATAAGCGACGATGTTATTGGTACCGAATATGCCGTCATGCTAAAAAATATTTATGCTATTGCTGCTGGAATAGCTCATGGATTGGGCTATGGAGATAATTTCCAAAGTGTCTTGATGAGTAATGCCATTCGTGAAATGAAGCGGTTTATAAAGAAAACGCACAAAATGAAACGAAACATTAACAACTCGGCTTATTTAGGCGATTTATTAGTAACGGGATACTCTATATTTTCTAGAAACAGAATGTTTGGAAATATGATTGGGAAGGGCTACACGGTTAAATCTGCCCAAATGGAAATGAGCATGATTGCAGAAGGGTATTACGCTACAAAAAGTGCTTATTTGATAAACGAAACCAATAAAAAGAAAACCAAAATTCCTATTATAGACGCTGTTTACGCTGTTTTATATGAAGGGAAAGACCCAAAGAAGACTTTTAAAAAGTTGGCAGATAAGCTGGATTAACCCATGCCTGTGAAAGTAGGAATCTAGTCAATAATTGATGAAAATAATCAAATTATAATATTTCAACTTTTATTAAGACAAACATATAGCTATCCATGTAAAAGTGAATTCTAAACGGCAAACAAGAGATTAGCTTCGCTGAATCTTCGATTTCCTGTAAAGCCTGAAAAACAGTTGATTTCGAGCATAAATTATAATTTCAAAACTGTTTGTCAGAAAAATATTTATAAGAGTATGTATTTTGAATTTTAAATAATGAGATTCCTGCGTTCGCAGGAATTTTTACTTCACCAAAACCCCTTTTGCATCCATTAAAGGAAGAGGTTGCAAAGCCTTTAAATTAATGGTATTTTTTCTAAAGAGATATGTTTTATCGTACATGGTGTTTCCTTGAAAGAAAGTAACTTTAAATGTGTTATTTAAAGCAAAAAGATCCTCCTGCAAAAGCTCAATTTTTGCGTAGCTTTTTGCAGGAAGTCTTTCTAATTTTTTTCTAAATACAGCTGTTTTTTTAGCTTCAGAATAACCACTAGAGACTATAAGAACCATCTCTAAATCGACATCCTTATCATTAATAATATAAGCATTCCAATCTTGAGTTTTATAAATGTCGTTGTATTCATTTACAACTGCTAAATACACATTTTTCACCTCTGGAATTTGAATGTCTTTTTTCATATTATCATCATGTTTGTTCGTGTAAAAACAAAAATATAAGCTAATTTATCTCTTAGTTTATTGCCAGCCTCCACCTAAGGATCTGTATAAACGTACCACAGATAAAAGTTGTTCTAACTTATTGTCAATGGTATTTATTTCTGCTCTCAACACACTTTCTCTAGCAGTTAACAAATCTAAGTAATTGGCATAACCGTTGTCTAGCAATTCTTCCGAATTAGATTCGGCACGTCTAAGAGCTTCCACCTCTTTTTCACGGTATTGGAATTTATCCACTTCAGCTTGATAAGAATATAAAGCATCTGAAACCTCTTTCCCTGCTACTAATAAGGTGTTTTTAAAGTTTAATAAAGCTTGTTCTTGTTGGGCTTGAGAAACTTCGTATTGGGTTCTAACTTTTCTTTGGTTAAATATGGGTTGTGTTAATCCGCCAACAATATTAGCGAATAATGCGTTTGTACTAAACCAATTCTGAAATTCTAAGCTCTGAAAACCTCCTGCTGCACTTAAAGTTAATGATGGGTAGAAATTTGTTAAGGCCACATTAGTTAACTCAAAAGATTGAATGAATTCGCTTTCGGCAGCAATCACATCTGGTCTATTTCTTAGCAATAAGTACGGCACACCTAGTTTCATTTCTGTTGTAATAGCTTGTTCGTCCAAGGTACTTCTTTCAAAACTCTGTGGTTGTTTAGCCAATAAAATACTTAAGGTATTTTCTAATTTAAAAATTTCAGTTTTCACTTCAATCTCCAGAGCTCTCGCATTGTTATACTGCGCTACGTTTTGATCTACAGCCACCTGAGTTACTTGTCCAGCTTCTTTTAAAGCCATTATAGTATGAACACTTTTTTCTCGTGTTTCAGCAGTTTCTGTTAGAATATTTAACTGTGCATCTAAAGCTACCAACCCATAATACGTAGAAGCAATATTTTCGATAAGTCTTGTTTTTACTGCTTGGTGTGCTGCAATACTTTTTAAATAACCTGCATGAAAGGCTCGTTTATTAGATCTAATTTTTCCCCATATATCAGCTTCCCACGAAAGAGAAAGCACGGCTTCATAGTTATTAATAGACCCTCCTCCTAATTGTCCATTTTTAGAAAACTCCTGATGACCAGCAGAAGCATCTCCATTTAAGGTTGGTAAATACCCGGCATTTCCTTGTTTCATATAAGCCTCTCCAGCAATAATTTGTTGTATGGCAATTCTAATATCAATATTATTCTGAAGGCCTTCTTCTATATATTGGGTTAAATATGGATCGGTAAAAACTTCTTTCCAAGATACATCTGCCATAGATAAACTATCTGCAGGGAGGTTATCTGTACGATATAAAGTCTCTGTTTCGTCCTCTAATTCTTCTGGCCTTTCGTAGTTTTTAGATACCAAACAACTTTGCATAGTTATGGCTAGCAATGCAAAAACCATAACTCTAGAAATTCCTCTCTTATTTATAATTGCTTTCATTCTAATTATTCTTTTATATCTTGATTTACTATTTCTGGTGTACCACTAACTTTTTCTTGTAACCATTGGAAAACAACAAATAATACTGGAATTACAAAAACTCCAACAACAGTTCCAACTAATAATCCGCCAACTGCTCCTGTACCAATAGAATTGTTACCAACTGCTCCTACTCCTTTTGCCAATACTAATGGGGTAATACCCAGAATAAAAGCAAAGGATGTCATTAAAATAGGACGTAATCTTACTTTAGCACCATCGATGGCAGCGTTGACTAACGACAAGCCGTGTTGTCGGCGTT
Organism: Xanthomarina sp. F1114; assembly: GCF_026410255.1. GTDB lineage: Bacteria > Bacteroidota > Bacteroidia > Flavobacteriales > Flavobacteriaceae > Xanthomarina. The sequence goes on from NZ_JAPMLL010000001.1 coordinate 163,212, forward strand.
GAACTGCAAACTCCACAATTAAAATGGCATTTTTGGCTAATAAACCTAAAAGCATAATTAAAGCAATTTGGAAGTATATATTATTTTCCAGTCCCGTTAAATAGGTTGTTAAATAAGCTCCAGCAACCCCAATTGGTAATGATAAGATAATAACCAAAGGCAATAAATAACTTTCATATTGTGCAGCTAATAAGAAATATACAAACAAGATACTAATCATAAATATGACTGTTGATTGTCCTGCAGAAGCAATTTCTTCTCTGGTAATACCAGAATAAGCCACTTGGTAACCCTCTGGTAAATTATTTGCTGCCAATTGATCTATAGTTTTAATAGCATCTCCAGAACTAAATCCAGGAGTTGCAGATCCATTAACCGTAACCGCATTAAATAGGTTAAAACGATTAACAGTTTGTGGACCGTATACACGTTCAAACGACACGTATTGTGAGATTGGTGTCATTTCTCCACTAGGTGTTTTTATAAACATGCTATTTAAACTTTCTTCGTCAACTCTATCTTCAGGTAAAGCCTGCATAAACACTCTAAATTGTTTTCCAAAGCGGCTAAAATCTGCCACATAATTACCACCAATATAGCCTTGTAAAGCTGATAAAATAGCGCTAGTTGAAACCCCAGCTTCTTTTGCTCTCTCTACATTAATATCTAATTGCAATTGTGGGAAGTTAGTACTAAATGAATTGGATGCATATGCAATTTCAGGTTGTTGGTTTAACAGTTTAACAAAATCGTTTGCAGTATCATCTAGCTCTGTTAAAGGTCTAGCATTTCTATCCATCAATCTCATTTCAAAACCATCTGCACTACCAAAACCAGGTACGCTAGGTGGTGTAAAAAAGATAATATTAGCTTCAGGGATCATAGCAGCTTTTTGAAACAACTGACCAATAATTCCATTTACAGAAGTTGCTTCTGTCTCTCGCTTATCCCAATCATCTAGAATAATAAAGCCCATGGCGTTAGAACTACCTTGTCCTGAGAAAAAGTTCTGCCCACTAATAAAAGAAGCTCCTTTAATACCTTCAATTTCTTTAACGGCTTTTTCTAATTCTTCATTCACTTCGAATGTACGGTCTAATGATGAACCTGGAGGTAACTCGGCATTCATAAACACAATCCCTCTATCTTCTGAAGGCACAAATCCTGTTGGAATAATTTTATTCAATCCTATAATTCCAAAAACACTAAGCCCCAAAATTATTATGGTAATCCATTTATGCTTTATCAAAAAGCCTACAGATTGTGCGTATTTTGATGTTGTTGCATTAAATCCTGCATTAAAGGCATCGTAAAAACGCTGTAATAGAGATCTCTTTTTTACTTCTTTACCATCATGCTCCTTATGAGGTTTTAAGAAAATAGCACATAAAGCCGGTGTTAATGTTAAGGCGTTAATTGCCGAGATAAAAATTGCAATCATTAAAGTAACTCCAAATTGCTCATAGAAAACCCCTGAAGGTCCCTTAATAAAAGTAATTGGAATAAATACGGCCATCATTACTAAAGTAATTGAGATAATAGCACCTGTAATTTCGCTCATGGCAGAAATGGATGCTTTTTTAGCATCTTTGTAGCCACCTTCCAGTTTGGCATGAACAGCTTCTACTACTACAATGGCATCATCTACCACAATACCAATGGCTAGAATTAATGCAAATAGCGTTAATAAGTTAATAGAATAGCCTAACACATTTAGGAAAAAGAAAGTACCAATAATAGATACAGGAACAGCAATTGCTGGAATTAATGTAGATCTAAAATCTTGTAAGAAAATAAATACTACCAAGAAAACTAGTAAAAAGGCCTCTAACAGGGTATGTACCACTTTATCAATGGAAGCTGTTAAAAACTTATTGGTATCGTAGTTTACTAAGTAATCCATACCTTCTGGAAAATCTTTTTTAAGCTCGTCCAGTTTTACGTAAATATCTTCAATAATTTCTTGAGCATTAGAACCTGGAGTTTGAAAAACCCCAAAGTTAACTGCTGAATTACCATTTGTTTTTGAGATAGAGGAATAAGAGAACGCGTCTAATTCTACTTTTGCAACATCCTTAACTCTTAAAAATTGTCCGTTACCTAAAGCTTTTATTACAATATCTTCATATTCTTTAGCTTCCTTATAACGGCCTTTATATTTTACAACATACTCAAACGACTCTCCAGCATTCTGACCGAAAGATCCTGCAGCTGCTTCCAAACTTTGTTCGTTTATAGCTTGAGTAACCTCTCTTGGTTCTATTTTATAGGCTGCCATTTTAGTTGGATCTAACCAAATACGCATGGAATAATCCTTAGCACCAAAAACGTTCATGGCTCCTACACCGTTAATACGTTGTATTTCTGGCTTAATATTAATATTTAAATAGTTCTGTATATACGTATCGTTATATTCTGGATTTGTAGAATATATAGCAGCAAATAATAAAGCGGAGTTTTGTTGTTTTTGTGTAATTACTCCTGCACGGATAACTTCGGCAGGTAATAAAGCATTTGCTCTTGCTACTCTATTCTGAACGTTTACAGCAGCAATATCCGCATCGTAACCTTGTTCAAAAAACACTTCAATAGAGGCACTACCAGAGTTACTAGCTGTAGAGGTAATATAGGTCATACCTTCTACCCCGTTTATTTGTTCTTCAATAGGAACCACCACACTTTCTAGAATGGTTTCTGCGTTTGCACCAGGGTAACTAGCTGTAACTTTAACAGTTGGCGGTGCAATATCTGGATATTGTGTAACCGGTAATTGCGATAGCCCCAGAACCCCCAAAATAACTATAATAATGGAGATTACTGTAGATAATACAGGCCTTTCAATAAATTTTTGTATCATAATTAATTTTATTTAAAGACAGTCTGGAAAGAGTTAATAATACTATCTAACGGTTTTACAATTGGTTGAATTTTTGTTCCAGGTCCTACTTTATTAAGGCCTCTAGCTAAAATAGTTTCTCCTACTTCAATTCCGTTATCTATAATATATAAGCGATTAGCATTCTTTAAAATAGCAACAGGCTTATCTACTAATGAATCGTTAACTATGGTATAAACAAAGGTCTTTCCTTGTCTTTCAAAAGTTGATTCGGCAGGAATAACAATGACATCGTGATATTCTCTTGGAATTAAGATAGTACCACTACTACCATTTCTAAGTAAACCCGCTTTATTATCGAATCTAGCTCTAAAAGTTATTGTTCCTGTTTGTGTATTAATATCACCAGCAATAGTTTCTATTTTTCCCGGTTTATCATATATATTTCCATTGGCGAGACGCAATTTAACATTTGGAAATTTTTCTAATTTCTCTTTAGCAGTTTCACCTTTGGCTTCAGCCATAAACGAAATAAACTTTTTTTCGTTTATAGAAAAATACGCGTAAACTTCGTCAATAGAAGACACATTAGTTAGTGGCAATGGATCTTGACCACTTACCAAAGCTCCCTTTCTAAAATTGATAGAACCCACAACTCCATCTACTGGACTTTTTACATTAGCATAGTCTATATTAGCGTTAATACTATTATAATTACTTTGTGCCTGTAACAATTGTGCTTTTGCTGTTTCCAATTGCACTGGACTAATAATATTTTTATCAACTAATGGTTTAAGTTTATCAACCTCAACCTGCGCAGCATTAACATTTGCTTTTGCAGCATTGGCATCTTGACTTAAAGATTGAGTTTCTAATCTAAATAAGGATTGTCCTTGTTTAACAAACTCACCTTCTTTTACAAGTACTTCTTTAATATAACCTGAAACCTTAGGTCTAACTTGGCTGTTTACTTTTCCTTCTATTGTAGCCGGAAAATCTTCGTGTGTAACAACATCTTGTTTTTCAACTTTTACCACTGGATATGGCATAACATAAGCTGGTTTTTTTTCTGCTTGTTTATTGCCACAGCTGCTTAGCACTAATACTAAGGCGCACGGAATGAGGATGTTTAATGCGTTTTTTTTCATGTTAGGGTTGCGTTTTAATGTTGTTAGCAACTATTTTGGTTTTTAAATCTGAAATAGATGCAATTGCTAATTTTAAAAATTCTATGTATTTGTCGTGAAATGTTAAATCGAATTCAAATTCATTTAAGGTAGAATCTAATTTATTTACCTTTAATTTATATTCTGATATTTCTTTATGAAGATTTTTTTCAGATTCCCATTCGCTAATCATATGATCAATACTTTGTAAAAAGTTTGCAGAATTAACAATGAAATACTTTTTTCTATCTCCAGTTTTAGTGAAATAACTAATTCGGTCTAAGCTCTGTAAATGGGTTAAATGAGTAGAAATAGTACTTTTACTAGCGCATAAATTTGACACCAAGTCTTCGAAAGTACTCCCCTCTTTTCCTGTAAGAATAATATATGCTAAAATTCGTGCAGCAACTGGTGCTAGATGGTCTTTCCCTTCTAAATGAACGCCCAGTTTTTCAACCAATTTATATTTTTCTTCTAATAACTTCTTCTCCATAATTTTGGAATTATTTGCAAAGATACCTTAAGTTCGGAATTAACCGAACTAAGCGAAGTTAAAAAAATGTTAAATACACTAAACCCCTTGTGAAATTAGGTTTAGAGGGCTGATTTAAACTGCTCTAAAAAGCGAACATCGTTTTCGCTTAAGAGTCTAATATCATTAATTTGATGCAATAGCATAGCAATTCTGTCTATTCCAACACCAAAAGCAAATCCGGAATATTCTTTTGGATCAATATTACAATTTTCCAAAACATTAGGATCTACCATTCCACAACCACCAATTTCTAACCAACCTGTTCCTTTGGTAATTCGGAAATCGGCTTCTGTTTCCAGACCCCAATACACATCAACCTCCGCACTTGGTTCTGTAAAAGGAAAATAAGATGGACGCAATCTAATTTTAGATTTCCCAAACATTTCAGTTGTAAAATATTGAAGGGTTTGTTTTAAGTCTGCAAAACTTACATTCTTATCTATATACAAACCTTCTACTTGATGGAAAAAACAATGAGATCTAGACGAAATGGCTTCGTTTCTATAAACTCTCCCTGGAGAAATGGTTCTTATAGGTGGTTTATTATTTTCCATATAGCGCACTTGCACAGAACTGGTATGTGTGCGTAATAATATATCTGGATCTGTTTGAATAAAAAAGGTATCCTGCATATCTCGGGCAGGATGATATTCTGGCAAATTTAAAGCTGTAAAGTTATGCCAATCGTCTTCAATTTCCGGCCCTTCACTAACATTAAAACCAATACGCGAAAAGATACCAATTATCTGATTTTTAACGATAGATATAGGGTGACGAGCTCCAATTTCAATTGGTTCGCCAGGACGAGATAAATCTCCGTAAATTCCTTTTACTTCCTCCTTGCTTTCTAGCTCTTCTTTTAATGCATTAACCTTATTCTCTGCTGTAGTTTTTAAAGCGTTTATTGCTTGACCAAAATCCTTTTTCTGATCTTTAGCAACGTTTTTAAACTCAGCAAAAAAGTCGTTTAAAAGACCCTTTTTTCCTAAATATTTTATTCTAAAAGCTTCGATTTCCTCCTTGGATTGCGCTTGAAAGTTCTCTGCTTCAGTAATAAGTACTTTTATCTTATCTATCATGATATGGTTGAAAATGACTGCAAATTTAATGATTTTTAGAAATAATCATACTAATGCTTCTATATAAATTAGTTCCAGTTAATTTCTCAAAAAAAATGTTATTCTATGTATTCCGATTCTAAAAAATAACTAACAATGGCTTCCTTCATCAAAACACTTTGTTCGCCTGCTTTTAAGGTTGGTAGTTGCTCTTTTGTAATATAATGAGGCCAACCATCTTCATCGAAATAGTCAAATTCATAATAACCATAAGGTTCTAAAAGCCTACAAATAGCTATATGCATAAGGTCTAATTTATGGTCTTTCTTGAACTTTCTATCAAGTTGCCCCAATTCTTGAACTCCAATTAAATAGATAATTGCGTCTAAATCTAAAGTATCTCCATCTGCAAATTGTGTGGATAGTTTACTAACCACAAGTTCCCATCGGGTTTTTAATTGTTCGTCTCTTGACATATTATAAATCCTGAAGAAACCAGGAGGATTTTAAGTTTAACTTAGAAAATAATTCTCGCAAAGTTAAGTTATATTTACAGAAATAAAGAATTTCGTAAAATGCTAATTTTTTTTATTTTCGTTCCCTGAATCACATAGAATCAAACAGTTTCAAATGTTCTCCCAATAATTCTAAGAGAGCGTATAATCTAAACCGGAATTATGGGTGTTATTGATATTATTTTATTAGGCTTTTTATTACTCGGATTAGTGCGAGGCTTTTTAAAAGGTTTTTTTGTTGAAGTTGCATCTTTAATCGCTTTAATTGCCGGGATTTATGGCGCCATTCATTTTAGTTTTTATGCTGCTGAAATGTTGACAAATCAAGTTGACTGGGACGAAAAGACTATTAACGTCACCGCTTTTGCCATCACCTTTATTGTTATTGTTTTAGTTATTGCTATGGCTGGAAAAGCCCTTACCAAGTTAGCAGATTTTGCTGCTTTAGGCATTGTGAATAAGGTTTTTGGAGCAATTTTTGGTCTGGTAAAAATGACATTAATTTTAAGTATTCTCCTTAATATATTCGATAAACTAAATACAACAATTCCCTTTCTAGATGAAGAACACACTAAAAATACAGTGCTTTACAACCCAGTAAAATCTGTAGTCCCAATAATTTTTCCGTTTATTATAAAGACTGAAGAATTAGAATTTAATGAGTCTAAAGAAGAAATCCATGACGTCTAATAGCAGTCCATTTTAAGTTGTTGCCTATTCTGATAATACCCCAAAGGTTTGTTATTATAAGTAGCACAAATTTTCTCTAGAACACCTAACACGTCTTTTTGCATAGCCAAAGAACCGCAAATCATAATAACACCGTTATTCTGTAGCACTTTTGCAATAAATTTAGCATCTTTAAATAAAGCATCTTGAACATAGATTTTATCTGTTTCTTGAGATAATGCCACTTCCAGTTTCCTTAATTTATTATCTGAAATAAAATCTTCAATTTGTTTTTGATACAGATTAAAAGACGCCTGAGTTCTTAAACCCAAATACAAATAAGTCTCTATTTGCTTTTTATTTTCGTGAAGCATTCCCAAAAATGGACCAATTCCAGTTCCATTAGCAATCATAACAACTTGAGATGCTTTTTTAGGGAAATAAAACTGACTATTTTTAAAAATTCTCGCTTTAAACCTAGTTTTAGGCTCTAAATTATTTAGGTAATTTGACCCTAAACCTCTTTCAAAATGTTTCACACTTAATTGCATATTCCCGTTTACTTTTCCTATAGAGTATAGGCGCTCACGATAATCGTGATTGGGGTATATTGCCAACAAATCGCCAGATTTAAAACAATATGTCTTTTTAGGTTTTAAGGTGATTAGAAACGTCTTGTCCGGGTTTGTTTTTACTTCGGTTCTTTTTACAACTTTTAGTTTCTTTAAGAGTTTAGGCTTTACTACTAAATCTTGTTTAGATATTTTAAATTCTAAACTTTGAGTCTTAGCCCACAATTGTGTCCATTTTTCAAAAGCTTCAACCGATTTATCGTTAATGGTAAATGGTGCTAATTCTTCTTTAAAATAATCGTTAAGCTCAATATTAACATCAAAAGCGTACTTACAGAAATCTGGGTAAGATAGAGAACCAAAACCAACTACAGAGAATGCTAATTTTTTGTTTTGTTTGGTTGTTTTTAGCAGTTTTAAAAATTTATCAGCATTGGTTGGAGCTTCTCCTTGTCCATAAGTGGCTGTAAGAACAATGAGGTGTTTGGCTTTTTTATAAGTTGTATACTTATTTAATTCTGAAATATAAACCTTCTCTCCTGCTTGCAATAATTGTTTATATAAAACATTGGCAAACGGTATTGTGCTTCCGTTTTCTGAGCCTACCAAAATAATATACTTTGCCTGATCTTTTTTATATTTATTTTTAAGTTTCGCTTTCCTTCGCTTTAAAGTCATAGCAAATCCAGAGTAGATAAAAAATAGGATATTGACACTTGCAATAGCCAGGATTAAAGACCAAATAATACTGCCTTTACCCGTATGAAGATTTAAACTTAAGTTAGAGAAAAAGCTCACTAATGGATATTTTTCTTCACTTAAAACAGTTCCTGTAAACTGATTTACCAAAATTTCTCTGTCTTTTAATTCTATAGTGAAGTAATCTTCTACATCTTCTGAGAAAGGAAACTCAACAGCTTTAACTTGCGACAGTTTTATGTCTTTAAAAACAGGAAACTGGAAGAAGTCCAATTTTGGAGTTTCATAAATAGCATCAAAATCAACATTATGAGATGTGGTTACTTTGGGTAAAACATTAAATTTTTCTAAGGATAAATACACTCCAGTAAGGGTGATGATAATAATAGGAATTAAAGACAAACGTCCAAGAACCACATGCCAGTATTGATTAAAATTTTCATTAACAACGGATGAAAATATCTTTTTGAAACTCCCTTGTCTTTTAACAACCAAAACTAACCCAGAAACAGCTATTAAAAACAAAATAAAGGAGCATAATCCAACAAAAAACCGACCAGTTCCTTTTAAAAACAACGAACGATGGAAATTAGTCACCCATTGAAAAAACTTAGAAGGTTCTTTTTTATTGGCAAGAAATTGTGCTGTTTCTGGATTAAAGTAACCATTTAAGCTTTTGCCCTCTTTAGTAATAACCGATGCAAAAACAAAGTTGTTAGCATCTACCTGAAGTTCTATAACCTCGGGATAATTATCTTTGAAAACAGTAACTGTTTCAGCTAAACTTAAAGCATTAAGATCTGCCACATGATACGGTTGCAGCTTATCTGAAACAGGTTCGAATGCCAGAATTATTCCAGTTACAGATGCTAAGAGAATAAAAACAAAAGAAGATACAGCCAACGCAAGATGGCTATATCTCCAAATGGAAATGGTCATGTTTATTTGTGTTTGTTCAGTAAAAACTAATTAGGCATCATTCTTATATAACGAATAAAACCTGTTCCGTCCTGTTTACTTTTTACATTTTCTGTAGTTAATGGGAACTCCACATCTTTGGTGTAGTACTCTTGATCTTCAACGGCTGTTTCAAAACGAATGCTGTAACCAGCATCAATTTTAGAATCATCAATATCGATTACACTAATGGTTCTAGCGCCTCCGGCAATTGTTGCTCCAGTTATTGCATCTAAATTTGTACGTTTTTTTCCGTAGAAGTTCCACCAATCAGAAATATCGTGATACCACTCGTCGTCGTCTCCTTGAACATAAAGCGTTTTTTCATATTCTCCTTGAGGATTAATCAATGAAATAATTACATAGGCAGCTTCACCTGTATAATTAGTCATTTGAATCATGCATTTGTACTTAGTAGTTTCAGAAAAAGTACTTACAGACAAAAGACCTAATGTGGCAATAGCTATAAGTATAAATTGTTTAATTTTCATTTTAATATTGAGGATTTATTAGATTCATTAAGTAATACCATGACTTCAAATTAAACCCACAAAGCTTTAAATGGCTTAACATTTATGATAGCTGCTTTGCAGGCCTAATAACCAACTAACTACTCAAAAAATCAAAATTTAGTTTTTTCGCTAATAAAATTTCGTTTTCCGAAGCTAAATCGAAGGCTGTTTCTTCAAATTCTGTGAGTTCCTTCTTTTTTGCTCCTTGCTCTATAAGGTATTTTAGAATTTCTGTATCTGTGGCACTCATAGCTGCTAAATGAAGCGCTGTATTGCCTTCCTTATTTTTAGCATTAATATCTACTTTATACTGAGACACCCATTTTACGAGTTCTAAATTATTTTTAGAAACTGCTAAATGATATAAGGTATTGCCATCTTCTTGAACTTTACTAATATCTAATCCCTGTGTTTTTAAAAGTTTTACTTTTTCTTGAAAGTCATCTGAAGGAAAAGCATCTAATAAATAGTATGCTAAATGGTTTCCGTTGGTATCAACAACCTCTACATTGGCTTTATGTTCCATTAGAAAACTAACCGATTTAGCAGAATTATTAGCAATGGCCAGACTTAAAGCTGACTGTCCTTTATTGTTGACCCAATTAATATCTTTAGTTCCTTTTAATAAAGTTGATATTACCTCTAGGTTGTTTCTACTTGCTGCATGAATTAAAGCTGTATTTCCATTTTTATCGGCTAAATTAATATCTGCACCTTTTTCTATAAAATAGTTTGTAATAGACACATCTTTATTTCTGGCTGCCACAATTTGCAACGGACTAATGCCTTCCTTTGTTCTAGTATCAGGGTTTAGACCTGTACTTTCTAAAAACTTATATACCTCTAATCCGTTGGTTTTTCCTCGAGTTCCATAAGCAGCAAAAACAAAAGCCTGATCGTTTCCTTTTATGTTTCTTTCTAACAGTTTATTTAATAAATCTATGTTTCCTGTTTTTGCCACATAATTAAAAACGCCATTTCCTTCGGAATCTACACTATTTATGCTGAATCCTTTTGAAGTAAAATAATCGATAAGCACAAAATCTGTATCAAAAGGAGCTGCAAGCAATAACGCGTTAGCGCCATTTGGAGTTAGGTCTTTTTCTAGGTTGGCACCATGTGTTAAACAGAGATCGTACACTTGAGTATTTGGTTGCCCAGAGCCAGCTGCAAAGTTTAAAATGGTATTACCTTTATCGTCTGTTACATCTGTTTTAGCTCCTTTTTTTAAGAGATATTCCATGAACGGTACATTCCCCTTATAAGCTGCCCAAAATATATAGGTTCTTCCGTCGTGAGTTAGTTTATTAACATCGTTTCCAGGTTTAGATTGTATATATTTTAGGGTTTTTAAAGGAGCGTTTTGTAAAATAGCATATACAACAGCATCAAAATTATTACTATTAGCTTCCGTAATACTATTTCCGGCTTCTATTTTTGCATCAATCGCTTTAATAGTTGGTTTGGTATCCCAAAAATTGCGATCTAAAAACACGTTTTCTTGTGCTGTAATCTGGGTTCCAAATATAAAAATGAAACCCAAGACTAATTGTTTTAAGTAAGTCATGTTATTAAGATTTTACAAAAGCGTCTATAATTGGATCGATTTCTTGAGCAGTTTTATAGTTTTCGTCGTCTAGTATATATTTAAACATTACTTTATTATCAACCTTCTCCTTAAGGAATAAATTTGTGTTTCTTGCAAAAACCTCATCCCATTTGGCACGAACAACCGCCCATTTTTCTTTATTTTTTTTCCAATAATCTTGGCCAGCTTTACATCTTTCATCAGCAATCTTAACATAGGTATTATGACCTTTTTCTTGTGCTAGAAGCATGTCTTCTTTTCCTTCTTCACGAATTACTTTGTCGTTGTCTTGATCGTGAATCCATCCATTAGAAACAATTTCATGTCTATTGGTTCTAATTAGCACATTATAATCACTACGTGTTGTGTATTCACGTCTTGCCAAAGGTGCAGCCGTGGTATTTTCCCAATAACTTTTTCCATCTACATGTACCCAAGAGGCAGAACCTTCATAACGAGGACTATCATCTACTTGAAATACTCTTTGTGTCCATTGTCCTTTAACATCTTTTTTTGGAAGCTTAACATATTCCCATTTATTATCATGATCGTAAACATATAAGTCTGTGTTTTCAAATTCCCAATCTTGACGCCAATGTTTAACAATATGTGGACTATCTGGACGACCAACAATTAAAATATGTTGCATGACAATTTTATCTGCATCATTTTGAAGTAATTCTACCCATTCTAATGCTTTATCGTGTTTCGTTTTAGAAGGAATGTAAGTTGAGTCTCCAGAATACTCGAACGTTTCAGTAAAATTAAAGCCCACTTCGTAGCAACCACACATGTCTTTTATGGCTTTTTGATCTTGTTTCTTTTTGTTTTGGGCTTGAGTTTGAAAAATAACTACGACTAATAAAAAAGTGAGGAGTGATAATCGTTTCATTACTAGGGTTTTCTTTTTAAGTGAATTATTTATTTAAAATTTACCTATTCTTATTTAGACTGATTTAAAATAAGATTTTATATTTGCTGCAAATTTAATCAAGAATGAGTCTAAATAAAAATAAAATTCTAATTTATTTTTCACTTTTTTTAAGTCCCATAGTTTTTTCACAAGAGACAGTTGTTGATTCTACCAAGACCGAAGAACTTAATGAAGTTGTAATTACGGGACAATACAATCCACAATCCATCAAGAAATCTGTTCATAATGTGATTGTTATAAATAAAGAACAAATTGAAAATCAAGCCGGAAATAATCTCGCAGATTTGTTGAATTTCAATTTAAATCTAACCATTATTCCAAGTTCTCAAACTGGAAAATCTAGTATCTCATTTTTTGGTTTAGATGCGCAATACTTCAATATTTTAATAGACAATATTCCTTTAGTTAGCGATAATGGCCTTGGAAACAACATAGATTTAACCCAAGTCAACCTAGACGACATAGAACGCATAGAAATAGTTGAAGGTGCTATGGGAGTTGAATATGGAGCGAATGCCGTTTCTGGTGTTATTAATATAATTACCAAAAAATCCATTGATTCTAGTTGGCAAATTCAAGGAGGCATCCAGGAAGAAACTGTTGGAGACGAATACGCATGGTTTGATGCTGGTAGACATATTCAACTTATAAACCTGTCTCATAATTTTAATGAAAAATGGTATGGCCGCTTAGGTTTTAATCGCAATCATTTTGCAGGCTATTTAGATAATAAGCAAGGAAAAGATTATTATATAAATGATGGTTTAAGAGGGTACGAATGGCTACCAAAAACACAATTTAATACCAATGCTTTAATTAATTATCAGTCGGAGAAGTTTAAATTAAATTATCGTTTTGATTATTTTCATGAAGTTCTTAACTATTATGATGCTACAGTAAGACCTAACATAGATATTGTTTCGCAAACTTCGAATCCTTCTGCTACCGACAAAATATTTACAACCAACAGGTTTGTAAATAACATAAATATCTCTGGACATTTAAATTCTGGAGCCAACTACAAGGCATCTTTTTCATATCAACAACAACAGCGCGATTTAAATAAGTTCAATTACTATATTTTAAGTCACGAGAAAACCAACGAAACAGATGAAACCTACCAATCTACTAAAATATTTTTCTCTAATGGTACGATAAATAATCTTATTAAAAACGACAAATTCAACTTTGAGTTAGGCTATGAAACGAGATTTATAGATGGGTTCGACACACAAGCAACTGGAGATTATAGCCAATTAGCTAAAAGCCATTCTATTTATAATTTATCCACATATGGTTCTGCAGAATATAGATTTAATCAAAAGCTATCTCTAAGACCAGGATTACGTTACGAATACAATTCTAAATTTCAATCTAAAGTTTTAGGTTCTTTAAGTGCCAGGTATTTAATGAATCATGGATTTGAACTTCGGGCAAATGTGGGTAGTTCTTATAGAACTCCAAGTTTTGAAGAACTCTATTACTACTTTGTAGACTCTAATCACGATGTACGAGGAAATGAAAACTTAAATCCAGAAAATGGATATACCGCTTTTATTAACTTAAAAAAACGTAGTTGGTTTGATGATATATCTCTTCAAAATGAATTAAAATTTAGTTATATCTCTTTAAAAGATAAAATTGATCTCGCCATTGTAAACACCAGCCCGTTGCAATATCGGTACATAAATATAGATAGCTACAGGCTTTGGGGACTTACTTTAAACAACTCTATAAAATCTAATAACTGGAACTTTAATTTAGGTGCCACTTTGCAAGGGGTTTCAAGAGGATTAGAAAATGAAGTGAATGCTAATGATGATTTTTTATATGCATTTCAAATAAATTCTAGTGCCACTTACCATCTAAAAAAATGGGATACTTTTTTAACCATGCTTTATAAATATAATGGCCCACAAGAAGATTACGTCGCTTCAGGAACAGATGCCAATGGAAATTCCACCTTTAGCACAGAAACCTTAGATGCTTACAGCTGGTTGGATGCTTCTGTTAAAAAGTCTTTTTTCAAAGACGCTTTTCAAGTCACTCTTGGAGCTAGAAACTTATTAAACATAACCTCTGTAGATATTAGAAATTCTAATGCTAGCACAGGATCTCATAACGCCAGTAGCGACAATCTTACTTTGGGCTACGGACGTTCATTTTACTTAAAACTATTATATACATTAAATATTTAAAATCAATTATTATGACAAACAAATTTTCCTCACTCCTTTGTGGAGTTTTACTAATTAGCAGCTTTGGTTGCAGTAGTGATGACAACAACGAACCATCTGGACCTATAGATGTAATTATTGAAGGTGCACAAGTAACGCCAGAAGTTGGTGGACCAAACCAACAAAACCAAGTTTATATCGATTTAAGCACAAATACCTCAACAACTGTGCAGCGTGATACTTGGGATTTAGGTTTCTATTCTGGATCAGAATTTAGAGTAGCCATAAATGGATCTATTTATATGGCTACGGCAAAATTAACAGAAAACAACATAGATGCCGTAAATTCAAGCAGTCCTGAAGTTCAAGATTTACAGACTAGAGTTGCTGTTGGAACCTTTGCTGCAGAAACTGCCAATTTTATAGATGCGCCTAGTGGAAACATAAATGGAACAGCTATAGAAGCCATTTCTAATACAGATTCTCAAAACAACGTATATCTATTAAATCTAGGTTATAAAGTTGGTACAACCACGCCAGCCAATGGTGCTGTTGCTGTAAACGGTGACCCAAGAGGTTGGATGAAAATACGTGTATTAAAAAACGGAAACGATTATGTACTACAATATGCCGATTTAGATACCAGCACACATCAAGAAGTAACTATTACTAAGAGTAGTGATTTCAATTTCAACTTTTTTAGTTTTAATACAGAAAGTGAAGTATCTGTGGAGCCAGTAAAGTCTCAATGGGATTTAAACTTTACCGTTTTTACTAATGAAATTGAAGGATATGGAGCTTATGGTTATAGCGATTTTGTAACACATAACACCAAAGGAGGTGCAGCTGTATATAGTTTAAATACTGAAGATACTTCTTATACCTACGAAAACTTCACGCTAGCCGATGTTGATAATTCTAACTTTGTGTTTAACGATCAAAGAACCATTGGAGGTACTTGGAGAAATGGTGGGGGACCATCTAGTTTACCATCTTTAAAAGACAATATGTTTTATGTATTACAAGACACAGACGGTAATTTGTACAAACTTCAATTTTTAGCTTTAACTAATGCTGAAGGCGTGCGTGGTTATCCGGAATTTGTTTATAGCTTATTGGAATAAAAAAAGAAATTTCACTATTATACAAAACAAAAAGGCCACTTTAAAAGTGGCTTTTTTATTATTCTAAATGATAGATTTCCATAATATCATTGAGGTATTTATCAAAGTCAATTTTTAAATCGATAAGTTTTCCTGAATGAACATCAAAAACCCAACCATGTACTTTTAAGCCTCTATCTCTATTTGCTCTTTGTACGGCAGCCGTTTTAATTAAATTGACACATTGTTCTTGAACATTAAGCTCTACCAATCTATCGTAGCGTTTAGCATCGCATTCAATACTGCTTAATTCTTCTTTATGAAGTCTGTAAACATCCCGAATATTACGTAACCACGGATTAAGAATTCCCAGGTCGGCAGATTGCATAGCAGCTTGTACACCTCCACAAGCGTAATGCCCACAAACTATAATATCTTTAACAGCAAGATGGTCTACTGCGTAATTAACCACAGACATCACATTTAGGTCAATACTAATTACCATATTGGCAATATTTCTATGTACAAATACATCGCCAGGACCTAAGCCCATTAATTCTTCGGCAGCAACGCGACTATCAGAACATCCAATAAATAATAATTCTGGATTTTGTCCATTACCTAATTCTTCAAAAAATTCGGAGTTAACGGCTAATTTGTCTTTAACCCATTTTTCGTTGTTTTTAAAAACTTTCTCTAATTCCATTGATAGTGTTTTAGGCTTTATTAAAAATGAAGTTACCGTT
Source organism: Xanthomarina sp. F1114 (assembly GCF_026410255.1). GTDB lineage: Bacteria > Bacteroidota > Bacteroidia > Flavobacteriales > Flavobacteriaceae > Xanthomarina. Next base: position 179,279 of record NZ_JAPMLL010000001.1, read on the forward strand.
TAATCTTCACATTAAAAAAGTGATTAAAATTAAATAAAAATGATCAAAAAAACTGATAAAATATATTTAACCTCATTAAAACTTTCTAAAATACCAAACAAAAAGACCTTTACACTAAAATTGAAATATCAAAAATTGTTAAAAATAATTACAATTTAGATGGGCTCTCTGTCCTTTTAGAGTTAATTAGTAAAATAAAGTATCCAATAATAGCAGATACTAAGGATCCTAACAAAATTCCAATCTTAGCCGAATCGACATAGGCTGGTGTATTTAAAAACGCCAGACTTGCAATAAAAATAGCCATTGTAAACCCGATACCTGCTAAAAACCCTACACCAACAATATGTGCATTATTAATATCTGAAGGAACGGTAATAATTTTTAACTTTTTCGAAATAAGGACCACAGCTGTTACGCCAATACTTTTTCCTAAAACCAAACTAACTACAAGAGTTAAAACAAGCTCCCAGTTTAAGTGATATTCACTATTAAACGAGACGCCAGCATTAGCTAAGGCAAAAAGTGGGATAATAAAAAAGGCTACCCAATCATGTAATTTATGCTCCAGTTGCTGTAATGGCGATTGATATTTACTTGTCCAATCTTGTAAGTTATCTATTTGATTTATTTGCTCTTTAGACAGAATGGGTTGTTGCAAAACAGATGCAATTCTCAAATCTTTAATAATGGTTTCTAAGCTACTTATATAAGATTTTGTAGTAATATTTTGTTGAATAGGAATAGCAAAAGCTAATAAGATTCCCGCAATAGTTGGATGAATTCCAGATTTAAGAAACAATACCCAAATAACTATTCCAACTACAAGAAATAAAGACTTGAAATAAAGATCTTTATAAGATAATAAGTATAATAAAACAAGTAATCCAAGTGCAATAAGTAATAAGTTAACTTCTATATTACCACTATAAAACAGGGCTATTACTAATACTGCTCCAATATCGTCTACAATAGCAAATGCCATTAAAAATAACTTTAAACTTAAAGGTACCCGATTTCCCAACACGTTAAGTACAGCCAAGGCAAAAGCAATATCTGTTGCCATAGGTATTCCCCAACCATGTACGGTATCTGGACTATGGTTTAAGCCTAAGTAAAACAACACAGGAATTACCATCCCACCAATAGCTCCTACTAACGGGAAAGCTAATTTTCTAACAGAATTTAGTTCTCCTATTAAAAATTCACGTTTTATTTCTAATCCAATTAGGAAAAAGAAAATAGCCATTAACCCATCGTTAATCCATAAAATTAGGGGTTTATTTATTTCAAATGTTTCGCTTGTAAATCCAAGTTGATATTGCCATAACTCGTGATAGCTCTCACTCCAAGGAGAATTTGCCCAAATTAAAGCTATAATTGTTGCTCCTAAAAGTAAAAAACCACTTAGGCTTTCAACTTTCATAAACTTTTGTAAAGGGGATAAAATGGTTCTTTTTGACATATACGTATGGTCTTATGATGAATTAGGATAAACCTATTATTTTAATTGTTGGACGTTAAAATCCTTATAACTTTTGATAGAAAAACAAATCAATATACTGCTTCTTAAAAAGAAAAGCAATTGTTAATAGTAACACATAGTCTTAGTGTTATCTCGAAACTACATTTATAAACTTACTATAAATTTACAAATATTATACAGAAAACCTTGGTGGGGGCAATATTGTTTTCAATGCATAAGTAATGTATCTATCTAAATAATAACTATGATATTTTTTTTTTTGAAGTTTTAAAACACTTCCTGTAGGATCTATAATAGAAAAGAATGGGATGACTTTTTGTTGTGAAGTATCATGGCCATTGCTACTCTCTTCTTCATTCAAACTATAAAATACGGTAATATCGAACGATTTATCTATAACGGTTATCACCAAAGGTGCTGCCATTAATAAGGTAAGGATTAAAGTAAAATAAATGGAAATTGTAGTCTTCTTCATTCAATATTCTAAAAAATGAACTTCAAAGATACAATTTGAATTTTTTTTATCTGTTAAATAAAAATTAAAGTGCCTTAATATCTTCTTTAACAATCCACCCAGTTTTTCCATCTGAAAGCTTTATTTTCTTCCAATTGTTAACTGTATCTAGAATTTGAACTTTGGTACCTTCATGAAGAATAAAGGCTTCTGAACTGCGCAAATTAGGTTCGCTCTTAACTTGGCTTTCTTGAACAAAAACAATGGCAGGTCTATCTTTTTTATCTAAATTAGATTTATGAAAAGCCAACGATAAACTGAGGCAAGCTATAATTAAGAAAGCCATACTAGCAACAAAAGACAAGCGTTTCTTAGCTGTAGAATAAGCAAAATAATAGCTTAAGAACACCAGAACAAAAAGTAAAACAAAAGCTATAGATATTTTTGCCCAGGTATCAAAACTAAAGGTGTTACTTAGGTTTTTTAAATATCGGGAAAGTCCAACCTCAGGCACAGAATCAATAGCATCTATGGTCATGTTTTTTGCAAAAGCTGCGTTATTTTTAATATCCTTATCGTTTGGTGCTAATTGCAGTGCTTTTTCGTAATAATAAATACTTGGTGCAATATGATTTAATTTATAATGCGCATTTGCCATATTATAATACAGGGCAGCAGAGTGCTCGCCATTGTTTAAAATAGCTTCATACTTTAAGATGGCTTGATCGTAATCTCCTTCGTTATAAAGAGCATTTCCTTGCTCGAACAAGGATGTATTTTGAGCAAAGCACACACTAGAAAATATAAAAAATATGCTGTAAATTATCTGTTTCATTACTATATGGTACTAATAAGAGAATCTGTTTTTTATTTAAAAACTCTTACTTATCAGAATTTCTGATTATTTAATTTGTTTATCTATTGCCGAAATTGTTTTAGCTGCTTTACTATAATCTTGCTGCATCTCTACATTGGTTATTGGTGTATAACGTGCTAATTCGCAATTTTCTAAAATTTCATCAAACTCCATAACAACCTCCTTATCTACTTCTCTTTCTAACAACAGCGTTTCAATTCTGTCTTTACTCATTTCGCTGGTTTCAATTTGGAGTTTAGCTTTCAAGTAATTATGCAAAGCTTTCTCTAAGGCTACATAAAATGCTTCTTTATTACCTAAGGCTTTTTTAGCTTCACCTAAATAACGTTTTGCTAGCTTATCTGCTTTTCTTGTTTTGTTACCTAAAACATCGGCATCACGAACTTGTTTTTTCTTTCTAACTACAATAGCTAGAGGAATGGCTAAAAGTGGTAAGAGTAAACTAGTCCAAAAACCAGTAGTTTTAAAAAAATGATTTGGGTTTACAGATTGAAAATTAGCATCTGTTTTTATAAATGCAAATTGTTGGTCGCTTACCACAACAGGTTGTTTCCCACTATTTACATTGGCTATATTATTATCTGAAGCAGTTGTATTTGTTGGGCCTTCCAATACATTAATTATTATTTCGCCAGAAGAAATACGTTTATACGTTTCTGTTTTTAAATCGAAATAAGAAAAGGAAATCGTTGGAATTGGGTATTTACCTTTATATTGTGGCACAATAGTATAACTGTCTGAAATACTACCTTGCATTCCACCCAAATTGGTCACTACATTCTCGCTGTGTTCAGGCTCATAAACTTCTAAAGAGCTAGGCAAATTAAGTTTAGGAGTTTGAAATAACCTCAAGTTTCCTTTTCCTTTTACTTCTACAGTAGCTTGTAAAGACTCTGAAGCATTTAATTCAGATTTTGAAGTTATTACATTGAACTCAAAATCGCCAACAGCTCCAGTAAAATCAGTTGGTTTACCTTCCATTGGTAGTGGCTTAACATCTATTGTTCTACTGCCAGCAGAAACTGTTCTATGGGCTTGAGTCATTAATCTTGCTCCAAAAATATCCCGTCTGTTTGTTGGAACTTCTACCGTTATATCTAAACTTAAAGGCTCTATTTCTAATTTTCCTGTTTTCTGAGGGTAGAGAACTGTTTTTCTTAAAACTACATATCTATAATCCTCGCCTTTATAGGTTCCATTCTGAACTTTAAGATTCTTAATATCTATATTCTGACTCCAAAAGTCGTTAAACCTTGGGTTGTCTATTTCTCTCCAGTTTCTAACTCCTGTATTTGGTGCTACATAAAGTTTGTATACAACCGTAATGGCTTCATTTAAATAAGGCTTATTTTTAGAAACCTCAGCTACCAAATGAATGCTATTGGCAGCAATAGCATCTGGATTATTATCGTCGTTAGGTCTATCTACAGCAGAGGTTACCACAACTGTTTGAGGAGTTGTTTTATAGACGTTTCCATCTATTTCGATGGTTGCTTGTTTCAAGGTAAAAGAACCTCTCTTTTTGGGAGAAAGAAAGTAACTATAGGTTTTCTTATAAGTTCTTTTTCCATTCATCCAAGAGGTACTAACAGCTTGATTAGGACCACCAACAACATTAAAACCCGCAAAATCTGGAGGATTAAAATTGTCTCCATCTTTATTCATTTCGAAATCAATACGCAATCTCTCGTTTATACCAAGTTTCTTTTTGCTCAATTTAGCCTCAAAAGTAACCTGAGCACTAACTAAACTTGTACTTAATACAATTAGTAATATTGATATGTGTTTTAATAATTTCATTTCCATTAGTCCTTTTTAATATCGGACATCTTTAATCCAATTTCTACAATCTTACTTTTATAGACTCTATTAACTTTGTTCTTATTTTACCAATCTTTCTCAGATTCTACTTTAACACCTTTTTGCTTCTCAGCATTCATTTTTTCCTGAACCTTTTGCTCTTGATTATTCATAGCTTCTAGCAGGTTTTTAACCTGTTGTGGAGAGAGCTGTCCAGGTTTTTGTTCAGGCTTTTGTTGGTCTTGTTTCTCATCCTTGCCTTTACCTTGGTTCTCATCTTCCTTAGGTTTACCTTCATCGTCTTTCTCGTCGTCGCCTTCTTTTTTATCTTGATCGCCTTGGTCTTTATTATCTTCTTTGTTATCGCCTTTGTCCTGATCTTTATTATCCTGATTCTCATCCTGATTTTCATCTTGATTCTGGTCCTGATCCTTATCTCTGTTCTGATCGTCTTTATTATCGTCTGGCTGCTCGTTCTTTTGCTGTTCAGCACATTCCTTAGCTAAACCAAAGTTATAACGGGTTTCATCGTCTGAAGGATTATTTCTTAAAGCACTTTTATAGGCTTCAACTGCTTCTTTACATCTCTTTTCTTTCATTAATATATTTCCAATATTATGAAAGGCTTTGTGTTTTTCTTCTTTTGAAGTTGCGCTTTTTACAGCTTGTTGCAAACGGAATAAAGCTTCGGTATAATTTTCGTTTTTATAATATGAAGTTCCAAGGTTATAAGCTCCAGCAACAGATGAAGATTGCTCTGAAAGTGCTTGTCTATAGGCCATTTCTGCTGAAACAAAATCGTCGTTTACAGCTTTTTCATTACCTTCAAACACATAATTATTCGCCTTCTTTAAAGCCAATAACGCCTCCTTTTCTTTGTCCTTGTCTTGAGCAAAACTGGAAATAGACAGGATAGTCAATATGTAAACAAATACATGTTTCATTTAAATTCTACTCTTTTTCTTTAGCAACATCTAATATATAAAATGGATACACGTCTGATAGTTAAAGGTTTTATAAAATTTCTTATTTCCATAGAACGATTAATTAACAGACTTAAAAGTTCTCGTTGAATAAATTTAGTTTCTTTAACCAGGATGTTTTTCTATCCAATAAAAATATATCTAAAAATAATAAGGCCAAAGCAATTACTAAAAACCAATGAAATTGGTCTTTGAAATCTGCAAATTGCTTAGCTTCAAATTCTGTTTTATCCATATTATTTAGAATATCCCGGATGGTTTCAACAACCTCATTTGTGTTTTGACCATTAATATATACGCCATCTGCTTCTTTGGCTATGGCTTTTAGCGTATTTTCGTCTAAACGTGTAATAACCGTTTCTCCTTGTGAGTCTTTCTTATAATTTAAAACTATCCCATTTTTTTTAATAGGAATGGGACCTCCTTTTGTTTGGCCTACCCCAATTGTAAAAATCCGGATTCCTTCTTCATATGCTTCTTTAGCTGTTTCTACAGTTCCTTCTCCATGATCTTCCCCATCGGAAATAATAATTAAAACCCGATTGGTTTCCTCCTCATCATCAAAATAGGTTTTAGATAAATCAATAGCTTCGTTTATGGCGGTTCCTTGCGAAGACAGCATATCTGTATTCATGTTTTGCAAGAACATTTTTGCCGATGCATAATCTGTAGTAATTGGTAATTGTGGAAAAGCTTTTCCTGCATACGCAATAATTCCAACACGATCGCTCGCCAGATTATTGATTATTTGTGTAACTAATTGTTTGGTTTTTTCTAATCTATTAGGCGCAATATCTTCGGCCAACATACTTTTTGAAACATCAATTGCAAAAACAACATCTACGCCTTCGCGTTTTACAGTTTCTAATTTTGTTCCAACTTTTGGGTTTACCAAGGCTATACTTAAAGAAGCTATAGCTAAACAAATAACCAAAAGCTTTAAAACACTTTTAAACAGTGATTGATCGGGGCTTAATCTTTTTAATAACTGTTTATCCGCGAATTTCTTCTGGGCGTGACGTTTCCATACTTGAAGCAACAAAAAGAATAGGATTATTACAGGAATAACCGCTAATACCCAAAACCATATTTTTTCTTCTAATTGATACATTAATTGTTTATCTGTTTGTCGTGGAGTTAATAAACCACGAGTGTCCGATTATTAATTTTTTCAATATTTACACGAAACTCCTGAAAATTGTAAATCTTAATAGTAATTCGAAAAGCAATAATATTCCAGCCAATAAGACTAATGGTCTAAATTTTTCTTCGTAATTATAATATTTAAATTCTTCGATATTTGTTTTTTCAAGCTTATTGATTTCATCGTAAATTTCTTCAAGCTTTTTGTTATCGGTAGCTCTAAAATATTTTCCACCTGTAACATCGGCTATTTCCTGTAATAGTTTTTCGTCTATTTCTACTTGGGCACGACCGTATTGAAATTGTCCGTTTGGTAAAAGTGCCATTGGCGTTAATGCCATGCCATTGGTTCCTATTCCAATGGTATAAGTTTTAATTCCAAATTCTACAGCCAACTCGCTAGCTGTTCTAGGTTCTATAAATCCAGAATTATTTACACCATCTGTAAGCAGGATTATAATTTTACTTTTAGCCTCACTGTCTTTTAAACGGTTTACCGAAGTTGCCAAGCCCATTCCAATAGCTGTTCCACCTTCAATAATAGTACTGTATTTTATATCGACTAAAGCTCTAAGCACTAATGCCTTATCGCTAGTAATAGGTGTTTTTGTATAACTCTCTCCAGCATATTCCACCAAGCCTATTCTATCGTTTGGTCTTTCTTTTATAAACTCTGCTGCTACATCTTTTAAGGCTTCCAGTCTATTTGGTTTTAAGTCTTTAGCCAACATACTTGCAGAAACGTCTATAGCCATAACAATATCAATACCTCGAGTGGTTTTTGTTTTTGTGGACACATCTACGGTTCTAGGTCTGGCCAATGCTGTAATTATTAATGCCAAAACTAATAAGCGCAAAACAAAAAGTATATGTTTCAATTTTGGCAATAAAGAATTACCAGTTTTAAAACCTTTTAAACTCGATATTTTAAGCTCGGCCGTTTGTTTTTTAAATTTAAAAACATACCAAAGCAAGGCTAAAGGAAGCAGTAAAAACAACCAGAAATATTCTTTATTTACAAATTCAATTCCTTCAAACATTATTGATCTGTTTTTTTAAGTTCTATTGAATTAATGACTCTCTCGGATATTTTTTCAGCATAAGTATCGCCCGTTTTCCAAACAAGCAAAATTTGCTGTAACACCACTTTATTTTCTGAAACAAACTGAAGTAACGCGTAGTTGCCTTCATAAAAACCATTAGAATTTAACCTAGGAATATTTAAGGTTCCAAAAGTTTTTAAGCCTTCCGCTCCATTTGGAGTTATATACTCTTCCTGTTTTACAAAAATATCTGTAATTCCTCCTTTTTCCAGAGTATTTAAACTTTCTGCTGCTACCTTTTGTAAATCAATATCTTTCTTTTCAGATTCCTCTCCTTCATGCTTAAAAGTTGTTGTACTAACATTTATATAGAAATTATCTTGAAAGGTTCCAAATACAAAAGCTGAAGTTTCTAACTGTGCTTTAATATCTTCAGGAACCGGAGGATTATCGCGTTTTAAAACGTGTGGTGTAGAAATGTCTATTGGAGGTACTCCATATTCACTTCTTACCCATTGTCCTTCTAAAAGCTCCTTACTGTCGTTACCCAAAATGGTATCTGTTACATAGCCAAAACCATATTTTACACCAAAACCTACAAAAACAGCAATAAGCACTAAAACTGCCGCTAAACTTGTAAGAACTATTTTTCTACGTTTCTTTTTACGCTCTAGATTATCTTTGTACTCTTGATCTAATAATTTTTCTTCTTCCGTTGGTTCAGGAAGTACTTCTTTTACATGATCAATTTCTAAATCGATAGTATTTCTATCTAGTTTTGCTAGCTCGATATCTGGAGCAGATTTTGCAAACTTCACCAAATCGGCACGTTTAAAAATGCTTTCTAAGTTTCCAAGTGTTTCTTTACTTAAGTCTATTTGATTTCCTTCTTTTAAAAGGTTTAGTCTTGTAATTAGCTCATCGGTTGTGCTTTCTAGAGCACGATCATAGACTTTTTCGTCTAAATATCTACGGATGGTAAGTGTTAAATCTGAATAGTATTCTTTTATTTCAGAGTTTTCCAAATAATTGCTTTCGTCTAACTTTCTTAAAGCTAGTTTAGCACGCTCGTAAGGTGGTAGCAGTGCGATTTCTTCTTCTTCCGTCAGCGGTTTTTTTCGCCATAAAAACCAATACAATAAAGCAGCAACTACAATTAAAAGTCCAATAATTAACAGCAGTGTTTTCCACCAATCTCCTGCACTTTTTTCTACTTCTATAATTGGTTTAATATCGTATAAACCCTGTTTGGTTGAATCTACCTGAATGGCATTGACAATAACTTTTAAAGAATCTGTATAAAAAGCTTTATCTCCAATAAGAATTTTTTGTCTGGGAATAGCATATTTGCCAGAGTCGAATTGCGTTAAACCATACTTTTTAATTAGAAGAAATCTCGCATCTTTTTTTGTAGTATCTATTTGAAAAGACTCTATCATTTCCAGAGGCATGAAGGTTTGACCTTCTGGAAAAACCACCAGATCTGAGGAGTCTACCTCTACCTCAATATTGTAAATTATCTGTTCGCCAATTTTAATAGATGTTGAATCTATAGAAGTTGAAATCTCTTGCGAAAAAGATATTGAAGAAAATAAAACAAAGAATAAAAGGAATAAACCGATGGTCTTCTGGTTGAAGCTTCGAACGGAAAAATTCTTAAATTTAAAATCGTAAAACATAAATCTTTTAGCTTCTTCTTTTAAAATATCCTAATAATTTTTTGACATAACTTTCGTCTACGCGACAATCTAAAGAACCTGCTCCAGATTTAGCAAAACTATCTTTAAAATAAGCGACTTTATCTTGATAGTATTTGCTGTAATTCTGTCTTACAGATTTTGATGCCGTATTTACCAGCATAAACTCTCCAGTTTCTCCGTCTTGCATTTGTACCATACCTAAATTTGGAATGGCTTCTTCACTTTTATCGTATACTCTTATTCCTGTAAGATCGTGTCTTCTTGAGACAATTTTTAAGGTTTGTTTATAATCGTTTGCTATAAAATCGCTTAGAAGAAACACGATGGCCTTTTTCTTCATTACATTAGATAAAAACTTAAGCGCTTCGGTAATATCAGTGTTTTTACTTTTAGGTTTAAACTCAATTAACTCGCGAATAATGCGAAGTACATGCGAGCGTCCTTTTTTAGGAGGAATGTATAATTCTATACCATCCGTAAACAGAATTAAACCTATTTTATCGTTATTTTGAGTAGCAGAAAAAGCCAATGTTGCAGCTATTTCTGTAATAATTTCATTTTTAAATTGCTCTTGGGTACCAAACAATTCTGAACCTGAAACATCTACCATTAACATCATGGTTAGTTCGCGTTCTTCTTCAAAAATTTTAATATGTGGTTCGTTATAACGAGCCGTCACATTCCAATCAATATTTCTTACATCGTCGCCATATTGATACTTTCTTACTTCAGAAAAAGTCATACCACGACCTTTAAAGGTAGAATGATATTCACCTCCAAAAATATGATCAGACAAACGACGTGTCTTAATCTCAATTTTTCGTACCTTTTTCAGTAATTCTTTAGTATCCATTGTCCTATTCTAAATCCTACCGTATGGGAAGAACTTTTTTACGATCCTATTTTTGATAAGTTATTTTTATTAGTTTTTGCCACGCAAGAGTGTATTCCTTAAGGAAATTAAAGGGGTTTATGGTACTTCAATCTCGTTTACAATTTTATTGATAATATCCACAGAGGTTATGTTTTCTGCTTCGGCTTCGTAAGTAATTCCAATTCTATGTCGAAGAACATCGTAAACTACAGCGCGAACATCTTCTGGAATTACATAGCCACGACGCTTAATAAAAGCGTAACATTTAGCAGCTGTTGCCATGTTGATACTTCCACGTGGCGATGCCCCAAAAGAAATAAGTGGTTTTAAATTGGCCAAGTTATATTTTTCTGGATAACGTGTAGCAAAGACAATATCCAAGATGTATTTTTCAATTTTTTCGTCCATATAAACTTCACGAACAGCGCTTTGAGCTCTGGTAATTTGATCTACAGAAATTACAGCATTTACTTTCTCGAATGCACCTCTTAAATTGGCTCTAACAATTAATTGTTCGTCTTCAAGTTTGGGATAATCAATCACTGTTTTTAACATAAAACGATCGACCTGAGCTTCTGGTAAAGGATATGTTCCTTCTTGCTCCACAGGGTTCATGGTTGCCATTACTAAAAACGGCTTGTCCAGAACAAAAGTTTCATCGCCAATAGTTACCTGCTTTTCTTGCATAGCTTCTAATAAAGCCGATTGCACTTTTGCAGGCGCTCTATTTATCTCATCTGCCAATACAAAGTTTGCAAAAATAGGCCCTTTTTTAATTTTGAAGTCGTTCTCCTTCATATTATAGATTAAAGTACCTGTCACATCAGCTGGCAACAAATCTGGAGTAAATTGGATTCTACTAAAACTACCATCAACAGCTTGTGCGAGTGTATTAATAGCTAAAGTTTTTGCCAAACCAGGAACACCTTCTAATAAAATATGTCCTTGACCAAGCAATCCAATAAGTAATCTCTCCACCATGTGTTTCTGACCCACAATTACTTTATTCATTTCTAAAGTAAGTAAATCAACAAAAGCACTTTCTTTTTCTATCTTTTCGTTAATTGACTTAATATCAATTGTACTTGTATCTTCCATCAGTTTGTTTTTTTTAAAAGCTCGAATATAACACCCTTTAAAGAGCGATGCAAATTGTTAAAATTTTTTCTTGATTGCTGTTAATAATTGGTTAAAAATACAGGCTCAATGTGAATAGCCACGCTCTTTAACAAATAATTATAAAAATATTTAAAATTAGATACGGTTTTTTAACACTAATTAAAAAGTTCATTTTTTAAAAACTTGAAATGGAAAAGAATTTTTAAAATAAGAGACAGCTAATTTAAAATGGAATAAGTAATTTTAGGGATACGCAACAGGAAACCAAAAAATGAAATAAATTTTCATTTAAGTGAATAAATAATTATGAATAAAACAGCTTTAATTACAGGAGCCACAAGTGGTATAGGTCGTGCAACTGCTCATGAATTTGCTAAACAAGGCATTCGTTTAATAATTTGTGGAAGACGCCAGGAACGATTGGAAACTATTCAAGAAGCCCTGAGTAAACAAACAGATGTTCATGTTTTAAATTTTGATGTTCGGGACAAAAAAGCATCTTTAAATGCCATTGCTTCTTTGCCTTCCGACTTTAAAAACATTGATATTTTAGTGAATAATGCAGGAAATGCACATGGAATGGATCCTATTCAATCTGGAACATTGGAAGATTGGGATGCCATGATGGATATTAACGTTAAAGGTCTGCTGTATGTAAGTAAGGCTGTAATTCCACAAATGACGGAGCGCAAAACAGGACATATTATCAATATTGGCTCCTCGGCTGGAAAAGAAGTCTACCCAAAAGGAAATGTGTATTGTGCAAGTAAGCATGCTGTTCTTGCTATTACTGAAGGAATGCGTATAGATTTAAACGAATTCAATATAAAAGTAAGCGCTATAAACCCAGGTTTGGTTGAAACAGAATTCTCGCAGGTTCGTTTTAAAGGAGATACTAAAGCAGATAATGTTTACAAAGGATATAAAGCCTTGCAAGCTCAAGATGTTGCCGAGATTATTTATTTTACGGTTAGCAGACCTGCACATGTTAATATTGCAGATTTATTGGTGTTTCCAACTGCTCAAGCTTCATCTACAATTGTAAAAAAAGATTTTTAATAAAAAAGTACCTCAACTTTCTAAGGGAGTAACCATGATTAACAAACGCCTACTCATAAAAAACCTATTAGCTCATAACGATGAGAATAGCTTTTACGATAAAAAGCGAGAGATTGATATTGGTCAAAAAGAAGGAAAAGCGAAGTTTTTAAAGCATGTTTGTGCACTTTCTAACAGTAATCCAAAAAACAATTCTTATATAGTAATTGGGGTTGAAGATGAAGACAATGATATTATAGGAGTTGATTTTTTTGATGATAGTAAAATTCAAAACCTTATTAATGCTTATCTAACTAATCCCCCTATTGTACAATACGAAAACATTCCTTTTCCACACTTAGCAGACGACAAAGTGGTTGGCCTTGTTACTATTAGATCTATTGAAAAACTAACCTCTCTTAGAAAAAATATCTGGAAATATTATGGTGGTTCTGTGTTTTTTCGAGATGGTAGTATCAGTATGCCAAAAGTATTTGAAACCGACGTTAAGGATGTTAATTCTAGTATAGTAAGCGCTATTGAAAACAATTCTCAGAATAATATTGAACATACCTTAGATGGTGTTTTCGACTTTTTTAATACCCGAAAAGATTTCAATCCTAAATACAAGGTTTTTAAAGAATACTTTGTGTTGTGCTGGTCTGGGCAAGAAAAACAAATAAAGGATGAGGTGTTTTACTCGCGGGTTGATATTAAATTAATAAATGAGCAAGTACGTTTGTTTTATTCCACCTTAGATGAGGTATCTATTTCTTACGATAAGGATTTTTTTAAAATTATTGAATATGTGAATTTAGGATTTCAAAATTCATATAAATATTACCCATTAGAAGAAACGGTTATTCAATTTACCAATAATGCAAGCTACCACATAGAATCTAATTTGATGTTTGAAGCTCCTCAATTTGACAAAAAAACATTACATCATATTTACAACGCGAATAATGCACTTTTAGAAAAGCTGAAAAAAGGATATGAATTAAATAAGCAGGAAGAGCAAGACTTAAAAAACCTTCCAGCCACTTATCTTATTTGTTATTTTAATTTATTTCATGAAGCTATAAACAAACTTCATGAGGCTAAGCCTTTTTTAAAAAATTATAGTGAAAACACTTATAAATTATATAAAGAAGCCGTTAGAATTTTAAGAAAAGTGGCTTATAGTTAACAGAGACTTCTAAAACAAGACCAACCATACATTATTTACTACCAAGCATCACTTTATTCTATATTAGGCTTAATTTTTATTTACTTTTGAACTGCTATTAATCAATTACCATAACAACCTTGTTTTTAAAACAGTTTTGTCTGTTTTTAAGCAAGGTTTTTTATTTATATAAAATCAAGTTGGTTAAACTTATTAAGTAAAACTGCCTCGTGGTTTACATCTAACCATTTATTTAAAACGGTTGCATAAATATCTCTAAAATCTATTTCAAATTTTAGGTCACCATTATCATCTAAATCACTTAAACTAGCCAGATTATTATAAATTCCTAGTTTTTTTAATTTTCCTCCCATTAAAAAAATAGCATTGGCAGAGCCATGGTCGGTTCCATGTCCGGAATTCTGTTTTACACGTCGGCCAAATTCAGAAAAAGTTAAAATTAAAGTATCATTAAACGTATTTTTAGCTTGTAGGTCTTTTATAAAAGCCTCCATACTTTCGGCATAAATACTTAATAAGCGTTTTTGAGTGCCTTTCTGATTTACGTGGGTATCAAATCCATTTAAAGAGCCATAATACACTTTAGTTTTTAAACCTGAATTTATAAATTGAGCTGTGGTTTTTAATTGTTTTGAAAAATGGTGATTTGGGTAATCTATTGCGGAAGAAACGGTTTTACTTGTTTCGTAAATATACTTGGCAGAAGATTCTGCATCTATCATAGTTTTATATAAATAACCCATATTATGCTCGTTTAAATGTGCCTCATCATAATATTTTGAAACATTTTTTAAATACGGATCTTGAGTTGCTCTAAAAAAACTATGTGCATTTTGAATGGCCAAGCCATTTTGAGTTTCACCTTTTAAGGCCAGAGATAAGCTCTGATCTAATTCAATTGCTCCCCAAGGATTTTTATTTTGATCTAAATATCTGCCTATCCATCCACTTTGTAAATATTGGTTAGATCTACTGGCTGTTTGCCATATATCTGTAGCTCTAAAATGCGATCTATTTGGATTTGGATAACCCACATTATTAATAATAGTTAGAAAGCCTTTGTCGTACATTTTTTTAAGAGGAAGCAGACTGGAATGTAAAGCCAAATCTTTATCTAAATTGATTAAGTCCTCTTTCTTTAAACCAATAGTTGGTCTTGCTTTATAATAATTATCGTCTCTAAATGGAATAAGTGTGTTTAAACCATCGTTTCCTCCTGTAAGCTGAATAACCACCAATCTTTTATATCCAGTCTCTGCCGAAATATGATTACTAAAAGCCTTTACAAAACTTGGAACAAAAAACAAGCTGCTTGCTAATGATGAGTTTTTAATAAATTTTCTTCTATCCATAATTAACACATTTGATATTCTGGAAGTGACATAATTTGTACACAATAGTCCTTTTTACTAGACTTTACCAATCTGTCTAAATATTCTTGAGTACCTTTGTTAATAGGACTTTGCAATAAATAATTAGTTAAATTCTCTATAGGAACATCTTTAAAATCTGAGTTAAAGGCTTTCCAATCTACACTAACCTTATAATTACTCTTATTTTCTTTTTTAGCCGTGTTTTTACTTAGAGTTTTGAGAGATTCTTTATTTTCATTAGTTGAAATATAAGCTTGCGACAATAATAGTGATGGTAATTTTAACCGAATCATTAAAGTATTAGAATCAATCCAACTTCTCCCACCTTTCCAGCCGGCCACATTGGGTGGATGAAACAACTTCTGACCTAATAAACGCTGGGTGTGAAATAGCTGATTAGTTTCTTTGAAGTTTAAAGGAACTACCCGCGATATTCCAACAAGCAAATCGATTGGCGATTTAATTTTATTTCCAATAAATTCCTTTTTATAAAACCAATCTTGACTAAACATATATTTTAAAACCGGTTCTATTTCATATTTGGGATAAAATACAGCTACCATTTCTTCAATATGGTCTGGACTTATAGTATCGCTCACAAAATATCTATACATTTTTGTACAAATAAACTCTGCACATGTCTTTTGTTCTAAAATAGTATCTATTATATCATCGCCATCATAACGTCCGGCTTTTCCAAATGGGTATTTAAAACCATTGTCATGATTACTTTCATTAAACACAAAGTTTCCTTCAAAATCGAAGCTGTATCCAGTAAACGCTTTTGCTGCTTCTTTAATGTCTTCTTCTGTATAATTACCAACTCCAAGTGTAAAAAGCTCCATTAATTCTCTGGCAAAATTCTCGTTCGGTCTATTCTTTTTATTTTGTCTTAAATCTAAGTATTTAATCATAGTTGCTTCTCTAGAAACAGCTTTTACCAAATCTCCAAAATTGCCCAGGCCTTGATATCTAATGGTGTTATTAAAATTTTGAAGATGTAAAATATTTCTATCGTGACACGAAAAATGATTGATCCAAAATAGAGTCACTTTTTCATTTAAAACATTATTAGTGTGAGACATTCTATAAACCCATTCATGGTTTAACTCTTTTATTTTAATTCTGCTTTTTGCTATATATTCTCTTTCTGTCTTTTTAGTTCTAGAAAATTGCTCGTAGCTAAGGGTATCGAATTCGCTAGTATCCACATATAAAGGTTGATGTATTTTAGCTTTAGAAAACAAATCGCCAACAATTTCTTCTCTCGTTTTTTGAGATAATAGCTCCAGTTGCTTTGGACTAATTCCAAATCCAGCTCTCCAGTAAAGATGTTGAATATCTAATTTATTCATGATTTTTCTTTATATCTACAAGTAGGTTATAATCAATATACGCAAAAATCTGTCCAAAAAGTTTATAAACAAAAAAGCCACTTTAGAAAGTGGCTTTTTTATTGACGTTTTAAAATTAATTTTTAATAAACTTCCTATGGATAACTTTCCCTTTTTCTTCTAATCTTAATAAATAGAAACCACTTTGAAGCTGAGAAACATCTAGACTATTTTCATTTAATTTAGAACTAAATACTTTTTTACCATTTAAATCAAAAACAGTTGCTACTTTATTGGAAATATCTGTAAGAGATTGAAAGTAAATTACATTTTCTGTTGGATTAGGATACATAACTAAATCTAAAAGAGTTTCGTCTTGAACACTTAAAGACTGTCCTTCAACAATAGTATGAAGGGTATTTATTTCCGGATTTTCAATATTATCCACAATTCCAGATGGCCAATAAATAACCATATTATTAATACTTGTGTCTGTGCCCAAACCAAAATGCACATTAAGAGAGCTCATAAACTCAAAACCTTCGCCACTTCTTACATCTCTAATTTGTGTTCCAGAATCTGTATGGATCTCTATTCTTGCTCCAATTCCATTATAGTTACTCTCAACTCCAACTGTACGAATCATGATATGATTGTTTCCATTACCTCCATTATTCTTATATAAATTTCCATTAAATACATCTAGAAACCCATCTCCATCTACGTCCCCAATAGCTCCACTTGGTGGCATATTTGTATCATAAAGCGTAAACGAATTATCTCCATTATTAAGAAGGATTTTTCCGTTGGTTAAAATATCTACATAGCCATCGTTATTAAAATCTCCTGGTGCATTTTCTATTCCAAAAGGTGCATTTGCAATATTTGCCGTTGCTGTGGCATTGGTAAAAGTACCATCTCCATTGTTTATCATGTATTTGTGCGAACCATCAGAAGTTGCACTTGCTCCAATATACACATCCATATCTCCATCATTATCAAAATCTGCCCAAGCCGAAGACCATGTTTGAATTGGGTCTGCCATGTTTGTTCCTTCGGCAACTTCTACATAAACACCATTTCCATCGTTTCGCCATAATTCGTTTATTTTATGAGTCACATTTCCTCCACGACATTTAGCAATAAATAAATCTGGGTCTCTATCGTTATCATAATCTACCCAAACTGTACCATAATTCCCTCCATTAGGATGTACGCCAATTCCATTTGGTAATACTGAGGAAGGTCCTTGATAAAAAGCCAAACCAGAGCTTGTTGGCGAATTATTTATAAAATAAACATTTGGAGCAATATCGTGACAAACAAAAACATCTAAGTGGCCATCGTTATTTAAATCGATAAAATTAGAACGTTGCGAAAATACATACAGGTTAGAAACAGCATGCTCAGCATATGCGGTTCCGTCTGCGTTAGCTTGCACAATAGAAACTCCACCTCCACCAGCATAAACCAAGTCGTTATAACCATTTCCATCTAAATCTCCAGCAGCAATACTCCAAGATGGTCCGTAGTTTGTTGGGGTAGAAAAATTAGCTAAGGTAAATCCATTAGCTGTTTGATAATTAATATAGATTCCTGCAGAAGTAGCAGCAAGCAAATCGTCCAAACCATCGTTATTCATATCAACTATGGCGTAACTTGTACCACTCATAGTAATACTATTATCTTTTACAAAAACAAAGTCGCCCGGATTTGGTGGTTGTTCATTAGTTCTAAAGTCTACAGAAAGCCATTCGCTAAATCCATCGCTTGCACAATTTGCCCGAACATAAGCTCTATAATTAGAATCGGGAGTTAAACCTGTTGCAGGATATGGATTATTTAAACTTGTTCCTGTTCCAGATGTTGGCGGTGTTGCCGTTGCCAATTGCACAACAATTTCCCAAGCCGATTCATTACTTTCCCCTTGCCAGCTAATGTCTGCTGAATTGTGACTAATATTAGAAACCCCTAAATTAGAAACTACTAAACATGCCGGTGGGACCTTAGAGCTTATTGTAGGCGAAGCAAAACACATTCCCCATCCATAAGAACCATTATCGTTATAGTGAATACGATATTTAAAACCTGTTAATTGCGTATTAGAAAAATTAGAAATATTTAATTCTGCGCTTTCAAAGGCATTGAAATTCCCAGAGCAAAAATTATAAGTAGGAGGATTTGTGGTGTCTGTTGAAAACGGTGTTCCCCAATTATTCCACGTACCAGTTGCTGCATCCCAATATTGAACAGTAATACTTTCCGTTTGGTACACATTTAATACATAGGTTGAATGCACTTCTAAGATGGTCTGTCCAGCATTAAAGGCATTGGTTAAGTTAATAACTGGCGATTGTACTGCTACATTGTTTACCGAAGTACTTCCTCCTTGATCGTCATCAAACGAAAAATGAGTTGATCCGCTAGTGGGATCTCCTGTAAACACTAAAGGATCTGTACTATAAGAACCAGCTAAAGTCCAATTGGAGTTAGGCCAGTTTGCAGCTTGGTTAAGCACTTGTGCCATCCCGTAAAAGCCACTTAACAGTAAGCTTAATAATAAAATAATTTTTTTCATAATCTTAGGAGTTTAATTGCATTGCTGGGTTAAAGAGTTAATCCAATCTTGAACTAACTGAACACCTTCTTCGTGCTTTAGAGTTCTACTTAACAAGGGCATTCTTGTGGATTCTTCAACCGAATTCATTCTATAATATAAAACCGATCTACTAGGAGATTCTGGATTAACAATATGTGTTAGTCCGGCTCCTACAATTTCGGTATCTGGTTCTACACAAATTCCCAAATTAATAGGGTTTCCGGTAGAATTAAAATCTAATCTAATAGGTCTATAAGCACAATGAGCTTCTGCTGAATGGCAATGTGCACAGTTAATATCTAAATAAGACCTAACTCTCAAGTCTAGAGACAAGGAACTGTCTTCCCAATTTGGCAAGGTTTCCATATTACCTGGATAAGTGGCCTCCAAATAACCCATTTCTACCCATTTTTCCAGTTGATTTTGAGTATTAGTCCCATAATCAAACAGTGTATTTATATTTCTTGGTTTTGGACCAATTGGAATAGGGACGTCTCCTGTTTTATGGCAGGTATGACATTCCGGCCCGGATGGAACTCTATAATTTACAGTCTTTACTTCATTATCTTTTTCCCATTGAATAAAAACATCTCTTCCATTTAAATCTGAAATGGCGTCTGTTTGTGTATCGTTCCAAATATATTCGGCAAATATCCATCCTTCAGATTTTTTAATCATGAGTCGGGTTTCAATTATTTGTTTTTGATGATTAGGAAGCACATTTTCATAATAAAAATTCTTTATTAAAACGGTTCCTATGGGGAAATCGAAAATTGAATTATCGTCAATATAACTAGCGCTTACATTACTCGGCATCCAAAGAAAGCGCTTTTTAAGAGCGTAATCTGAAAAAAGTGCTGAACTAAGTTCGTAAGGTACAACGCCATAAACGGGATTTAAATTCTGGAGGTCGCCTTCAAAAAAATTATATTCTGAAAGCATTTGATAAGGAACCTCATCTATATTAAAATTTACAGGAGAAGTTTGTTCTGGTTGAGGCGTTGGGCTTGGGTTTAGAACATAGTCGTCGTCTGATGCACAAGAAAAATTTCCGATGCAACAACACACTATTGCAAACCTCCAAATATAATTTTTAATCATCTATCAATAAATAACAGCTAATATAGAAAAAATCTAATTATTTAAGGATAAATTTAATATAAGTCAAACGAAAACTATAATTAATTGAATATATAGCAATTTATAGAAAAATGGATTTTGTTAAACAAGTTTATTTCTTAACAAGTATTCTGCTATTTGTACTGTATTTGTAGCGGCTCCTTTTCTTAAATTATCACTCACTATCCACAAATTTAAAGTGTTTGGTTGCGACTCGTCTCTACGGATTCTACCCACAAATACATCGTCTTTTCCATGTGCATAAATGGGCATTGGATAAGTATTTACCTCCACATTATCTTGCACTGTAATTCCAGGAGTATTATTTAAAAGAATACGAATATCGGTGACTTCAAAATTATTTTCAAACTGCACATTAACAGCTTCGCTATGTCCTCCAGAAGTTGGAATACGTACAGCAGTTGCTGTAACAGCAATAGTTCTATCATCAAGAATTTTTTGAGTTTCCTGCACCAATTTCATTTCTTCTTTGGTATATCCATTTTCTAAAAATACATCGCAATGTGGCAAAGCATTTTTATGAATTGGGTACGGATACGCCATTTCTCCTTTTACTCCAGCCAATTCGTTTTCTAATTGCTTAATAGCTTTTACACCAGTTCCAGAAATAGATTGGTAGGTAGAAACTACAATACGTTTAATTTTATACTTTTTATGAAGTGGCGCCAAAGCCATCACCATTTGTATTGTCGAACAGTTTGGACTTGCAATAATTTTATCATCTTTTGTAAGTACATTGGCATTAATTTCTGGGACAATTAGTTTTTTGCTTAAATCCATTCGCCATGCTGATGAATTATCAATAACAGTTGTACCAACTTCTGCAAATTTTGGAGCCCATTCTAAAGAGGTTTCTCCTCCAGCAGAAAACAAAGCAACATCTGGCTGCATTCTTAAAGCTGTATCTAAAGAAACCACAGGATAATCTATATTTTTAAACGAGATTAATTTCCCAACAGATTTTTCTGAAGCTATTGGAATTAATTCCGTAATAGGAAATCGACGTTCTTCTAGAACTTTTAACATAACCTCTCCAACCATTCCTGTGACCCCTACTATTGCTACTTTCATGACTTAAATAATTTATAGCAAATTTATAAATTAATTTAGGGCGTCTTTCAAAAAATAACATAAAAAAAAACAGCTCCACGAAATGAAGCTGTTCTCAATTAAAATCTAAATAATTTATTGTTTTTTCAATGCGTCTCTAATTTCTATTAAAAGATCATTGTCTGATGGTCCTTTTGGTGCTTCTGGAGCAGGCTCTTCTTTCTTCTTCATTCTGTTAACAGCTTTTACAACCATAAACATCACAAAGGCTACAATAATAAAATCGATAACATTAGTAAAAAACGTTCCGTATTCTAAATAAACTTCTCCAACCATTTCGCCAGCATCATTTAATGTTCCATCTTGTAATTTATATCGTAAATCTTTGAAGTCTGCATTGAATATTAATCCAATTAAAGGAGAAACAATTCCTCCTGTAAAAGCTGTAACCACCTCTTTAAAGGCAGCACCCATTACAAAACCTACGGCAATATCTACCAAATTGCCTTTCATGGCAAATTCCTTAAATTCTTTTAACATAATTAGTGTTTTAATTGTTAGTATAAATACGAATTTAAATAAAAAAACCTAAAGTGGCTATTATTTAATTATCAATCGTTTGATACGCTGTGAAATGGCTGTAATAATTTCGTAAGAAATACTATTTACACGTTCGGCAAATTTAGATGCTGTAGGCTGTTTCCCAAAGATAATTACTTCGTCTCCTTCTTTACATTCAATGTCTGTAACCTCAACCATAATCATATCCATACAGACGTTTCCAACAATATAAGCCGGTTTTCCGTGTATAGTTACAAAGCCTTTTCCATTTCCGTATTGTCTGCCAATACCATCGGCATGCCCAATTGGAATAGTTGCTGTACGAATTAATTTATCGCTTTTAAAAGCTCTATTATATCCTACTGTTTCTCCTTTTTCAATGGAATGAATTTGAGAAATAACCGATTTTAAAGTAGCAATTGGCGTAAAATGAACATCTTCTTTTGCCGAATTTCCAAAACCATAAAGTCCAATCCCACTTCTAACCATATCTAAATGAGCTTCAGGATAATTTAATATCCCCGAAGTATTACAAAGGTGAAGCATGGGTTTATAACCAACCACTTTAATAAATTTATTTGAAATAGACTTAAAAGCTTGAATTTGATTTAAGGTGAATTCTTTCTCGTTTAAATCTTCACTAGCGGCTAAATGAGAAAAAATTGATGTAACTTTTACTGAAGAATTTGTTAGCAATCTACTATGTATGTTTTCAATATCTGCTTCATCAAAACCCAATCTATTTAAACCTGTATTAAATTTAATATGAATGGGATAGTTTTCTTGTTTTTCAGTTTTAGCAACTTCAAGAAAACTATTAAGACTTTTAAAATTATATAAGCTAGGTTCCAGGCAGCGCTCTATAATAGTTAAATAATTTACAGGTTGCGGATGCAAAACCAGGATGGGCTTTGTAACTCCAAAATCTCTTAATGCCACCCCTTCGTTAGCATAGGCAACGGCAAAATAATCTATCTCTAAATTTTCTAAATAGGCCGCAACTTCTTGAGACTCGCTCCCATAAGCATAAGCTTTAACAACGGCCATTAATTTAGCTCCGTTAGTAATTCTAGATTTTAAGTATTTGTAATTGCTTTGAAGTGCTTTTAAATCTATTTCAAGGACTGTTTCTTGCGTATTGGACATGCTATTTATCAGATTTAGGGGAAATTTCTTCAACATCATTCACCTTCATATTTCTAACCTTATCCCGTGTCATAGCTTTAAAATAAGCGGCGCGACTTAAAGGCTCGTATTCGTCTACTTCTCCAAGTAAAACTAAATTATCATTTTTAGATAGTCTATAACTGTATTGAGCTAGATTTCCAGTTCTGGTGCAAATGGCGTGAACTTTAGTAACATATTCTGCTGTTGCCATCAGGTTTGGCATAGGCCCAAAAGGATTCCCTTTAAAATCCATATCCAAGCCAGCTACAATAACGCGAACACCCTTATTTGCCAAATCGTTACAAACTCCAACAATCTCATCATCAAAAAACTGCGCCTCATCAATCCCAACCACATCGCAACCATCTGCCAGGATTGGAATGTTGGCTGCAGCAGGAACCGGAGTGGAACGGATTTCATTAGAATCGTGAGAAACCACCATATCTTCATCGTAACGCACATCGACTGCAGGTTTAAAAATTTCCACTTTTTGCCTTGCAAATTGTGCACGTTTAAGCCTACGAATCAATTCTTCCGTCTTTCCAGAGAACATGGAACCACAGATTACTTCAATCCATCCAAATTGTTCTTTATGATTTACTGTATTTTCGAGAAACATTTTGTAATTTTAACACTAAAACAAAACCATATTTCGTTTTGTATAAAGGTGGCGCAAATTTATTAAAAATCAAACCCATAAAATAGATTAAATTTTAAAAGTTATGAAGAAGAAACTTGAAGCAGAATTAATGAGCATTGCTCATAGGATTCTGAAGCTAAAAGGCCAAGATAATATAAATAAGATGCATAAAGAAGTAGCAACTCTTTACGAGAAATTGACGGTTTTAAAATTTGCAAAAGAAAACCTCAACAACGACTTACCAACTATTGGTAGCGACTCTTCTTTCTTTGGAATGCTAGATGTGGCATTTAATAATAAAGTGAGTGATAATATAGAGTTTGAAGATAGAACTTATGTAAATTTAGACGATAGAGATCACGACGAGATCATGGAGCCAGCTATCGAAAAAATTAAAGACATGGTGGCTCAAATGCCTCAAGAAGCAGAACATATAGACGCTATTTTTGAAAAAGTTACTTCTACAAAACAAAACCCTAAAGACGATTTCGACCAAATAACAGCAGGTTTTAGCGAAATGCCCGAATTTGATCCCGTACCAACAGAAAACAAAAAAGAAGACATAAAAAAATCGCTAAATGATAAACTTAAAGGCGGAGGCTTACATATTGGTTTAAACGATAAATTAGCTTTTATAAAACACCTTTTTAATGGAGAATCGGCAGATTATGATAGGGTTCTTTCTCAAATTAACACCTCAAGTACTTTTGAAGAAGCTGAAAACTTAATTCAAAATGTAGTAAAACCAGACTATAATAACTGGGAAAACAAAGAAGAGTTTGAAATGCGTTTTATGGGAATCCTTGAAAGTAAATTTAATTAGATTTCCATTTCTGCCATTAGACAGACAGGTTCACTAAAATATTATGAGTAAACTTTATATTGTACCAACTCCTATTGGAAACTTAAAAGACATGACTTTTAGAGCTGTTGAAGTTTTAAAAGAAGTCGATTTAATTTTAGCTGAAGACACTAGAACTTCTGGGAAGCTATTAAAACATTTTGAAATTTCGACACCTACACAATCCCATCACATGCATAACGAGCATAAAACGGTTGAAGGTATAGTCAATAAAATTAATAGCGGGATGACTATGGCTTTAATTAGCGATGCTGGAACCCCTGCCATTTCCGATCCTGGGTTTTTATTAACACGCGCCTGTATTGAAAACCATATTGAGGTGGATTGCTTACCTGGTGCTACTGCTTTTGTGCCAGCATTAGTAAATAGTGGGTTACCAAATGATAAGTTTGTTTTTGAAGGATTTCTTCCTATAAAAAAAGGGCGCCAAACTAGGCTTTTACTTTTAGCTGAAGAAACCAGAACCATTATTTTTTACGAAAGTCCGCATAAACTCATTAAAACATTAGGTCATTTCTGTGAGTATTTTGGGGAAGACAGACCTGTTTCCGTTTCTAGAGAATTAAGCAAACTTTATGAAGAAACCATTAGAGGTACGGCCAAAGAAGTCCTGGAACATTATACCAACAAGCCTCCAAAAGGTGAGATTGTAATTATTGTTGGCGGAAAATCTTAAAAGCTGTTTTTTACTGCCATTCTAAACAAAAATGAAGAGTCTATTAAAAGATATCAGGCAATGTACTATTTGCACAGCCCATTTACCTCTTGGTCCACGACCTATAGTCTCCGCTCATGCAGAATCCAAAATAATTATTATAGGTCAAGCTCCAGGGTTAAAGGTTCATAAAATTGGGATTCCTTGGGATGATCCTAGCGGGAAGCAGTTGAGGAAATGGCTCAATATAACTGATGACGTTTTTTACGATGAAAGTAAATTAGCTTTAGTTCCAATGGGATTCTGCTATCCAGGAAAAGGTAAATCTGGCGATTTACCACCAAGACCAGAATGCGCTCCGCAATGGCATCAAAAATTACTAGAAAAAATGCCAAATGTAGAATTGATTATTCTAATTGGTATGTATTCGCAAAAGTATTATTTAAAAGGTAAAGCCAAAAGAACCTTAACCGAAACAGTAGCTAATTATAAAGAATACTTACCAAGGTTTTTGCCATTACCACATCCTAGTCCAAGAAACAGATTCTGGCTGACTAAAAATCCTTGGTTTGAAAAAGAAGTTATTCCTGTTTTACAAGAAAAAGTTGGTACGCTTATTGGATAATTGGCTATTTTTGTAATTCTTCAAAAAACTCCCTCAAAATCATGATAAAAAAACTTCTATTAGCTTCTGCATTTAGCTTTTTGGCAATCTTTCAGTCACAATCTCAAACCGAGAGCAAACTAAAAACCGATAATACAAACCAGTACTTAATATCGAATCTGTTTTCAGGAGATCTATCCTACGAAACTACAGCTTTTGTCGAAAAGTATTGGCGGGTTGTTGGTAATACTGGTTTTAATAAAAGCATCTTCTTTGTTGCTAATCACTTAGAAAAAGCTGGCTATGTTTTGGAGGAAAATGCCACAGCAGAGACTAGATTAACGTATCGTATAGAAAAACGCGCGTTAAAAAACCCTACATGGGAAATTGTGGATGCTCAAGTGTCTATACAAGGAGAAGCCAAGCCACTATTATCTCAAGAAAGCAATCGAAACATGGTGGCATTAAATTCCTTTAGTACGCCAAAAGATGGGGTAACTGCCGAAGTAATTTATGTTACCGACGTTCAGAAATTAAAAAATATGGATGTTAAAGGTAAAATTGTTTTTGCCGAAACCAGTCCAGCACGTATTTTTAATATGGCTATTGTACTCGGTGGTGCCATTGGTATAATGACTTATGATAATCCATCGTATTTGCAACCCGAAAAAAATACAACCTCCATTCAGTTTCGTTCTATTCCCTTTAATGATAAGGCTAAAGGCTGGGCCATTGCTATGTCTTACGAAGCAAAAGAGCGCCTTAAAGCATCACTTTTAAAAGGAACTGTAGAACTTAAAGTTCAAATTGATACCAATATCTACAAATCGGAAGAACTAACTTTGGTGGCGGATATTAAAGGAAGCCAATTACCAAAAGAACGCTTAGTTTTTAGTGCACATGTGCAAGAACCGGGTGCAAACGATAATGCAACAGGTGTTGGAGTTGCCTTAGAGATGGCATCACTTTCGGCTAAATTATTACAAGAAAAATCTTGGAATCCTAAACGAACCTTAACCTTTCTTTGGGGCGATGAAATTATCTCAACTAGACGTTATGTCGAAGAAGATAAAAATCGTGCAAAAGATATTAAATGGGGAATAAGTTTAGATATGGTAGGCGAAAACACAGCCATAACAGGCGGTTCGTTTTTAATTGAAAAAATGCCAGATCCAAGTGCTATCTGGACGCGAGGTAAGGACAGACATTCAGAATGGGGTGGGCGCGTGATGCGATTAAATGAAATGAAACCCCATTATTTAAACGATTTTGTTATTCGCCAATTTAAAGCACAAGGAAAACGCGCTAATTGGGAGGTAAACACCAACCCTTACGAAGGTGGTAGCGACCATATGCCGTTTTTACAGAATGATATTCCTGGTGTCTTATTTTGGCATTTTACCGATCAATTTTATCATACAGATAACGACCGATTGGATAAAGTTTCTAAAGAAACCCTAAAAAATGTGGGAATAGCTTCTTTAAAATCAGCTTATATTCTATTAAATGCTGATGAAAACACAGCGCAAGAAATGCTTGAAACAATAAAGTCTGCCGCCATTTCTAGATTAGAAGAAGAGTTAAAACAAGGGAAAATTGCGTTAACAAAAGGTGATAAACTATCTGAACAAATTGAAATAATTAAAGCCTGGGAAGATTGGTATTTAAAAGCCATTGCCTCAATTTCTGACATGTCGCCAAAATCCACTATCTTAAATGCAGCAATAAAAAAAACACAGCAGGAAATATCAGCTTCAGCAAATCAAGCTATAGGTGCATTAAACAACAACTAATAATTTTAAAAATCTAAAAAATGGCAAATACAAACAAAGTAACTACTCACTGGAAAGGGAATATGCAATTTGAATCGGATAATCCAAATGGAAAAACCGTTTTAATAGATACATCTCCAGAAAACGGAGGACATAATTCTGGCTTAAGTCCGAAAGCCATGATGCTTTCAGCTCTTGCAGGCTGTTCTGGATTAGATGTGGTGTCTGTTTTAGATAAAATGAAAGTGAAAATTTCTGATTTTAGAATGGATACTTATGGCGAATTAACAGAAGAGCATCCAAAATATTACCACAGCGTTTCGGTAGAATATCACTTTTACGGAGAAGACCTGGATGAGAAAAAAATTAAAAGAGCTGTCGATTTATCCATTGATAAATACTGTGGCGTTATGGAAATGTTTCGCAAGTTTGCAACGGTAAATACCTCAATTCATTATCATAATAAATAACAATTGTCATGCTGAGCTTGAGGTGACATCTATATAATAGATTCTTCAATTTGTTCAGAATGACAGAAATGTTAAAAATATGCGTTGGACTTTAAAACCAAAACCTCAAGCCGAGAAAATAGTTTCCCTTCAAAAAGCACTTCAAGTAGATGAAGTTGTTGCTACTTTGTTATTACAGCGTGGTATTGAAACTTATGATGCTGCCAAAACATTTTTTAGACCAAGTTTAAACCAATTGCATGATCCATTTTTAATGAAAGATATGGATAAAGCCGTTGAGCGCATTGAACAAGCTTTAGCAAATAATGAAAATATTTTGGTTTATGGCGATTATGATGTGGACGGAACTTCTTCTGTCGCATTAATGTCCACTTATTTAAAAACAAGATCAGAGCAAATTGCCACCTATATTCCGGATAGATACGACGAAGGTTATGGCGTTTCTATAAAAGGTATCGACTTTGCTCACGACAATGATTTCTCGCTGATTATCGCTTTAGACTGTGGTATTAAAGCTATTGATAAAGTAGCTTATGCCAAAGAAAAAGGTATCGATTTTATAATTTGCGATCACCACAGACCAGGAAATGAGCTCCCAGATGCTGTGGCCGTTTTAGATCCAAAACGAAACGATTGTAACTACCCATTTAAAGAACTTTGTGGTTGTGGTGTTGGCTTTAAACTTATTCAAGCATTGGCAAGCAGAGAAGGAAAGCCTGTAGTAGAACTAACCGAATATTTAGACTTAGTAGCTACGGCTATTGGAGCAGATATTGTTCCTATTGTTGGAGAAAATCGTGTTTTAGCTTATTTGGGACTTCAAGTTATTAATAACAATCCAAGACCTGGAATTAAGGCTATTATCAATCAGGCAAATAAAGAAAATTTAACTATTACAGACGTGGTGTTTATTGTGGCTCCAAGAATAAATGCTGCTGGACGCATGAAACATGGCAACTATGCCGTGACTCTATTAAGTGAAACCGATTATAATTTAGCCGAAACCTATGCCGAAGACATAGAGGCCTTTAATACAGACAGACGGGAAGCAGATAAAAGCATCACAGAAGAGGCTCTTGAACAAATAATTAAAGATAATGAGCAGGACCGGTTTACTACGGTTGTTTATCATGAAACTTGGCATAAAGGTGTAATTGGAATTGTTGCTTCCAGATTAATCGAAACGTATTACAGACCAACCTTAGTGTTTACAAAAAGTGGAGACAGACTAGCAGCTTCGGCACGCTCAGTTTCTGGTTTTGATGTATATAATGCCTTAGAAGCTTGTTCTGAACATATCGAGCAATTTGGAGGTCATAAATACGCAGCAGGACTCACGCTTAAAGAAGAAAATTACGAAGCCTTTAAACAGGCTTTTGAAGATGAAGTCTCAAAAACAATTGATAAACATTTACTAATACCTGAAGTTAGAATTGATTTTAATATGAATCTACATCAAATAAACCGGAAACTATGGCGCATTTTATGCCAGTTTGCGCCTTTTGGACCAGGAAATATGACACCTGTTTTTATGACAGAAAACTTAAAAGATACAGGTTACGGAAAATGTGTAGGAGAAGACGATAAGCATCTACGTATAACCGTTTCGCAAGGAGGAGATAAAAAATTAGTCTGTATTGGTTTTAATTTAGGAGACAAGCTACATTTAATTAAAAACAAAAATACGTTTAAAGCTGTTTATACCATTGATGAAAATTATTGGCAAGGCCGTACCTCACTTCAGCTGAAACTAAAAGATCTTAGAGAATAGAGCTTAAATTTTACTTTTTAAAACCTCTATTTA
Source organism: Xanthomarina sp. F1114 (assembly GCF_026410255.1). Lineage (GTDB taxonomy): Bacteria > Bacteroidota > Bacteroidia > Flavobacteriales > Flavobacteriaceae > Xanthomarina. Next base: position 209,016 of record NZ_JAPMLL010000001.1, read on the forward strand.
TAGTTTCTTATTAAAATCTAAAAATAAAAAGAGAATCTAATTTACATTTGCACTGAATTATAAATTTAGCTTACAAGACTTTTCAACTTGTAGTTTCTAATAATAATGAAACCGTTTCCTGTCTTCGCAGGAAGTTATTATGGCAAAAAAAGATCCATACGCCGCTTTACGAATAAAAGAATTCAACATTTTTTTACTATTGCGTTTTGCTTTAGTTTTTGCATGGTCTATGCAGTTTATTATTATAGAATGGCAGGTATATAGTATTACTAAAGACCCTTTATCTCTAGGTATAATTGGACTTATGGAAATTATTCCAGCCTTATCCATGGCTTTATTTGCTGGACATATAGTCGATCAAAAAGAGAAAAGAAATTTATTAGCTGTTTGTATTTCATTTTTCTCATTAATAAGCTTGGGGCTTTTTCTACTAACATGGCCTAAGATTGTTGAAGGTTGGTCCACAAACACTATTTTGTACTGTATTTATGCTTTGGTGTTCTTTGGAGGTTTTATCAGAGCTTTTTTTGGGCCCACCATTTTTTCATTAATTGCTTTAATTGTTCCAAAGAAAATTTATCCAAATGCTGCTACCTGGAGTAGTTCTACTTGGCAAATGGCATCCGTTTTAGGACCTGCAACTGCAGGTATTTTAATTAGCGTTATTGGCGTTCATTGGTCTTTATGCTTTGTTTTTGGATTAGTTATGTTTTCATTAATCACTTTATCACAAATTAAAAAGAAACCTATTTTAAACCCTAAAATTGGCGAACCTGTGATGCAGAGTTTAAAAGAAGGTGTCAAGTTTGTATTTAAAACTAAAGCCATTTTAGGTGCTTTGACATTAGATATGGTTGCAGTTCTTTTTGGTGGTGCAGTAGCTTTACTTCCTGTTTTTGCTCAAGATATTTTAAAAGTTGGCAGTGAAGGCTTTGGGGTATTGCGGGCTGCTCCTGCAGTTGGAGCTTTTTTAACCATGTTGGCAACAGCTTATCTTCCAATTAGCAAAAATGCAGGCATGAAATTACTAGGAGCTATTTTTGGATTTGGAGTTTGTATAATTGTTTTTGGCTTATCGTCTATTTTCTGGGTTTCGGTGGTAGCATTATTCTTTAGCGGGGTAACAGATGGTGTTTCTATGGTAATTAGACAAACCATTTTACAGATTAAAACGCCAGACCATATGAGAGGACGAGTATCTTCTGTAAACTCTATGTTTGTAGGTTCTTCAAACGAACTTGGTGCTTTTGAAAGTGGGGTAACAGCCAAACTTATGGGAACAGTAACTGCTGTAGTTTTTGGTGGAACCATGACACTGCTAACTGTAATTACTACAGGAATTGTGTCTCCTTCCTTTAGAAAATTAGATTTAAGAAAAGATATTGAAGAACATGAGAGGGATGATAATTAATAAAAGTACAAGAAATTAATACTCCTTCAACTCCATCTTTTCCCCATCAAAAACACCGTAAGTATAATAGCTAATCCAATCACCAAGATTGATGTATTTGGCATTGTTGTTTAAATCGATATCTAAAGGCAAATGTCTATGTCCAAATACGTAATAATCTCTGTGTTTTTCTTCTTCCTTTTTTTTGCAGTATTGTACGAGCCATTCGTTGTCTTCGCCTAAAAACTTGGCATCTTCATCTCCAGAAATCAGCTTGTTTTTAACAGACATATATTGTGCTAATCTCACTCCTAAATCTGGATGCAACCACCTAAAAAGCCATTTACTAAAGGGATTGGTAAACACTTTTTTCATGCGTTTATATCCTTTATCTCCTGGGCCTAAACCATCTCCATGACCAATTAAAAAGGTCTTGTTATTAAAAGTGAATTCTTTAGGTTTATGATAGACAGGAATATTTAATTCTTCTTCAAAATAGCCATTCATCCAAAGGTCATGGTTTCCAACAAAATAATAAATAGGAGTTCCCGAATCGCTTATTTCAGCAAGCTTTCCAAGAGTTCTGGTAAAGCCTTTTGGGACAACGGTTTTATATTCAAACCAAAAATCGAACAAATCGCCAATTAAAAAAATAGCGGCAGCATCTTCTTTAATTTCATCTAACCAAGCTACAAACTTTATTTCACGAGGCCGTGATTGCTCTGGAGTTGGTGCTCCAAGATGATTATCGGAAGCGAAATAGATTTTTTTTCCTTTGGGAATATTCATGAAGTAAATATAATTAATTCCTGCCAAGGCAGAAATCTTATTATGATAGTTTATGTTTTTAAAATGAAACTCAGTTATTGCTTTTTAAACTTGCCTACAAGCAAAAGCAGTATTAGAAAGAAGAATATGAGGCTAACTGTTCTTTCGGGCAAAAATGTTACATTTTAAGATGAGATCCCTGTTTTCATAGGGATTTGTTATCGCTTGCATACCATTCAGCAAAACTAGTATCTGTTTCTTGTAGTTTTAACGAAAATAAGTCAATATGTTCTGGTAATTCTTTAATTATTTTTTGTGCAAAGTCTGTAACCATCATCTCGCTAGTTGGCTGATAATCTACTAAAAGCACACTATGTCCTCTATCTTGTAGCTCTTTTGCCAATTCCACATGTGGTGTGTTTTTATTAAAAACGGTGGCATGATCGAAGACATCTACAATTTCATTTTTTACTATTTTTTTTAAATCTCCAAAATCTATAACCATTCCAAACTTCACATTATTAGAATCCTCAATAGGTTTTCCAATAACCGTTACAGACAATTTATAACTATGCCCATGGACATTTTTACATTTGCCATCGTAACCATATAAAGCGTGTCCAGTTTCGAATGTAAATTGCTTTGTTATTCTAATTTTACTCATTGTAAATTTTATTAGTTGTGCAAAGATAGTTGTTTTGTAAAAGCAATTGGTTTTTAGTCTACATTTGCGCACTTTTTTAAATTTTTTATAAAGAATGAATCAGCTTTTTGAAGACCTATCTTTTGTTGAGAATCCTCAATATGAGTCTATTATTGAAGATATTCTAGCGCAACAATACTCAATTGTGGAAGACTTTTTTACTTCCGAAGAAGTTTCGGTTTTAAGAGAATCTCTAATAGAGAAAAATGAAGAAGATGCTTTTAAAAAATCAGCTATCGGAAATCGCGTAAACGAGCTGATTATAAAATCTGTTCGTGGAGATATTATTTTATGGATAGATGAATTAAAAGCCAATAAGGCCGAATTATTATTTTTCAATAAAATAAATAGTTTAATAAATTACTTAAATAAAACTTGTTTTTTAGGCATTCTGCATAAAGAGTTTCATTATGCCATGTACCCTAAAGGAACGTTCTACAAAAGACATATTGACACCTTTCAAAATGACGACAGACGAAAACTCTCCATTGTTTGTTATTTAAATGAGGATGGTTGGTTACCAGAAAATGGTGGTGAATTGGTTTTGTACCTAGACGAAAATGGTAAAGAAACAGAAAAGGTGATTTATCCCTTTCCTGGACGGGTAGTAATTTTTGAAAGTCAAATTATAGAACACGAGGTAAAACCTGTAAACAAAGAAAGAATGAGTATTACAGGTTGGTTAAAAACGCGTTAGTTTAACGATTTTTTCTACGGTTATACACGTAAATAATTATAAGTACGACTGCTAAAACCAGAAACAAACCGTTTCCGCTTAAAAAGTTTAAAAAATCCATATTAATCTTTATTTATTCTGTTTTTATTATATCTATAAATCATATATGCAATTAATACAAGTACTACAAAAGGAATAAAAGAGCCAATAAATATTCCAATTTCATAGGAACCGTCGGGAGCTTCTTTTATTTTTTCATTAATATCAACTTCTTGAATTAAGTTTATAATTGCAAACATCATTTTAATTTTTTCTAAAGTTAATCCTTTTGACTAAGTGGTAAAAATTCTCTTCTAAATTTTATAATTAATGGAAAGCCTCTAGCCACAATCCAACAGGTAAAGGCTGTAAAAATAGCATAAAGTTTTAGACCTAAACTGTCTAACCAAAACAAAATAGGCACAAATACAAGAAATGTAGAAATCAATAAAAGGTTTCGCAATTCTTTCATTTTACCAAGACCTTTAAAAATCCCGTCAAAAATAAAAGCAATAGCACATAGAGGTTGCATGGCTAAAACCATCCAGAATATGTTATAAAACTCTTTCAAAACTTCGGGTTCCTTGGTAAAAATGGTTCCTATAGAATAGTAGAATACCCCTCCAAGAAGGGCTAAAATTAATCCTAAAGTAATTCCATATCTAATAAGTTTATTACTTAATTCAATAAGTTTATCATACTCTTTTCCGCCTAAGAGCTTTCCAGATAATATATTTCCGGCGCTAGCATATCCATCAACAATAAATGCTCCTAAAAACCATAAATTAATTGCTATAGTATAAGCAGCTATATATTGTTTTCCATAACTAGTAGAAAAAGCACTTGCTAAATAAAGAGTGATGTTTAAGGCTAAGGTTCTTACAAATAAATTAAGAATCATCGAGGTAAAGCGTTTCATCTCCTTATTAAAAGGCAGTGTTAATTTTAAAGAAATTGGTGTTTTCTTCAACAAATAATATCCGGACAAAACAGCCATCAATAATTGTGCAACCACGCTTGCATATGCTGCACCCTGGATATTCATGGCAGGAATATACCCTTCAATACCATAGACCAAAATAAAATCTAAAATAATATTCGATCCAGCGCCAACAATAGCGATTATCATGGGGTAATACGTATTTTGTAAACCTCTAAAAGTTCCAAAAATTGCAATAGTAAATAATGTAAAAGGAAAACCAAATACACGAATTTTATAATATAGCACACTATTGTCTAGAATAAGATCTGAAGCATTATATAGTTTAAAAATCTGTTCGGCAAAGGGGTAGGTTACCAAAATAATTAGAATACTTAAAGAGGTAATAATAAAAATAGCCTGAGCCGGTAAGTTTTTAACCTTGTCTAAATTATTAGCGCCTACATATTGAGACACAATGGACGAAATAGCGCTTCGGGTTTGACCTAATACCCAAATTAACATAGAAATAAACGAACCAACAATACCAACAGCTGCTAAAGATTCTGTTGCGTTTATATCTATATTTCCAACAATTGCCGTGTCTGTAATAGATAAAATAGGTTCGGAGACTCCAGCTATTAAGGCTGGAATAGCTAATTTATTAATATGTTTTAGACTTATGTTTGTGCTCACAGGACTAGTTCGTAACAATAAAATGGGGATTCGCTTTGATTTGGAAAATATATTTCTCCCAACCGTTTATAGTTGCGAAGTTCGTAAAATTTTTGATTTCGTACGTTTTTCGAAAAGGTATCCAATCTTATAGATACAAAATGATTGTTTTTAGCTAATGTTTCAGCAAAATTCATAAGTTTTCGGGCGTAACCTTTTCCCTGCTGTTCTGGATGCACAGCTAATCTATGAATATAAATATTATTGCTATTTGGTATTAGCCATTTAATAGGAATATACTCTTTATCCATAAAGGTTGAAACAACAATACAACCTATAATTTTTGAATTAGTTTCTAAGACGTATAGTTCGTCTCTTAATACATCATTTTCAAAAGCCTTTTTACTTGGGTAGTTTTCATTCCATTGAAAAACACCTTGATTTGTCATAAAAAGAGCACAAGTCCTAGTTATTTTCAAAATACTATCAATATCCTTATAAGTAGCTTTCCGAATCATTTTTAATGTTTACTTTTGCAAAAATTATCGTGTAAATTTAGTTTTTATTTATTGATTATGAAGAATATATTAGTTCCTGTTGGTTCATCTCCAAATGCTGTAAGCCATTTACAATATGCCGTAGATTTTGCTAAGGCTTTTGGTGCAAAATTATTTGTTGTTCAAATTTATGATATCTATTCTAAAGCCGGAACCATGATTAAGGTGGATGAAATTTTAGAACGTGAAAGTTATAATTTTTTAAAAGCGCATATTTCTAAGGTAGACACGAAAGATGTAGAAATACATATTAAAACCTATAAAGGAAAATTGGTAGAAACTATAGAATCGAGAGCTAAGTCGTTGAATATTGACCTTATTCTGTTAGAACCTAGAACAAATTCTGTTAAAGAGGAGGTTTACCTAGGAAAAACTTCAGGAAGAATAATAAAGCAAACTAATATTCCTGCATTGATAGTTCCAGAAGGCTATGTTTTCAAACCAATTATTTACATTCTAATGGCTTTAAAATCTGCTGTTATTAAGAAAGATGACGCTTTAAAACCATTACTAGATATTAAAGATCAATTTAAGTCTATCGTAAATTTATTATTGGTAAAAACACCATTTCACAATGAGGGCGATTTTGACATAGACGAGAAGTTAAAACCTGTTATAACAAACACAACTTACACTGAAAATGCAACCACTTTTCAGGGGGTTTTAGAACATTATAAAGATAATGATCCAGACTTATTGTGTGTTGTAAGACGCAAGCGTGGGTTTTTCAACAAACTATGGGAAAAGAATACAATTTTGAAAAAGGATTTTCAAAGTAACACGCTACCTGTTTTAGTTTTAAGTGGTTTGAAATAAACTGGCTTTAAGTATTTATTATAGGGTGCTTTCTCTAAATTTTAGAACCAAAAACGGAAAATTCAATAGTAAAAAAGAACAACACAGAGCTTTAGGCATCAACCTTGAAAGCGTTAAAATAAAATAGGCTGGATATATAAAAAGAATTATCTTTGCCAACTCAATTTAAGAGAATCCACTCTAAATAGGTTGAAGACATAAATTGAAATTTACCTCCGAGACTTTTATTGGAAGAAAGTGACGAAAAAACAATTTGGGGATTAGCCCGCCTAAACGACTTTAGTCGGGCAGGGAGCGCTACTAACAACCAATGGTTAGTAATTGAAATAATGTATTTTATTTATATTCTTTATAGCGATAGTTTTGATAGATATTATGTAGGAATGTCTCATAATGTTTTAGAACGATTAAGAGCGCACAATAGAGGTAAAACAAAAAGCACTAAAGCTTTTATTCCATGGGGAATTGTTCATACGGAAGAATTTGAAACAAGAGTGCTGGCTAGAAAAAGAGAAAAATATTTAAAGTCTGCTGCTGGAAGAAGGTGGCGAAAAAATAATTTGGGGGATTAGCTCAGTTGGCTAGAGCGCTACGCTGGCAGCGTAGAGGTCATCGGTTCGAATCCGATATTCTCCACAAATAAAAAAGCGTCTTTATTTTTATAAGGACGTTTTTTGTTTTATAAAATCGATGCTTCTATCTATCACCAATTTCAATTTTTCTGGTAAGTGTTTATTCTGCCAAGGATGCTTTGAATCAAAGACATGATTGGTGTTTTCAATAGGCATTAAAACACTATTTGGATTCCAGGCATGTATTGCTTTTGCTTCATCAAAAGAAACGGATAAATCCTTAACGCCATGTATAATAAGGTGAGGAATTTTAATTCGTTTTGTAGCTAATTCTATATTTAGTCGGGTTTCATTTGCTTTAAAATCTTCATAGAACTGATAATAATGAGGCATTTGCTGCTTGGTTCTTCCGTTTAAAACATATTTAACCCCATCTTTTTTCCATGTCTCTAAATCGCCAATAGTTGCAGTTCTTTTCGCAAAATCGCATACGCTAGCCCACGTTATTAATCGTGATATTCTAGAGTCTTCCGAAGCAAAAATAGTTGCAATTCCACCTCCTCTGGAATGGCCTATTAAAGTAATGTTATTAATATCTATATCTTCAAGAAACAGATTTTCATTAGCAAGTAAATAATTCAATATATCTTTAAGGTCCTGTAGCTCTTTGGAATAATTATTTTCAGCAAAGGCGTTTAAATCTGGAAAATCTATCGGATTTTCTGTCGTACCTCCATTATGTGAAAAATTGAATTTCACAAAAAATAAGTTTTCATTTTTAAAGGCCGCAGCAGCTAACCCCCAACTTCCCCAATCTTTAAAACCTTTGTAGCCATGGCAAAAGATAACTAAAGGTTTTGGTGTTCCAGATTTATTAAAATAAGCGTCCCAAACTATTGGCTTTTGTTGATTTATATGTAAAACAAGGTTCTTATGTATCATGATATCTCTTTTTCAATAAAATCTATCTCTGGATTACAAATTTCTAAAATAAGCTTTTTCAATTGTGCTTCAAAAGAGTTTAAAGTGTCTTCAGATATTGCTGTGTTTTTATTCCTATCGTAAGTACTTTCTTTTTTAGCAAATTTTAAAAAACCGGAACTCAAGTTTTTAAATGAAATTATACCTCCTTCTACTGGAAGATTCACTTTTTCATCTTTAAACATGGCATAAGCGTAACATAACACTTGGAAAGATTTGCTGTATTTTGTGTAATCTGTGGTTAAGTCTACCCAATCTAAAACCTCCACTTGATTCTGCAATACTTTTCCTGTTTTATAATCGATTATTCTGGTAGTTCCATTATACTCGTCGATTCTATCCACTTGACCCGTTATATATACTGGATAATCTAGTTCGGCCATTTCTATTGGCACACGGTTTTCACTTTCAATACCTACAATTTTAATTTTATTTCCAGCTTTTAGTTCTTCGATTTCACGATTTAAAAAGTTGTTTAAGTAGCGCTTTGCAATTTCAAAAACTATCAGGTTTTTGCCTTTTGTAAGATCACCTTCTTTGAAGAATTCTTTAAAATAATATGTAACCCGTTCGTCGACTTGAGTTTTCATTTTTACTACTATTTCTGCAGTAATATACTCGCCTTCAAAAGGTTTATAAAAGTCCTCTAAAGTGTTATGAATAACGTTTCCTAAAGTATTAGCAGCAACTGTTTCCTCGACTTCCTCGTATTCCGTTATTTTTAAAATTTTCTGATTGTAAAAATCTATAGGGTTTCTAATATAGTTTGTTAAAGATGATGGCGAAAACCCTTTTTCTGCAATCTCTTTAAGGCAATTTAAAACGGCTTGATTTTTCTTTACCTGATTGATCTCTACCTGAGGTAAACTAAGGTTTGGTAAAACCATTTTATGAGAAATATTATGGATGCCTTCTAATTCTAATTGGGTTATAAATCGGCTTTTTTCTCCTCCATTTAAAACATCCGCCTCAGTATTATATAAAATATGAATATTCTTTGCGCGCTGAATCAATCTATAAAAGTGATATGAATAAACAGCGTCCTTTTCTTTATAAGTTGGTAAGTTGTATTGCAGTTTAACATCGAAAGGAATAAACGAGTTATTACTTTTTCCTGAAGGCAAAACACCTTCGTTGACTGATGAGATAATTACAGTTTCAAAGTCTAATACTCGTGATTCCAACATTCCCATTACCTGTAATCCTTGTAAAGGTTCGCCTTTAAAATCTAAAGTTTCTGTACTCAATAAATTTTTATATACTTCAAAAAGCGTTGCAGTGTTTTTTAAATATGGATATTTGGTTTGAAGTCTAGTTAGTTCATTGAACAACTCGTTAAATCTATAAAGGTATTCGAGATTCAATATATTATGCGACTTCTGTTTGTCCAGATAGTCCTTTATAATTAATATTAGTTTTTGAGTCTGTTTTAAAGCTATATCCGCATTGTTATTCCAATAACCAAACAAAACCTCCGTAATATTCTCAAAACCTCCTGAGAGCTCCCTTATTTTATCTGTAGTTAGATACACTAAGTTATTCTTCTTTATTGTATCTATAATCTCGGTTACTTTTGTCTTTTTATCGACCTCAAATAAAGGACTGACGTTTTGATGTGAGAGTATGGCAATGACATCCTTATAGTAATATGTTTTGTTATTATCTTTATGTAGATAGAATAGTTTTTCAAATAAGGTAGCAAGGGGAACCGTATTTAACGGAAGTCCCATGGTAATATTTAAAGCGTCTACTGATTTAGGAAGTGAATTTAATACGGGTAATAACAAAGTCTCGTCACCTAACACAATAGCGGTTTTACTTATACTTCCGTTATCTTCTGTTAGATTATTTAGAATATGACCTATTTGTTTTGCTTGCCCAATATTTTTAGGAACTCCATAAACAGAAATACTCTTTTCTTGTATATAATTATTAGTAATCCATTTAAAGGAATTGGTTTTAAAATAAGTCCATGACGCTTTATATTTTCTAGTGAACAGCCCAGCATGATGCATTTGATTATCCAAAAAACTTTGTTCCATGTCCCAATAGATTTCAGCAAGCCCATTTTGGAGCAATTCTTGAATAATGGTTTCTTCGGCTGTATTTAATGCATTGAAGCCAAGAAACACCAGTCTTTTATTTGAATTATTTTGAATATAGTCTTCAATATTATTTACGGCTTCTCTATAAATTAAACCTTGGAACCCAACTTGTTTACTTGTTAGAAACTCTGTAAAATGTTTGTAATACTGATAAAGTTTATTCCAAAAAGCTAGATATTTCTTTACAAATTCAGTTTTATTGTCTTGCAGCGACCAATGATTTATATCTTGAATAGCACTTAAATAATTAAATATCTCCTTTTGAGGAATCAGGTAACGATCAATTTCATTAAAATCTTGAATAATAAGTTGTGCCCATTTGGAAAAAGATTCAAAGCTATCCCGCTCGACTTTTGGTGTTAATTTTATATAAACTGTATAAAATTCGAAAAGCAACTCGGTATTAGAAATTGGTTTTAATTGAGAAAGATTGCTTGTAAATTCTTCAATACTTAGAATTTCTGGAGAAAAAACGGTTTGTTCCCATACTTGAGGAATCTGGTTTTTTAAGAAAACCCCAGCTCTTTTACTAGGCAGAACAAAAGTGAGGTTAGAAATATCTTCTGTGTTCTCTTTTAATACTTTTAGTACTTCTTGTATAAATGTTGTCATACTTTAAAAATAAAAAACGCCCCGAATAAACGGGGCGTTTTTAAAACTATTTTATGTTTTAATTAGCTTATTTTACTAAGTTAATTTCAACTCTTCTGTTATTAGCTCTACCAGCTCTAGTTTTGTTAGAGTCTATTGGTCTAGTTTCACCATATCCTTCACTAGATAATCTATCAGAAGCAATTCCGTTTTCGATTAAGTAGTTCATTACAGAACTAGCTCTCTCTTTAGATAACTTCATATTAAGAGCATCGCTACCTACACTATCAGTATGACCTTCAATACTAAATTTAGCATTTGGATATTCGTTTAAGATTCCAATGATATTTGCTAATACTTCAGCTGAATGAGTTTTAATACTAGCTTTACCAGTATCGAATAAGATTGTTTTAGCGTAAGCATTTAATGCTTTCTTAACAGCCTCAGTAATTTCTGGACAACCATCGTTTGCAACAGTACCAGGCTCGTCTGGACATTTATCATCTTTATCAGCAACACCGTCACCGTCTCTATCTGGCCAAGGACATCCTTTGTTTGCAGCAGGACCTGCTTCATTAGGACATTCGTCTAAATGATCAGCAACACCATCGCCATCAGCATCAGGACAACCGTTTAATTCTTTTAAACCAGCAACTGTAGGACATTCGTCTAAGTGATCTGGAACACCATCTCCGTCAGTATCAGGACATCCGTTAAACTCAGCTAAACCAGGTTCGTTAGGACATTCATCTTTACTATCTTCAATACCATCACCATCAGTATCAGGACAACCGTTAAATTCAGGTAAACCAGCAACTTCTGGACAAGCATCGTCTTTATCGTAGATGCCATCTCCGTCTGTATCTTTTCCACCAAATTTAAATGTTAAACCAGCATAGTGTTGGAAGTGTGTAGATAAGTAATCTTCGAACGCGTGTTTGTATGTACTTTGAACAGTTAAGCCAATATTTTCAGATAACCAAAAGTTAAAACCTAAAGCACCATTAAGTGTTCCTGCTCCAATTTTGTCTACCCAAGTGTAACCACCACCTATTCCTAGGTAAGGATCAATAACTTTAGACTTAAGTAATCTCCCGAAACTATATTTTACAGTTCCATCTAATCCGTAATAAGATAAATCGTTAACTTCAGAATCTCCAAAGCTTTCAATTTTGTTGATAGATCCAGTTACTCCAAAAGAGAAACCATTACTAAGGTACTTTGAAACGGATAAACTAGACAAAGAAGGAAGAATGTTCCAGTGATCACGAGCATTAAAATACTCATCAAAATAATCACCAAGTGGAGCGTCTTCTCCTGTTGGATAGAAATCAACGGCGTTTACTCCTAGACTAATAGCCCACGGATTGTTTTCATCTTGTGCATTAATGCTGCTAAAACTTAACATAAGCAACATTGCAAACAATAATCTGCTAAGATTTTTCATATTCAAATATTTAATTTTTAAGTGTTAATTGTAAGCAAAAGTAAGTTGTTAAATATTATTAACAAAGACAAATATAGAAAAATATTGAATAATTTACCTAAATTCTGCTTGTTTGTCTGAAATTTTTAAATTATTTCTAAAGATTTACCCACTTTTATAAAGGCTTGAATGGCTTTATCAAGGTGTTCTTTTTCGTGTGCAGCCGACAACTGCACTCGTATTCTTGCTTTTTCTTTTGGAACTACAGGGAAAAAGAAACCAATAACATAAATTCCTTCTTCTAAAAGTAAATTTGCCATCTTTTGTGCCAATTTAGCATCGTAAAGCATAACAGGTACAATAGCTGAATCTCCATCAACAATATCAAATCCTGCTTGTTTTATTCCCTTTTTAAAATATTTTGTGTTTGATTCCAACTTATCTCTTAAAGTGGTATTGTTTTTTAACATATCGAACACCTTAATAGATGCTCCAACAATTGCCGGCGCTAAAGAATTAGAAAATAAATAGGGTCTAGAGCGCTGACGTAAAATTTCAATAATTTCTTTTTTACCTGTTGTATAACCTCCCATGGCACCGCCCAAGGCTTTTCCAAGAGTTCCAGTAATAATATCTATTCTATCTAAAACACCCTTTTCTTCTAGAGTACCAATTCCTGTTTCTCCTATAAATCCTGTGGCATGACATTCGTCAATCATTACTAAAGCGTCATACTTATCTGCCAAGTCGCATATTTTATCTAATGGTGCAACTAAACCGTCCATGGAGAAAACCCCATCAGTAACAATAATTTTAAATCTAGCATTATTCTTATTTGCTTCTATTAATTGCTTTTCTAAATCTGCCATATCGTTATTTTGGTAACGATATCTTGCTGCCTTACATAATCTAACTCCATCAATAATAGATGCATGATTTAAGGAATCTGATATAATAGCGTCTTCGGCTCCAAATAAAGGTTCAAATACGCCTCCATTAGCGTCGAAGGCAGCCGCGTAAAGAATTGTGTCTTCTGTGCTGTAAAATTCAGCAATTTTACGTTCTAATTCTTTGTGAATGTCTTGTGTTCCACAAATAAAACGAACAGACGACATACCAAAACCGTGCGTATCCATAATATCTTGTGCTGCTTTTACAACTTCTGGATGAGACGAAAGGCCTAAATAGTTATTCGCGCAAAAATTTAAAACGGTTTCACCTGTATCAAGAGTAATTTCTGCACCTTGAGCAGAAGTAATGACACGTTCGGTTTTATATAAACCATTATCTTTTATGTCCTGAATTTCGTTTTCTAAATGTTCTTTAATTTTTCCGTACATGTGTTCTTGTTTTTTACAAATTTAAAACTCTTTTACCTCAATACCATCATTTATATATACAAGTATTTTTTTTCTAACTTTTATATTCATTTCTGTCAAAATGCTTTCATACTCTTCTAATTGATTTATATGCTTTCTGTCTATAGCTCCCGTTTTATAATCTATAAGCACCACATTTTTTTCATTTTCAAAAACCAATCTATCAGGACGATACATACCTCCCGATTTTGCTATAATATCACGTTCATTATAAACAGATTCTTCCGTATTAAAATAAGCATTTAAATCTTTATGTTCTACAATATCCAAAACAATTTTTTTTAAAACTTGAGCTTGTTCTATTGTTATAATATTAGCATCCATAAAATCGTCTAAAACAAAATCAACATCCAAGTTGGTTTTTATTTGGGACATTATATTATGGATTAAATTTCCTTTTTCTATAGCGTCTTCTTGTGCTGTATTCCATAAATATCCAGAATTAGTAACAATTTTTATGTTATGCTCTTGTTTTGGGGTTGAAATAAAATTAGTTTGCTCCATTGTATCTTTGGAAAGTGGCTTTCTTGGAGATGTCTTTAATGGATTACCAAAATTATAAAGCATTTGGTTTTCATCCCACAAATTGAGGTAAATAAGATAACTTATTAAAAATCCTGAATAGGTTTTATCGTTGACTTCGCCCTTTGATTTTACATCTTTCTTAGATATTATATGCAATTGTTCTACTGCTCTAGTTAAAGCCACATAAAACAAATTAATATTATCTAACTCTTGTTCTGCTCGATGCTTGTTGTATATCTGATGTCCAACTTCTCCAAAATATTCAAAATCCTTATTGAAATTTAATAAAGCATATGGAAAGCCTTGAAAACTATCTTTGTTTAATGGAAACCATTCTTTAGGCTCTATCTCTCTATAAATATCCAGGTCTGCAAATGGAAAAATAACGACTGGAAATTCCAAGCCTTTAGATTTATGGATAGTCATAATTTGAACAGCATCTTGTCCTAAAGGAGATACAATGCTTAGGTTGTCTTGTTTTTTTTCAAAATGCTCAAGAAACCCTGCCAGATCTGAAAGTTTTTTCTGAGAATACTCAAACACAAAATCTAAAAAATATTGCACATAAGCATTGGAAGTTTTTACTAAATTAAAATCTCTAACTACCGTTTCTGCTAATTCAAATAAAGATAATTGCAGCAGCTGATTTTGATTTATATAAATATTAAATTCCTCCAGCTGTTTTAGCATTTCCGACAACCCCAAACTCAGATAGGATTCAAAAAACGCATGTTTATCTTCAACCTTAAAAATACCTGCCAAATAATTTAAAACTTGAATTTTAATTTCGTTGTTTTTGGGCTCTTGTAAAAGTTTTAAAAAACTGATTACAAAGTTGACTTCTGGAGAATTAATTAATAATAAAGTTTCAGAAGATATAAGGGGGATTTGTTGCTCGTTTAAATAATTAGCAATGGCAATACCTTCTTTTTTCTTTCGCACAAGAATGCAAATATCGCTATAACTAAATCCGTTATCCAATACAGTTTGGATTCGTTCCATGGTTTTTTCAGTGTATAACTGAACCGCATCATCTTCTTTTCCAATATCTAAAAACTCCACACTTACAAACCCTTCTTCTTTCTTGGTTGGCTCCTGATACGAGTTTTGATACAGCTGTGCATAATCTTCATTATTTAGCTTTGATTGAGATAAGAACTCAAAGAAACCATTATTAAATTTTAGAACCTCTTGAAAACTTCTAAAATTATTAGGCAAATTAATTACGTCTTGCGAGACTTGAAACGGATTATTTGCCTTATTAAACAAATCTATAAACTGTTCGGCTTTTCCTCCTCGCCATCTATAAATAGCTTGTTTAGCATCTCCCACCAACATAACGGAACCTGTTTGATCATTGTTATTTTCTTGAGACAAGCTATTATCTATTAATGGTTTTAAGTTTTCCCATTGCAAGACAGATGTATCTTGAAATTCATCTATAAAATAATTCTTGAATTTATCTCCTAAACGCTCGTATATAAAAGGAGTGGGCTGGTTTTTTATCTCTTCGCTAATAAGTGCATTAAACTCAGAAATAAGCACCTTATTTTGCTCTTCTTTCAAGTTAATTAGTTCTTTGTTAATAGCATTTAAAACTGATAGAGGTGTAATATTTCTATAACAGGCTATTAAAAACTTATAATGAAAAGCAGCTTTTTTAGTCTCGTTAAAGGCAGAAGCTATTTCGGGTTGAATGGCATCAATTACAGATGCAATATCTGGGGAAACTCGTTTAGGATACAATGTTTTACTCTCTATATCTACCTGCCATTTTGAATCCCAGTTAACCAAAAAATTAGCTTTTGCCAATTTTTGAAAATGTTTTGGTAAGAAGCTTCCAGAAAAATCATCAAACTGCAAGCCACTTTCTTCAATAAGAGTTAAAACTCTTTGTGCTTGTAATACAATTAATTCTTCTGTAGTTTTAATATCATTTTTTAGCTGCTTTTTAAGAGCTTTAAAATCGTCTAAAGTTTTATCTTTAAGCGCATTCAAAAAAGGCATATCGTCTTCACTTACAAGGAGTTTAGATATTTTATTAAAATCGAATGAAACGTCCCAACTTTTATCATCGTCTGCTTTTTCAATGGCAAAATCTACTAAGATTTTAGTAAGTTCCTTTTCTGTTCCTGCTTTGGAAATTAAACTATCTACGGCTTCACTCAATAAAGCTTCTTGGTCCAGTTCTACTTCAAAGTTTAAAGGTAATTTTAAGTCATAAGCAAAAGTTCTAATAATTCTATGAGTAAAACCATCTATGGTCGAAATATCAAAAGCTGCATAATTATAGACAATGGAGTTTAATATTTTTTTTGATTTCTTATGAAGTTCCTCTGCATCCATTTGTAATTCATCGCAAATAATTACAAACATATGGTTTGGGTTCTCCAAAGTCTCTTCAGAAGAAAATTCCGTTAAAGTTTCAACAATTCGCTCTTTCATTTCGCTAGCGGCCTTATTTGTAAAGGTTATTGCCAAAATATTTTTAAAAGCGTCATTAAAAGGAGACTGAACAAGAATTTTTAAATATTCCTTTACAAGCGTAAACGTTTTTCCACTTCCTGCCGAAGCATTATACACCAAGAAAGAACTTTTATTGTCCATAAAACAGAATTTTTACACAAGATAAAAACTATCGATGATTTGATAGGTATATATTATTTTTAATTGCTGTGATTTATGCGTAAATTTGAATGAATTAAATATTAACACTTAAAAACATACATATTATGGCTTTCGATTTACCGAAATTAAAATACGCTTATGATGCCTTAGAACCTCATATTGATGCTAGAACAATGGAAATTCACCATTCTAAACACCATCAAGGATATACAAACAATTTAAACGCTGCTATTGAAGGAACAGATTTAGATGGGAAAACTATTGAGAATATCCTTCTTAATTTAGACATGGATAACAAGGCGGTTAGAAATAACGGAGGAGGTTTTTATAACCATTCTCTTTTCTGGGAAGTAATGAACCCTGAAGGAAAAGGACGTTTATCTGGTCCTTTAAAAGATGCTATTGAAGCTGCTTATGGTTCTGTTGAAGATTTTAAAGAAAAATTTAGTAAAGCAGCTGCTACGCAGTTTGGTTCTGGATGGGCTTGGTTATGTGTACATAAAGGAGGAAAAGTTGAAATTTGTTCTACACCAAATCAAGATAATCCATTAATGCCAGGAGTTGGTTGTGGTGGTACACCAATTTTAGGATTGGACGTATGGGAACATGCTTATTACTTAAATTACCAAAACAGAAGACCAGATTATATTAATGCGTTCTTTAGCGTAATTAACTGGAATGAAGTTGAAAGACGTTATGCTGAAGCTAAATAAGTAGAAACTTATTTACTTTATAAAGGAAAGCAAATCTGAGAAGGTTTGCTTTTTTTTATGAGCATAGCCAGAAATGAAAAACTCTGGAGGTATTTGTGGTTGGAGTTCTGTTTTAAATTTAAATAAAATTAAAAGCCATCTGTCAAAATAACCCTAAAATGAAAAAAGGTGAACGAGTGTTCACCTTTTTTGCCCCAAATCTACCATAAACTTAACCTACTTATGTTATGGTAAACACAAATATATAATGGTCTATACTCTAAAAAAAAATAATTAGACAAACTGCTTATAAATCAGGACAAAAGAAGAATTTACTTGTATATAAGTTATAAGTCTAAGAAATAAGCTTCTTTTTTGACTGTGAATTAATAAAACTATTTTATAAATGTGAATAAAACATTGAAGTTAAAAGGAGTAAAAATAAAAAAAGGCGAACGAGAGTTCACCTTTTTTTGCCCCAAATCTACCATGAACTTAACCTACTTATGTTATGGTACATCTAAAGTAGTTTTATTTTATTTATATATTTCAATATATTAGACAAACGGTAAAATTAACCGATAAACAGTCTATATAATTAGACAAACAGTTTATTATTAACATCTTAGCATTCTATAATCTAGTATGCACGCTCATTAATTCCTTCGTAGAAATTAATAAAAGCTCTGTTTACTACACGATTTCCTCCTGGAGTAGGATAATTACCAGTAAAGTACCAGTCTCCCAAATTTTTAGGACAGGCTTTATGTAAGTTTTCTACAGGTTGAAAAATGGCTTTTACTTCGGCCTTTACGTCCACATCGGAAATCAACTCTGCTATTTTATCAGAAATTTCATCATCCGAAAACTCAGAATATAAATCTTTTACAAAGTTTCTAATATCCTTATCGGCTAATTGAGTTTGTGCTTTACATTTATCATATACTTCTTTTACTAAATGGTATTTATTGTTTTCTTCCAATAAGTCTAGCATGGCTCTAAAAGCTATTAAGTCTTCCAATCTAGCCATATCTATTCCGTAACAATCTGGATAACGTATTTGTGGAGCAGAAGATACAACTACTATTTTCTTAGGATTTAAACGATCCATCATTTTAATAATACTACTTTTAAGTGTGGTTCCTCTTACAATACTATCGTCTATAATAACTAAATTATCGGTAGGTTTAATAACACCATAAGTAATATCGTAAACGTGTGCAACCAAATCGTCTCGACTACTATCTTCTGTTATAAACGTTCTCAACTTAACGTCTTTCACGGCTATTTTTTCAATTCGAGGTCTTTCAGATAAAATCTGAGTAACTTTTTCTGCAGACAGCTTTCCATTTCCATTTAGAATAGCTTGTGTTTTCTTTTCGTTTAAGTGATCTTCTACGGTTTCAATCATCCCAAAAAAGGATGTTTCAGCAGTATTTGGTATATATGAAAAAACGGTATTCTCTGTATCGTTATCAATAGCTTCTAAAACTTTTGGCATTAACAACTTTCCTAAAGTTTTTCGTTCTTGATAAATTTCGGCATCACTTCCTCTAGAAAAGTAGATACGTTCAAAAGAGCACGCTTTTCTTTCCACTGGCTCAATGATTTTATGGATATCCATTTCACCAGATTTTTTAGTTATAATTGCGTGGCCTGGTTCCAATTCCTTTACATCTTCAAAATCTACATTAAACACAGTCTGGATAACTGGTCTCTCGGATGCCACAACTACAACCTCATCATCTTTATAATAATAAACCGGTCTAATTCCAGCAGGATCTCTTAAAACAAAAGAATCTCCATGACCTAATAGTCCAGCCATAGCATATCCGCCATCCCAATTTTTAGAAGAGCGTTTTAAAATTTTTGCTACATTAAGTCTTTCTGCTATTAAAGGTGAGCATTCAATTTTACTATAACCTTCTTTTTTAAGTTGTTTGTATTTTTTAGCGACAGCATCGTCTAAAAAGTGACCTATTTTTTCCATAATAGTTATGGTGTCTGCCTTTTCTTTTGGATGCTGACCAATTCTAACTATTTCTTCAAATAACTCATTAACATTAGTCATGTTAAAGTTTCCTGCTAGAATTAAATTTCTATGCATCCAATTGTTTTGTCTTAAAAACGGATGCACATTTTCTACACTATTTTTACCAAAAGTACCATACCTTACATGTCCCAATAAAACTTCTCCAACGTATGGTATATTTTTTTTCTGAAGCGCCACATTATCTTTATACTCCGGATGCGCCAGCATTTCTTTATTAATTCTGTCGTTTATTTGAGCAAATATGTCCTGAATAGGTTGTTGAGCAATTGATCGTACTCTACTTATATAACGCTCTCCTGGTAAAGTATCTAATTTAATACTTGCAAAACCTGCTCCATCTTGTCCTCGATTGTGCTGTTTTTCCATAAGAAGATACATTTTATTAACCCCATAAAATGCTGTACCGTATTTTTCTTGGTAATATTCCAAAGGTTTTAAAAGTCTAATGTGTGCTATTCCACATTCGTGTTTTAAAGCGTCGCTCATGATATGATGTATTGTATTATTTTATATAATTCTGAAATTGTTTAACAGTTTCAAAATAAAAAACGCGCTCAAATTTGAGCGCGTTTTGTTATGCTAATTCTATATCGAATTGTGTTAAATTCTTAAATTGTTGTAGACGATGATGTACCTCCCTGGTATCTAAACCAGTCATTCTTTCGGTTCCAAATTTTTCTACGCAGAAAGAAGCTAAAGTTGATCCATAAATAACTGCCTTTTTCATGTTTTCGAAAGATAAGTCTTCTGTTTTTGCTAGATACCCAGCAAATCCACCAGCAAAGGTATCTCCAGCTCCTGTTGGATCAAAAACTTCTTCTAAAGGTAATGCGGGTGCAAAAAACACATTGTCTTTATAAAATAATAAAGCCCCGTGTTCTCCTTTTTTAATAACCACGTATTTAGGACCCATTTTATGAATTTTTCGAGCTGCAACAACTAAAGAGTATTCTCCGGTTAATTGTCTAGCTTCTTCATCGTTAATTGTGATAACATCCACTTTATTGATGACTGCTTTTAATTCTTCTAAAGCACAGTCCATCCAAAAGTTCATGGTATCTAAAATAACCAATTCGGGTTTCTCTTTCATTTGTTCTAGCACACTCATTTGGACATTAGGGTGTAAATTTCCTAACATAACCACTTTCGCATTCTTATAATCTTCTGGAACTACAGGATTAAAATCGGCAAGAACATTAAGTTCTGTTGCTAAGGTATCACGCGTATTCATATCGTTATGATATTTTCCACTCCAATAAAACGTCTTCCCTTCTTTAACTATTTCAACACCAGATATATCTATGTTTCTATCCGATAATAGATCTAAATATTCTTTAGGAAAATCGCCTCCCACTATAGATACAACAGAGGCATCTACGTTAAATTGCGATGCTGCTAAACCAATAAAGGTCGCTGCACCACCAAGAATTTTATCTGTTTTTCCAAAAGGAGTTTCAATAGCATCAAAAGCTACAGTTCCTACAATTACTAACTTACTCATACTGAGGATATAATTTTTGTTTGCCTTCACATTAACAGCTCCAGCTTATAAGGATGCAAATATAATGTATTTAGCTACTAATACACGAAAGATTTTTTCAATAAATTATTACTTTTTAATAAAACCAACTGCTTTTTTTTAAGACAAACAGCTACTCTTTAACGAAGATAATTTAGAGGGCATAGCAATAAATACAGTTTCAACCATAAATAAAAATTAAAAAGATATTGCTAATGGTTATTAAATTACTTTCTTCCAAAATCGGCTGGAATTTCTCCCCACGCCTTGGTTTCCCATTTTACAATAGTTGTTTTATAGGTATTTGCTTTAAGCCAAGCTACAGCTCTATCTACCAACTGAAAGACTGCTTTATTTTTTTCATTTCGCTCTAATTTGGTATTACAGGTTTTCTTTTTAATCCAACTGATAGCTGTTCTTGAATCTGTATAAATAATCCTGTCGCTATTATTTTTTTTTAAAAAGGCCAACCCATGAACTAAAGCTAAGAACTCACCTATATTATTGGTACCTTCCTCAAAAGGGCCTTGAATAAAAAGCTGCTTTTTTGATTTAGTATCAACACCTCGATATTCCATAATACCAGGGTTACCACTTGATGCGGCATCTACAGAAATAGAATTATAATTGGGCGTTCCAATTTTTTTTAGTTGCTCTGTAGAAAGACTTGAACTAAACTTTTTTGCTTTCCCAACATAGTCCTTATAACTACCATTATATGCCTTTTTAGCTGCTTCAAAAGTTTCGAACGATTTGTATTGAGCGCCTTCATAATTATCAATTTGCGCTTTACAATCTTTCCAGGATTCAAAAATCCCAGTGCGATGACCTTTCCAGACCGTATAGTATTTTCTTTTCTTTTTACTCATATTTACTTTTCCTGAAACCGAGAATCTTTTCAGTTCTTAATAATAATGAACACTTCAAAATTATTTAAGTTAGTCTTCTTTTAATAACCCTTCAACCACCTTTGGAAAGTGTTCCATCTCCAATTCGTGGATTTTTGCTGCCACATCTTGAGCCAAATCTGTGGACTCTACCTTACATGTAGCCTGAAAAATTATAGCACCTTCGTCATAATGTTCATTTACATAATGTATTGTAATTCCAGTTTCAATCTCTTTATTAGCAACAACAGCTTCATGAACAAAACCACCATACATACCTTTTCCTCCATACTTTGGTAATAAAGCTGGATGGATATTAATTACTTTATTAGGAAACTCTTTTAAAATAGATTCAGGAAATTTCCATAAAAAGCCTGCCAATACAATTAAATCTGGTTTGTTGGCATTTAACAAATCCAGAACATTATTCGTTTTAGTAAAGGCCATTCTATTAAACGACATTGCACTAACTTCAAAATTCTTAGCACGGTCTAAAACTTTGGCATGAGGATTGTTAGATAAAACAAGAACAACAGACGCAAAAGAACTGTTTTTAAAATAAGTAATCAGGTTTTCAGCATTAGTTCCACTTCCGGAAGCAAAAATTACAATACGTTTCATCTATTTATATTAATTAATCTACCCTTGTTATAATATGTAGATTGGTAGAAATTGTGTTCAAATTTAAAAGAATGTTTGTTAATATGATCGATACTCGCTTTATTTACAAATTAAATTGTGTTCGTTGTTCGAACAAAACAAGAATAAATATTAACAATTAGCAGGTAAAATTAAAATACTTCAAGGTTATTTACTAAATTACATGCACATTTTTAAAGTAAAGGTGTGTTATAAGAATAAAGTTTTTTATTTTTGCCAACTAATTAAAACTTAAAATTAAAAGATTATGTCAGACATTGCATCAAGAGTAAAAGCGATTATCGTAGACAAATTAGGTGTTGATGAAAACGAAGTTGTAACTGAAGCTAGCTTCACAAACGATTTAGGAGCAGATTCATTAGACACTGTAGAATTAATCATGGAATTCGAAAAAGAATTTGATATCCAAATTCCAGATGATCAAGCTGAGAACATTGCAACAGTTGGTCAAGCTATCTCTTATATAGAAGAAGCAAAAAAATAATTCATAAAAACTTATGAAATTAAGGCGAGTTGTAATTACTGGTTTAGGAGCACTAACACCTATAGGCAATACCAAAGACGAATTTTGGGAAGCGCTTAAAAGTGGTAAAAGTGGTGCTGCACCTATAACATATTTTGACACTGAAAAGTTCAAGACCAAATTCGCCTGTGAATTAAAAAACTTTAACGCAACTGATTTTCTTGATAGAAAGGAAGCTCGAAAAATGGATAGATTTACACAGTATGCTATGGTGGCTTCAGATGAAGCTATTGCAGATGCTAAGTTAGATCTTTCTGTTGTAGATAAGCTTAAGGTTGGAGTTATTTGGGGAGCAGGAATTGGTGGTTTGGAAACATTTCAACAGGAAGTTTTAAACTTTGCTGCTGGAGATGGCACTCCAAGGTTTAACCCATTTTTTATTCCAAAAATGATTGCAGATATAGCACCAGGAAACATATCCATTAAACATGGATTTATGGGACCTAACTATACTACGGTATCTGCTTGTGCTTCAGCGGCAAACGCTATGATTGATGCTCTAAACTACATACGTTTAGGACATTGTGATGTAGTTGTAACCGGAGGAAGTGAAGCAGCTGTAACCATTGCTGGAATGGGTGGATTTAATGCCATGCATGCTCTATCAACAAGAAATGAAAGTCCAGAAACCGCCTCAAGACCTTTTGACGCAACCAGAGATGGTTTTGTATTAGGTGAAGGTGCTGGAGCAATAATTCTTGAAGATTATGAGCACGCCAAGGCAAGAGGCGCAAAAATATATGCTGAAGTTCTTGGAGGAGGATTATCTTCCGATGCGCACCATATGACAGCGCCGCATCCAGAAGGAATTGGCGTGATTGCTGTAATGAAAAATTGTTTGGAAAATGCAGGTATTCAACCAGAAGAAGTTGACCATATCAACACACATGGCACCTCTACTCCTCTTGGGGATGTAGCAGAATTAAAAGCCATTTCTGAAGTGTTTGGAGAACATGCAAAACATATCAATATTAATTCAACAAAATCCATGACTGGACATTTACTAGGAGCTGCTGGAGCTATTGAGTCTATTGCTGCTGTTTTAGCAATGGAACACGGCATCGTTCCTCCTACAATCAATCATGAGTTTGCTGATGAAAACATTGATCCCGAACTTAATTTAACATTAAATAAAGCTCAGAAACGCGACGTTAAAGTAGCAATGAGTAATACTTTTGGCTTTGGAGGACACAATGCCTGCGTATTATTTAAAAAATTAGATTAAATTAACGAATGAAACACATTCGAAACATATTAAATTCCCGTTCTAAAAGTGACGGGAATTTTTTTGTGTTTATTCACGGCATCCTTGGTTTTAAGCCCAAGTCTTTAAAGTATTATAAAACGGCATTTACGCATCGTTCTATGAACATTAAAGACAATAAAGGCAATACCATTAACTACGAACGGTTAGAGTTTTTAGGAGATGCCATGCTTGGCGCTGTAATTGCATCACATCTATACACAGAAGTTCCTAGTGGAGACGAAGGTTATTTGACTAAAATGCGCTCTAAGATTGTAAGTCGAGAACACTTAAACGAATTAGGAAAAGAACTAGACCTAATTAGCTGTGTTGAAAGTAAAATACCTAAAGGACAGTTTGGAGATAATATTCACGGAAATTTATTCGAAGCTTTAGTAGGTGCTATATTCCTTGACAGAGGCTATAAATATTGTGAAAAATTTATTTACAAAACAGTCATTATTCCTTATGTAGATATTGAAACGCTTGAAGGAAAAGTAATAAGCTATAAGAGTTTATTAATAGAATGGTGCCAAAAAGAAAAGAAAACCTTCGATTATAACGTGTACGAAGACACTGGAAATGATGAAGTTAGACATTTTTCTGTAAAACTATCTATAGATGGTAAAGTAATCTCCAAAGCAAGAGCTACTTCAAAAAAGAAAGCAGAAGAAAAAGCGTCCAAACGTGCTTTTTTTGTATTTCAAAAGCAGATTTCCAAGGATTTTTAATCCTGTAATTTTCCGATTAAATTACTGTTAAGTTTAATTAAAACTTGGCCTATTAACACGGATAAATCTTATCTTTACATAGTAAAAGTATCATGGCAATAAAAAAACTAAGCTTAGATGATTTTTTTGACGACGAGGGCTTTACCCTAATCGGAATTCACACCTCTTTAGAAGATTACAGACTTGCTTATTTGTTAAATACAAAGTTAAACATCCGTTTAAAGAGAAAGAAAAAGGATTTAGATTTTAGCAATAATGCCGTATATTCTATATATGAATGGTATGATGAAAAACAATTGAATACTTGGAATTTAGTTTCTAATATTTGTAAATTGGAAACTGTAAACACAGAAATATCCAATAATCTTTTTTCAGATTCTGGGAAACTTACAGAAACATTTTATTTACTACCAGAATTAAAAAAAGTGAATTTTTTATTAAAAATCTCCGATGAACAAATGTCTGAAACCAAACGCCAAAAAATAGTAAATACCATTCAGGAGATAGCACAAATAGTTACTGCTTATTCTATTGAGACAGATCAACTTAAATCTAAAAGTAATTTAATATTTAATTAAAAAGATTACCGTTTTTACGGAAAATAAATATGTTAAGACGAAAAAAAACCAAAATTGTAGCCACATTAGGCCCAGCAACTAGCACCAAAGAAGTTTTAAAAGGAATGCTAGATGAAGGAGTTAACGTGTTTAGAATTAACTTTTCTCATGCTAACTATGATGATGTAAAGGAGCGTATTAGCACAATACGTGAATTAAATAAGGAATTCGGTTATAACGCCGCAATTCTAGCAGATTTACAAGGTCCCAAATTACGTGTTGGAACCATGAAAGGAGAGGTTTTTGTAAATGAAGGTGACGAGATAGTTTTTGCAACCGGAGAACGTTTTGTAGGAACCAAGGAACGTGTTTACATGACCTATGACAAATTTCCACAGGATGCACAACCAGGAGAGAGAATTCTATTAGACGATGGAAAACTAATTTTTGAAGTTGTTTCTTCCGATAAAAAAAGTGAAGTTATTGCCCGAGTAATTCAGGGAGGACCTTTACGTTCAAAAAAAGGGGTAAACCTTCCAAATACAAATATTTCTCAACCAGCCCTTACCGAAAAAGACATTCAAGATGCCATTTTTGCTATTGGATTAAAGGTAGATTGGATGGCACTTTCTTTTGTGCGCCATGCCGAAGATTTAATGCAACTTGAAGAGTTAATTAAAGAACATAGCGATCAAAAAATTCCTATTATCGCTAAAATAGAAAAACCAGAAGCTGTAGAAAACATCGATAAGATTGTTGCTTACTGTGACGGTTTAATGGTAGCTCGTGGAGATTTAGGTGTTGAAATTCCAGCAGAAGAAGTTCCTTTAATTCAAAAACAATTAGTACTAAGAGCTAAACAAGCTAGAATTCCGGTAATTATTGCTACGCAAATGATGGAAACCATGATTTCTAGTCTTACACCTACCAGAGCAGAAGTAAACGATGTAGCCAACTCCGTAATGGACGGTGCAGATGCCGTTATGTTGTCTGGAGAAACTTCGGTGGGTAGTTATCCAGTACAAGTAATAAAACAAATGGCTAGCATTATTAAAAGTGTAGAAGACTCTGCTTTAATAAAAGTGCCACAAGTACCGCCACATATTAGAACCAAAAGGTATATTACTAAATCTATCTGTTATCACGCAGCTAATATGGCAAACGAAATTGATGCCAAAGCTATTTCTACCTTAACAAACAGTGGATATACAGCATTTCAAATTTCAGCATGGAGACCAAGTGCACATATTTTAGTGTTTACTTCTAACCATCGTATTTTAACACAACTTAGCTTGCTTTGGGGAGTTGAAGCTTTTCATTACGATAAGTTTGTAAGTACAGACGAAACGATTGAAGATGTTAATACCATTGCCTGCCAAAAAGGATTTGTAGAAGCCGGAGATATGTTAATTAGTTTAGCCGCTATGCCTATACAAGATAAAGGAATGGTAAATACCT
Source organism: Xanthomarina sp. F1114 (assembly GCF_026410255.1). GTDB lineage: Bacteria > Bacteroidota > Bacteroidia > Flavobacteriales > Flavobacteriaceae > Xanthomarina. The sequence goes on from NZ_JAPMLL010000001.1 coordinate 236,089, forward strand.
TACGTATTACCGAAATTACAAATTGTAATTTTGAAAAAGATAGCTAAAACTCAAATTGTAATTGTACACTCACCGTTTTAGATTCGGGTTTGCTTGGTTTTTTACTGCTAGTTTCATTGTTCAAACTAGACATTGAAATACCAAGCAATCTCACCGAATTACTTAATTTCTCTTGGTATAACAAGTCTTTTGTTACTTCTAAAATCAAATCTTTATCACTTATATAATAAGGTAAAGTCTTGCTTCTTGTTTGTAAGGTAAAATCGCTATATTTTATTTTTAAGGTAATGGTTTTCCCTGAAACTTTACTCTTATTTAATCGTTTGGAAACTTCTTGAGCTATATGTTCTAATTTTTCAAGCATGAAGATTTCACTTGATAAATTTTCGCTAAAAGTGCGTTCTGCAGCTAAGGATTTTCTAGTTCTATTGGGTTTCACTTCAGAGTTATGAATACCTCTAACAATATTAAAATAGAAAGCACCCGACTTGCCAAAATGTTCCTCCAAATATTCCAAAGATTTCGATTTTAAATCTTTCCCGGTGAACACACCTAACTGATACATTTTTTCAGCTGTTACCTTACCAACACCATAGAATTTCCTAATATCTAACAGCTCTAAGAAAGGAATTACTTCTTCTGGATTTACAGTTTTTTGTCCATTTGGTTTATTATAATCGCTAGCTACTTTAGCCACAAACTTATTGATGGAGATTCCTGCCGAAGCTGTTAAACCTACTTCGTTAAAAATACGATCTCTTATTTCTTTTGCAATTAAGCTGGCGCTTGGATTCCCCTTTTTATTTTCGGTAACATCCAAATAAGCTTCATCTAAAGATAGTGGTTCTACCAAGTCTGTATAATCGTGAAAAATCTTTCTAATCTGTTTGGAGATTTCTTGATATCTATCAAACCTGGGTTTTACAAAAATAAGATCCGGACAATTTCGTTTTGCTTGAGCTCCACTTAGAGCGCTTCTAACACCAAACTTTCTTGCTTCATAACTTGCAGCAGCTACGACACCTCTGGCTCCTCCACCTCCAACGGCAATAGCCTTACCTTTTAATTCAGGATGGTCCATTTGCTCTACAGACGCATAAAAAGCATCCATATCCACATGAATTATCTTTCGAATTGGTAAATTGTCTAGCATCATGTAAATTTATAATATCTTTATCAAAACAACATGTCAAAATGGGTAAAACAGCTATCATTTTAGGAGCAACAGGATTAACTGGAGGTTTACTATTAGAACAACTTTTAATCGACAGTAGATACGAGAAAATAATTCTGTTTTCACGAAGAACTTGCGGCTTAAAACATAATAAAATTGAAGAACATCTCGTGGATTTATTAGATTTAACTTCACATAAAAACTTATTCCTTGCAGACGAAGTGTATTGTTGTATTGGCTCCACAAATGCCAAGACACCCAACGAAGAGCAGTATCTTGAAATAGACTATGGCATTCCAGTAATAGCTGCACAACTTTGTAAAGAGAATAACATTCAAACCTTTATTGTTATTTCGGCATTAGGCGCCAATAGTAAAAGTAAAATGTTTTACAACCGTACAAAAGGCAGAATGGAAGAAGCTGTTCTTAGAGAAAAAATTACAAACACTTATATCTTGCAACCTGCGCTAATTGGTGGAGATAGAAGCGAAAAGAGATTTGGAGAATCTGTAGCAAAACTAGTCATGAAAATGGTGAATCCATTTCTATTTGGCTCCTTGTCAAAATACAAATCTATTCATCCCATAAATATCGTTAAATGCATGGTTTTTCTTGCAAATAATTTGTATCCTACTGTAAGAATTCCATCAGATGAAATAAGAAAAATAGCTAATAATAATTAAAAATATTCCTCTTTTGTAGACATTGTTATGGTAGAAATTGAACGCAAATTTTTAGTAAAAAATACAGATTTTAAAAAAGAAGCCTTTAAAGAAATTTCAATAAAACAAGGCTTTTTAAGCTCGGAAAAAGAGAGAATTGTACGGATAAGACTTACAGACAATACGGGTTTTATTACTGTAAAAGGCGCTCCCTCGAATAATGGAATATCTAGATTTGAATGGGAAAAAGAAATTTCTAAAACAGATGCCGAAGCGCTTTTTAATTTATGTGAAGATGGCCGTATTGAAAAAACCAGATACTTAATCCGTTCTGAGAATCACATCGTTGAAGTGGATGAGTTTTACGGCGAAAACGAAGGTTTAGTTGTAGCAGAGATTGAATTAAATGAAGTTTCAGAACCGTTTGCAAAGCCTCCCTGGTTAGACACAGAAGTTACTGGCGATGCTAAATATTATAACTCTGAATTAAGTAAAAACCCCTATAAAAATTGGACCATAAAATAACTTATCTTATGAAAAACCTCATCCTACTTTGTTTGTGTTTTATAGCTTTTTCAGCTTGTAAACAAGATAAAAAAGACAGCATAACAGATATTAAGGAGAGCCCTACAAGCATTGAAACTGTTGATAGTATAGTGAAAATTGACAGTATTATTGAAAAAGTTGTAGTTGTTCCTATTGAAAAATCTGATAAAGACATTAAAGAAGAATTAGATGCAAAAGGCTTTAAAACCTTCAATTATGTTAATCCTAAAACTCAAGATACTGTTTTAATGCAGCAATATTTTATGGCCTTCTTAAAAAGTGGACCTATAAGGAATCAAAATGAAGAAGAAGCTGCCATGTTACAAGAAGCACATTTAGAACATTTATCTAAAATGTACCAAGAAGGTTATGCCGATTTAATTGGACCTTTTGGAGATGATGGTGAGATACGTGGAATTACCATTTACAATGTACCCACTCTAAAAATGGCAGATAGTTTGGCCAATGCAGATCCTTTGGTAGAGGCAGGAAGACTGACGGTTGAAGTTAGACCATGGTGGGCTCCTAAAGGAAATTCTTTACGCTAGCTTATTCTAAAATAGTAATATATCGTTTCGCTTCATTTCCAAAAGCATCGACAACTGTAATAAGATGTTTTCCCTTTTTTGGAATTATAGCAAACTCATGAATATCCTGGGTACTACCTAAGAACGTCTCATTTAAATACCAGAAAACCATGGTTTCTGGTTTGGAATGCGCTATTTTTAAGATTAATTCGTTTGTAGTTCCATCAAAATCTTTAGGCAGAAAAACACTATTATTATCGTTTGGATAAATAAAGTCCATAGACATAGAATTATCGCCTAAACAATCTGCTCTAAATGGTGGTAAAGATTTGTAAAACGGATTTTTCGCTTTGTAGTAATAAGCCATTAAAGGAGGCAATACAAACCACGATTTATGTTTTATATCAGTAATTTTTTCACAGGAAGAATTTACTTGATACTGCTCTGAAGCATCTACATGTACCAACACATGATACGGACAGGGTTTGGTTTTTAAGCCTGCAACTTGGACAAATTTTTGTTCTATGTCCTTGCAGTTTTGTGTGGCTCGATGTCCACTTTTTTTACAAATATCTATCTCTCGCATCTCGTCGAAAGGTTTTGCAAACCAATTGCTATTAGGTAACAAATTAAACACATCAAACAAAATAGGAGCAGCTGTTTGCACCCCAACTAAGCCTGGTCTTCCCTCACCATCGGCGTTTCCAACCCACACCCCAACTACATAGTCTTTGGTTGTACCAATAGCCCAAGCATCACGAAAACCAAAACTAGTTCCTGTTTTCCAGGCAATCTGTTTCGAACCATCATAAAATTCCCAATTATCATCTCCTTCTGGTCTATTTACTTGTTTTAAACTCTCGTAAGTAAGGTAAATAGAAGCTGCATCGTACAGTGTTTTTTCAGATGTTTTTCTTCCGAAATCAACTTTTTCAGAAGCAATAAATACAGGTTCAGTATATTCTTTAGAATAATATTCACTAGACGTTTCAGAAAAATGATTTACAGTAGAAGACAGCGCTGCATAGCTTTTGCATAAATCCCAAAGATTGCTTTCGGCACCACCCAAAATAAGTGATAAACCATAATAATTGGCAGATTGTGAAATATCTTTTAATTCTAATTTTTTTAAATATTGATAAAACCTATCGAGTCCAAATTCTTGTAGCATTCTAACAGACGGTACATTAAGTGAGCGCGATAAAGCATGGCTGGCAGGTACAGCGCCGTCATAACCTTTATTATAATTTTCAGGATTATAACTTCCAAATTGCGTGGGCACATCGGCTACTAATGTGTTAGGCAATATATCTCCGGCATCCAACATAGCCGCATATAAGAAAGGTTTTAAAATACTCCCTGGACTTCGTGGCTTGTCTATAATATCTACATCTTTTTGGTGTAATTTATCGGTAGGAGTATTTCCTACATAAGCCATAACCTCCCGAGTTTTAACATCTAATACTAAAACCGAAGCATTATAAATACCGTTTTGTTTTAACTGTTTATAATGTGTTTTTACTATTCGATTTACCCGTTCTTGTAAATGATTATCGACTGTAGTTTGAATTCTTTTTCCCAAATATGTTTGCGCTGCTTTTTGTAATAAATGTGGCGCTGTTTGTGGCAAAGCATAAGGCTTCTGTGGTAAGTTTTCGGCAAGAGCTAATTGATAGGTTAGAGAATCAATACTGTGATTATCCAAGAGTTTTGCAAGCAGGCGATTGCGTTTTTTAAGTAATTGCTCTTGGTTTTTTCCAGGGTAGATTAAACTTGGCGCATTTGGTAAAACAGCCAGAGTAGCACTTTCGGCCCATGATAATTGTGTCGCATCTCGATTAAAATAACGCCATGCAGCTGCATCTAATCCTACTACATTTCCACCAAAAGGTGCATGACTGCTATAATAAGCTAAAATCTGATCTTTACTTTCACGCAATTCTAATCGTGTAGATAAAATAACTTCAAGGAGTTTTTCAAAATACGTTCTACTTTGACCCTTTCGAGATAAACGAATAACTTGCTGGGTAATAGTACTACCACCACGTTTTATACCATCTGATTTTAAATTATCTCTAAAAGCTTTAAAGATAGAAACTGGATTAAAGCCTGGGTGTTTATAAAAATAAGCATCTTCGAAAGCAATAATACAGGTTTTAAACTTCTCTGGAACCTGGTCGTTTTGAGGAAATCTCCATTGCCCATCTGTAGCAATTTGAGCACCTAAAAGTTGGTTGTTTTTGCTGGTAATTACCGTTGCAGTAGGGTCTGTAAATAAGTCTTTTGGCAAACAGAAATAATAAGCAATAAGCAGCATACATACTATACCCGATTTAACTTTGTTTGCTTTTATGTAGGAGATGAATCTGTTCATGTTAAATTCTAGCGAAAAGCCTGAATCTTGCAATTTAATTATGAGTTTTTCTGGATTTGAAGCAGCCAATTAAGCGTTTGTTAGGCTCATGTTTTCAGTAGATATTGGTATTCACGTTCTACCTTGCAAATACGAATGTGATACCAATTATACCAAGTGTCTTGCCCTTTTTGTTGTGCCACTAAATGATCGCTTTGCTGTTTCCAGCTCTTTATAGCGTCTAAACTATCCCAATAACTAACGGTTATTCCTAAACCAGCCCGAGCAGATTCCATACTTATAAACCCGGATTGCTGTCTGGCAAGAGCTTCCATGTTTTCGGCCATTTCAGAATATCCCTCAGTATTTTCTGTTAAAATTGAAGTGAAAATTACAGCATAGTAAGGTTTTAAAAGTTTATTCATGGTTTAAATTTTCTTTTATCCCAAGTTAAAACCTGAACTCCTTTCGAATAATGGACCTTATCTGGTTTAGTATGGATTATATGATTAAATTTGGGATAATCTATTTCCAGTTTTTTAATAATTATAGCCTGCATAGGCCATTCCACATGGTGTACATCGTATTCAATTATTTGGCTTTTATAATCTTGAAAAACGGCATAGCGTTCAGTTAACCAAACATCCGTATCATCTTTGATAACAGGTTCGTTTTGTATGCGATATTCTATATAAAATGAATCTTTATAATCTTTGCTTTTTGACTCAAAGCTATAATCTGTACGTTTCATTTTAGAATACTGATATGGGAATTTCGACATGGCTTTTAAAACCTTACAAGATGAACGTTTACTGCCCTCCATATTTAAAAAGTAAACACTTGGCTTACCATTACAAATTATATAAAGGCGAATATTTATTTCATGAAAATCTGAAATATGTGGTAATCTTGGCAAACTTCTAATTCCAATATGATTCATATTAAAAGCCACTAAACTCACCCAGGTTTTTCCATTGGCAATATCCAACTCTATACCATCTGGAAGTAAAGATTTTACAGTTTCGGGCTCTACTTTCCAGTGTAAAAAAATAGCATTATTCCATTCTTGGTAAAATTTCCAAGAACGGGATGGCACATCAAAAGTTCTGTGTCTGGTCTGTTTTAAAATACTTTTTGCTTTCATAATACTACCAGCAATAGCTGAAACCTTATTATTTGTTATTGCTTGTATGGTTTTTCTTCCTCAAAATGAGATTTCTATTTTGTAGAAATGCTATTTCTCAACTGTAATCCACTGGCCTTTAGTTCTAACTAAATAATCATTATCGTACATGGCTTCTGCTTGAATTCCCGGTAAATAATAGGTTCCTAAAAAGGACGCATTCAGCATCATATTAAATGTTTTGCTTCCTTGTTTTCCTTTTTCTAATAAATCAAAATAAAAATTCACTTCGTTATCTCGGATATCCGTATATCTGGCTTGGCTGGTTGTTGCTTCACCAAAATCTGTAAAACGTGTGTTGACAATCTCCCAACCTGATGGGAATAATTGGGTTAATGCTACATTGTTTATATTTTCACTTTTAAGATTACTAATATTGATAGTTGCTACAAAATCTTGACCTTGCTTTAAGGTTGAGATATTTATTTTATTGCCATTTAAATCTTTATAAATCACTGAAGCACTTAAACCACGCTGCTCTACAAGTTCTTGTCCCAATGGTAATTTTCCAGAATTAAGAACACGTACATATACTAAGTTAGCGTTTTTATTGCTAAAAGTCAATTGATTGCTGCCTTCATTTATTGGTAAATCACGTTGAGCGATAGCGTTTTTTGAATTGATTTTTTCCGATTTCCCATTTATAGTATATTCTAAATTCAATTCTTTTCCACCATTAGCTTCTACCATTTTTGCCATGGCCAATAAACTATATGCCGTGGTTTGCGTACTCATCCATCGATTACCTGATAAGTTTTTTGCCAGATATTCTGCTATTTCGCGTTGTTTTGGGTTTTTAGTAAGCACCATAGTTTCTAATGCCATAGCGCGATTTCTATCTACCGATCCATAGGTGTAATAATTATATTCTGGCGATTGAAAATTAATATTTGCTGTTTTAGAGATGGCTGTACTTGCTTCATTCTGCCCGGCTAAAGCATAGGCAGCAGCTAAACGCCATTTGGCCTCGTTGGATATTTCTCTAAACTCACGTAGACGATTCATAGCGGCTAAATCTGGACTTTCGGCTAAGGCCAACGTATAAAGTCGGTAAGCTTGTGCTAAATCTGAATTATATGTTCTATAACTTGGACGCCAATCTCTGGCAGCTTGTTTTTGATATGCCAACCAGTTACTTTTAAAAGTTAAAGGCAAGACATAACCTTTCTTTTCTGCCTCTAACATAAAGTGTCCTGTGTAACTTGTAGACCAATCGTTTGTAGTGTTTTCACCTAACCAATAACTCATTCCTCCATTAGGTAATTGAAATTGTGCCAAACGCTTAATACCGCTTTCAATATGTTTCTGAATCTCTTGTTTTTTATCGGCAGTTAAATCGAAAATACCTCCTAAATATAACTGTGGAAACAAACCGGAAGTCGTCTGTTCTAAACACCCATGTGGATAACGAATTAAGAACTGTAAACGTCTTGTAAAATCCATTGGAGGTAAAGTTGAGAATTCCACGGTTGCCGAATTCGTTCCAACTTCTCCAAAAGTTGAAAAAGTAAGTGATTCTTCAGCATTAGCTGTAACCGCCTTATCAAGAGATTTTGTTGAAATTGGGTTTGGATTTACCACATCTATCTCCACTTTATATGAAGATTTCTCACCGTTTCCAGTAGCAATAACTTCTATGGTATTAAAGCCTTTTGCCTGACTTATATCTAGTTGAAAATAACTCATTTGTTCATCAGGTTTAGCAAAACTTAAGGATTTTGTTTTTTCGCCAACTACTGAAATTCCTTTGCTTAATTTTAAACTGATTTCTACATTCTTTACTTTGTTTTCCATAGCAAAAACAGTCACTGGTAAAGTCACTTTTTCACCCGGACTTAATTTTCGTGGTAGCGATGCTAATACCATTAATGGTTTTTTAACCTCAACAGATTTGTCGGTGCTTCCATAAGCTTCATTTTCGGCATTCCCGGCAACTACCATAGTGCGAACTGCACCTATATAATTTGGTAGTTTTAAAGTATGAGATTGGTTTTCGCCAGCGTTCAATTTAAACGGTCCTAAATAAGTAACCACGGGTTTAAAACGATTGGCTTTTTTATTTTTTCCTGCTACTGCATTCGCATCTCCTCCAATGGCGAATACTTGATCTATACTACCGGAATAAGCGCCAATAACATCATCAAAAACATCCCAGGTTTTTACACCTAAAGCTTCACGAGCGTAGAATTCATCCCAAGCATTTGGAGTTTTAAAACGTGTTAAATCTAATAAGCCTTCTTCTACCATAGCAATGGTATAAGTCATAGTTTTATTGTTTTTTTCTGAAACCGTTACTTTAAATTCCTGTTCAGGACGCAAAACATCTGGCATTTTCAATTGTGGCTCAAGAATAGTATTTGGGTCCTCGACCATGATTGGAATAACTCCAAACAAACGAATTGGTAGATCGTTTGCCGTAATAGCATGCGGTTGTAACAGTGAGATATTAACAAACACATTAGGTGCCATTTCAGGTGTAATTAGTATGTTAACAATGGTTTCCCCTTGCTCTGTTTTTACCCATTTGGTTTCTAAAACTTCTGTGCCATTTTCAACACTAACTAAAGCACGTCCTTCATTTCCTGAATGGAATGTAATACTAGCCGTTTCGCCCACATTATAAGTTTCCTTATCGGCTGAAAAAACCAACATTTTTGCAGCTTCTTTATCTGTTGAAGGCGCATTTTGCCACCAATTTTTATAAAAATAAGCCGTTTGCCCTGTAGCATGACCACTTTCTGGATCGATTACTCGAATTAAATAACGTCCACGCTCCTCGTCAGGAATATTTAAACTAAAACTGCCTTTTCCCTGAGCATTTGTATTTACTTTGGTATCAAAATATGGTCTGTGATAATTACTAGATACATAGCTTGATAAATTATCATAAGACGAATTCCACCACCAACGCCATTCAATTTTATAGATTTTTACTTCTAAGTTTTTACGCTGTACGGGGTTTCCATCTTTATCGACTACAACCACATCGAATGTTTGGTTTTCGTTAGTAAATAAAGAACCGTAATCATTTCCTTCCGGAGCGCGAAGCCCAACAAAAGACTCGTAAGGAGCATAAGGCATGGTAAAGGCATCCATAGAGAAATCGCCTCCATTTTCAAACGCACGTACTAAAAATTGCACATTCAACATACCTGGTGCATTTTTACCAACTTTAAGCTTATTGTCTATTTTTGCAATCCCTTCGCTATTAACAGAACCTTCAAACACATTAATTTCTTCCGTATTAAATTCACGTGTGGGATCGGAAAAAATGTAATTTTTGTAATTTTTAAAACTGGCATCCGAACTGTTAATTTTCGCTTTAATTTCTGCTTTTAAATTTTTTCCTGAAGCTCCATGAAGCCATTTTACATCTAAAGTTCCTTTTAGAGGTTCGCTATTGGTAAGAATTTCATTCTCAAAATCGATTTTAATTTTAAGTCGATTTGGTTTAACTGTTTCAATTTTTAGAGTTTTATGGAATGTAGCTCCTCCAACAGATACTTTAGCATTATAATTTCCTGTTTTATCTTCTGGATTGGTTGGTACAGTATATTTGTAAAAATTATTGAGTTGTTCCGTGGTGATGTTTTTATAAGTCAGTTTTCCATTAGGGTCTGTAATTTCTAGTTTTACGGGATGATCTAAGGGAAGTTTATTCGCTTTGTCGTTCAGCATAAAAGTTAAAAACAAAGTATCTCCAGGGCGCCAAACACCACGTTCGCCATATAAATAACCTTTTAGTCCACGTTGCATTTTATTTCCAGAAACGTCAAATTTACTTAAGGAGAGCGTGTTTCCATCGGTTAACTTCACATAAGTGGTATTGCTGCCCTTTTTAACAATAGCAAATACTGCATGTTTATCGATATCGAAAGTAACTAAACCATCATTATCTGTAAAGAGTGTCGCTATTTCTTGTTGCTGATAGTTATAAAGTGTAATGGAAGCATTGGATTCTGGATGTGTGGTTAGAATATCGGTGACTGCAAAATAATACGAATTATTCTCACCTCGTTTAGCAATAACACCCAGATTGGAAGCCAATAAATTTTGTGATACCACACGGTTTGCATTGTAATAAGCGTTGTGGCAAGGATTGTCACGTTCGCTCCAATTATAGGCATAGTTTTTATAGCTATAAGTAATATTATCCCAATAGGCTTCTTCTCTTAAATCATCGTCTTCAGAATAGGTGCCATCAGTCGAATCGTCTCCGTAAAAGTCCTCTTCATAATAGTAATCATCATATACATCTTCGCTACTAGAAGTTGTATTTGCCGTACAATCATACAAGGAGTAATCTTTATTAAAACTTAGTTCTACGCGATAAATTGCGCCTGGATCGGCCTTAAAATACTTGGAAAGATCGATGCTATAGGCTCTCCATTTTCCCGTGTTTTCAGCTTCTGTTTGAAGTTCTATGGTTTGTTTAACAATACGACGCCCCACTTGTTTAACCGCATGATCGTTATTACTGTTTAATGAATTGTCTTGTAAAAACTGAAGAATATTATCTTGAAAAATTTTAATAACTCTTACATCTACTGCTTTTAAATTTACAGCTTCGAAATTAAATTTAAGTTCTTTTGAATTTGGCAGAATAGAGCCATTACTAATTAATCTAACCTGAGGTTTTAGGATTTCGAAAGTGATTTTTTCTGAAAATGGCTTTTTCAATTTAAATCCATCACTATTGGATATTCCTTGAAAAACATCTACCTGAATATCGCCAACTAACTTAGATTCCGGATAAACTTTTAAAATATTCCCATCCACAATAAATTTTGGATTTTTTACTTTTTCTATAGTCACCAAACCATCAAAATTCTGTTGTTTTTTAAGAGGGTCGGAAAAATTTAATGTGACATATTGCTCTGGAGATTGAATGACTTCCACTTTTGTAATGGTAAAATTATTTATACCAGGAATTAGTACGGTGTTTTCTCCCACGTTATCGGCGTTTATAGCTTTTCCCTGCCATTTTACAAGGATTTCCGAATCTTCAACTTCTCTGTGAATGCTATCAATTTTAAAGTCGAATCTTTTTGCTTTCTCATTATGTTCATTAAAAACAATAATTAATTTTTTGCCATTCTGCGAAGCTTCAACAAGTTGTTTGGCCTGGTTTAAAGAAATAACATCCGATGTGCGCAAAACTGCCTCCACATATTGCCATTCTTTACTATAAGATTGCAAATTATTAGTAACAATGGTAAAATTAGGTGTAATAGTTTTAAACTGAAACGTATAAATTTCTAATTCTTTAGGAAGGTTTTTGTAAATTTTATCCAGCTTAAGAGTCACAGTATATTCTGTAGCAGGATCCAGAGTTTCATCTGGTTTAAAAAGTAATGTATGTTTATTAATAACCATTAATTTTCCTGAAACATGAGGAGAAATAGTAACTGTATTATCGGTTAACTCTTGTCCAGCTTCCCATGTTTCAACTTCTTGAGCCAATTTAATTTGAATAGGCTCTGCAATAGAAACTAAACCGGAAGTGGTATAACTAATGTAATCACGGAATTTAAAAATATTGTCGGTTTCTATTTCCTTCTTTTTACAAGAAGCAATAAAAGACATGATTACAAGAAGTGTAATAATTTTTTTTAAGGACATAAAATAATATTTATTTACAAGCTATATTTGGAGGATAAAAGCATGATACAATTTCACAATAAGGTAGAGCAAATTAATGGGACTTTTGCAGGTTTCCAATTTAAAATTTCTTACAATTAATCTTCGTAGTCTTTATATATGCCTATGCTAAGTTCTCCCTTATCGTTCATAGCAGCTCGATACATGCCAGCTGTATTAAATTCCATGACCATATTCCCATTTTTATCAACGGCAATAATCCCGCCATCACCCCCAAGATCTGGAATTTTTTCTTGAATAACTACACGAGCAGCTTCTTGAAGCGAAAGTCCTTTATATTCCATTAATGCAGAAATATCGTGAGCTACCATACCGCGAATAAAAAATTCTCCCCAGCCTGTACTAGAAACAGCGCAGGTATTATTATTGGCATAAGTTCCTGCTCCAATTATTGGAGCATCACCTATTCTTCCCCAACGTTTGTTGGTCATACCTCCGGTAGAGGTTCCTGCAGCTAAATTTCCGCTTTTGTCTAAAGCAACACAACCAACCGTTCCAAATTTAGAGTCTTTAATAGAGGCATCATAAAAAGCTGTTTTATTATCTCCCTCTTCTATTTCATCACAATTTTTTACGCGTATTAGAGAGTTCATTCTACTTTCCGTATAGAAATAAGTAGAATCTACAATTTCTAAACCTTGTTCTTGGGCAAATACATCTGCTCCATCTCCCGCTAGCATAACATGTGGAGAATGTTCCATAACAGTTCTTGCCAAACTTATCGGGTTTTTTACTGTTTTTGTTCCAGCAGAAGCTCCTGCATTTAAGGTTTTTCCATCCATAATAGAAGCATCTAATTCGTTTGTACCAGCATTTGTAAAAACGGCTCCTTTTCCTGCATTAAACAAAGGAGAGTTTTCCATTATATGAATAGTTTGTTCTACGGCATCTAAACTACTTCCTCCATTTTTTAAAATCTCATATCCAACCCGAATGGCTTCTTCCAATTTTAACTTATAAGCTGCTTCGTCATCTTTAGTCATATTTTCTTTTAAAATAGTACCAGCACCGCCATGAATAACAATGGCAAATTCGTTAGTTTGAACTTGGACTGGTCCAGCCTTTCTGGATTCTGAAAAAGCCTTTAGCTCTTCTTCATTTTTACAACTAAAAACAATTAAACATAAACACAACAAATACAAAAAGTTTTTCATAATAATTCAAGTTAAAATAGAAGTCTTAAAGTTACATTATTTAGAAAAGCCATGTCAAGCTAAAACAACATTTTATTCCTATCTTTGTGATATTAATTAATAATCAGTAAAAAAATTAAGCAAATATGGAAGCAATTGCTACCGATTACGGAATTGAAAAAGCTCTAAAACAACTTGGAGTAAAAGATATAAATGAAGGGACTTCTACAGGCTCTAATAACTTTGCCAATGGCGAGGTTATTGAAAGCTATTCTCCTGTAGACGCGCAATTAATTGGTAAAGTAAAATCGACCACAAAAGAAGATTACGAAAAAGTTATAACAACAGCATCTGCTGCTTTTTTAACTTGGAGAAATATGCCAGCACCTCAACGTGGTGAAATAGTTCGTCAATTTGGAAATAAGCTACGTGAATTAAAAGAACCTTTAGGAAAGTTGGTTTCTTACGAAATGGGAAAATCTCTCCAGGAAGGTTATGGAGAAGTTCAAGAAATGATTGATATCTGCGATTTTGCAGTTGGTTTATCAAGACAATTAAACGGACAAACAATCCCATCTGAACGACCAGGTCACGTTATGCGTGAGCAATGGCATTCTTTAGGTGTAGTTGGAATTATTTCGGCTTTTAACTTTCCAGTAGCTGTTTGGGCATGGAATACGGCTTTAGCTTGGGTTTGTGGAGATGTATGTATCTGGAAAGCTTCAGAAAAAACACCTTTATGCGCAGTAGCTTGTCAGAATATAATTGCTGGAATTTTAAAAGAAAATAACTTACCAGAAGGTATTTCAAATATTATTACAGGAGATTATACAGTGGGTGAAATGATGACTACCGACACGAGAGTTCCATTAATTTCTGCTACAGGTTCCACAAGAATGGGAAGAATTGTTGGTGTAACAGTTGCAGAACGTTTTGGAAAATCTTTATTAGAATTAGGTGGTAACAATGCCATTATTATTACTCCTACAGCCGATTTAAAAGTGGTTGTGCCAGGTGCTGTATTTGGTGCTGTTGGAACTGCCGGACAACGTTGTACTTCAACTCGACGATTAATTATTCACGAATCTGTTTACGATAAAGTAAGAGATGCTATTGTTGGTGCATACGGACAGTTAACTATTGGAAACCCATTAGACGAGAAAAACCATATTGGACCATTAATTGACAAAGACTCTGTAAACACCTATTTAGCTGCTATTGAAAAAGCAAAAGCCGAAGGTGGAAATGTATTAGTTGAAGGAGGCGTTTTAGAAGGTGAAGGATACGAAAGCGGATGCTACGTAAAACCTGCTATTATTGAAGCTGAAAATCATTACGAAATTGTACAGCACGAAACTTTTGCTCCTGTTTTATACTTAATGAAATATTCTGGAGAAGTAGAAAATGCTATTGAACAACAAAATGGTGTTGCTCAAGGATTATCTTCTGCTATTATGACAAATGAGATGAAAGAAGCTGAAAAGTTCTTATCGTTTGCTGGTTCAGATTGTGGAATTGCCAATGTAAATATTGGAACTTCAGGTGCTGAAATTGGCGGTGCTTTTGGTGGTGAAAAAGAAACAGGTGGAGGCCGTGAGTCTGGATCTGATGCTTGGAAAGTATATATGAGACGTCAAACAAATACAGTAAACTATTCGGATGAGCTACCATTAGCTCAAGGAATTAAGTTCGATTTATAATATTATAATAATTAGTGTTAATTTTAAAAGACCGTTTTCTCTTTCGAAAACGGTCTTTTTGCATTCTATTAATTAACAAAGCCTTTGCATTTATAGTTAAGGCTTTTAGCTATTTTTGAAGTTTATCTTTTTAATCAAGTTTTGTATTAAATCCATCTATATAGAGTTCTCATGAAAAAAATTATTATCTCTTGTTTATGCGCAACTGTTATTTTTAGTTGCGATACAAATACTAAAAAACCAGAAACGTCATTGAAATATCCTAAAACTAAAACCGTAGATACTGTAGACTCTTATTTTGGAACAGAAGTTAAAGATCCCTACAGATGGCTAGAAGACGACAGAAGTCCAGAAACTGCTGCATGGGTTAAAGAAGAAAATAAGATAACTCAAGACTATTTGAAAACAATCCCTTATAGAGACAGTTTAAAAGAACGCTTAAAGACACTTTGGAATTTTGAAAAAATTAGTGCTCCTTCAACCGAAGGCGACTATAATTACTATTTTAAAAACGATGGGCTTCAAAATCAATCTGTTGTTTATAGAAAGAAAAAAGACGATACAAAAGAAGAAGTTTTTCTGGATCCAAATACCTTTAGTAAAGATGGAACCACGTCTTTAGGAGGCTTATTTTTCTCAAAAAACAGCAAAATGCTTGCTTATGCTGTTTCTGAAGGAGGTAGCGATTGGAGAAAAGTAATTCTTATCGATACCGAAACTAAAGATATCCTAGAAGACACTTTGGTAGATATTAAATTTAGTGGTGTTTCTTGGTATAAAAACGAAGGCTTCTACTATTCTAGTTACGACAAACCAGAAGGGAGTGAACTCTCTGCAAAAACAGATCAGCATAAAGTTTTTTATCATAAATTAGGAACTCCACAAAAAGAGGATCTTCTTATTTATGGCGGAACAGACGAAGAAAAACACAGGTATATTACTGGAAGTGTTAGTGAAGATAATCGATTTTTATTTATAAATCCTAAGGTATCTACTTCTGGAAATAAATTATATGTAAAAGATTTAAGCAAGGCAAATGCTCCTTTTGTTGAGATTTTAGGACATACAGATAGCGACACAGGAGTAATCACTAATAAAGGAGAGATAATTTACTTATTAACCAATCTAAACGCACCAAATAAACGCGTGGTAAAAGTTTCGGCTTCGAATCCTTCCCCAGAAAATTGGGTAGATGTTATTCCAGAAACCGAACATGTTTTATCGGCTTCAAAAGCAGGTAAATACTTATTTGCTGTTTATATGGTAGATGCTGTATCAAAAGTATTCCAATACAATTACGAAGGCACTCTGGTACGTGAAGTAGAACTTCCTGGACTTGGTTCTGCTGGAGGCTTTTCAGCTAAAAAAGATGAAACAGAATTATATTACTCTTTCACCAATTATATTACCCCTGGAAATATTTATAATTATCAAATAGAAACAGGAGAGTCAAAACTGTATAGTAAACCAGAAATTGATTTTAACCCGAATAATTTTGAAAGCAATCAGGTATTCTTCACTTCCAAAGATGGTACAAAAGTACCTATGATTATTACCCATAAAAAAGGTCTAGAACTAAACGGAAACAACCCAACCATTCTTTACGGTTATGGTGGGTTTAATATTAGTTTAACCCCTTCATTTAGCATTGCAAATGTAGTTTGGATGGAACAAGGTGGCATCTATGCTGTCCCTAATTTACGTGGAGGTGGAGAATATGGAAAAGAGTGGCACGATGCTGGTACAAAAATGCAAAAGCAAAATGTATTCGACGATTTTATCTCAGCTGCCCAATACTTAATTGATAATAAATATACCTCTTCAAAATATTTAGCTATTAAAGGTGGATCTAACGGTGGACTTTTAGTTGGAGCAACCATGACACAACGTCCAGATCTATTTCAAGTGGCTTTACCAGCCGTTGGCGTTTTAGACATGTTACGTTACCATACGTTTACTGCAGGAGCTGGTTGGGCCTACGACTATGGAACTGCCGAAGACAATAAAGACATGTTTACTTATTTAAAAAACTATTCGCCGTTACATAATATTAAAGAAGGTGTGGAATATCCTGCAACTTTAATTACTACTGGCGATCATGATGACAGAGTGGTTCCAGCCCATAGTTTTAAATTTGCTGCCGAATTACAGAGTAAACAAACAGGAACCAATCCAACCTTAATTCGTATTGAAACAGATGCAGGTCATGGCGCCGGCACTCCAGTGAGTAAAATTATTGAATTAAACTCTGATATTTTCGGATTTACACTTTATAATATGGGTTTTAAAACCTTACCAAATAAATTATAAACACTTAAAAAGCCTGGTAATTTAAAGTCGTTTGAAATTTCAAACGACTTTTTTTATGTTATTTTTGCAACATGTTAATAGTAGAAAACCTTTCTTTTAAATACCTAAAAAAACCCGTTCTTCAAGACATAAATTTTGAATTAAAGGCAGGAGAACATTTATCTATTATTGGAGAAAGTGGCTCTGGAAAAAGTACTTTATTAAAATTACTTTATGGGGAGTTGGATGTGGATCAAGGTGCTATCTTCTGGAAAGACACTCAAATTCTTGGTCCAAAACACAATTTAGTTGTGGGTTACGATTTTATGAAATACGTAGCTCAAGAATTCGACTTAATGCCTTTTATTACTGTAGCAGAAAATATTGGAAAACATCTGTCTAATTTCTATCCCGAAGAAAAACAGGCTCGTATTAAAGAATTATTAAAGGTGGTTGAACTCACAAGTTTTGCTAACACCAAAGTAAAACTTTTAAGTGGCGGACAAAAACAACGAGTAGCTTTAGCCAGAGCTTTAGCTAACCAACCAGAAATCCTTTTATTTGACGAGCCATTTAGTCATATTGATAATTTTAGCAAACGAAGCTTAAGGCGAAGTATCTTTAATTACTTAAAAGAAAAAAACATAGCCTGTGTAGTTGCTTCTCATGACAAGGAGGATGTTTTGCCATTTTCTGATAGAATGATTGTATTAAATAAGCACAAAATAGTAGCAAACAACAGTCCTGAGTTTTTATATAAAAACCCTGAAACACCTTTAATTGCATCATTTTTTGGAGAGTTTAATGTGATTGATGGCGAGATTGTTTATGCCCATCAAATTAAAATTGTAGAAAAATCTGATTTAAAGGCAACTGTAAAAAGTAGCTATTTTAAAGGTTCTTATTATTTGATTGAGGTTGATTTAAACGGAAGTCATCTTTTTATAAAACATAAAGAATTACTAGACAATAACAAAGAAGTTTGTTTGTCTATAAAATAGACATAAGTGTAAATTTCTGTTCTCGAAAACTAACTAAATCACCTTGTTGTTTCCCCATTAATAATTTTCCCATAGGAGTTATTGGCGAAATACCATAAAATATTTGATCCTCTACACGTAGCTCTCCAGCACTAATAGCTATAAAATACTTTGTTGAAGAAGTAATAACTACAGAACCCAAGCAAACTGTTTTATTAGTTTTAGACACATCCATTTTTGACAAGGTTTCTTGTAGTTTCTGAATTTCAGCTAATTGATTTCCAGCTTTTTCACGTTCTAATTGCAACATAGCTCTTCCTGTTTCGTGCTTATCTCCTGCACTACTTTTGGTTTCGGAAGTTAGAGACTCTTCAATTTCTTGAATAGTTTTTTGGATATTAAGAAGTCGGATATTGCAAAACTGTTCACATTGATGATACAGTTTTTGCTTTAGTTCTAATTTATTTTTCATCCGGTTTTTTGTATTCTAGAGTTCCAAAATAGCCCATTTGTCTTACTATCCATAGCTTTCTACTTTCTATATAATTTGATGCCGGGTTGGCCTTAAACCTCAACGGATTTGGTAAAATGGCAGCAATAGAAGCTGCTTCATATTGAGATAATTTTGACGCTGGTTTGTTGTACCAATAGCTAGCTGCAGCTTCGGCTCCATAAATGCCGTTTCCCATTTCAATACTATTTAAATAGACTTCTATAATACGTTCTTTACTCCAAATATTTTCTATTAAAAAAGTTAAATACACTTCCAGACCTTTTCTAAACCAACTTCGTTCTGGCCACAAAAACACGTTTTTTGCTGTTTGTTGACTGATGGTACTGGCTCCTTTTATTCGTTTTCCTTTTTTATTATTTTCGTACGCTTTTTCTATGGCATCCATATCAAAACCGTTATGATTTAAAAAATTTTGATCTTCGCTACATATAACTGCTAATTGCAGGTTTTTAGAAATCTTATCTATAGAAACCCAATCGTGTTCCCAGGTTAATGGTCTCTCGTTTTGATAATTTTCAACCTCTCTAATAAGCATTAAAGGTGTTACTGGCACTGGAACCCATTTATATAAAAACACCAAGCCTATGGACAGGATAATTATCCAAACTAAAAGTTTAAAAATAAACCTGAAGAGTCTTTTTAGCATCTTATTCTATTAAATCAACTATTTCTCTACCAATTAGACTTCCAATGGCAACTCCCATACCTCCCAATCTCACCCCACAATACACATGGTTAGATAGTTGCTTAACAATAGGTTTTTTACTTGCTCCAACCCCCATAATACCAGACCAATTATAGTCTATTTCGAATACCGTATCAGGTAAAATAACTGTTTTTAAAAGTTCTTTTAATTTATTTTGAATGAGTTCAGTTTGGTCAAATTCGGTAGTTTCTTCTCCTTTAAAATCTAGATTTCTTCCACCTCCAAACAGGATTCTATCTTCTATATTTCTAAAATAATAATAGCCCCTATCTAAATGGAATGTGCCTTTAATATGAAGGTTTTTTATGGGTTTTGTAATTAAAACTTGTGCTCTTGCCGGTTTTACTTCTTCAGAAATATGTTGTGAAGCAAAACCATTGGTTGTAAAAATGAGATTTTTTGTTTCAAATTCTAAGCGATTAGTTTTTACCTGTACGCCATTAGATTGATCCACATAACTTTCGACCAAAATATTATTCAAGATTTTAACACCTTTAGATTGGGCTTTTTGAAGCAAGGCTTCCATCATTTTTCCTGTGTCTATTTGTCCTTCAAATTTATTAAACACATAGGTTTCTTGAATGTTTTTAAAGTTGAATTTATTCTCTTTTAATTGAAAAGTATCCTCTTTAAAAATAGGTTTCAGCAATTTATTTATGCTACCTCGTTTTGATAAACAGATATCGAAAAGCTCTGTATCTTCTTTTGTAAATAACTCATAACCTCCTAATTGCTGGTAATAGATAGCTTGATCTGATAGGGTTTGCCTTAAAAGCAGTAAGCCATTTAAGCGTTTTTTAATGAGATTAATAACCACTTCTTCAGAATGCGTTTTTAAGTCATCTAAAATTTCACTTAAACTTCCAAAACAGGCAAAACCAGCATTTTTAGTACTTGCGCCTTGAGGTAACATGCCTTTTTCTAAGACCAGAACATTTGCTTTTGGAAAACGTTGTTTTAATTGTAAAGCACAATTTAGACCTACAATACCGCTACCAACAATGGTATAATCGATGTTTGTGAGCCAAGATTTTATTTCCCAATAAGATAAATTCATAAAACGAAAATACTCTAATTATTTTAACTTTTGACATATAAAAAAACTCCGAAATTGCTTTCGGAGTTTAGGTTTTAATCTTCTTTTGGTTTTTCCATTACAAAATCTTCCATAAATTTTGTGGTATAGTTTCCAGCCAAATAGTCTGGATGGTCCATTAACTGTCTGTGGAAAGGAATAGTTGTTTTAATTCCTTCTATCACGAATTCATCTAAAGCACGTTTCATTTTATTGATAGCTTCTTCACGAGTTTGAGCCGTTGTAATAAGTTTCGCAATCATAGAATCGTAATGTGGAGGAATAACATATCCAGCGTACACATGTGTATCTAAACGCACTCCATGTCCACCTGGAGCATGTAAAGTTGTAATTCTTCCTGGCGATGGACGGAAATCGTTAAAAGGATCTTCGGCATTTATTCTACATTCAATAGAATGTAAATTAGGCGTATAGTTTTTACCTGAAATTGGTACACCAGCAGCCACAAGAATTTGCTCACGAATTAAATCGAAATCGATTACTTGTTCTGTAATTGGGTGTTCTACCTGAATACGGGTATTCATTTCCATGAAGTAAAAGTTTCTGTGTTTATCTACAAGAAACTCTACGGTTCCGGCCCCTTCATATTTAATATATTCGGCAGCTTTTACTGCAGCATCTCCCATTTTTTTACGCAGAGCGTTAGTCATAAATGGCGAAGGTACTTCTTCTGTAAGTTTTTGATGTCTTCTTTGGATTGAGCAATCTCTTTCTGAAAGATGACAAGCTTTACCTTTAGAATCTCCAACAATTTGAATTTCAATATGTCTTGGTTCTTCAATAAGTTTTTCCATGTACATATCGTCGTTTCCGAAAGCTGCTTTAGACTCCTGTCTTGCAGATTCCCAAGCTTCTTTTAAGTTTTCTGGCTTCCAAACAGCTCTCATACCTTTTCCACCACCACCCGCAGTTGCTTTAAGCATGACTGGATAACCGGTTTCTTTAGCTATTTTTTCGCATTCCTCAAAACTTTCAATAATACCTTCACTTCCTGGAACACAAGGAACTCCTGCTGCTTTCATTGTAGCTTTTGCAGAAGCTTTATCTCCCATTTTATTAATCATTTCTGCTGAAGCTCCAATAAATTTAATTTTATGTTCTTCACAGATTTTAGAAAATTTAGCGTTTTCAGATAAGAAACCGTATCCTGGGTGTATTGCGTCTGCATTTGTAATTTCGGCAGCTGCAATAATATTGGACATTTTTAAATATGATAAATTACTTGGTGGAGGTCCAATGCAAACAGCTTCGTCAGCAAACTTAACGTGTAAGCTTTCAGCATCGGCAGTAGAATAAACAGCTACTGTTTTTATTCCCATTTCTTTACAGGTTCTAATAACACGTAAGGCTATTTCCCCTCTATTGGCAATTAGTATTTTTTTAAACATCATTTTTGGTTTTAAAATTTGACCCTGAGATTATTAGGAGAGATTTTAAACACCTATAAAGGGTTTTTATTCCTCCAATTTTTAAGAAACGAAAGCTTCTCAAACATTTGGGACAAAATTGTTATGATGGATCAACTAAAAATAATGGCTGATCAAACTCTACAGGTGATGCATCGTCTACAAGCACTTTTACTATTTTTCCAGAAACTTCAGATTCTATTTCGTTAAAAAGTTTCATAGCTTCAATAACACATAGAACATCTCCTTCTTTAATAGTTTGTCCTACCTCTACAAAAACTGGTTTGTCTGGAGAAGGCTTTCTGTATAAAGTTCCTATAATAGGAGATTTTATAGTAATGTATTTTGAATCTTCTGCTGCTGGTGCTGCAGTTGCTGGCGCTGCAGTTGCGGCTGCTGGTGCTTCCGGTTGAGCAGCTGGCGCTACTGGTTGTTGCACTACAGGTTGTGCCCCAACAGGAATCTGTTGTACGTAAGTTGTTGTTTCTTTATCATCACTTCCTGTTTTGATGGTAATTTTTACATCGTCTGTTTCTAGTTTAACTTCACTTGCTCCTGATTTGGCAACAAATTTAATTAAGTTTTGAATGTCCTTTAAATCCATAATTTTAGATATTAAAAATTTATTAGTAGTTAGTTAGGAGTTATAGGCCCATTTTAAATAAATGGAGCCCCAAGTAAACCCACCTCCAAAGGCAGCAAAAACTAAATTATCGCCTTTTTTGAGTTGAGATTCGTAATCATTTAATAATAAAGGAAGTGTTGCAGATGTGGTATTCCCATAATTTTGGATATTCATCATCACTTTGTCTTCCTCTAATTCTATTCTATTGGCAGTAGCATCAATAATACGCTTGTTTGCTTGATGCGCAACTAACCAAGAAACGTCTTTAACTGTTAAATTGTTTCTATCCATTATTTTAACAGCCACATCTGCCATGTTAAAAACGGCATTTTTAAAAACAGTTTTTCCATCCTGAAAAACCTGGTGTTTATGTTCTTTAATTGCTTCTGGAGTTGAAGGGTAAGACGAGCCACCGTAAGTGGCTTGCAAAAACTCTCTACCAACACCATCGCTTCTTAAGTATTCATCTTGTAAACCTAAGTTTTCTTTGTTAGGTTCAAAAAGTACAGCTCCGGCACCATCACCAAAAATAATACAAGTTGCTCTATCTTCGTAATTAATCATTGAAGAGTTTTTATCTGCTCCAATTAAGAGTACTTTTTTATATTTTCCCGACTCTATGTATCTAGCAGCTACAGACATGCCGTATAAAAAGCTAGAGCATGCAGCCTCTAAATCGAAAGAAAATGCATTTACAGCACCTATTTGCGTAGCAGTGTAGGCAGATGTTGAAGCAGCCTTCATATCTGGTGTTGCCGTAGCAACAATAACCAACT
This sequence comes from Xanthomarina sp. F1114, assembly GCF_026410255.1. Taxonomy (GTDB): domain Bacteria; phylum Bacteroidota; class Bacteroidia; order Flavobacteriales; family Flavobacteriaceae; genus Xanthomarina. The sequence goes on from NZ_JAPMLL010000001.1 coordinate 259,420, forward strand.
CAATTTCTTTAGGATCGATTTTAGTTTTATCAATTAGATTTTGGGCAGCTTTAATAGCTAAATACGAAGTGCCTTTTCCATCTTCCTTCAGAATTCTACGTTCTTTGATACCTGTTCGGCTGGTAATCCATTCATCATTTGTATCAACCATGTCTTCTAACATCTTATTGGTTAACACATAATCTGGAACATAACCACCTACAGCTGTAATTGCTGCTGAGATTTTACTCATAGTTTATAAAGTTAATTTGGCTCAAAATTATTACAAAATGAATCAAATTTTCGTGAAAAGTATAAAAAACTATTCATTTTGAGTTAATTTAATGCAAATTAAGTCGTTTTTGACTTCTATAAAAATTTAAAACAAAAAAAACGCCCACAAGTGAGCGTTTTATTATATGCATGCATAGTATTTATGCTAAATTTTCTTCAGCTTCAGAGTTATCTATAAGAACTTGTCCTCTATAATATAACTTACCTTCAAACCAGTGAGCTCTGTGGTACAAGTGTGCTTCTCCTGTTGTAGGACACGTAGCAATTTGAGGTGCTGTTGCTTTGTAATGTGTTCTTCTTTTATCTCTTCTTGTTTTCGAGATTTTTCTTTTAGGATGTGCCATTTTCTATATTTATTTATCCGTTAATAGTTTCTTTAATGTATTCCAACGAGGATCTATTTCCTCTTCAGTTTCTTTTTTATCTTTAAGCCCAGGGCTTAATTCTTCTAATTTTTTGAGTATTTCTGAATCTAGTGTTCCATCTTCAACGCCAGGATGAATCCTTTTGTTTGGTACAGAAAGTACTATAAACTCGTAAATATATTGTTGAATATTGATTTCATATTCACCATGAGGTAAAACTAATATATCAACTTCTTCGTCGTTATATTCGTCTCCAAATTTTACAACCACATTAAAATGATTGTTAATTTCCTGATCGAAAGCTTCATTTGTTAAATCGCAATTAATATTAACCGTTCCCGAAATCTTGAAATCTAATTCGAATAATGTTGTTTTCTTATCTAGTTCAACCTCAACATTTACTGCTGAATCGTTAAACTCCTCGTACTCAAAATGCTCAAAGAACGCTTTATTAATTTGATATTCAAAATGATGCTTTCCTAGTTTTAATCCTACAAATGGAATTGTAAACTCTTTCAATCGCTTCATTTTCACATCTAATTTGAGGGCGCAAATATAGCAAATAATTATTTACTCAAAGCAACTTATAAACATTTTTTTGTTTATATCTTTTTTTGCCTCGTTTTTAGTACGTTTTCTGTAAGCTGCTCATACTCTTTTCTATTCTTATAGATTTGAATAGCTGTAAAAACTGCCTCTTTAAATGAGCTCTCGTCGGCCTCACCTTTCCCTGCAATTTCGTAGGCTGTACCATGATCTGGAGAGGTTCTAATTTTACTTAAACCAGCCGTATAATTAACTCCCTTTCCAAAAGAAAGGGTTTTAAATGGGATTAAACCCTGATCGTGATAGGCTGCTATAATAGCATCGAAGTTTTTATAGTTTTTAGACCCAAAAAAGCTATCAGCTGCATAGGGACCAAATACCAATCGACCTTTTTTTCTTATTTCATCTAGAGTTGGTCTTAAAGTTTCGTCGTCTTCTTTTCCAATAACACCATTATCTCCTGTATGCGGATTAATACCTAAAACAGCAACCTTAGGTTTACTTATTTTAAAATCCTTTTCAAGAGATTGGTATATAATTTCTAATTTATCTTTAATTAGTTTTTTGGTAATATGTTTGGAAATATCTTTTACAGGTACATGATCTGTAAGTAAACCTACTCTTAAGTCGTTAGAAACCATAAACATTAAACTAGTCCCTTCTAACTCTTGAGCCAAATAATCTGTATGTCCTGGAAAATTAAACTCTTCAGATTGGATATTATGTTTGTTTATTGGTGCTGTAACTAAAATATTAATATCATTTTCTTTTAAAGCTTTAGTAGCGGCTTGTAAAGATTTTATAGCGTAGTTACCAATTTTAGGGTCTTCTTGACCAAATTCTATATTAATTTTATCATTCCAAACATTGTAAACATTAATTTTACCTGGAATAATTTGATCAAAATTATTAATTCCATTAAAATTTAATTTAAAATCGAAATGCTTGTTTAAAAAGCTAATCGTTTTAACCGATGCAAAAATTACTGGGGTAAAAAACTCCAACATTCTTGGGTCTTCTAAAGTTTTTAAAACAATTTCACCGCCAATTCCATTCAAGTCTCCTATAGATATACCTACAATTATATTTTCTTCGTCCTTCATTAAATAAGATAACTTTTGTTTGTAATTTTACACTTGCAAATTTAACCAAAAAAACGACAAATATGTTTACAGGTATCATTGAAAGTTTAGGAATAGTTAAAGATTTAAAAAATGAATTAAATAATCTACATATTACTGTGGCTTGCGATTTTACAGATGAATTAAAAATAGACCAAAGCGTATCTCATAATGGGGTTTGTTTAACTGTAGTAAACATTACAAACAATGAATATACGGTAACCGCAATTGAAGAAACTTTAAAGAAAACAAATTTAAGCGAGCTTAAAGTAAACGATATTATTAACTTAGAGCGTGGAATGAAGCTTGGCGACAGACTAGATGGGCATATAGTTCAAGGACATGTGGATCAAACAGCTATTTGCACAAACATTGAAAACGAAGAAGGAAGTTGGAAATTTACTTTTAAATACGATTCCAAATTAAACAATATAACAATTGAGAAGGGTTCAATTACTGTTAATGGTGTGAGTTTAACTGTAGTAGACTCTAAAAAAGATACTTTTAGTGTGGCCATTATTCCTTACACCTACGAACACACAAACTTTAAAAACTTTAAAATAGGAACTGAAGTGAATTTAGAATTTGATGTAATAGGGAAATACGTTAGCAGACTAATGAACGCTAATTAACGTTTTAATAACTTTTTTACTCCTATAATAATACCAACAAATAACCCAGCTAGAACTCCTCCATCTATTGGAAGTCCTGGCGGTGGTGGTGGCGCTGGTGGTGGTGGCACAGTTTGAGCAACACAAACAAAACTTATTAACACAAATAAGATTGAGGCAACCGTTTTTTTGTTTTGAATCTTCATTAGTCTGTAAATGTATAAAAAAAAGTGATTCATCAAAATAAAAAAGCTTACACAACTATAAAACACAATAAATATCGATAAATTGTGCTATATAAAAGGTTTTGCTGAGCTAAATTGTTAATAAATGAATGTCTTTTTTAAAATATGTTGTTTTAAATTCTATAAAAATAGAATAAAACTAAAGTTCTAAATTTCAAAGTTCGATTTAAATATAGTAGAATTTTCTGTAATTCCAACTTAATCCTATTTATAATTTATTTAAATAAACTAGTTCTTACTGCAATAAATAATTTAAACTCTCCTGTTTCTACAACTAATAATCAGTTATTTAGAACAGCTTCTATTTTTTTAGTGATAAAGTTTGGTGAAATACTTTTTGATGCTTCCTGATAGCCATTCGGGAATTTATTTCCATAAATAGAAGTGGGAATTAATGGAAATTTACTTCTATCTGATACTAAAGCAAAATCTTCTGGTTGATTAAAAGGTGCAAATCCAGCAAAAGGATGCGTTACCCCCCAGATTGTAACTACCTTTCCCCCTAACATCGCTGCCATATGTGCATTTCCCGAATCCATAGAAAGCATAATGTCTAGATTTGAAATAACATCTAATTCTTCATTTAAAGTTAGTTTTCCGGCTAGGTTAACAACATTATCATATTTATTTTGAAAACCATCTAGTATTTCAACCTCCTTTTTCCCTCCTCCAAATAGTAAGATTTTATGAGTTTCCGACAATGATTTAATTACTTCTTCCATTAAATTTAAGGGATACATTTTACTATTATGAGCAGCAAAAGGGGCAATTCCAATCCATTTTTTTGAGTCAAGTCCTAGAAGAGAAACCGTTTTTGAGTTTAGCTCGACAGGTTTTGGAAAGTTAGGGTCTGATAAATCTAGTGGAAAACCAAGTTTTCTAAAAACATCGGCATAACGTTCGTGGGTGGTTTTAAGCTGTTGGAAGTTTTTGCCTGAAACCAGTGCTTTTTTCTCTGCTCTACCCTTATCTACCTGAACAAAACGCTTTCCGAATAAAAAAACTTTTAACACTTTTGTTCTTAGCACATTATGCAGGTCGGAAACAGCATCAATATGTAATCCTTTTAATTCTTTAGATAATTTATAAAGTCCAAAAACCCCTTTATGTCTTCCCTTTAAATCGGCCGGAAATACGGTAACATTTTCTAAGTCTCTGAAAAATGGCGTAAAAAATTCTCTAGTTAAAACTGTTAGTTTTACTTTGGGATACTGTTTGGTAAATGCTTTTAAAACAGGAACCACCATTGCCACGTCTCCCATGGCTGAGAGACGAATAACTAGAATGTGTTTTGGTTTTGGCATCTCAACTACTGGATGAGATTCCTGACTATTCAGGAATTTTATTTTTGCGAACGAAGTACAGGATTCAACTCATCGTCGTTGTACATTTTCATTTGCTTATACACTTTCATATACTTATCACCATTTTCAATATCCGCCAATAATGTATCAATAGCAGTAGATAAATCTACACGTTGCTCTAATAAAACATCTAATTTCTTTTTACAGGCAGCCAAATGCGAATCTGAAGCATCTGTTCGTGTTGCTTCTTCGTTCATATGATACACCTTTAATGCTAAAATAGACAATCTATCAACTCCCCAAGCAGGACTCTCGGTATTGATAGTAGCATTAGCTTTAGGTGTTACGTTCTTATATTTTTCAAGAAAATAACTATCAATATATTCCACCATATCAGTTCTATCCTGGTTAGAAGCATCAATTTGACGCTTTAGTTTTAAAGCAGCTACAGGGTCTATTTGTGGGTCTCGAATAATATCTTCGTAATGCCACTGAACCGTATCAATCCAACTTTTTCTGTAGAGTAAATGCTCTAGTAATTCAGTTTCTTTGTTATAAGGGTTTTCAAAAGGTTGATCTACCGTATTTATAACGTGATATTTTTCAATTACATCTTGGAATATTCTATTAGCTTTGTCTGTAAACATGATATTTGTTTTTAAAACACAAACCTACATATTTTTTAGCTAAAATGATTTTAATGTATAAGGAAAGTGTAGGTTTACATTCATAATTTTTATAAAATAAAAATTACAAACGTAAATATAAGTCTAATTAATTAACTTTACCCGCTCATTAAAGAGGTTCATTATGCATATTCATAACTTTTCTAATCAACAAACTATACTAAACACGTTTATCTCAGAAATGAGAGATGTTAATATTCAAAAAGACAGCATGCGCTTTCGAAGAAACATTGAGCGAATTGGTGAAGTTTTAGGTTATGAATTAAGTAAAACCTTAAGTTATAAACCAGCAACAATTACAACTCCTTTAGGTGTTTGCCAGATTGAAAAAATAGAAAACGATGTCGTACTTTGCTCGATTTTAAGAGCAGGAGTTCCGCTACACGATGGTCTACTAAATTATTTTGATAAGGCAGAAAACGCCTTTATTTCTGCTTATCGACATCATAAAGAAAAACCAGAGAATTTTGAAATAATTGTAGAGTATTTAGCTTGTCCTGATTTAGAAAACAAGACTTTAATTCTAGCAGATCCCATGTTAGCAACAGGACAATCTATGGTTGCCACATTTGAAGCATTAAAACCTTTTGGAAAGCCTAAAAACATTCACTTAGTATGTGTTATTGCTGCTCAAGAAGGTATTGATTTTGTAGAAAATTATTTCGAAGAAGATACGCATTTATGGGTTGCAACTGTAGATGAAAAACTCAACGAAAAAGGCTATATAGTTCCTGGTTTAGGTGATGCTGGCGATTTAGCTTTTGGTGAAAAGCTGCAAAACTAAATTTATAATTGGAACAAGAATAAGCACCCAAATTAAAGCTTCTTTGAACCACTTTTCTGAAATAATTTCCAAATAATTTGCCATTATAATTGATAAAGGAGCAAATAAGAAAATAAACTCTGCCCCTGTTTTATCTGGAACAATAACAACAATTGTTATAGCAATAAATCCAGCTAAAAGCACTAATAAATAGGAAGGTTTATAACTTCTAGATTTAGTTTTTATACGATTGATATAGAAAAAAACAGCCCAAACAAAATAAGACAAAATAACGGTAGAAGATATTATGATTTGTGTTGAGTTTAACGGACTAAAATCGAAACTAATATCCGTATTTAAGTTAGAAAAATATGTTGTTAAGTCGGTATTAGTAAGTACTAAAAAACTGACTGTTAAGACGACCACAGCTAAAACCCCAACAAAGGGAATTATCCAATTTTTAACATCTGAAACAGCAAACAACAAAAGAGCAGCAAAAAGTAAAATAAAATAGAGTGAAGCCCAAAAACATAATAAAGTAGCCAAGCTAATCCAAAAGGCAGCATCAAAAACTTTTTTATTGATAAATATTTTAGACCTAATACTGATAATTCGTCTTAGAGCAAAAAGAATAAATAAATTGGCCACTAATAATTTGGAGTCTAAAAATGTCTGTGGCATGACCACCATAAACAAACTAAAAAATAATATTTTATAACTGTTATTTTTGGTTAAATCGTTCTTCCCGGATAAGAAATCGAAAACAAAAATTGAAAAAAAACAGACTCCAAAAAGAAGTATTTGCTTGACTATAAGCAGAGCACTTATAGGTTCTTTTATGGTATAAACTTTAGTTATAGTAAAAGCAACAAATAACAATAAAGTAACAACTACAAAATGTATAGGTTTTGCTTTACTAAAAAAACTAGAAATCATATATAGATTTGTTTAAAATTCCCTTCGAATATTTATAATAAAAGTAAATTACTAACTTTCTTTACTGTTTATTCAAGTTTAAATTGAAAAAATATGTAATTTTGTAGGGTAAATATATATGATAATACCCTATAAGCTCCTACCGAGCATAAAATTTATACTAAAATGACAGACTTTTTTAACGCCATTGGAGATTTATTTGTAAATGTATTACTTGTTCCATTTGACGCCTTAAAGGCTTTAGAATTAGACAGTTGGTTTGCTGCAAACTTTATGTCTTGGATATTTATTCTTATTGGTTTTGTAGCTTTTTTATATTGGATGAAACAATTAAAAGGTTATAACGATAAAAATGATGACGATAAAAGTATTACATCTCATTCTTACTTATAAATCGAATCCAATATCTTTTCGATAATTCATCTTATCAAAATGTAGTTTTTCTATATTTTGATAAGATTTTTTTATAGCCTCTTGGTAACTGTCTCCAAAAGAAGTTATTGCCATAACACGACCACCAGAGGTTACAATCTTTCCATCTTTATTAATGGCTCCTGCATGAAAAGGAATAGAACCTTCCACTTGATCTAATCCTGTTATTTCTTTACCTTTTTCGTAAGCTTGTGGATAACCACCAGAGACTAGCATAACTGTAGTAGCAGCACGTGAGTCTATTTCAATTTCTATTTTATCCAAAGTTTGATTGGCTATTGCTTGGAAGATTTCAACCAGATCAGTTTTTAATCTAGGCAAAACAACTTCGGTTTCCGGATCTCCCATTCTTACATTATACTCAATCACTTTTGGATCGTCTCCAACTTTAATCAGACCAATAAATACAAATCCTTTGTATGGTAAATTGTCTTTTTTTAAACCTTCGATAGTTGGCTTTACAATGCGCTCTTCAATTTTATTTAAAAATTCATCTGTAGCAAAGGGTACTGGGGAAACAGCTCCCATTCCACCGGTGTTTAATCCAGTATCACCTTCTCCAATACGTTTATAATCTTTAGCTGTAGGTAATATTTTATAATTTTTCCCGTCTGTCAATACAAAACAACTTAATTCTATACCATCTAAAAACTCTTCAATAACTACTTTGGTGCTAGCTTCTCCAAATTTGGCATCCACTAACATATTTTTTAGTTCGGTTTTAGCCTCGTTTAAATCGTTTAAAATAAGAACTCCTTTTCCAGCTGCTAACCCATCTGCTTTTAAAACATAGGGAGGATTTAAGGTTTCTAAAAAAGCATAACCATCTTCTACATTAGAAGCATTAAAGCTTTTATATGCTGCTGTTGGAATATTATGACGAACTAAAAATTCTTTAGCAAATTCTTTACTTCCTTCCAATTCAGCTGCTGCTTTTTGAGGTCCAATAACGGAAACATGCTTTATCTCTTCATCGTTTAAAAAGAAATCATGAACACCTTGCACCAAAGGATCTTCTGGCCCAACTACAACCATTGTTATTTGATGTTCTAATACCGCCTTTTTAATAGCTTGAAAATCGGTGACTTTAATATCTAAATTGTTTGCAATTTGAGAAGTTCCTGAGTTTCCCGGAGCAACATAAAGTGAATTACACAAAGGGCTTTGAGCTATTTTCCAAGCAAAAGTATGCTCTCTACCACCGGAGCCAAGAATTAAAATGTTCATGTTGTAAGTTGTTTGAAGCAAAAATAAAACTAATGCTTCGAATACACGAATTATTTTTGTTTACTTTACGTAAAATATATATTCCTATTTTGAATTTATTCGATATTTCTTTAAAACTAAGTGGTTTCCCCATAAAGGAAGCTCAACTCGCCTTACAAAAGATTCAAAATAAGAATGAAACGGAGTTTAAAGCTTATATTAATGAAAGGAAGCAAGCTATTGTCGATTATCATTTAAAACATACACCTTATTATAAACAGCTGGTAAACAATGTAGATCTAACAAATTGGAATTCAATTCCCATTATGACTAAAAAAGATTTACAACAGCCTTTAGGAGATCGTTTATCTAAAGACTATTCACCTAAAAATGTTTATATAAATAAAACCTCCGGCTCTTCTGGAAATCCGTTTATTTTTGCCAAAGACAAATTTTGTCATGCTCTAACTTGGGCGCTTATTAAAGATAGATTTGGTTGGTATAAATTAGATTTTAACAGCTCTAAACAGGCCCGGTTTTATGGGATTCCCTTAGATAAGAAAAGTTATTATAAAGAACGTTTTAAGGATGCTTTAAGTAAACGCTATAGGTTTTCAGTGTTCGATTTAAGCGATACTGCATTTAATGAATGTCTTGTAAAGTTTAAGGCCTCGAAATTCGATTACATAAATGGATACACGAGTTCTATTGTGCAATTTGCCAAATATCTTCAGAAAGAAAATATTCAATTAAAACAGGTTTGTCCTACATTAAAAGCCTGTATTGTAACTTCTGAAATGCTCTTTGAAGACGACAAGAAACTCATGGAACTTCAATTTGGAATCCCTGTAATTAATGAGTATGGCGCTTCAGAACTTGATATTATTGCTTTTCAAAATACCAAAAATGAATGGCAGGTTACTAGTGAAACTCTCTGGGTTGAAATTTTAGACGAAAACAATCAGATTTTACCATATGGCGAAGAAGGGCGAATTGTTATTACCTCCTTTTACAACAAAGCACATCCATTTATTAGATATGATATTGGAGATATTGGCATTCTCTCTAAAGAAAGCACTTTTAAAAAGCCTATTTTAGAAAAACTAACTGGAAGAACGAATGATATAGCAATATTGCCAAGTGGAAAAAAGGCTTCGGGTTTAACCTTTTACTACATTACAAAAAGCATTATTGAAACAGATGGAAACGTGAAAGAATTTATTATAGAACAATCTAGGAAAGAGGTCTTTAACATCAAATATGTAAGTAGCGAAGTGCTTTCTAGCGAAAAAAAGAATCAAATTTTAAAGGAAATGGAACGTTATTTAGAAGGTGGTCTTCAGGTTAATTTTGAACAATTAGATAAGCTAGAGCGTTCAAAAAGTGGTAAATTGAAACAATTTTCGTCCCTAATAAAAGAAACCAAATGAATATTTCTATGAGAGCTAAATCTAATCAGATTTATAACGTGAAAATTTTTAATAACCTACTAGAAATATATAAGTTATAGTGAAAGACATTCTAATTATAACTAGTTATTTTCCGCCAGAAATTGGGGCAGCATCTAACAGAATGTTCCATTTGGCAATGGGGTTGCAGAAACAAGATTATAAGGTTTCTGTAATAACACCTTTGCCTAATTACCCCACAGGAAAAATTTTTCCAGAATACAAAGGACAATTCAAACATAAAAGTATTGAAAATAACATTACTATTTTTAGGTTATGGCTCTATGCCAGTAACTCTAAAAACAAGTTTGCACGCTTATTTGCAATGTTTTCTTATAGCTTTAGTCTGATTTGGTTTTTTATGTGGAATAAAATTCCTGAAACCGTTATTGTTCAATCTCCTCCATTATTGGTTGCTTTTACCAATATGTTTTTCTTGCGTTCTAAAAAAAGAAAACTAATTCTAAATGTCAGCGATTTATGGCCAATTGCAGGATTAGAGCTTGGAGCGTTTAAAAAGAATTTTAGCTATAAGTTGTTAGAAAAAATAGAGCGTTTTAATTATAGAAATGCCGATGTGGTTTTGGGTCAGAGTGAAGAGATTATCACTCATATCTCAAACCTTTATCCAAATACCGTGGCTTGCTTATATAGAAACTTTCCAGATTTCGAGCCACCTCAAATGATTGATAGATCTCCAACAGAAGAAAACATAAAATTAGTTTATGCGGGTTTGCTTGGAATGGCTCAAGGTATTTATAAATTGTGCAAGAATTTGGATTACTCCAGGTTAGAATTTCATATTTATGGTGCCGGAGCAGAGCAAGATAAAATTAAAAATTATATTTTAGAAAATCCAGAGTTACCAATTACTTTTCACGGAGAGCTTACCCGAAACCAACTACATAAAGAACTTTTAAAATACGATATAACCATTATTCCATTACTTCACAGAATTTATGGATCTGTACCTTCAAAAATATTTGAATATGCTCGATTAGGCTTGCCAATGCTTTATTTTGGTGGTGGTGAAGGCGAAGAATTGGTAAAAGCGTACAATTTAGGTTGGACAGCCAAACCAGGAGATTATAAGGCCTTAAATGAAGTAATAATGACTATTGAACTTGAGGCTTTGACTTTAGAAAATAATGAACGAATTAAAAATATAGCTTTGGAGCATTTTGATTTTAAAAAACAGCTAGAACTGTTAGATGTTTTTATTTAGTAGGCTTTATCTTCACCTTTAACGGCATTTATAAAGGTTTTAAAAATTATTTTAAGATCTAATAACAAAGACCAGCTTTCTATATAGAAGATGTCGTATTTAACACGTCCAATAATATCCTTATCTGTTTCTACTTCTCCTCTATAACCGCTAATTTGAGCCAATCCTGTAATTCCTGGTTTTACAAAGTGTCTAACCATAAATTTATCTATTCTTTTTGCATACATATAAGTATGGCTAACCATATGAGGTCTTGGACCAACAACAGACATATCGCCAAAAAGCACATTAAAAAACTGTGGCAACTCGTCGATACTTGTTTTTCTAATAAACCTTCCTACTTTAGTAATTCTCTGATCTCCTCTAGTTGCCTGATATAAATGCGCATCTTTATTGGGCATCATAGAACGGAACTTATAACAATCGAATTCTTTGTAATTAAATCCGTTTCTTGATTGCTTAAAGAATACTGGACCTTTTGACTCCAATTTTATTAAAATGGCAATGATTGGTGTTAACCAAGATAAAAGGAATATAATAACTAAGGAAGAGAATAATATATCGAAAGAACGTTTTACAAACTGGTTTACAGAATCTTCGAGAGGAATGTTTCTTAAAGAGAGAATAGGTATATAATCGTAATATTCGTATTTCAGCTTTTTAGAATGTATGTCTTTATTATCTGGTAAGAATTTAAGAATTTTTAGATTATTGTCTGCAAAGTCAATAATTTTATGAATTTGCGTATTAGATAAATCTGAAATAGAGCAGTAAATTTCATCTATAGTTTCCTTAATTATAAAATCGAAACAAGCATCTATACTAAACTTTTCCTTGTCTTTAACATTAAAGGTTTTTTTATGGATATACCCATATTCGGGTTTTCCATGAAAGAAATTTTCAAGAACTGATGTCTGTTTATTTTTTCCTATAATAACCGTTTTCCTATAGTTTCCTCCAAAAATTGTTCGGTACTTTTGAAGCAGGTAATATAAAGCAAACTTAGAAAGACCTATTAAAAAAAGTGTGATGGAGGTATATTTAAAAATTGTTATTGGTCGGATATCTAATTCGTGATTAAAGCCTGAAAACGCCAACATTAATAAGGTAAATAACGCAAATTGTTTTAAAAGTAAAGCGGCAATACTTATCTCACGGGAATATCTATATACCTCATAAAATTTAGAATATATTGATAAGACAATCCATGCAGTTGAAATTAATAAAACAAATTTTATGGGATTTACCTCTTTAAAAAAATACAGCAAAGCCAGGCCATTTATAATACTTAAATCTATTAAGTATGACATGTACTTTAAATACCCTGAATATCTCCCTTGTTTAAATGTAGTCACTATTTTCTAATATGCTTCGAAAAGTCTTTATGTTCGCTTTTGTAGAGCTCTTCTTCTGTTAAATCTTTAAAATAATTAAAAGTTTTAAGCATGCCTTCTTGTCTTCCTACTTTAGGCTCCCAATTTAAGAGTTTTTTAGCCAAAGAAATATCTGGTTGTCTCTGTAAGGGATCGTCTTTAGGAAGTTCTTTATATACTAATTTCTGATTGGTTCCAGTAAGTTTAATAATTTCTTCAGCAAAATCTTTAATAGTTATTTCGTGAGGATTTCCAATATTTACAGGATTAGAATAGTCGCTAAATAATAAACTATAAATACCGTCTACCTGATCTGTTACATAGCAAAAAGATCTAGTTTGTAAACCATCTCCAAAAATGGTTAAATCTTCTCCTCTTAAAGCCTGACCCATAAAAGCTGGAATAACACGGCCATCGTTAAGTCTCATTCGTGGACCATAGGTATTAAAAATACGAACAATTCGTGTTTCTAGGCCATGAAACCTATGATAGGCCATTGTTATAGACTCCTGAAATCTTTTAGCCTCGTCATAAACTCCTCTAGGACCAATGGTATTAACATTACCATAATACTCTTCCGTTTGCGGATGTACTAATGGATCTCCATATACTTCGGAAGTAGAAGCTATTAAAATTCTGGCATTTTTTGCTTTAGCAAGACCAAGTAAATTATGAGTGCCCAGGGAACCTACTTTTAGAGTTTGGATAGGTATTTTTAAATAATCTATGGGACTAGCAGGTGATGCAAAATGAAGGATATAATCTAAGTCTTCATCAATTTTAATAAACTCTGTAACATCATGTTCAATAAATTTAAAGTTAGGGTTATCTAACAAATGACTGATGTTTTTTATATCGCCTGTAATAAAATTATCCATTCCAATAACATGGAAACCTTCATTTATAAACTTATCACATAAATGCGAGCCTAAAAAACCAGCTGCTCCTGTTATTAATACCTTTTCCATATTTTATATATTGCTTTTTTACTTAACAGCTTGTCTTCCTATTGAACTGTAATAAAACCCTTCTTCTTTAATATCTTTAACATCATATAAGTTTCTACCATCGAAAATAACTGGCTCTTTCATAAGCGATTTTAACTTACTAAAATCGGGTGTTCGAAAGATACTCCATTCCGTACAGATTATCAAAGCATCTGCATTTTCAACAGCCGTATACATATCTTTTTCAAAACTAATTTGGTCTCCAAATTTTCGCTGTACATTCTCCATAGCTTCAGGGTCGAAAGTAGTAATATTTGCACCACTTTTTAAGAGGTCTTCAATAATATATAAAGCAGGAGCTTCTCGAATATCATCGGTTTCTGGTTTAAATGCCAAGCCCCAAATAGCTATTTTTTTATCTTTTAAATCTCCTTTAAAGAAAGCATCAATCCGAGGTAAAAGTATCCGTTTTTGAAGGTCGTTAACTTTAATAACGGCATTTAAAATATCGAAATTATAATTATTGTCTTTTCCCGATTTATGCAATGCTTTTACATCTTTAGGGAAACAAGAACCTCCATAGCCAATTCCTGGAAATAAAAAGCGTTTACCAATTCTAGAATCGGTTCCCATTCCAATACGAACCATATCTACATCTGCTCCAACTTTTTCGCAGAAGTTAGCAATTTCGTTCATAAAGGTAATTTTAGTTGCTAAAAATGAATTAGCAGCATATTTGGTAAGTTCTGCCGATTTTTCGTCCATAATAATAATCGGATTTCCAGATCTAACAAAAGGTTTGTAAAGACGTTCCATTAGTTCTGTGGCCTTATCTGAACTCGAACCAATTACAATACGTTCTGGCTTTAAAAAATCTTCTACAGCAAAACCTTCACGTAAGAATTCTGGATTGGAAACCACATCAAATTCAACATTAGTTTCTTTGGCAACAGTTTCGGCAACTCGATTGGCTGTTCCAACTGGAACGGTACTTTTATCGACTATTACTTTATACTCTGTAAGTAATTTACCAATATCTGATGCTGCACCCAAAACATAGGATAGATCTGCAGAGCCGTCTTCATCTTCTGGAGTTGGAAGCGCTAAAAATATAATTTCGCCATGTTTTATCCCTTCTTCTAGCGAAGTGGAAAATTTTAAACGTCCGGCTTTAATATTTCTTTCAAAAATAACATCTAATTGTGGTTCGTAAATAGGTACCACGCCATCTTGCATTTTTTTTACTTTGTCTTTATCGATATCGATACAAAGTACTTCGTTTCCTGTTTCTGCTAAACATGTTCCGGTAACTAGGCCCACATAACCTGTTCCTATAACTGATATTTTCATTTAGTTTGATTTAATAGTTACAAAAATAGGAAATTAATGGAGTTTGGTACTGAAAATAAAATCTTAATTGACTTATGGCTAAAAATCAGTAAAATACAACAATATCAATAGCTTCTAAAAATATTAATTGCCGAGTCTTTTTATCAAAAAAAATTAAAATTATATTTAAGTTCTACTACTTAAATAGTTTTAAGTTTTCAACTGAAAATAGGATTGAGATAAATTAATATCAGCCAATACAGGTCTTAAAAAAATCTAAGTATTTTTTATTTATAAGATCCCAGTTAAAGTACTTATCTATTTGATTGTAACAGTTATCTATTTTTACAGGATATGCTTCTTTTAACAATGTTTCTATATGAGTCTTAACATCTTCTGCAGTTTTAAAATAAAAGGCATTATCTTCTAAAATTGTTCTATTAAACTCGTTATCGTTTGCAATTATTAACGCTCTAGAAGACATTGCTTCTAACAAAGATGGGTTTGTACCGCCTACCGAGTGGCCGTGAAAATAGAGATTAGAAAAGTATCTTAAATTGTTTAAATGTTCTAAATTATAAATTCCTCCAACAAATTTAATATAAGTATAGCCTTTAAACTTATTTTTTAAATATAAACCAAAGTCGTTAACATCATGTTTTCCAACTACTAAAAAAGGGGTTTTAATATTAGATAATACCACCCCATCTAAAATGGTTTCAATATTATTTTCTGGTTCTAACCTCGCTATTAGCATATTGTACTTATACGGCTCCAAATTGTATTCTAATAAAACTTCGGAATTTGGTTTATTAAACAGTTCTGCTCCATAAGCAATATATTCTGAGTCTACATGATAGGTTTCTTTTAAATAGTTTTTTATTCCTATTGAATCTGAGATTAAATAGTTACTAGATTTTACTCCAAGTTTTTCAGCATATTTAAGAAACTTCTGAACAGGTTTTGAATACTTAGAACGCTTCCATTCTAAACCATCCATATTTGTTATAATTATAGCATTTTTAGGAAAAAGCTTATACCAAATTGTACTACTTGTATAACCTAATTGTAAAATGATGTCAAAGTTTCTATTTCTTGAATCTAGAATACAATTAAAATCGTAAATAAACTGTCCAAGTGTGCCAATAGTATCTTCTGGATCCTTGCAATGAATTATATTAACTCCATTAAAAGTTTTTTCTTTATATGGATGATTATTGGAATTATAGACATATACATCATGTCCATTTTCATTAAGGTATACTGAAAAATATTCTGCAAACTGTTCAAACCCCCCATGATAATTAGGAATTCCTCTGGTGCCTAAGATTGCTATTTTCAATATAAATACTTTTAATTAAAAAGAGTGTGTTAAAAAAGTAGAAAAGAATAATACCCTTATTCCTTACTAGAATTACTTCAAAGATAAAAACAAAAGCTAATAATGCTAAAAAAAAGATATGCAATACATCTCTATGTCTAATAGCAATGTAAAAACTATAAATTAAATAACAAATAAACAATAAAAGTGTTAATATTCCATAGGTTATAAGAATATGCAAATATTGATTATGAATGTTTCTTCCTTCATTCCAATTTGGTGCCAAATTATACGAATAATAATAGTAATCTAGATAGTCTTGTACGTCTCCTTCTCCATAACCTGTTAAAACCTTACCATCTTCAATTAAATGATAAACTCCCATTTTTGCCATGATATAACGAAGTTCTAAATCGCTAATGGCATCTTTTTCTTCGTAATTAAATAGTTTTTTATCTGGAAAGGAGTTGGTAGGTTTAAACTCAAGTATGTTTTCATGAAATCTTAATCCATCCACAAAACGATGATTAATAAACGGAATATTATAAACCATTCCTACCGTAAACACTAAAACTAGAAGTAAAGTGAGTTTTGTCTTTAAGCTTTTAAATTTAAATAGAAAAAATAAAACATAGGCTACTGCATTTACAAAAAGTACAGCCTTAGATGCGCAAAAAACAATTCCAATAATTAATATTATAATCCCAATATTTTTAATTTTACTAGGAATAATTTTTCCATATAAAAACGCAAAAAACAGAGCTAGAGATAATATTATTGCATAATAAACAGGGTGCTGATCATATATTTCCGTAAATCCATGAAAAACAATATCGTGAACTCCTTGACCTTTAAAAAACTTTATTGCAGCATTTACTATAAGAATAGTAACACTAAGTAATGAGGAGTAGAATAAACTTAAAAAAACTTTTTCTATGGTTCTTTTGTTAACATTCGAATTAACAACAATAAGTGCTATAAGAACAAGAAGTAAATGCAAGTCTATAGATTTGACACCTTCACTAATATTTTTACTTGAGAGCCCACTTAAAATCGTTATTAAGAAAAACAAAACTGGAAATATAACAGCAAAGGACTTAAGTTTGAATAGGTTTTCCTTTTTAAAAAAAATAACATTATAAACTACAGCTAAAATAACAGATAGGTTGCCTATATTTAGTTTATATAACATTGTAGCCGCAATAGTACAAAGAAGGATGTCTTGAACTTGTTGCGAGTTATGAGATTTAATCTTTTCGAGCACCTTTAATAAGCTTTAATAATTCTTTAATTTTCGATTCCCAAGAATGCTCTTGTAATACAATTTTTTTCTTGTTGTTCTCTTTGTTTTTTATTTCCTCTGCAAACTCGTCTGCTGTATTAGTAATATATAAATAGTCTGACAAGTCTTCTAAGCCATTGGAGTTTGTTCCAATAACTTTTTTATTTGTAGCCAAATACTCATAAACCTTTATTGAGTTTGCTCCAGATTTCTTTTTGTCTTCCACAACATATGGAACGGTACAAATATCAAAGTTTTTAACGTAATCCGGGTATTCGTCATAATGTTTATCTCCAAGGTAGTAGAAATTATCTTGTTTTACAATACGCTTATAGACCTCCTTGTCTAAGATTTGTCCAACAAAAACAAATGATATTTCTGGAGACATTTTAACAACATTATTTATAAGGTCTACATCTAAAAGCTGGCTAATCTTACCTCCAAAACCTACTATTGGATGAGGTATTGATTTCATATCTTCTGGTTGTTTTATAGTCCTATCGTTAACAAAACGATTAACATCTACCCCGTTTTTTATTAAAAACATGTTTTTAGGTTGATAGGCATTCTCAAAGTCAACTATATTGTCGTTTGAATTAGTAATCCAAAAATCTGTTGTATTTGCATAGGTTTTGTAGCCTAGCTCTATGTCGTCTAGTAAATGTTTATAGACATTAAATTTTAAAAAGTTATCCCAAGCATCAAAGATGGATACCTTTGGTTTTAATTGCTCTGTAAGCTTGTAAGCAAATATATTTTGATTGAGAAGACAATAATCTTTCTCAATGTTTAAAAAAGCTAAACATTTACTTATAAAGCTAATATACTTAGTACTTCCATATTGGTTTATAAACCACTTGTATCCATTTAAGGCTTGAGCTATAAAATTTTTGGAAACATAATCTATAAGGTATAAATTTTCTTCAAGCTTGTATAGCTTAAATCCAGACTGAGACAAAATTACTTGACCACGTATTAAATTTGGCTTTCTTTTTAAGAAGATTTCAAGAAATGTTGTTGGTCTATTTATAATAACCTTTTTAATTTCTTGGTGCTTCTTGAGCTCTTCTATAAAGTGAGCGTCTCGAGTTCTAAAACCTTCAAGAATTATTTTTCTCCAATCGTGAAAGGGAGTTATTAATATATTCATGTGTATGTTTCTCTTTTTTGTAATAAACTAATTAATGTTATCATTATAGCTAAATCAGAAAAAATTGTAGTCATTAAAGAATAGACAATAACTATAGCAAAAATAAATATACTAATATAACCACTCAATTCAAGACTTGTAACTATGGCATATAAAAGGAAGATAAAAATAAAAATACCTATAATACCTAGGTCTGCATAAACCCATATAATCTGCGAGAAATGTTCTGTTTTTGTAAACCTCCCTGTTAATATATTAAAATAGGAATAAGGTCCATCTCCAATAATTTTTAATGGAATTTTTGAAGCATAGGTAATTAGAACTTGTGGCCTTTTGGCAATACCTCTTTCATAATTCTGATATGATTTTTTTACGTTATATTCTGCTTCAATAAAATGAATTTCATCTTTAACCGCGGGAATCTTTGTTATTTGGGAAAATACTATTGGTGTAACAATTAGTACGGAAATCACTCCAATAACTTTAATTTTTCGAGGAAAAGCTCTATAAATCATATAGAGAATAAATATTACTAAAACCAGCTTTGAAATATTGGATTCAGATATAAAAATGGTTAGTCCTAAATATATATATATTGCAATAGGAAAACGGGTGATTTCGTTTTTAGAATTATTTTCAATAAGATTAAAAATATTAAACAGTAAGAAAAAACCTAAAGCATGGTCAGCTTTTAGAAAGAAAGTTCCAAACATAAAATCAAAGTCAGCCACCAATTGACTACTTCTATTAAATTGGATTAAAATATCATATCCAAAATATTGCGATAACATTACAGGTAACTGTATGCAGGCTATTCCTAAGTATATTTTGCTTATTGTAATACGAGAAATATAATTCTCCTTTTTATTAACCTTAAAAAATAAATAACAGCCAAGTGGTAAAAGAATAAATATTAAATAGATTAAGGTTTTAATTATCCCAGATTTGTTTGCAATACCACTTATAATTATTAACAAAAAGAATAAAAGATGTAATAAAACCACCTTATCAAAAAAAACTTTCTGTTTTACTACAACATAAAGCGAATAAAAGCTCAAAAATAAAGCTGTTATTAAGTAAGAAAAAACGGTATTTGGGACACCTAAAAAGAATTGAATGAACCCTCCAAATAAGAAACAGGCACATACAATAAAAATAAACACATAAAAGTAAAGCTTACTTATTCTAATCATTATCTTTTAAATTTCTTTGAATCTCTAGTTGCCTTAATAATTACCTTGAATTTCCAAAAATTTTTGGAATAAAGAAGCATAATGAAAAACAATGCAATTAAATAAGCGAATTTATTACAAAAATATATGAGTCTATTGGTTATAAAGTTTTTTTCAAAATACACATTATTTCTAACGGAATAATAAATTGCATTTTTTGAATCTGTAGAAAAATATCTTGTATGTAATATAGTTTTTGGTTTTTTTAAATGAAAGGAGGTTTCTAAGTCTTCTAATTCACTTGCCAGAATCAAAATTATTTTTCCATTATTCTGTGTAATTCTATAAGAGAATTCGTGATCATCTGCATACAAAAAGAAACTTTCGTCTGGCAACCCTATTTGATTTATTAATTTACTACTAAAAAACATTCCGCCATATGGCGCAACAGCAACCTCTCCAGATTCTACTGTTACCTGTTTTTCTAATTTAGTTTTCTTTAATTTATCTAAAATATTGAACCCTAAAAAGGAATTTTTAGTTCCTAACATTAAATACGGGTTTTTTCTTTCAATAGAGTCCTTATATACTTTTCTTTGTGGTCTGTAAGACAATAAAGAAAGTGGTTTAATAGTACTATAATTAGACCATGATTTTAGTAGTAATTTTAATGCCTTGCTTTTTGGTAAGTTATCATCGTCCAAAAGCCAAATAAAATCTATATCTTCTTGTAAAACTCTTAATATTCCCTCTTTAAAACCTTTAGCAGATCCTGAATTATAGCCTAAATCATGTACTATAAGTTTTGTTTTATTTTCTTCCTCTAACTTATTTAAACAAGTTTTACTTTCTTGTTCAATACCATTACAAACTACTACAATATTTACAACATTGGGGTGTTTTACTGCAGATTCAATTAATTTTGAAAAATACGCACTTCTATTACCGTATGTAACTGTAACAATTCCTACTCGTTCTTGTACCATGACGATAAATCTAGGTTTATTAAACTTTCTAAGGTTTTTATATCATCTAAAAACACAGATTTAGTAAGTTTTTCTTTAAGCTCTAAATTTGTATTATAACTTATTTTCTTTTTATTTAAACTATCAATTTTATCAATTATATTTTTACGCAATTGCGGAGAAGGAATAATTTTCTTACCCATTTTTCTAACAATATTAGGCCTGTTTACAAAGTCTCTTACCAATTTACTTTTAGGAGTTGAAGCTACATTGCTCTGTATGCTTAAATCGTAATTAAACGGCTCTAAACCTAAAAACTCGTTTACCTTAGTTATAGTTTCTTGTTTTCTACCAATAAAATCTTCTTCAAAACGTATAAATAAAAAATTTGATGAGTTGAAATATTTAAAATAATTATTTATTTGGTTACTATATAAACTTCTAGTTTTATAACTAAAATATAATTTCCCGAAATTATCCTTTATACGAGTTTCTTCTTTTTCAATAGCTTCTTCAAAGTCTAATTCTTCAAAACCTCTTCGTTTGCTCATTAAATATTGAGAATAAGCTCTGTTATAGGGGTTTCTTAAAATGACAATAAATTTTATATCAGCTCCAAAATGTTTAAATATTCGTTCGGGGGCTTTATCTGAACATAGATATTCAGGGTCGATTTCGCCTATAATTTCTTTTTTATTTAACCCTTCATTAAACATTTTAAAATAATCATCTAAATTCCCTGTATACAACTCATCATGTGAGAAAAAATGAGTTTCCTTATTTACAGGAAGTCCTATATTTGGGTTTTGTAACAAAATGTCATGTAATGATGTTGTTCCAGACTTTTGAGCCCCTATACAGAAAAACGTTTTTTTATTATTAATCATTTTGACTCAATATAAAATTATAATTAGATTTATTTTGTGCAGCATTATAACTAAAAAAAGCTTCATATTAACTACCTTTTCCTATTAATAATAGAGTGAAATGGATTAAAGTATGTGACTATTCCTAATTTTCTTTTTACAAAAATAGCAGAGCTAAGGTTAAGTACTATAATGCTAGTTGCTGTAGCTATTGCTGCTCCTAGAATACCATATAATGGAATCAAGATGAAATTTAATGTAATATTTAAAATAGCGGTATAAATAGTAAAATTTCTTAACTTTTTATGGTTTCCTGTCATATTCATAACTTGGCCTGAACTACCCGATATGGCATTAAATAATTGCGATATCATTACAATTATTAAAGCAACTCCCCCGACAATAAAATCTTCTCCAAAAATAGATAGTACAAATTTATTGGCGAAAATAATAACTAATACCAAAGGTACAGTAACTATAAAAATTAATTTTGTAGATTTTGTTATTAGCTCTCTCATTTTACTAAATTCAGAATTACTGTATAACTCAGATATTTTTGGAGCTAAAACCAAATTAATTGATGTAATAGCTATAATGGCTATTCTTGCTATTCTTATAACCACATTATAAATTCCTACATCTGCTTTATCATTATAATACCCCAACATTAAGGTGTCTGTCCACCCCATAATAAAAATGAATGAACTGGTAGCTAGCATTGGAAAAGAATAATGCATGAGTTGTCTAGCCGAATATGTTTTTAATCTTAATTGAGCATTTTTATCTTTTTTTAACCAAAAAAGGCTAAAAATAAAAGCAATAACTACACCAAAAGCATACGCGACAATTACAGCACTATCTTCAACAATTTTATAATAATAAAAGGCTATAAGTAGTACAACAGAGGCGACTAAAAAAGGGATAATATGAGATAAGAAACCAAACCTAATAATTTCGTTTTTACCTCTTAAAGTTTCATAATTTAAACGTAATAAAATTAAAGGCGTTAATATTATTGCGCAAATAACAAAGTACTTATTTAGGCTGTCATCTTTATAAAAACTAGAAAGAAATTCCGATAGGGAATACAGTATAAAACTACCAACAAGTGCCGAAATAAAGATTAACCTTAGAGAAGTTTTTCTAAAGTGAAATTTACTGTTTATAGTTTGGTCTGAAACAATTTTAATAGTGGCATCGGGAATACCTAAAGCAAATACCAAAGCAAAAATATTTAATACTGTAAATGCAATGGAAAAACGACCATAAGCTTCGGCTCCAAAATACCTTGAAACTATAACAATAAAGACATAACTTAATACTAAGCCTAGTATTTTTAATATGAAGGAGAGTATTGTTTTTTTTGCAAATTCTCCTTTAGAAATATCTATGATTTTTTGAAACAAGTTCATTTTCATTTTTTACAGAGTAATAAACTCATCAAAATAGTTTATTATCCTTTTTCTAATTGTAATTTTTTTATCTAAAACCTTACTAAATTTATTCTAGTAATGCTTTTGTATACAGACTAATAAGTATGGATTTACCACACCCATAAATTACTTATAATACTGTAATATTGGATAAGAGGTTTTAATTTCTTTATAATAGAGTTATTTACAACGTTTTTATTTAACCTTAAATAAGCATAAAGGGTATGAGTCTTCTATTTTTATTAGTATTTTTCTTCTTTTTTTCTAACAAGAAATTGTTTTAACTCTACCTATTAAAATTCTAGTTCTATTTTTTTAATTAAAACTGGTTTAGCCAATAAAAATGGATCGTATTTATTATCTACAATTTTTCTTGTATACCCACCATTAATTTTTTGTAAATACTTATTTGGTTGAAAAAAGCTATCCATAGTAGCATCATCAATATCTATAGTAAATTGATTTAATTGAAGCCTAACAGATTTAATTTCAACATTGCTCTCATGTTTATTACTGTTATCTCCTAAATCAATTCTAAATTTGTAAGGTAAACTATATTCAGGTAGCTTAAATTCTATTGTTTGAAAATTGTTATTTGCTTGTACATAAACTGCTATTCTGTCTTCCGAATTAAACGATCTATCAATAGAGTCATCAACATAGTATAATTCAAATTTATCATCTTCTAATACTTTTACAGACATGGTTACTGTTAGTATATTATCTTCTTTTAATACAACTTCCTTATTGCTATTTTCTGTTTGCTTAGTTTTTTGTTCTTCGTTAATATTTTGGTTTTTATCATTCTTACACGACACGGCTAACATAACTAAAATTGCCAAAATTAATTTTTTCATTGCTTCTAAATTACTTATATACCACAAACGTAGTAAATTGATTATAGTTATAATTACAAGTTGAAAAATATTAATTTATTTCAACGAACTTATTGGTCTTTTTTACTAAAATTTCTTCCTCATTTTTAAGAATCATACATAAATTATAAGTACCTTTTTCTAATAAATTGCTGTTAATTTTAATTTGAAAACCTGAAATATCATAAAACCCATCCTCTTTTTTAAAATATTTGGTAACATCCTTTCTATCTTTTGACTTATACTCTGAAAAGCTACTTATGTAAATAAAGTTTTTGTTTTTGACTAAACCTATAAACATTTCGTAAGGTTTTGACTTAACATCCTTAATAGCCATCCAACCACTAGCTACAACAGGAGATTTTCCTTGTGGAATAACATATTTTAACTCCTTTGTTCCATTTATTCTTTCTAGATTACCAATTATACGACTATTATTGATTGTAGAATCCTTCTTTATATTATTATACAAGTAGTATTCTGGAGAGTTTTGTGTTTTCGACTCAAAAGCACTTGTTTTTTCAATAACATCTACTAGATAATTACTAACAACAATAGCTCCTTTGTAATTTAAGTGCTGATTAAACCCTACCGGATCATTAGAAAAATAAGTCCGATCTAAATTTGGATATACATTATTTAAATCAATATATGTGACATTTGAGTTATTATCAGAAAATTTTTTTAGAGGAATATCAAGAGACTTATAGTCAATTTTGTCTCTATAATCTTTATAAAAAGGTATTGTTAATAGTATAATTTTCTTTGTTCCTTTTTCAATAGCTAAATCTACAATCTGTTGTAAGGCGTTCCTTTCTTCTGGGTGAATAACGTATTTATTAAGGTCAAATTTATCTTTAGTTTTATATTTTTTTGCTGAATTTAAACTTAAAACGGTTGTTCCTTTTTGACGTACTTGTTTCTTATTAGAATAAAGTCTTTCTTTAATTTTATCCACATCAGTCCATCTTTCATGTTTTTTTATAACGGGAAACATATTTTCAATTAAACTTCCCTTAAAAAAAGCTTGGGATTCCTCTATTTTTACCTGTCCTATTTTTTTTCCTTCAAAGGATAAGTAACGCTTCATATAATCGTTAATAGTAGGATCTTGATCAATAAACGCCTCCATTGTCAATCTCTCGTAAAACAAGAAGTTTTCAATAATTAAAACTTCAGGTGTTTGATATTTATAAGCTTCTAAAGCACAATAGTAAGTTTGATAAATATTTTGTCCTCTGGTTGCTAAAGAAACTATATTTGAATGAAGCTTTGCACTCATCGCTTCTTGATCTAAGCCAGCATTAGCGTGCGAATTACCTAAAATTAAAACGTCAACGCTGTTTTGATCTTGTTTATAGAAATCATCCCATACAGAAGTTTCAGATTCAGTAAATAAGGGTTCTAACAATGTTATTGCTAAAAACATTAGTACTAAAAAACCCAATCCTTTTAATATAATTTTTCCTAGATCTTTAAACATTTATACTAAAATTGAAAATAAATAAACTCTGAAGCTATGGTATCGCCATATACTCCAAAAAGTGTAATAAAAAGCCCAATACAAACATAGACTGCCCATCTAAACGGAAGAGCTTGTTGGTTTAAAATTTTAAAAAGACTTTGCTTTCTATGAAATCTTTCAATAAAAACCAATCCTAAAATGGTTAACATCAATAATGTGAATTCGTTTTCTTTTAATCCAATTAAATACAGTTGATCTCCAAATAACTCATAAAAGTTATTATTAAAAAACCCAGATACTATAAGTTGGGCGTCGGCAAAAGTATTAGCTCTAAAAAACACCCAAGCAAAACACACAATTGTAAACGTAATAAAAATAAAAACTAGTTTATTAGATAGGTTGGCCTTATTCATATTCAATTTTTGAAAAAGAATATCCTTAGGTTTTGAGGTTGCCTTTTCTAAAACAATTATTAGTCCATGTATTGCTCCCCAAATTACAAATGTCATTGCCGCACCATGCCATAATCCACTTACTAAAAAGACTATAAATAAATTAGCGTAAGTTCTATATTTTCCATTTCTACTTCCTCCTAAAGGAATATAAACATAATCTCTAAACCAAGTGGATAATGATATATGCCAGCGCCTCCAGAACTCTGTTATAGATTTAGACAAATAAGGGCTATCAAAGTTTTTCATCAAATCGAAGCCCATAGTTCTTGCGGCACCAATAGCAATATCTGAGTATCCTGAAAAATCACAATAAATTTGAAACGCAAACAAAACTGTGGCTATAATTGTCTCTACACCTTCATAGTTTCCAGGGTTGTTATAAACCTCATTCACATAAAGTGCAGCTCTATCTGCTATTACCATTTTTTTAAACAAACCAAAAGCCATTAGTAACAAACCGGACTTTACTTGGTTATAATTAAACTTATATGTTTTATAAAATTGAGGTAATAAATGAGAAGCTCGTTCAATAGGTCCTGCTACTAACTGTGGAAAAAATGCAACAAAAGCAAAAAAAGCAATAGGGTCTTTTGTTGGCTTTAATTGTTTTCTATAGATATCTATTGTATAACTTAAAGTTTGAAAAGTATAAAAACTGATACCTACTGGAAGAATAATATTTAAAGTTGATACTTCAAGAGTTTTACCAAATAATTTAAAAGAGTCTACAAAGGTGTCTATAAAAAAGTTGGTGTACTTAAAGTAAAAAAGAAAACCAAGGTTGACCAATAAACTAAGATATAAGAACATTTTTCGTTTCTTAGAATCTTCTGTTTTATCTAATTGTTGACCTACATAAAAATCAACTAAGGAACTGATTACAATTAAAATTAAGAAGCGCCAATCCCACCAACCATAAAACACATAGCTGGAGACTAGAATAAGAATATTTCTTAAATATAGTTTTTGAGATACTAACCAATAGAGAACAAATACAATAGGAAAAAATACTGCAAAATCTAAAGAATTAAATAGCATTAAATTAAAAAAATAGATTAAACAATCATTCCTGCCGCTACTGTTTCATTGGTGGAATCATCAACTAAAATAATGCTTCCAGTTGTTCTGTTCTCTCTATAAGAATCGACCATAAGAGGTTTAGTGGTTCTTATTTTTACTTTAGAAATATCGTTCATTTCAAGTTCAGAGTCGCCTGTAATACGATCTAAAGTAGTAATATCGTATTTATAAATAACTTCTTTAATCATGGCTGTCTGAACATTAGACGTATGTCTAATAGAGTATTTAGCACGCGGTTTTGCCGGACTATTATTTAGCCAACATAACATGACCTCTATGTCTTGAGATGCTTCTGGTTTGTTGTTTGAACGCACAATCATATCTCCCCGACTAATGTCTATATCGTCTTCTAAAGTTACCGAAACTGACATGGGCGCATAAGCTTCATCTAACTCCTTATCATGCAGATTAATACCCTTTATTTTAGATGTAAATCCAGATGGCATAATAGTCACTTCATCGCCTTTTCTTAAAATACCACTTGCTAAACGACCGGCATAGCCTCTATAATCTATATAACCTTCGCGCTGTGGTCTTAAAACGGTTTGAACTGGAAAACGCGTATCTATTTTATTAATATCGCTCCCAATATGTATGGTTTCTAATGTATGTAACATTGGAGCTCCCTGATACCAAGGCATATTCTCTGATCTGTTTACTAC
Source organism: Xanthomarina sp. F1114 (assembly GCF_026410255.1). Classification (GTDB taxonomy): domain Bacteria; phylum Bacteroidota; class Bacteroidia; order Flavobacteriales; family Flavobacteriaceae; genus Xanthomarina. Next base: position 286,956 of record NZ_JAPMLL010000001.1, read on the forward strand.
ATTATCTCCTAATAAAGCTGACATGGGTATAAAACGTACGTCTGTAACTAATAATTTAGAAGCTATTTCTTCAAATTCTTTAACAATTTTGTTGTAAACGTCTTCCGAAAAATCTACTAAATCCATTTTATTAATACAGACAATAATATGTGGAATATGTAGTAAGGATGCAATAAAAGCATGGCGTTTAGTTTGCTCAATAACCCCATGTCTGGCATCTATTAAAATAGTTGCTACATTGGCTGTTGATGCACCTGTAACCATATTTCTAGTATATTGAATATGGCCCGGAGTATCGGCAATTATAAATTTACGTTTTGGAGTTGTAAAATATCTATACGCCACATCAATGGTAATACCTTGCTCGCGTTCGTCACGCAACCCATCGGTAAATAAAGCTAAATCGACCCCATCATAACCTTTCTTCTTACTTGTGTTTTCAATGGATTGTAATTGATCTTCAAAAATAGATTTTGAATCGTATAATAAACGCCCAATTAAGGTGCTTTTTCCATCATCTACACTTCCTGCAGTTGTAAAACGTAATAACTGATTATTGTCTATCATAATGTCACTAATTTATGCGAATTAGCCGTGAAAATTTAGCAGTTAATTCTTATAATTATTTTGAATTTTTTAAAAGAAACCGGAATACTATTAAAAATAGCCTTGACGTTTTCTGTCTTCCATAGCAGATTCTGAACGCTTATCGTCACTTCTGTTTCCCCGTTCCGTATTACGCATGCCGGCAACTTCAATAACAATTTTTTCTAAGGTATCTGCTTCAGATTCATCGCCTCCTGTAATGGTAATATCACCTAAAGTTCTAAAACGAATTTTTTTAATTACAACTTCCTCATGATCTTCCAAAATTAAGAACTCGGAGTTTGGTATCCATGTATCTTCTCGTCTAACTACTTCACGCTCATGAGCAAAGTATAAAGAAGGAATAGCTATGTTTTCGCGTTTAATATAGTTCCATACGTCCATTTCCGTCCAATTACTAATTGGAAAAGCTCTAAAATGTTCTCCTTGAAAATGTTTTCCGTTAAATAAATTCCATAGTTCTGGGCGTTGATTTTTAGGATCCCATTGTCCAAAATCATCTCTATGTGAGAAGAAACGTTCTTTGGCACGTGCTTTTTCTTCGTCACGGCGTCCTCCTCCAATAGCACAGTCAATTTTATTGGCTTCTATAGCGTCTAGTAATGTGGTTGTTTGTAAGGCATTTCGTGTGGCACTTTTACCTCTTTCTTCTGCTACACGACCTTCGTCAATAGATTCTTGAACAGAGCCTACAATTAATTGTACGCCTAACTCTTTTATAATATCATCTCTAAACTGAATGGTTTCAGGAAAGTTATGTCCTGTATCCACATGCATTAGTGGAAATGGAATTTTTGCTGGATAGAAAGCTTTCTTTGCTAAATGTGTAAGCAAAATAGAGTCTTTACCACCAGAAAATAAAATAACTGGGTTTTCAAATTGTGCCCAAACTTCACGTAAGACAAAAATAGCCTCACTTTCTAACTCGTCTAAATAATTTAAATAATACTTACTCATAACTCCAGTTTTATTTTTGGTTTTATGTAATCTATAATTCGCTGAGCAGCTTCTTCAACTGTTTCGTTTTCTGTTTTTATTTCAAGATCAGGATTATTTGGGGCTTCGTAAGGTGCCGAAATGCCCGTCATGTTCTTTATTTCACCAGCTCTTGCCTTTTTATATAAACCTTTTACATCTCGTCGTTCACACTCCTCCAAACTTGTATTTATATAAATCTCAACAAAGTTAACATCTTTAACGACACTTTTAATGTTCTCACGGTCTTTTTTGTAAGGAGATACAAAGGCTGCTAGCACAACAATTCCGGCGTCTATCATCAAATTGGCTGTTTCTGCAATTCTTCTAATATTTTCAGTGCGATCTTCTGGCGAAAAACTTAAATCGCTATTAATTCCCTTTCTAATATTATCGCCATCTAAACTATAAGTATGAAAACCTAAACTAAATAGTTTTTGCTCTACAATGTTTGCAATAGTAGATTTTCCAGATCCAGATAATCCTGTAAACCACAACAAAAGTGATTTATGTTTGTATAATTTATTCCTATCTTCTTTAGAAACTTGATAAGAATGGGCTGTAATATGCTTACTCATTATTTAACTGTTTTTTCGATCTTCTATTCCGTAATTTACTTTGTACCAAACTCTTTCATGTAAATAATACAACAGCATTTTGGTTAAAATTTCGGCAAATCCTATTTTTAAGCCCGTTAATGGGTTTCCAGATATAAACCAAGCAATTAACATGGTATCCATGGTTCCAACTAAACGCCAAGTGATGGTTTTTCCTAAATGACGTTTTCTGCTTTCTAGCTTTTCGCCATTTTTAGATAAATTAATCTTAAACCAAGCACGCTCATGAAGATAATAAAGAGCCATTTTAGTTACTACTTCCGACATGCCTATTTTTAAACCTATAAATGGATCTCCAGAAATAAACCAAGACAGAATAATGGTATCTATTGTACCAACCAGACGCCAAGTAATGGTTTTTGCAATATGTCTTTTATAGGATACATCTGCCATCTATTTACTGACTAAAAAGTAACTATTTAATAAGTTTTCTTTATTATAAACTAAAGGCTTATTGGTTTCTTTAGAAATAACTTCAATATTAACTGCATTACAAATAGCCTGACCTGCTGCTGTGTCCCATTCCATTGTTGGAGCAAAGCGCGGATATACATCGGCATTTCCTTCTGCTACTAAGCAAAATTTTAAGGAGCTGCCTTTAGAAACTATTTTAACCTCTTTTCCTTCAGCTTTTAAGCTATCTACAAAATCTAAGGTGTCTTGATTCATGTGAGAACGACTTCCTACTACCTCTATTGTTTTAGAATTGCCATTTTTTGGTTGAAGCGGTTTTGATACTTCTAAAACCTTTTCTATGGTTATATTGTGAGAGTCTAATTCGCCTTTAAAAGCGCTATTCTTTTCCACATCTGCAAAGTAAATGGTTTTTGTAGCTGGCACATAAATAACTCCTAAAACAGGCTTACCATTTGTAATTAGAGCGATATTAACCGTAAATTCGCCATTGCGTTTTATAAATTCTTTGGTACCATCAACCGGGTCTACTACCCAACAGGTTTCCCAGTTTTTTCTAATAGCATAATCTGTTTGTTTATTTTCTTCAGAAATTATAGGAATTTCTGTTGGAAGTAGAAATGAGTTAATAATATCGTTTGCATTTTTATCGGCTTCCGTTAACGGCGAGTTATCGTCTTTCATCTCTACATCAAAAGCCGTATCGTAAACTTCCATTATTACTTTTCCAGCCTTTAAGGAAGCTTCTATAGCGGTATATAAATTTTTATCTATCATAATTTAATATGGCTTTTCTTAAACTGTCTCTCCAATAAGGAATTTCTATTTTTAATGTGTTTTTTATTTTAGACTTATCTAATACACTAAACTGCGGTCTTTTTGCCGGGGTTGGATACTGAGTCGTTTTAATTGGCAACAGCTTGATTTTAGAATCAATTTCTTCAAAAATAGCTTTAGCAAAATCGTACCAACTTGCAACGCCTTCGTTACTATAATGATAGATTCCGTATTGATTGTTGTTTGTTACAATTAACTGTAAAATTACTGAGGCTAAATCGGTTGCATAAGTAGGAGTTCCAATTTGATCTGTAACAACACTTAATTGTTCCTTTTCTGAAGATAATCGAATCATGGTTTTCATAAAATTATTACCATGTTCGGAATATAGCCAGGATGTTCTTAGAATGAAATACTTAGAAAGATGATTTTGAATTTGAGCCTCTCCTAGATGTTTTGTTTCTCCATAAACACTTATAGGATTAGGAATATCTTCTTCTTTGTAAAAACCAGTTTGCTTACCACTAAAAACAAAATCTGTAGAAATATGAATTAAAGTAGCCTGATTATTTTGACATACAACCGCTAGATTTTTTGCGCCAAGCTCATTAATTTCTGATGCCTTTAATTGATTGTTTTCAGCTAAATCTACGGCTGTATATGCGGCGCAATTAATACAGTAATCAATGGGAGTGGTTTTAAAAAAGACTTCAATAGCATGTAAGTCTGTAATATCTAGTTCTTGATAATCTGAATAAATAATTTTTAAATCGTTATTTTTATTCTCTAGATCTTTAATACATTTTGCTAATTGTCCATTTCCACCTGTAACTAATACATTAATCATAGTTTTGCATCTACAAATTTAGGTAATACTACATCTTTTTCAGAAACTATAAGACTTTCCTCGGGTAATTGCCAGTCTATATTTAAAGTTGGATCATTATAGATAATACCTCCTTCAGAGTCTTTATTATAATAATTATCGCATTTATAAGAGAAGATTGCAGTGTCGCTCAAAACTACAAATCCATGAGCAAAACCTCTAGGTACAAAAAGTTGTTTTTTGTTATCTTCTGATAATTCTACGGTAATATGCTGACCATAAGTGGGGGAGTTTTTTCTAATATCCACAGCAACATCTAGTACAATTCCTTTAATAACTCTTACAAGTTTTGCTTGAGCGTGAATACCTGTTTGATAATGCAACCCTCTTAAAACACCTTTTGTTGAATAAGACTCGTTATCCTGAACAAAATTTATATTTGTGTTTGTCTCTTTATTAAATTGATTTTGGTTGAATGATTCAAAAAAATACCCTCTTTTATCCTGAAATATTTTAGGCTCTACAATAAAACAGCTTTGTAGCTTTGTTTCTAATACAGTCATTATTTTTTATTTAATAAACCTAATAGGTTTTTACCATAGCCACTTTTCAATAAGGGCTCTGCCAAGTCTCTAAATACACTTTCTGAAATATAACCCATTTCGAAAGCAGCAGCTTCTATGGAGCCAATTTTTAAGCCTTGTCTTTCTTCTAAAACCTCAACAAATTGAGAGGCTTGCATAAGCGATTGGAAGGTTCCAGTATCCAGCCATGCTGTTCCTCTGTCTAAAATACTAACACTAAGTTTACCTTGGTTTAGATATTCTCTATTAACATCTGTAATTTCAAGTTCGCCTCTATGACTAGGTTTAATATTTTTAGCAATATCTACAACGGAATTATCATAAAAATAAATGCCTGGAACGGCATAATTAGATTTAGGAGTTTCTGGTTTTTCTTCAATAGAAATAGCCTGCCCTATATTATTAAACTCTACAACTCCATATCTTTCTGGGTCGTGAACACGATATGCATAAATAATTCCGCCATCGGGATTATTATTACTCTGTAGTAATTTAGCCAAACCGGTTCCATAAAAAATATTATCACCAAGAATTAAAGCCACTTTATCGTTTCCTATAAACTCTTCGCCTATAATAAAGGCTTCAGCTAAGCCATTTGGAGCTTCTTGAACAGCATATTCAAAACGACAGCCATATTTTTCGCCAGTTCCTAAAAGATCTTTAAACAGAGGTAAGTCTTTTGGGGTGGAAATAATTAAAATCTCATTGATTCCTGCATACATCAAGGTAGATAACGGATAATAAATCATAGGTTTATCGTAAATAGGCATTAATTGCTTACTTACAGATAATGTTAATGGATGTAATCTTGTTCCAGATCCTCCAGCGAGTATTATTCCTTTCATTGAGATATTCTTTTTTTATAATTGTTTTTTAAAACAAGTATAAAGATTTAATCATATTGATTTTCGTAGTAAGATTGATACACTCCACTTGTTACATTTTGCAACCAATCTGTATTATTTAAATACCAAGAAATTGTTTTCTTTAAACCTTGTTCGAAGGTCACTGAGGGCTCCCAGCCTAATTCGTTTTTAATTTTCGACGCGTCTATAGCATAACGTAAGTCGTGTCCTGGTCTGTCTTTTACGTAGGTGATTAACTTTTTAGAAGTTCCTTTTTCCCTATCTAAAGCTACATCCATCTGATCGCATAATAAAGTGACTAAGTCAATATTTTTCCACTCGTTAAAACCTCCTATATTATAGGTTTCACCAAGAACTCCTTTATGAAAAACACTATCTATAGCTATAGCATGATCTATAACATAAAGCCAATCTCTTGTGTAATTACCATCTCCATAAACAGGGAGGGATTTTTTATTAATTATATTATTAATAAATAAAGGTATTAGTTTTTCTGGAAATTGATTGGGACCATAATTATTGGAGCAATTAGATATAACATAAGGAATGCCATAGGTTTCACCATAAGCTCTAACAAAATGGTCTGAACTAGCTTTTGAAGCAGAATAAGGTGAATTTGGATCGTATGATGTAGTCTCCGTAAATAAGCCCGTATCTCCTAAGCTACCATAAACCTCATCTGTACTAATATGGTAAAACAGCTTATTTTTATAGTTATCCTTCCAGGTATTTTTAAAAGCATTTAATAAATTCATAGTTCCAATAACATTTGTCTTAACAAAAGCTAAAGGATCTGTTATTGATCTATCTACATGAGATTCTGCTGCTAAATGAATAACAGCTTCAAACTGGTGTGTTTTAAAAAGAGAATTAATTAAAGATTCGTCTGTAATATCTGCTTTTAAAAAGCTGTAATTGCTTTTGTTTTCGATGTCTTTTAGGTTTTCTAAATTTCCAGCATAGGTCAAACTATCTAAGTTAAAAACATGATATTCGGGGTATGTATTGACAAATAGTCTCACTACATGAGATCCAATAAACCCAGCTCCCCCTGTTATTAATATGTTTTTCTTAGGCCTCATAATTGGATATAAATTTTATTAAATTTCTAATCAAAAAAGCAGCACATAAAAGTACAAAAGCTGCTAAAGGAAAAATTAAAATATACATATTCCAAATAGATGTGTATTTTGCTCCAGTATCTTGAAAGCTAGAAAGTGTATCAAAGTAAACATCTTCTTCCACTTTTTGGGCATCTAATTCACTTAACGCCTTTTTCAACTCCATACTTTCCTTAAGTAAGTCGTATTCTCTAGTTTTAGTTCTTTCTTGAATAAAAGTCATACCGTCTTTGGTGGTATAGGCTCCTTGCTTAGAATTAGCCTCGTCTCCCATAAGATTGATATATACTTTCTGTAAGGAGTCTACTTGTTTAATAGAAGACGTTATTCGATGTCTTTCAATTGCTATTAAAGAGTCTCTTTTCTCTCTCTTTTTTACAGAATAAGTATTTGTAAAAGTATTATTTAAACCTTCTTCTAAAGATCTAAAAATATCTTTTTTATGAGAGAAAACCTCTATTTCAAAAACATCTCCAGAAAATATACTTCTATTTTCTACAAATTCCTCAAAAGAAATATTTTGAGCTCTTGTACTATCTATACTCTTTAAAAACTGATCGTATTGAATTATTTTATCATTTTCATTTTCCGGACCTGAATTAATATCAAAACTTATAATCTTCTTAGCCTCATCTTCATCGATATTAAAAATATCTGTTAATTGCCCATAGTCCCGTTCATTAATTAAAGCATTGTAATACTTAATATTGGTAACTAATTGATATTTAGAATCAAAATAAGGTTGAACTAACATTTGAGATGTATATACATCGTCTTGTGTTCTTTGATAAATAAAGCCCAAAATTGCAGAAACAAGCATAATTAAAACAATTAACTTAAAGTTTCTAACAAAAGGTTTCAAGGCATATATAAAAAATGAAAATATACCTTTTAAGATGTTTAGGAAGAAATTAATTACTCTATTGATACTTTTTCCAAAGTAATCGAAGAGAATCAAGATATCCACTTCTTCATTATTTTTGTTTTGTTCTGGTAAATTGTTACTCATTATTGAGGATAGGTGTTAATTAAAGATTTGTTGCAAAATTTTTCTAGTTATTAAATATGTAGGTTTAACTCCTGTGGTTCCTAAACCACCAGAAGCTAAGGTGCTTCCAGTTTCTAATGGATTATCACTTGCGTAATAAGCATATCTAACTTTTACATTTGGATTGATGCTTCTTCTTACTTTTGATGCTGCTTGAATGGCCTTTTGGTAATGCGCTCCTTCCATTTCTAATCCAATAACATTCCATGTGGAATTGAAAAAGAATTTTAAGATTTCTTTATTCTGTAAAGAGGTTCCTAAAACCGTAATCATAGTACCTTCGTAAACAGCAACATCATGACCTTCTAAGTCCTTTTTGCTCAATTCGTTTTTAAATGGATAATTATCTGCTGTCCCCTCAAAAATATGAGCTGAAGGAATCATAATATCTCCTTTTCCACCTTCTAAAATACCAGCTTTTCCCATAATTGAAATGGAATCCACATTTAAGTGGGTTTTCTTACCGTTAAAATGTATGGGCTTTAATAATTCGTCTATGGTTTCATAGGCTTGTTCTCCAAAGGCATAATCCATTACAAAAATCACAGGTTTTTCGGCTTTTTTAAAGTCTTCACTCACTTCAATATCTAAAGTTGAAAAATCTATTTTTGCTGTGTCAAATATTTGAACATCTATATTAGTTCCAGAGCTATCTGGAATATATATCATACCTTTCTGCAACGCTTCTTTGGTTACTTTATTGCGTAAATCTTGATTGTTTTTATCGCTTATGGCTTCGTAAAGCTCAAAAACACTTTTCTTTTTTGCAAAGGTCTTTAAAGCATTTGGCGCAAAAAGTGAATTCATAACACTGTGCATATTTGCACTAATTATATGAATTGGTCTTTCTAATAAATCGTTTTTATAAAGAATTTCTTTTATATTATTAGACCAAATTTCTCCATGAATATGGTGACCTAAACGCTCACGTAACACAGGACTAAAAGTAACTGTACGTTTGTTGTTGTTTATAATTTCTTCTATGGCCAATTTTCCCAACCAATAAACTATATGTAATAATCTTTCTGGTTGCGTATCTAATGCAAATTGATCGTAAACAATAAGTATTTCGTTAAAAGTTCTACCTAGAATATTAGCAGTATGCGAAATAGCTACTTCTCTTTCTTCTTGCGTTAGTTTCTTTTTAGATAAAACAGCTTTCTCAAGTTTTTTCCAATCTCTAGTTGTATTCCCAGTTTCGTCTATTAAAACACGTTTACTAATTTTATGCGACTCAATAAACACAAAGGTAAGATGGGTAAGAATATCGTAAATTTCAGAGCGACCACGAGTAATTTCAATATTCATTTGCTCGGCATCAATACGATAACAATTTCGTCTTCTTTTTGGTGGAATTATTGGTTGAAAATGAGAATTAGCGTAACCTTCATCGCTGGTTAAGTTTATAAAAGTACATTCTTCAATGCCTTTTGGCAATCTATCTACTACATACAGTAAACCTTCTAATTCGGCTTTTTCCTCACCAATAGAACCATAAATTTCTGGTTTTAATTGCAGTAAGGATTCACGAAGAGTTTCTCCCGAAACGCCCATGGGCTTGTAGAAGCCTCTATTAAAAAGATGCCTCATAGTAATATACATTCTCTCTATGGCATTTGAGCTTTCTTGTGCTCTCGTTCTATCATGATGGGATATTTTATTACTCATAAATTTATTTTAGCTAACAAATATAGTATTATTTAATCAAATTTTGGGTTTCTAAAACCTCTGCAATTTTTCTATCGTTGGAAAGTCTCGCAATTTTATTTTGTCCTCCTAGTTTTCCAATTTTTTTCATGTATTCCTGAAAACCATGTTTCTTGACTTCGGCTATTTTTAAAGGCTGAAGAACTTTTCCGCTAATTAAATCGAAATAATAACTGTTCTGCTTTTGTAAAGAATCGTCTATAATTTTTGAAAACACATCTATATTAGTAGGAGATTTTTCAAACTCTATAAACCATTCGTGATATGGCAATCCTTGTTTGGGAGTAATTTGTGGTGCAACGGTAAATTCGGTAATTTCGGCATCTGTCTGTTTTACAGCTTCTTGCAGAGCTTGCTCTACCTCTTTTCCAATAACATGCTCTCCAAAAGCCGAAATAAAATGTTTTATTCTTCCAGAAACAATAATTCTATAGGGTTTTAAAGAGGTAAACTCTACAGTATCTCCAACATTATAAGCCCAAAGCCCTGCTGTTGTAGAAACAATTAGTACGTAATTAACACCAAGTTCGACCTCTCCAATAGTAAGTCGGTTTGGTTTTTCTGTAAAAAATTCATCAGCTTTTACAAATTCATAAAAAATACCAGAATTAAGCTGAAGCAACATACCTGTTTCATTTTGTTTATCCTGAAAGGCAAAAAAACCTTCACTAGCAGGATACAACTCAATACTATCTATTTTTCTTCCAATTAATTTTTCAAATTTTGCTCGGTAAGGTTCGTAATTAACGCCACCAAAAATAAATAGATCGAAATTTTTAAAGACTTCTCCTATTTCTTTTCCAGTTTTTTCTTGAATTTTTTCAAAATACATTTGAACCCAAGAGGGAATTCCAGAGATGACTGTCATATTTTCTGGTAAAGTTTCGTCTACTATAGCATTTACTTTTGTTTCCCAATCTTCAATACAATTAATTTCCCATGAGGGCATTCTGTTTTTTTGAAGATATTTAGGCACAAAATGGGCTACAATTCCTGAAAGTCTACCAAACTGAATTCCATTTTTTTTCTCTAGAATAGGACTTCCTTGTAGAAAAATCATCTTTCCATCTACAAATTTGCTGTTTCCTGTTTCTGCTATATACATTAAAATGGCATTCCTTGCAGCATCAATATGGGTGGGCATACTTTCCTTAGTAATAGGAATGTATTTTGCTCCAGAAGTGGTTCCTGAAGTTTTTGCAATATAAAGCGGTTTTCCTTTCCAAAGAATATCTTTTTCACCCGCAACCATACGTTCTATATACAGTTTCAAGTCTTCGTAATCTCTTATTGGGACCTGTTTTACAAAATCTGCATGTGTATTAATACTTTTAAAATTATGGTCTTTTCCAAATTGGGTAATAGCAGCTGTACTTATTAAATCTTGAAATACCTGCTCTTGAGTTTCAACAGGATTATCCGCCCATTTTAAAATGGATTTAGAAACGTATTTCGCAAAAGGTTTAGCAAGTGCTGCTTTAAGTGAAAACATTAATTAAAATCTATAAAATTAGTTGGATTTATTGGATAACCATCTTTCCAAAGTTCAAAATGCAAATGTGGTCCTGAGGAGAGTTCGCCAGTATCCCCGGACATGGCAATAACCTCTCCAGCCTTTACCAACTCGCCTTGAGATTTAGTTAAAGATGCATTGTGTTTATAAACCGAAAGTAAACCATCACTATGTTCAATAATGATAACATTTCCAGTTTCTACCGTCCATTCTGCAAAAATAATAGTTCCATCGGCTGTTGCTTTTATAGGCGTATTACTTTCTACAATTATATCTACTGCGTAATGTTTATCTTCAAAATTATAAGATTCAGAAATAGCACCAGTTACTGGAGGAAATAGTACGAAGTTAATTTTTGAAGTAGCCGTTTCAAATAAATTATATTTATCTTCTTTTGCTATTTTTTCTCTTAAAAGCGAATCTTCTCTTGAAGGTCTTAAATCTACTTCAGTAACATTCAATCTAGCTTCCTCCAAAATAGAATCTCTGTTAAAATCTACCGAACTAATTTCGCCTTGAAGCACTTTTTTTATGGAGGCAAAATACCTTTCATTTACAGCTATTAATTGTTGTAAAGAATCTGTTTTATAAGTGAGTTCTACAGCTTGTTTTTTCAAGGCAGTAGATGAATAGCCTGGAATATATTCGCGTAAAGACGTAAAAGCTATTAATAAAGTAGTTCCAGCAATTAACAAAATAGAAGACAACGTCATAACTACAAATACATTTAAACGCGTTAGTTTAAACGAAAGTCTTTCTTCGAAAGTATCTTCATTAAGTATTACCAAACGATACTTATGAAGTAGTTTCTTTTTAAATTTTTTGGATTTCTTTTTATTCTTTGCCATTCTGCAAACAAAATTAAATAAAAATATCTCAGTAGCCGAGGTGCAATATGCTAAAGTTCTTGTTAAAACGATATAATTAAACTTTAATTATTAACTTTGCGCTTTAAAATAAAACTATATGAGTTTATATATATTACCCCTAGCAATTGGACCATGGCAAATAGCACTTATTGTTGTTATTGTGTTATTATTATTTGGAGGAAAGAAAATTCCAGAATTAATGCGTGGTTTAGGTAGCGGAATTAAGGAATTTAAAGACGCTAGTAAAGAAGAAGAACAAGAAGGTAAAACGAAAGAGTCTAAAGAATAAGATTCTGTTGTAACACAAAAAAACCAGTATATGCCGTATACTGGTTTTTTTTGTGAGTTAAAGTAATTTAAATTTACTCTTTTATTTTAAGAGATCTTATTATTGCTTCCAATTCAAACATATAATCACGTTTTTCTACAGATGGAGCAAAAGCAAAGCCTTCTATTACCAACAATCTATTGTTTATTTTATCATCAATAAGATAATTAACAAATGGTCCTGACATAAAAGCATTTTTTACATCCCAAAGACCTTTAGTTTCTATTGCTGGTTTATTATCTATAGTAGTTTCAAAAACGGCTGGAGCATAAGCTTCTTCGGTTATCATAAAAGAGCCTTCGGTAGGACCTGGGATATGAGCTTTTCCAATAGAATCTCTAAGCTTAATAATTTGATCTACCAAGCTATCTTCTTTGTTGATATAATTATATGGCAATTCAAAAATCATTAAATTAGTAGTACCTGTTGTTATATCTTTTCTTATCCAGAAAAAATGATCTTCTTCTTTGGCAATTCTATAAGCTGAAGGAAACTTGATGTTTATTCCTAATTTATCTTCTATACTACTATTTGAATGAAGCGATAAAGAAATTCGTCTTTGTTTTTCTTTAATTTCTTCACTTTTTAATGCCGCTATTATTTTTTGAGCGTTAATTTCTATTTGCTCAATAATATCTTTATCAGTTTTTCCAGAAACTAAAACAACCTTTTGGGGTTCTGCATAAACATTTGACATTATTTTTACTGATGCTTCTCCTCCTTTTTCTACTTTAAAAACGGTTCTGTTTTTAGTAGCAAAGTCAGTAAAAACAACTGGAGGTATTTGACTCATTGTAAATAAAGGCTCATCTTGAGGAAGTCCGTCAACGGGTGCTGCCAGTGTATTTCTTATGGCTTCTCCTACATTACCTTCCCACAAATCATTTTCTATAACTACAGATAAGTTATTAATATTTCCGGAAGAATCTGATAGACTTTTTTGATTGGAACCTGCGTTATTTCCACAACTTAATACAAGTAAAAATGAAAATAATAAAAGTGTGTGTTTCATTAGATAAAAAGTTTTAATTCACGAACTAACAAGTAAGAACTTTACATAAAATATGTTCTGTAAAAACAACTATACTTACGTAATTCGTTATTTAATTGGTTTTAGTTAATAGCTTATCCTTTAGAAACTTTAAGTTTCATTCCAGGCTTTAAATTATTACCACTAATATCGTTCCAATCTCGAATATTTTGAACAGAAACTCCAGGAAATTTTTTTGAGATGCTCCAAAGCGAGTCTCCACTCTTTACTGTATATATCTTCTGACTTCCGGAAGTTGTTGTTTTTACAGGGGTTTTAGACTGCTGTGTAGCTACTGGATTTCTTGGGTAAATAGTTAAGCGTTGCCCAATTCTAATATTGTTACTTCTTAATCCATTCCATTGTTTTAATTGACTAACTCTAACACTATATTTTCTTGCTATAAACCCTAAATTATCTCCACTTTTTACGCGATAAGTAATTTTAGATTTTGCTTCAAAAAATTGTGGTAAGGGTTTTTCCCGTGTATCTAGCTCTGCTTTTGCAGATGCATAAATGGTAGACTCGTTTGCAACAAAAGTTCCAATAGCCGTTCTAGGAAGTCTGAGGTAATAATTCTTATTTTCAACAACTGGAATAATATCTAATTTATACGACGGATTTAAAAACTGTAATTCCTCGATAGGTAATTGTGTAGCTTCTGCAACTTGATCTAAAGTAATCATCTGTTTTACGCGAATAGTATCTGTTTCAATGCCATGAAACTTTGGTCTTTCTGAAACAAACCCATGTTCTTCAGCATATTCAAAAATATACATGGTTGCTAAAAATGCAGGCACATATCCGGCTGTTTCTCTTGGTAAATTATGTCTAATATTCCAATAGTTTTGATAACCTCCAGAACGTCTAATAGCTTTAGATACGTTTCCTGGACCTGAATTGTAAGCTGCTAAAGCCAAATCCCAATCGCCAAAAATTTCGTAAAGCCTAGATAAATAGACTGCTGCTGTGGTAGTAGATTTTATTGGGTCGCTACGCTCATCTACATAGCTACTAACTTCCAAGCCATATTGCTTTCCTGTGGCAAACATAAATTGCCACAATCCTGTTGCTCCAACCCTAGATTTTGCTCTTGGATTTAAAGCGGATTCTACTATGGCTAAATATTTCATCTCTAATGGAATATTATAAGCATCCATTTCGCGCTCAAACATTGGAAAGTAAAAGGCGCTTAAACCCATAATACGTTCAAAATATCCTCTTCGGTTTTTAAGAAAATTCTTAATAACGCTTTCTAAAGAGGCATTATATTCTACATTAAATGGGGTTCTAGCATTTAAACGAGAGAGTCTAGCCTTTAAGGTATCTGTTGTTAATTCTGGATATTCAACTTCCTTATAATCTAATTCTGATATGGCTTTATAAATAGTATCGTATAAGGTGTTGTTATATAGTTCGTCCAACCATTTTTTATCAAATTCAGAAGCTAATTCTAAATCTTTAAGTGAATCTAATTCAGATATTTTAAGAACCGGCTCTATTTTAGTTTTAGAGTGTTTTTTTCCATCAATAATGGTATCTATAACAACATTTTTTCCTTCAACTAAATCTGCTTCAGGGGACTTTTTATTACTTTGTTTTACTTCTAAAGAGTCTTGAGCATAAGACATACTTACGCTAAACAACAATAATAAACTACAGATTCTATTTAAATACATATTATTTCTTATTTGAATATGGTAAACGATTTAAAGGTAATTTTCGTGTTTAAGCACGACTAAAAAAACATATCATATTCTAATTTGGGACTTTCTAATTCTTTAATATGGCTGCAATTCCTGGAAGGGTTTTTCCCTCAAGACTCTCTAACATAGCGCCTCCGCCAGTACTAACATAACTTACTTTCTCTTCAAAACCAAATTGTTTTACAGCAGCAACAGAGTCGCCGCCACCTACTAAAGAAAAAGCACCATTTTCTGTAGCATCGGCAATGGCATAGCCCAAAGCAATAGTACCTTTTGCAAAATTTGGCATTTCAAAAACCCCTAATGGACCATTCCATAAAATAGTTTTCGACTTTAAGACAACTTGTGCAAACAGCTCTTCGGTATTTGGGCCTACATCCAGTCCCATCCAACCATCTGGAATATTATCTACTTCGCATGTATTGGTGTGAGCATCGTTACTAAAAGCATCTGCAATAACAGCGTCTACCGGTAAATGAACTTCTACATTCTTTGCTTTCGCTTTTTCCAAAATTTCCTTAGCTAACTCGAGTTTATCATCTTCTACTAAAGAGTTTCCAATTTTACCTCCTAGAGCCTTAACAAACGTAAAGGTCATTCCTCCTCCTATTATTAAATGATCTATTTTATCTAAAATATTATCAATTATAGTAATTTTAGAAGACACTTTAGCTCCCCCAAGAATGGCGCAAATCGGTCTTTCGCCAGTTTGCATTACTTTCTCAATATTTTTAATTTCCTGCTCTAACAAGTATCCAAAACATTTATTATCTGGAAAAAATTGTGCGATAACTGAAGTAGAGGCATGACTTCTATGTGCCGTTCCAAAAGCATCGTTTACATAAATATCGCCCAGGCTTGCCAATTCTTTAGCAAAAGCCTCATCTCCAGCTTTTTCTTCTTTATGAAAACGTAAATTCTCCAGTAATAAAATTTGACCTGGTTGTAGTTTATTAGCTGCATTACTTGCTGCTTCGCCCACACAATCTGAAGCAAAATGAACTTCCACTCCCAAAATATCCTCAACTGTATCTACAATATGCTTCAAAGAAAATTTGTCCTCATTCCCCTCTGGCCTGCCTAGATGCGACATTAGGATACAACTTCCTCCATCTTCCAATATTTTAATAATACTAGGTTTTGCAGATTTAATTCGGGTATTATCTGTTACTTTGAAATCACTATCTAATGGCACATTAAAGTCCACCCGAATTAGTGCTTTTTTATTTTCAAAATTAAAGTCGTTAAGTGTTTTCATAAGATTGTGTTTAATAAAGCAAATATAATTATTCATTTCAAAAAAAGACCTGAATTCTGTTATCTTTGCTTCATGCTATTTAGTGATATTTTAGGTCAAGAACATATAAAAAACCATTTAATCCAAAGTGCAGAGAACGGTCGTGTACCTCATGCCCAATTATTTGCTGGACCGGAAGGGTCAGGAACATTACCCATGGCTATCGCCTATGCCCAATATCTATTATGCAAAAATGTGGAAGGTGAGAATACAGGTGGAAATGAAGCTTGTAATATAAAATTTAAAGATTTCTCTCACCCCGATTTACATTTTGCTTTCCCAGTTGCTACTAACGACAAGGTAAAAAAACACCCGGTTTCTAACTTATTTTTAGAAGAATGGCGCGAATTACTGCATGAGCAACCTTATGGGAACTTATACGATTGGTATAAAAAGCTTGGTATAAACAATAAACAAGGACAAATTGGAGTTGATGAGGCCACAGAAGTTGTAAAGTCTTTGTCCTTGAAGGCATACGAAGGAGGCTATAAAATAATGATTATCTGGATGGCCGAAAAAATGAATAGTGCAGCTGCCAATAAACTACTAAAGCTAATTGAGGAACCATCAAATAAGACCATATTTATACTTATTACTGAAGATGAAGGACAAATTATAAACACCATTAGGTCCAGATGTCAGGTTTTACATTTTCCACCTTTAGCAGAAGTGGTAATTAAAGATGCTCTTATTAAAGAGTATAATCTGGAAGATACAGTTGCCACAAAAATTGCACTTCAAGCTAATGGAAATTATAATAAAGCTTGCGATTTAGTCTATCATGATAGTGAAGATACTCCTTTTGAATCTTGGTTTATTTTTTGGATTAGAAGTGCATTTAAAGCAAAAGGAAATAAAGCGGCTATCCACGATTTAATTTCCTGGAGTGAAGATATTTCAAAAACTGGTAGAGAAACTCAAAAACAGTTTTTACAGTTTTGTATAGTGTTTTTTAGACAAGCACTTTTACTAAATTACCAAGCAGACAGTTTGGTGTATATAGAAACCAAAACAGAGGGTTTTAAATTGAAAAACTTTGCTCCTTTTGTACATGGTAATAATATTTTAGAAATAACCCAAGAGCTTCAAGATGCTATTTACCATATTGAGCGCAATGGAAATTCAAAAATAATCTTAACCGATCTTTCTATAAAGTTAACACGATTACTGCATAAAAAGGACGAATAAAAAGCTTACAAACTATAAAAAAAACGCCAAACAAAAGTTTGGCGTTTTTTAATAATTTTATAAGATACTAAATGATTATTTTTTATAATCTGCATTTAAAGCGTCTAAGATAGTTTTAGTTAAATCGTTAGATTCTTTACCATACATAACACTTCCTGCGTCATTACTTCCAAAAATATATGTGTAACCGTTTTTCTCACCGTACTCTTTTACAAACTTTTTAACCTTAGTTAATAAAGAATCGATTTCGGCCTGACTTTGTTCTTGAATTTGTTGCTCTTCAGCCTGAATACGCTGTTGTAACATTTGTTGTTTCTGACCCAAAACTTGGTATTCCTGTTGCGCCTGAGCATCGGTCATTTTTTTAGCTTTTTCTTGAAAAGCTTGAGCTTCCACTTGAAAAGCTCTTCCAGTACTATCTGTTCTTTTTTGAAAAGCCTCAACTTTTGTTTTAAACTTAGCTTCAATATCAATTTTCTCTTGATATTTATTCACTAACTCTCCATTATCGACAAATCCCGTTTTTAAGGATGAATCGCATGAAACTAAAGTAACAATTGCCACAGCAATTAAAATTATGTTTTTCATTTTTTGTTTTTTTATATTTTGGGCAAATGTAAAAAAGTAAAAGAGAAACTGTTAAAAAATAGTAAACAATATGGTGTATAAAATTTATCTATCGTCTAATCGCTGTTTAATAGAATATATTGATTACAAATGACTTTAATAGCTGCGTTTTCCGAGTGTTTTAGAAAAATTAGTATGTCTTGGCTGTTTTAAGATGAAATCTCTTGAATAAAGGCTTAAAATAAAGAATTAGCGATTTTTTATAACATAAATTAGTGAAGAATACTCACCTGAGCGTTTAGCTTTGTTATTTGAGAGCCACCCCACTCTAACAGCGTTAAAAATATTTAGCCAACCATTTTTATATTTCTCTGAAAGCATACTAACATAATAAGAATCGAAAATCATAGGTAGCGTTTTTACAACTTTCATATCTTTTTTAGAAATCAAGTTTGAAATTGATTCTTGAGAGAAATGCCAAAGATGTCTTGGCACATCAAAAGCGGCCCAAAACTTTTTATAATATAAGGCATCATAACTTTTATAATTTGGAACAGCAATTACTAAAGTACCCTCTGGTTTTAATAATTCTTGTAAATTAGAAATCTGCTTTTCTAAATTTGGTAAATGCTCCAGCACATGCCACAATGTTATAACATCAAAACTATTTTTCTCGAATTCTAAAAGTTGTTCTACATTAAAAACAGCATTCTTCGTTTTTTTATTGGCAATATCTCTAGCTTGTTTATTTGGCTCAATCCCAAAAATATTCCAACTATCGTTTTTAGCTGTTTCTAAAAAATCACCTGTTCCGCAACCTATGTCCAATAACTTTTTATTAGTAAAATTTGCTTCAGGTTTATTCTCTAGCCTGAACGAATTAATCAATTTTAATTTTCGTTTTAAAGAAATAGCTCGAACAAGATGATATACTTTTTCAAATAGATTTCTTTTCGAATCGGTATGAGATATATAATCTTCCGTTTTATAGTATTCTGGAAGTTGCTCTTCGTTTGGTTGTGGAAAAGTCTCTAGAAAGCCGAACACATTATTTTCAATTAATTGAAACTCCTCTCCAGAAACAGAAAAATCTTTAACTTTTAAATACACCTTTTTACTCTTCATAAAACGAATTCTTCCCTACTTAAAATAATAAATTGCATAATTGTTCCACGTGGAACACCTGAGAAACTTTTAACAAATTATCTTCCCATATACACTAAAAGTACGGAAACATCACTTGGAGAAACACCACTAATTCTCGATGCTTGAGAAATAGTTACTGGCTGGATTTTATTCAGTTTCTCTCTAGCCTCCATACTCATAGACTTTAATTTTGAATAATCGAAGTTTTTAGGAATTTTTATATTTTCTAGTCTATGAAGTTTATCCGCATTGTTCTTTTCCTTTTCAATATAACCGGAATATTTAATTTGAATTTCAGCTTGCTCGATAACTTCATTATCCAAATTATGAGTTTGAATATAATCTTCTACAGATTTCACTTTTCGCATATCTTCTATAGAGATATTAGGACGCGCAAAAATCTTAAACATCTTATCAGATTGTGTCATTAAAGAAGAGTTATTAGCTTCTAAAATAGGATTAATCTCTTCATGCTTTACGCTAGTATCAGCAAAGAATTTTACAAATGCTTCAGCCTTTTCTTGTTTCTCCTCCATCCGTCTCATACGTTTTTCTGAAGCTAAACCTAGCTCAAAAGATTTAGGGGTTAATCTAAAATCTGCATTATCCTGACGCAATAAAGTTCTATATTCAGCACGGGAAGTAAACATTCTATAGGGCTCTTCTGTACCTTTTGTAATCAAATCGTCGATTAAAACACCAATATAAGCCTCACTTCTACTTAAGGTAAAAGGATCTTTTTCATTAACTTTTAAAGATGCATTTATACCAGCCATTAATCCTTGAGATGCCGCTTCTTCATATCCCGTAGTTCCATTAATCTGTCCAGCAAAATACAAACCTTCTACAAGTTTTGTTTCTAAGGTATGCTGCAATTGAGTAGGTGGAAAATAATCGTATTCTATTGCATATCCCGGACGGAAAAATTTAACTTTTTCAAACCCAACTACCGAACTCAAAGCTTTAAATTGAACATCTTCTGGCAAAGAAGTTGAAAACCCATTAATATACATTTCCACCGTATTCCATCCTTCCGGTTCAATAAACAATTGATGTCTATCTTTATCTGCAAAACGATTTATTTTATCTTCAATAGATGGACAATATCTAGGCCCTAAACTTTTAATTCTACCATTAAACATTGGAGATCTTTCAAAACCTTCACGAAGTAAATCATGAACTTCCGGGCTTGTATAACTCATAAAACAAGATCGCTGCTTAACTAGTGGTTTGGTAACATCCAGATATGAAAACTTCTCTGGTTTTTCGTCTCCAGGCTGTTCAATCATTTTGGAAAAATCTAAAGATCTTCCATCCACTCTAGGAGGTGTTCCGGTTTTCATTCTACCAGATTCAAAACCTAAACTAACCAATTGTTCGGTTATACCAGTAGCAGCTTTTTCTCCAGATCTTCCACCGCCAAAATTCTTATCTCCTATATGGATTAGTCCGTTTAAAAAAGTTCCATTAGTTAATATAACAGACTTTGATTTAATTTCCAATCCAAGTGAAGTTTTTACACCAATAACCTTATTGCT
Organism: Xanthomarina sp. F1114; assembly: GCF_026410255.1. Classification (GTDB taxonomy): domain Bacteria; phylum Bacteroidota; class Bacteroidia; order Flavobacteriales; family Flavobacteriaceae; genus Xanthomarina. The sequence goes on from NZ_JAPMLL010000001.1 coordinate 307,679, forward strand.
TTTTACTAAGAGGCCAGATACCATTTCCTGATAAAAATCTAAATTCTCGGTATTCTCCAACATCAATCTCCAATCCTCAGCAAAGCGCATTCTATCACTTTGAACTCTTGGACTCCACATAGCAGGTCCTTTAGATTTGTTCAACATCTTAAATTGTATAGCAGAGGTATCACTAACAATACCACTATACCCTCCAAGCGCATCTATTTCTCTTACTATTTGCCCTTTTGCAATTCCTCCCATAGCAGGATTACAAGACATTTGTGCAATGTTTTGTAGATTCATGGTAATAAGCAATGTTTTGCTTCCCATATTTGCGGCAGCAGCAGCAGCTTCGCTACCTGCATGACCACCACCAACTACTATAACATCATATACTGAATTAAACATAAAGTTTTTTCTAATCTTATTAAAAATGCGATTTAAAATAACATTGTTCCACGTGGAACATTATTGCTACTAATTATTTCAAGCCCCAACTTGGGTTAAAATAACTTGCAAATATACGTTCATTTACCGAATCTTAGATAATAATTCCAGATATTGATTCTCCTTCCGTCTCATCAACTTTTCATCTTCTGGAGATTTATCTTTGAAGCCACAATAATGTAATACGCCATGAACCATAACACGATGTAATTCTTCGGAGAACGAAACATCAAAATCTTTTGCATTATCTGTTACTCTCTCTGTGGAAATATAGATATCACCTTGTATTAATTTTCCTACTGTGTAATCAAAACTAATAATGTCAGTTAGAGTGTCATGTTGCAGAAATTCAACATTCAATTTATGCAAATAATCATCGTTACAAAAGATATAATTAATCTCCCCTAATTTGAAGTCTTCATTTATAATCACCTCTTCTAACCAAGATGAAATTTGTGCCTCATTTTCTAAATGGAAGGTATTTTCAGAATTATAACTAATCATTGTCGAGCTTAAAATAGTCTTTAACTTTTTTATTGTAAATAGGCTGCAAAGGTAAACTTTGTCTATTTAAAATTTCGTTTGTATTAAAATATTCTTTGGCTTTTGGAATTTGATTATTGGTATTATTCTCAAATTCTGTGGCATTTGTCTCAGCTTTTCGTTTAGTATCTTGTCCCTGCTGAAACGTCGCATTCTCCATTTTTAATAATTGATGTTGTAAATTCATCATCTTCTCCAAAGTTCTTTGAGTAAAACCTTTGTTCAATAAATCCATTTCAACTTGTTCCATTTGTTTTAATAAATTACTATTTCCCGGGTTAATACCTTCTTTAGCTAGCTTCTCTTCTAAAGCTCTTCTAATTTCTTGTTGTTGTTGATAGATTCTAAATAGTTCTCCATGCATTTCATCAGACATGGAACCTTCTCCTTCTCCTTGCTGTTGGCCATCATTACCGGAGTTACCATCCTTTCCATCCTTTCCTTCCTTATCCCCGGATTTACCTTTATCTCCATCCTTCCCTTTTTCACCTTCTTTTCCTTCCTCACCGTCTTCTTTAGGCTTACCATCTTGACTTTTTTTCATACCATCCTCCATTTGCTTGTTCAATTCCTCCTGACTCATTATAATATCCGGTAACCCTTGCTCAGGTTTTCCTTGTCCGCCGGAACCTTGGCCACTAGATTGCATTTGCATAGAATCCATAATATTACTCAAAAAGTCGGCTAAATTATTGGCGGCAGTAATAGTATATTGTTGATTAGAAGCACCTTTAAAAATATTATTATCTGAAAATTGTTCCAAGGATTTATCTATATTATAAAACACTTCAGAAATCTCTCTATTTACAAATTCAGAAAGTTTTGGTTGTCTTAAAGATAAGGCAAACAAGCTGTCGTCTATATGAGAAAAATGTTCTTTTAAAGTATGTTGTTTCTTTAAATACTCAGCATATTTATTATGATTAACCTCAATACTTTTAAACTGATTCATTAACGCTTCTTGATCGAATGAAAACAAAACAAGGTTATCTAAAATCTGACGTAACATAGCAATATCTTCTTGCATCTGTTCTCCACCACCACCCATCATTTGCATACTTGCTTGCATTTTCTGGCTCATATTTTTCATTTTTTCACCAGCCTGTTTTTGTTTTTTAGTAGCGTTTTGTTCATTTTGCTCAGCGTCCTCTTCTTGACTATTTTCTTCGTTTTTCTCTTTTTTGCCTAACTCTTCAGAAGCATCCTTTTGATCCTTTTTAATATCTTCCTCTTGCTTTTCATTGTTAGGAATTTTCATAGGGTCTATTAAACTTTCGTTTTCCTTTTCAAGTTTTTCCATTTCCTTTTGAAAATCTTCGAACTCCTTATTTAGTTCTTCTTGCTTTTCTTTGGTATTATTTTCTTTAGTTTCGTTTGACAGATCCAACTGTTTTTTAGCTAAATCTTCCAATTCTTTTTGAAGTCTTTCAAACTTCTTAGTTACATAATACTTCTTAGTTAATTCCAATAATTGTTCCAGGCTTCTTTTCTTGCTTTTATTTTGTTTTGCAAGTTGTTCTAGTTTTTCTGAAAGTTCTTCTTTATTTATTTTATCCTGGAGTTTTTCTAACTCTTCCAAAAGCTTTTCATCCTTTTTAAGCTGTTCTTCGTTGTCTTTTAATCGCTCCTTTAAATCTTCTTTAAACTGATCATTCTCTTCATTTTGTTGTTGAAATTGTTCTAAGTTTTCTTTGAGCTCCTTATTGAAATTTTGCATCATTTCTTCTTGTTGCTTTTGTCGCTTTAAGAAATTTTCTAATTGCCTTTTATCGTTAAAATTCAATTCGGCCTTTTCTTTTTGAGTTTTAGAAAGAGATTCTAATTCCTTTTCTGTTTCCTGAAACTTTTCAAGGGATTTATCTAAGTTTTGGATAGTTTCATTTTGCTGTTCCAACTGTTTTTGCTCTTCTTCCTCCTGCGTTAATTTTCTATAAGAATAAACAGTGCTCTTGGTACTTTTATAATTGTTTAAAGCGTCATTATCAAATACTTGAAAAAACAAATTATAACTCACACCTTCTTTTAAATCTAACTGATTTGGAAAAGCGGTAATAAAATCTGCTACATTAGATGAGGAAATTGGAATGGGTTCAAATTTTGTTAACTGTTGATTATCAATAGGATAGTATACTAATTGAAGTTTACTCAATCCATAATCGTCACTCGCTTGTCCATGAAAATAAAGAGATTGCTGATCTAGGCTATCTACAGCCATTTTAATTGATAATTCGGGATGCTCGTCCGTAATAACATCAATGCTATAAGACAGGATTTCATAGTTTTTTAATTTAGAATTACTAGTTGTTAAGCTATAGTCTAAAGGCGTTGAGACTTGTTTTGTGGTTTCAAATCTATCCGAATCAGTTTTTCTTAATTCAAGGGTATCTTTAGAGATTAAATGAACATGATCGGTTGCTTTGGTAGCTAGTTTCCATGTAATTTTTGTTCCCTGTGGAACTATGGCATTACCTGTGCTTTTTAGAATCTCATCTGTTCTTTTGGTATAGGATGGATAATCCAAGAACATTTCGAAATTGAGCAGACTTGGCACTTCAAATACATTCAAAACATAAGGTTTCGACTTTACGGTATTGGCTGATAATTGGAATTCGATATCGGATTTTGGCTTAGAAAAAACATACTCAAAGTTTCCTGAGCTTACTTGTTGCAAAACATAAGACTCCTTATTAAATGTAATTTTAACATTTTCTGGAACCACATCTCCAGCCGTTGACACCTTCAATTTAAAGTCGGTGTTCTCATTAGTATTTAGAGATTCATTCAAAATAAAAAATTGAAAAGGAGCTGGAGGTTCGTAGGCAGTTTTATAATTAACCACACGTTGATAACTATCGCTAAACCAGTTTATATGTCCTGTTATAAAGGTTAGAAATAAAATAACAATCGGAATAGCCGCATATTTAAGATATTTTAAATTGGATTTAAAATTAACAGCCAACTTGAAAGGAATAGGTTGTAATTCGGCAGATTTTTGATTGATACTTGCCAATAAGAGTTCAGAATCTGCTGAGTTTATATCTCCCGATTCGTTTAATTGAAGTACATTTAATAATTTATCTTGAACTTCAGGAAAATGATTTCCTATTAATTTCGAAGCTTCCTTAAAATCTATTCCTTTTTGAAGTTTAAACAACTTAGCTAATGGAATAGCAATAAATTTATAAAACAAGGCCAACTCTACTCCAATAAAAGCCCAAAATAATATGGTTCTGGCCGAAGTGTTTAACCATAAAATATACTCGACAAAAAGTGTAAACAAAAAGTATAAAAATCCTAAAGCAAAGAATAAAATTGCTCCTTTTAGCAATTCATTCGTATAAAAACGCCTAATAAATTGCTCCAGTTTTAATTGAATATCTTGGAATTTTGCCATCTAAATTTAGTACCAGTTTTCTTAACCACTAAAACTACAATAATAATTTTACTCTTATATACTTAGCATTTGTAAAACTTAGTTAATTTTAAAAAAATAGTTTAAGAAGCTTTCTTTATTGCTTTATACTATTTTCTTTGCTCTTTCTTGTTCTCTGCTCTATCTTTGCAACTTCAAACAAAACAACATGTCAAAACAAGTAAGAGTGCGTTTTGCACCAAGTCCAACAGGACCTTTACATATTGGAGGTGTTAGAACAGCACTTTTTAACTACCTATTTGCAAAAAAAAACAACGGAACCTTTATTCTTAGAATTGAAGATACAGACCAAAACAGGTTTGTTGAAGGAGCAGAAAATTATATTGTTGAATCCTTAAATTGGTGTGGTATAACATTTGATGAAGGTCCAGGAAAAAACGAAAAGTTTGGTCCTTATAGACAAAGTGAGCGTAAGCATTTATATAAAGAATTTGCTGATAAATTGATTGCTTCCGGACATGCCTACTATGCGTTTGATACAGCTGAAGCTCTAGATTTACATAGAAAAAATCACGAAGCAGAAGGGAAAACCTTTATCTATAATTGGCATAATCGATTAAAATTAGATAACTCTTTATCGCTTTCTGCCGAAGAAACTAAAAGTAAATTAGATGCAGGCGAAGACTATGTCGTTCGTTTTAAATCGCCTCAAGATGAAACTCTTCATCTTACAGATATTATTCGTGGAAAAATAACTATAGATACCAATATTCTTGACGATAAGGTTTTGTTTAAAAGTGATGGCATGCCAACTTACCATTTAGCCAATATTGTAGACGACCATTTAATGGAAATCTCGCATGTTATTCGTGGAGAAGAATGGTTGCCTTCTTTAGCATTACACTATCAATTATATGATGCTTTTGGCTGGGATGCTCCTGAATTTGCACATTTACCACTTATCTTAAAACCAACCGGAAAAGGAAAATTAAGTAAACGTGATGGTGATAAACTAGGATTTCCTGTATTCCCTTTAGCATATAAAGATCATAAAACAGAGGAAATTTCCCGTGGTTATAGAGAAGATGGATATTTTCCAGAAGCTGTTGTAAACTTTTTAGCCTTTTTAGGATGGAATCCTGGTACAGAACAAGAAATTTTTAGTTTAGAAGAATTGGTTCAGGCATTCGATTTAAGTCGTGTAAATAAAGCTGGAGCTAGATTTGATCCAGACAAAATAAAATGGTTTAACCACCATTATATGCAAGAACAAAATAACGATGATCTTGCTAAACAGTTTCAAATGTTATTTCCAGAAGAGTTAAAAGACATTGATGTAAATTATATTTCAATGGTAATTAACTTAATTAAAGAACGAGCTACTTTTGTAACTGATTTTTGGGATTTAGGACATTTTTTCTTCGAAACCCCATCAAATCTTGATGAAAAAGCTGTAAAAAAAGCTTGGAAAGAAGATTCTCCAGATCTTATGAAAGAACTAGTAACCCTTATTTCTTCTGTTGAAAATTATACGATTGAAAACCTTCAAACAAGTATTAAAGGCTGGATAACATCAAAAGAAATAGGTTTTGGAAAAGTAATGATGCCATTACGTTTGGCATTGGTTGGCGCTTTACAAGGTCCTGAAGTTTTTGATATTATGTATTTAATTGGGAAAGATGAAAGCGTGAGACGTATAGAGAATCTTATCAATACACTATCATAAATCAATACACTATCATAAAAAAAAGCGACCAAATGGTCGCTTTCTTTAGCTTATAATTTAATCCTTGATCATACAGGAATTTATAATTAATATATTTTAAAACCCTTCCACTCTGTATAAATAAAAGCTTTTTAAAATGTAATCATTGCAGTTAGTGCAAGCATAGATTGGTTTCCTTTTATTTTTTTATCGTTTCCTGTTAAGTCCAAATTACTATCATTTAACTTTGCAAGCATATTTGTAAACCCATAAATATATTGGGCTTTTAGTTTAAAAAAACCAAACCCCGCTGAAGCTCCAATTGCTCCGTCCACGTTAAAATTAGAAATGTCTCTTAAGTCCTTCGCCATTAAATTTGTATAAGAATTTACAATATAATTTTCGTAAGCTTTATCCTTAATTTCCATATCACTATTGTATTGAATCATAGGACCAACATCAACAGTTAAAAAGCTCTGAATTATTTTTACATGTAATAATAATGCAATTTGGGCGGTAAATATTTTATAATCTACAAATTCATCCATCGGACTCACTAAAAGTGGTTTAGCAGCGATACCTACATTATTTTCAGACAATTGAATGATGTAACTTACATTATACCATTTATGTGGAATATCAACAGTAGCCGAGGCTCCTGCCTGCCATCCATTTCCTTTTTTAGTTATAAAATTATCAGTTAAAATATCGTATTGTGTGATACCTCCATAAATACCAAATCCATTTTTTATCTGATATCTATTCATTTGTCCATAAGACATTGTAACAAAACCAATACATAATGCTACTAATACTATAAGTTGTTTTTTTTGCATAAGCCATCTAGTGTGATTGTTACAAATATAACTTAAATTCGTAGTGAACTATTTTACAAACTAAAAAAAATCCTAATTATGTTATACATTCCCTTTATAATCGTTGGTTTATTTATATTTATCTCTTTGTTTTTTATTGTAAAACAACAAACAGCAGTTATTGTTGAGCGTTTTGGTAAATTTCAAAGTATCCGTCATTCTGGACTTCAATTAAAAATTCCTTTAGTCGATAGAATTGCTGGAAGATTGAGTTTAAAAATTCAGCAATTAGATGTTATTATTGAAACAAAAACATTAGACGATGTATTTGTAAGGCTAAAAGTTTCTGTTCAATACATGGTAATAAAAGAAAAAGTATATGATGCCTTTTATAAATTAGATTATCCTCACGAACAAATAACCAGTTATGTTTTTGATGTGGTTCGAGCAGAAGTTCCAAAAATGAAATTGGATGATGTCTTTGTTAAAAAAGACGATATTGCTTTAGCTGTAAAAGCAGAATTAAACGATGCTATGTCCGATTATGGGTTTGATATTATTAAAACCTTAGTAACAGATATAGACCCAGATGCTCAAGTAAAGCAAGCTATGAATCGTATTAATGCTTCCGAACGTGAAAAAATTGCAGCTCAGTTTGAAGGAGATGCCGCAAGAATCTTAATTGTTGAAAAAGCAAAAGCCGAAGCAGAAAGTAAGCGTTTACAGGGTCAAGGTATTGCAGATCAACGTCGGGAAATTGCCAGAGGTTTAGAAGAATCTGTAGATGTTTTAAATCGTGTAGGTATTAATAGTCAAGAAGCGTCTGCCCTAATTGTTGTAACACAACATTACGACACTTTACAAGCTATAGGCGGAGAAACTAATACCAACTTAATATTGCTACCAAACTCGCCACAAGCAGGAAGTAATATGTTAAACGATATGGTAGCTAGTTTTACAGCTAGTAATCAAATTGGAGAAGCTATGAAGAATTCTAAAAAGAAGAAGGAAGAATAATTCAACGTAAATAATACGTTTACCCATAAAAAAAGCCACCAATTTTTAAAAATTGGTGGTTTTAATTTTTAAGCTTCTTTCTTTGCAATTAAATCTTTTAAAATGGCCAAATACTTCTCCAATTCTTCTGTAGAAATGTTTGGATTTTCTACGTTGGGAATAGTTATGGGATGTTCGTCCAAGTGTTTGTAACTAATTGGATATTCCTTCTTAATATAAAGTAATAAACTTGATATTTCTGTAAGTAACTCTTTCACTGTTTTCATATTAACTTCTAATCATTTAATAATCTAAAAGATACTAAAAATAAAGTCACTTTCAAAATAGATAAGTTAATCTTAACAATTTGATTTATAGTTAAATATAATTAAAGGAATTTCAAAGTCTGGAAACCTATAATTAGGCAGATAACATCAAAATATTACATAAAAAAAGACCCCGAATTAGATGATTCGAGGTCTAGTAATTACACTATTTTATTGTACTTAAATAGCCTTTGCTTCAGCCACTAAAAGCTCATTATTATCGTTTAAGGCTTTCTCAATAAAATCATTAATTTCTGAGTTTCTTTCTTGTCCATTTTCAATTAAAACGTTTAAAATTAACATGGCAGCAATTCTAGTTCCAACTTTCTTAACTGCTGTGTTAAATAAAGGTTCAAGCTCATCATAACTAACATTTTGTGCTAATTCTAAGATTTCAGCTTTCACATTTTGCTGTTTAGCTTCTGGAAGATTTGTGTATTTTTTTCCTAATTTCTGAATAATATCAATTGCCTTTCTCTTTGGCTGATTTTGTTGTGGCTTTTGTTGGTTTGTATTTTCTCTTGGCTTTTGTTTTGCCCAAGAATCCTTTAAACCAACAGTTTTATTGAAAACAAGCTTCTCTGAAGAAGAATCGTTATCTACATTAAAATAACCAATACGTTGAAATTGGAACCTATCTCCTACTTTTGCTTCTGATAAACTAGGCTCTACATAAGCTTCAACAATTTTTAAAGATTCAGGATTAATAAACTCCATAAAATCTTTGTCTGGATGTGCATCTGGTGCTTCGTCTAAAAACAATCTATCGTATTCTCTAACTTCAGCTTTTATAGCATGTGGAATAGAAACCCAATGCAGAGTTCCTTTTACTTTTATGCTTGTATCTTCAGTATAAGTACAGTGAATTTCTATTATATTTCCCTTTTCATCTTTTACAACACTTTCACCTTTTATGATATAAGCATTTTTTAAACGAACTTCTTTTCCTAAAGTTAATCTGAAATATTTACTATTTGCTTGTTCTTTAAAATCGTCTTTTTCAATATAAATCTCGCGAGAAAATGGCACCTTTCTATATCCGGCGCTATCATCTTCCTGATTATTTTCGGCTTCCAGCCATTCTACTTTTCCTTCCGGATAATTAGTAATAACCACCTTAACAGGATCTAAAACAGCCATGACTCTTGGTGCTGTTTTATTTAAATCCTCGCGAATGCAAAACTCTAATAAAGCAACATCAATTACGTTATCACGTTTTGCAACTCCCACAGTTTCTACAAATTTTCTAATAGAATTTGGCGTGTAACCACGTCTGCGAAGTCCTGAAATAGTAGGCATTCTTGGATCATCCCACCCCGATACAATTTTCTCTTCCACCAATTTAAGCAACTTACGTTTACTCATTATGGTATAACTTAAGTTTAAACGCGCAAATTCACGCTGTTTTGGAAGCATTGGCAGCTCTTCTGGCTGGTATTTATATACTTGTTCTTTAAACCAGTTGTAAAGCTCTCTATGAGGCTTAAATTCAAGCGAGCATAATGAATGTGAAATCTGTTCTATATAATCACTTTCTCCATGTGTCCAATCGTACATGGGATAAATACACCAATCCGTTCCCGTTCTGTGATGCGATTTTTTTAGAATACGATACATCAATGGGTCGCGCATTAACATATTAGGATGTTGCATGTCTATTTTTGCACGAAGTACATGAGAACCTTCATTAAATTCTCCGTCTTTCATACGTTGAAATAAATCTAAATTCTCTTCTATACTTCTATTTCTATACGGTCCATCCACTCCTGGTTGAGTTGGAGTACCTTTTTGCTGGGCCATAATTTCACTAGATTGTGAATCCACATAAGCTTTTCCTTCTTTTATAAGAGCAACCGCCCAATCGTATAACTGCTGAAAGTAATCTGACGAATATAATTCGTTGGCCCATTTATAACCTAACCAAGAAATATCTTCTTTTATAGCATCCACATATTCCTGTTCTTCTTTCGCCGGATTTGTATCGTCAAAACGAAGGTTTACTGGTGCCTTGTATTTTTCGCCTAAACCAAAACTAATTCCAATGGCTTTAGTATGACCAATATGTAAATAACCATTTGGCTCTGGTGGAAAACGAAACCGTAAAGCTTCCTTTTTTAAGCCATTAGCCAGATCTTCTTCTATAATATGCTCAATAAAATTGAGAGATTTTGATTCTTCAGACATAAGATATTCTTTATTCAAAACATGAAGCGCAAAATTAAGTAATTTTACACTAATTGTAACATCTCAACCGTTTTTCGTACCTATAATAAAAACTTATACTATGCAACATAGAAATTATGAATGTCCAAAATGCCATAATCGTACCTATCAAGTAGATCAAATGCAAGCCACGGGTGGACTATTTACTAAGCTTTTTAATATTCAAAATAAAAAATTCACCTCTGTAACTTGCACAAAATGTACGTATACCGAATTTTATAAATCTAAAACAAGTGCAATTGGTAATATTTTTGATTTCTTCACAAATTAATTATTTAGCTAATAATTAAATTTAAAAATGTTGTAAAAGTGCCAATCTGAATAGTATTTTTGTCCTATGGGAATAATAAAAGTTGAAAATATAAGAGTTTTTGCACATCATGGATGTTTAAAGGAAGAAACAACCATTGGATGCGATTATAGAGTAGATTTAGAAGTAACAGCTAGTTTAAAAAAGTCGGCTAAAACAGATGCATTAAGCGATACGGTAGATTATGTTTTTTTAAATAGAATTGTTAGAGAAGAGATGCAAAAACCGTCTAAACTATTGGAAACAGTAGCTAAACGAATTTTAAACAGAATTTTTAAAGAAGACAATTTAGTAAAAAAAGCAACTATTGGCGTGAGTAAATTAAATCCTCCTATTGGTGGTGATGTTGAAATGGTTACCATAAAAATGACCAAAAAGCGTAAAAAGTAGCTTCTAAATAGCGAATGAGCTTAAAATTTTTTACATTTGCAGTCATCAAAAATAAACCCTCCGTTTAAACTTTGTTTTTAGGAAGTTAAAATATAGGATTTATAGGGTGTCGTGGCCGAGTGGCTAGGCAGTGGTCTGCAACACCATCTACAGCGGTTCGAATCCGCTCGACACCTCAAAGAAGAGTTACCATTTGGTAACTCTTTTTTTGTCTTAAATTTTAAAAAAATTTAGAGTAAGATAACTACAGTGGTTCAAAAGTATAATCTGAAACTTCTCTGAAAGCCTAAACTTAATAATTAAAGGTTTTTTTATTTTAAATTTTGGACAATATAGAATAAGATAACTACAG
>NZ_JAPMLL010000020.1 GCF_026410255.1 Xanthomarina sp. F1114
AACTCACAACAGATAACTCACAACATACAACTCACAACAGATACCTCACAACAGATAACTCACAACAGATAACTCACAACAGATAACTCACAACAGATAACTCACAACAGATAACTCACAACAGATAACTCACAACATACAACTCACAACATACAACTCATAACATACACATCCCTCATACCTAATACCCAACCTCTAACAACTCACCACTAACAACTAACCACTCACAACTCACCACTCACAACTCACAACTCACAACTCACCACTAACCCTCCATCTTCGCACTCAACTCAAACCACCTCATTTCTTTCTCATCAATCTCGTCCATTACTTTTTGAAGTTTTTCTGAGAGTTTTGCTATGTCATCAGGCGTGAGACTTTGGTCGTGAAACTTTTCTTCTAATTCCTTTTTATCAAACTCTAAAGAATTTAATTTGCTTTCCAGATTATTATACTCTTTCTGTTCGTTATAAGACAGGGTAGATTTGCTTTCTTTTTTCCATTGTTTCTTCTCTTTCTTAGATTCTGTAGTAGCTTCTTGAGCTACACTGTCTTCATAGGTTCTAAAGTCGGAATAGTTTCCTGGGAAGTCCTCAATAACTCCTTGTCCTCTAAACACAAATAAATGGTCCACCACCTTATCCATAAAATACCGGTCGTGAGACACCACAATCAAGCAGCCCGGAAAATCTAATAAAAAGCTTTCTAAGACATTTAGGGTTACAATATCTAAATCGTTCGTAGGTTCATCTAGGATTAAAAAGTTAGGGTTCTGAATTAACACCGTGCATAAATACAGACGTTTGCGTTCCCCACCACTTAGTTTTTCAACAAAATCGTATTGTTTTTTACGGTCAAATAAAAAGCGCTCTAACAATTGCTGTGCACTAATTTGTCGGCCTTTCTTTAAGGGAATAAACTCACCAAATTCTTTAATAACATCAATCACTTTTTGCTCTGGTTTTACCTGAATCCCTGCCTGAGTATAATACCCAAACTTGACCGTTTCTCCTAAAACTATTTTCCCAGAATCTGGTTGTTGGGTTTGTGTAATTAAGTTTAAGAACGTCGATTTCCCTGTACCGTTTTTACCAATAATGCCTAAACGTTCACCTCTTTGGAAATTATAATCAAAGCCATCTAAAATGGTTAAATCTTTATAAGCCTTAGACACCTTATGTAGCTCTAGAATTTTACTCCCCATGCGTTCCATGTTTAATTCTAACTGAACCTCATGGTCGTTTCGGCGTTGCTGTGCTTTGTGTTTTATATGATGGAAGTCGTCAATTCTGGATTTGGACTTTGTAGTTCTGGCTTTAGGCTGCTTACGCATCCAATCCAGTTCTTTTTTAAAGAGTTGTTTCGTTTTCCCAAGCTCTATGGCTTCATTTTCTATCCGAGCTTCTTTCTTCTCTAGGTAATACGAGTAGTTCCCTTTATAAGTATAGAGTTGTCCTTGATCTAATTCAATTATTTCATTACAAACACGCTCCAGGAAATACCTGTCGTGCGTCACCATAAACAAAGTCATTTGTTCTTTAGCAAAGAACGCTTCCAGCCACTCAATCATTTCTAAATCTAAATGGTTGGTTGGCTCGTCTAAAATAAGCAGATCGGGTTTTTTAAGTAAGGCAATGGCCAGAGCCAGTCTTTTTTTCTGTCCCCCAGATAGGGTGCTTACTTTCTGACTGAGGTTCTCTAATTTTAGCTGAAATAAAATCTGCTTATACTGAGTTTCAAAAACCCATGCTTCATGGATTTCCATCTGCTCAAAAGCTTTCTGATAAGCTTCAGCATCTTCCGGATTTTCTAAAGCTTTTTCGTAGTTTTTAATAACATCTAAAATGGGATTCTTAGTGTCAAAAATGGCAGCTTCAACGGTTAAGTCGTTGTTAATATCTGGTTCCTGAGATAGAAAGGCCACCTGGATGTCTTTTCTATAAATAATATTCCCAGAATCGGGGGTGTCTTTCCCCGATAGCATATTTAAAATGGACGTTTTTCCAGTCCCGTTTTTAGCTACAAAGGCTATTTTCTGATCCTTATGGATACTAAAAGAAAGATCTTGGAAGAGGTTTAGCTCTCCGTAAGATTTCGAAATATTTTCAACTGTTAGATAATTCAAAAGAGCTATGTTTTCTGCAAATAAACGTATAAAAACCAAAATTAACTACATTAGTTTTGATATTCCTATCGAAAAGTTATATTTGTGAATAACTATTTAAGTCCTCATGAAGAAACCTTTTGTTCTTGTGTGTTTTATTATTTGCATCAGTTTTATGTCTTGTATTCCAAACAAGGAATTGGTGTATTTACAAAACCAGGAAACAGCCATGGATACGACCCAGGTAATTACTGAGAAACAAAAACCTTATCGCGTTCAAATAAATGATATTTTAAATATCCGTGTCAAGTCTATGGATCAAAAAAATGTCCAGATATTCAACCCGGTGGGGGAAGAGAATTTAAATGCTGATGGGGATCAAAGAGCTTATTTTGATGGTTTTACGGTAGACCTGCACGGGAATATTAGAATCCCTGTTCTTGGGGAGATTAATGTCTTAGGTTATACCACCGAAGAATTGGAACAAATGCTGGAGAAAAAACTACTGGAAAAAGAATTTAAAGAAACGGCTAATATTTTTGTGTCTGTAAAACTAACGGGAATTCGGTTTACAGTAAATGGCGAAGTAGGTTCCACAGGAACGCAAACCTTGTATCAGGCACGGGTTAATATTTTTGAGGCCCTGGCAAATGCTGGAGATATTGAAATAACAGGAAACCGGAAAGATGTTTTAATTATCAGGCAGTATCCGCAAGGACAGCAAATTCATCATGTTAATTTATTAGATGCTGCTGTTATGCAATCGCCTTATTATTATATTCAACCCAACGATATTATTTATGTCAAGCCTTTAAAACAAAAGTCTTGGGGTACTGGAACCACGGGAATGCAAACATTGGCTACCATTATTACAGCCTTGTCTTTAGTAACTACCACGCTCTTGTTAATAGATAAAATTTAGCCATGGCAGAATACGAATACGACGATGTAGAGCAGAGCGAAGGTGGGAGTATCAACTTCGATTTTAAAGGGTATTTATTTAAAGTATTAAACCTCTGGAAGTTTGTTTTGGCATGCATTGGGGTGGCGCTTATTATAGCCTATCTCATTAATGTTAGAAAGCAAAACGTCTATAAATTAGACTCTTTGATTTCCGTTGAAAACGATCAAAATCCTTTTTTTACAGCAAATACCAGCATATCTTTTAACTGGGGAGGGGTGTCTGGAAAAATGGGAAAAACCATTACTACCCTGCAAACCCGTACACATAATGAGAAGGTTGTAGATTCCTTAAAATCTTATATGAACTATTTTGTAGAGGGAAAATATCGCAAAATAGATGTCTATACAGATGCGCCTTTTATTTTTGAGCTGGATAAATCCAAACCACAAGTATTGGGACAGTTTATCGGGATTCGCTTCTTGTCTAGCAACAGCTTTGAGGTCTTTACAGAGTTTAGTTCAGAAAGAGGTTCTGGTCAGCGTTACGATACCAAAGAGCGTCTCCCCGTAGATCTTCCTGTGGGTACCTTTACAAAAGAATATCAAATAGGTCAAAAAATAGATTTACCCTTCTTTCAGGGTGTGGTCCAATTAAGAAACGACCGACCTATTAAACCGGGGGTGGAGTTTTTTATGCAGTTCAGTAATTTCGATGGCATTGTAAATGGCTATAAGCATGGTATTGGAGTCAAGCCTTATAGCAACGCTTCGGCTTCTGTTTTGGTTTTATCTCTAGCTGGGAATAACAAGAAGAAAATAGTAGATTATTTAAATACCACAGCTGTTATTTTAAGTGAAACGGAATTGGAACGTAAAAACTTATACGCTACCAATACCATCAAGTTTATAGACAGTAGTCTGGCTGCTGTTAATACCAACTTAAAAGATTTTGGAGAGGAGATGAATACCTTCCGAAAGCAAAATAAAGTCTTTGATGTATCTACAGAAATGACCGAGGTTTCCAACAAACTTCGGGAATTAGAATCTCAAAAGGAGGTCGAGCAATCCAAATTGGATTATTTAGATGCTCTAGAAACCTATTTACGCACTAAAACGGACTATACAGGCATTGCAGCTCCCAGCTCCGTGGGGATTGAGGAGTCGAATATTATGACTTCCGTATCAAAAATTACGAGCCTGGCCATTGAGCGTCAGAGTTTGGAATATACCACCAGAGAGAATTCAGATATTTTTAAAGATATAGACAGACGTATTGACGCCGAAAAGAATGTGCTTTTGGAAACGATAGCAGCTACAAAAAGCACCATTCGCACGCTAATGAATACCCTGCAGCGTAATATGGCTATCTCTGAAGCTAAATTAAGCGACTTGCCAGAGAACCAGCAGGAGTTTTTAAAGATTCAGCGTAAGTTAGATATCTCTCAAGAGGCCTATAACTTATATATGGATAAACGCAGTGAGGCTGCCATTGTAAAAGCGGCTAATATTTCGGATATCAGTATTATAGACGAAGCTAAAGATATTGGGGGTGGCTTGATAGGGCCTAATAAGTCCTTAAATTATATGATGGGACTCATGCTGGGATTCTTTATTCCTATGTTCCTTATTTTTGTCATCTTTCTGCTGGATCATACCATTCATGGGTCCGATGAGGTGGTGCGTCTTTCAAAAATTCCTATTATCGGACTTATTGGAAAATACCGTTACCACAACAATCTGGTTGTTTTCGAAAAACCGAAGTCGGCCGTAGCAGAATCCTTTCGTTCCATTCGTTCCAGTTTGCAGTTTGTACTTAATAAAACACCCCGGGAAGGCGGAAGAACCATTCTGGTAACCTCTTCAGTATCAGGAGAAGGTAAGACATTTTGTTCCATTAATACGGCCACGGTATATGCGCTAAGTGGAAAAAAAACAATACTTTTGGGACTGGATTTACGGAAACCTAAGATTTTTGACGATTTCGGACTGTCTAACGACAATGGAATGGTAAACTATTTAATTGGCGAGAAGCCTTTTGAAGAAGTGAAATATGCTACTCACATCGAAAATTTAGATGTGGCCTCAGCAGGACCTATTCCTCCAAACCCGTCCGAATTATTAATGAGTCCGTTGTTGACAGAGCTTATTGAAAAACTGCGTCAGGAATATGATATTATTGTATTAGATACACCACCTTTAGGTTTGGTGACTGATGCTTTGGAACTGGTAAAATATGCAGATACCTCTATATTTATGATTCGTTTGGACTATACCAAAAAGGGCATGTTACAACTTATTAATGCGAAGTATCGCGGAGGGGAAGTTAAAAATATTCATTTTATACTAAACTTCTATAAGCATAAAACCAATCATAATTACGGCTATGGTTATGGCTACGGATATGGCTATGGTTACGGCGTGTATGGAAATGCCTATCATGAAGATGGAAAACAAACCTGGCTAAAGAAAATTAAGGCCTTTTTGAGGAAGATATAGGTGTTAGGTATGAGGTGTGAGGTGTTAGGTATGAGGTATGAGGTATGAGGTATGAGAAGCCAGTTGGAAGCTCTGCGAAAATCTGCGTCATCTGCGGGAAATTGATAGGTATGAGAAGCCCGTTGGAAGCTCTGCGAGAATCTGCGTCATCTGCGGGAAATTGAGAGGTTTGAGAAGCCGGTTGAAAGCTCTGCGAAAATCTGCGTCATCTGCGGGAAATTGATAGGTTTGAGGAATTAGGGATGAGGTATGAGGTATGAGGTATGAGAAGCCCGTTGGAAGCTCTGCGAGAATCTGCGTCATCTGCGGGGAATTGATAGACATGAGGTTAATTGAAAACCTTTATCAATATTACTAGCATACTAGTGCTTTTATCTAGTAAAAATTAACAGTATATACCTGTCGGAGTATTTTGCGAAGGCGGGAGAAACATTAAAAAAATAATAATTACCAATTATCATATGAATTATAAAATCACCATTGTAGGACTGGGCTATGTAGGCTTACCTTTAGCCGTAGAGTTTGCAAAAAAATATCCTGTTGTTGGCTTTGATGTTAACGCCAGACGTATTTCAGAATTACAAGCTGGAAAAGATAGAACCTTAGAAGTGTCAGATAACTTATTACAAGAGGTACTTGCTTTAAGTCCTTCCAATAATAACGGACTTTATGTAAGTGATCAATTAGATGCTATTGAAGATTCCAATATTTATATCATTACGGTTCCAACACCAACAGACGAACTCAATAAACCCATCTTTACGCCACTAGTTAAAGCAAGTGAAAGTATTGGGAAGGTTTTAAAACCTAAAGACATTGTTATCTACGAGTCTACCGTATATCCAGGAGTTACCGAAGATATTTGTGTGCCTATTCTAGAAGAAGTTTCCGGACTTAAGTTCAATACAGACTTCTATGCAGGCTATTCTCCAGAACGTATTAATCCGGGAGATAAGAAGCATACGGTGACAAAAATATTAAAAGTAACATCAGGTTCTACCCCAGAAATAGCTGTGGAAGTAGATAATTTATACAAGTCTATTATTACGGCCGGTACCCATATGGCGCCGTCTATAAAAGTAGCTGAAGCCGCTAAGGTTATTGAAAACTCACAGCGTGATATCAATATTGCTTTTGTAAACGAGCTTTCTAAAATCTTCAGACTCTTAGACATTGATACTAAAGCTGTTTTAGAAGCTGCAGGCACCAAATGGAACTTTATTAATTTCACCCCAGGTTTAGTAGGTGGGCACTGTATTGGTGTCGATCCGTATTACTTAGCACAGAAAGCCATTGAATCCGGATACAATCCAGAGATTATTTTGGCCGGGAGAAAGATGAACGATAGTATGGGGGCTTATGTGGCTACAGAAACCGTGAAAATGATGATTAAAAAGGGAGCGACTATCAAAGGCGCGAAAGTGCTGGTATTAGGAATTACCTTTAAAGAAAACTGTCCGGATATTAGAAACTCCAGAGTTATTGATATTATTAGAGAATTAGAAAGTTATAATGTGAATGTGGATGTCTTCGATCCTTGGGCGTCTTCCGAGGAAGTAAAAGAAGAATACGGTTTTGATTTGCTTTGCGATAAAAAAGAAGTGAGTCATAATTACGATGCGATTATTTTAGCAGTCAGTCACAACGAATTTATTGAGATAGATATCGAACGGTTAAAATCGCCAATAGGTGTTATTTTTGATGTGAAGTCGCTATTACCACGAGAAATGGTTGATGGGCGTTTGTAATCCTCTAAATCCCCGAAAGGGGGCTTTACTGTTGCGGGGCCCCACCCAAGCGTCATTACGAGTCTATAATTAAGGCCGTCATTGCGAGTCGTCCCCACCCAAGCGTCATTGCGAGGGAGGTACGACCGTGGCAATCTGTTAAATGGAGCGCCGAATTAAATAAGTTATAACAATACCGGAAAAAGACAGGCTCGCTACTGTAGGAATACTAGAAGTGTCGGAATGAAATAACCTACAGATTGCCACGTCGTTCCTACGTCACTCCTCGCAATGACATCTAAACAGGGGGGCTCACAATGACAGGCTCATACTCTAATTAAAAACAATTCAAATAAAAGTCAAAGTATGAAGCCAGGTTTCACATACATACTCACAAGCAAAAACAACACCACCTTATATGTGGGAGTTACTTCTAACCTTGTGCTGCGTGTGAAACAACACAAAGAAAAACACAACCCAAAATCGTTTACTGCAAGATATAATTTGGATAAACTCGTGTATTTTGAAGCTTATCACATGATTGGTGATGCCATAGGCAGAGAAAAACAATTAAAAGCAGGACGTAGAGCACAAAAAGTGAATTTGATAGCGGGTTTGGAGTAGAACTCCCTGCCTGTCCTGCAGGTATCGCTATTCTTCAAACTCCCCGTCCAGACTCCGTCTGTCCACCCCTCTTCAACTGAAGAGGGGAGCCATGCAGTTACTTTTTATAATACTTGAATAGTATTAATTATATTTTCTTTTTAATTACACTTGAAAATAAGGTTTAGTCTTGCTATTTAAATATTGTAATAAGAATTCCAAAATGGCTCCTCCCTTTAGTTAAAGGGAGGTGGCTAGCACGACGAAAGGAAGGCTAGACGGAGGGTTTGCTTTTAAAAGCTAATAGATTTATTTAGTTATTGCAAACTCCCCGTCCAGACTCCGTCTGTCCATGCCCACGCGCCAGCTCGCCCCTTCGCTAAAATAGTCCACAGGACTATTTTTATACGCTCGGTCGTAACTAAAGAGGGGAGCCGTGCAGTTAACATCCATTTAACTACATATTTTAGAAAATAACAATCTAAGCTCCTCCCTTCAGATGAAGGGAGGTGGATCATCTGAACGCAGAGAAGATGAGACGGAGCCTGCCCGACTAGGTCATTCAGGCGGGCTTGCCCGAATGCCGAACAGACAGGGAGGCAGGCGGGGGTTTGAAAACATCCCTAATTTAATTTAAATTAAATCTTCTTTTAAAACTAGATAATGTAATTAGTAGGATTTACTATTACTTCAACAAATAAATAATACAATAAGCGTTTTTATTTTCTGTGTTTGTTTAAAACCGTTACTTTTAGCTTCTAAAATAAAAACCATGTACAGTAAACCACATCATGCCCATAATCTATCCACCCTAAACTTCTTAGTAACAGGGGGTGGAGGCTTTATAGGAAGCAATCTTGTAGAATATCTCTTAAAACACGGGGCTAAAAAAGTAAGAGTTTTAGACGACTTTTCTAATGGCTATCGCGAAAACCTGGCAGAATTTGAAGCTCATCCGGCCTTTGAATTATTAGTAGGAGATATTAGAGATCTTGAAACTTGCAAAAAAGCCATGGAAGAGATGGATTATGTAAGTCACCAAGCGGCTTTAGGTTCTGTACCTCGTTCTATAAACGATCCTGCAACCACCAATGCCGTGAATATTTCTGGTTTCTTAAACATGATGATTGCTTTAAAAGAAAGTAAATCCGTGAAACGCATGGTTTATGCAGCTTCTAGTTCTACCTATGGAGATAGCAAAACCCTGCCTAAAGTAGAAGAACATATAGGGAAACCTTTATCGCCTTACGCCGTGACAAAATACGTGAACGAACTCTATGCCGATGTCTTTGGAAAAACCTATGGCACCGATGTGGTAGGGTTGCGTTATTTTAATGTTTTTGGCCCAAAGCAAAGTCCCAATGGTGCTTATGCAGCTGTTATTCCCTTATTTATGCAGGCGCTTAAAGATAAGGAAGCACCAACTATTAATGGGGATGGCGGACAAACCCGGGACTTCACCTTTGTGGATAATGCGGTGCAAGCCAATATAAAAGGCTTCTTTGCACCTAAAGAAGCATCCAATGAGGTGTTTAATGTAGCCTGTGGCGAACGTATTTCTGTCAATTATTTATGGGAGTCCTTACAACAAGCAGCAGTCTCCGACTTAAAAGCTAATCACGGCCCAGACCGTCAAGGAGATGTGCGAGATTCTTTGGCCGATATTTCAAAAGCCCAAAAGCTGTTGGGCTATCAGCCGGAGTATTCTGTGAGGGAAGGTTTGAAGGTGACTTGGGATGCGTTTAATGGGTAGTTGGTAAATCTACATACTATGAAACTTTAGAGAATCTGATATTTATTGTTATTTAAATACATATAATAAAAAGTAACAGTTTAAGGCTTCCCGCTAAAAAGCGGGATGGCTAGCCCAACGACAGGAGGGCTAGACGGAGCCTGCCCGACTAGGTCATTCAGGCGGGCTTGCCCGAATGCCGAATAGACAGGGAGGCAGGCGGGGGTTTGTTTTTCTACCCACTACCCGCCAGCCTGTCCGTAGCAAAAGCAAAGGCAGGTAGTATTTTCCTAGGTACGGGCTGGTTGCTATACGGACAGGTTGCTATACGGGCAGGTCGCTGTACGGACAGGTTGTTATACGGACAGGTCGCTGTACGGACAGGTCGCGACCTGTCCCTACAACAAATAAATAATTTCCCATTTTTTTCATTCTTAATTTTTCATTCTTAATGCCTCATTACTTATATTAGCCACAACCAAAAAAAACAGGACCCACATTGAGTAAGCTTGAAGACGAAGACTGGTTATATACCATATCTTCCAAACGTAAATTAATTGACTTTAATTTTGCCGAAATATGGCGTTATCGCGATTTACTCATGCTTTTTGTAAAACGCGATGTGGTAACCGTTTATAAGCAAACCATTTTAGGGCCGCTTTGGTATTTAATTCAGCCCTTATTTACAGCGCTCACCTTTACACTTATATTTAATAAAGTCGCCAATATAGAAACTGGAACCGTACCGCCATTCTTATTTAACCTGGCAGGCGTATCCATCTGGAATTATTTTAATACCTGTTTAACAGCAACCTCCGACACCTTTAAAACCAATGCCGCTATTTTTGGAAAGGTGTATTTCCCAAGAATTATTGTGCCTCTCTCTATCATCATTTCTAATTTGATGAAGTTTGGAATTCAATTACTCATCTTTATTGCGTTTTATATCTATTATTACCTTAATGGGGCAGATATACATATAAGTAACAGTATTGTGTTTTTTCCTGTAATAGTGATGCTCATGGGCATATTAGGCCTGGGTATGGGCATGATTATCTCCAGCATGGTTACCAAATATCGCGACTTAAAGTTTTTAGTCGGTTTTGGAGTGCAGTTACTTATGTATGTTTCGGCAGTGATGTATCCGTTGGCCTTAATGCGCGAGAAATTACCAAAAATAGCCTGGATTGTCGAGTACAACCCCTTGGCCTATATTATAGAAACAGCCAGATATATGTTGCTGGGAACCGGAACCATAAGTTGGTCTGGCATAGTATATACGGTTGCAGTAACAATTATTATATTTTTATTAGGAATTATTATCTTTAACCGAACGGAGAAGACCTTTATTGATACGGTGTAGATGGTTGTGAGTTGTGAGTTGTCCGTTGTGAGTTGTCCGTTGTGAGTTGTCCGACAACCGAACACCGACAACAGACAACCGAAAACAGACAACCGACAACAGACAACCGACAACCGAACACCGAACACCGAACACCGACAACAGAGAACCAAAATGTTTAATAATCAAAAGAAATACTTATTATGAAATCATACAGAGATCTAGATGTTTATAATTTAGCATTTGATTATGCCTTGGAAGTGCATCATGTTTCTTTAAAACTACCAAAGTTTGAATTATACGAACAAGGAAGTCAAGTAAGACGTTCCTCCAAAAGTGTTAAAGATAATATTGTTGAAGGATACGGCAGACGACGCTATAAACAAGACTTTATAAAATTTTTAGTTTACGCACATGCCTCATTATTGGAATGTGTCTCTCAATTAGAAATGATTCAAAAATTATATCCAGAATTAGAAACAGACGATTTGTTGACTAAATATGATATTTTAGGAGCAAAATTGTTCAAGTTTATAATGTATGTAGAAAAAGAGTGGAAGTGATTCCCGTTGAGTGTTGTCAGTTCTGCGTTATCTGTTAACAGACAACCGACAACCGACAACCGACAACCGACAACCGAAAACCGAAAACCGAAAACCGAAAACCGACAACCGAAAACAGACAACAGACAACAGATAACAGACAACAGACAACAGATAACAGACAACAGACAACCGAAAACAGACAACCGAAAACCGAAAACCGAAAACAGAAAATGATCATCCTAAAAGCCGAAAATATCTCAAAACAATACCGCCTAGGCCTCGTAGGCACTGGCACCATCAGTCACGATTTAAACCGTTGGTGGGCAGGTATTCGTGGGAAAGAAGACCCCTATTTAAAAGTGGGTGCTGTTAATGATAGAAGCACCAAAGCCGATAGCGACTATGTCTGGGCCTTAAAGGATATTAATTTTGAAGTCCAGCAGGGCGAAGTTTTAGGGATTATTGGTAAAAATGGCGCAGGAAAATCTACCCTGCTTAAAATACTATCTCGGGTGACCATCCCCACCACTGGAGAGATTAAAACCAAAGGCCGGATTGCTTCTTTATTAGAAGTAGGTACTGGCTTTCACCCGGAACTCACAGGACGAGAAAACATCTATTTAAACGGGGCTATTTTAGGCATGAGTAAAGCCGAAATTAAAACCAAAGAGCAGGAGATTATAGAATTCTCTGGTTGCGAGCGCTATGTAGATACCCCGGTAAAACGCTATAGTTCAGGTATGCGGGTGCGTTTGGCTTTTGCTGTAGCCGCCTTTTTAGAACCGGATATCTTGGTGATAGATGAGGTCTTGGCGGTTGGCGATGCCGAGTTCCAGAAAAAAGCCATTGGGAAGATGCAGGATATTAGCCAAGGCGAGGGGAGAACGGTCTTGTTTGTGAGCCATAATATGGCGGCGGTGAAGAGTTTGTGTACTCGGGCTATTGTATTGGAGCATGGGGAAACTGTTTTTGAAGGGGGAACGAATGAGGCTGTGGATTTTTATTTGAATAACGCTGAAGGAGAAAGCGTTTATAAGTTTGAACATAACAGTGGTGATGGAATTCTTAAAAATATTAAAATTTATTCAGAAGAAAAAACAAATACAATTTTCACTTTAGGGGCAAAGATGTTTATAGATATAGAATTAAGGAATCCTTTGAGTAATTTCAGAATGGATATAGGTATATATAATTTTAACGAAGAAAAAATATCGAATTTATCCACGGATTACTCTAAAAATATAAACAAGGAAAAACTTGAATTTAGTTGTGTTATTGACAAAATAATGATGGCAACGGGCTCTTATTATTTTAAGTTGGCAATTTTAGATAATAATACATTAATAGAATTTCATGAGCGCATTATTAGTTTTGAGGTATTAAGTAGCGATTATTATAATACAGGAATTGTAGTAGGTAAAGTGCCAAGCTATGTGTTTTTTGATCAAACGTGGAAATGAAAATACTTATAGCAAATAATCAGTTAAACAATTTAGGAGGTTCAGAAACATTTACTTTTACCTTAATAGAAGAACTTGTTAGTCGTGGTTATCATGTTGAATATTTTACTTTCGAGTTTGGGTTGGTTTCAGATAGAATTGAGCAGGATTTAAAGGTATCCTTTATGTCCAAAAAGAAGTACGATTTAATATTAGCAAATCATAATACATGTGTGAAAAAGCTTTATAAATTTGGGTTTATCATTCAAACCTGTCATGGTATATTTCCAAAATTAGAACAACCCTCATCTAAAGCAAATGCTTATGTTTCCATATCAACAGAGGTGCAAAATCATTTAGGAACACTAGGGTTTCCTAGTATTTTAATACATAATAGTATTAACTTAAAACGATTTCAATCTATAAAACCTATAAATAAAAAGTTAGAAACTGTATTAAGCTTATGTCACTCTAAAGAAGCTAATGAATTTGTAAAAAGAGCATGTACTGATTTAGAAGTTAACTTCTTAAAAGCCTTCAAGTATGGTGATACGATTTGGAATATTGAAGAAAAAATAAATGAAGCAGATTTGGTTGTTGGTTTGGGACGTAGTGCATATGAGGCAATGGCCTGTGGGCGTCCAGTATTAGTTTATGATAATCGACGTTATTTCGATTCGTGTGGTGATGGCTACGTTAAGGATAAATTAGGCTTTAGTTTACAGAATAATTGCTCTGGACGTTATACGAGACAGAGTTTTACACTTGATTTATTTAAAAAAGAGCTTCAAAAGTATAATGCTAATGACGGTTTGTATTTTAGAAATTTTGCAGAGAAAGAACTTAACGTGAAACATAATATAGAACGGTATTTAAACTTTTGGAAAGAAAATGTTAAAAATAATATACAAGCTAAAAAACAAAGGAAAATAAAATTAAGTCAAGAAATAATTGGTGTCAAGAATACCCAAAGATTAATAAAAGCTTTAAAACAAATAAGTATAATTAATAATGATGATTAATACTTTTATCATAATTGTAACATACAACGGCATGAAATGGATTCCAAAATGCCTTGAAAGTTGTAAAGATTACCCCGTAATTATAGTTGATAATGCATCTTCCGACGATACCATTTCTTTTATTGAAACCTATTACCCAAATGTTACCCTATTTAAACAGTCCGAAAATCTAGGTTTTGGTCAAGCCAATAATATAGGGATTCGTTACGCTTTGGATCAAGGAGCGGAACATGTTTTTTTACTAAATCAGGATGCATATTTGGTGGATAATGTTTTAGATAAACTAATAATTGTTCAAAAACAATATCCAGCATACGGAATTCTAAGCCCAATTCATTTAGATGGATCTGGAAGTAAATTAGATAGAAAGTTTTGTAATTATGTAGCTTATAGAAAAAATCCGGACTTCTATTCTGATTTTGTATTAGGAAAATCTTTGAAAAAAGTATATGAGGTTCCGTTTGTCAATGCAGCCGGGTGGTTGTTGTCTCGCAAGTTGTTGGAAACTGTAGGTGGTTTCGATCCATTGTTTTATCATTATGGTGAAGATGATAATTACTGTCAAAGAACAATCTACCACAATTTTAAAATTGGAGTGGTTCCCACTGCTTTCTTATTGCATGACAGAGCAGATAGAGTAGAGCCGAAATATAAAAAGGGTTCTACTGATTATTTTAAACATATAGAGCTTAATTTAAAGGCTCAATACGCAAATGTAAACCTACCCTTAATGGAGAGATTTCAGGAACTCAAACGTAGACGTATAAGAAGTAAATGGAGAGCATACATTGAGTTTAAGTTTCAAGAAGCTTTGTATTTAAAAAAGGAAGTAAAATTAATTCAAGAACTAGAATCTAAAATTAAATCAAGTAGAAAAAGAAATCAAACTCAAAGAAGTCATTATTTGTAACTTAAATAATGTTACCAAATACAAAGATTGAATGTATAAATTATAAAACTTTACATGACTAAAAAAATATGTCACTTATTAATTGCTTATGGCAATAAAAATCAGAATTATACTTCAAGACTCTTGGAAGGATTAAGTGAAAACTCTACGGATATGCATTTTGTATTCTGCCATTATAACTTTAGCAGGCCTCAAAAAACCAAAGTGGTTATTTCGCATAGTTATTCACTTTTTAATGCTATTCTTAAAAGTATAAAGCATTATACTAACAGTGCAAGTTTTAGAAGCTTAGTAAAAGAAGTTGGCTTAAAAGAAATATTAAAATGGATTTGGTTAATAGATTATAAAATTGACGTTCTACATGTACATCATGAACATGCTATTTCCTTACCTATACTAAAATATTTCAAGTCTATTGAAACTAAAATAATTATTAGCTTACGAGGAAAAGATTTATTAGTGAATTCTAAACAGCCAGAAAATTTTAAAGCATTACAATTAAAACTTTCACAAGCATCCAATATTCATTGTATTAGTAATTACATGGCAAAAGAACTACATAAAACATATAATATGACTTCTAATATTGTTTATAGAGGATTACCAGATCCAATTGCTATAAATATTAAAAGGAAAAACTTACCTACTAATGTTATAAAGATAATTGCTGTTGGTAGATTAGCATGGGAAAAAGGACATATATATATCATTGAAAGCGCTTATCGATTAAAAGCTCTAGGATATACTATACAGTTAGATATATATGGTGATGGAAAATTGAAAGAGTTTTTAACTTTTAGAGTAAAACAACTTCATTTAGAAAATGAAATTTCTTTAAAAGGATTTGTAGATAATGAAACATTGAGGAGTAAATATAAAAACTACGACATGGCTGTACAGCCTTCATTATACGAAGCCTTGTCTAATGGTTTAATTGATTTTGTCTTTCATAACATACCTTGTGTAATTTCTAACGTTGGTGGTATGACAGAGGTCATTGAACACGATAAAAACGGTTTTGTTTTCGATAATAAAAATATGCAACTGCTAGATAAAGCTATTTTACAAACCAAAAATATAAATTTTCAAAAAGTGGTTGCTTATAATGAGCAACACAATAGTAAATTTTCATCACAAAAGGAAATTAATGGTTTATTAGGGCTTTACTTGCAATAGAGTAATTTTTATTAATAACTCATTTTTGTGAGTTTTCAAGTTTAGCACAGATAGTTGACTATCAGTAAATTAAAAGCTAAAGAAGAAGATTTTATATTAAATCGTGTTAAATTTATTACTACAAAAAGCAGATTAAATCTTGCTGCATTGAATAATTATCCTTTATTAGTATTTTGTAAAAAAAAATATTAACTAATTTAAACCTATTTTCAGATAACAACTATGTGTGGATTTTTAGGCGAATTTTGCTTTCGAAATAATTTACTTTCAGAGGTAGATGAATTTTCAAATCTTTTAGCTCTTTCAAAATATAGAGGGCCAAATCATACAGGTACTTCTAGAATGGATAGCTTTCAACTCGGTTTTAATCGTTTAGCTATAATAGATACATCTTCTCAAGGAAATCAGCCCAAAACAAGCCCAAGCAATCGCTATCACGTCGTGTTTAATGGAGAGATTTATAATTATCAGGATTTAGCCAAAACGTATAGGTTGAATAACTTAAGGTCTTCGTCTGATACCGAGGTTCTTATTCATTTACTAGATAAACTTGGTGTAAAAGATACAATCTCACTTCTTAATGGCATGTTTGCCATCGCGATTATTGACACTGAAGAAGGTTGTTTGTTTTTAACTCGGGACTTTGCAGGCATTAAGCCTTTATTTTATGGAATGGCTAGAGGAGGCTGTGTGTTTGCTTCACAGTTTGATCAGGTGTTTAAGCATAACTGGTTTTTTGATACTTTAGAGTTACGGCCAGAGATTATGAAAGAGTATTTTGGTTTTGGTTATATGCAAGCACCCAATACTATTTATAAATCTATTTATCAGGTAAACCCTGGAGAATTAATACGTATATCTGAAAAAGGAGAGGTTTCTAAAAAAACCTTGGTCTCATTTAGTAAAACGCAAGAAAAGCAAGAATTAAAATCAGACTTATCTTCTGTTTTGCAAACAGCTGTTTCCAAACAATTAGTAAGTGATGTACCTATTGCTACTTTTTTAAGTGGCGGGATTGATAGTCCGATAATTTCGGCTTATGCTAAAAAACAAATTGATACTATAGAGGCTTTTACCTTAAAAGTTGATAACCCGAATTTAAATGAAAGCGACATAGCTAAAGCCTATGCTGAACATTTAAATATTAAGCAGCACATTTTATCTGTAAGTGAAACGGATTTATTGTCGGAAATCGATGCACATTTTAAAGCTTATTCAGAACCCTTTGGCGATTATTCTAGCATTCCAACTTATGTTATTTCAAAAGAAGCGAAAAAAGAACATACGGTTATGTTGTCTGGTGATGGAGGTGATGAGTTGTTTTTTGGTTACCCTAGAATGTTAGATGTGTTACAAAAACGCTGGTGGTTTAAACTGCCTTATGTATTAAGGAAGCCTTTAGCCCAAGTGAGCAATAAAATAGGGTTCACTAAAACTTGGGCTCCATATTTTAAAACTTTTGATACTTTTATTACGAATAAACAATTAAAACTACCCGAAGGAATTTTAAATAAGATGTTTCCTAATACAGCGTTTTCTAAATCTATAAACGACCTATATAAATTTAATAATTTCAACAAGAAAGAGCTTTTACACCAGTTACGCTGGAATGAATTTTATGCCCACATGCAACGTGTTTTAATTAAGGTAGATCGGGCTAGTATGGCACATAGTCTAGAGGTACGTGTGCCATTTTTAGATAAAAATAGTATTGAATGGGCTTGGAAACAAACTAGAACATTAAGCACTAAACAAGATTTAAAAAAAGATCTTAAAACATTATTGGCTAAGGAAGTTCCAGAATCTTTAATAAACCAAAATAAAATGGGGTTTACTGTACCGTTAAATGAATGGCTGCATCAGCACTTAAAAGCGGATGTTATGCAAGTTGTTTTTAAGGAACCGTTTTATGGAGAACAAGTTATGGATGTAAGTGTTTTACGCGGTTATGTACAAGATTTTTTTGATGCGAAACATGATAATGCATGGGGGGTTTGGCATATTTATGCCTGGCAGAAGTGGTGGTTAGTTCATGGTTTAGAATAATTTCAAAGAGAAAATAAATAATTATGTAAAGTCTCAACAATTAATAAAAAACAATTAACCTGTACAAAAAAGTAAATCAATATAGGGGCTTGAGCTAAGCTAATAATTTCAATAGGTGTGTTTTTAGCAGTCCAGAATCGGATGTTTATAATCAAGGCATTTTTATCGCACATTATATAGACAATAGCCAAAAAGTAAAAGATTATTTTAATAGCCGACTAGAAAAAATATTGGTTTTTAATGTGACCAACCCCAAAGATTATGCTAAATTATGTGCATTTTTAAATAAATTGCCACAAGGCAATGAATTTCCTAGGGAAAATAAAACTTAACTAGAATTTCGCTTATGATAATCGTAACCAAAACTTTTTTGCCGCCTCAAAATGACTGTCATGCCATCTTAAAACGTGCTTGGGACATGGGTTGGATAACCAATAGAGGCGTATTGGTAGAAGAGTTGAAAGAAAAATTAAGCACGTATTTACATATTAAAATTGGAAAAGGGGATAAAGTTGCTGTCGGCGCTGTAGTAACCAAAGATGTGCCCGATTATTGTATGGTGGCTGGTGTCCCTGCTGTTATAAAAAAACAATTAAAACCTCAACTCTAAGTATAGATGGAAAAACCTCAATTAAGCGTTTTTGTTATTACTTATAATCAAGCTGCTTTTGTTAAACAAACTATTGATAGTATTTTATGTCAAGAAACTAGTTTTGACTATGAGCTTATTGTAGCAAATGACTGTTCCCCAGACAATACGACCGAAGTTGTAGACTCTATTATTACCACGCATCCAAAGAGAAATTGTATTCGTTATTTCGAACATAAAAAAAACTTGGGTATGTACGGGAATTTTATGTTTACTCTTAATAAATGTCAAGGTAAATATATAGCCATTTGTGAAGGTGATGATTATTGGACCGATGCTTTAAAACTTCAAAAACAGGTGGATTTTCTAGAAGCTAACCCAGAGTATGAAGTTTGTTTTACAAATATTCGTATTGTTGATGAAAATGATACGATTACAAAACAAGCTTTAATTACTGATAATCGTAGAACAGACTACGAGCGTAAACATTTACCTATTTGGGCACCAACCTTAACACGTGTATTTAGAAATCGCGATTTTAGCACGTTGCCTTCAGCACCAGGATTAGACACGGTTATGTTATTATGGCAATCGCAGTTTGGGAAGATTAAATTTTTAAACGAAATAACAGGGTCTTACCGTAAACATGCAGGGGGTATATATAGTGCGCAAACCGAAGGGAAACGCAAAGAGCAAATAATTTTGACAGATATAATAAGTTTAGGTTTGATAGATAGCTATTTGTATTCGAAGTACTTTGGAATTCTATTAAAAAAACTCGTGGAGCTTCGATTTATAGATAAGGCACTTTTTAAAATAAATAAAGTACGAGTAAAGAAGGCTTTTGAAGATTTTAAGAATGAAATGACTTGGTTTTTAAGGCTAAAAATCCGGTTTTCTTTTTTATTAATAGCATTGCCCTTTACTAAGAGAGTTAAAAAGGTAGAAGTTTATTTGTTGAGGGTTTTAAATCGTTTGTTTATATATTGATTGATATTAAATATCTTTATTTCAAATTCTCAAGCATCGATTTTTATTTTATTATATTAGTCCACTTTTTCATTATATGACTACCTTAACCACCCCGATAATACCTAGCAAACTAAGATTTGCCAAAAGGCCAAACACACCTCATGAGCTGGATAAAAAAGCCATCTGTGTGTTTGTAGCTACAGGTTTTTTTATGGGAGACGATACCTATTGGAAGGACGAAGTATGCTTATTGCCAGCGCATGATCATACAATAGATGCTGAGGGGTGTTTAATTAAGAGCACCCCTAATTTTGATTGGCATTATAGCCCTAGAGACATTTCATTTAAACAAGCTACCGAAGAATATATACAGCTACTTAAAACCATTACCAAAGAGCAGGTGGGGGATAAGCCAGTTATCTTGGCGCTTTCTGGGGGACTAGACAGTAGAAGTCAGGCCCTTATTTTAAAAGATTTTGAGAATCCGGTACATGGTTTTAGCTATTCATTTGATGGCGGCTATCCAGAACATAAAATTAGTGAACAAATTGCAAAAGTGTGTCATATTACCTTTGATGGTTTTAAAATCCCGAAGGGCTATTTATGGGATTGTATCGATGAGTTAGCCGATATCAATGGTTGTTATTCTGAGTTTACACATCCCAGACAAATGGCCATTTTACCACAATTAACAGCCATGGAAGGCGTGTTTTCTCTAGGCCATTGGGGTGATGTGTTATTTGATAGAGGAGCTCCACCAGGAACTACCGAAGCAGATATTATTCCCTTGCTTTTTAAAAAGATGATAAAGCCAAAAGGTCTTGAGCTTGCAGAAAAATTATGGCAAGTTTGGGGTTTGGAAGGCGACTTTAAATCTTATATAATTAGTAGAATTGAAACCGACTTGGCAGCTATTAAAATAGATAATGTGAGTGCTAAAGTACGGGCTTATAAAACCAGTCAGTGGGCCCACCGTTGGACCACCACCAACTTATCTGTATTTGAAGCAGCCCACCCTATTACTTTACCATATTATGACAATCGAATGTGTGAGCTTATTTGTGGCATCCCAGAGGAGTATCTTGCCGATAGGCGGATGCAGCTAGCCCATTTGCAGCAAGATAAAGCCTTAGCAAAAATTACCTGGCATGCCGAAAAGCCATTTAATCTGACGAATTACCAATATAATAAAACACCTTATAATTTGCCGTATCGCATACTGAATAAATTGCAACGTGAAGCTATGGAATTACTAGGAAAACCTTATATACAGCGCAATTGGGAATTGCAGTTTGTAGGAACTACAAATGAGCAAGCCCTAAAAAGTTATATTTTTAATTCAGATTTTAATTCCTTTATTCCTAAAGCACTTGTGGAAGATACCTATCAACATTTTTTAAAAACGGATGCTATACATTATGCCCATCCTTTAAGTATGTTATTAACCTTGTCACTTTGGCAAAAACATTATTATCATTAATTATGAAGTTATCGATAATCGTTCCAGTATATAATGGAGAAAAGTTTATTAAAAGATGTTATAATTCTTTAATGAATCAGCATTTAGATTCAGTGGCTTATGAAATTTTATTTATTGATAATAACTCAACGGATAATTCTGTTGATATTATTAAGGATATATCTATTTCGAACTATAATGTGAAACTTATTTCACAGCCAAAACAAGGGGAGGCCCAAGCTAGAAACATGGGGGTAAGTCGGGCTCAAGGAGAATATGTTTACCAGTTGGATGTTGATGATGAGGTGTTTCCAAATGCTTTAAATCGCATGATAGATGTGTTAAATTCTTACCCTAATATTGAGGCTGTTTTTGGGAAAATGCTAAAAACTGATAAAAATTTAGCAGCATATGACGGGAGTTTAGAGGAAACTCATGAAGTTGTTTTTAAAGAGAAACCTTATTGGGGCTTAAAGTGGTTTTCGAATTTAGGCACTGTAGTTGGAGAGGGAGCTTTTATGCACCGACAGACAGTTTTTCAAAAAATAGGTGTTTATTCGGAACAACTTCCAGTCATTGGAACTGACTTAGCCTTTGATGTTAAATTAGGAATGACTTGTAACCTAGCATTTATTGATACATATATTTATTTGTATTTTAAGCATGAAGTGTCCTTGATTCAAGGTGTTAAGAGAAAAATGCCGAGAGCCTTTATGGTTTGGCCACGATTGGTAAAGGAACACTTGCCTTTTTATTTTGAAAATAAAACACCAGCCCGATTTAAAAGCTTATTATTTAGTCAACTTTTTCAATCTATGGGGAGGCAGATTGTTTTTACTAAAGGCTATACTAATCGTAAACAATTAAAACAACAGTTAGAAAAGGATCTTAAAGCCATTAAGATTCCTTGGATCATTCGTTTATATTTATCTATTTTAGTTATCTTACCAATAGAAACATTGCGTAAAGTATATGGGTACCATGTGGTGCCTTATTCGGTAAAACAACTTACGAAATAAAATAGTATACTATTGAAAACAAGTCATTTTATAAAACATGCTTTTAAAAGGTTGCTGCTACGTCGTTTGTATAAACGCTATGTTCCAAGTAATTTGGTGATTCAGGCAGATATTAAGCAAACACTTCAGGTGCGCGGTAGTAAAGTCCAAAAGGAGTCTATAGAAAAGCAGTTTAATCATTTGATGTTGTATTATCCGGAATATGCCCATATTTTTTTCTGGAGAATTAATGGAAGATATCATCCATGGAAATCTTACTTTACTAGAGACTTTAGTTGTAAAATATTTGGAAGCACTAAAATTGCAGGCGGTTTGATGTGTTACCATCCATTTGCAACTGTGATAAATGCCAAATCTATTGGTAAAAACTTTCAGTTTAGAAATGGATTAACCATTGGGAATAAAAATAACGACAACAATCTGGTTCCAGTAATAGGAAACAATGTTGTAGTTGGTGCTAATGTGGTTATAATTGGAGATATTATAATTGGAGATCATGTTATTATTGGCGCTGGTTCTGTGGTAGTAAAAGATGTACCTTCTAATTGTGTCATTGCTGGTAACCCAGCCCAAATTATTAGACAGATTGAAACACAATAAAAAAATACGCATTCTTTTTACAATTTCAAACTTCAACACAGCTGGTTCGGGGAAGGTTGTTTACGACCTGGCTAAAGGTCTTGATAAATCTAAATTCGAAGTACATATTGCTTGTGGTGATGATAAAGGAGCGTTTTTTAAAACTGTTAAAGCTCTGGGATTACCCATTCATATTTTTGAGACTAAAACTGCTTATAGGCCTTATTTTAGTTTGCCAATACGTGTATGGAGAATTTCAAGGTTTTATAAAAGGCATCAATTCGATATTATACATTCCTGGCAATGGAGTAACGATTGGACAGAGGCGCTTGCTGCAAGATGGATTGGTATTAAATGGCTCTATACTAAAAAAGCTATGGGGTTTAATAAACACTGGAGAATAAAAAGCTATTTGGCTCATTTTATTATTACTATAAATGATGACATGAGGCAGTATTTTCCAAAGAAGAAACAACAAGCCTTAATTCCTTTAGGAATAGATACCAATTATTATAATCGAGACGTTGTTAACGCTGCTTTTAAGAGTAACCTCAAACAATTCCATATTATAACAGTTGCAAATTTAGTACCTGTAAAAGGAATACAGGTTTTAATTGAGGCTGTAAACAAACTTAAAGATAAGCGGGTCTTATTGACTATTTTGGGCGATTACGACAATGATTATGGGCATGCTATGGTTGCCTTAAGCGAAACCATGGGAATTAAAAATCAAATTCAGTTTTTGGGGAAACAATTAGATGTTAGGCCGTATATAAAATCTGCCGATTTATATGTGATTCCTACTTTAGACGAAGGTCGGAAAGAAGGAATGCCCATGGCTTTGGTGGAGGCTATGAGTATGGGGATACCTGTATTAGGCTCAGATATTACGGGCATTAACTATGTATTAAAAGATTTTAAGGAACTTTTATTTCCTGCCGGTAGTAGTACAGATTTAGCTTCAAAAATAGAAAAGTTACAAGGTATGGATATAGAAGAACGTTTAATCTTGGGGCAGAGCTTACGTAATTATTGCGAATTACATTTTACCATGAATGCCTTTATTGAAGCCCATGAAGTCTTGTATAAAAAACTCCTTGGTTGTGAGTAAATTTAACAAACATATTATTGTTGTGGGCTCTGCAAGAAGTGGCACCAGTTGGTTAGGTGAAACTTTGGCACAACCGTTTCGATATAGAATGTTGTTTGAGCCTGAGCAAGAAACACGTACCAAACGTGGTTATTTACTTTGCGACCAATGGTTGACTTCTAAAGCAGAATCGCCAGAAGCTTATACATATCTAAACTCGGTTTTTAAAAACAGGGTTGATTGCAATTGGATTGCACAAAACAGTAATCGGAAGTGGAAACGTCATTTATGGCCGTTTATACCTAAAAAGTTTATCATTAAATTTGTGCGTTGCAATTTATCTGCTCATTTTATGAATAGGACATTTGATATTCCTATTATTCATATCATTAGAAATCCCTATGATACGATTCAATCGCAGCAACAAGTTAAATTTCCTTGGTTATATGACCTGTCTCATTTTGCCAAGCAAGAGAAATTAGTTAAACTTATTTTAGATAATTATAATTATGATCTCTTGAAGTATAACAACTTAACAGATGTTGAGGTTTTAGCTTTACGCTGGTGTATTGAAAATGTGATTCCCTTAGAGTTGTTAGAACCTTATTCGGGAAAAGCTTCGGTAGTTAAATATGAAGACCTGTTGACCAATATGGAGTTAATTTATGAGCTATGTGAAACTTATAATATGGAAGCTGTACCCAATTTGCAGAAACATTTTAAACAACCATCTTCTAAAACGCATCCAAATAGCACATTACATAAAAATAATGTAGAGAAAAAGAGGCTCTCTAAAGAAACCTTACAGGACATAAACACAATTTTAAATATTTTTAAAACAAATTTATACTCCAGAAGGAACTAACTTATTATGCTATTTAACTCCTTAGACTTTGCTGTTTTTCTTCCAATTGTTTTTGTGCTCTATTGGTTTATATTTCAGCGTTCATTAAAATGGCAGAACCTATTATTATTGGTAGCCAGCTATGTGTTTTATGGCTGGTGGGATTGGCGGTTTCTAGGCTTAATTATGTTTAGCACCTTAGTAGATTATTTGGTAGCCCTGGACTTAGCCAAACAGCAACAATTAACTAAGCGAAAATTATTATTAGCCATAAGCTTGATTTGTAATTTAGGTTTGTTAGGGTTTTTCAAGTACTATAATTTTTTTATAGAAAGTTGGGTAGATGCCTGGGAGAGTCTAGGTATAAATATGTCTGTTAGCACTTTATCCATTATTTTACCTGTAGGTATTTCATTTTATACCTTTCAGACCTTGAGTTATACTATTGATGTGTATCGAAAGCAGTTGAAGCCCACCAAGAATCTCATTCAATTTGCAAGCTATGTGGCCTTTTTTCCTCAATTAGTTGCAGGACCTATAGAACGTGCCAAGCAGTTGCTTCCTCAATTTTCTAGGCCACGTGTATTTAATACGGATATGGCTTTAAGTGGCGTATCCTTGATTATTTGGGGTTTATTTAAAAAAATGGTAGTTGCGGATAATTGCGCTTTTTTTGTCAATCAGATTTTTGATGGTGCCGGAAACTATTCTTCAGCCGAACTGTTTTTAGGAGCTGTACTTTTTGGGTTTCAGATTTATGGCGATTTTTCAGGCTACTCAGATATTGCCATTGGAGTCGCCCGATTATTTGGATTTTCTTTAATGACTAACTTTTCTTTCCCTTATTTCTCTAGGGATATAGCGGAGTTTTGGAGACGTTGGCACATTTCTTTGTCTACCTGGTTTCGAGATTATCTGTATATTCCCTTAGGAGGCTCACGAGGTACTAAATGGCAAGGTATTAGAAATGTGTTTATTGTATTTCTAGTGAGTGGCTTTTGGCATGGTGCCAATTGGACCTTTATAATATGGGGCGGCCTACATGGACTGTTGTTTTTACCCTTATTGATACAGAAGAAAAATAGAAAGTATATAGATGCTACATATTTGAAATTAAATCAACTACCACGTATTTTGTTTACTTTTATATTGGTGTGCTTGGCCTGGGTGTTTTTTAGAGCAGATACTTTAAGTATAGCTTGGGATATGCTACAACAGATTTTTAGTTTCAGTTCAGGTTCATTAGTACTATTTTACGCTACTTCCAAATCGCTCCTGTTTTCTCTGATTACTATATTTGGAATTTTAGTATTGTTGTTTTTTGAATTTAAAACGGTGCAAACCAATAAAAAAGAAGTTACTTTATCCACTTCTAAGCTTATTTTTATAGCCTTATTAATTGTATTTATGGGAGTTTACAAAAACCCATCGGACTTTATATACTTTCAGTTCTAATGCGTTTATTTCTAAAACATATGTTGTTTGCTTCTCTCGTTTTTATCGGGTTGTCCCTTCTTATCTCGTTTGCTAGTTTATGGGCTTTGAGACAAGGTAGTTTTTATAAGCCTTCTTTTTTAGAGTATCAGGTTGAAGCATCCAAATTTGATTATATAGTTTTGGGCTCTAGCATTGGATTAACAACTTTAAATACAGAAGTAATTGATTCGGTATTAGGGACTCGTGGTTTAAATTTGTCCATGGACGACACCGCCTTATCTAGTCAGTATATGATGTTAGAACACTTTATTGCTTCGGGAAAACAAACCAACATTTGTGTTTTAGCTGCAAGCATTCTTGATTATGACGTAGTAAACAACAGGTTGAGTGGAAATGATTATCGCTTTCTGCCTTATGGGTCACGCACTTATGTACAGGATTATTATAAGTCGTTTTCGGGACGTCCTGCTCAAATTCTGTTTTACTCCAAATGGTTTCCCATGCTTGGCATTGGATATTATAATACGGAGTTGTTTTATCCTTCCATTGTAAGTTTGATAGATTCTAAAAAACGTAACCGTTTTAATGCCTTTGGAAATTACAGTTATCCAGAAGTTTCAAAAGAATCTAAATCTATTGAAGCACGACGTGAGCTAAAAGTTGCATTTAAAAATCCTTATATGCAACGCATTCAGGATTTATGCGCTAAACATAAGATACAATTAGTTGTGTATATACCACCTCATAAGCAAATAAAGGTTCAACCTGTTGAAATGCCATTCCATATAATTAACCACAGTGCGACTCTAAAGAACACAGAATATTTTTATGATGTGCAACATGTGAATGTTTTGGGGAGACAGGCCGCTAGTTTGAGGTTTGCTCAGGAGGTTTCTGGATTGATGGGGTTTTGAATTTCTGAATAGCTTTGCAAACCCCCGCCTGCCTCCCTGTCTGTATGGCATTCGAGCAGGCTCCGTCTGGTTCTCTGTCGTCGGATTAGCCATCCCGCTTTTTAGCGGGAAGCCTTAGATTAGTTACTGTTTATTGGATTTGTTTAAAGTTTGAAATAGTTCGGTGGAATTGAGAAAGATTTTTACCTTTAGGTTTTAAAACAGGACTTGTTGGAAAAACCCTTAAAAATTGCTATTTATTCTGGAGAAATTCCTAGTACTACTTTTATTGAGCGTCTCATAAAAGGCATTGCAGATTCTGGATCAGAGGTGCTTCTTTTTGGGGCGGTAAAAAAGAAAATCAATTATCAGCCTAGAGTTAAAGTAGTAGCTTATAAACATTCACAAATGTCTAAGTTCTGGCACTTATTAAAGTTTACGACTTTATTGGTCTTGTTTAAACCAGCAGAAAAAAAACGATTAGACAGTTATTTGAAGCATCAAAAACGGAACGATTTATATACTAAAGTAAAGTGCTATCCGGTGCTGTGGTATCAACCCAATGTGTTTCATGTGCAATGGGCTAAAGGCATTGACGATTGGATGTGGGTGCAAGACTTTAATATAAAATTGGTATTAAGTTTAAGAGGCGCCCATATTAATTATTCGCCAATTGCCAATTCCAAGTTGGCTGCTATGTATAGAAAGAACTTTCCTAAAGTGGATGGTTTTCATGCTGTTTCTAGGGCTATTGGATTAGAAGCTGAAAAGTATGCTGCTCCTAAAGAAAACATACATGTGGTGTATAGTGGGTTGCCTATTGTCAAAGACCTACGGACTCCCAAGAAAGAAAATACAGTTTTTAAAATAATTTCTGTTGGCAGATCACATTGGAAAAAAGGTTATACTTACGCTTTAGATGCCTGTAAATTATTAAAAGATTCAGGTTTAGATTTTCATTATACAATAGTTGGAGGTGCAACCGATATTGAATTTGCTTACCAAATAAATGACCTCGATCTCTCAAATCAAGTTACACTTTTAGACCGACTCCCTTATAATAAGGTTCAATACTTAATTATGAACTCAGATTCACTTCTATTGCCTAGCGTTGAAGAAGGTATTGCTAACGTCGTATTGGAAGCCATGGCCTTAGGAACTTTAGTTGTAAGTACAGCTTGTGGAGGCATGGCAGAGGTGGTGATTCCAAAGCAAACAGGGTTTTTAGTACCTGTACGGGATGCACAGGCGATGGCACAGGCATTAAAAGAGGTGTCTGAATTGACTGGGGAACCCTATCAAAACATCACACAGCAAGCCAGAGCGTTTATAGGAACCCATCATAATGAGGAGCAAATGGTTAAAGGGATGCAGGAATTATATGAAAGCTTAAATTGAGTGGCGATTAACGATTAAAGAATGATGAATAAAGAATGATGAATACCGAATGATAATTGGCGATTAATGAATTAAGATTAAAGAATTACATTTAACAACTAACAACTAACAACTAACAACTAACAACTAACATTTAACAACTAACAACTAACAACTAACATTTAACAACTAACAACTAACAACTAAAAACTAAAAACTAAAAACTAACGATTGAAGATTGACGATTGAAGATTTTGAAGTCTGAATAATGATACTTCAATAATATTAGAACAAACCTCTTGCTAATAAATAAATGCGTAAAAAAAAACAACATATCCAACGAATAGGGCTAGTGCTTTCAGCAGTTCCTGGATATTCAGAAACTTTTTTTCGGAATAAAATAGCTGGGTTACAAGCTCAGGGTTTTGAGGTGGTTTTATTTGTTACGGATCAATCCGGGAGCATTCCAGATGCTTTTGGTTGTACAGTAATATCAGCAGCTTCTTTTAAAGGTTCCTTTTGGCGTGTTTTGATTATTAGTGTCTGGACTTTGATAAAAGCATTCTTATTTACGCCAATAAGAAGTTATAAGCATGTAAAATTAGATGTGGCCGATAATTTCACCTTAAAGCAAAGTTTGAAACGTTTAATTCAAAATGCCTTTTTATTTTCTCAAAATGTGACATGGCTTCATTTTGGTTTTGGGATGCTTGCCGTAGGAAGAGAAAATGTGGCAGCAGCCATTGCAGCCCAAATGGCGGTGAGTTTTAGAGGCTTTGATTTGTATTTGTCTCCTTTAAAGCATCCAAATTGTTATAAGCTGCTATTTAAAAAAGAGGTTCGGTATCACGTGCTTTCTAATGAGATGAAACAAGATTTAGTTTCAGAAGGTGTATTGGAGTCTGCCATATATGTGATAACTCCAGCTATTGATGTGTCATTCTTTAAATCTAATACCAACCAGTTAACCAGGGAGCTTCAATCTAAAATACAATTAATAACCGTAGCGCGACTACATTGGATAAAAGGTTTGGAATACACCTTGCAAGCGATGGCCGAATTAAAAAAAGCAGATATTTCTTTTCATTATACCATTATTGGAACAGGGGAAGAACGGGAACGACTTATGTTTGCAGCCTATCAATTGGATGTTTTAGATCAGGTAAGCTTTGCTGGGCGATTAGAGCCTGTTGCAGTTCGAGAACAACTTAAGGTTTCTGATATTTATATACAGTATAGCATACAGGAGGGTTTTGGTAATGCGGTTTTAGAAGCTCAGGCTTTGGGCGTATTATGTGTTGTATCAGATGCAGATGGTTTACAGGAAAATGTCCTGCACGAAAAAACAGGATGGGTGGTACCTAAACGACAACCAAAATTTTTAGCAGCGCAGATTAAGGAATTAATAAAACTGACACCCCAGGAGAAAGAACTTATAAGGGGTCGTGCTGTCACTAGAGTTCAACGCAATTTTAACCTGGATAAACAGCAAGATGAGTTTGTAGCTTTTTATGAAGTCTAGCTAAGTTGTCTCTTGTATATGACATATTTTTATAGCTTTTAAACAAACCTTATGGAATTCTTAGAGATAACACCTATTATTGTAACTTAAAACGAAACATATTCCATGACATCCTACGAATTTATGCGTTGGCTTAGCTTTCCACTTATGACCACTCACTTGGTAACAGTTAGAAACGATATTAAACAACTTGTAAAATCTAAAAGGACTTCAGGTAGTAACATATCACTATTGGATGTAGGAGGGCGAAAATCGCCTTATACAATCAATTTGCCCGTTGATGTAACCTTATTAGATGTGCCGCAAGAAGCTGGAACCAAGGAGCAGTTAAATTTAGGGTTTACGGAGACCATTTTATCAAACATACAAAAAGAACGCTCCAATATTACAGATATTATTATTCAAGATATGACTCAATCTACTTTGCCTGATGAAACTTATGATGCAGTGGTAAGTATTGAAGTTATTGAGCATGTGCCAGCCGATGATTTGTTTGTAAAACATATAGCCCAAGTGATAAAAAAAGGAGGCTGGGCCTATTTTACAACCCCCAATGGAGATTATATAAAAAATGAAGGACCCGGGAAAAATCCTGATCATATTAGACACTATACAAAAGCACAGTTACAAACATTATTAGAGAAGTATTTTGATAAAGTAGAGGTGCATTATGCGGTGAAAACGGGAAAATATCGCGTATGGAGTTTAAAAAGTTTAAAAACTAATAACCCTGTAAACATGATAAAGTCACTTGTGGGTACTATGGTCAATAAACAGCAATCTAAAGGACTTAAACAACAATCTCAAGAAACAGCGCATTTGGTGGCTGTGGCTTATAAGTAATTAACAATTTTAGTCACGAATTAAGTTTTTGATTCTTAGAAATAACATTAAATTTTGATTACTAAAATAAAGAGTAAAGTGAAATAAATATGAAGACTTGTTTTCTCTCATACAATTTAATGGCTAACTCTACTGCTGATTATTTTATTTCCCTGAGTAATAAACTTTCAGAGGAACATAGGGTTATAGTTATTACGAACAAAATTCGAAAAACAAATATTAGTTTAAGTAATAATATAACTGTTTTAAAGTTGCCTACAAATAAGGTGAACTCGTGGCGAAATTTTTGGTTCCTTTATAAACTAGTGCGGACTCATAAGCCAGACATGATGATATCCATGTTTAGTTTTGTTAATTTGTTTTTAATAGTAGGTTGGTTGTTTCGAGTAAAAGTAAGAGTGGCTTGGATACGGACACTAAGTTCTCAATATGCACAGAAAAAATATAAGGTATTGAGAAAGTCTATTATTTATAGTTTATCTACAAATATCATAACAAATTCTGAAGCTACAAAAAATGATACTTCGGGATTTTTTAGAATACCAAAGACTAAAATTACTGTACTACCAAATTCTGTAAAAGATTATAGTGGTGGTTTAAACCACATAAAAACAGACCGAAATAATTTGTTATACGTCGGTCGTTTGCATCCTAGTAAAGGTGTTGATATTTTATTACAGTCATTTTCTACGCTATCACTGAATCATCCGGATATTTATCTAATCATAATTGGTGATGGACCACTTTTAAAAGAATTAGTTAATATTACAAACTCTTTGAATATTTCAGATAAGGTGTCTTTTTTAGGAGAGAAAGATAAAGCATCGGTTCTGGAAGCTTATAAGAGGTCCTATTGTACTATTATACCTAGTTATTCGGAAGCTTTTGGCTTTACCGTTATAGAAGCCATGAGTGTCGGCACTTGTGTGGTAGGTGCTAATAATACAGGGATTAAAGAAATTATAAAGCATAATAAGTCTGGAATACTATTTGAAACTGGAAATTCACTTGATTTAGCTCAAAAATTAGAAAAGCTACTATTGAATTTAGATTATCGGAATGACTTAGCTGATGAAGGTTATAGACGATTTAAAAGTAATTATGAGAATTCTTTTGCCATAAATCGTGATATTAAATTTTTTAAGAAGTTTTTAGTAGAATGATTATAAAATATAAAATAGCAAAAACTATTTGTAGGTTTTTACCACCACTTTTCGCACAATCGGTTCGAAATAGAATTATCTCTATAGAGGAAGGGGAGTTGTTGAATATGGATTTTAGAAAAAAGAGTTTTACAGGAAATGTTTTTAGTGGAAATACATCCGATTTTCATGCTTTTAAATTTAGTATTCATGGTTATTTCGATTGGCGAAACATTATCATTTCTAATGAAGTTTTAAAATATAAGAACGGAGGCAGTATAATAGAGGTTGGTGCAAATATTGGTACAGAAACTGTTTCGTACTGTGATGTTGCAAAAAAATATCATTCAAAAGTAATTTCATTTGAACCTTTAGTTACTAATCTCGATTCGGTTATTCGGAATAAAACAGAAAACAAGATTAACAATTTAGAGGTTTTTAATTGTTTAGTATCCAATGCTCCAGGAAAGGCAAGTTTCAATGTCCCTACAGGTAATAATTCAGGCTCTGGTTTTATTACAAATACGACTGAAAAAAATACGCAAGAATTTGATGTTGTTACATTAGATGAGAAAATCAAAGATGAGTTAGTCGCATTAATTTGCGTAGATGTTGAAGGTTTTGAATATCAGGTTTTACAAGGAGGTGAGGATATTATAAAGCGAAATATGCCTGTTTTAATTTTAGAAGTAAATAAGCGGTATTTAGAAAAACGAGGCCAGGTACCATTTGAAACGTTTTGTAATTATATAAACGCTTTAGGTTATGACTGTTATTCGATTAATAAACTGGGAATCTCAAAAGTGGATTTTAACAACCATAAAACACAGGCAAATAAAAATTGGGTGTGTTTAGCCAACAAGGATCTTCCGATTATTAAAAAAATCAATAAAAATCTTATTTTTTCTGCTTTTAATCCGTTTATGCAAATAAATCAAGAATTGAACTAGTATTGAAAATTTTAATCCTCTATACCCATAACAAAGGCCTGCTCTCCGAGTTTTTCCAAGAACTGTCCGAAAAACTTTATTCCGATGGTTTTGAAGTGGACAATTTTTACTTAAAACATGAAAAAGCAGTTTTTATGCAGAATGGTGTGTCTGTATATGGGGAAAAGCGTCGTGGTTTTATTGCTAATTATACAGCCATCTATAGCATGATAAAACAATCTCAGCCAGACGTGGTGATTTCAAATTTTTCCTATATCAATCCAGCCATCTTATTTGGTAA
Organism: Xanthomarina sp. F1114; assembly: GCF_026410255.1. GTDB lineage: Bacteria > Bacteroidota > Bacteroidia > Flavobacteriales > Flavobacteriaceae > Xanthomarina. The sequence continues at coordinate 33,042 of NZ_JAPMLL010000020.1, forward strand.
ACTGCTGGGGGTGAAACATAATATTGCTTGGTTTCATACGGCTTTTGGTCACACGAAGCCCAATTGGTTAAAAATATGGAATAAAGCCATGTATTTAAATATGGCAGATCTGGTTCTCACAAACTCCAAATCTTTACAAAGTGAAATGCATAGTGTTTATAAGGTTTCAAAAGCCAAAACAAGGCGCATTCCTTTTTGGACCAATATAGATAAGTATCGGTCAAAAAAGCACAGCCTAAGCATCCAAGACAAGCAATCCGTGATAAACATCGGTTGTCCAGGGCGATTGGTAGCCGATAAAAATCACCGCTTAGTTATTGAGGCACTATACCAGTTAAAACAGTCTGATAATCGACATGTTTGCCTATATATTGCAGGAAGCGGTCCGTATAAGAGCCAATTGGAAGCATTGGTGAAGGATTTAAACTTAGAACAAGAGGTTGTTTTTTTAGGACTTTTAAATGTCGCTGAGATGACAGCCTTTTATGAGGCTATGGACCTGGTTGTCTTACCAAGCCATCATGAAGCTTTTGGCTTGGTCTTTATAGAAGCTATTGCTTTGGGGACTCCTGTGCTTGTTTCTAAGGCTTTTGGGGCTTTGAGTTTTATAGACACTCAAAAATTTAACTTAGATGACTTTTGTTTTAATCCGAGTGCTATTCAAGAATTAATTGATAAATTAGAACCTTATGTAAATAGGAAGGGGTTAGAATCAGACTATTTTAAATCCATGTATAAACAAACTTTTGAAAAAGATGTGATTTATAATCAGATAAAAGCTGTTATTTTGAACCAGAATAATACATCGTAAAAAATAAATGCTATAACACTTTTAATGCCTTTCCAATTTTTAACATATCTACAACCCACCCATTATTTTCGATTGTTTAAGACATCGGGCAAAAGCATATTCCCTAAAGCATCCATCTTACCAGAAGCTGTTTTAGAGCAACTCATAGTAGATTCAGACTACAAATCGAAGGTGGCTCAGGATTACGATTTGTCTTGGCAGGCTGTGCAACAAGGCTATATAGGGGCTACTGAAACCTATAGTAGCTTTAAAAAGGTTCCCATTAAAGACGAATACCATTTTATTAGAAAACAATTTCATCCAGCCTGGGTGTTTTATGTCTTATTCATGCGTTTGGTGACCTTTCATAACCCCATAAAAGAAATTCAAGGCTGGTTGTCAACCATGCATATTAAACAACGAACTAAAGACTTAACTCCTATAGCTTACCCCAAATGGGACACCTATTCATCCGAATTAATTGAGGAAAAACCTCTGGTGTCTGTGGTGATTCCCACCTTAAACCGCTATACCTATTTAAGAGATGTGCTCCAGGATTTTGAAAAACAAGAGTATCCCCATTTTGAAATCCTTGTGGTGGATCAGTCGGAACCCTTTCAACCTGAGTTTTATAAAGAATTTAATTTAAACCTTCGTGTGCTTCGTCAGGAAGAAAAAGCCTTATGGCTGGCACGAAATACAGCAATAAAGGAAGCCAAAGGGACTTTAATAGCCTTATCAGAAGACGATGTACGCATAAAACCGGATTGGTTGTCAACGCATTTAAAATGCCTGGATTTTTTTGATGCGCAGGTATCTGCAGGCGTCTTTTATCCCGAAGGGCAAAGCATCCCAAAAGACCGGAATTTCTTTGCATTAGCCTCACAATTTGCTACGGGAAATGCCATGCTTTATAAAGATGTTTTTAAGCAGGTAGGCTTATTCGACAGACAGTTTGAAAAACAACGTATGGGCGATGGGGAATTTGGTCTGCGTGTGTATTTGGAAGGAATGAGATCGGTGTCTAATCCGTTGGCCTCTTGTATTGATGTCAAGGCAGGCACAGGTGGCTTACGAGAGATGGGCTCCTGGGATGCTTTTCGGACTAAAAAATGGTTCGCTCCAAGACCCATTCCCAGTGTGTTATATTATTTTAGAACCTATTATGGGAATCATGCGGCACGATGGGCACTATTACGTACGGTTCCTTTGTCTATCATGCCCTATCAATTTAAAAAAAACAAACCCATGTTGGTACTTGGCGTGTTTTTGAGTATGCTGCTGCTGCCGGTGGTAGTTTTTCAGGTGTTTAAGAGTTGGGGGTTGGCTGGTAAAAAATTAAAGCAAGGCCCATTAATTGAAAAGTTAGAATAAATAAAATACATAGAAAAAACCGACAACAGATAACCGACAACCGACAACCGATAACCGACAACCGATAACCGATAACTGATAACCGACAACCGACAATCGATAACAGTGAAAAAAAACATCCTCATAATAACCTCCGAATTCCCTCCACAACCTGGGGGCATAGGAAACCATGCCTACTACTTAGCGATGTATTTGGCTAAGAATGGCTATGCCGTTTCTGTGATTGCAGATCAGCGTGATTTGGAGAATGAAGCAGAAATAGCCTTTGATAGTGCTTTGCCTTTTGCTATAAATCGGGTGGCTTTAAAATCCCCCAGAGGTTTTATGTATGTACATAGGGTGTTTAAAACTCTGAAAGGGTTTAGACAGGCAGATCATATTATAGCTACTGGGAAATTCTCTCTTTGGAATGTGGCCTTTTGTTCCTTGTTTTATAAACGCCATACCATGGCTGTGACTCATGGGACGGAAGTGAACTTTAAATCGGCCGGCTTAAAAAGGGCCATTAATATGTCCCTCAAGCGTTTTGATACCGTCATAGCTGTGTCTAAGTATACCAAACACCTGGTGGCCAATTTAAACTTGGATGTGAAGGTAATTCCTAATGGGATAGATGTAAGTGAATGGCAGCCAGATAAGCTTAGCAAGATAAATTTAGAAGGGGACCCTGTTTTAACCACCGTAGGGCGTGTAAGTACGCGAAAAGGGCAGCTGCAAATGATTCAACTTTTGCCCGAATTAATAAAGAACCATCCCAAGATTCAGTATCATTGTATCGGGATTCCTACCGAAGCCCCTGCTTTTTTAGAGCAGGCCAAACAACTGGGGGTTGAAAAGCATGTGATATTCCATGGGGCTGTTTCAGAGGCCGACTTAAAGTCTATGCTATTAGCAACCGATGTTTTTGTGATGCTAAGCACCGAAAGTACTAGTGGAGATGTGGAAGGTTTTGGAATTGCTATTTTAGAGGCTAATGCCATGGGCGTTCCTGCCCTTGGTTCTAAAGGCTGTGGGATAGAAGATGCTATTAATCATGGGATTTCTGGCTTTTTAGTGGATGCCAAGGATGTTGTGGATTTTGAAGCAAAGTTGTCCATGCTATTAGAGGCTCCAAAAACCTATAAAGAGCAGGCAAAAGCATGGGCTCAGCAACATGACTGGAACCAAATTATTAAACAGTATATAAAGTATCTGTCATGAGAAGTTTATGTATTATTTCGCATACAGAGCATTATCTGTTACCAGATGGGAGCGTGGTAGGCCTGGGATCTACGGTAACAGAAATCAACCAGCTTTTAGCTGTTTTTGATAAGATAATACATGTGGCTATGCTGCATAAATCCCAAGCACCTGCAAGCGCTTTACCTTATACATCCAATCACATTGAATTTGTGGCTTTGCCGGAAGTAGGCGGAGCTGCTTTAAAAGATAAATTGGAAATCCTACTTCAGGCTCCTAAAATGATAGCGATTATCCATAAAGCCTTAAAGAGATCTGATTGTTTTCAATTTAGAGCTCCCACAGGAATTGGCGTTTATATAATTCCTTATTTGATATTATTTAGCTCAAAAAAAGGCTGGTTTAAATATGCTGGAAACTGGAAGCAGAAAGATGCGCCTTTGGCTTATAGTTTTCAAAAATGGCTCTTAGAAAAACAATCTCGTCCGGTAACTATTAATGGTTTTTGGGAAGATCAGCCCAAGCAGTGTTTGAGTTTTGAAAACCCCTGTTTAACTGAAACGGAAATCCAATCTGGACAGCAAGTTATAGCAGATATATCCTTTCAGTTTCCTTTACAGTTATGTTTTGTTGGGAGATTAGAAACTGCCAAAGGCGTAGATTTAATTATAGATACCTTGGCTAGTTTAAAACCTGAGATTCTTGAAAAAATAGGAAGCCTTCATTTGGTAGGGGCAGGCGCACAAATGGAAGCTTATCAAAAGCAAGCAAAAACTTTGGGTTTACCAATTGTGTTTCATGGGTATTTGTCAAGAAATGAAGTTCATAATATTTATAAGAAATCACATGCTATTGTATTACCATCTGCCTCTGAAGGTTTCCCGAAAGTGATTGCCGAAGCTATGAATTACGGCTGTGTTCCTATTGTTTCCAGGGTATCTTCTATTGGTCATTATATAAAAGATAATGAAAATGGGTTTTTAATGGCCAACTTAAGTCAGGCTTCTTTAGAAACCTGTCTGATGAATTTATTGACTCTGGAACAAGCAGCCTATCAGCAGCTATCGTCCACTTCTTTAGATTTTATCGGTAGGTTTAGTTACCCCTATTATAACCAACGGATTTTAAAAGATATTTTATAAATAGTCATTTTTTGAAATAACACCCATCTATTAAAAAAAAATTGATATTTTTAACTCAGAATAATACCATCCTATTTCTTTAATGCTACTTAAAAAACTTCGCTGGACCATAAAAAGACACCCTTTCTTGTATATGACCCGTTTTAGGTTATTATCCAGGAATTCCACTGAGGATGCCATTGATTCCATCTCTTATAATACCTGGAATAAAAAGGAAGATATTCCTGAGTATTTTCAGGAGATGAATGCGAAGATTTTTGAAAGAGGGAAACCGGATTCCGATTTAGAACGTGTTAAACACCTGGTGTCCTGGCTATGTGCACATACCAGAGTAGGGCCTGGCTTGAGTGAACCTTCGGCCAAAGCTTTGGAAACAATGGTTTATGGAAAGGGCGGGGTGTGTTCTGATATGGCACAGATCTTTAATAATTTTTGTGTGATTAATGATATTCAAGTTCGGGAATGGGGCACCACCTCGGCGCCTTTTAGTCGCGATAATGGAGGTCATTCTTTTAATGAAGTGTATATAAAAGAACTCCAAAAATGGGTCTTGATAGACCCGTCTTTAGGCATGTTGTTTTATAACGAACAGGAAGCACCCTTATCGGTTGTTGACATGTATCAATTAGTCCGGGGCGGGCAGAAAGTACATTTCCGTTCGTTTATTACAGATAAGAGGATTGAAGAAACTCAGGTAAATAAAAACTATTTAAATCCAGATATTACGCCCTTCTTAATTTGTGACTACCGAAACAAAACTTACGACCGGTATTTAAAAATAGCCAGACCTTATCTGCCAGTTTTTGTCATTCATTTTTTTGTGTATCTCTCGGGTAAAAGTTATCATTATAAGTTTCCTTTAGACGATTATAAACGAATTTTTTCATAAAAACAGTGTCTTTATTAATACAGTTTAAATTTGGTAATTTAATAGTACCTTGCCAAAAATACAGTACTAATAAAACTCAAAATGCTTTTGTTTGAAAACTAATATCACCTACATATCTGCTGTTGGTTTCCATCTAATTTTAGGAATTTTAATTTACCTAAATGAGAGTATTGCCAAGGCTTATTTCTTTATTGCTGTTTTTTATTTTTTGTACCGCATTATTACAGTAGCAGATAATAAAAAAACCTATGAAGTTTTAAAAGCCTGTGCTTATTTTGTGGGGGCCGAAGTGTTTTTTAGAACAACGGGAGGAGCCATTTCTTACGAGGCTGGAAAGTATCTGGTCATTGTATTTGTCTTGATAGGAATGTTTTATAGTGGCTTATCAGGAAAAGGCTACCCTTACTTTATTTATTTGATGTTTTTAATTCCCTCTATTTTTGTAGCTTCTACCACTTTAAGCTTTGATGCCAATTTTAGAACCAATATTGCTTTTGTTTTAAGTGGCCCTGTGTGTTTGGGTTTGGCAGCCTTATTCTGTTATGACAAACGGATTAGTCACAAACAGATGTCTCAGATACTCTTATTTATGCTTCTGCCTATTATTGCGCATACAGCTTATGTATATCTTTATACGCCAAACTTGAAAGAAGTTCTTTCAAGTACAGCTTCTAATCGTGCGGCTTCTGGAGGTTGGGGGGCTAATCAGGTATCTGCTGCTCTAGGGCTGGGGATGTTTTTGATAGCCATCCGGCTGTTTACAAAGTCTCCCAGTTTGCCATTAAAACTGTTAAATGTGGGTGTCCTTGGATTGATCACTTTTCGAGCTATTACAACCATGAGCAGAGGTGGGGTAATCGCGGCCATCATGACAATAATTGTATTTTTGTTTTATTATTATAGACAGTCCCGCTCTAAAAAGCGTAATGAACTCATCGCTATTTTTGGGCTGTTTTGTATAAGTTTGGTAATGACCTGGTTTGTAAGTGTTAATCAAACAGGTGGATTAGTTGGTTTGCGCTATGAGAATAAGGATCATTTGGGACGCGAAAAAGAAAGTTTAACTACAGGAAGAGAGCAGTTATTTAAAAGCGAACTAGAAGGTTTTATAGAAAGTCCGTTTTTTGGAATTGGATCCAGTCGCGCTAAAGACCAGCGGATTGAAGAGGAGGGACAGGGAGTGACTTCACATAGTGAATTTAGTAGAACCTTAGCAGAACATGGGCTTCTGGGTGTCATGATACTATTAATTCTTATTTTTAAACCTTTAGAAGTGCGGTCAAGAAATAAGGGTAATTACTATTTTTATGCGTTTTTAGCCTTCTGGTTTTTAACTATTAATCATATGTCTATGCGCTTAGCCATGCCTGCTTTTATCTATGCCTTAGCCTTATTAAACGTCACACATGAAAAACGTCCTTTACATAGGAAACAACTTAAAGCAACAGAACGCTAATATCTCTGCCATAGGTATTCTGGGACCTAAATTGGAGCAGGAGGGGTATCAGGTCTCTTATGCCTCTTCTAAGTCTCATAAATTGGCTAGACTGCTGGACATGCTTTGGGCTTGCTTTAAACATAGAAAACAAACGGATGTAGTGCTCATTGATACCTATAGCACTCAAAATTTTTACTATGCGCTTTTGGTAAGTCAGCTATGTCGGGTTTTAAATCTAAAATATATTCCCATTCTTCATGGCGGGAATTTACCCCAGCGCTTAAAAACCAGTCCTAAACTTAGTCGTGCTATTTTTAAAAACGCCTATAAATTAGTCTCCCCTTCCATCTATTTAAAAGAGGCCTTTGAAGCCCATGGCTATCAGCAAGTGCAGTTTATACCTAATAGCCTGGACATTGAGAACTACACGTTTCATAAAAAAGACTTTCAGGAGGTAAACCTCCTTTGGGTGCGTTCTTTTTCAACCATATACAACCCCTTACTGGCTTTAAGTGTGTTAAAAGCTTTAAAAGACCAGGGCATAAATGCCAGCCTCTGTATGGTGGGGCCGGATGCTGATGGCACTTTGGCTAGCGTGAAACAGCTAGCCTTAGATCTGGATATTCCTGTGAAGCTAACAGGGAAACTGCCTAAAAAAGAATGGCTTGCCCTGGCTAAAGATTATAATTTTTTTATAAATACCACCAATTTCGATAATATGCCCGTCAGCGTGATAGAAGCTATGGCCTTGGGCTTAGCAGTTGTATCCACTAATGTGGGAGGCCTGCCTTATTTAATAGCTCAGGGAAAAGATGGCGTCTTAGTCCCCCCGGAAAATGTAGAAGCCTTTGTAGAAGCTATTAAAAACCTTCTTTACAGCCCGGAAACCACAAGAGAAATGACAATTCAGGCTAGAAAAAAAGTAGAGAGATTTGATTGGGAGCTGGTGAAACACAAATGGTTTGAGCTGCTGAGTTAGATGATTTCTGGATTTTAAGATTTGCAAACTCCCCTTTCTTTACCTCCGTTGCCCTTCGGTAAATTCATTCCCCTCTTTAACTAAAGCGGGGAGCTTGGTGTAGTTATTATTCATTTAACTACATATACTTAGTAAATAACAATCTAGGCTCCTCACTTTAGATAAAGGGAGGTGGCTCATCTGAACGCAGAGAGGATGAGACGGAGGGTTTGAAAGAAACAAGAGTTAATTTATAAGTAGCAAACACCCCTTTCTTTACCTCCGTTGCCCTTCGGTAAATTCATTCCCTTCTTCATCTGAAGAGGGGAGCCGTGTAGTTAATGTTTATTAATATTTGTAATATTATTAATAATTTGTTTTTTTAAGTAAACTTGAAAATAGGAGTTAGGTTTATTATTCCTTTTAAAACAGAAGGTAAATAATCAAATACCATTTTGTTTTCAAATCGGATGACTTTATAGCCTTGTCTTTCTAGATAGTTAGTTCGTTTTTTA
>NZ_JAPMLL010000021.1 GCF_026410255.1 Xanthomarina sp. F1114
AAAAAAAAAACTATAAAGTTTTAGGAAATTTATAACAACAAACACAAGTTAATTAGAGTAAGAATATAAGTTACTATATGAAGAAATTCCGGTTGTACGGTCTAGTTGTTTTATAATTATAAGCAGAGGAAGAACATAAAATTCGCATCCAAAAACAGATCATACATCTCTAAAATTAGATAAAAAAATTAGCGCATTTAGACTGGTTAACGTCTAAATTTCTTAGTTTCTTCAAAAACATGTTCTAAAATAGCTGCATCTTCTTTTGAGAACTCTAAATCTCTTCTAGCCATAACAACCTGTGCAACTTCAAAAGCTTTTTTGGTTAAATAAGTGGTAAAACCAGCGCTACCACCCCAAGAAAAGCTAGGTACAAAGTTTCTTGGAAAGCCGCTTCCAAAAATATTGGCACTAACGCCTACTACGGTTCCAGTATTAAACATGGTATTAATTCCGCATTTACTATGATCCCCCATCATTAAACCACAAAATTGAAGTCCCGTTTTAGCAAAGCTTTCGGTTGTATAATTCCACAGTCTCACCTCGGCATAGTTATTTTTTAAGTTGGAGTTGTTTGTATCTGCTCCAAGATTACACCATTCTCCAAGCACCGAATTTCCTAAATACCCTTCATGTCCTTTATTAGAATACCCAAAAAGTACCGAATTAGTAACCTCTCCTCCAACTTTACTATGTGGACCAACGGTTGTTGGTCCGTAAATTTTAGCTCCCATTTTTACGGTGGCATGTTCACATAATGCAAAAGGACCTCTAATGAGACTTCCTTCCATAACTTCGGCATCTTTACCAATATAAATAGGACCGTTTGTAGCATTTAGGGTAGCAAATTCGACTTTAGCACCTTCTTCTATAAAAATAGATTCGGCTTTAACAGTATTTACTGTAGCCGGAATGGGTTGCGACTTTCTATTATTTGTAATTAGATCGAAGTCTTCTTGAATGGCTTCACCATTTTTAGAGAAAATATCCCAAGTATGCTCTATTTTAAGAACTTGATCTGTGTACTCAATAGCTTCATAGGTTTCTAAATCTATTTCTTCTTGTGTGTCCTGGGTGTAGAAAGCAATAACATCTTCATCGTGAAAAATAGCCTGATTCTGCTCTAAATTTTTAATCATTTCAACCAAAGTCTGGTTTGGTAAGAAAGAGGCATTAATCATAATGTTCTCTTCCATTTCTACCATGGGGTACTTTTCAGACAAATATTCTTCCGTAACTGTTGTAGTTGTATAATCCAGATAGGCTTCCCATTTTTCTCGAATGGTTAGAATTCCAATTCTAATGTCTGCTACCGGACGTGTAAAAGTAAAAGGCAATAAGTTATTGCGAGATGGGCCATCAAAAAGAATATAGTTCATGAGACATTTATGGTTTTTGGTTGATTACAACTGTTTAACGGGTAAGAATCCCTTCAAAAGTAATTCAAAAAAAGAAAACAAAAAAAGCCTTAGAGATAAATCTTAAGGCTTTATAAAATATGTTGAGACTAAGTTTACTTTTTAAACTTAGCGTATTTGTTTTTAAACTTATCGATACGTCCTGCAGTATCTATTAATTTAGATTTTCCAGTGTAAAATGGGTGAGACGTTCTAGAAATCTCCATTTTTATTAATGGATATTCAACACCATCAACTTCAAGAGTTTCATTTGTATTAGCAGTAGATTTTGTTAAAAACACATCTTCGTTAGACATGTCTTTAAATGCTACTAATCTATAATTTTCTGGATGTATTCCTTTTTTCATCGCTAATTGCTTTAATTGTATTCTATTTTCGAGGTGCAAATTTAAGAATTTTTTACTAATGAGCAATACTTTTAATTTAATTTTTCAATATTAATTAATTTTTAAAATTTTAGCTGTAACGTTTTACTATATTTGTTTACTAACTAACTATAAAAATACTAAAACTATAACCTATATGAAAACTTCAATTAAATCTAATGCAATTAACTATGGCCTATATTTAGGTGGTATTTTATCTTTATTCACTGTTATTGCTTACACCGTAAACTTAGACCTGTTTACAAAATGGTGGTATGGCGTAGGACTAATGATATTAGTAATAGTTTTTGGAATTATCTCTGCCATGACTTCTAAAAAATTAATTGGAGGTATTATTAACTTTAAAGAGGCTTTTTCATCTTATTTTATTGCTGTAGCAGTTGGAGTTGTAATTAGTTCTTTGGTCAGTTTTATTATTTTCAATTTTATAGATCCAGAAGCAGCTACACTTTTACAAGAAAAAATATTAGATTCACAAGTAGCCATGATGCGAGGTTTTGGTGCTCCGGAAGATGCCATTGCCGAAGTAGTCGAGCAAATGGAACAAGAAGACAATATGTTTGCTATAACTAAAGTAGCACAATCTATAGCTTTCCAACTTATTGGTTTTAGTGTGGTTGGACTTATTGTGGCATTAGTAGTAAAAAAAGACGATCCTCAAGCTTAATTAATTTCTTTAGTTTTAGGCCTTAGAATCTTGAAATAATATATATGAATATATCAGTAGTCATACCACTACTTAACGAACAAGAATCATTAACAGAGTTATATGATTGGATTGCAAAAGTTATGCAGTCCAATCATTTTTCTTATGAAATCATTTTTATTGACGATGGGAGCACAGACAATTCCTGGGAAATTATAAATCAATTAAGTCAAAAAGATTCCCAGGTTAAAGGGATTCGTTTTTTAAGAAATTTTGGAAAGTCTCAAGCTTTACATGCAGGTTTTGAAAAAGCTCAAGGCGACGTAGTCATTACAATGGACGCCGATCTTCAAGATAATCCTGAGGAAATTCCTGAGTTGTATAATATGATTGTTTCCCAAAACTACGATATGGTTTCTGGTTGGAAAAAGAAACGTTACGACTCGGTTATTTCTAAAAACTTACCTTCAAAACTATTCAATTATGCAGCCAGGAAAACTTCTGGAGTCAAGCTTCACGACTTTAATTGTGGTTTAAAATCTTACCATAGAGATGTGGTTAAAAACATAGATGTTAATGGCGAAATGCACAGATATATTCCTGTTTTAGCCAAAAATGCAGGTTTTACTAAGATTGGTGAAAAGGTGGTACAGCATCAAGCCAGGAAATATGGAGAAACTAAATTTGGGATGGACCGGTTTATTCATGGGTTTTTAGATTTGGTTACTATTTGGTTTTTATCGCGTTTTGGCCGAAGTCCCATGCATCTCTTTGGAGCATTAGGCTTTTTAATGTTAGCCATTGGTTTTGCCTTTGCTCTTTACCTTGGTATAGATAAGCTATATGTAAATCCTCATGGACGATTAATAACAGATAGACCACAATTTTATATCGCCTTAGTTACTATGATTATAGGAACTCAGTTTTTTGTTGCTGGCTTTTTAGGTGAAATTATCTTAAGAACAAAAGAAAATAAACAACGCTATTTAATTAAAGACGAGCTCAACATTTAGGTTTCAAGATAATTTAAAGTGTATAACCACTTTATCTTTTTTGAAATCCTTATTTTTGCATCACATTTTTTTTGAACATGACATTTATGGAATCTGAACTATTAGAAAGAGCAAATACGTGGTTAACACCAACTTTCGATAAGGACACACAAGCCCAAATAAAAAATTTAATCACCAATCATCCAGAAGAACTTAAAGAGAGTTTTTACAAGAATTTGGAATTTGGAACCGGTGGTATGCGTGGTGTTATGGGAGTAGGCACCAATAGAATTAACAAATATACCCTTGGAAAAAACACGCAAGGTTTAAGCAATTACTTGCATCAGTCTTTTCCAAATACAGATTTAAAAGTAGCTATTGCTTTCGATTGCAGACACAACAGTCAGGCATTAGCCAAGATAGTGGCCAATGTGTTTTCGGCAAATAATATTCAAGTATTTTTATTTGAAGACCTACGTCCTACTCCAGAATTATCTTTTACGTTAAAGCACTTAGGTTGCCATTGTGGAATTGTTCTTACGGCTTCTCATAACCCTCCAGAATACAACGGTTACAAAGTATATTGGCAAGATGGAGGGCAATTAGTACCACCACAAGATGCCGAAATTATAAACGAAATAAACAAGCTAGATTATTCTGAAATTAAATTTGAGGCCAACGAGTCTTTAATTCAAAAAATAGGAAAAGAAGTTGATGATGTCTTTATAAAAGCATCTATAAACAATGGTAGTTTTAATACCCCTCAAGAAGCTAAAGACAATTTAAATATTGTTTTTACCTCGCTTCATGGAACCTCTATAACCATTATTCCAGAAACCTTAAAACAGGCAGGATATCATCAGGTACATATTGTTGAAGAACAAGCGGTGCCAAACGGCGACTTTCCAACGGTAAAATCCCCCAACCCAGAAGAACCTGAAGCTTTAAAAATGGCTTTAGACTTAGCAGAGAAAGTTCAGGGAGATATTGTTATTGGAACAGATCCGGATAGCGACAGGATTGGTGTAGCTGTTAGAGATATTAATGGCAAGATGACCTTACTTAATGGAAATCAAGCCATGTTAATGATGACAGATTTCTTATTAAAACAGTGGCAAAAAGAAGGAAAAATCCAAGGAAAAGAATTTATTGGATCTACGATTGTTTCTACACCTATGATGTCTGTTTTGGCAGAAGCTTATGGCGTAGAATGTAAAATTGGTTTAACCGGTTTTAAATGGATTGCCAAAATGATTAAAGACTTCCCCGAATTGAATTTTATTGGTGGAGGCGAAGAAAGTTTCGGATATATGGTAGGCGATTTTGTAAGAGATAAAGATGCTGTAACGGCCACTCTTCTAGCCTGCGAAATTGCAGCACAGGCTAAAGCTAATGGTTCATCGCTTTACGAGGAATTAATTCAATTGTACGTAAATCATGGTTTTTATAAAGAACGTCTAATTTCAATAACTAAAAAAGGTATTGAGGGCGCTCAAGAAATCAAACAAATGATGATTGATTTTAGAAAAACACCGGCTTCTGTAATTCATAATTCTAACGTAATAAAAATAGAAGATTATCAAAGTTCCATAGCTTTAAACCCAATTACTGGGAAGGAAGAGCCTATTTCTGTACCAAAATCTAACGTCTTAATTTATTATACCGAAGACGGAAGCAAGATTGCTCTAAGACCAAGTGGAACAGAACCAAAAATTAAATTTTATATCAGCGTTAATACTACTTTAAGCTCTGCTTCAGAATTTACTGAAACAGAAAAACAGTTAGAAGCCAAGATAGATGCTATAATTAAAGACATGCAGCTTAACTAAATGAAAAAAATAATATATCAATTATTACCTTTTATAAAGAAGTATAAAAGACATGTTATTTTAAATGTCTTTTTCAACTTACTATACGCGCTCTTTAGTTCTTTAGCATTTATATCTTTAATCCCCATGCTAGATGTTTTATTTGGCAAAACCAAGGTTGTGCAAAAAGCTCCTGTCTGGACAGGAGAGCTTGGAGACATTAAAGAATACGGATTGGGATTACTTAATTATAAGGTAAGTGGATTTTTAGAAGCTGGAAATGCGCAAATGGCATTAGTTATTGTAATAGCCATTGTAATTTCAACATTTATCTTAAAAAATATGTTTGGCTATTTTGCCATGCAACATGTTATGTATCTTAGAAATGGGGTATTAAATGCCTTAAGAAAAGAAATGTTCGAAAAAATTATCCAACTGCCTTTAAGTTTTTATTCTAAAAGACAGAAAGGAGATGTAATGGCGCGAATTTTAGGAGATATCAACGAGATGCAAAATTCCTTTTTTATAATTCTGGAACTTATTGTTAGAGAGCCATTAACTATTGTATTTTCATTAATATTAATGTTTACAATAAGTTGGGAGCTTTCACTTTTTGTCTTGTGTTTTATTCCTATTGCCGGAATTATGATTTCAAGAATAGGTAAAAGCCTAAAAGGAAATTCTTTAAAAGCCCAACAAGAATCAGGGAGGTTAATTTCTATTGTAGAAGAATCTTTGTCGGGTTTAAAAATTGTAAAGAGTTATAATGCTGAGACCATTTTTAGAAATAACTTCACAAATTCTTCCGATAGAATATTAAAATTATCCAATAAAATAGGTGTAAAAAACAATTTAGCAGGACCTGTTAGTGAGGTTTTAGGTATTACAACCATTGCTATATTACTATGGTATGGCGGAAAACTTGTATTAATAGATCAAGCCATTGAAGGCACCACATTTATTGCTTTTATGGGACTAGCATATGCTATTTTAACACCAGCAAAAGCCATTAGTAAAGCTTCTTATAAAGTGAAAAATGGCATGGCTGCTGCCGATCGTGTTTTTGAAATTTTACACGAGGTAGATAATATGCCAGATATACCTAACGCAAGTAAATTAGAAGGTTTTAATGATAACTTATCGGTTAATAATATTTCATTTAAATACGATAACGAACTGGTATTAAAAAACTTTAGTTTAAAGGTTCCAAAAGGAAAAACCGTAGCTCTTGTTGGCCAGTCTGGTTCTGGAAAAAGTACGATTGCCAATCTGGTAACCAGATTTTACGATGTAAATGAAGGTGATATAACTATTGATGGTAAAGACATTAAAACTGTGACTAAACACTCGCTTAGAGATCTTATGGGACTGGTAACACAAGACTCAATCTTGTTTAACGATACTATTAAAAACAATATTTTATTAGGAAAACCTGAAGCTTCTGATGAAGAAGTTATGGAAGCCCTAAAAATTGCCAATGCCTGGGAGTTTGTTAAAGAGCTACCTCAAGGTATAGAAACTAATGTTGGCGATGCTGGAAACAACTTCTCTGGCGGACAAAAACAACGTTTAAGTATTGCGCGTGCTGTTTTAAAGAATCCTCCAATTATGATTCTAGATGAAGCAACTTCTGCCTTAGATACAGAAAGCGAACGTTTGGTTCAAGACGCTTTAGAGAAAATGATGAGAAACAGAACCTCGATTGTTATAGCTCATAGATTATCAACTATTCAGAATGCAGATGAAATTGTTGTTATGCAGAAAGGCGAAATTGTAGAACAAGGAACGCATCTTGAACTTTTAGCTAAAAACGGTATGTATAAGAGATTAGTTGATATGCAAAGTTTCGAGTAAATACATCGATTAAGAATACGAAACTATAGAATAAAAAAAAGGACAATACGAAAATATTGTCCTTTTTTAGTTATGTTAGACGTTGGGGAAATCTAACATATAAGTAGGTTGGTTGATGTAAACATAAAACAAAAAATTATGTTAAACAAATAAAATTTACACTTTATCGGTGTAACCATGCATTTAATCGATGTTTTTACATATAACTCTATAATTTACAACATATTAGCCAAATAACTTTTTTTTGGCATTAAACTATTAGTCTTATAAATGGTCTAATAATAAAATCATCAGGTGATAGACGAGTCTAAATTAATAGAACAGCTTCAATCCAATTCACATAGAGACCGTGCTTTTAAAGAGCTAATAACTCTTTATAAGGAGCGTTTGTATTGGCATATTCGTCATATAGTAAAGTCGCACGATGATACAGATGATGTGCTTCAGAATACATTTATTAAGATTTATAAAAACATTCAAAAATTTAAGGGAGATAGTAAGCTCTATTCTTGGATGTATCGTATAGCCACAAACGAATCTTTGACCTTTGTTCAAAAACGAGCTAAGCATTTACAAATTTCTAACGAGGAAGTGCAGCAGTTTACCATAGATAATTTAAAAGCTGATATTTATTTTGAAGGAAATGATATTCAGCTTAAATTACAAGAAGCCATTGCTACTTTACCAGAAAAGCAACAGTTGGTTTTTAATATGAGGTATTTTCAGGACCTAAAATATAAAGATATGTCCGGTATTTTAGACACCAGCGAAGGAGCGCTGAAAGCATCTTATCATATAGCAGTAAAAAAATTAGAAGACTATTTAACTAACAATTAAACCTTTATAATAAAAAACAGTCTAAACATAGAGATGAATAAAAACAAACTACATAATATCAAGCAATCTGGATTTAAAACTCCAGAAGATTATTTTTCTAATTTGGAAGATAATATTATGTCTCAAATTCATTTAGATAAAAAAATAGATAAAACTGTTTTTAAAACTCCTGAAAGTTATTTCGATTCTCTAGAAGATAGAATTCTTAACAAAATATCAGATAATCAAGAAACAAAAGTTATTTCTTTAGTTACAAAACGAACTCTTATTGCAGTTTCCAGTGTAGCAGCAGCTATTGTTTTACTTTTTAATCTGAATTTATTCTCTAAAGACTTCTCTTTTAGTACTATTGAAACAGAGGTGCTTGAAAAGTATGTGTCAAATCAAGAATTTGATACTTACGATTTAGAAACTGAACTTATTGAAGACATCGACATATCCTCTTTTATTTTAGAAGAATCTATCAGCGATGCCTCCCTGGAAAATTATTTATATAATACCTCAGATTTAGAAGATTTCATTTCTGATTAACCTATTATACCATGAAACATTTTAGCATTTTAATTCTCTTTATTTCCTTAAGTCTAAATACATTTGGACAAGACAAAGACGAAAAGATTAAAGCCCTTAAAACAGCCTATATTACAGAACAGCTTAATCTAACCAAAGCCGAAGCAGAAAAATTCTGGCCTATATATAATGCGTTTGAAATTGAGAAAAACATATTAAAAGACGAAGCTCATAAAGATAGAAGCGACGTTGATTACAGCAAAATAACAGAGGCAGAAGCCAATTCTTTACTTGATGAGATGATTGCTTTAAACAATAGAAGAAGTAATATTTATAACAATCTTATAATCGATTTAAAAAAAGTAATCTCTGCTAAAAAAATTGTATTATTAAAAGAGGCAGAATATAACTTTAAGAAAAAAATGTTTGAGGAATACAGAAAAAGACATCACCCAGACTGTAAGGGGAAATAAGAAGAAAGAAGCCAATTGGCTTCTTTCTTTATTTAAAATATAATTTACTAATTCTGCCTTGTCCAGACGCATAGGCAGTACTATCGTTAATAAACCGTATAGAATAAAAGCCTTCCTTACTTAATTCTTTCCAGGAAACTCCCCCATCCTTACTGTAGTTTACACCTTTAAACCCAACGGCTACCAGCTCCTTCCCTTCTCTATTTGGAATATATTGCACGCAGCTTCTATACCCAGGTTCTTTTCCGTCTGCCACCAGTTGCCAAGTTTTTCCACCATCTGTAGTTTTCATTTTATTAGCTATATTATTTTCTGGTTTCGTATAATCGCCTCCAATGGCAAAGCCATTTCTTTCATCGTAGAAATCAACAGAATACATACCAGTTGTTTCTTGTCCCTGAATAATTGGAGTTTCAAACGCCTCCCAAGTTTCACCTTTATCTGCCGAGTAAAAAATACGACTCACTTTTCCTCCTGTAGCAACCCATGTCTTATCTCCAACCACTGCAATATTGGTATTACTGGCTGCATAGGCAGCTTCCCCTTCTCTATAAAAAGGCAATTTATTACAAGGCACTTTTTTCCATGTTTTTCCGGCATCTCTTGTTATTATAACACTCATACACTCGTCCGTTGGATCTCCTATAGCAATACCTTCCTGTTCGTTCCAAAAGATCATGGCATCGTAAAAAGCTTTTGGATGCTCTTCCAGGTAAACTATGTCCATGCTACCGTAATCTCCAGTCTTAAAAAGTAAAGCCGGACTTGCAACACTCAACATAAAGAAATCTGTACTTGTATGAGCCACTGCTCTAAACTGTAGATCTAAAGAATCAAATTCTTGCTTAGATATTTGCCAGCTTCTTTTGTTTGAGTCATACAAGCCATAAGCACCATTATTAGCAGCAAAAGCTAAGTTTTTATCAGCTAAAAGCTCAATCGCTCTAATACTTAATAGAGAATCTTCTAATATGTTTTCAACCTCAACCGAATTAAAATCTCTTGGAGTAAAAGTCTCTTTCTTAGCACAAGAAACAATTAAAAAAACAATAACAAATCCAATTACACGTATCATACTTATAGTATTAATTAAGAAAATAAAAGTAGTTCTTTAGGTTTAACTAAACAACATTTATCACAATCTAACCAAAAACACCTTGAAAAATGACCTTGAATTAACTAATAAAAAAACATTCGTGAATTCATCTCAATTAACGTAACTTTGCAGGCTTATAAAACTAGAAATGAGATTACACAGGAATTTATGTTTTGCAACTGTCGACGGTTTATTACAAATCTTTAACGAAGGCTTTTATGCAGATAAAGTTATCCAACAATTATTAAAACGTGATAAACGTTGGGGAGCGCGAGATCGTGCTTTTGTTGCCGAAACCACCTACGACATAGTTAGATGGAAACGTTTGTACGCTGAAATTGCAGATGTAAAAGAACCTTTTAGTCGCGACGATATTTGGCGTATATTTGCTGTTTGGGCAACCTTAAGAGGCATTAAATTACCAGATTGGTCTTATTTTGAAAATACGCCGACAAGAAAAATTAAAGGACGTTTTGACGAACTTTCAAAAATTAGAAAATTTAAAGAATCTATTCCAGATTGGCTAGATGAGTTAGGCGAAAAAGAACTAGGCAAAACCGTTTGGACCAAAGAAATAGCTGCTTTAAACGAGCAAGCAGATGTTGTATTAAGAGTAAACACTTTAAAAACAACTAAAGAAAAGTTGCAATCGGAATTATTTGATTTAGATATTGAAACCGAATTTGTAAAAGGGTATCCAGATGCCTTAAAGCTAAAAGAACGCGCTAATGTATTTACAACTGAAGCTTTTAAAAATGGACATTTTGAAGTTCAAGATGCATCTTCTCAATTAGTGGCAGAGTTTTTAAATGTAGAACCAGGAATGCGAGTTGTTGATACCTGCGCTGGAGCTGGTGGTAAAACCTTACATTTGGCTTCTCTAATGGAAAACAAAGGACAGATAATTGCTTTAGACATTTACGATAATAAATTAAAAGAATTAAAACGTAGAGCTAAAAGAAATGGTGCGCACAACATAGAACCAAGACATATTGATACAACTAAAGTTATTAAAAAACTGTACGATAAAGCAGATCGCGTTTTAATAGACGCTCCGTGTTCTGGATTGGGTGTTTTAAGAAGAAATCCTGATGCCAAATGGAAGTTACAACCCGAATTTGTTGAGAACATAAAAAAAACACAACAAGAGATCCTGCAACAATACTCCAGAATGGTGAAAGCTGGAGGGCAATTAGTTTATGCTACATGTTCTATTTTACCTTCAGAAAATAAAAATCAGGTAGATGTATTTTTAGCATCTGATATGGGAAAAGATTTTACTTTTGTAAAAGACAAAAGTGTCTTATCTCATATATCTGGTTTCGACGGATTTTATATGGCCCTATTAGAAAAAAACAATTAAACTTACTATGAAGAACCTTTACATTTTTTTTGCATTTTTATTCTCCATTTGTGCGCAGGCACAAATCCCAAGTAACTATTACGATAGTGCTAATGGGCTTTCTGGTTTTGATTTAAAAACAGAATTAAGCAATATAATTACCAACGGTCATGTAGATCAAGGCTATTCTGAACTACACACTGGTTATGGCACTACAGACATAGACAATACCACCCAATACGATAACGATGGCTATATCTTAGACATGTATTCTGAAAACCCAAACGGTACAGATCCATATAATTTTATCTTAGATACCGATAAATGTGGGAATTACTCAAATGAAGGAGACTGCTATAACAGAGAACATTTAGTACCACAATCATCATTTAATCAAGGGTACCCAATGAGAAGCGATATACATCATGTGTTTCCTACAGATGGAAAAGTAAATGGAATGCGTAGTAATTATGCTTTTGGAACAGTTGGTTCTGCCACAAATACTTCACAAAACGGATCAAAAGTAGGAAACAGTAATGTTCCAGGATTTTCTGGAACTGTGTTCGAACCAATTGATGAGTTTAAAGGAGATATTGCAAGAGCCGTACTTTACTTTGCTGTTAGATATGAAAACACTATCGATGGATATACTAGTTTTGACATGTTTAACGGAACTAACGATCAAGTTTTTTACCCTTGGGCCATTGATTTGCTTTTAAGCTGGCACGCTAACGATCCTGTTACTCCTAAAGAAATTGCCAGAAACATAGCAGCTTACAACTTTCAAGGAAATGCGAATCCGTTTGTAGATCATCCAGAATATGCTAATCTTATTTGGAATCCAAATCCAGATACCGAAGCTCCAACTGCTCCTACAAATTTAGTAGCCTCTAATCCTACAGACAATTCTGTATTTTTAACCTGGACAGCTGCAACAGACAATACAGGAGTAACCTCTTATGATATTTACGTAGATGGCAGCAACACTTTTAATACAAGCAATACCTCTTTTACTGTCACCGGTTTAATGGCTGCTACGGAATATTGTTTTACTGTTAAAGCAAGAGATGCAGCTGCAAATCAATCTGATTTTAGTAACCAAGCCTGTGAAACAACTACCAATAATGGTGCGGGAACAGATTGTTTCGCTGAAAGTTTTGAAAATATTCCAGCTAACTCTGGTTCTTATTCAACCAGAACCTGGACCGGCGACGATGGCGGAAATTGGACAGCAACAGATGCACGTACAGACCAAACTTTAAACAATAGAGCAATTACCGTTAGAAACGGTGTAATTACTGCACCTACAACTTCTGGAGGGATTGGAGCATTTACTGTTTCAACGAAACGTGTATATGGTGGATCTAGCGGAACTTTCAACTTAAAAGTAAATGGAAGTGTTGTGGGTACTATTGCTTACGGAGACCAAGATGTTTCTCAAACAATAACGATTCCAAATATAAATATAGAAGGTAATGTTTCCGTTGTAATTGATGGTAACAGCAGCACCTCAAACAGAGTTGTTTTCGACGATTTATCCTGGACCTGTTATTCTACTATTGGTATTGGAGAACACTCACTAAACGAATTATCCATTTATCCTAACCCAGTAGAGAATCGATTAAATATTCAAATTAAAGACGCACAAGAAACACAAATTGAAATATATAATATTCTGGGAAAAGTAGTTTTTTCAAAAACCTTACAAAAATCTCAAAGCATTGCGCTTGATCATTTAAAAACAGGTGTTTATATTATAAAACTAACTCAGGGCAGTTCTACAATAACTAAGAAGTTAATAAAACAATAAATTTAAAAGCGACTTTAACGAGTCGCTTTTTTTTGTTCAAAACCTCGTGGATAACTCAAAATTTTCAGCAACTTAAATAGCATTTATTACGTTGAAAAAAAGTAAATTTGCATTTTTAAACAACCTGCCAGCCAAATTAGGAAGGCAACTTTAATATATACATAATGATTCATTTCTTCGGAAACCAAAACAGTAAGGTATTTGCTGTTCAAGCAACAAAAGAATTGTCAACAGAAACCATCTCTAAATTGGTATGGTTATTTGGCAACCAGCCAAAAATAGAACAAGCATCTCTAGATGCTTTTTTTGTTGGGCCTAGAGCGGCAATGATTACTCCTTGGAGTACCAACGCTATGGAAATTACCCAAAACATGGGAATTGAAGGTATTATTCGTATTGAAGAATTTGAAGCTTCTACAGAAGATTTCAAAGATTTCGACCCCATGATTTCTGAAAAATATAACGGGTTAAATCAGGATTCCTTCACCATTCATATTAAACCTGAATCTATTCTCGATATTGAAGATATTTCGGCATACAACCAACAAGAAGGTCTGGCTTTAAACGATGAAGAAATAGCCTATTTAGAAGGGGTTTCTAAAAAAATTGGACGACCTCTCACAGATTCTGAAGTCTTTGGTTTCTCTCAAGTCAATTCAGAGCACTGTCGCCATAAAATCTTTAATGGGACATTTATTATTGATGGTGAAGAAAAACCAAGTTCTCTTTTTAAATTAATCAAAGAGACTTCAAAACAACATCCTAACGATATTGTTTCGGCATACAAAGACAATGTGGCTTTTGTAAAAGGTCCAAGAGTGGAGCAATTTGCTCCAAAAACAGCCGATAAACCTGATTTTTACGAAATTAAAGAATATGATTCTGTAATTTCTTTAAAGGCTGAAACACATAACTTTCCAACCACCGTAGAACCATTTAATGGAGCCGCAACAGGTTCTGGAGGAGAAATAAGAGATCGATTAGCAGGAGGAAAAGGCTCACTTCCTTTAGCCGGAACCGCTGTTTATATGACATCCTACTCCAGATTAGAAGAAACTCGTCCTTGGGAACAAAAAATGGAAGCGCGTCCGTGGCTATATCAAACACCCATGGATATTTTAATAAAAGCAAGTAACGGTGCTTCAGACTTTGGAAACAAATTTGGTCAACCCTTAATTTGTGGTTCTGTTTTAACCTTTGAACATGACGAAGCAGAAAGTGCGATTATAGATAGCAAAACAAAATCTAACAGAAAGTTAGGCTTCGACAAGGTTATTATGCAAGCCGGAGGTATTGGTTATGGCAAGGTAGATCAAGCTATAAAAGACACTCCTAAAACAGGTGATAAAATTGTTATTCTTG
Organism: Xanthomarina sp. F1114; assembly: GCF_026410255.1. Taxonomy (GTDB): domain Bacteria; phylum Bacteroidota; class Bacteroidia; order Flavobacteriales; family Flavobacteriaceae; genus Xanthomarina. The sequence continues at coordinate 14,535 of NZ_JAPMLL010000021.1, forward strand.
GAGGAGAAAACTACAGAATTGGAATGGGAGGTGCAGCTGTTTCATCTGCAGATACTGGAGAATTTTCATCAGGAATCGAATTAAATGCCGTGCAACGTTCCAATCCAGAAATGCAAAAACGTGCTGCCAACGCTGTACGTGGTATGGTAGAAAGCGATGAAAACCATATTGTTTCTATTCACGATCATGGTGCTGGAGGACATTTAAACTGTCTATCAGAATTAGTTGAAGATACTGGCGGACATATCGACTTAGATAGTTTACCAGTTGGAGACCCTACCCTATCAGCAAAAGAAATTATTGGAAATGAATCTCAAGAACGTATGGGCTTGGTTATTTCTAACAAACATATTGAAACCTTACAAAAAATAGCCGATCGTGAGCGTTCTCCAATGTATACCGTTGGAGATGTTACAGGAAACGACAGATTTACCTTCGAATCTAAAACCACAGGACAAAAACCTATGGATTTAGCTTTGGAAGATATGTTTGGAAGCTCTCCAAAAACCATCATGACGGACAAATCCATTGACAGGAATTATGGTGGAATTTCTTATGATACGAAAAAGTTTTACGACTATCTAGATCAATTACTTTTATTAGAAGCCGTTGGCTGTAAAGACTGGTTAACAAATAAAGTAGACCGTTGCGTGGGCGGAAAAGTTGCCAAACAACAATGTACAGGTCCTTTACAATTACCTCTAAATAATGTAGGGGTTATGGCTTTAGATTATAAGGGCAAAGAAGGTGTTGCAACCTCCATTGGCCATGCGCCTATTTCCGGATTAATCAATCCGGCTGCAGGAAGTAGAAATGCCATTACAGAAGCTTTAACCAATTTAGTTTGGGCGCCTTTAAAAGATGGCTTACACAGTGTTTCTTTATCTGCAAACTGGATGTGGCCTTGTAAAAACGAAGGAGAAGATGCCAGACTTTACGATGCTGTAGAAGCGGTTTCGGAATTCTCAATTGGATTAGGTATTAATGTGCCCACGGGAAAAGATTCGCTTTCTATGAAACAGAAATATCCAAATGAAGAAGTTATTTCTCCAGGAACTGTTATTATTTCAGCTGCAGGAAATTGTAATGATATAACCAAAGTAGTAGAACCTGTTTTAAACAAAAACGGTGGAAACATATATTATATTAATATTTCGCAAGACGACTTTAAACTAGGAGGAAGTTCCTTTGCACAAATAATGAATAAGGTTGGAAATAACACTCCTAATGTGAAAAGTTCTGAATATGTAAAAACAGTATTCAACACCATTCAAAGCTTAATTAAAGACGAAAAAATCCTTGCTGGGCACGATGTAGCTTCTGGAGGATTAATTACAACTTTACTTGAAATGTGTTTTGCAGATAATAATTTAGGAGCCGAATTAGATATTACAGCATTAAATGAAAGAGATTCTTTTAAAGTTTTATTTTCCGAAAATTCAGGAATTGTTTTCCAAGCGAAAGATTCATCTGTTGAAAAAGTTTTAGAGGCTGCAAATATTGAGTTTTTCAACATAGGAAAGGTTCAAGAAAGTGATGTTTTAAGTGTAATCAATCAGCAAGACGTATTTGTAATGACCGTGTCAAGATTACGTGACGTTTGGTATAAAACTTCTTTTTTACTTGACAATAAGCAAACAGCAAACGGACTTGCAAAAGACCGATTTGACAATTATAAAAATCAGCCCTTACAGTATACATTCCCAAAACATTTCACAGGAAAACTAAAAAATATTATGCCTACGGACAACTCACAAGTTTCTGCTAAAGTACGTCCAAAAGCAGCTATCTTACGTGAAAAAGGATCAAATTCTGAACGTGAAATGGCTAATGCCATGTATTTAGCAGGTTTTGATGTAAAAGATGTACATATGACCGATTTAATTTCGGGTCGTGAAACCTTGGAAGATATTCAATTTATTGGTGCTGTTGGCGGATTTTCAAATTCCGATGTTTTAGGCTCTGCCAAAGGTTGGGCTGGTGCATTTAAATACAATGAAAAAGCAAATACCGCTTTAAAGAATTTCTTTAAAAGAGAAGACACACTTTCGGTTGGTATCTGTAATGGCGCGCAACTTTGGATGGAATTAGAATTAGTAAATCCGGAGCACGATACACATGGAAAATTAACTTATAACGATTCTAAAAAACATGAGAGCGGATTTACATCTGTAGAAATTCAGAAAAATAATTCCGTGATGCTTTCGTCGTTAGAAGGCTGTAAATTGGGTGTTTGGATTTCTCATGGAGAGGGAAAATTCAGCTTACCTAAAGAAGAAAATAATTATCATATTGTTGCTAAATATGGTTATGAAGGATATCCGGCAAATCCAAATGGCTCCAGTTTCAATACAGCCATGATGTGCGATAAAACTGGAAGACACTTAGTTACTATGCCACATATTGAGCGTTCTATCTTTCAATGGAACTGGGCAAACTATCCAGAGAACAGAAAAGACGAAGTTTCACCTTGGTTAGAAGCTTTTGAAAATGCTAAAAAATGGATAGAGAATAAAAAATAACATTTTTAATCGATTATAAATCAGGGAGCTTGAATTATTCAAGCTCCTTTTTTTGTGCAGTTATTTTAATATCGTTTTTTTTTCATAATTTGCATGTCTTCAAATTTCATAACAAATGACTCAAATTACCAGACTTTTTGATTTCCCTTATTACCAATTGGAAACTTATAACTTAGATAGAGCTTTAACCTCCAAATATAATGGTAAGTGGCAATCCATTTCAACTCAAGAATACATAGATCAAGCCAATGCTATAAGTCGTGGTTTACTGCGTTTAGGGGTGCAACCAAACGATAAAATTGCGGTCATTTCTACCACCAATAGAACAGAATGGAACGTTGTAGATATAGGAATTCTGCAAACAGGTGCTCAAAATGTACCTATTTACCCAACCATTTCGAAAGAGGACTATGATTATATTTTAAATCATTCTGAAGCCACTTACTGTTTTGTTTCAGACGCTGGAATTCTGGAGAAATTGAACGATGTTAAAGACAATACAAAATTAAAAGGCATATACACCTTTGATGATGTTGCAAATGAAAAAAGCTGGAAAGAGATTCTGGAACTCGGTAAAGACACGAGTAACCAAAAAGAAGTTGAAGAACGAAAAGCTGCCATAACAACGGACGACTTAGCAACCTTAATATATACCTCTGGAACTACCGGAAGACCTAAAGGTGTGATGCTATCTCATAAAAACATTGTATCGAATGTCCTCGATAGTGAGAAACGTGTTCCATTTGATTATGGCCATTCTAAATCCTTAAGCTTTTTACCAGTTTGTCATGTCTTTGAACGTATGATTCTTTATTTATACCAATATTGCGGGGTGGAAATTTATTTTGCAGAATCCATAGATAAGATGGGAGATAATTTAAAAGAAATTAAACCTCATGTTATGACTGCAGTTCCAAGATTGTATGAAAAAGTATTTGACAAAATTGTTGCTAAAGGTGGAGATCTCTCAGGCATTAAAAAAGCACTTTTCTTTTGGGCCGTAAATTTAGGTTTAAAATATGAGCCTTACGGTGCTAACGGATGGTGGTACGAAACACAACTTAAATTAGCCAGAAAACTCATTTTCAGTAAATGGAAAGAAGGTTTAGGTGGACAATTGGATTTAATGGTTTCAGGAAGTGCTGCTTTACAACCAAGACTAACCAGAGTTTTTGCTGCTGCCGAAATGCCAATTATGGAAGGTTATGGTCTTACCGAGACCTCTCCAGTTATTGCTGTAAACGACCAAAGAGATGGAGGTTTCAAAATTGGAACCGTTGGAAAGGTTATAGACAATGTGGAAGTTAAAATAGCAGAAGATGGCGAAATCCTAGTAAAAGGCCCCAATATTATGAAAGGCTATTATAAAGACCCAGGAAAAACAGCAGAAGTTTTTACAGGCGATTATTTCCATACCGGAGATATTGGCGAAGTTGATCAATACGGTTTCTTAAAAATTACCGACAGGAAAAAAGAAATGTTTAAAACTTCAGGCGGAAAATATGTGGCTCCTGCTCAATTAGAAAACAAACTAAAACAATCTCCTTTTATAGAGCAAATAATGGTTATTGGAGAAGGCGAAAAAATGCCGGCAGCTCTAATTCAGGTAAATTATGAATTTATTGAAGAATGGGCTAAAAGACATGATATTTCTTTCTCTTCAGAAAAAGATCTTATCTCTAAGCAAAAACTTATAGATAGAATTCAAGAAGAAGTAGATGAAGCTAACGAAAAGTTCGGGCATTGGGAACAAATTAAGAAATTTGAAATCACCCCAGATATTTGGAGTATAGATGCAGGACACCTAACCCCTACAATGAAAATGAAACGGAAGGTTATAAAAGAAATATATAAAGACCTTATCGAAAAAATATATCGCCCATAAGCTTCAAACTCCTTATTTTATTAAGGAGTTTTTTTTTGTCTTTTCCGAATGTAATTTTTTTCAATTTATTATGCGTGCATAATAAATTTTTATTACCTTTGAGTTTATAAAACTAACTAATGAAAGATAAGACCATTGATTACGTTCTCAGAACCACTTGGTTAGCGGTACAAAAAATGTACAATGAAGAAGCTGTTAAATATGAAAGCACTATGGCTACGGGCTTTACTTTATTAAGTATCGACCCTGAAAAAGGCACACCTTCTACTTCTCTTGGACCAAAAATGGGGATGGAAGCTACTAGTCTCTCGAGAATATTAAAAACGATGGAAACCCGTGGATTAATTGAAAGAAAACCTAATCCTGAAGATGGTCGAGGCGTTCTTATTTATTTAACCGATTTTGGTAAAGAGAAAAGAGAATATTCCAGAGATCGTGTATTAAAGTTTAATGAAGCCATTAGAAAAAATGTCCCTTTAGATAAATTAATTACGTTTTATGAGGTAGCAGATACCATAAACGATTTAATATCTAACAAGAAAATTTATACCAACGAAGTAAATACAAAATATTAATTGATAAATCATTTAGAATAAAATGAATACCAGACGTATAAAAAAAATAGCAATTATTGGTTCCGGAATAATGGGATCTGGAATTGCATGTCATTTTGCCAATATTGGCGTGGATGTGCTATTACTAGATATAGTTCCAAGAGAACCTAACGAAGCCGAAAAAGCTAAAGGTTTAACTTTAGAAGACAAGGCTGTAAGAAATAGAATTGTAAACGATTCTTTAACGGCTTCTTTAAAGTCGAAACCCTCCCCTATTTATACCGCTTCTTTTGCCAAAAGAATTACAACTGGAAACTTAGAAGATGATATTTCTAAAGTAAAGGATGTAGATTGGATTATGGAAGTAGTTGTGGAGCGTCTAGATATAAAAAAGCAGGTTTTCGAAAAACTTGAAAAATATAGAACTCCTGGAACTCTAATTACCTCAAATACGTCGGGAATTCCTATTCATTTTATGAGTGAAGGACGAAGTGAAGATTTCCAAAAACATTTCTGTGGAACGCACTTTTTCAACCCAGCACGTTACCTAAAGTTATTCGAGATAATTCCTGGACCAAAAACAGATGCTTCTGTTTTAGATTTCTTAAATGAGTACGGAGAAAAATTCTTAGGAAAAACATCTGTTATTGCAAAAGACACACCAGCTTTTATTGGAAATAGAATTGGAATTTTTGGAATTCAAAGTTTATTTCATCAGGTAAAAGAAATGAATTTAACGGTTGAAGAGGTTGATAAATTGACTGGACCTGTAATTGGTCGCCCAAAATCTGCAACCTTTAGAACGGTTGACGTTGTTGGTTTGGATACCTTGGTTCATGTTGCAAACGGTATCTACGAAAACTGTCCGAAAGATGAAGCCCATGAGCTTTTTAAACTCCCAGGTTTTATCAATACCATGATGGAGAATAAATGGTTAGGAAGCAAAACAGGTCAAGGATTCTACAAAAAAGTAAAAGGAGATAAAGGTAAGAGTGAAATCCTTACTTTAGATTTAGACACTTTAGAGTATCGTTCTAAAAAAAGAGCCTCTTTTGCTACTTTAGAACTTACTAAAACAGTTGATAAAGTTATTGACCGTTTCCCTATTCTAGTCTCTGGAAAAGATAAAGCTGGAGAATTTTATAGAAAGAACTTTGCCGCTATGTTTGCTTATGTCTCAAACAGAATTCCAGAAATTACAGATGAATTTTACAAGATAGACGATGCCATGAAAGCAGGTTTTGGTTGGGAACATGGTCCTTTCCAGATTTGGGATGCAGTTGGCGTAGAAAAAGGTATTGAATTAATGCGCTCTGAAGGTCTAGAACCTAACGCTTGGGTAAATGATATGGTGGCCTCTGGTAATAAATCTTTTTATACGGTAAAAGATGGAGCTACTTACTTTTATAATATACCAACCAAGTCGCAAGAAAAAATTCCAGGACAAGATGCCTTTATTATTTTAGATAATATTAGAAAATCTAATGAAGTCTTTAAAAACTCAGGAGTAGTTATAGAAGATTTAGGAGATGGTATATTAAACTGCGAATTTCAATCTAAAATGAATACCATTGGTGGAGACGTTTTGGCTGGATTAAATAAAGCAATCGATTTAGCAGAAAAAGATTTTGCCGGATTGGTTGTAGGTAATCAAGCTGCAAACTTTTCAGTTGGTGCCAATATTGGAATGATTTTTATGATGGCTGCCGAACAAGAATACGACGAACTTAATATGGCTATCAAGTATTTCCAAGATACCATGATGCGTATGCGCTATTCCGCAATTCCAACTGTTTCTGCTCCTCATGGTATGGCCTTAGGTGGTGGTTGCGAATTATCATTACATGCCGATAAAGTAGTTGCAGCTGCTGAAACTTATATGGGACTTGTGGAGTTTGGTGTAGGCGTAATTCCTGGTGGAGGTGGTTCTAAAGAGATGGCCTTAAGAGCACAAGATCTTTTTCAAAAAGGAGATGTTAAATTAAACATCTTACAAGAACACTTCTTAACAATAGGAATGGCTAAAGTATCGACTTCTGCTTACGAAGCTTTCGATTTAAACTTATTACAAAAAGGAAAAGATGTGGTTGTAGTAAATAAAGACCGCCAAATAGCTGTTGCAAAACAACATGCTAAATTAATGGCAGACTCAGGATACACACAACCTATAAAGCGTACAGATGTTAAAGTGCTTGGAAAACAAGCCCTGGGAATGTTTTTAGTTGGAACAGACTCTATGGAAGACAGTAATTATATTAGCGAACACGACAAAAAAATAGCTAATAAACTGGCCTATGTTATGGCTGGAGGAGATTTATCTGAACCAACCTTTGTTAATGAGCAATATTTATTGGATTTAGAACGTGAAGCTTTTCTTTCATTATGTACCGAGAGAAAAACACTTGAGCGTATTCAGCATATGTTGAAAACTGGGAAACCACTAAGAAATTAGAAACAAGACGGATAGAACCTAGACACTAGACAGATGGCGCGACATAATTTTAAAAAACTAAAAGTATGGCAAGATGGAATTAAACTTGTTAGAGATAATTATAGATTAACAAGAACATTTCCAGATTTCGAAAGATTCAACTTGATTAGCCAAATGAACAGATGTTCTGTTTCTATTCCTTCTAATATTTCTGAAGGTTCAAGTAAAAGCACAAACAGACATTTTAAGAAATATCTTGAGAGTAGTCTTGGTTCAGCTTTCGAATGGGAAACACAATTAATAATTTCTTATAATGAAGAATATTTAGATAAAAATAAGTTTGAAGAATTAGAAAATAAAATATTACAAATTAAAAAATGTTAGGAAAGTTTATTGACAACTTAGATGATTAGTCTAATTTCTAATCGTCTAAATTTTAGACTCTCTTTTCAAAATATAATATAAAACTATGAGCAAACAAGCATATATAGTAAAAGCATACAGAACAGCCGTAGGGAAAGCACCTAAAGGTGTGTTCCGTTTTAAAAGAACAGATGAATTGGCAGCAGAAACCATCAAATACATGATGAAAGAATTGCCAAATTTAGATCCAAAACGTATTGACGATGTTATCGTTGGAAATGCGATGCCAGAAGGAGCTCAAGGATTAAATATGGCACGATTAATCTCTTTAATGGGATTAGATATCGTAGATGTTCCTGGAGTAACTGTTAACCGTTTTTGTTCTTCAGGTATTGAAACAATTGCCATGGCATCAGCTAAAATTCAAGCTGGAATGGCAGATTGTATCATTGCAGGTGGTGCAGAAAGTATGAGTGCCGTTCCAATGACAGGTTTTAAACCAGAGCTAAATTACGACATTGTAAAAGCTGGACACGAAGATTATTATTGGGGCATGGGAAACACAGCCGAAGCAGTTGCTAAGCAATTTAATGTATCTCGTGAAGACCAAGATGAGTTTGCCTATCATTCACATATGAAAGCCTTAAAAGCTCAAGCTGAAAATCGTTTTCAAGATCAAATTGTACCTATTGAAGTAGAAGAGAATTATATAGATGCAAACGGAAAAAAAGCAACAAGAACATATACAGTAACCAAAGATGAAGGTCCTAGAAAAGGAACAAATCTTGAGGCACTGGCAAAACTAAGAGCTGTATTTGCAGCTGGAGGAAGTGTAACTGCTGGTAACTCGTCTCAAATGAGTGATGGAGCTGCTTTTGTTATGGTTATGAGCGAAGATATGGTTAAAGAATTAGGCTTAGAACCAATTGCACGTTTAGTAAATTATGCTGCAGCTGGTGTTGAACCAAGAATTATGGGAATTGGCCCAGTAAAAGCCATTCCTAAAGCCTTAAAATTAGCAGGATTAAAGCAGGACGACCTAGAGCTTATAGAATTAAACGAGGCCTTTGCCTCACAATCCTTAGCAGTTATTCGTGAATTGAATTTAAATCCAGACCTTGTTAATGTGAACGGAGGAGCCATTGCCTTAGGTCATCCACTTGGTTGTACAGGAGCAAAACTTTCTGTGCAATTATTCGATGAAATGCGAAAACGAAGTATGGTAGGAAAATATGGTGCAGTAACCATGTGCGTAGGAACAGGTCAAGGAGCTTGTGGGATATTTGAATTTTTAAAATAGAACCAAGACTGTTAGAGCCAAGAACCAAGACCAAAATGCACAACTTTAAAAAACTTAAAATTTGGCAAGAAGGAATAAACCTTGTAGAAGATAATTATCGACTTACTAGAACTTTTCCAGATTTTGAAAAATTTGGATTAGTTGTACAAATGAATCGCTGTTCCGTTTCAATTCCTTCAAATATTTCTGAAGGTAGCAGTAAAAGTACAGATAAACATTTTAACAAATATCTTGAGAACAGTTTAGGTTCTGCATTTGAGTCGGAAACACAACTTATCGTCGCTTACAACGAAAACTATTTATCAAAAGAAAAGTTTAACGAATTACAACATAAAATAATACAAATTCAAAAAATGATTTCAAGTTTTCAATCCGGATTAAATCTTTAGTCCTGATTCTTGGTTCTTGAATCTTTTAATCTAAAAAAAAAAA
>NZ_JAPMLL010000022.1 GCF_026410255.1 Xanthomarina sp. F1114
CGGGCAAATATTCTTGTTATTTATGTCCCGCTGATCTCGCTGATTTACGCAGAAGTTTTATTCAGTTTCTGCGCTAATCTGCGTCTTCTGCGGGCTGATATTTTTAATTATTTATTATTCTCTTTTAAGTTAATTTATCTGATATTTTTTTATAGACCATTAACTTTTCTAAAAATTCCATTTGATATATTATCTACATTAAAGTTTACTAAAATCCCTAATTTAAGATTAGATAATTTTAAGTACGTTATCACTTGTTTATGATGTACTTCTGCTAAATTTTCGACAGATTTAATTTCTATAATTACTTTTTCATTTACTAATAAGTCTAATCTAAATCCAATTTCTAATTTATTACCTTCATAAAACACAGGTAAAGAAACTTGTCTTTTTACATTTAATCCTTGTTTTTGTAATTCATACAAGAGGACAGTTTCGTAAACAGATTCTAATAATCCTGGACCTAACTCATTATATATTTTAAAAATGGCACCTCTAACTATATATGAAATGTCGTTTTCTGATATTTTATCCATGAGATTTATATTTTATTTAAGTCCCGCTGATTTTCGCTGATGTACGCAGATGTTTTGTTTAGTTTCTGCGCTAATCTGCGTTATCTGCGGGTAAATGTTTCTATTATTTATGTCCCGATGATCTCGCTGATATACGCAGAAGTTTTATTCAGTTTCTGCGCTAATCTGCGTTATCTGCGGGCAAATGTTTCTTTTATTTATGTCTCGCTGATATACGCAGATGTTTCATTTAGTTTCTGCGCTAATCTGAGTCATCTGAGGGCAAATGTTTTCATCCACGTGCCAATTTTAAAAACACATCGTTCATACTATCTACTTCAAATTGTTCTTTTAATTTTTTAGGTGTATCTAAAGCTTCAATTTTACCATTCACCATGATAGACACCCGATCGCAATATTCGGCTTCATCCATATAGTGTGTGGTTACAAAAATGGTAGTTCCTTGGTGAGCTGCCCTATAAATCATTTCCCAAAACTGACGTCTTGTAATTGGATCTACCCCACCAGTTGGTTCATCTAAAAACACAATTTTAGGTTCATGAATTAAAGCAACGGAAAACGATAATTTCTGTTTCCAGCCTAAAGGCAAGGAGCCTACTAATTGATTAGCTACTTCTTGAAGATCTAAATCCTCTATCAATTCCTTAGTTTTTTCTTTAATTTTTAATTTGGATAAGCCATAAATACCACCAAAAAAAGTAATGTTTTCTTTTACGGTTAAATCGTCGTACAAAGCAAACTTCTGACTCATATAGCCAATATTTTTCTTGATATCTTCTGCTTGCGTAAACACATCAAAATCGGCAACATGAGCAGCTCCAGATGTAGGAATTGAAATTCCAATCAGCATTTTCATGGCTGTGGTTTTTCCAGCACCATTAGCACCAAGAAACCCAAAGATTTCACCTTTTTTAACTTCAAAAGTTATGGCGTTTACAGCTGTAAAATCTCCAAACATTTTTGTTAAACCTTCTGCTTGTATGACGTTGTTATTGTTCATTTATTATTTCGCTAATTCCATAAAACTATCTTCTATGGTTGCTTGGGTTTTTTCAATACGAATATTCGAAAGTTGCTGAGCTTCTAAATACAGTTTTAAGTCTTTCGGATTAAAATCGGTACGTTTATCTGTATAATGCACAAACTCTCCAAAAGGATAGACACTATGTTGATGTTGATACGCTTTCAAACTATTAATTAATTGATACATATTATTCGCGCTCACATCATATATAGTTTTTGGATATTGTTTTACAATGTTTTCAGGACTGTCAATTTGGAGAATTTCACCATCTTGAATCAATGCAATTCTGTCACATAGAGCAGCTTCATCCATATAAGGCGTGGAAACCAGAATAGTAATTCCTTTTTGTTGCAAGCGTTTAAGCATCTCCCAAAATTCCTTTCTAGATACAGGATCCACACCAGTTGTAGGTTCGTCTAAAAACAACACTTTAGGCTTATGAATTAAAGCACAGCTTAAAGCCAGTTTTTGTTTCATACCTCCAGAAAGTTTTCCAGCTCTACGGTCTTTAAAAGGTTCTATTTGAACATAAATATCTTTAATTAACTCGTAGTTTTCTTCAATAGTAGTTCCAAAAATAGTGGCAAAAAACTCCAGATTTTCTTCAATAGTTAAATCCTGGTACAAAGAAAATTTCCCAGGCATATAGCCCACATGTTTTCTAATTTCCTTAAAGTCTTCTAACACATCAAAACCGGCCACTGTTGCATGTCCTTTGTTGGCGATTAACAAGGTAGTTAGGATTCTGAAAAGCGTGGTTTTTCCCGCGCCATCAGGTCCAATAAGACCAAAAAGCTCATTTGGTTTGACTTCAAATGAAATATTTTGAAGCGCTTTCACATCTTTATAAGATTTCGATATGTTAGAAACAGTTATCCCCAAAATGTCTTAACTTTTTACAATTATTTTAGACTCTAAAACAACCTTAGAAGTAATGGAGTTTGAAATGAGACAGGCCTTTTCCGATTTTTCGATGATGCGTTCTGCACGTTCGCGTTTGGATTCGTCTGCAATAACCACTTCCGGGAATAGGTGAATTTCGCTCATAACAAATTTCCCATCCACTTTTTCTAAAATGCCTTTTGATGGACATTTAAAACTGATAAACTCCAATTTTGAATATTCAGAAATTGCCAAAAACGTGGTCATTAAACAACTGCTTACTGCAGCTGTAAACAAATGTTCTGGCGACCAGATATGTGGCATGCCTTTATCAAATTCAGGTGGTGTTGCGACTTCTATACAATTTGTTTCTTGAGTCGCTTCGTTTTGTAGTTCTGGAGAACACATGGTGCCTTTACGGTCTTGTGTCCAGTTGATATCTACATTGTAAATATGTTTTTCCATAATAAATATTATTTAAAATAAGTAGTATAAGCATTTAAATTATCCTCGATGCTTTTTAAGGCTGTTGCACCTTCTTCAGTGGTTTTTGTTTCTAGAAGCACATCAATTTTTTCAATTAATGGATGTAAAAACACATGAAGATTGTCGTGTGAAGGTCCTGTCATAGTACATTCTTTAACTAAAGTGTTTTTTCTCTCGTTTAATTTATTGGCTAGACCTAAATAGTCTTCAACGGTTTCTGTTTTGCTTTCAGAAATTAGTTTTAGCATATCGTTTACACCATCAGTCGTTTCAATATTTGCTTCCCATTGCGAGCCATTATCCATTTGAATCTCATTCATCCAGTCGTTGTTTAATGCTGAACTTGCGTGATGCGTGTCGTGATTTTCATGTGATACGACTTCAACTGGCTCTTGAATAGTTTGTTCTGTAGCCGCTTCTTCTTTTTTGTTGTTGCAACTTGAAAGAATAAACGCCAACATTGCGAATGATAAAATTGTTTTTTTCATAATATTTGATTTTAAAGGTTGATTTTTAATTATTTAGATTTATTTATTTGTTTAAGACGTTTCGAGCCACATTTCGGCTGGCATGCCAATTTTTAAACTCCCATCGTTTATTACAGTAACTTTTACAGCATAAACCAAAGCAACACGTTCTTCTTTTGTTTGAATAATTTTTGGAGTAAATTCAGCTTCCGAAGCTATCCATGTAACGGTTCCTTTATAATCCTTCATAGCATCTCCAGCATCAATTTTGACAGTTACTTCCTCTCCAATTTTTAAATTAGCCAGTTGGGTCTCACTAATAAAAACACGTAACTCCATGTTATTTAAATCGGCAATTTTATATAAGGGTTTTCCAAAAGCTGTAATTTCATCTGGTTCAGCGTATTTTGTTAAAACAGTTCCATTGATCGGATTGATAATTTTACATTTTTCAATCTGGTCATCAATTTGTTTTAATTGTACATCGATACTTTTTAATTCGTTCACAACAGGAGCGTTTTGGATTTCAACACTTCTAATTTGTTGTTTTATCACATCTATTTCACCTAAAACATCATCCAATTGTTTTTGGGTTCCAGCTTTGTCTTTTATCAAGTTTTCAGTTCTGGTTTTATTGATGTTTGCTGTATTTAATTTGGCCTTTAACACAGCTATTTGAGATAAAACCCCTTGAGATTTAGAACTAATAACATCTTTTGAGACCAAAAGTTGTTCACGTTTTAATGCCAAAGGAATGGTGTCTATATAACCTATAAAAGCTTCCTTTTTAAGCGCATCGCCTTCGTTGACTTGGAAAGCCATTAGTTTGCCATTATTTTCAGCAGAAACGGTTATTTCTGTAGCTTCAAAATTTCCGTAACCATCAGCTTTTCCATTCGAATCGCTACATGAAACCAGACTTAATGTCCCTAAGCTAATTCCTATAAAATATGTGTGTATGTGTTTCATTTTTACTGTCCTTGAGTCATATTATAATTTGCTTTTGCCAATTCTAATTGGATGTTACGCTTTAATAGCATGTTTTCAGCTTCATATAAATTGGTTAATTCGGTGATATATGTGGATGTGGTAATCACTCCATTTCTTAACTGAGATTCTGTTGCTAATAAAACGTCTTTTCTTAAATTGATAATTTCTGAATCTATTAGGATGTTTTCAGAAATTTTACTAATTTCTTTTTCATATTGATTGAGTTCAATCTGGTTGTTTAATTGAAAAATCTCAGTTTCATTATCAACAATATCCTTATTTATCATTAAAGATTCTCTTTTCTTTTTATTGGCATTCCAATCGAATACATTCCAATTTAATTTCACACCAACAGTATAAAACGGCTGAAAAGAATTGTCTAACATGTTTAGGCCTGGATTTCCAATGCCTCCAGTTGCAAACCCAAAGAGTTTAGGGATATTATCTTTTTGTATGAGCTGTTCCTGACTTTCAATTTCTTCTTTTTTAAGTTGAAATAAATCCATTTCTGGACGTTGAGTTGTAGGAGTGAGGCTGGTTGAAATTTGAGGTTCTTGAAACTTGGTTGAAACATCTAAAGGTTGACCAATTAAAGCTGATAAGGTTTCAACTAACACCTTTTTATTGTTATTAATGTCCGAAAATTGTTGCTTGATTCTTAATAATTCTGCTTCAATAACTTTATCTGAAGAAGGCAAAACAGTTCCATATTGAATTCCAGATTTTACTTCCTTTAGTTTACTTTCCAGTTGTGTTTGCTTCGTTTCTAATAAACTAAAAGATTCATTAGAAAGCAAAATGGAAAAATAAAGTTGGTTTACCTGTTGTTTTAATTGGTATAAACTAACTTCCAATTGTTTCTGCTGGGTTTTTAGTTGAGCCGATTTTACTTTAGAAGAAGCATTAATAGAACCACCATTGTATATTAACTGATTTACAGAAAGCGTGGCGCGATACTGGTCGTTATTAGGCGGCTCAACTCCGGTGTTTTCTAAGGGAATTTGAGTCACATCTGATAAATATGCTGCTTGTGCATCAAAGCCTAATTGTGGAAGTTTTGCTGTGTCTATAGCATCTAATTCCAATTGCGTTTTACTTTCAAGTAGAGCCTTTTGTTTCGCTAGTGGATAGTTTTCAGATACTAATTGATAGCAGGTTTCCAAGGTTATTTGTTGTTGAGACCAGCTGAATGCTGTGAATAAAATGAAAACCCAGATGCTTATAATTGTTTTCATTTTAATGTTGTTTTATCGAATTGATTATAAATTCTGAAACCTCTGTTTTGCGTTGTTCCATGAGTGTCTTAAAACCTTTGTTATCTTCTTTTGTAAAGGCCTTAATAAGTGGTTTAGCTACAAAAGGGAAGATGTTTAAGGCTAGAATGTTAATAAAAAGCTGATCGCCTTTAGTTGGTTTTAAAATACCCTGACTGACTTCTAATGCTACTTGTTGTTTAAATTTTTCAATATTTAGTAAAGTAGAATTTTCCTGAATAGTTAAAATGAAATCTGGGTTTCTATTAAGTTCTTGAATTATAAAGTTTGGTAAATAGGGGTGCTTTATTATAAAATAAATATAATTGGAGGTGAAGTTCTTTATTTTATCTTCAATAGAAGAGTCGTCATTTAATATTTTGTTTAATTGTGGTGCTAATAATGAAAAAGCGTTCTTAAATACAGCTTCAAAAAGCAGCTGTTTGCTTTTATAATAATAATGAAGCATGGCTTTATTAATCCCTGCAAGATCTGCTATCTCTTGCATTCTTGCACCATCCATTCCTTTTGTCTGAAACACGTTTTTAGCTGCATCTAAAATTTGTTCTTCTGTATTACTATCTTTTACTTTCGCCATAATCTAACTAATTAGTTTAACCATTTGGTTAACAAAGATAATGAAATTTTCCAATTTCTAGTATAAAATTGAAATATGTAACTATATATAATGTTTTTAGGTGCAATAACGTATTGATTATCAAAAACAAAAAAGAGGTTTTTTTGCTTAATAAATTTTTGAAATTATAAAAAAGGAAAGTTGTCTTTGTGTATATTATTTAGAGAATCATTATATATCATCTGTAATGATTTCTACAATTAACCTTATTTTTGATTGTGCATCTGGATATAATATCAAACTTAATTATTGTATAAAATGTACTAATTATTATATTAGCTTAAAAACAGTTTATGTCTATCAAAACAGGATTTTTATTTCTTTTCATTTCTTTTTGTTTTACTTATCATGTGATAGCGCAGACTGATTCAATTCCTTCTAATAATATTAATATTGAATATACAGATAAGGGTTTTGCTTTTAGCACTCCGGATAACAAGTACTTATTGCATGTTGAATCACGATTTCAATTTCGTTTTGCCACCCCAAACGATCAAAATCCCCTAAATTATAATGATTTTTTTGAAGGTCATAAAACAACTTTTAAAATTAATAGAGCCAGATTAAAAATTGGAGGACATGCCTATAAACCTTGGTTGAAATATTATTTTGAATATGAATTATCGCAGGGAAATTTGTTGGATTTCCGAATTATGATTGAACGCTGGGAGTTTTTTAAAATAAAGGTTGGACAATGGAAAACCTACTATAATCGGGAACGTGTTATATCTTCAGGGAAGCAACAAATGGTTGATAGATCTATAATTAATAGACCTTTTACATTAGACAGGCAGCAAGGTATTGAGTTTTACGGAAGGGTGTTTCCAGGAAGTTTAGCAGATTTCACCTATCATTTGTCCATTTTAACTGGGGCTGGACGAGGTTCTACTACGAATGACGATAATCATTTAATGTATGTTGGAAGGTTGCAATGGAATATGTTTGGACGTGAATTAGGAATGACTGGTTCTGATTTATCTTTTCACAAAAAACCTACAGGGTTAATTGCTTTGGCTGCTGCTACAAATAGAAGTCCTTATACGCGATTTTCGCAAGCGGGAGGAGGAGAACTAACTGGTTTCGAAGAAGGAATTCCAGGTCAATACCGAGTAAATCAAGCACTTTTAGAAACAGCATTTAAGTACAAAGGTTTTTCTTGGCAGAATGAGTTTCATGTAAAAACCGTAAAAGATTACGTAAATGTGCAAACCAGAAACTTAAGAGGATATTATTTTCAAGCAGGTTACTTTTTTTCTAATATTTTAGACTTTGTTCCTGAACCATTAGAGCTTGCTGGTATTTATACTAATTACCAGCCGGATTTAGAACTATCTCATGATTATGAAAGAGAAATAGGAATGGCCTTAAATTGGTTTTTTAGCGGACATAGAAATAAATTAACTATGGAATTTACACATTTCAAATTTCTAAGTTCAAACTTTCAAGACCCTAAAGAATGGCGATTTCGTGTACAATGGGACATTTCGTTTTAATCAATAACGATTAATTCGTAAGTTTAATTAGTCTCATTTAATATATTGTAAACCAATTCTTTAGTTGGCTTTTTGTTCTCCATTTTGCTTCTTAAATCTTCAAATGAGAATCTAAAGTCACATCCGTCTTTATACGCCGAACATCCATAAGCTGTTTTACCTTTTACAACCGTTCCCTTTTTACATTTTGGACAAGTCAAAGTATCTGGAATAACTTTTGATTTTGTTTTTTTAGGTTCTAAAACAAGTTGAAAAGCTTCATCAAAACGCAGCAACCCTTCAGCTGTTCCAGAATCTGTTTTAAAGCCTTTTAAATTTACAGTCGAACCTTTTTGGAGTAATCTTAAAAACTGCTTTTCGGAGATTTTCTTATCATATAATTTAAAAGGAAGAATAAATTTACAACCTTCTTTATATGCTGAGCAGCCATAAGCTGATTTCCCTTTAATAAGTGTCCCTTTTTTACATTTAGGGCAAGTTTCAGCTGCAATTCCTGCTTTTTTCTTTTGTTGCGCTTTTGCTTGTCGTTGCTTGGCTATTGTAGCTTGAGAAATATTGGCGCGTTTTGTTTCGCTTCTTACTTCATAGACCAATTCATCGACCATTTTTTTCATATTGATGATGAATTGTCTTGCGCTAAATTCCCCTTTTTCAATATCTTTTAATTGCTTTTCCCATAAACCAGTGAGTTCGGCAGATTTTAAAAGTTCATTTTGAATGGTGTCAATTAAAGCAACTCCCGTAACCGTAGGTAAAATTTGTTTTTTGTTACGCTTAATATACTGACGTTTAAAAAGGGTTTCTATAATATTAGCTCGTGTGGAAGGACGTCCAATACCATTCTCTTTCATTAAATCACGCAGCTCATCGTCGTCCACCTGTTTACCGGCAGTTTCCATTGCGCGTAGGAGAGAAGCTTCAGTAAATTGATTAGGTGGTTTGGTTTGTTTTTCTAGAAAACTAGGCTCATGAGGGCCTTTTTCACCTTTAACAAAGGTTGGAAGGATATCTGATTCTTTCCCACCTGAAGGACGGGCAGACTTGTCTTTTTCGTCAGCTTCGAAAACTACGCGCCATCCCTTTTTAAGAATTTCTTTTCCGGTAGTTTTAAAGTTCACATCGGCAGCTTTTCCTATGACAGTGGTGTTAGATACAGAACAATCCTCGTAAAAAACAGCTATAAAGCGTTTTGTAATAATATCGTAAACCTGCTGCTGGTTGTATTGTAAATTGGTCTGCATACCGGTTGGAATAATAGCATGGTGATCTGTAACTTTCTTATCGTTAAAGACTTTAGACGATTTCTTTATTTTCTTGCCTAAAAGTGGTTGTGTTAATTCGGCATAATTAGTTAATTTCTGAAGAATTCCTGCCACTTTTGGATACACATCATTAGGTAAAAAGGTAGTATCTACTCTCGGGTAGGTTACCACTTTCATTTCATACAACTTCTGAACAATTTTTAAAGTGTCATCTGCCGAAAATCCAAATTTGGTATTGCAGTACACCTGTAAACCCGTTAAATCGAAAAGCTTTGGCGCATATTCTTTACCTTTCTTTTTGGTAACGGAATCTATTTCAAATTCGTGTTCTTTTACCTTATTTGCTAAAATTTCACCATCTTCCATTTTAGTGAAGCGTCCTTCTTCGTAAGAAAAAACCGTATCGCGATATAAAGTTTGTAATTCCCAATAGGGTTGTGGCTTAAAGTTTTCAATTTCTTTAAACCTGTTTACAACCATGGCAAGCGTAGGGGTTTGCACACGTCCAACGGAAAGTACTTGTTTATAACCTCCGTGTTTTACAGTGTATAACCTCGTGGCATTCATACCTAGTAGCCAATCTCCAATGGCTCGTGAAAATCCGGCATAGTAGAGATTGTCGTAATCTTCAGAAGGTTTTAGCTTTTCAAATCCTTCTTTAATAGCTTCCGTTGTTAAAGATGAAATCCAAAGTCTTTCAACTTTCCCTTTATAGTTGGCTTGATCTAGAACCCATCGTTGAATGAGTTCTCCTTCCTGGCCAGCATCCCCACAATTAATAACAACTTCGGCTTTATCGAAAAGACTTTTTACAATATTGAATTGTTTCTGGATCCCCGAATTACTAACCACCTTGGTTTTAAACTTTTCAGGCAGCATAGGTAAGTTATTCAAATCCCAACTTTTCCAATGCGCTTTATAGTCGTTTGGCTCCATAAGTGTGCACAAATGTCCAAAGGTATAAGTTACAGCATATCCATTGCCTTCATAATAGCCATCACGCTTGCTGTTTGCTCCAAGAACGGAAGCAATCTCTCTGGCAACACTAGGTTTTTCGGCAATACATACTTTCATTTTTTTACTTTTTTATGGGACATGCAAAGTACATCTTTTTTATAAAATTTAAGTAATGAAATCTGTTACTGTTATCAATTTTTATAAAAAATATTTGTGATTTTATTTTCTTAATCGTAATATTGCGATTAAGAAAATGACAGATTATTATGGGAATTACAAAATCGGAAATATTTACTGAGGAACAAAACAACATAGCGCAAATTGCTAAAGTTTTTGGGCACCCAGCTAGAGTAGCTATTATTCAGCATTTATTTAAAATAGATAGTTGTGTTTGTGGCGATTTAGTCAATGAAATTGGTTTAGCACAACCTACGATTTCTCAGCATTTAAAAGAATTAAAAAAGCTAGGGATTATTAAAGGAAGTATTGAAGGTACCAGTGTTTGTTATTGTATAGACCAGGATAAATGGAAGAGTGTAAAACAAATAATTACTCAATTTTTAGAGCAAGAAACAGGAATAAATAACGATTGCTGTTAACATTAGATTTAACATATTTAAACCGATTTATGTATAAAGAAATTAGAGGTATTATCGGATCTTTGGACGTTTCAACTCTTCCTTTAGAACGAAAAGAAATACTACAAGAACTAATAGCTTATATTCAAGAAAAAGTCTCAGGAAAGCAAGAAATCCGTTTAAACTTTATTTGCACTCACAATTCTAGACGTAGCCATTTGGCCCAGGTTTGGGCACAAACACTGGCTCATCATTTTCAAATATCTCAGATGTTTTGTTATTCAGGAGGTACAGAAGCCACAGCATTATATCCTGTGGTAGCAACAACATTGGAGGAAACAGGGTTTCAGATTCAGAAATTATCTGAAGAGAATAACCCAGTTTATAGTATGAAATATTCAGAAAATGAACATCCAATTATAGGTTTTTCTAAAACCTTTGATGATGTTTTTAATCCGAAATCTAATTTTGCAGCTATTTTGACCTGCTCGCAAGCTGATGTTGGATGTCCGTTTATAGCTGGAGCTGAAAAGCGTATTCCAATAACTTATGAAGATCCTAAAGTATCTGATGGCTCGCCAAACCAAAAAGAAGTTTATTCAAACAGAAGCTTGCAAATTGCAACTGAAATGTATTATGTTTTTTCACAAATAAAAAAATAAGATGGCATCAACTAAAAAACTAAGTTTTCTAGATAGTTATTTAACCCTTTGGATTTTTATTGCCATGGGAATTGGCGTAGGTCTTGGCTATTTAATTCCATCTATTCCAGATTATATTAATTCGTTTAGTAGTGGTTCAACCAATATACCTATCGCAATTGGGTTAATTTTAATGATGTATCCGCCTTTAGCAAAAGTGAATTATGCCTTACTACCGAAAATTTTTAAGGATGTAAAAATCTTATCTATATCCTTGGTTTTAAATTGGATTGTTGGACCAGTTTTGATGTTTATTCTGGCCATTACATTTCTTCAGGATTATCCGGAATACATGGTTGGTTTAATATTGATTGGTCTAGCCAGATGTATTGCTATGGTTTTAGTTTGGAATGATCTGGCTGAAGGTAACAGCGAATATGGAGCTGGTTTGGTAGCTTTAAATAGTATTTTTCAAGTATTTGCTTATAGTTTTTATGCCTGGATATTTATAACCATTTTACCACCTTATTTTGGGTTTGATGGAGCTATTGTTGATATTTCCATAACAACTATTGCAGAAAGTGTACTTATTTATTTAGGAATTCCTTTTTTATTAGGTTATTTAAGTAGAAAAATATTAGTGAAATTAAAAGGAGAAACTTGGTATAACGAGGTATTTATTCCTAAAATTTCACCAATAACATTAATTGCCTTGTTATTCACAATTGTAGTCATGTTTTCGTTGAAAGGTGAATTAATAGTAGAAATTCCTATGGATGTTGTCATTATTGCAATTCCACTGTTAATTTACTTCACCTTGATGTTTGTAATTGGTTTTTTTGTTAGTAAAGCTATGGGAGCAACTTACGATAAAAATGCTGCTATTTCCTTTACAGCAGCAGGAAATAATTTTGAATTAGCCATAGCAGTTGCTATTGCAGTGTTTGGTTTGAATTCAGGTCAAGCCTTTGCAGGTGTTATTGGTCCCTTGGTAGAAGTACCAGCTTTAATACTATTAGTAAGAGTATCTTTTTGGTTAAAGAAAAAATATTATTGAACTAGAAAACTTAGTCAATAATTAACTTCTGACCAATACGCAATGTACTATTTTTTCTTATGTGATTGCTTTTGCATAAAGCAGCAATACTAACCTGATTTCTCGATGAAATCCGCGACAAAGTATCTCCTTTTTTTACAATATAAACTCGTGGAGGCTTGTTCATACTAGCAATTGCATCTTCTTCAGTAGAAAACAATTCAAGTTCACTTTGGCGCCTGCTATTATGCAATTCTGGACGGGTCCATGTTTTTGTGATCCAAATGTCTTGAGAGCGTATTTCGTTGTTTTCATCAAAACTTAAAAGATATTCAGGGTTTACAGGAACTCCCTTATAGTACATTTCTAAATGCAAGTGACTCCCCCTGGCATTTCCAGTTGCACCACCTTTACCCAAGTACGCGCCGGCTACAAGGGAGTCGTTTTCCTTTACGCCATAGGCAGATAAGTGAGCATACACAGTTTCTAAACCGTTAAAATGTCTTATAACTACAGTATTTCCATGTCCTGAGCTATAGCTAGCAAAACGCACAACCCCGTCAAACATAGCGTATAAACTATCTCCCGTAACTAAATCGATATCGATACCTCTATGAGCACGGCCTTTTCTCCAACCATATCGTGAGGTTACCACTTTGTTTCGTGAAATAGGAGACACATAATTAGATTCTTTAAATTGGATGTTTATTGGGTAAGTAACATCATTGTTATAATCGAGTCTAATTCTACTGGTATCCCAAAACTCTGAAGTAACATCTATTTCATTTCCCGTTAAAGACTCGGAAAACAAGTGGTTTTCATCATTTTCACCTATAAGAGACTTATACTCTTCAAGGAGGTTTGCTAATTTTGGGTTAGATATAATGGTAGGAGTGTTTTGTGCCATAAAACTTATAGGCAAACAAAAAACAAGTAAAATAAACAGAAATCTCATGATCTACAATTCAGTGTGCTAGGTGTTTAAGTTGATATTTTTATAATTTCGACGAGCGAATGTACTCAAAAAAAACGATGAACATTGTTAATTTATTGTTAGACTAATTGTTAAATTATTACAAAATAATAATCGGGGGTACTCAACTTCGGTTTTAACATATATTCCAAGAAGTTATTAGGTAATTTCAATTAACTTTGTGTTATTAAATCCTAAAAAAATATCATTCAAATGTTTTTAATATGAATCAAGTATATCTAACATTCTTTGTACTTATGTCTTTTTCCTTTTTCACCAAAAACAATAATAAGAATATGCAAGAGCCTCAAAGTTTTTACAACATAGAAATTAATAGTATTACTGGAGACCCTATAGATTTAAGTGACTTTAAGGGAAGGAAAATCCTTGTGGTTAATACGGCATCTGAATGTGGTTTTACAGGACAATATGAAGGCTTACAAGAACTTCATAATACGTATAAAGATAAATTAGTAATTATTGGAGTTCCATGTAATCAATTTGGAGGACAGGAGCCAGGCTCTGCGACAGAAATTCAATCGTTTTGCAAACAAAATTACGGAGTTACATTTTTAATGACTGAAAAAGTGGATGTTAAAGGAGATAAGCAACATCCTTTATATGCATGGTTAACTAAAAAAGAGTTAAATGGCGAGAAGAGTTCTTCGGTTAAGTGGAATTTTCAAAAGTATTTAATAGATGAAGAAGGTAATTTTATTGATTATTACTATTCAATTACAAAGCCTAATAGTTCAAAAATCACAAAGCATTTAAAATGAAGAAGTATCAATTAGTAGTTCTTTTCTTAATTATAAATTTTGGCGCTTTAGGTATTTCAAATTTATTTATGGGAAACGGCCCAACCTCTGATTGGTATGTAGCACAAGCCAAAGCACCTTGGACACCTCCCGGATGGTTTATTGGTATTGCTTGGACCGTAGTAATGATATGTTTTTCATTTTATATGGCAAACCTTGTAAAACTGAAGACTAACGTATTTATCCTCAGTTTGTTTATGTTACAGTTTTTGTTAAATATGTCATGGAGTTATATTTTTTTTAATAAGCATTTAGTATTCCTGGCTTTAATTTCAATTTCATTACTAACATCCGTTATAGCTGTCTTTTTATTTAAATATAAACCCATATTAAAAACAAAAACTTGGTTGATAACCCCTTATTTTGCATGGTTATTATTAGCAACAAGTTTAAATATTTATATACTTCTTAATAATTAATACACAATTGGTATAACAAAAAATTAATGACGGAAAGGCCGATCCATCATTTATCACTAAGTCAAGTTTCACTTTAATACTAATATCTAAATATTAAACTTAGGAACTCAATAAGATTCAATTTGTAACTAACAAGTGCATTACATCGATAATATTGTAATATTTTTTCATTTCATCGTGAAATTTAATAGTTCATAAGATTTATTTGAGGCAAAAAGCTTAAATACATAGTTTTAAGGTAATTAATTTATCTTTTTACTTATGAAAAATGTCATTCTCATTTTGTCGATACTCTTTTTTTTACACTTTTCGTCTATATTATATGCGCAAGATTCTGCTAATGTTTTAGAAGAAATCCCATTCGATTACGTGACTAGAAGTCCTGTTTACGATTTTTCAGAAAAACATCTAAATAATACGGATACCATTCCTGATTTTGAGACAATGACCAATAAATTAAAAATTACAGGAACAATCTTTGAAAGCGATGGTATTACTCCGGCTAAAGATGTGATTTTATTTATAGAACAGCCTAATGAGGATGGGGAATACGATTTAAAGCATAAAGACGATAAGCGCTACGTGTATCATAGAGCCTGGGTTAAAACAGATGCCGATGGTAAATATGTATTATACACTTTTATTCCTGGTTCTTACAGACATAGTCGTGAGTTAAGACATATTCATCCAATAGTTAAAGAAGCCGGTAAAACAGAATATAAACTAGACAGTTTTATGTTTGAAGACGATCCGTTTTTAACAAAAGCTTGTAAAAAGCGTTTAAAAAAGAAGGGTGTTAATAGCGTTCTTTCCACTTTAAAAAAGGAAGATATGTATGTAGCCAACTACAATATAATTCTGCAATAAAAATTAAAACCTATCTCTGGGCTTTTTAAAATCGAATAATAGAAACTCTGTTTTTTCTAGGGTGTAATCAATTGATGGTCTTCCTTATAGTCGCCTAAAAATAATTGATATTCATCTATTTAAATATTCTAAAGGTTGTTTTTTAGTTTATATTTGTGAGTTAATAATGCGCTTTTCTAAAAGAAAAGTTTAAGCCTATGCTTCTTAACCGACCATCATTAAGTGTTTTTACCACTATATTATTTAGTCTTTTCGGTATGTTATTTGGGCATTCTCAGACAACAGCAATTCCAGATACAAATTTTGAACAAGAGTTAATAGCCTTAGGAGTTGATACCAACGGTTTAAATGGAAATATACTTAATGCAGATGCACTTGCAATAACTACATTAAGTCTAGGAGGTACTTCAATCGCCGATATTACCGGAATAGAAGCCTTTACCAACTTAACTAATTTAAACTTGGGTAATAATCCTGTTGTTAATATCAACCTAATAGCTTTAACACAATTAACAGACTTTACCACAGATAATAATGATGCATTATCAAGTATAAACTTTTCGCAAAACCTACTTTTAGAAAACGTTTTTATTGAGAGTGATCTTCATAATGCCGGTGACGCTCCCATAATCCTAATAGACCTCTCTCAAAATACAAGTTTGATTTCTTTAGAGGTTAATCGTTTAGCAAATCTCTCCGATTTAATTTTACCAATTACTTCAACACTAACTACAATTACCCTTTCTAATTTGGCAGACCCAACATTAGATTTTTCACAATTAGACGGTTTAGAAATTCTTTTTATTAGGGGAAGTCACGTTCCTGTTACCATCACTTTACCTAATGAACAAGCTATATTAAAAAACATTTCTTTTAACAGTATTGATTTACCTACAGTAGATGTTTCACACTTTATTAATTTGGAACGACTGGATCTACACGGTACTTACTTAGAAAATTTAATCTTACCCACAACTAATACTTTTAAACGTTTGGTTATTTGGCATCATAATTTTATTAATCCTCTTTCTTTGGCAAATGTACCCGAAGTAGAACATGTCGATATTCGTTTTAATCAGACAGTGCCTTTAGTAATTGATTTATTAAATAACCCGCTAATTGAAACTTTATGGCTTACGCATAATGACTTAAATAGTGTGGATTTAACCCAAATCACCAATCTAGAAACACTTTGGATTTACGATAATAACTTGACTGCTT
The DNA here is from genome assembly GCF_026410255.1 of Xanthomarina sp. F1114. Lineage (GTDB taxonomy): Bacteria > Bacteroidota > Bacteroidia > Flavobacteriales > Flavobacteriaceae > Xanthomarina. Next base: position 16,541 of record NZ_JAPMLL010000022.1, read on the forward strand.
TAGATCTTACTCAAAATCTACTATTAGATCGTCTTTCGGCAAACGATAACTTATTACCCAGTATCGATTTAACCCAAAATGCCGTGTTAAGGCACTTAAATCTAGCTGACAATCAGATTCCCAGTTTAGATCTTACTCAAAACCCAGTATTAAACTCTGTGAATATAAGCAATAACCTGTTTACTGGAACAGGATTGGATCTTACTCAAAATGCCGTGTTAAGTACTTTTATGGCTTCTTTTAATCAAATAGAGTCTTTAGATATTACACAAAATGTAGTTTTAACTAGGCTTATTGTTGATCATAACTTATTTACAGGAACTTCTATTTTGGATCAATTTTACACGGTAAGACTTAATCATAATGGTATTTATGGAGGCTCTTTAGATGTGAGCTACAACCAACTAACAGGAATGATTCCAGATTATGCTTCTTTAATTGATGGAGATGTAAACGATGGAAATCAAACTAGAAGGTTTAGTTTAATAATAGATAATAATAATTTTGAATTTGGTCATTTTGAAAATCAGCATGCGGATTACGTGCTATTCGATAACACTATTGGTCCTGCGCCTTTTTTTAGTGAAGTTATTCTTGATTATTCTTATGCGCCACAAGCTAAGGTAGATGTTGTTGAAACTATAAATGCAAATGCAGGCGATTCTGTAACACTAACAACTGCATGTGCTGGTGCCCAAAATCACTATACATGGTTTAAAGATGGTGTAGCCATTCCTGGAGCTCCAGATTCCCCAAATTACACAATCCCATCCGTAAATAGTTGCGACGAGGCTGTCTATCATACAGAAATTCTAAGTGATTTAATCCCTTTTGAAAATACAAATCCTCCTGGAACAGATGGAAGAAATCTATTATTAATTAGAAATGATATCACTTTAAACGTAAATTCTCCAGTAGAATCTTGTGTGTCTTTAACTTCTCCAACTAATGGCAGTGTTTTAGTGCCTATTAACGAAATTCTTTCATGGACCGAAAGTCTTGGAGCTTGTGGCTACTATATCAGTATTGGTACTACTTCAGGTGGTACAGATATTTTAAATAACGTAGATGTTGGGAATGTAAATTCTTATGCTTTAACGACTGACTTCCCCCCAAATACACAGGTTTTTGTTACAATTACACCTTACTTTGCAAATGGAGTTACACTAACTTGCCCTGAAGAAAGTTTTACCACAGATTCCGTGGCTACTATAGCTAATTGTACAACATTAATCAGTCCTCTTAATGGAGAGACAGATGTTTTGATAAGTTCAGATATTACCTGGACTGCTATTCTGAATGCATCTGGATACTTTATCACCATAGGAACAAGTTCTGGCGCTTCAGACCTTGCAAATGCTGTGGATGTAGGGAACACAACTACTTACAATCCTCCAACAGACTTCCCTGAAAACACGGAGATTTTTGTGAGTATTATACCCTATAATACAGCAGGAAATGCTGTAGGATGTGCAGAAGAAAGTTTTATTACTGAAGGTTCTCTACCAACTTGTACTAGTTTAATAGGTCCGTTTAATGGGGAAACAGATGTTTTGGTTGATTCTGATATTACCTGGAATGCTATTGCAAACGCAACTGGTTATTTGGTGACTATCGGAACAAGTTCGGGAGCTTCAGATATTGCAAATGGAGTAGATGTAGGCAATACCACAACTTATAATCCACCAACTGACTTCCCTGAAAACACGGAGATTTTTGTGAGTATTACACCCTATAATACAGCAGGAAATGCTGTCGGATGTGCCGAAGAAAGCTTTACGACTGAAGCTCTAATTCCAGCATGTACAAGTTTAGTCAGTCCGTTTAATGGGGAAACAGATGTTTTGGTAAGTTCAGATATTACCTGGAATGCTATTGCAAACGCGACTGGTTATTTGGTGACTATCGGAACAAGCTCTGGCGCTTCAGATATTGCAAATGGAGTAGATGTAGGCAATACCACAACTTATAATCCACCCACTGATTTTCCTGAAAACAC
>NZ_JAPMLL010000023.1 GCF_026410255.1 Xanthomarina sp. F1114
CATCCACCCCTTCGGATTTTACTTTGTTTTACTACGAAAATAAAAAGTAGGCCGTTTGTCAGTTCAAGTAGCAAGAGCTTTGATTTAGTTTTTTTATTATAATTAAACTTGAAAATAGGAGTTAGGCTTATTATTCATTTAACTACATATACTTAGTAAATAACAATCTAAAGCTCCTCACTTTGGATAAAGGGAGGTGGCTCATCTGAACGCAGAGAAGATGAGACGGAGGGTTTGAAAGTAGCAAGAGTAAGTTTGTAAATTGCAAACTCCCTGCCCGACAGTGTCATTCAGGCAGGTCCGTCCAAACTGCGTCTGCCCATGCCCACGCGCCAGCTCGCCCCTTCGCTAAAATAGTCCACAGGACTATTTTTATACGCTCGGTCGCATCTGAAGAGGGAGCCGTGAAGTTAATGTTAAATGAATCTAGAAATACTCGCTATAAATATATAATCTTATAAAACAATTATTCTGAAGTTAGGAGACATGTAATTCCTCTTTTTATAAACCTTAGAATTTATCTAAAAATACTAAAATCTAATTTTAAGGAAAACACATTGGAATACAGAGCGATACTTTGGTCGCCAATATCTGTAAAGGCATAATCTACTTGAATGCCTTTGTATTTAAATCCGACACCCATACTAGGCTGAAAGCTTACGCGTTGGTTATTATCTATTTGTAATTCATTTTGAAAATTACCAAGTCCTGTTCTTAGATAAATCATATCTATATAACCAAACTCCAATCCTAAAGCGGGATTTACACTGGCAAAAGAAGTGGAAATGATATCGTTATTTTGTTCAAAACGAATGTTTAAATCCACTTCGGCTAATAGAGAATAATCATATCTGATAATAAACTTTTTAGAGACGCCAAATTGTAGCTTAGGGATGGTTATTTCTGTGGTTTCCGGAAGTTCCTGGTTCTGACCTTCCACGGCATCCTGAATGGTGGCATAAGCGTCTTCGTTTATATTCCAGGTATTAAAAGTGGTGGTGATATCTCGGGCCATGATACCAAACTTCCAGTCGTTTTTTGTTTGAAACTGAATGGCTGCATCTAAGCCAAAACCCCAAGAGGAAGCAAAGTCGCCAATAATACGACGGATGACTTTGGCATTGATTCCATAATTTAAACCATCTAATGGCAGTTTTCTGGCATAGGAAAAGGTAACTCCGTAATCTGCTGTAGAGAACAAGCTAATTCTATCGTAATTAATGTTTCCTTGCTCGTCTATAAGTTGGGTGGTATTTAAGATATCATCAACGGCAAAACGTATCAGGGAGATTCCCAGGGCGCTTTTATCGTCTATAGGCATAGCAAAGCCTATATAATCGTAATTAGCAATACTTTCAAAATAACTGGAGTGCATTAAGGCAAGTTGCTTGTCTTCCACATGTACTAAACCGGCAGGATTCCAATAGCCTGAATTCACATCGGCAGAATGGGCTGTAACAGCATTTCCCATCCCTAAAGCAGCTGCATCAACCCCAATATTCATGAACTCGTTGGAGTATTTCCTAACTGCTTGTCCGAAAACGGTTATTGAAATAAAAAGAAGGATCGTTGTTAGTTTTGTCTTCAAATGCTAGATTATTTCTGCAAATATGCCATAATTTTTCAACATATTAAACTTGAAAATGCGCTACTTATTGTATTATATTAGTATTAGACGAAAATAGTTTGTTATTTTTACCACAATTAAGTCCTAATTCATGAAAAAACAGATCCCGAATTTCGTTACACTTTTAAACTTGTTTTCTGGTTGTATTGCTGTCTTGTTTGCAGTTAATAATCATTTTGTAGCAGCAGCTATCTTTGTGGCTCTTGGTATTTTCTTCGACTTTTTTGATGGCTTATTAGCCAGGAAGCTAAACGTACAAAGTGCTATTGGGATTCAGTTAGATTCTTTGGCAGATATGGTTACGAGTGGATTGGTGCCTGGAATTATTATGTTTAAACTGTTAAACTTAGCTGTGGGAGAGCCGGATATGACTTATGCCACGGACGATTGGAATAGTGTTTTAGGCTTTCAGGGCTTTGAATTTGCGTCTATTGCGCTTATTGGTTTTTTTATTACCTTGGCTTCCGCATATAGATTGGCGAAATTTAATATTGACGAAGACCAACAATCTTATTTTAAAGGATTGCCAACACCTGCAAATACCTTATTAATTCTCTCTTTGCCTTTAATATTAGAATTTCAAAACAACGATTTAATCAATTCGATTATTTTAAATCCCTGGTTTTTAATTGTTCTAACTTTTGTGAGTTCGTACTTATTGGTGTCGAATATCAAATTGTTTGCTTTAAAATTTAAAGACTATAGTTTTAAAAATAATGCCATTCGCTATATTTTTATAATTCTTTGTGTTGTATTCCTAGTGATATTTCAATTTGCTGCTATTCCTCTGATTATTCTGTTTTATATTGGCTTGTCTTTAGTAAACCAATCTAAAATTTCTTAAGTTTTACGTGTAGAGGTTCTTCACTTCGTTCCGAATGACAGGGCTCAGAATGATGTTGTTATTCCGATGTTAGGAGGAATCTCTTAATTTTAGTTAACAAATTTAAGCATCGAGATTCTTCAGTGGTGCCTCCTTCAGCATGACAGGATTTAGAATGACATGCTGCGCTTAGAATACCCTAATGTTGTTTTGAAAACGAGAAAAAAAGTAGATAGTTATACCCGTAGTTATTTATTCTATATTAGTTTTGTCTTAAACAAACTAAAGATACAAGAGCATGGCTTCAGGATTTTTTGCCTTATTAGACGATATTGGTGTTCTTATGGACGATGTGGCGGCCATGAGTAAAATAACTACTAAAAAAACGGCTGGAATTTTAGGAGATGATTTGGCTGTGAATGCCGAGAAAGCATCCGGCTTTGTGTCTTCCAGAGAAATTCCTGTTTTATGGGCTATTACCAAAGGTTCCTTTTTAAATAAACTGATTATTTTGCCAGCTGCTTTTCTTCTAAGTGCCTTTTTACCTTGGGCTGTGACGGTTATTTTGGTTCTAGGTGGAATATATCTGGCCTTTGAAGGTGCCGAAAAAGTGTATGAGTTTATTGTGCCGCATAAAGACCCTGTTGTAATTGCTGAGGTGGAAGACGTATCCGAGTCTGAAGTTCTGGACATGGAGAAAAAGAAAATTAAGTCGGCCATTCTAACCGATTTTATCCTGTCTGTTGAAATTGTCATTATCGCTTTAGGAACGGTGGTGGGAAAAGATTTACTCTTTCAAATCTTAGTGGTTTCTATAGTGGCAATTATCGCCACTATTGGAGTTTATGGGATTGTAGCGCTTATTGTACGCATGGACGATTTTGGTCTGCGCTTAATACAAATGGATCATGGGAAAGGCTTTCTTAGAGCTGTTGGAAACTTTTTAGTTCAGGCTTTACCTAAAGTAATTAAATCGCTTTCTGTAATTGGCACTATTGCTTTATTGTTGGTTGCTGGTGGGATTTTTGTTCATAATATCCAATTTTTACATCATGTTATGGAATCGTGGCCGAGTCTGATAAGAGATTTCCTGGTTGGTTTGGGCGTCGGACTCATTGCTTTATTTTGTTTTAAAGCGATTATGTGGGTTATTGGGATGATACGTGGGTGATGTAGTTTTCAGTCTCAGTCTCAGTCTCAGTCTCAGTCTTCAGTGGTTTTCAAACTCCCTGCCCGACGGTGTCATTCAGGCGGGCCTGCCCGAATGCCGGACATAATGGGAGGCAGGTAGGGGTTTGTTTTTTGCCTGTTTGTCCATACGTTTAGTAGGGGTAACTTGTGGATTTACTCTCTAATTTTCTTTCTACGCAGCTCGAAATTCTGACCTAAATAGACTTTTCTAACCATTTCGTCGTTTGCTAACTCTTCAGGTTCTCCAGCTTTTAAGATACTTCCTTCAAACATTAAATAAGTTCTATCTGTTATGGCTAAAGTTTCCTGTACGTTGTGGTCTGTTATTAGAATACCAATATTCTTTTTAGTCAGTTGGGCTACAATACGTTGGATATCTTCTACAGCTACTGGATCTACACCTGCAAAGGGTTCGTCTAATAAAATAAAACTAGGGTCTGTAGCGAGAGCTCTGGCAATCTCGGTTCTTCTACGCTCTCCACCAGATAATAAATCGCCTCGGCTTTTACGTATATGTCCCAAGCCAAACTCATCAATTAAGGACTCCATTTTATCTAGTTGTTCTTTCTTACTAAGCTTGGTAAGTTGTAGCACGCTTAAAATATTATCTTCAATACTTAATTTTCTAAAAACAGAAGCCTCTTGAGCCAAATATCCAATTCCATTTTGGGCGCGTTTATACATGGGGTATTTGGTAATGTTTGTTTTATCCAGAAAAATATTACCACCGTTGGGTTTAATTAAGCCAACAATCATATAAAAAGAGGTGGTTTTTCCGGCGCCATTAGGACCTAATAGTCCAACAATTTCACCCTGATTAACTTCAAGAGAAACATCTTTTACCACTTTTCGTCCGCTATAGGACTTCATTAAATTTTCGGCTTTTAACTTCATAGAACTAGGTAATAGGTGCTAAAGTAGTAAATTAGACAGACAGTCTGAAGATTCTACTTTTATTTATTAAAAGTTTAACGGCTTTCTTCTAAAGCATCCCAAAACTCGTAAGCCCGACGTAAATGAGGGATGACTATAGTACCTCCAACTAGGGTTGCAATACTTAAAGCTTCGACAACCTCTTCTTTGTTTAAGCCTGCTTTATGACTGCTTTCTAAGTGATACTTAATACAGTCGTCGCAACGCAATACGGTGGAAGCTACCAAACCTAAGAGTTCTTTAGTTTTAACATCTAAAGCTCCTTCTTGATAGGCATTGGTGTCTAGATTAAAAATGCGTTTGATAACCTTATTGTTATCTGCCAGAATATTTTCGTTCATTTTAGAACGATATTCATTGAATTCCTTAACTAGATGTGACATCTCTTTTCTCTTTTTTCTTTTGATTTTTAACGACTATTCTAGAAATATAAATACTTACCTGATACAATACTAGAATAGGAATTGCTACAATAACCTGACTGGCAATATCCGGAGGCGTAATGATAGCCGAAAGTATTAGAACAATTACTAATGCAAACTTTCTATATTTCTTTAAAATCTCCGGGGTTACCAAACCTATTTTGGTTAGGAAGTAAATAATAATGGGTAGCTCGAAAATAATTCCCGATGCTAATGCCGAAGACCTGACTAAAGAGATATAAGAACTAATGTCTATTTCGTTTGAAATTTCGCTACTTACACTATAGGTCCCTAAGAAGTTAATAGATAATGGCGTTACAATATAATAACCAAATAAAACCCCTAAAAAGAAAAGTAAGGTAGAGATAACAATAAACCCTTTAGAATATCTGCGTTCAGTTTCGTGTAAACCTGGGCTTAAGAACTTCCAAAACTGATAGATAACATACGGGAAGGCAATAACTAGACCCGCATAAATAGAGGTCCATATATGAGCAGAAAACTGTCCTGCCATGGTTCTGTTTTGAATTCTAAAAGGAAATTCGTCTAAACAGAAAGTGGTGTCAATTCCTATAAGTTGCGACATATTGCAGAGCCACTTATAAGTAGGGAAACTCATTCTTTTAGGTCCGAATATAATGGTATCGAAAATAAAATTTGAAAATATAAACGCTACCGCCCCAGCAATTAAAATAGCTATGGTAGCTCGTATTAAATGCCAGCGTAAATCCTCTAAATGGTCGAGGAAAGACATCTCGTTCACATTTTTCTTTGCCATTATAAAATGCCTTCTTTAATTAAATCGTGAACATGAACCACCCCAGCATAAACGCCTTTGTCTTCTACTAGTAATTGGGAGACACCATGCTTTTCCATAAGTTCCATAGCATCTACAGCCATGGCATTAGAATGGATGGTTTTTGGATTATCGCTCATTATATCTTTGGCTGTTAAACTGTGAAAGTCGTCCGTCTTAGATAGCATACGTCTTAAATCCCCATCGGTAATAATACCAATAATTTTACAAGCATCAACTACCGCCGTTACCCCCAGCATTTTTTCGGTAATTTCAATAATCACATCTTTTAAACTAGTTTGCAGATGTACTTGTGGTTTTTCGTTAACATTAGACATATCGCTCACACGCAAATACAATTTCTTGCCTAAAGCACCTCCTGGATGGTATTTGGCGAAATCCTTGCTTGAAAAGCCACGTTTTTCTAAGAGGCAGATAGCTAAAGCATCGCCCATAACTAATTGAGCGGTGGTACTGGTAGTTGGAGCCAGGTTATTAGGGCAAGCTTCTTTTTCAACAAAGGTGTTTAAAACATAATCGGCTTGTTTCCCTAGAAAAGACTCTTTATTTCCAGTAATGGCAATCATTTTATTCTTGGCATTCTTAATAAGAGGAACCAGAACCTTTATTTCTGGTGTATTTCCGCTTTTAGAGATACAAATAACCACATCGTCTTCAAGAATTAAGCCTAAGTCACCATGAATGGCATCTGCAGCATGCATAAAAACAGCTGGAGTTCCAGTAGAATTTAAAGTAGCTACAATTTTGGTTGCTATAATGGCACTTTTACCAATTCCGGTAATAATAACACGGCCTTTAGAGTTGTAAATAAGCTCTACACTAGCTGCAAATTCTTCGTCTATATAACGAGATAGATTAAAAATGGCTTTGCTTTCCATTTCAATCGTTTGTTTAGCAGTATGTATAATAGAATTCTGCTTGTTCAAAATTTATTATTTTTTTGGGTTGATGCTTTTAAAGAATTTCATATCTTTAAAGTTATTCAAACTTCTCAAAATTTGTCTTCGTATAAAAACGCTACAAAGCTAACGAAAAAAACTTGAGAGGTTTGTAAATACGAACTATAATTAATAGCAATTTAATTTTAGTGTATTGAAGAAAGTGTAAATTAAAATTAAAAAGATTCATGTCAATTACTGAACAAGACTTACATCAAGCTTTAAAAACATATTTTGGCTTTAGTAAGTTCAAGGGATTACAAGAAAAAGTTATTACAAGCCTTTTGGCTAAAAACGACACCTTTGTAATCATGCCCACGGGCGGTGGTAAATCCTTATGCTACCAGTTACCTGCGCTTATGCAAGAAGGTACAGCTATTATTGTTTCTCCTTTAATTGCCTTAATGAAAAATCAAGTAGATGCTATACGAGGCATCTCTAAAGATGAAGGTATTGCGCATGTATTAAATTCATCTTTAAATAAGACTGAAATTAAGCGTGTTAAGGAAGATATAGTTAATGGGGTAACAAAACTGCTTTACGTAGCTCCAGAGTCGCTTACAAAAGAGGAGAACGTCGAGTTTTTGCGTTCTGTTAAAATCTCTTTTATGGCTGTAGATGAAGCGCATTGTATAAGTGAATGGGGTCATGATTTTAGGCCAGAATACCGGAACTTAAAAAATATTATCCAACGTATTGGCGATAATATTCCAATTATAGGTCTTACTGCTACTGCTACTCCAAAAGTACAGGAAGATATTTTAAAGAATTTAGGCATTCCAAATGCCACCACTTTTAAGGCCTCTTTTAACAGACCTAATTTGTATTATGAGGTACGTCCAAAAACCAAACAGGTAGATGCGGATATTATTAGATTTGTTAAACAAAACAGCGGGAAATCGGGCATTGTATATTGCCTAAGTAGAAAGCGGGTAGAAGAATTGGCGCAAACTCTCCAGGTAAACGGGGTTAAAGCCGTGCCTTACCATGCCGGCTTGGATGCTAAAACTAGATCTAAGCATCAAGATATGTTTCTAATGGAAGATATTGATGTGGTGGTAGCAACCATTGCTTTTGGTATGGGAATAGACAAGCCAGATGTGCGTTTTGTAATTCATCACGATATTCCTAAAAGTATAGAGAGTTATTATCAAGAGACTGGTCGTGCGGGTAGAGATGGAGGCGAAGGGCATTGCCTGGCATTTTATGCGTATAAAGACATTGAGAAATTAGAAAAGTTTATGTCTGGAAAACCTGTTGCCGAGCAAGAAATTGGTCATGCTTTATTGCAGGAGGTTGTAGCCTATGCCGAAACATCTATTTCTAGAAGGAAATTTATTCTGCATTATTTTGGAGAAGAATTTGATAACGAAACAGGTGAAGGTGGCGATATGGACGACAATGTTCGTTTTCCAAAAAAGAAACACGAAGCTCAAAATGAAGCTAAATTGGTGTTAGAAACTGTTAATGCGACCAAAGAAAAGTATAAGACAAAAGATTTGGTTAGTGTAATTACAGGAAAGGCTAATGCCTTGATTAAATCTCATAAAACCGACGAGCTACCATTTTTTGGAAAGGGAAAATCCAAAGAAAAAAGCTATTGGATGGCGCTGGTAAGACAATTATTAGTAGCAGGGTATTTAAAAAAGGATATTGAAACCTATGGCGTTATAAAAATTACAGATGCTGGAAATAGTTTTATAAAAAACCCAGAATCTTTTATGATGACCGAAGATCATGTTTTTGATAGCTCTGGCGACGATAGTATTATTACTGCAGCTAAAGGTGGAGGTGCTGTAGCAGACGAGGTGCTTATGAATATGCTTAAAGATCTACGAAAAAAAAATGCTAAAAAGCTGGGCGTTCCTCCTTTTGTTATTTTTCAAGATCCGTCTTTAGAAGATATGGCTCTTAAATATCCGTTAACTATTGAAGAATTGAGTAATGTCCATGGTGTAGGAGATGGGAAAGCTAAAAAGTATGGCCCAGATTTTTTAACACTTATTGCGAAGTATGTAGATGAAAACGACATTGAACGTCCAGACGATATGATTGTGAAATCTACGGGAACGAATTCAGCATTAAAACTTTATATTATTCAAAATATTGATAGGAAATTGCCTTTGGATGATATTGCTTCTGCTAAAGGCATGGAAATGCCCGACTTTATAAAGGAAATGGAAGCTATTGTCTTTTCTGGAACCAAACTGAATATCAATTACTGGTTAAATGATATTTTAGATGAAGAGCAACAAGAAGAGATTCACGAGTATTTTATGGAAGCTGAAACCGATAAAATAGACGAGGCTATAGACGAGTTTGATGGAGATTATGATGATGAAGAACTGCGTTTGTACCGTATTAAGTTTATTAGTGAGGTGGCGAACTAGGTGTGAGGTGTGAGAGATTAGGTGTTGAGTTAGAAAATAGATAATAGAAAACAGACTTAAAAATGGTTTATGAGATTATGCTTTTTTTTAATTGCTCGTATTTTTATTTTAATAGAATCTAGGTCTCTGTGTAGCTCTGTGGCATAATATCTTAATAAAATCCTAGAATTTTATGTGTTATCATTATTTGAGTCTATTTTATTAAATAACATTATGATTCATTTTTAATTATAAATTATTCATTCTTAATTCCATTGATTATCTTTGCACTTTCATTAAAAAAATAAAAAATGCAAGACGGTTTATACGCAAAATTCAACACCAATAAAGGAGAGATATTAGTTGCTTTAGAGTTCAAAAAAACACCTGGAACAGTAGGTAATTTTGTTGCTTTAGCAGAAGGAAATATGGAGAATTCCATAAAACCTCAAGGCAAGCCTTACTACGATGGGCTTAAGTTTCATCGGGTAATTCCAGATTTCATGATTCAAGGTGGATGTCCGCAAGGTTCAGGAACAGGAAATCCAGGCTATAAGTTTGACGATGAGTTTCATCCAGATTTAAAGCACGATGCACCAGGAATTTTATCTATGGCTAATGCTGGACCTGGAACCAATGGCTCTCAATTTTTTATAACACATGTTGAAACTCCTTGGTTAGATAATAACCATACAGTTTTTGGAAAAGTTATTGAAGGGCAAGACGTAGTAGATGCTATTGCTCAGGGAGATGAAATAGAAACTCTTGAAATTGTAAGAGTAGGAGCAGATGCAGAGGCGTTTCACGCCATTGAAGCTTTTAGAACTTTTGAAGGAGCACGCGAAAAACGTATTACAGAAGAGCGCGAAGCTAAAAGAGCAGAATTAGATAAGTTAGCAGAAGGTTTTGAAGAAACAAATAGCGGTTTGCGTTATCAAATTCTACAAAAAGGAACAGGAACAAAAGCTGAAAAAGGAAAAACAGTTGCTGTGCATTATAAAGGACAATTGGCTGATGGAACGGTTTTCGATTCGTCTTATAAACGCAAACAACCTTTAGAATTTCCAGTAGGCGTAGGACAAGTAATTTCAGGATGGGATGAAGGAATTCAACTTTTACAGGTTGGAGATAAAGCCAGATTAGTAATTCCAAGCGACTTAGCCTATGGAAGTCAAGGTGCTGGTGGTGTTATTCCTCCAGATGCTACTTTAATTTTTGATGTAGAATTAATGGATGTTCGTTAAGTAGTATATTCTTTTAAGAAATTATAAAAAAAGCATTGAAATTTTAATTTCCGTGCTTTTTTTTTATGTCTTAAGTTTACGGTTGAGAAAAAATGATTAACTTTTTATCCAATTAGAATGAGATACATGAAAACTATTAGTTCCCTTTGTCTATCTTTTATGTTCACTTTGACGACGTTTTCTCAAGAACGTTTTTTAAGTGTTGCCTCAAAAGATTCTATTAACAATCGTCCTAAGTTTACAACAAGTCTAGGTGTTAATATGAAGCTCAATGGCTATTACGATATTTTTGGAGGTTTAAATGATAATGACACCTTTAATGTGGGGCATATTAATGTTTTTGGAAATGACGATTCTAATAGTTTAAATGTTGATATGTATCAAACACAAATAAACTGGACATCCGAATTTGTGTTAGAAAATGGAAAAGTAATAAAAGCTGTAGTAGAATCAGATTTTTGGGGAGGTAATGGTCGTGTTAGATTAAGAAAAGCTTATATAGAATCTGAACATTGGCAAATAGGACAAACATGGAATAATTTTGGCGATGCAGATTTGTGGCCTAATATCATGGAGTGGGAAGGGCCACCGTCTGGCGTTTGGTTAAGAAATCCGCATATTAAATACATGAACTCTTTTAAAAACCCTAACTGGATTTATGAAATTAGTATCGAAGCCCCAATGACAGACTATACACGCTTTGATGATTTAGAACCTTTGGTAGAAAAAGCCAATCAAACCACACCAGATTTAACTTTTGCTGTTTCTTATAAGAAAGATTGGGGACATATTCGAGCTGTATCTTTACTTAGAAATGTGCGGTATAAGCTAGAGGGAGAAACGGACAATTTTATAGGTTACGGATTTGGTTTAAGTGGGATTTATAAAGTTTCTAAAAATAATTTTCAATTTCAAATTACAGGCGGAAAAGGCATTACTTCTTATTTAACTACTATTTCCGGTTCGGGGTACGATGGTTACCCTACAAACAGTCATTCAATGAATGCAACTCCATCCTTTGGGGGCTGGATGGCTTACGAGTATTTCTTTTCTAAAAAATGGCATAGTAATTTAGTGGTGGGCTCCACATATTTTCAATTAAAAGATTTAGAACGTTATATTCTAACCGGAGAAGAACTATTGCCAGAAGTTTATTTAAATGGAAATGTAGAACACAGACACTATTATTTGCTTTTTAATACAATGTACGATTTAATGGATAGGTTAACCTTAGGGATAGAATTAGATTATGGTGTTAAAAATTTAAAAGCTAGTGGAACTTTACATGAGGTTTTTGTGGACGACAGCCTTTCTAGAGATGCTATGCGTATTAGCTTTGGATTTATGTTTTATTTTTAACCTAATAAGAGACTGTTTTAATTAGTTTCTCCTGCAGAAGAGGCTTCTTTTTCTCGTGCTTTTTTGCTCTTTCCGCTACCAATGGGAATACAAACCCCCAGGTAGATAGATCTGTTATAGTGCTTTCCTTGAGCCTCAACTTTATTAATGTTTACCAATCCGTAGTAATATTTCAGGTTGAGGTTCATTCCCATATTAGACATTAATTTATAGTTAATACTAGCCATTAATCCGGCATCTAAAGCCGTAGTTTGGTCTTTAATATCAAGGGAATAAGATAAGTCGTCGTTGTCCACAACTTTATTTGTAAATACGTCGTGAGCCTTATATCTTAAGCCAAGCATGGTACCCATTCCTAAGTAAAAACGCTGTCCGAGCTTTCTTTTAATAACTAAAGGAACATTAAAATAATTAATTTTTCTTTGAATAGAACCACTCTCGAAAGAAGCGTCTAATTCTGGGTTATTTAAACTGTAAACTTCTATGTCTTCGGCTCCCAGTGTAGATTTTACTATAACTCCGGTATTAAAAACCCATTTGGGATTTTGTTTAATATTGATATCGAAGTAAAATCCTAAGTAAAAATTAGAACTAATTTGCGAGGGGGTTCCTTTTAAGTACGGAAAATTAGCTCCCCCATCTAAGCCAAATTCTATGTTTTCAGAATTTAATTTATCTCCAAACAAAAGCGATATTAATACCTGCGATTGTACTTTAGAGCTTGTTAATACAAGTATAAACAAGAGAATAAAATATCTTTTCATTGTTATTAGTATAGTTAGATACTACAGTTTAATTCCTTATTTTGATAAGCAGATTTAATAAAAATCATTTAAAAGCATGTAATATCAAAACAAAAGTAATTTTATTTTAACATAACTGAATACTTAAGTGGAGTTTTTATTGAGACAGCAAATATTATTAATAAACTGTATATCGTTTTTTTAGACAGATAGTTTTATCTTTATAAACTAAGAAATCTTATATGACCAACCAATTTATTGCGCACATGGCAACTACAATAACTAGGGTGATTTTAGTGAGTTTTACACATAGAACCACTCATTTTCTAGGTGTATGCTTAGTGTTTTTATTGCCTTTTCATATTTTTTCTCAAGACAATACTAAATCTCAAGAAAGTACAAAACCTAAAGTAGCTTTGGTTTTAAGTGGAGGTGGCGCTAAAGGGATTGCTCATATTCCTCTTTTACAAACTTTGGACAGTCTAGGCATTGTTCCAGATTTAATAGTTGGCACAAGTATGGGAAGTATTGTGGGCGGACTTTATGCTATGGGATATTCAGGAGACAGTATAGCTTCTATTGCAAGGCAGGCTAACTGGAATAAACTGTTAGGAAGTGAGACCTCTCTAAAAAGTGTTGGCGTAGAAGAGAAAAGTGAATATGGAAGATATTTGTTAAGCTTAGACCTGATAAAAGGAAAACCAAGAATAAAGCCTTCATTATTAAAAGACCAGAACCTTAGAGAGTTTTTATCGGGACTCATGTATCCCGTATATAATATTACCAATTTTGATGATTTACCTATTCCTTTTAGAGCTATTGCAACAGACCTTGTTAAAGGAGAAGTGGTAGTTATGGGAGAAGGATCTTTAGAAATAGCACTTCGAGCAAGTATGTCTATTCCAAGTATTTTTCAACCAGTTGCTCATAATGAAACCTTATTAGTAGATGGTGGAATTATGGATAATTTTCCAACAGATATAGCTAAAGAATTAGGGGCAGATATTATTATAGGAAGCGATGTTGGAGGAGGCTTAGAACCTAAAGAAAAGTTAGATAATATAGCAACCATTTTGTTTCAAACGTCTATGCTAACCAGTAACCTTAAAGATTCTTCGAATAGAGAATTATGCGATATTTTAGTAGATCATATAGGAAATCTAACCTATTCTACGGGCGATTTTACGGCAGCTAATATTATTTATAAACAAGGAGAAATAGGACTTAATAAAAATATTGAAGCCTTATCCGTATTGGCAGAAGACCTGAAAAGATATAATCAACGAGAACATAGCTTACCGGATGTAGAAGACACCTTTGTTTTTGAGGCTATTGAATATCATGATGTAAGTAGAGAGAATTTGAATTTATTAGAAGCAAGAATGAATATCAAGACGGATGAGAGCTATACTATTAGTCAGATTATTCAAGGAATTAATCGCGCTATGGGAACCCAGCTTTTTTCTAGAATTACTTATCATATCGCATATTTGGATGGGAAACACACTTTGCATTTTAATGGGGTTGAGAAAGCACGTGAGCAGTTAAGTGGAGCTATACATTATGATACCAATCAGGGCGTAGGCTTGGTGGTAAATTATACGGGAAGAAATATTTTAGGCTATTCTTCTAGGTCATTAGTGAGTTTAGACATAGCAGAAGAACCCAAATATAGGCTTCAATATCAACAAAGTATTGGAGCTACTAAATCCTGGTGGTGGCGCGCAGAAACTTTTGGTGAGCGCGTGGTGCAAAACTATTATAATAATGGAGCTAGTGGCGAAGATTTAAAAACTAGTTTTAATAGTTTTTATGTACAGCTTAATAAAAATCTGAATCCTTTAAATAATTATATAGGAGTGGATTTTAATTATGAATTTGTTAAAGCAAAACCCAAGCTCTCTCCAGATGTCAATAATAATGTATACGACTTAAGAAGCTATAAGTATAAAAACCTAGAGCTTAGCTTATTCTTCAATCACAATACCATGAACCGGGTTTTCTTTGCAACAACAGGAATTTACGCTCATGCCCGTATGGGGACCTCGCTTTGGAACCAAGTTAACGCAGAGTTTTATAACAACCCTGCAAACATTAAATCTAAACATTTACCAGTTTTTACTAAGCTTAGGCTTGAATTTGAAAATCGCTGGGCTATAAGTCTTAAAACATCATTAATTACCGGTGTTTCAAGTGGGATTTTGTTTGCGGATTCTTTGGAGAATGACCGAGTTTCATTCTATGATTACGGACAAGGAGGCAAATTTATGTTGGGAGGAAATTTAGTAAGTCCGGTACGAGATAAGTTTACTTTTTCTGGATTAGACAATTCGGAGTTGGTAGTCACCCAATTTGTTAAACTTAATATAGGTTCTCAATTTAACCTCTTAAATAATTTTTATGTCACCCCTTATATGAATTTTGCTTCTGTAGGATTTGGGAGTTTTGAAGATTATACCGAAGATGTTTTTGCACCCAAGGGAAGTTGGAAGAACACCGACGAAACGAGCTTTCTCTTTTCGGCAGGAACTACTATTTCTTATAACTCTCTTTTAGGTCCAGTGAACTTGGATTTTTCTTATATAAACGAAGAAAAAAAGGTGTCTGTATTTTTTAGTGTTGGTTTACGTTTACGAATTCCACATTAGGAGATTATCAGCTTTAGCTGTTTTATTTGCGTTCTGTTTTGTTAAAACGAAAAATTTAGATACTTAAAGTCAGTTGCTAATTGCTTTAAGAGTGCTTTTGTTGATAAACTTAATCTTATAGGCGCAGTTTTCCGTAGAACTATTTTGAATGCTGAGCGAGAACACAATTTCTTATTTTAAAGAATAATATATACAGGATAATTAGGCTTCTTTAAAGTCTTAATCATTCCCATAGACTAGATCTAAAAACTCCGGATTTGTAAGTTTTCCAAAGTAGTCTCCAACCTCAATATTTTGTAAGCTTTTGCCAATTTCATTTTTATCGTAAGCCACGCCAAGTAGCAAGTTCTCGATATCTGCCACAGGTTTTGTTCCAAAAAAGTCGCCAAACACCTTAAACTCTGTAATAAGCCCCTTTTCAACAAAAATACGAAGATCGATTTCTCCAACCGGAAAGCGCTTATTGCGTTGGATGTTGAATTTAGGAGAGCGTCCAAAATTCCAATCCCATAAATCGTATTTCTCGGCTTTCAACTGGTGTACAGCTTCCCATTCGGCTTCGGTTAATTTATAGGTTTCAAAAGGTTCGCTAGCTTCATATAAACCTGTAAGAATTTGGTTTTTGAATGCTTCCATAGTGATTGGGTTTTCTAGGAATTCGCTAATATTAGCCACACGACTTCTAACAGATTTATGTCCTTTAGAAGCTATTTTACTCATTTTTACTTGCAGGGCTTTAACCACTTCGCTCATATCTGTATCTAATAATAAGGTTCCGTGACTAATCATACGTTTTCCAGTAGAAAATTGAGCAGTACCAGAAATTTTCTTGTCCTCGACTAGAATATCATTCCTACCTTTTAATTCGGCAGCAACCCCCATACTATTTAAAACACGAATAACGGGTGCTGTAAATTTTTTAAAGTTGCTAATACTTTTACCATCGTGATTGGTAATAAAGCTGAAATTTAAATTTCCTAAATCGTGATACACGGCACCACCACCAGAAATTCTTCTTACTATATGAATGTTGTTTTCTTCTGTGTACTCCTGATTAATTTCCTCTAAAGTGTTTTGGTTTCTTCCTATAATTATGGAAGGTTCGTTAATATAAAACAAAAGATAATCTGTAGAAGCATCAAAATTTCTTAATGCATATTCTTCTAGAGCTAAATTTAACTTCGGATTGGTATGGCCTTCGTTATCGATAAAAATCATGACGCTTTATTATTTTTTAGGTAGGATGCAAAGATAGTAAAATTGACTGGGAGCGATTTTATTGAGCCCTAAAATTCTTAGGTTATTTCTTATTAAATATCTCTTTAATCTAAGGGTAATAATTTTATAAAAATGTTACTTATGACATGAAACGTCATAAAATCTTCTTATAAAGCGCTGTACATTTGTACCATCAAACTGCTAGATTAGAGGTTAGTAGTTAGATAGTGTTAAATTGTTTTTGGATTAGGTTATACCAAGATTGATTAATAGCAAATAGTTTTTTTGGTTAATTGAGAAAGAGTTCTGCAGGAGTGTAGGACTCTTTTTTTTGTAAAAAATGAGCCTATTTTGTTGATAGGAATTTATATGTCTTCCTAAAAAAGACTTAGCTATTTTCATTAATAATCAATAAATTAAAGATTATCGGTTTTATTTTTTTATCTTGTTTCTTAATCAAAATTTTAAAATTCATGAAAAAAACTACTTTAGCTTTAGCATCTGCCTTATTCACTTTTGGGATGCAAGCCCAAACCTTTCCAAGTCCGTATTGTGATATTACAGACTCTGCCGAGGTTATTGTTGAAGAAATTACAAACGTTACTTTTGCAGGAACTAGTATGGTAAATGCTGATGCAACTACTGTTTTAATAGACGAAACAGCTACCATAGTCAATCTGGATGTAGGAGAGACTTATACCGTTTCGGTTGAAGGCGATAC
>NZ_JAPMLL010000024.1 GCF_026410255.1 Xanthomarina sp. F1114
TTTTTTTTTTAGAGATGTAGAAACAAAAAAGATTATTGGCAATAAATAGTATCTAATTATTTAAATAACTGCGTTTTGTCGGTTTTTATGTTACTTTTGTCGGAAATTATTTTTCAGCAGCCTAATTATGCGCTTAAACTTTAAGAATACCAGGCAATTTACTTTGCTTTACTTTTTTCTCTTAACTCTAGATATTGTTGTCAAACTAACTTGTCCCATAGCTTTTAGATTCGCTACCAAACCTTTATTAGTTCTTGCTTTATTATTATTTTATTTTCAACATAGAGAATCTCAAACTAATAAAGATCAATTATGGGTGTTTTTAGCTTTGGGATCTTTTTTAATAGGAGATATTTTAATAATCAACCATATCAATCCTATATTTTTATCAGCTAGTATAGTTGCTTTTACCTTAGGGAAAATCTTTTTTAGTATTAAATTTATTCATAAAGAAGATTTTAACGTAGCTAGGTTAATCCCTTTTTCGATGCTTCTTTTTGCTTATATCTTTGGGTTAGTTACTTTGGTTTACGAAGGATTAGAATCCTATTTTGCAATAGCAATCATTAGTTTCTTTTTTACACTGGTTATATTGCAGTTTGCTTTTTTAAGGAAATCTGTTTTTTCTTTAAAAAGCTATTATTATGTGTTTATTGGTGTGTTGTTCTATCTTATAAGCGAAAGCATTATGGCTATAAAAACCTTTAAACAGGACCTACCTTTTCAAGAGTTTTTTATCATGCTTACTTATGGTGCAGCCATATACTTCATTATTATGGGGATTGTTTTTGAAAAAGAAGGCGTGGAAGTTAGAGCGCAATAGCAGACTGCTTTTTTACAGATTTTAAATCCAATAAATTTATAGGATTAATACCTAGTCCGTCTACATTTTTCCTAGTAAAACGAACCACTTCATCATAAAAAAGTGGCACTATAGGGGTGTGATCCATCACCAAACTATCCATTCTCAAATATAATTTTTCTCTTTCTAGAGTGTTGGTTTCCTTAAAGGCTTGTTCGTACCACAAATCAAATTGTTCATTTTTAAAATGAGTATAATTTGGTCCATTAGGCGCAAAGTTTTTAGAGTAATATAAGGACAAATAATTTTCAGCATCGGGATAATCGGCTACCCAACTTGCTCTAAACATATCTAATTTCCCATTAGCTTTAGCGTCTTTTAAGGTGGCTGCTGGAATAACATCTACATGTACCTGGAGCCCAATTTTTTGCAATTCACGCTGGATAAACTCGCAAAAACTCAAATAATTACTCGTTGTTGTTATAGTTATTTCCGGTTTATTATGTCCGCTCTCTGCTTTAAATTGTTCAATTAGTTGTTTTGCTTTTTTAGGTTGGTAAGTAAATCCAATGGCTTCGTTATAACCTGGTAAGCCTTTTGGAATAAACCCACCATTAGCGGGAATACCAATCCCATTTCTAAGATAAATCATCATTTTTTCTCTATCAAAACCATAGTTTACGGCTTTTCTTAAAAGAGACGACTGTATCTCAGGCAACTTAGAATCCATATAAAAAGCTAAATATTCCGTATTCAAATAGGGTCCTCTAATCATATGCACATCTTTAGCATAGCTATCTCTTAGGTTGCCTTTTGCAGTCAAAATTTCATCTTTATAAGACGCATCTAAGCCAGAGACGTAGTCTAAATTTCCTTGAGCAAACTGTAAAAACTCACTTTGTTTATCTGGGAGAAAAGTTATAGCTACAGCTTCTAAATAGGGTAATTTGTTGCCCTTTGTATCTGTTTCAAAATAATTGTTGTTTTTCCTAAAAACCAATTTAATATTTTCTTCCCAGCGCTTAAATTTAAACGGTCCTGTGCCAATTGGATTAGAACGGAAATCGCTCTTATAATGCTTGACTATTTCTTCAGGTACTACAGAGCAATATTTCATGGTAAGTAGACCTAAAAATGCTGGAAAAGGTTGTTTTAATTTAATCTGAAATAGCGTATCATTAATGGCACGGAAAGAGTCCACTTTATTTAAAACCCAACTTCCTGGCGAAGCAATTTGCTTGTCTAGCAACCTATTAAAGCTGTATTCAAAGTCTGTAGCTTTTACTGTTCTTGTAGAATCTTCTCCAAACAAGGCATGTTTATGAAAATAAACATCCTTTCTAAGTGTGAAAGAATAGGTAAGCGCATCTTCAGAAATCTGCCACTCTTTAGAAATACATGGTTGCACATGGAGTTCCTCGTCCATTTGTACCAAGCCATTGAACAATTGATTTACGGCCCAAATATCTGCATTGTCTTTGGCAAATGCGGGATCTAAAGAACCTATGTTTTTATGTTCGTTATACCGAAACGTGTTTGAAGTCTCTTTTGTGTTCTTGGCGCAGTTTAAAAAAAGAAGGAAAAGTATGAAGATATATTTCATTTAATAATTTAAAGTATTATATTTAGAACTTATTAATCAAATAATTATTTAAACAATTAACTATTTAAACATTAAAATTATGAAAAAAAACTACATTCTATTTTTATTTTCCTTGTTATTTGTTGGAGTGCTTACGGCGCAAACAACCTTAACACAATCTGTAGATCCTCTTAATGTAACTGATGGAGGTGTTGCTTGCTGGAATAGCGGTGATGGAACATATAGTGAAAACTCTTTTTTAAGAGCTTATAATCTAGCAGATTTTGGTGTTACGGACGATTTTGAAGTAAGTTCTGTACAATATGGTCAAGGTTCTGCTGATGATGGGAAAGTTATTACAGTTAGTATTTATACTGCAAGTTCGGATAACTTGGGGTCGGCTACTTTAACTTTAATCGCTAGTGCTGATCATACTTCTAGTTCGGCAGATGATTTGTCTTTAGTTACTGTTCCTCTTACGGCAACTATACCTGCAGGTTCTACTATTGCTTTTGAAGTAACAGCTGGAGATAGTGGTACGAATGCTGGAGAAACTTTTTTCCCTGGAATTAACGCAGCTGGAGAAAACGACGATAGCTACTTAGTGGCTGTAGATTGCGGTATGGCTACGCCAACTACTGCTACAGTTATAGGGTTTCCTGACAACCAATACGTTATGAATGTGGTTGGAGATGTTCTTGGAATTGAAGAGTATAGCTTAAATAACTTGTCTATTTATCCAAACCCTATAAACGATGTTCTTAATATTCAATTAAATGAAGCTATTAAGATTAAAGATGTTAAAGTTTATTCTATAACAGGACAGATCGTTATTCAAGGACAAAACCAAAGAAAATTAAATGTTTCTCAATTAAATCCTGGAGTTTATTTATTAAAAATTCAAACGGATAGAGGAGATATTACTAGAAAAATTATTAAAAGCTAGTAAGATACTTTATTAAATAATTTATAAAAAGAGCGCTTTATTTAGTTAAAGCGCTCTTTTTCATTAATTTTGCAAACGAAACCTTCTTATTATATAAGGTTTGCATAAAAATTTTTTAAAACACCGTGACATTTAAATTCTTTTAAAAGGTCATTTAATTTTCAAACAGTTTCTATTTCAGAAACGTACAAATTGTTTATGAGAAAAAAAGTCGCATTTTATACATTAGGTTGTAAGCTTAATTTTTCTGAAACATCAACTATTGCCAGAGGCTTTAAAGATGAAGGTTTTGATCGTGTGGATTTTAGTGATCCAGCAGATATTTACGTTATTAATACCTGCTCTGTTACTGAAAATGCCGACAAACGTTTTAAAACCATTGTTAAACAAGCTCAGAAATCTAACCCCAATGCTTTTGTGGCAGCAATAGGTTGCTATGCCCAATTAAAACCTCAGGAATTAGCAGATGTAGATGGAGTGGATTTGGTGTTAGGAGCAACTGAAAAATTTAAAATAACAGATTATCTCAACGATTTAACTAAAAACGATTTCGGGGAAGTACATTCCTGCGAAATAGACGAAGCAGATTTTTACGTGGGAAGCTATTCCTTTGGAGATAGAACACGTGCTTTTTTAAAGGTACAAGATGGCTGCGATTATAAATGTACGTATTGTACCATTCCATTAGCACGAGGAATTTCTAGAAGCGATACTCTGGAGAATGTGTTACATAATGCTCAAGAAATTTCTAAAAAAAATATAAAAGAAATAGTTCTTACGGGTGTCAATATTGGCGATTACGGGAAGGGAGAATTTGGTAATAAAAAACACGAGCATACCTTTTTAGACTTAGTAAAAGGTTTAGATAAAGTGGAAGGGATTGAAAGATTGCGTATTTCTTCTATCGAGCCTAATTTATTGAAAAATGAAACTATAGAATTTGTTTCAAGAAGCAATACGTTTGTTCCTCATTTTCATATCCCTTTACAAAGTGGAAGTAATAAAATCTTAAAATTGATGCGTCGTAGATATATGAAAGAGCTCTATATCGATCGTGTGACTAAAATTAAAGAAACCATGCCTGATGCCTGTATTGGGGTAGATGTAATTGTTGGTTTCCCTGGAGAAACAGACGAATTGTTTTTAGAGACTTATAATTTTTTAAACGAATTAGATATTTCTTATTTACATGTTTTTACTTACTCGGAAAGAGATAATACAGTAGCAGCAGATATGGAAGGGGTAATTCCTAAACGAGTTCGGGCTAAAAGAAGTAAAATGTTACGTGGCTTATCAGTTAAAAAACGACGTGCCTTCTACGAGAGCCAATTAGGAACTAAGAGAGAAGTCCTTTTTGAAAGTGAAAATAAAGAAGGCTATATCCAGGGTTTTACTGAAAACTACGTAAAAGTTAAAACACCATGGAATCCTGAATTAGTAAATACCTTGCAAGAGGTAAAACTAACGGAAATAGAAGAAGATGGCTTGGTGAGATTAGAGTTTATAAACGAAATGGTGAGCTAAATAATTAAAATAAAAAATACCGAAACTTTTCAGGTTTCGGTATTTTTTATGAGATACTTGTAGTTTCTTAGATTCTAACGCCTACAGGAAGCATACGTTTGTACTTTCTGTTTTTACGAACAAACTTGGCAATCTCAGGACTGGTAGGAACAACACTTAAGTTGCGCTCTTCAATGTCTTTAAAGACTACAACTAAAAATTCGTTTTGAAAGCTTTCAGAATTAACTTCTTCAGGAATAATCAGTTTTGTTAAAAATATTTTTCGCTCTTGTAAAGAATATTCTACTTTCGCTAAATGTTCATCAATTTTTAGTTCGTACTGACGTAAAAAGTCATTATCCACAAGTTCAGATGTTTCAATCATAATTAAGAATGTATTAAATTAAGAGGAATTTTAGGAGTCAGTGCTATTTTTCGATAATTTTGTGATGCAAATTTACGAAAAATTATTGGTTTTATTCATTATTTACCCGCTTAAAAGCTTATGAGTCAAGATATCATACATGTTTATTTCGTCCCTGGAATGGCAGCAAGCTCCTTAATTTTTGAACATATTAAGTTGCCGGAAGATCAATTTAAAATGCATATGTTAGAATGGTTAATGCCTTCTGATAATGAGTCTGTTGAAGCTTATGCACAGAGAATGAACGCCTTAATTAAACACGATAATGTGGTGTTAATTGGAGTCTCTTTTGGAGGCATTATGGTACAGGAAATGAGTAAGTATTTAAAGGTGAAAAAATTAATAGTTATTTCTAGCGTTAAAACGAAATACGAACTGCCAAAACGCATGAAATTTGCCAGATATACAAAAGCCTATAAGTTAATGCCTACAAGCTTGGCAAATAATATGGATACATTGGCCAAATATAGTCTTGGAAAAACCGTTAAGAAACGTGTAGCTTTATATAAAAAGTATCTTTCGGTAACGGATAAAAATTATTTGAGCTGGGCCTTAAAACAGGTTGTTTGTTGGGATCAAGAAGAACCTATTCCAGGAACTATTCATATTCATGGTGAAAAAGACCCTGTATTTCCTCATCATCATATTGGGGATTGTGTTACGGTGAAAGATGGAACACATGTTATGATTATTAACAGATACCGATGGTTTAACAATAATTTGCCAAAGTTGATTTTAGATGAAGAATTGGCTTAAAAATTGCTGTATTATTAGTAAATTTATAAAAACGACATAAGATGAAATGGGTTAAAAACACGCTGGCTTTTATTGGATTAGCTAGTTTAATGATGATTTTTGTTTACGCAATGCAAGACGCACCAACAGACGAAAATTTTGAAAAGAAATTAATAAACGATTATAATGTGTATGCATTACAAATTCCTGCAGATTTAAACTTTGCTGGAGAGATGCTGCCTTTAGATAATCCGGATATCTACGAGCGCATGGATAGAGAGCTTTTGGTAAATACCTATTGGCAATCTAACGGTTTGCTAATGTTTAAAAGAGCGCATAAGTACTTTCCTGTTATAGAACCTATTTTGAAAAAACATGGCATTCCAGACGATTTTAAATATCTGGCTGTAATAGAAAGTGGTTTAATGAACGTAGTTTCTCCTGCCGGTGCAAGAGGGGTTTGGCAAATTATGCCAAAAACAGGAAAAGAGTATGGGCTTGAGATTAATGACAATGTAGACGAACGGTACAATTTAGAAAAAGCAACAGAAGTAGCTTGTACCTATTTAAAAAAGTCAAAAGAAGAATTAGGATCCTGGACTTTGGCAGCTGCAGCTTATAATGCAGGTAATTATGGCGTGTCTAGACGCTTAAAAGAACAAGATGTAACTGATTATTACGATTTGTTATTAGGAGAAGAAACAGGAAGATACTTGTTTAGAATTGTGGCTCTAAAAGAAATTTTATCACATCCTTCTAAATATGGATTTAACTTTAGAGAGAAAGATTTATATACAGAAGTTCCTACTTATAAAGTTGAAGTGGATTCCATTGTAACAGATTTTGCCGCTTTCTCTAAAGGTTTTGGAATTAATTATAAAATCTTAAAAATCCATAACCCATGGTTAAGAGAACCACATTTAAACAATAGATCTAATAAACAATATTTTATAGAAATCCCTGAGGAAGGCTATTATAAAACAAAATAAGAAGTACCATTAGGTATGCTAGTGCAAAAGCTTAATTCTTATAACAGGGTTAAGCTTTTTTTGCTTTTATCCTGTGGTTATATTAGACGTAGCCATGATATAGGTTAAATATAGCAGAATAGTTTTTAAAATTTTAGAACCTAAATTGAAAACTATAAACTCAGGAGGTAATCGGCTGCTGCAAAAGGAGAGGTCTTGTTTTCTTCAATAAGTACTAACTGTTTTTCCAGTTCTATTTTTATCTCGCTATTATTAAAAAAGTTCGATTTTAAATGATCTTCTATGGTTTGAATAAGCCAGAATTTATTCTGTTCACTGCGTTTTTTATAAAAATACGTGTTTTCTGAAGTCATAGTCACATAGGCTTGAATCTTCTCCCAGATAGCTTCAATCCCCTCATTTTTTAAAGCGCTGCATAACAACACCTTCGGTTGCCATTCTGAAGATTTTTTAGGATATAAATGCAAAGCTCTATTAAATTCTAGCTTGGCTATTTTAGCAGGTTTTAAATTATCGCCATCGGCTTTATTAATAGCAATTATATCTGCCATTTCAATTATTCCACGCTTAATTCCTTGCAGTTCGTCTCCAGCTCCTGCAAGTTTAAGTAACAGGAAAAAATCTACCATACTGTGTACAGCAGTTTCACTTTGCCCAACGCCTACGGTTTCTATAATAATTATATCAAATCCAGCAGCTTCGCAAAGTATAATAGTTTCTCTGGTTTTTCTAGCAACTCCGCCCAGAGAATCACCAGAAGCCGAAGGTCTAATAAAAGCATTCTCTTCTTTTACAAGGGCTTCCATTCTGGTCTTGTCCCCAAGAATACTACCTTTGGTTAAAGAACTACTGGGGTCAACAGCTAAGACAGCTACTTTTTTTCCTTGACTGGTTAAATGGGTTCCAAAAGCTTCTATAAACGTACTTTTTCCAACCCCAGGAACCCCAGTTATTCCAATTCTTACCGATTGATTAGCATGTGGTAAACAACCCGTAATAATGGTGTTGGCTTTTTCAAAGTGTTGGGGATTCTTACTTTCAATAAGGGTAATGGCACGACTTAGAGCAATAATATCTCCTTTTAAAATCCCAGCAATTAAATCTTCGGTAGAAGGTTGGTTTTGTCGCCTGGATTTCATTTTATTAATAAAAGACTTGTTGATGCTTGGCGGTTGTATTACCCCATCTTTCTCTTCTAATGCCGATTGTTTTTCTTTTGCCACAAAGTCCTGTTTATTCAAAGTTAAGGTTCAGTTTCTAAAAGAAACTACAAGATATAAAGATATCATTTATTGTTTTGAAGAAAAAATAAACCGCATAAAACTGTAAACAGACAACAGACAACAGACAACAGACAACAGACAACAGAATACTTATTTAAGCGGCACTACCACCTTGGTGTCGTCCCAAGCCATTGTTAAGGATAGGTTATCTGTAGAATTATCAAAGCCTATAGTAAACTGCTCCACAGTGGTGTCTATTTTTTGAACAGGAACTTCCACGTCAATCACATCAAATGCAGGCTCTCTTAAGGGATTCATTTCCATATCTACACCCCAAGGATATTGTTTTTTGTTAAACATGACGTGCCAGGTCGAATCGCTGGGAATAGTCCATAAGGTATATTTTCCGGCAGGAAGCGAATCATTTCCAACCTTTAAAGCTTTATTGGTTTCAAAAGTAGTGGCCTCGTTGGCTCCGGTTCTCCAAACTTTATTAAAAGGTACCAAAGCTCCAAAAACGTCGCGATTGCGTTTAGATGGCCTATTATAGAAAACTTTTAACTCAATATCATCTACTTTAAAACTGACTATCTTTTTCGGACTTAAAGGTTTTTTAAATAAGCCATCGTTTAAAACAGAGTATGTAAAAACACTAATAGCAACCAGGACTAAAAGGCCAATGATCCATTTTAAAAATCTATTCATAACTACTTGTTTTTTGAAGATATAAAGATACTTTAAAACTTATATTAAGTAAAAATGAAACGCTCATTTCTTTTAAAATATTTTATCCGTTTAAATGTAGTTCTCATGTTCTTACAACAAGATCTCAATCTAGTTTTAGAAATCAACAAAGACAAAATGACTTCCTTTGTCGTTGCCAGCAACACGAAAAAAATTGCGTATATTAAATTTTGTACATATATTTGTACTTGAAAAAATACAATATTATGCAAATAACAACTGTATCTGCTTTTAGAAAAGATATTAAAACATACTTGGACAGAGTTGTAAAAAACTGTGAGACTTTAATTATAAATCGAGGAAAAGATTCTGGAATTGTAGTAATGTCTTTGGAGGAATACAATTCTCTAATGGCTACAAATCACGAATTGTCTTCTAGAAAAAATGAATTACGATTAGATTCTGCAATTGAAAAACTAAAAAGTGGAACGACTTTTAATAAAGACCTAATCGAAAATTAAAATGAAGTATATATTCGTTGACGAATCTTGGGAAGACTATTTATATTGGCAAAAAACCGACAAGAACAAGCTAAAGAAGATAAATGAACTTCTGAAAGACATCGCTCGAAACCCTTTTGATGGAATTGGAAAACCCGAACCGTTAAAACATAAATACGCTGGGTTTTGGTCAAGACGAATTGACAGTGAACATCGGCTGATTTACCAATATAGCGAAGGAGAAATATTAATTGCGAAATGCAGATTTCATTACGACTAAAAAAGTACTGCTAGCAACACTGTCTATAATTAAAGGTTGGTTTTCACCTACTTTCGAAGACCGATAGCTCCTAGAATCCTCTCTTTTTATTCTTTCTGATTTGATTCTTAATTTATAACTTATATTTATAATCGCTAACTTAAGATACACAAAAACCGTTAATAACACATACAGTCAAATTAATAGGCCGTAAAAACATATTTTAAATTAAGATGTCAAAACTCCCTAATTCCCTAATCCCTAATCCCCATTTCCCATAAAAAAATCCCAAAGCGAGATGCTTTAGGATTTTGTATTTATAAGGTTTCACTTGCGTGGGAAGGTACTAATCTTCAACCAACACCCAGTCTCCTTTAGCAATTAAAGGTTCGGCTTGTTTGTATTTTAACGATTTGTTTTCTCCACTCATCACATGTTTGATAGTTACTCTATCGTTTCTACCAATTTTTGGTCTGTCGCGAACAATAGTTTCTACAACTTCCTGCTGTTGTGTTTGTCCAGCAGCTCTGTTTTGTGCAGAACGTTCGTCCAGATTTGGAATTTCATCCTTTTGTGTTTGAAGGTTTTCCTTTTTTCTAGTCTGCTTAGCTTCTTGAATGGCTGATGCTCCAGTTTCTTCAGAAGGAAGTTCTCCTTTAAATAAGAAAGATATCACATCTTTATTCACCAAGTCAATCATTCCCTTAAACAATTCAAAAGCTTCAAACTTGTAAATTAATAATGGATCTTTTTGCTCGTGAACCGCTAATTGCACAGATTGTTTCAACTCGTCCATTTTGCGTAAATGGGTTTTCCAGGCATCGTCAATAATAGCCAGGGTAATGTTTTTCTCGAAATCTGTAATTAATTGTTTCC
Source organism: Xanthomarina sp. F1114 (assembly GCF_026410255.1). Lineage (GTDB taxonomy): Bacteria > Bacteroidota > Bacteroidia > Flavobacteriales > Flavobacteriaceae > Xanthomarina. The sequence goes on from NZ_JAPMLL010000024.1 coordinate 10,524, forward strand.
CTTCAGTTTCATAAGCTTTCTCAAGATCTGTAACTACTTGTAGGGTTTTTACACCATCGGTGAATGGCACCACAATACGTTTGAATTTATCGCGTTGGTTTTCGTATACATTTTTAATAACAGGAAAGGCCATTTCAGCATTTCTAGCCATTTTTTCTCTGTAATAAGTAAAAGCAGCTTTATAAACTTTAGCAGCAATGTCTTGCACAGATAACTTACCGAATTCGGCTTCAGTTATTGGCGAACTCATAGAGAAATAACGAATTAATTCAAACTCAAAGTTCTTATAATCGTTTGCAGCTTTGTTAGATTCTGCAATCCCTTCAGAGGTATCATAAAGCATATTAGCAAGATCTACACGTAAACGCTCTCCAAATAAGGCGTGGTGACGACGTTTGTAAACTACCTCACGTTGCGAGTTCATAACATCATCGTATTCTAATAGACGTTTTCTTACTCCAAATTGATTTTCTTCTACCTTTTTCTGTGCGCGTTCAATGGATTTTGAAATCATAGAATGTTGAATAACTTCCCCTTCTTTTAATCCCATTTTATCCATCATCTTGGCAATTCTTTCACTACCAAATAAACGCATGAGGTTGTCTTCTAAAGACACATAAAACTGCGAGCTTCCTGGATCTCCCTGACGACCAGCACGTCCACGTAACTGTCTGTCTACACGACGGGAATCGTGACGCTCTGTACCTATAATAGCTAAACCTCCTGCTTTTTTAACGTCATCAGATAACTTAATATCCGTACCACGACCAGCCATATTGGTGGCAATGGTTACCTGTCCGGCATTTCCTGCTTCGGCAACAATTTCAGCCTCTTTTTTATGCTGTTTCGCATTTAAGACATTATGAGATATTTTTCTAATACTCAACATTTTTCCTAAAAGCTCACTAATTTCAACAGACGTTGTTCCTATTAAAACGGGACGTCCCGCTTCAGAAAGTTTGGTTACTTCGTCTATAACAGAATTGTATTTTTCACGCTTGGTTTTGTAAACTAAATCGTCTCTGTCATCTCTGGCAATAGGTCTGTTGGTTGGAATTTCAACCACATCTAATTTATAGATTTCCCAAAACTCCCCAGCTTCTGTAACGGCCGTACCTGTCATCCCCGACAGTTTTCCATACATTCTAAAGTAATTTTGAAGAGTTACCGTTGCAAAAGTTTGAGTAGCGGCTTCAATTTTTACATTTTCTTTGGCTTCAATAGCCTGGTGTAATCCGTCGCTATAACGACGCCCGTCCATAATACGTCCTGTTTGCTCATCGACAATCATTACTTTATTGTCCATAACCACATACTGCACGTCTTTTTCAAATAGAGCGTAGGCTTTTAGTAATTGGTTTAACGTATGAATACGTTCTGATTTAATTCCGAAATCTCTAAATAAATCTTCTTTTCTATCGGCTTCTTCTTCCTTAGAAGTACTTTCGGCTTCAATTTTAGCTATTTCAGTTCCTATTTCTGGCATTACAAAGAAATTAGGATCGTCTTTTCCAGACAGATATTCTATTCCTTTATCTGAAAGCTCTACTTGATTGTTTTTCTCTTCAATAACATAGTACAACTCGGCATCTACCTTTGGCATCTCTCTGTTATTGTCTGCCATGTATTGGTTTTCAGTTTTTTGAAGAAGTTGTTTGATACCCTCCTCACTTAAAAACTTAATAAGTGCTTTGTTTTTAGGAATCCCTCTATAAACACGTAAGAGTTTGAAACCACCTTCTTTGGTATCGCCTTCCGCAATCAGTTTCTTAGCCTCAGCTAAAACCCCTGTTAAATATTTACGTTGAATAGCAGCAATATCCTCTACCTTAGGTTTTAAAGCATCGAATTCTTGAATATCTCCTTTAGGGATAGGTCCGGAAATAATTAATGGCGTACGGGCATCATCTACTAACACAGAATCCACTTCATCCACGATGGCAAAATGGTGTGGACGTTGAACTAAATCGTCTGGCGAATGCGCCATATTATCACGTAAATAATCGAAACCAAATTCGTTATTAGTACCGTATGTAATATCTGCTAAATAGGCTTTCTTTCTGGCAGCCGAGTTTGGCTGATGGTAATCGATACAATCCACGCTTAAACCATGGAATTGGAAAATGGGAGCCATCCACGCGCTATCACGTTTTGCCAGATAATCGTTTACAGTTACCAGGTGAACCCCTTTTCCTGCTAGAGCATTTAAATACATAGGTAAGGTAGCTACTAGGGTTTTACCTTCTCCAGTTTGCATCTCTGCAATTTTACCCTGGTGCATGGCTATACCACCAATTAATTGTACATCGTAATGCACCATATCCCAGGTGATGGCTTTTCCAGCAGCATCCCAGGAATTTGCCCAAATGGCTTTATCGTTATCTAAAGTAATATAATCTTTTTCTCCAGAAAGCTCTCTGTCGTATGTGCTGGCGCTTACCGTAATTTCGGTATTGTTAACAAAACGCTTAGCAGTTTCTTTTATTACAGCAAAAGCTTCGGGTAAGATGTCGTTTAAAACATCTTCAGTAATGGTATAAATGGTGTCTTTAATGCCATCGATTTCCTGATAGATATCTTCTCTTTTATCGATGTCTTCTGTAGCTTCGGCCTCAATCATTAAGCTATCGATGTTGTCGTTGTAAGGCTGCCTGGCTTCGGCAATTTGTTCTTTAAAGGCTGTGGTTTTAGCACGTAGCTCATCGTGAGAAAGTTTTTCTAGAGCGGCTTCAAAGGTTTTAATTTTATCTACAATAGGCATGATAGCCTTAACATCTTGTTTCGACTTGTCGCCGACAAATATTTTTAGTACAGAATCTAAAAGGGTCATTTGTTTGTTATTTTTAGTTGTATCAGCAAAAAACTGATAAGAATTTGTTGTGTCCAATTAGAGGTAATACAACCTTCCAAAGGTACGATTTGTAATTAATTTTCCCGAAAAATAAGGCACAAAAAAAGTCTCTAAACGAGACTTTTAATAATTTTTTAAATATTAATATTCATCCTCGTTCCAGAGGTAATCTTCGTCTGTTGGATAATCAGGCCAAATTTCTTGGATTGATTCATATTGGTCGCCTTCGTCTTCAATAGATTGAAGATTTTCAACTACTTCCAATGGTGCTCCTGTTCTAATAGAGTAATCAATTAATTCATCTTTAGTTGCAGGCCAAGGCGCATCACTTAAATAAGATGCTAATTCTAATGTCCAATACATGTTATAATTGTTTTAATTTTTTGCAAAAATAAATTTTTAGTTCATATAAACAAGAAAAAAAGCAATTAATCACTCATAAATAAAAAGAACGTGTTTTATCACTGTTTTTCTACTGAAAATAAAACTTCTATAAACAGTAATTTTATTTGAGCCGACTAATTAATATTTTTCGGGAATCCACTTAACTTCGTCAGCTTGTAACTCTGAAGACAACTTTCGTGCCAAGACAAAAAGGTAGTCAGATAGACGGTTTAAATACATCAGGGTATTGGCTTCCACAGGTTCTAAATCGTTTAAAGCAGCAGCTAAACGTTCTGCTCTTCGGCATACACAGCGCGCTATGTGACAGAATGACACGGTTTGATGGCCACCCGGAAGTATAAAGTTTGTCATAGGAGGTAGGCTGTCATTCATTTGGTCCATTTCCTTTTCTAAACGCTCGATGTTTTCATCTGAAATCTTAGGAATGTTTAAACGGTCTTTCCCACTTTTAAGTACGGCCTTTTTTGGATCGGTGGCTAAAGTTGCCCCAACCGTAAAAAGTCTGTCTTGTATATGCGACAATAAATCTTTGTAATGTTTATCGATACCCTGGTCTTTTATTAAGCCTATATGGGCGTTTAATTCATCTACAGTTCCGTAGCTGTCTATACGAATATGATGCTTTGGTACTCGGGTCCCTCCAAATAGAGCTGTGGTTCCTTTATCTCCTGTTTTTGTGTATATTTTCATGGGATTCAATTCAAAGTTTGAAATTCAAAGTTAATGGATAAGGGGGATAAGGCAAAAGATTTGGTTTTTTATTTTTGTCTTCCCAGCTGACAGTTAGTGAATGTGTTCTCAATTTTAATTTCAACTTCTTATTTTACAATTCTCACAATCGAATCCTAAAATGCTCCTCCACCTGTTCTTTCCTGAAAAATACCAAGCCCCAAAAAAAGGTGTCTACCGTAACCCTGACTTCGGGGTGTTTTTTTATAGTTTCCCAGGCAGCTGTCATGTCTTTAGACCAATAGATATCATCAAAAATAAACATGGTATCGTTATGCGCATGTGGAAGAAGTTTTTCAAAGTATCTAAGTGTGGCTTCCTGACTGTGATTCCCATCAAAGAACACCAAATCGAAGGTTTCTTGCTTGAGCTGATCGATATGCATGTCGAAGTCGCCAATTAAAAGCTCGAGGTTTTTGCTAGTATCTAAATAGGCTTTGGCTGTATTCGAAATATTAGGACAGCCTTCTATACTTATGATATGGGCTTCTGGTTGTGCTACCTGTATAGCCCGGGTTGCAATACCTAAAGAGGTGCCTAGTTCCAGAATTTTATTATATTGAAAATACCGACTTAACCTAAATAATAATTTACTTCTTTTATAAGTGCTTCCAGAGTTTGAAGCAATGGATTTTATAGATCTTTTGTTTGTGGAATGTACCTTAGATCCAGCACCCAAATCTGTGATTTCTAGTTCTTGCTTATTGGCGAGTAATTGGTGTCTGTAGTCCTTTAGCTTTTTATATTCCGGATAATGCTTAGAATCGTAAAAACATTTAGTCACTAAATCGTAAACAAAAGGGGAGTGGACCCCATGTTGGTTGGTGGATTTTAAAAGGAATTTTATGTATTGCTTTTGTTGGTACACGGTTTAGTATTCAGGGTTTTGTGTTCCTGCTTTCGCTATTGCTAGGGGTAAACAGGGGGTGTTTTTATAATACCAATATATTGTCCCTATCGGGACAAAACGGCTTGTCAGTTCACTATGCTTTTACCAATATGTTGTCCCTAACGGGACAAAACGGTTTGTTACTGCATCATGTCTTTTACCAATATGTTGTCCCTACCGGGACAAAACGGTTTGTTACTGCATCATGTCTTTTACCAATATGTTGTCCCTACCGGGACAAAACGCTTGGCCATATTACTTAGTTACCAATATATTGTCCCTATCATGACAAAAACTCAAAACATAATCCACAACAGATAACTCACAACAGATAACTCACAACAGATACCTCACAACAGATAACTCACAACAGATAACTCACAACAGATAACTCACAACATACAACTCACAACAGATAACTCACAACAGATAACTCACAACATACAACTCAAAACATACAACTCACAACAGATAACTCACAACAGATAACTCACAACATACAACTCACAACAGATACCTCACAACAGATAACTCACAACAGATAACTCACAACA
>NZ_JAPMLL010000025.1 GCF_026410255.1 Xanthomarina sp. F1114
AACAGATCTATACTCTAAAAATCAATCTTTCGGATTTTCTCACTCAAACGGATTTGAAAAAATAATCAATCAAAAACCCCCTGAAACTAAAACGATAAAAACTACTACTTGCAACACTGTATATAAAAAATGCGTAATTTAGTACTAAACCAAAGGAAAGTGCGTGTTTGCTTTCATCCGATTTTCGTTCCGAAAATCCGCTGACACAAACACGCACTTTTCATATACAAACACGTTACCCACAAGCTGAAAACCAGCCGCACATTTTAGCACTTTCGGTTTTTTCCGACACACAAATCCAACACTATAAAAACCAAAAGAGCTAAAATTTTCCCAACGCTTGAGAATTATGTATTTAAGTATTTGCTTAAATAAGAAATAATCGTAACTTTGTTTTATGGAAAATAATTCTTGCATAAGACAACAAGCCGATATTGAACAAATAAACCGTTGTAAAGACACAGTTTCGGCATTAAACGAATCGTTCGACTATTTGGCAAATGGACTTTCATTAGTCGGAAATAGCGTTCGACTGAAAATACTTTACCTACTCTTTGAGGAAAAAAGACTTTGCGTTTGTGATTTGAGCGATATTCTTGGAATGAACATTTCTGCTATTTCCCAACACTTAAGGAAAATGAAAGACCGAAATCTATTAGAAACCGATAGAGAAGCTCAAACGATTTTTTACTCACTCACGGCTGAATACGAAAAATTACTAAATCCATTCTTTGAGATACTTGATAAAAACAAAATTTTAGAAACGATATGAAAAGTGAAAACAAATTAATTGGTGCAGGTTTGTTAACTGCAATTACAGCTTCATTATGCTGTATTACACCTGTTTTGGCTCTAATCGCAGGAACAAGCGGAATTGCTTCAACATTTTCTTGGATTGAACCTTTTAGACCTTATCTAATCGGACTGACAATTTTAGTTCTTGGTTTTGCTTGGTATCAAAAACTAAAACCTCGAAAAGAAATTGACTGCAAATGTGAGACAGACGAAAAACCAAAATTTATTCAATCAAAAAAGTTTTTAGGAATTGTAACCGTATTTGCAATAGTAATGTTGGCTTTCCCATATTATTCAGGAATTTTTTACCCAAACACAGAAAAGCAAATAATCGTAGTTGACAAATCGGACATTAAAACAACTGAATTTAAAATCAGCGGAATGACCTGTGCAAGTTGCGAAGAACACGTTAACCACGAAGTAAATAAACTCAACGGAATTATAAACTCAAAAGCGTCCTACGAAAATGGAAATGCAATCATTGAATTTGACAAAACTAAAACCAACGAAACGGAAATCGAAAAAGCAATTAACTCAACAGGTTATAAAGTAACCGACAAAAAAGAAAATTAATGGAAACTATATTAAAATCTGAAATAACTTGTCCAAACTGCGGACATAAAAAAGTGGAAGATATGCCAACAAACGCTTGTCAATTTTTCTACGAATGCGAAAATTGTAAAAAAGTTTTAAAGCCAAAAGAAGGAGATTGTTGTGTTTATTGTTCTTATGGTACAGTAGCTTGTCCACCAATTCAAGAAAATAAAAGTTGTTGTTAAAAAGCCAACGCTAAAAGCCATACACATTTGCAATTCGCTTCAGCCGACACACAAGCCAAAAATTGCAAAAGAGTATGTCTTTGCCAACGCTGAAAACCAAGCTGAACGGAATAAAGCCAGTGGGTAACAACGTATATAAAAAATAGCGGTTTAGGTGCTAAATCGAAATGGATTTTATAAATTTAAGGTCTGTGTTTAACCGAAAAGTTAGTGCAAAAAATCCGCTACTTTTCATATACAAGACCGTTGTAACCAATTAGACTTTAAAATGAAAATATTCGAAACAAAGAGGCTAATAATACGAAATTTAGTAGAAACTGATTCTGACGATTATTATGATATGATGGGTAATCCGAATGTAATGAATATGATTCCAAGAGAAGTTATGTCTAGAGAAGAAAGTGATAAACACTTGAATAGTTTTATAGGCAAAGACCAAACTCTTACTGACTTAAAAGTTTGGGGAATTGAAACCAAAACCGAAAATGAATTTATTGGACTTTGCGCCTTTTTGAAGAATAACGAAAACGAAGATGAAATTGGCTATCGTTTACGAGAGAAACACTGGAGAAAAGGATTTGGAACCGAAATAGCAAAAGGATTAATCGAATTTGGGTTTAAAGAATTAGAAATGGAAAAAATAACAGCTGATGTTGACATAAAAAATCTAAATTCCGCAAAAATTCTTGAGAAGTTTATGGTTCAAACCAAAGAATTTTTTAATGAATCTGATAATTGTATTGACAGACGCTACGAAGTAATAAAAAATAACTGGTTACAACAATGGCTATAAGTAATTGCTTGTTCTCGCTTACTTCTGAAAATTCTCGCGGATTTTCAGTTTGGTGTGTACTTGCAAAGTTAAGTACTAAACCACGCAACTACTCATAGCCGAGACCGTTGTGCAACATTTGACCAAAAATGAGAAATAGCATAAAAATATTGATACTTTTATTAATTGCAACAATTTTTTCTTGTGAACAAAAAAATAAATCTGCCAAAGATTTAGCAGATAACAATCGTATCGAATTAAATATTGACAAAGAAAAGCAGGAAAAAATCATAAATGAACATCTAAAAAACGGAGCTTGGAAATACGAACTTTACTCAAGAGAATGGCAAGAAGAAATCGACAAAGGACTTGAAAAAGATAGTACCATCGCATATTTATGGCAACAAAAAGCAATGCCAATGTTCAAGCAAGGAAAGTACGAAGTTGGAATGGAATTTATTGATAATGCCGTAAAATATGACCGACAACGATGGCAAGATTACCGAGCCTTTATCAAATGCATATTTGCTAAAACCTATCGAGAAGCAATTGCGGATTTCAAAGATTGTAAAAAAAGGTTCGGAAATGGATATGTAATGGATCACACCTATGACTTTTACATTGGACTTTCCTATTTACAACTAAACGAATTTGAAAAAGCAGAACAAATATTTCAAAAAGACTATGAAATTCAGCTTAATGACAAAGGAGAAGATTGGCTTCATCATTTGGACTTGTTTTATTTCGGAATTAGTAAATATGAACAAAAAGACTATTTGGGTGCAATCGAAATTTTCGATAAGGCATTAAAAATCTATCCAGACTTTTCCGAAGTCCAAATTTTCAAGGCAGATTGTTTAAGAAAAATTGGAAAAACAGAAGAAGCCAGAGAATTACAAAAATTAGGAGAAATCAACGGAAGAAAAGGAAATACAATTAATGAGGATAATGTGATTTATGAAAGATACCCTTATCAAATTAGATGGTATTAAAAACGTTGCACAACACCGGCTATAAGCCATAGCTACTGCTAGCCTATCCGGAAAATCCTACGGATTTCCCTACCGTTCATTCTTTTTTGGTAACTTAGTTGCAAATCAACGCTACGGCACATAGCCATAACCGTTGTAAGCAATTTAAGAGAAACTATGACAAACGCATCAAAATTCGTTCTTCTGATTTTAGCAATCGCATTGACAAGTTGTGGTGCAATGGGAACTAAAACACTTTATAGAACAGAAACAAATCTGAATAAACCAACAAAAATTGGATTTAGTCAAGTTGCGAATGAGGACATTATGGATAAAATCGTAAAAGGCAGTGCTAAAATCTATGATAGTACGATGACAAACCAACTCGCAACGCAAAACATTAAATCTGATAAAATAATTATCGAAAATTTTGACGGATTTGAAAGCGTAGAAGCGGATGAAATTAAAAACCTCTGTACCGATAATCAATTGGACGGAATGATATTAACGCAACTAAAATTCTTAAACGTAAAATATAGCAGTATGTTTATTCCGATTGGTGTGAGTGAAGATACAGAAGTGGAAATGCAATATTATGATGCGAATGGAAATTTATTATTGCACACGAAGCATAACACACATATGGGAAATTCATATTGGGATTTTCCATCTGCAGACAAAACTGTAACGGACGGAACAAAAGGAGCTTTAGGTCGAATAATTAAAGAAATTATGAAATAAAAAACTGCTTACAACAATGGCTATAAGTAATTGCTAGTTCTCGCCTACTTCTGAAAATCCTCGCGGATTTTCAGTTTGGTGTCTACTTGCAAAGTTAAGTGCTAAACCACGCAACTACTCATAGCCGAGACCGTTACCTGCAAGCTAGAAAAACGACACGAACAATAAATGAAAATTAGAAAAGTAGATATTCAAGACATTGAAAAACTAAAAGAAATCGGAAAATTGACTTTTGCCGAGACATTTTCTTCCGATAACAGCGAAGAAGATATGCAGAAATATTTGGAAGAAGGATTTTCGACCGAAAAACTGAAAACGGAACTGACAGACGAAAACGCTGAATTCTATTTTGCGGAACTTGACGACAATGTGATTGGGTATTTAAAAGTGAATTTCGGACAATCACAAACAGAAATAAAGGATAAAAACTCACTCGAAATTGAACGGATTTACGTACTAAAGGAATTTCACGGAAAAAAAGTCGGACAAATTCTTTACGACAAAGCGATTGAATTGGCGAAAGAAAAAAACGTGGAATATGTTTGGTTAGGCGTTTGGGAACAAAACCCAAGAGCAATCAGATTTTATGAAAAAAATGGATTTGTAGCATTTGACAAGCATATTTTCAAATTGGGAAATGACGAACAAACGGACATAATGATGAAACTAAAACTGAATAAAAAAGCCAGCAGGTAACATCGTATAAAATTAATTGCTGGTGCAATCCTACTTACGAAAATCCTCGCGGATTTTCTATTTGGTTTGTATTTGCTAAATTAGGTGCTTAAAACACGCAACTAATCTTATACAAAACCGTTGTATGCAATTAAAACAATAGAGATGGATAATAATGGAATATGATTAATAATAAAGCGGATTTAGATGCTATTGAGTTTAGAGAAAATTTAGACTACGACTTGTTAAGCCATAAAATTCTTGGGATTTTAATTCGACAAAGAATAAATGTCGAAATATATCACAAAGAGAGAAATGTTGTTTTAGGTGTTGAATATGAAGAATTAAAAAAAGAACTCGACATAACTAAAGAGGAAATGTTTATAGTGACTTCTAAATTAAGGGAAGAACTCGAAATTGAACCTTATCGTGTTGATTTTGAAGGTTATTTTGCAAAACCAAAAGCTGTATATTCTTATGTTTCTCGTAAATATCTTAAAAAGACCAGAAATGAAAAAAGAGAAAATATTAAATATTATTTACAAATCGTTATACCCGTTGTTTCTTTATTAATTGCGTTTTTAGCTATAACTTTAAACATACTGCAATGGCAATCCAACAAAAAGAAATCAGAGCAAGAAATAATCCTGAACACAGAATTGGAAAAATTAAATATCCGATTAGATTATCTGGAAGAAAAAACCAAAAATGTGGATAGCGTTTTATTAAAAATCGAACAAAATCCATAGCCGATTAAATAAAAACTGCATACAACAATGTATATAAAAAATGCTTTTAATACCTTATTCCATACAAAGTGCAACTTTAGTTTATTTGTTCCCTTACGAAACATCGGCTTAATATATTCGCACTTTTCATATACTAAACCGTTAGCAAAAACAGGTGAAGACCAAAATCTACGGAAAATTATAACGCCAAGGTTTGCTCTTAAAAAACAAAAATTGCGGATTTCTAAAAAAGAAACTAAAAATTTTCCTTAGAATATTTAGAACAAAATGTAAAAGAAGCAAAAAACTAAATAAATAGATTTTGGATCTGGCTCACTCTGCTTCTGAATTATTTTAATCATTAAAAATAAGTCGTCTGATTCAACAAATTAACGAACATAAATCTGACTCTAAAAATTTAATAAATAAGTACTTTTTATAATTGTAACAAACAGATAAACATAATCGGAATTGTTCCTAATTTGCTGAGTTATTTATTGCCTAAGTTGTTTTCTAATAACAAATGTTAATTAACTAAAAACTGCTTTTGCTAACACCGTATAAAAAAAATTGCTATTTTGTGCTTAATTAAAGTGTGTTGCTTTTTTGCTTGCTTCTGATTTTCCTACGGAAAATCCTCGCCCACAAAAACGCAACTTTCTTTATACAACAACGTTGGCAATAATTTGAAAAAATCCATTTACATAGCGAACTTTCTGCTTATTCTATTGGCTTTTTCCTGTGGACAAAATTCGGCTGAAAAAGAATTAAACGGAAAATGGTATGAAATCAAAAATGATGGAATAACAAGGTTATTTTTCAAACCAGACAGTCTAATAATAACAGACTTGAGAAAACAAACCGTAGAATGGTCTGCTGATGAATCTAAAATAGAGTTTAACTATCATCTGATGTTTCCTGATTCATTGGGAAGAAAATTAAATAAAACTACTCTGAAATACAATTTATCACCATCAAAAGACACTTTATTCACAACAATAGTTGACCCTCAAAAAGAAATGGAATTTAACCTAATTAGAGCTAGTAATTATATTGACTATTTAAACAAAAAAAGCGGAATCAAATTTGAGCTACCAAAAATTGATAATGTTGAACCTATAAATTTAGATAGCGATTATGCACTTAAAATTTTTATGGGATTTTCGAAAAATAAACTGATTGCTAAAACGGAGTTATCTAACAATCTGAATAAACTAGAAGCTGACATACGAACTTTTAAAGATAACATTAAAACTAGTCGACCAGAACAAGCTATCATTGATGAATTTAGGTTTCATTTAAGAGTGTTTGCTGATAAAGAAATTCCCGATTCAATCATCACTGAAAATTTACCTGCAACGGTAAAAAGTGATTTTTTTAAAATTTATGATTTTCCAAGACCACCAAACGATACAGTACCTATAAAAATCTACAGAATATATAAGAGTGAAGAAGCAGAAAATCTAGGTTATATGAAAGGAAAAAAAATAAAAACTATTGCCAACAACGTGTATAATTAATGGCTAGTTCGAGCTTGCTTACGAAAATCCTTGCGGATTTTCTATTCGGTTTTTATTTGCTAAATTAGTTGCTTAAACACGCCACTAACCATACACAAACACGTTGTAAGCAATTAAAGGAAACCCGTGAAAAATAGAATATTCCTACTTATTATTATTCTGATTTCAAATTCTTGTGGAATATTTAAAACGCATCATAAAGATAAATTGATTGATTTTGAGAACAATTCGTTATCTAACGAATCTCTAAAATTAAACGGATATTATTTTACAGAATTTGAGCTCGAATATGGAGAAAACGCACCACCTTTTATAGACGATTACATAAAAAAGACTGGAATAAATAAAATAAAATATCTGTCTGCATTTTTTATTTACGAAGACGGTTTTGTAATTAATGTTGGAGGAATAAACGGACTTTCACATTATTATTGTGCTGAAAAGGAAAATTATGAAAACACCTATGAAAGTGCTCATAAAACAATTGAATTGATGCTCGAATCTCAAAATTCAACTGAAAAAAGAACTAAACGCATTTGTGGGTTTAGTCCTGACGATATTGGTAGTAAAGGTTTAGTTCAAATTGACAAGGATAAAATTAAAATTCAACTTTACCGAATTGAGATGCAAAACCCAACCAAAGATTCTTTCAATTCAGCTTATTTATACGAATTAAATGGAACAATAAAATCTGACTCAAGTTTTGTAATTAAAAGCGAAATGGAATTCAGAACTAAAGAAATAACACCTGAAAACCAAGTGTTTGAATTTAGACAGACTGAACAGAAACCGAACATTGAAAATTATTTTAAAAAGAATAAGAACCGATTTAAATAACTGCTTACAACACCGTATAAAATTAATGGCTAGTTCTCGCCTACTTACGAAAATCCTCGCGGATTTTCTATTTGGTGTTTATTTGCTAAATTAGGTTCTTAAATACGCCACTAATCTTATACAATCACGTTAGCTACAATTGCGGAAACCACTCAAACGCAAGCAATACGCAACTGAATTACCTCTGATTTCTGCCAAACATTACGCTGATTTCACTCTGCCGATTTCCCACTCGAACGTGAAACAAAAACTAATCGGATTTCCCACTCAAACGGAATTTAAAAAGCTTATTAAAAACCGAACTGAACTCTAAAAACCAATCTTGCCGATTTTCTCACTCAATCGGATTTAAAAAAGTTTACGGAATAAAACAACGTCTGAACTTTACGGACAAAAAACAACTGTAGCTAACACTGTGTATAAAAAATGCTTATTTTAGTGCTTAACCAATAGAAAGTGCGTGTTTGCTTTCTTCCGATTTTCGTTCCGAAAATCCTCTGACACAAACCCGCACTTTTCATACACGAAAACGTTGTAAGTAATGCCGAAAAACCCAGAAACCGAGTGAATAAAACGATATTTGAAATTACCAAAATGGACTGTCCTTCAGAGGAAAATCTAATCCGAATGAAATTGGACGGAATTTCAAGTATTGCGAATCTGGACTTTGATATTCCGAATCGAAAATTGACTGTTTTTCACAGTGGAGAAATTGACCAAATCGAAAAGTCAGTTATCGAACTGAATTTAGGCGGAAAAAAAATCTCAACGGAACAAACCGACCAAACGGAATTTAAAGAAAACGCAAACCAAAAAAAGCTACTTTGGTCTGTACTTGCAATCAATTTTGCTTTTTTCATTATCGAAATGACAACAGGAATTATCTCAAAATCAATGGGACTTGTTGCAGACAGTTTGGATATGCTTGCCGACAGTTTCGTGTACGGAATTAGTTTGTTTGCGGTTGGAGGAACTATAGTTAAGAAAAAGCGGATTGCAAAACTTGCTGGATATTTTCAAATTACACTTGCGATTATCGGATTTGTGGAAGTTTTAAGAAGATTTTTCGGAGACGAGAAATTACCCGATTTTTCGACAATGATTATCGTTTCGATTTTTGCACTTATCGCAAACGGAATTTGTCTTTACATTTTGCAAAAGTCAAAAAGCAAAGAAGAGGCTCATATGAAAGCGAGTATGATTTTTACATCAAATGACGTGATTATCAATTTAGGAGTAATAATTGCTGGAATTTTGGTAAATTGGTTGAGTTCGAGTAAACCTGATTTAATTATCGGAACAATCGTTTTTATTTTGGTAATTCAAGGAGCGTTTCGGATTTTGAAATTAAGTAAGTGAATGAAAAAAGCACTACTTACAACAACGTGTAAAATTAATTGCTAGTTCTAGCCTACTTACGAATATTCCTGCGGAATATTCTATTCGGTTTTTATTCGCTAAATCCGTTGCTTAACCACGCAACTAATCTTATACAAAACCGTTGTGCGCAAGCTAAAAAAACACCGTAATTAAATGACAAACAGTACAATTGATATAAATGAATCTACTATAAAAAATTATGTGGAATCGCTACGACCTGAAAATCTTGAAATTCGAGAACAAGTAGATATTGGATATTCTTTTGATGGAAAAGTTGTAATATTATTTGAAATAAGACCAGATTGGAACGATGCTAATAAGAAACAACAGCTTGACTTTGCAAAAATCCGATACTATAAGTCCCGAAAAGAATGGAATCTATATTGGATGCGAGCAAGTGGAAAATGGGAGATTTACGAACCGTTTCCCGAATCTACTCATTTAGATAAAATAATAGAAATAATAAAAGAAGATAAACACGCTTGTTTTTTTGGATAATATAAAACAACATATCGTTAAACAAATAGCGCAAGAATTAGATTGCGGATTTGACTGTTATTACAATTCTAAAACTGACGAAATTGTTGCAATTCCTAATTTTGCCCAATTTTCGGACGAGGAAGATTTTAAAGAAGCTTTTAGTGACAGTTTAGAAAAAGTAGAAAAACATAAATCGGATTTTATAAAATTTGAGACTTTAGAAAGTTTTGAGTCGTTTAAAATTATGGAGCTTTTTGTTGAGCAATTATCTGACCAAAATCTAAAGTCGGAATTGCAAAATGTTTTAGCAAATAAAAAGCCATTTCAGAGTTTTAAGCATAAAATTGACCATTCTGAATTTAGACAAAGTTGGTTTGAATTTAAGAAAAGTGAGTTGGAAAAAATAGTAGAAAATCAATTAGATAGCGGAAAAGCCAGCGCACAACACCGTATATAATTTATTGCTGGCTTCTCGCCTACTTACGAAAGTCCTCGCGGACTTTCTATCTGTGATTTATTTGCTAAATTTAGTGCTTAAACCACGCAACGAAATCATACACAAACACGTTGGGCTTCATACTGACTAAAAACCGAACTGATTCATATTTTTTGTACATTTGATAAAAAGAAATTTTAAAATGGATATTCGAACAACAAAACTTGAACTACTTAAAACAATTTTGGAGACTGAAAATACTGATTTCATCCAAAGGGTAGCTGACTTTGTAAAAAAAGAAAAAGTTGATTTTTGGGACGAATTAACTCAATCCGAACAATCTGAAATAAAACAAGGTATTGAGGAATTGGATAAAGGAAAAAGGGTTTCCTACGAATCATTCCTAAAGAAAATTTCTTAATGAAAGTATTCTTATCCGAACTTGCCGAATCAAAACTTCTTAAGCTATCTCAATATTTACTGGAAGAATGGAACTTAAGAACTCGCGACAAGTTTATCTCCAAACTAGACGATAAAATTAAACAAATATCAAATCAACCTGATAGTTGTCCAAAATCATCGGAATTTAAAAATCTTTATAAATGTGTTGTAACAAAGCAAACGACATTTTTCTATAGAACAATAGCAGAACGGAAAGAAATAGAAATAATTACAATTTTTGACACACGACAAAATCCTGATAAGTTAAAAAAAGACATCTATTAAAAAGTACGAAAGCCCAACAAAGTACTGTGCTAAAAAACAAGTAAAAAACCATTAATTTTTAGCTAGTGTACTTTTATATTCATTATCAAATATTAATCCTGATTTAGCAATTGCAAAGGCTTGTTTTAGTAGTTTATTACACACTGCAATCAATAGCTAGTTTTTTGCTCTTTCCTTTAGCCACAATTCGCTCGTAAAGATCTCTGCATGCTTTGTTATATTTACAAGCGGTAAAACTGCACATAAATAATAAATTTCTGAGTTTTTGA
>NZ_JAPMLL010000026.1 GCF_026410255.1 Xanthomarina sp. F1114
AGTTGCCAACACCGTATAAAATTAATTGCTTGTGCAAGCCTACTTACGAAAATCCTCGCGGATTTTCTATTCGGTTTGTATTTGCTAAATTAGGTGCTTAAACAACGCAACTAATCTTATACAATCACGTTGCCCACAATTAAAAAAACAGTATGAATAAGAGAGATTATTTTTCGGTACGAACAGGTAAAATTATACCGAATAAGGTAATTGATTTAAAAGTACTGAAAAAATTATTCCTGATAATATACAAGAAAATTGAAACTGATGGATATTTTCAAAAATATTTCGGTTTTTATTGCGAAGACCAAGAAGAAGTTGCGGGAGAATTAGGATACGACTTGGATGATGTAATGTTTATTCATTTAAAAAAGGAAAATCTTTTCCCAATAACAAGTCAAATAGAAAATTACTCAGAAGACGATTTATTTGACGTTTTAGAATTTCTACACGATTACTGCTCTAAAGGAATAGATGGTTTTTATCATCAACATAATGGTTGTGGTTATCATTGGGAGGAATTTAATGATAAAGAAGGTCAACTGTATTTTAGAGAACAAATTAATCCGATTTTAAAAGATTACGCAAATGGGTTTGAACTTTCCAAAAATGGAGAAATTCTGCAATTAGCAGATTCAGGATTATCACATCTCTTTGATGCCGATGTTCCTACTTCAGACAAAGAAAATATTGAAACTAAAATAAATAATGCAGTTTTAAAATTTCGGAGATATAAGTCAACAATGGACGAGAGACAAGATTCAATACGAGAATTAGTTGATGTTCTAGAATATTTAAGACCAAAAGCAAAAGAATTTTTAGAATCAAAAGACGAATCGGATTTATTTAATATCGCAAATAATTACGGAATAAGACACCATAATGAAAAGCAGAAAAGTAAATACGATGTTGCTATTTGGCACAGTTGGATGTTTTATCATTATTTAGCGACAATCCACGCTCTTTTAAGAATAATAAAGAAAAACAAGAAATAACTGTGGGCAACACCGTATATAATTTATTGCTAGTTCTAGCCTACTTACGAAAATCCTCGCGGATTTTCTATTCGGTTTTTATTTGCTAACTTTAGTGCTTAAACCACGCAACAAACCATATACAACAACGTTGTAATGCATTCCCCACACAAGAAAAACCTGTTAATTTCTTGAGCTAACGAGTAAAAGTTTTGTGTAGGAAAATTACAGTAAATTTGACGTTAGTCAGAATTTAAGAAAAACTGAAATTTAAAATGAAATTAACAGTCAATAACGAACTATTAGAAATTTTTAAAGACATTCTAAATCGGAATTTGACAATAACTGAATGGAGTGAAATTGAAAGTTGTGATGAATTTCAAACTGACAACTTTTGTGGCGGATTTGATTCGACTGAAATGGAATTTTGTTTCAGCTATTATGACAATAACAAAACGGAATATTGGTTTCAGAAATCACTCAATGAAATCAAAGATATTGCAAACGGAGAATTGACTGAATTCCCAATAAGACTTGCTGAATGAAAATCATAGGAATAATCATTTTGACCATACTTATTGTCGGATTTATATTTTTTCGCTCTTGGGATTATTTGATAAAGTATAAAAACAAGCAAGCTGGAAAAAAATATTGCGAAGAAAACGGACTGACATTTTTAAGTGCAAAAAGTTATGAATTACATACACGATTATATTTTGAGAAAGACGGAACAAAAAGTTGGGCGAATTATGAAACGGATAGAAAATATAATATAACTTGGAAAAAAGAAACACCTGAAGAAAAGGTTGAAAACAAAAGAACTAATAAATAAAAAACGCATTACAACAATGGCTATAAGTAATTGCTTATTCTCGCCTACTTCTGAAAATCCTCGCGGATTTTCAGTTTGGTGCGTACTTGCTAAATTAAATGCTAACCCACGCAACTACTCATAGCCGAGACCGTTGGCAACAAGCAAAAACCAGAACGCTAAAGAATGAAAGAAGTAGAAATTGAAGTTTATGACAAAAGAGAAAAAGTAACAACTACACTTTGCGTTAAACAATTAACTGAAAACCAATTTCGAATGATTGACAATGATTTGTTTAATAACGAATTAACTTTAGGCGCTGAATTTGAAACCAAAATTAACTCTGAAAACAAACACGAAGTTGTGAAAATTCTTAAGAAATCGGAATTCATTACTCGGAGATTTAGTTTAACACCAAACTATAAAGAATCTGATTATCGAATACTTGGAGATGAATTAACCAAAAGAGGCGGATTTTGGCAAGTTGACCTTGGAAGTATTGCAACTGTGAATATTCCAAAGAGTTTTGAATTTGATATTAATCAAGTTATTAAAGATTTAGAATTAGTAGAAATAACAGATTAAAAATGCTATCAAAAAAACGAAAACTGATTTCACTAATTGCCATCGTAATTCTGACTTTTATTATTGGAATACGATATGAATTGGACTATCGGATTTTGACTCGCAGAACGATAAAATACTTAGCAAATTATGAACTTGGATTTTATGGCGGAAAAGACTTCAGAATCTTTGAGACAGACATTGCTTTCATTCTGACTTTAATCCCAATCGGATTTTATTTCACATCTCGAAAAATCCGTTCAATTAAAAAAGTATTATGGTTGAATTTAGTCTATCTAATTTTAGTTCCGATTTTTTACTGTCTTTTTTGCTTTCTTGAAAGTCAGTTTATAAATATAACTGTGACTAATCCAATAATGAATGACGGAATTTTAAAATATCATCAGAATAATTTGAATTATAGAGTGATTTTATTTTTGACAATAATCTCGACTTTTATTAGCGGAATAATAATTAAGAAAATAACAAACGAAAAAAAGCCAGTTGCCAACACCGTATAAAATTAATTGCTGGTAAAAGCCTATTTACGAAAATCCTCGCGGATTTTCTATTCGGTTTGTATTTGCTAAATTAGGTACTTAAACAACGCAACTAATCTTATACATAAACGTTGTGCATAATGCGAAAACCGAACTAATCAATGATAGAAATTCTTTTGATTTTACTAATTCTCTTCTTTATGGGACTTCCATTTTATTGGATTTACAAATTAGTATTTAAAAAGAAAAAAATTATAAAAGCTGACAAACAGAATACCGAAGAAAAAAAATCTGAATCTGAATTTGAACCATCGGAATTAATAAAAAAAGCGGATTTTATGTTTATGCAAGATTACCGAATGTGGAAAAATCTTTCTGAATCTAAAAAAAAGGAACGCTTGACTGATATACAAGTGATTTTCGATTATGGCAAAGACCATTTAAAAAGAGAAATGATTAAAAAAGGTTTTGAGCCTGGTTCCAAAATAATTGACATTAAATATTTCACAGGATTAAATGAATTTGGATTTACAATAGCAACATTTTTAATTCAACACGAAAAAGGAGGAGAAATTCGAGCGCTGACTGTAAATATTGATATGGACAAAATGAACTTTACAGCGACAAACAATCACTTTTTTAGTAATGGAAAAGAAAAATATTGGTACTTAAAAGAAAAGAAAAAAGATTTAATGAAAATATAAGCACTATGCACAACACCGGCTATAGTTCATTGCTTCTGACTTTCCTCGCGGAAAGTCCTCGCAAATTTGCTATCTTCGGTTTGCGGCGGAAAATCCTCACGGATTTTCACGCAACGAAACCATAGCCAAACACGTTGTGGGTAATGCAAAAAAAAACTGCACGAAAAAATGACAGAAACAAAATTTGACTGTTTTGATAGAAATTCTAATTTGGAAATAATCAGACAAATCCGAAACTCGGAAAAAATATCATTGGATGATTATATTGAGAAAGTCTTAATACCGCTGAAAAAAGAAAATCCAAATTTCTTAAACACTCTTTATAAGGATATAAGTTATGTTTTAGAAGGTTTAGATAATGGTTCAGATAATGATTTGCTTTTTGAAAACGGAGATTTAGTTATTGAAGATGGAGATTTCAAATTAACAGGTTATCAAACAAGACTTCACGACATTAGTATTTGGTTACATCAAGAGTTTGTTTCAAAAACAATGGAAAGTGTGAAAATCGGATTTCTGAATATAACCGATAAATTGGAAAAGGCTGAACAGCAACTTTTCAAAAATGACAAACTAACGACCGAATACAAATCGGAATTAGATAAAATCAAAAAAAGCCTAAAAAAGGAAAGGAAATTTAATTACGATAACAAATCCAATGGATTGAAAAAATATTTGGATTTTGATATTTTAGAGCTAAAACCAAACATTTTTGGATTAGGGATAAATTTAAACGAAATAATTAATAAAGCTAAAAATAAGGAATAACGCTATGAAAATAGAAATGGAAAACATTACAATAATGTTACCGGATGAAAATTCAGGAGTTGATAGAAAATTGATGTTAGAAGATGACGGACAAGTTTTACAAATCAATTTTATTGGTAGAAACGACCAACAATCTGGCGGAATATCTTTGACCAAATCTCAAATGTTGCTTTTAAGAGATAATCTAAATACATTTATAAAGAATAAATTGGTAGAATAACACGCGAAAGCACTACCCACAACAACGTATATAGCTCATAGCTAGTCAGTTGTTTAATCGGAAGTTCAGGCATATTTACGAAGTCCGACAAATTTTTTTATTTGGCTTATTGAAAAGAATAGATAATAAGAAAATTAAAAAATTCGGCTCGTGCTTAACCGAAAGGTAATCGCTAATTTGCACGCTACGAGCCATATACAAAACCGTTGCCACACATTTGAGAAAAACCGAATTCCATAGAATGAGCAGACTGATTTTTATAATATTTATTTCTATTCCATTTTTGAGTTTTGGACAAATTGAAAATAAATGGCAACCTGATAGTATTTATTCAAACCGACAAGTAAAGAAAATATTTGTCTACTTAAATTCCCCAAAAGACTTATCAGAAATTGTTGAATTTGACCAAAATGGAAAACGAATACGCTCAACTAAATATAGTGCCTCATACAATCGTAAAACACGAAAAAGAAAACGGATTGAAAAAATCAACCTATTTAAATACAATAATAAAAATCAGTTAATTAAAATATTAGATTCAGTCGGAAAGGATTCATCCACTTTTAAATACGGGAATGATGGAAAGCTAACTTCATCCCGAAAGAATTTGGGGAATTTTAAATACGAAACAAAATACTTCTATGAACCATACAAATCGACCACAACTCGGATTAAAGACTCAATAGTCGTTTACGAAAAATCAAAAGAATATGAACAAGATTTTTATGTTAGTAGGTTTTATGGCACTTATTTAAAGCCAAAATTAAAAAAAGTAATAGATACTATTGACGGAATCGCAAACACGACAGCGTATAAAGACTATAAAGATTTAGAAAAGTTTAAAGATGATAAAACGATTAAAAACACATTCGACAAAAAAGGTTATCTTATCAAATCAGAAATTCATTCGATTTTTATGAACGACCGAATTAATGAATATGAATTGACTTATAAATATTATAAAAACGGACTTTTGAAAAGTGTTAACGGATATGTTGGTAGATACTTTAAATACGAATATTGGGAATAAAAAACGTGTGGCAACAACGTGTATAATTAATGGCTGGTTCAAGCCTACTTACGAAAATCCTCGCGGATTTTATATTCGGTTTTTATTTGCTAAATTAGGTGCTTAAACACGCCACTAATCATACACAAAACATTGCCACACATTTGAAAAAAATCCCGATACATATAACAATTTTGCCATTCTTGTTACTTTTTAGTTGCAAGAAAACTTCAACACCGAATGAATATTTGAACAAATTCGGAATTGAAAAAGCTGAATATCAATCGGACAAAAAAATTCTCTCGGATTTGACAAAATCAAGACGTGATTCATTACGAAAATCGTCTGCAACTCCAGAGGGAAAAACCTTGGAAGTTTATATTGATACAATTTTTTACAATCCTAATGATAAAATTGTTTTTCTTTCAATTACAAAAAAAGAAAACCAATACGCAATGAATGACGCTGGAATTTCTTACTCTGGCGAATGTTACATCGGAATTAAAAATGCGGAATCTAAAACTATAAAAATACTCGACCGACTGAAATACAGTTCGACTTCTGATAAAATTGACGGATTCAATAGAGTAAAGAAATCAAATCGGAATATCTATCTGACCGAAATGGAATTTATTGATAACCGATTTAATATAAATGACAATCGTTTTTGGACGAGCAAAGTCTGGAATAAAAAATAAAAACGTGTGGCAACACCGTGTATAATTAATGGCTAGTTCGAGCTTGCTTACGAAAATCCTCGCGGATTTTCTATTCGGTTTTTATTTGCTAAATTAGTTGCTTAAACACGCCACTAATCATACACAAAACCGTTGGCAACAAGCTGTGAAATTCGTCAATTCAAGAAAATTAGAGGATTAAATTGATAATTTTGTATCTTTGATAAAAAGCTGAATAAAATGAATATAGAAGCTCGAAAAATAGAATTTGTAAAAGAATTTTTAAAACTTCAAAGTGAAGAGGCTATTTCACGTCTTGAAAATATCTTGAGAAAAGAAAAAAACACTTCAGACGAGCGAATATTCGAACCTATGACTCAAGATGAACTGAACAAAAGAATTGATAAATCGGAATCTGACTTTCGAAACAATCGATTTAAAAGCAGTTCTGAACTCTTAGCCAAGTACGAATAATGACGTTGAAAATTATTTGGTCTGAATTTGCTGAAACTCAACTTGACGAAATTTATGAGTATTACAAAAAGAAAGCAAGCCCTCAAACTGCTAAAAAACTTCTAAAAGGAATTATCAACGAACCTAAAAAGTTGATAAAAACACCATTAATTGGACAGGAAGAAGAATTACTAACACAAAGGGAAATTCATTATAGATATTTAATATTCAAAAACTATAAACTGATTTATTCTGTGGATATGGACAGCGGATTTATAAAAATTGCTGACGTTTTTGATACTCGACAAAACCCACCAAAGATAAAACGAACGAAATAAAAGCCAGTTGCCAACACCGTGTATAATTCATTGCTGGTTTTAGCCTACTTACGAAAGTCCTCGCGGACTTTCTATCTGTGATTTATTTGCTAACTTTAGTGCTTAAACACGCAACGAAATCATACACAAAACCGTTGGCATTCATTGAGCAGAACCGTTAAAAATGACAATTATGAGTAATTTAAAAGACATTAAATCGGAAATTGATAAATATGCGAATGACTCAAATCAGACTGAATTACAAATTGTTGAGAAACTGGAAAAACACTATTTTGACAAAAAAGTAAACGAGAATTTAAAGTTGTATAAAAAAGGAAAGAAAAAAGTGAGCGAAATAACAAAAGACCTGAAAATCTCGCCACGAAAATTTTATGCGATTTTAGACAAAAAGAAAATAGAACATAAGAAATATAAAAAAGAGTGATTTAAAATAAAACGTTTGACTTTTAGCTCGTTTGCGGAATCGGAAACTGAATTGAATGCGGAATTTAGAAAGTTGCGGAATTGCTCACTCAATCGGAAATAAATTTAACCTAAAAATGGAATTTTAAAAAATATGAATACGCAGATAAAATCAATTATAAAATCAGGTTTGTTTTCGGGAATCGTTTACGCTGGACTTATGGCTGGATTTGACTATTCTGACGGACAAGATTTCAAAATATGGAAATTTATATTTCACGCCTCTTTTTTTGGAACATTTATGGCACTTATGACCAGATATAATTTAAAAAAACAAGCAGATAAAGAAAAAAATAAAACTGAATAAAAACAACGAAATGCCAACACCGTGTATAAGTTATGGCTGGGTCTGTGCTTACTTGGAAAATCCTGCGGATTTTCCACAGGCAGTTGACCGTTTAGAATTGTCCGTGATGGCACACGCCACAACTCATACACAACAACGTTAGCAAACAGTTGAAAAAACAAATCCACATATTAATTTTAAGTCTGATTTCAACTTTTGCATTTGGACAAGCCGAAAAAGAATCCTTTTGGAATCCTTATATCGAGTCTGACCGAATTGAAATTGGATTAAAACATTATGACAGTCTGAATTTTGAAAAAGCTTACCGAATTTGGACAGATTATCAGGTTGTGGAACTGATTAAAATAACTGACTCAACTTATAACGGAACTTTGACAAATTTTGTGACAGAAAATAAAAGAAAGAATAAGTCAGAGATTATTTATCAAAAAATAAAAATTCCAAACAGAATTGTTGAGAAATTAATTAACTCTCTAAATGCGGAAAATATTGAGACGTTAAAAGATTCTGCAGAAATTGAAAACTATCCGAAAGGATTTGATGGAAAGACATATGTTTTTGAAATCGGAAATGGAAAAACAAGACGTGTCTACTCATATTGGGAACCTGAAAACGAAAGATATCAAGACCCAGAAATGTCTGAAATAAAAAACGTTCGGAACATATTAAAGTCAATTAACAACGAATTTAACTTGTGGAAATATTTTAAAGATTTTAGAGACAGGTTACCAAAAGGAAGTTATTCTTATGGAATGATAAATATGATTAAAACATAAAAAAACCGATTTGCTAACACCGTGTATAATTCATTGCTAGTTATAGCTTACTTACGAAAGTCCTCGCGGACTTTCTATCTGTGATATATTTGCTAACTTTAGTGCTTAAACACGCAACGAAATCATACACAAACACGTTGTAAGCAATTTAAACCCCAATAATCTGATTATTAACCAAATGATTTTTTTTATGAAAAACAATGTATTTTTTTTAGTTATAATATTATCAATTTTCTCTTGTAGCAATGATGACAATCCTTCTGAATTTCAAGGAACTTACTCTGAAATAACTCCTATAGAGAACCGAACTCAAATAAAATTCACTTCAGATTCTGATTTAACAATTATTAAATCGGAAAATGCAATTGACAAATTTAAGTATGAGATTAGTGGAGATAATATTTTATTAACACATGAATCACAAAGTCAATCACAGAGTTTTGAATTCGTGAAAATTAGTAATAATGAATTTAAAATAGAAAATTTATATGGTGGCATCCCAGAGAATAACATCTCATATATGACTTTTAAAAAATAAAAACTGTTCATTTTAGTGCTTAATCAAAGGAATTTGAAAAAAATAATAACCATACTATTAATATTGACCTTCGGACTTTTTTCTTGTGAGTCTGAAAAAAAATACTCTGACTATAATGAAGCTGATTTTTATGAAGTTCAAGGAATTATTAATTCCGCGATTCCGACAAGTAACACCTTTGACAATCCAATAGTTAAGGATATTCGTTTTACATATTTTTTAGATTATCAAAACCCTAAAAAAGGGATTGAAAGAAACCTCAAAATGTTTGAGGCAAAAAACGGTTATCCATTAATAGTATTAGTTCATAAGGACGATGAAAATATTAGTTTTTATGGTAGAGTTGGCATTCTTGAAAACCTAAATGATAAGGAAAAAGAATTTCTATCTCAACACTTCCAAATTGAGATGGATAAAATGAAAGAAAAAACACCTGAATATATTTATAACGCACTAATTAAAGACACGATTGACGATAATAAAACTGACGAAAAATAAAAAACTGCTTACAACACTGTGTATAAAAAATGCTTATTTTAGTGCTTAACCAAAAGAAAGTGCGTGTTTGCTTTCATCCGATTTTCGTTCCGAAAATCCGCTGACACAAACACGCACTTTTCATATACAAACACGTTAGCCACAAGCTGAAAAAAAACCGAGCTAAATATGGCACTTAGAGAATTAAAAAAGGAATTAAGCCAAATGGACAAAACTGAAATCATTAAACTGATTTTGGAAATGTATAAAAAAATTCCTGATGCTAAAAACTACTTAGATATATTCACAACAGGCGATATTGTAAAGCTTACAGAAAAATATAAAAAAGAAATTGAAAAATATATTTATCCAAATGGGAGAAATATGGATTTACGTGAGACTGAAGCACGAAAAATAATCCGCACAGTCCGCAAAATGAATATTACAGAGCTAAATATTGAACTGGAATTACATTATGTAAGTTGTTGTTTAGAAATTATTGAAGATTTCGGGTATTGGAATGAGAATTATTATATATCGATGGGTAGAATGTTTGACAATGCAATACTCGGAATAGATAAAATGGGAATTGAAGAAAAGTATCTCGAACGAATAAAAACTCTATCTCATAAAGCGAGTGAATTCGGAATAGAACTTGAATATTAGAACGAAAAAAGCCAGTGGCTAACACTGTGTATAAAAAATGCGTAGTTTAGTGCTCAATCGAAAGGAAAGTGCGCGTTTGCTTTCATCCGATTTTCGTTCCGAAAATCCGCTGACACAAACACGCACATTTCATACACAAAACCGTTGGCTTTAATGCTGGAGCAAGTTTGCGCGAATGAAAAAAGCCTGGTTTAGTTTTCGGATTTTTTCTAGAATTTTAAATAAGTAAAAACCGAA
>NZ_JAPMLL010000027.1 GCF_026410255.1 Xanthomarina sp. F1114
AACAGATCTATACTCTAAAAATCAATCTTTCGGATTTTCTCACTCAAACGGATTTGAAAAAATAATCAATCAAAAACCCCCTGAAACTAAAACGAAAAAAACTACTACTTGCAACACCGTATATAAAAAATGCGTAGTTTAGTGCTCAATCAAAAGGAAAGCGCGCGTTTGCTTTCATCCGATTTTCGTTCCGAAAATCCGCTGACACAAACACGCACTTTTCATATACAAACACGTTACCTGCAAGCTGAAAAACGAAGTTTGCGAAAAAAATCGACAATTATAAAAGAAAAGAAATTGATATTACGCAAAAAATATGACTGAACTAACATTTGAATATTATAATAAACTTGCTGACCAATTAATTACGCTTAGTGCTTTATTGGGTGGATTTTCAATAGCAATTGTCGCAAATTTTTTAGTTTCAGAGACTAAAACTCGATTGACTAATAATATTATGATAGCATCAACTTTATCTGCCTGCTTATTTCTTGTTAGTGTTTTCGCAATGACAAAAGTTCTTATGATGACAACCGAAGGATATCCGCAAAAAGTTCTTGACAGTGATTTATTATTACCAAGAGGTATTGGTGCTTTTTCATTTTTTTTTGGTATAATATCTTTACTGACTATGATTGCTATGGCAGGTTGGACAAAATCGAAAAAAATGGGAATATTTACTACAATAGTTGGAATTATCACTTTAATAATAATTCTGATGATGACAAGTTAAGAACAATATGAATAAAGCCTGCAGGTAACACCGTATAAAAAAAATTGCTGGTAATAGCTTACTTACGAAAATCCTCGCGGATTTTCTTGGTTCGTGTTTATTTACTAACTTTATTGCTTAAACCTCGCAACTTTCCTTATACCAACACGTTGGCAGCAATTAAAGACAAACTTTACGAACAAGAATAAAATGGAATTATTAAACAAAAAAGAGTACGCAATACCGATATTTATTCTCTTTGTCTTTTTTATGTTTTACAAACCTGTAATTTGTTTTTTAATTCTTGGCTTATTGACAACTATAATCGGAATTAAATACTGGATTTTTATAGTGGATATCCAAAAAAACGGAATTGAAAGCATTGGAAAAATTCTATTCTATGAATCTGACGAAGATGGCTATAAAACACCAACGATTGAATTTAAAACCAAAAACGGAATTCAAATAAATAAAAAACCTTATTATTATTCATCAACTGACTTAAGCAAAATAAAAACTTATAAAAATAAGATTAATGAATCTGTTTCAGTTTTGTATGACAAAAAAAATCCTAAAAAATTTGTTTTAGAAAATGAACGGAACTTTAATTATTTCAGTTTGATTTTAATCACTTTAGCTGGAATTGTATTTTTGACAGCCGGAATTTTAAGCCTTTTGGAAATTATAATAATTGACTTTTAAAATAACTGCTGCCAACACTGTGTATAAAAAATGCGTAGTTTAGTGCTAAATCGAATCGAAAGTGCGTGTTTGCTTTCATCCGATTTTCGTTCCGAAAATCCGCTGACACAAACACGCACTTTTCATATACAAACACGTTGTAGCACATTTGACCAAATCAATGAACAGAACATTTTTCATAATTATTGCATTTTTATTCTTTACAAGCTGTAATGAAAAAACATTCCAAGTGGAATCGACATTTGACAATGGCAATTATGAAATAATATATCGCCCGCTTTCTGACACAACTATTTACGGAAAAAAATATAACAGAAAATTTAAAATAAAATTTAACAAAGCGAAAGACACTTTACGAAAAGGAATTTATATCAATGAAATGGCTCTTGGAGAACATTTATTTTACGAAAACAATAAGTTGATTTGCAAACGAAATTATATTGTTCCAAATCCTTTTTTCATAGATATTGACAATAAAAATGAAACTGTAGATTTCAGCGCATTTAAAATCCGACCAGACTCGACCTATTTGAATACTGCAATATATTTTGACTCAAATGGAGATTCAATTATTGAAAAAAGTCATCTATATCGAACCAAATTTTACAATAAAAAGTGGAATGTAGATGATTCTTTAAAAGTTGATTTTGAATTTTATTATCCAGGTTATGAAGTTGTGAAATCTGACCTTTATTTCATTGTCCCACAAGACACATCTATGATTACACTTGCCTTTGATGCCGACAAAGATTATACTTTCACGAGAAAAATATTTGACAAAGAACACAATGAAATTCAAGGACTTGTGGATTTTATAGCGTTTGACAAAACTAAAGAAGTTGGAGATTCGACAGCCTACGCAAAAAGAATAATGTTTATTAATGAAAAGTTTAAAATTGAATAAAAAAAACGTGCTACAACACCGTATAAAATTAATGGCTAGACCTCGCCTACTTACGAAAATCCTCGCGGATTTTCTATTCGGTCTTTATTTGCTAAATTAGGTGCTTAAACACGCCACTAATCTTATACAAACACGTTACAAACAATTTAAACCCAAAATTACGAATGAAAAAACTGAATTTATTATTAGGAATTCTAATCGGACTAACTATTTTTTCTTGCTCGTCTGACGACAGTAATCCAACCGAAGAACCTGAATTGAATAACAAAAAACTTATTAAAGTTTCGGAAGAAGGAAATTATGGAATATATGAAAAACTATATATCTATAATTCAGATAATAATGTGACTGAAATTGAAAGTAGTTTCACCGAATTTGGACAAACAGCTTCTGATTTACACAATACTGTTTTTAGCTATGAAAATAATTTAGTTGTCTCTGCAATAGATTATGAAAATGGAACATTATATAAAACTTATGAATTTAACTATTCAAATGATAATTTAACTGAAAGAATAATATATGATTCCAATGGAATTGAAGATGAAAGAATAGAATTCACTTACAATTCTAATAATGAAGTTGAAAGTTTTAATTATTATGTTAATTCTGTTTTACAGCAAACACGAAATTTTACTTATAATTCGAATGGTAATATTATAATAGCTGAAGATATTGATTATTCAGAAATTGAATATGACACAAACCCAACACCAAGTAGTAATTTCACTAATTCAAATAAAATAATATTCGGAGCGGAAAGTCTTATTATGAATCTTTGCGGAAATAATGAAACGGAGAGAATCACTACTTACAATAACTCACTTCCGAGTGAAACAGTAAGAAATTTTGAAACTACCATAACTTATGATACTGATAATTATCCTTTAAGTAAAGTTCTAGTACAAACAGACAATAGCGGAAATGAAATAAGCACTAGAACAACAACTTTTGAATACGAATAAAAACTGTTTGTAACAACGTGTATAATTCATTGCTAGTTATAGCCTACTTACGAAAGTCCTCTCGGACTTTCTATCTGTGATTTATTTGCTAACTTTAGTGCTTAAACACGCAACGAAATCATACACAAACACGTTGTGCATAATATGAGAAAAGCAATAATATTGATAATTGGAGTTACAAATTTACTAGTGAGTTTATCTTGTAATGCTCAATATTCTGCGACTGAATTAAAAGACAATTTTACGACTGAACAAATCTCTGATCTGAATAAAATAACGGCCTTTTTTCAAAATCAAATCTGTGATAATAAAAACTCGGACTTTAAAACTTGCTTTTCTAAAATATTACCTGAATTATTAGAATATGGTTGGCAACCAATATTAGAAAAAGTAGATTTTGAAAAGCAAAAAGAACTTTATAATTCGATTTCCAAATCTACATTTAATGAAATATGGGAATTCGGAAAAGCGACTTACCCAAAAACTGGATTAGAATTAAAAAGTATAGGTTCAAAATACAATGGAAAATATCAAAAATATTTGACTGAACTTGGAAAAAACAATGCGGAAATAAAAGAATACGCTGAGAGACTTATTGCTGCTGGAGATTTTGAATCAATGGGTTTGCTGCAACAACAGATTTACAAAAACCCAAACAACTTTGATTTAAACAATCCCAATATTCAGTTGTTGATTGCTATTCATTATCTCTCACAAAATGACCAACAGAAAAGAAAAGAGAAATGGATAGCGGAATAAAAAATACTATGCACAACACCGTATATAAAAAATGCGTAGTTTAGTGCTTAATCGAAAGGAAAGTACGTGTTTGCTTTCATCCGATTTTCGTTCCGAAAATCCGCTGACACAAACACGCACTTTTCATATACAAACACGTTGCCACACATTTGAAAATAAGAACATTGAGAAAAATTTACTTACTGACTTTAATGTCAATTATTTTATTTAACTGCCAAAAGAAAACGGAATTGAGAACTGATTTACAGCCAATTTATTCAGATTCGAAAAACGCTTTACAAGGAAACAATCTGTATGGAAAAGTTAAAAAAATTGAATATTACAAAACAACTTTTCAGAACACAGAAAATGAAGATAAACCTGTTCTGAACAAAATAGAAGAATACACCGATTTTGGGGAATTGAAAAAAGTAGAATACTTCGATAATTATGGAGAACTTACACAAACCAATGATATTGATTATAACAAAAACCAAGAGTTCATAAAAAGTGTTTCAATTAACAAATCAGACAAATCGAATATTATTCAAATTTCGGAATATGATACTATCAAAAACACAAGTGAATTGAGTGTTTTCGTTAATGATACAATTGACCATAAAACAACTTTTTATTATGGAAAAAATGATTATCAAATAAAGCGAATTTCTATTAAAGGAAATGATACAACCGAAGTTAATTTAGAATACGCTTTTGACGATAATGATAAAATAATATCTTCTACACAAAAAGAAAAAGGGAATGACAAATCAATGACAACTAATCTGTTTAAATATGACAATAACAACAACCTAATAGAATCGTCATATAAAACAGAATGGATGGAAATGATAAGCGAAACGGAATGGAAAGATGGAAGAATTTTTAAACAATCTTCCTATACAATATCAGCGGATTTAAAAAAGCATACAAACAATATAACTGAATTTGATATTTTATTTAATCCTATCAATTCAAAAGAATTCGAGGATTCAAAATTGAACCGAGAATTGAAATTTGACTATGAATTTGACGAAAATGGGAATTGGATTAAGAAAAATGTATCTATGAAAGAACATTTCAATAACTCAAAGGAATTTGTTCCAATTTATGTTGATACGAGAAAAATAAGTTATTGGAAATAAAAAACGTGTGGCAACAACGTGTATAATTCATTGCTAGGTCTAGCCTACTTACGAAAGTCCTTACGGACTTTCTATTCGGTTTTTATTTGCTAACTTTAGTGCTTAAATACGCAACGAAATCATACACAAAACCGTTGGCAGTAATATGAAAAACTCACTCAAAAGAAAATTTAAACTGAATGATTTGTAAAAATTGTGAACAGAATTTTAATGGTAATTATTGTAGTAATTGTGGACAAAACTCAAACGTTAGAAAAGTTGATTACAAATACTTAATAAATGAAATACCGAATAGCATTTTTCAAATAAATCGTGGATTTTTATTCACTCTAAAGGAATTATTCACAAGGCCTGGACATAGTATCAGAGAGTTTTTAGAGGGTAAAAGAAAAAACCATTTCAAACCTTTAGCATTCATAATATTTACATCTACTTTATACGTACTCGCACATTACTTTATCGGAAACCAAACATTCATTGATGATGCGATTTCTGGCTATAAGACTGGTGGTAAAGTGGAAAACAGCGACTTGATAAATTGGATTTCTAAAAACCAAACGTATGTTATATTAATTTTAGTTCCATTTTTTTCTCTTGCATCTTATTTAGCATTTTTAAAATCAAAATATAATTACTTTGAACATCTTGTTCTGAACATTTATATAACTGGACAACAAATGTTCATATATTTTATTTTTAGTTTTATTTTCGATAGGAATAGTTATTTAATATTGTTACCTCTTCTATTGGGAATGGCATTTAATTTTTGGACTTATATACAATTCTTCAACAAGAAAAGTACTTTTAAGAAAATGTTACTTATTGTATTAACCTATATAATTTTCCTAATTCTAATTATTATGGGAATGATTGTAATTAGCATTGCTATAAAAACATTGGAATAAATACTACTGCCAACAAAGTACTGTGCTAAAAAACAAGTAAAAAACCATTAATTTTTAGCTAGTGAACTTTTATATTCATTATCAAATATTAATCCTGATTTAGCAATTGCAAAGGCTTGTTGTAGTAGTTTATTACACACTGCAATCAATGCTAGTTTTTTGCTCTTTACTTTAGCCACAATTCGCTCGTAAAGATCTCTGCATGCTTTGTTATATTTACAAGCGGTAAAACTGCACATAAATAATAAATTTCTGAGTTTTTGA
>NZ_JAPMLL010000028.1 GCF_026410255.1 Xanthomarina sp. F1114
AGTTGCCAACACCGTATAAAATTAATTGCTTGTGCAAGCCTACTTACGAAAATCCTCGCGGATTTTCTATTCGGTTTGTATTTGCTAAATTAGGTACTTAAACAACGCAACTAATCTTATACAATCACGTTACCTACAATTTGAAAAAACGTATCCTAATATTATTTTTAACTATACTTTCGGCTTGTAAACAAGAAAGTAAAATTGACAATTTCAATGGAATTTGGACTGAACCCGAATTGTCGGAACTGAATTCTATTGTTTCTGAATTTGACCAAATCTTAACGACTGAATACAAAACCGATTCCGAAAACAAAGCATATTTGGAATATTCCAATAACGTCCTTCAAAATCAAATCGTGCCGAATTTAAACGGAATGGAAAAATTGAGTTCTGATTTAAAAAAGTTTGTGGTTTTTGACAAAATTTGGTGGAAATATACGGATTCAAATTCCGAACATTTCAATTTAAAAACTGATAGTAATTACATAAAATATTTGACCGAAATTGGAATAAAATCCGATTTTATAAAAAATTACGCTGACCAACTTAATCAAGCAAGTGACTTACTTCCTTCCGTTGTTGCTGGCTTTTCTAAAAACATTGAGAACATTGATTTGACCGACAAAAATAATCGTCTGATTTTTGCAATACACTATCTGACATTAATAAACCGATAAAAAAAACTGTAGGTAACACCGTATAAAAAAAATTGCTACTTTTAGCTTAACCAAAGTTAGTTGCTCGTTTGCTAGCTTCTGATTTTCCTTCGGAAAATCCTCGCACACAAACACGCAACTTTCCTTATACATAAACGTTGTAAGTAATGCCGAAAAACCCAGAAACCGAATGAAAAAAACAATATTCGAAATTACCAAAATGGACTGTCCTTCAGAGGAAAATCTAATCCGAATGAAATTGGACGGAATTTCAAGTATTGCGAATTTGGACTTTGATATTCCGAATCGAAAATTGACCGTTTTTCACAGCGGAGAAATTGACCAAATCGAAAAGTCCGTTATCGAATTGAATTTAGGTGGAAAAAAAATCTCAACGGAACAAACCGACCAAACGGAATTTAAAGAAAACGCAAACCAAAAAAAACTACTTTGGTCTGTACTTGCAATCAATTTTGCTTTTTTCATTATCGAAATAACAACAGGAATAATCTCAAAATCAATGGGACTTGTTGCCGATAGTTTAGATATGCTTGCGGACAGTTTTGTGTACGGAATTAGTTTGTTTGCGGTTGGCGGAACAGTAATAAAGAAAAAACGAATTGCCAAACTTGCTGGATATTTTCAAATAATACTTGCGATTATTGGATTTGTAGAAGTCTTGAGAAGATTTTTCGGAAACGAGAAACTTCCCGATTTTTCAACAATGATTATCGTTTCGATTTTTGCACTTATCGCAAACGGAATTTGTCTTTATATTTTGCAAAAGTCAAAGAGCAAAGAAGAAGCACATATGAAAGCGAGTATGATTTTCACTTCGAATGACGTGATTATCAATTTGGGAGTAATTATTGCAGGAATTTTAGTGCATTATTTGAGTTCTAATAAACCTGATTTGATTATCGGAACAATTGTTTTTGCATTGGTAATTCAAGGAGCATTTCGGATTTTGAAATTAAGTAAGTGAACTAAAAAAGCACTACTTACAACAACGTGTATAATTAATGGCTGGTTCTCGCCTACTTACGAAAATCCTCGCGGATTTTCTATTCGGTTTTTATTTGCTAAATTAGGTGCTTAAACACGCCACTAATCATACACAAAACCGTTGCAAGTAATAGCGGAAATCACTCAAACGCAAACAATTCGTAAATAAAATAAATCTGATTTTTAACAAATATTACGCTGAATTTACTCTACCGATTTTCTACTCGAACGGAATTTCTTACTCAAACGGAATCTCATTCAAAACGGAATCTCACTCAAAACGGAATTTCTTACTCAAAACGGAATTTCTTACTCAAAACGGAATTTCTTACTCAAAACGGAATTTCTTACTCAAAACGGAATTTCTTACTCAAACGGAATTTCCACTCAAACGGAATTAGAAAAAGTTAGCAGATTAAAGATAAATAAAAGTAATCGGAACAAAAAAACTACTACTTGCAACACCGTATAAAAAAAATTGCTATTTTGTGCTTAATTAAAGTGTGTTGCTTTTTTGCTTGCTTCTGATTTTCCTACGGAAAATCCTCGCGCACAAAAACGCAACTTTCTTTATACAAAAACGTTGGCAAACAGTTAAAATGGAAACAAAGGAATTATTTAATAAGTCATATAATTCGTTTAGAAATGAATATCGGATTTTAGAAACCGAAAAATCTAACGGAATTAATAAAACTCTGTTTTTTGACAGAGTTGGCGCATTAACAATCGCCAGACAAAATAAATTAAACGCTCCTTTATACACATTTGAACTTTACCCTTATAAACCATATTGGATTTATCAGATTTATTGGGTATTTCTTAAATGGCGCAGAAATAAACGCAAAAGAAGAGCAAACCAACCAACAGAAAATCCAAACAAAAAAAGAACTATATCATCTTTACTATTAAAATATTTAGAGGAAATAATCATCGGACTAATAATAGTCATAATTGGAATACTAATCGAAAGAGGTAAAATAGACATTGGAATATGATTAAAAACCGATTTGCCAACACCGTGTAACAGTCATTGCTTCGTATTTTCACTTTTGGAAAAACCTCGCAAATCCTGATGTTGATTGTTAATTAATTAACTCTGTTGCTTAACAACGCAACGTCTGTTACACAAAAACGTTGGCAACAATATTGAAAAAACTACCCGAATGAAATTAGCATTTACGATTTTAACATTATTTATTCTATTCTCTTGCGAAAATCCAGCGGAAAAATCAAATGAACGACTTAAATCTTCCATTTTCAAAAAAGGAACAGAAATCCAAGAAAACTACAAACAATATAAAAATGACATTACAAATTCCGGATTTGCTACACTTTTAAGTCTTGACCGATTAAAGCAGGATAAAAACCACGAAGAATCAAAAAAAATAATCCAAAAAGCAGAATCTATTTTAACGACTTTTAATCAAAACAATCAAAATCTTGTGTCTGATTTAAAAAGCTTGTTTGATTCCATACAGCCAACAGAAAAAATCAATCTAAAAGAAATTCAAAGAATGAAAGGCAAGTTTGATGAATCAATTGAGATAACAAAATCAAATTATAAATCCGACTCGACTGTTCTTGCAATTAGTGCTAAAATAATCAAGCTAATCGATGAAGATTGTAAATATGAAATTGTTGATAATCAAATAAGATTCTATGACCAAAACTGTGTAAACAACTATAATTTTTACAACTCTAATCTCGAATCAGCAATAATGTTCGCAAAATTTGATGTATCCAAAAGAAAATTTGAAAAGCTAAAATCAAACAACTAGCAATGAAAAAACACTCGAAACTTATAATTATAATCGGCTTATTAATAGGTTTATTCTTTTTGGTAAAAAGCAGAAGAGTTTCTCAATCAACTTTTGATTTAATGGTTTTAATGGAAAAAACTGAAATACTTGAAGTTTGC
Source organism: Xanthomarina sp. F1114 (assembly GCF_026410255.1). Taxonomy (GTDB): domain Bacteria; phylum Bacteroidota; class Bacteroidia; order Flavobacteriales; family Flavobacteriaceae; genus Xanthomarina. The sequence continues at coordinate 3,583 of NZ_JAPMLL010000028.1, forward strand.
AATAACAGACTAAAAGCTAAACAAAAAGACCCAAATATAAGTTTCAGAAATGTATCTTATGACAATAAAGAGTATTACAATTATATTCTTTCAAAAAATGGAGATAACCTATGTTCAAATCCAGTTAAACTAAACCAAGTAGTAATAGACCATTATAAAAACTTCTTTAAAGAAGAATGGAAATTTATTTTTTAAATACAATGAACCTTAAAACTTTAATCCCAATATTACTACTCTTCATTTCTCTAACTAAAGTAAATGCACAAATTGAGAAAATTGGAATAAAATCATTTTTAGACAAATCGATTTCTAAAAAAGAATATTCAATAGATTTTCTTGAAAAGTCAGTATTAAACAATAGTTATAATCATAGCCTACTACTAAATAAAGCTGTTCGTTTTAAAATGTATTTAGATGCACAAGAATTTTCAAGTAATCTTTATGCAAAAAATTGCAAAATAAATTCCTCACAAATTGCCATAACAAATGTGCGTATTAAAAACACCTTTCAACAAGGTTTAAAAAATGCTAATTATCTGTTCAAGGTTGCAGAACAAAAGGAGCCTTCATTTACAAACGAGTACAAAAAAATCTTTAATAAGCAAACCGAAATGATTGGTTCGTTTTTAAAATATTCTGATTCAGATTGCAATTCAGTTTTAGCTGATTTACAAATGAGAAATCAGGGTATTTATATTGACGAAAAACTTGGAAACAATGTTCTTTCATTTAATTATATACTTAATCCAGTTAAAGAGATTTTGGATAATCATAAACAGGAATTTACATCAATAAATAATGCTTCTGATGAAGATTTTTTCTTTACAATAGACTTACCTAAAAGTTGGTCGACTAAACCAAAAAAAGATTTTTCAAATGCTTCAACAGTTGGATTTTACGAGCCTTATGAAAAATTCCTTGATGCAAGCATTACCGCATCGATATTATCAAAACAATTCATCACCAAAGAGGAAATGAAATCTCAAAATATTTCAGATAATGATATTGTAGATTTTATTTATGAAGATGATGAAACTTTAATTACCATTCTTAAAATCTTCAACACAAAAATATCTAATAATAAAATAAATTGTACACTCTACAATAACGGAAAAAACAAAATGATTTTTTATAATTCATATACAGATTTAGGAAAAGTAACAGAAAATGAAATTTTAGATGGTCAAGTAATAGAATATTTTGGTGCAATAAATATTAAAAATGGCAAAGTCATTAATATTAATGGAGGTGCTTTAAAAAGCAATGAATTTAACTCTTATGATTACTATTCAAAGCTTTTTTTTAAAGTAATAACTTCAATAAAGTTTAAAGACATCAAAAAAAATACACTTTATCTGACTGAAGAACAAAATATGAAGTTCATACAATTAAACTTTAGTGGATTAAATTATAAGTTTATGCTTGATACAGGAGCTTCTAATGTTGTAATTAATAAAAATGTACTTTCCGACTTGTTATCAAATGGAGTTGTAAGTAAAGAAAACTACATTGGAGATTCTCTTGCAGAAATTGCAGACGGTTCAATGATTGCTTGTCAAAATTGGTTAGTTCCAGAATTAAAGATTGGAAATCAAATATTAAAAAACCTAACAGTAAGTGTAACAGATTCAGAAAATAGTATGTTACTTTTTGGAATGGATGGTTTAAAAAAGTTAAATGTTCTGAAATTAAACTTAACCGAAAATGAAATAATTTTAAACCGTGAATAAAATACTGTTGCCAACAACGTATATAAAACATAGCTATTACAGGCTTTCCGAGAGGTTTGTGTGTATTTGCAAAGTCCGCCAAATTTTTTAATTTGGCTTTTTTAGAAAATAAGATAAAAAGAAAATTAAAAAATTCGGCTCGTGTTTAATCCGAAAAGTTAGCGTCTATTTATACGCTACGTTTCATACACAAGACCGTTGGCAACAAGCTGAAAAAAAATGACGTCTGAAAAATATAACACTTTAGGAAAAGGAACTGCGGTAATTTCGTTCATAATCGGAGCATTGA
>NZ_JAPMLL010000029.1 GCF_026410255.1 Xanthomarina sp. F1114
AATCCGAAGGGGTGGATGAAGGAGGATGGCCCAGCGCAGCGATTGCCATCCGCATGATAGGGATTTTTCGTAGTTTTCAAGAAAATAAAAATCAGCCTAGATTTTTTTGGTTCGTTTTTTCATCAATGGAAAAAATGAACGTATATATTTTCAAGTTCTCCATCTAGACTTCCTGCCCGTCCGGCAGGCGGGTTTGGTTCGTTTTTTCATCAATGGAAATCGCAGATTCACGAACACCAACTATAAAATAGAAGCGATGATGAGTAAAAGATGAACATATAAAACAATTGTTTCAAGTACATATCATACCAAAAAAAAGCACCACTCCCTAACTCTCAACAAAAGCAGCATAAAGAACTCAAACAAGCTATAAGAAATCACATAGTTTTCACTAAATTTGAAGCCAATAAAACCACCTTATGCAAAAAATTGTTTTAGCCTTTAGTGCATGTCTTTTTGTTATTCTTTCGTCCTTTTCTCAAACCAGACGCCTCTCTCCAGATGCCGAAATTACGGTGCTTACCATAGGACCAGGCAGCTCCCTAAACGATGCTTTTGGACATAGTGGCTTTAGAATAAAAGACACCCGCTTGGGGATTGACGAAGTTTATAATTATGGTATTTACGACTTCAATACACCTAATTTCTATTTAAAGTTTGCCCAGGGAAAATTAGACTATCTTATTGGAAAGAATGCTTATAGCGATTTCTATAATAGTTATGTCTATCAAAACCGAAGCATTCAGGAGCAGACCTTAAATCTTAGTCAGAACGAAAAACAACAGCTATACAATTTTCTTTTAAACAATTACAAACCTGCTAACAGAAGTTATCTCTACGATTTCTTCTTTGATAATTGTGCCACAAAAATTAAAGATGTGGTGGTTACAAACGTCGACTCTCAAATTGTCTTTAACGAACCCGAAGACTTTCATGTGCAATCGTTTAGAACCCTAATTCAGGAGCAATTAGATGTAAACTCCTGGGGAAGTGTGGGTATAGACCTCGCTTTAGGTTCTGTAATAGACAGACCTGCCACCCCAGAAGAGCATATGTTTTTACCTCAGTATATTCATAGCTTCTTTGGGGCTGCTACTTTTGGTAATACCGACAAAAACCTAGTGAAAAAAGATGAAGTCCTCTTTAAAAAGAAAGCAACTGAGACCTCTAAAAATCTATTATTCAGTCCTTTTGTTATTTTAGGACTTCTAGGAATCATCATTATTGCCATAACCTATTCCGATTATAAAAAGCAACGTAGAACCAAACTTTTAGACCTCCTTATATTCTTAATCACAGGACTTATAGGTGTTTTAATCTTATTTCTTTGGTTTGCCACAGACCACGAAGCCACAGCTCAGAACTACAACCTCCTTTGGGCCTTTGCTCTTAATCTAGTTGTTATTGGACAGCTTAACAAACCTCACCCGAAATCGTGGTTTATTAAATACCTAAAGTTTCTGGTAATTATGTTGTGCTTACTCAGTTTTCATTGGGTCGTAGGTATTCAGGTGTTTGCTATGGCATTATTGCCTTTATTACTCTCTTTAGCAGCACGCTATGTCTTTCTTATTTGGTGGTTTAATAGGGAGTGAGGTGTTAGGTGTTAGGTTTGAGGTGTTAGGTTTGAGGTTTGAGGTTGAAAAGTTTAAGTTTTAATTGCAAGTCATCATTGAGAGCCTGCCCATCTGAAGGCGGTAATACCAAAACTTAAAATAAAGGTGTTCGTGAAGGTATTTGTCACGTCGCTTCTTCATCACTCCTCGCTATGACGGAGTAATTAGTAACTCGCAGATTTTTATATATAAACACCAAACTATCTTCTACCAACTACTCACCACTCACTACCAACTACCAACCACTCACCACTCACCACTCACCACTCACTACCAACTACCAACTAACTCTCCCTCCAATCACTGCCCCCTATAAAACAACATCGTACTCAGCGTTTTCACAATAACATTGGCATCTAAAAAGAAACTTCTATGCTTGATATAGTACAAATCGTATTGGAGTTTTAGCAGACTATCTTCTACCGTAGAGCCATAACGTACTTTTACCTGTGCCCATCCCGTAAGGCCGGGTTTAATAATATGCCGGGTTTCATAAAAGGGGATGACCTGGGATAATTCGTTTACAAAATAAGGACGTTCGGGTCTGGGACCTATCAGACTCATATCGCCTTTTAGAATATTTAAAAACTGAGGAAACTCATCCAATCTAGAGCGTCTTAAAAACTTGCCAAAGGGCGTTACCCGAGCATCGTTCTTTTGGGCCCAAACAGCGCCATTCTCTTCGGCATCTACTACCATAGTTCGGAATTTAATAATAGAAAACAGCTTCCCATTTTCACCCACACGTTCCTGTAAATAAAACAAAGGTCCCCTATTACCAAATAGGTTTCCTACTAAGATAACAGGCAATAATAGCATTCCAATAAGCACCCCGACAAATGAGAAAACAATATCAAACAGACGGTGAAAAAACAGGTATAGTTTATTCTTATTACTTCGGCTGAATGGGAAATATTTATAGAAGTCTTTCCCAACAAATTGCACAGGCACCCTATAGGTAATATCTTCAAAAACCTGAGTGTATTCTTTAATTGAAAATCCGCGCTCTAAGAGCAGTATCAAATCGTTATAAATTTCAGTTGTAATAGTTTCAGCATTATAACTAGCCACTACAATTTCAGAAATGTGTTCTCTTTCAATCACTTTATGAATGTCTTCACAAGCGTATTCGGCAATCCCTTCATAAGAAACTTTCCCCTTGGCTATGGCTTCACAATTAATAAAACCGACAATCTTATAATTAGGATCTGAGGTTTTAAAGGCTTCTACAATGCTTTCTATATTGGAGGTCTCGCCTACAATCAGCACTTTTTTATAAAACCGGGGCGAGTTTATAAAATTCACATAAATAAGTCGCCAAATAATAAGAGCAGACACAATGGCCAAATAAAAATATAGAATTTGCAGTCGGTTATTAGGTAAAGAAGGCGTAAAAAACGGTGTTAACAGATAGAACAGCACCGTGACGGAGGTGGTTAAAACAATATTACTAAATACTTTATCCTTTCTGGAGGCCTTTTGTAGGTCGTAGAGTTCAAATACGGTTCCAAAGACACTCACATATCCCATGAGTACCACAATCCAGGTCCAATTTTGGTGCGTCACAGAAAAATAATCGAAATCGAAGAGCGTACTGATGAGATATAACATTCCAAGAATGGCCACCAAATCCATTATCCGTAATAAGATTTTCCGTTCAGAAATATTAAAATGAATATCCTTTTTTGACATAGTATTTAAAAAGTCGGAGTAAAGATAATAAGTTAGAGATACTATGCAAGCATAATTGAGCTTATCGGATATGATGTTGGGTGTTATCGGTTATCGGTTATCGGTTATCGGTTATCGGTTATCGGTTATCCCACACCTTGGCATACGCTTCGGCGGGCAGTGGGTTATTAGTTGAAATGAGTTTGAGGTTCATGGTTTGAGGTTCATGGTTTAAAATTCAAGATTCAAAGTCATCCGATTTAAAAACAAAATGGTATTTGATTATTTACCTTCTGTTTTAAAAGAAATACGGGATTGTTTTGATTTGAATACATAACAAACACCTTCCAAAATATTATAAAAAAGACTACACCAAGCTCCCCTCTTTAGTTACGACCGAGCGTATAAAAATAGTCCTGTGGACTATTTTAGCGAAGGGGCGAGCTGGCGCGTGGGCATGGACAGACGCAATTTGGGCAGGCC
>NZ_JAPMLL010000002.1 GCF_026410255.1 Xanthomarina sp. F1114
GCAGTCCAAACTCCTGTTACATTATTATATGTTCCAGATGATGTACTGAAAGACACATAATCAAATCCTGATGGTAATAAATCCACTATCTCTACACCTGTTGCGTCTTGTGGACCATCGTTAGTTACCGAGATTAAGAAAGCGATTTGAGACCCAACTAATGGTGTTGTATTTCCGTTTACTACTTCTTTTGTAAGTGATAAATCGGCTACTAAATCGATAGGTGTTACAAGCACATTGTCTTCGTCATCTTCACTTTGATCGCCATCATCGTTATTTGGAGTTGAATCAATATCTAATACATCTGAAGCAGTAACCTCAGCAATATTTAGATAGTCTCCAGTTTCATTAACAATAACATCAATTAATAAAATTTCTGTGGTTCCAGCAGCTACATTTCCTACGGTCCATAATCCCGTAACTTCGTTATAGACCCCTACAGTAGAGCTATACAATACATACTCAAAGCCAGAAGGTAATAAATCTACTATTTCAACTCCGGTTGCATTATCTGGACCTTGGTTAGTTACTCTAATTTCAAAAGAAATCTGAGATCCAACAAAAGGACTTGTATTATTATTTACTACAGTTTTAGTTAACTCTAAGTCAGCTATTGCAGGAGTAATTGTAATTGTGTCCTGATCATCTTCATTCTCATCGTCATTGTTTGGAGTAGAATCCGGATCGAATTGATCTGAAGCTGTTACTTGGGCTACGTTTGTAAATTCATCTGTTGCACCTGTTGGGGTATTAACTGTAGCTTCATAAGTAAGTACAACTGTACCGTTATTTGCTGGAACTGTTAATCCTGTCCAAGTGGCTGTATTTCCTGTTTGAATTCCTCCGTTGTTTACAGCTGTTAAAGTAAAACCTGATGGTAAGATATCTTCTACCGATACATTGGTTGCAACATCTGGACCTGAATTGGTGACAACTAAAGTAAATATTACTGTATCTCCAACATTTGGTTTTATGTTACTTACACTCTTAATAAGACTTAAATCTGCTTGTTGAATGGTTACATCTGCATTGTCTTCGTCATCTTCACTTTGATCACCATCATCATTATTTGGCGACGAATCTGGATCAAATTGATCGGATGCTGTTACCTGTGCCGTATTTAAATATTCGTTTGCAACACCAGTTGGAGCATTTACAGTTGCGTCAAATGTTAGAGTAACTGTATTTACACCTAAAGGAACGATTAAACCATTCCAATCAATCTGGTTACCTGTTACTACTCCTGTTCCACTGATATTGGTAATATTGCTATAACCCACTGGAACCAGATCTTGTACAGAAACCCCTGTTGCTTCCACAGTACCAGCATTACTCAACGTTATAGTAAAAGCTACTATATCTCCCACATTTGGTCTAGAGTTGCTTACTGTTTTATTAATAGAAAGATCTGAAGTTTGTGGGAGTACGGTGAAGTTGTCTTCGTCATTTTCACTTTGATCACCATCATCATTATTTGGTGTACTGTTTGGATCAAATTGATCGGATGCTGTTACTTGCGCAGTGTTGGTGTATTCTCCTGCAGCTCCTGTAGGTGCATTAACAACAACATCATACGTTAATGTGATACTCGCTCCATTGGTTAAAGTTAAGCCAGTCCAATTAATTTGGTTTCCAGTTAAAGTTCCACCATCACTAATAGTTCCACCAGTAAGTGTATAGCCTATTGGTAAAACATCTGCGATATTAACACCACTAGCGTCGGCTGGGCCATTATTTACAACAGTCACTTCAAAAGTTACTGTATCTCCAATATTAGGAGTGGCACTACTTGTTGCGCTAATCCCTTTTGTTAATTCTAAATCTGCCTGAGCTGGATCGACAATTACAGCATCTTCATCGTCTTCACTTTGATCGCCGTCGTCATTATTTGGTGTTGAATCTGGGTCAAACTGATCGCTAGCCGTAACTTGTACTGTATTCTTGTATTCGTCTACAGTACCAGTTGGGGCATTTACTGTTACTCGGTAACTAACCGTTCTACCAGTTAATGGCACATTAGCTAAATTCCAGGTAATAGTTGTATTTCCTAAGTTGTAAACACCACCGTTATCGATACTACCAGGAATTAAAGTATATCCTATTGGTAGAACATCGGCAATACTTACATTAGTTGCTTCTGAAGGTCCGTCATTTGCTATTGCAATGTTAAACACCAATTCATCACCAACATTAACCAAACCGCCATTAAGATCTGTTACTGTTTTATCTAATGATAAATCTGCTGTTTGAAGAGATACTTCAAAGAAATCCTCATCATCTTCACTTTGATCTCCATCATCGTTGTTTGGTGTAGAATCCGGATCAAACTGGTCTGCATCTGTAACCTGAACAATATTTCTGTATTCGTCTGCAGCACCTGTTGGAGCATTAACTGTTGCTTGGTAGGTTAACACTATATTTCCATTGGCAGGAATAAATAATCCTGACCAATTTGCTGTATTTCCTGTTGCTACTCCACCGCCATTAACGGTTCCTAAGGTATAACCAATTGGTAATATATCTTCTATTGCGACACCTGTTGCATTATCTGGTCCGGCATTAGAAACAATTAATTCAAACACTAAAACATCTCCAACATTTGGAGTCGCATTTCCTGAGACCAAGCCTTTTGAAATACTTAAATCTGCTTGTCCTGGTCCAATTGTAATTGTGTCTTGATCATCTTCATTTGGATCATCATTGTTTGGAGTAGAATCTGGATCGTATTGATCTGATGCTGTTACCTGAGCTGTGTTTACATATTCATTTGGAGCGCCTGTTGGAGCGTTTACTGTAGCTTCATAAGTAAGCACAACTGTACCATTATTTGCTGGAACTGTTAACCCTGTCCAAGTAGCTGTGTTTCCTGTTTGTGTTCCTCCGTTATTTACAACGGTTAATGTCAAGCCTAATGGCAAAATATCTTCAACCGCAACGTTTGTTGCAACGTTAGGTCCTGAGTTAGTAACAACCAATGTAAATATTATTGTACCTCCAACATCTGGGTTGATATTATTTACACTTTTAACAAGACTTAAATCTGCTTGTTGAATAGTTACGTCTGCATTGTCCTCGTCATCTTCACTTTGATTTCCATCATCATTATTTGGTGTAGAATCTGGGTCAAATTGATTGGATGCTGTTACCTGTGCTGTATTTAGGTATTCGTTTGCTACGCCAGTTGGAGCATTAACTGTTGCGTCAAATGTTAGAGTAACCGTATTTATTCCTAAAGGAACGATTAAACCATTCCAATCAACCTGGTTCCCTGTTACTACTCCTGTTCCACTAATATTGGTAATATTACCATAACCAACTGGAACCATATCTTGTACAGAAACTCCAGTTGCTTCCACAGTGCCAGCATTACTCAATGTTATAGTAAAAGTTACAACATCGCCAACATTTGGTTGGTTATTACTTACTGTTTTGTTTAGGGATAAATCTGCCGTCTCTGGTGCTAAAGTAAAGTTATCTTCATCATCTTCACTTTGATCGCCATCATCATTATTTGGTGTTGAATCTGGGTCGAATTGGTCGGATGCTGTTACTTGCGCAATGTTAGTATATTCACCTACTGATCCAGTTGGGGCATTAACTACCACATCATAGGTTAATGTGATACTTGCTCCATTGGCTAAAGTTAAGCCAGTCCAATTTATTTGGTTTCCTGTTAAAGTTCCTCCATCACTAATAGTTCCACCTGTAAGCATGTAACCTATTGGTAAAATATCTGCAATATTAACACCAGTAGCATTGGATGGGCCATTATTTACTAAAGTCAATTCAAAAGTAACTGTTTCTCCTATATTAGGGGTTGCACTACTTGTAGCACTAATATTTTTAGAAAGTTCTAGATCTGATTCTTCAATTACAAAGGTTACTGCGTCTTCATCGTCTTCACTTTGATCGCCGTCGTCATTATTTGGTGTTGAATCTGGGTCATCTAAATCACTAGAAATAACTTGAACCGTGTTTGTATAATTTCCAGAAGCATTTACAACAGCATTATATGTTAATGTTACCGATAGCCCATTTCCAATAGCTAGACCATTCCAAACTATTGAATTATTTCCTACAGAATAAAAACCTGAATTAGAAATTGTTCCTGGAACTAAATCAAAGCCACTAGGAAGTAAATCTTCAATACCTACTCCAGTTGCATTACCAGGACCATTATTTTCGACCAAAACGCTAAAAGTAACTGTATCTCCAACAGAACCAGAAATTGGTAAAACAGATTTAGTTACTTCTAAGTCTGCAAGTTCAAGAATTACTTCGGCGTTATCTTCGTCATCTTCACTTTGATCACCATCATCGTTATTCGGTGTCGAGTTTGGATCAAATTGATCACTAGAAATCACTTCAGCTATATTTACATATTCATCTGTTACTCCTCTCGGAGGGTTTACCGTTACAGTAATATTTAAGACTGCAGGAGTTCCTACTTCAACAGTACCAATGTTCCAGATTCCTGAAGCTGAATTATAAGTTCCAGCTGAATCATCACTTTGATACGTATAACCACTTGGCAACTGATCTAAAACTTGAACATTTGTGGCAGAATCTGGACCAGCATTAGAAACAGTTAAGGTGAAAGTTACTGAATCTCCAACGCTAACTTCTGTAGAAGACACTGTTTTTTCAAGTGATAAGTCTGCTGCTTCGAAAGAAACTTCAGCAGAATCTTCATCATCTTCACTTTGGGTTCCATCATCATTATCCGGAATACTATCTGGGTCTAAATTAGCGCTAGCAGTAACCTGAGCTACGTTAACATAAGGTCCGGTTGCGTTAATGGTTGCATTAAAAGTTAAGTTTAATGTGTCCCCATTATTTATACTTAGGTTAGCCCAAGTTAACGTTTGAGAAGCCAGGTCGAAAGTACCACCATTAGAAACTGATCCAGGTACAAGCGAATAACCTACAGGCATTACATCTTGAACTGTAACACCAGTGGCGTCCGAATTAGTTGCACTAGCGTCATTATTAAAAACAGATATTGTAAAAGTAACTATATCTCCAATATTAACATTTGTAGGCGAAACGCTTTTTGTTAATTCTAAATCTGAAACAGGTAATATTGTTATTGTTACTTGGTCTGCTGCTACACTACAGGATCCATTAGATACAGTCCATTGAAAGATATATGTTCCAACAGTTGTTCCTGCAACTGATGTAGTTGGGTTATTTACGTCGATAAAATTCGCCGTATTTGGTCCTGAAATCTGAGTCCAGGTTCCTTCTCCAGATGTAGCAGGTGCTGCCGCTAGAGTTACTGTTGAATATTCAGGCAACGATTGGTCTGGACCAGCATAAGCCGTAACTGGATCTGAATAGATAACAATTTGCATACTATCAGACGTTGTACATCCTCCACCTGTAGCAGTCCAAGTAAATTCATGAACTCCTGGAGTAAGACCTAAAACCAAACTGTTTGGGTTATTAGGAGATGCAATCACTGCAGAACTCGAATTTGTTACTGTCCATGTTCCAGTTCCTATACTTAATGGAGTAGCTGCTAGAAAAGCTTGAGTAGAATCGCAGTATTCTTGATCTGGACCTGCAATAGCCTGAGATGGCGGCACTCCTGTAAAGGTTAAGACAACCGAATCGGATTGAGGTGCACACAAAGATGGGGAGCTAAATGCGCCATTGGATACTGTCCATGTTAAAATATAAACATCGTCAATACCATCATTCCCAACATCGTCTGGGATGTTAGATAAAGTAGTTTGCGGATTGTTTGGACTATCAATAACCACTACCCCACCTGAAGGATCGTCTCCAGGATTAGCAAAAGACCATTGTCCTAACCCAACTGTTGGGGCTGTTGCATTAAGCTGTGTATTTAATTGACAAGCCATAGATTGATCTGGACCTGCATTAACAGGGCCAGGAGCTGCAAAAACTTCAACTCTTACAATATCGGCATCGTCCGTACAAAATTCACTTTCAAAATTTAACTCAAAAACATAAATACCAGGAACAGTTAAGCCGGTTACATCGGTGGTTACGTTATTTATTGGAGTTGTAAAACCAATGGTTGCGCCACCAGGCTGTGCCAATAATCTCCATTGGGATGTAACATCAGCTGGGATTGCTGCATTTCCTGCTGTTAACGTAACTGTTGTAGTATCGGCATTACAAATAGTTTGGTCTGGTCCAGCATCGGCATCTTCACTTGGACCGTCTGAAATTGTTATTGTTGTTTGTTCAGAATTATTACAAGCTGCTCCTGCTCCGGAGTAATCTGTTGTAAACTCATAAACATAAACACTTCCGGCATCTACTGGAGCATTCGCCGTATTACTATTACTAGGCGATTGACTTGGTGCATAAGGCGCAATGGTAGCAGGGTTTGTATTACCATCTACAGATACTATTGTCCATGTTCCAGTTGTACCTGCTGTTGCTTCTAAGAAAACACTTGAAACTTCACATAGTTCTTGGTCTCCAATTGGCTCTACAGGTGCAAAAACATCTACTGTAACATCGGCTGAGCTATTAGGACAAATTGGCGAACCACTAACTGTTGTCCATCTAAAAACATAAGATCCCGTAGTTAAGCCAGTAATATTTATTGAATTATTTCCTGGATTATCAATTGTTGGAGAATTAGGTCCTGAAACAACAGTCCAAGCTCCCGTTTCTGCATTTGGATTCAATAAAGGATCTGCAACAAGAGTTGTATTAGTTTCTGCACACAAAACTTGGTCTCCTCCTGGAATAACTGCAGGTGTTGCAGGAATCCCTACTTCAATAACAACTTGATCGGGAGTTCCTGAAACCACGCAATTTCCGTATGCTATCTCCCATTCAAAAACATAGATTCCATCTAATAAATCTGTAAATGTTGCAGTTGGGCTATTAATATCGTCTACCGTATAACCTCCCAAGCCAGAAACTAAGTTCCAAGTTCCTACGCCTCCAAAAGGTTCAGGATCGGTTGCATCCATTGTAAACGACATAAGTGCTGGATCTAAGCATAAGGCCTGATCTGGTCCAGCTGCTACATTTGCACCCGTATCGGCTACAACAACTTCAACAGTATCCGTAGTGGCATCACATCCATTTGGCGCTGGGGCAGTATAAGCTATTTCCCATTGAAATTCATATTGTCCAATTACTAAACCAGTAACTTCTGAGGTTGGACTATTCGGATCTGTAAAACTAACAGCAGACGGACCTGATATTTGTGTCCATGTTCCTGTTTCGTCTATATCAGGTGTACTTCCAGCCATATTAGAAATGGTTGTAGTTCCCGATGCAAAACAAGTATCTTCTCCAGCATTAGCTATAGAAGGCGACTCGTCTGCTGTTGTAGTTATAGTAACATCATCTGTTGCTGCTGGTCCACAGTTTACATAATCATTTAAAATAGACCAAGTTAAAGTATATACTGTTGATGGTGAAGAAAACCCAGTTGCAATGGCATTTGGATCGTTTATATCTGAAAATACAATGCCAGGGTCTGAAGCTGTCCATGTTCCTGTTTGACTGTCTCGAGGTGTATTAGCGGACAATTGTACTGGTCCATTGTAACAAATAATTTGATCTGCACCAGCTATAGCAGGCTCATTACTTAAAGGTGACACAAAAATACTTGTATCTGAAGTTGCATAAGGCCTACAGCTTATTCCTGAAGAAACTGTGTATCTAAAAACATATTCGCCTGGAATAAGTCCAGATAAAGTGGTTGTCTGAGCATAAATATCTCCAATTGTAGCTGTATTTGGTCCTGATACTTGAGACCATACAGATTTCTCACCTAATTGAATAGCACTTCCAGCTAAAGTTCCATCTACCTGCCCACAAACAAACGTTTGATCAGATCCAGCATTAGAACCAGATGTTGGCGTTGAAACAAAAATATTAAGAGATGCATTAGCAACATCACAACCTAATAGTAAATTACCAGAAGCGGTTCTTCTAAAATTAACAGCATAAACTCCTGAAACGTCAAAAACATCAATAACAGCAGTTCCTGTGCTAGAGCCCCCTAAATTAACATAATCTGTAGGAAATGTTAAGGCAGAATCTGCTGGTCCACTTACAATACTGAACTCGGTTCTATTCCCTCCTGTACTACTATATGGCACTTCAATAGAAGTTCTTCCACATAGACCAATAATGTCTCTCCCAGAATTTACATCAATACTCACCGGGGTTACGCTATATCTAATATTAACAGTAGCTGTAGTTAAACATCCTGTTATTGTATTTGTTATTGTGTATCTAAATTGATAAGAGTTAGGAGAAGAAAGACCGGTTACCTGGGTTGTACTACTTGTAGGACTAACTATTGTAGCACTAGGACCAGATATTTGTTCCCATAATACAGATTCATTAGTAAAATCTGGGGTGGAACCAATTAAAGTTGTTTCGCTGATTGAAGCATCACAAAAACGTTGATTATCGTTAGTTATCACGGCTTGAGTAACATCTTGAGTTGCTGGTGGCACAGTAACTGTAACCGTATCTGTTCCCGTAACACAAGGTCCTGCTACACTCCATCTAAAAACATAAACTCCTTCTACTAAACCACTAACTCCAGTAGAATTATTATTTGGATCTGCAATATTTGGGTTTGAAGGCCCGCTAACAAAAGTCCAGGTTCCAACTTGACCATTAATATTATTACCTCCAAAAGAACCATTTAAAGTGGTACTTTCATTTACGGTATAACAATTTGATAAAACCTGGTCCGCACCGGCATATACAGGTTGAATCCCACCATAATTAGTTACTGTAATTTCTGAAATAGATTCGCAAAAACGCCCTGGAGCATATTCGGCCCCAATAATTGTCCAAGCAAGCGTAGTGCTCCCTGCAGATCCTTGAGGTAATGATATAGTTGAAGTTGGAGAGTTTGGCTGATTAATTACAACTCCTGCACTATTATCTCCTAGAATGGACCATTGTCCAACTTCACCTGAATTAGCTGGCGTATTAGCACTAATAATTAAGGAGCCCGAACTATCTGGGCAGGAAGACACATCTAATCCTGCATCTGCAATTGTTATAGGTTCCACCGTAAAAGTTACGGTTTGAGCAGGTCTTGCTCCATTAAAACAAACTGCTGATAATTCAAACACATAAGTGTTTCCACCAGAGAAACCTGTAATAACAGGGTTGTCAATTGTAGGATCACTAATTATTACAGAAGGCCCGGAAATTTGAGTCCAAATTGGTCCCTCTGCGTAAGAGTCTGGCGTATTACCATCTAACTGAAAAGAATCGTATGCACAAATAGATTGATCAAGTCCAGCATTTATTGTACAAGATTGCGCGTTTACAGAATTAATTTTAAAAAGCAAAATAAGAACTAAAAACACAAGTGTTTTTAAACCATTCCAATTAATTCCATTTTTGGTTAAGTAATTTTTGTTCATGAAATATATTTTAAGAGCTGTTTTTTGAGATTACAAAAATAGAAATACTTCCTATTTTCTTAAATTTATCAGAAAATTAATATTTTATTTAGTCAAAATACAAATATCACCGATGAATAACACTTCTTTTTGTGTTTTAAAAAGTTTATTTTCAAATATTTATATAGCTTTAATGAAAACTAAACTTAAAATAATATTAATTACCTTTTACGTCCTGTATTTTTTATTAGCAATGCTTTTTTTATGCTTAAATTTAAGTTTTAATTGCTTAAATTTCTATTCATTTGTGTAACATAAACACTTTTTAATATCAGTCTATTTATTTAAATAAAGAATAATTTCTATATCGCAATTATTCCTGTCGATTGCCAACATAAACTCTCATATAAAAAAATATGATTCAAACTAGAATTGGAAGAAAGGAAGATATAAATGGGATTCTCAGTCTTCAAGAAAAATATCTATTCAAAAACCTTAATAAGATAGAACGACAAGAAGGTTTTGTAACAACTCCATTTACTGCTAACCAAATTGAAGAAATAATAGAACAAAATGGAGTATTTATTTCCTTAAACGAAAAGAATAAGCTTATTGCATATGCTTTTGCTGGAAGTTGGACCTATTTTGAGCAATGGGAGATTTTCAATTTTATGGTCTCACGCTTTCCTAAATTATCCTTTCATGGACAAAAAATTACCACAGAGAACAGCTTTCAATATGGCCCCGTTTGCATTGACAAAAAGTATAGAGGAAAAGGATTATTAAATTTAATTTTTGAAGAAATGAGAGTTGAATTCCTAAAAAAGCATCCTATTTCTATAACATTTATAAACAAAGTGAATGTTATTTCTGAAAAAGCACACACCAAAAAGTTGGGCTGGGAAATTATAGATGAATTTGAATTTAATAACAACTCCTATATTGCACTTGCTTTTAATATGACGCATTCTGTATTAATGTTGTAAATTGTTATAAGTGTTATCAAATTTTTGTTTATTTTTATTTGACTGCGCTTTTAACTCCAAATCCTTCAAAAAAATCATGAAAACCAGATATATAACTTTTGTATTGTTATTTACTATAATGTCTTTACTTGCTCAGAATATTCCTTTTAACCAGAATCCAAAATACACATCTAAACTAAACCCAAATTATAATTCGAACATAAGTCCAAAATACAATTCTCAAATAAACCCTAAGTATAATTCTAATTTAAACCCTAAATATAATTCAAGTCTAAACCCTAATTATACGTCCAGTATCGATCCTAGGTATACATCAGGATTAGACCCAAAATACAATTCAAAAATCAACCCAAAATATCAATTAAATTTAGACCCAAGATATGCTTCATGGGAAGGAAAACATTTATTTAATGAATTAGCAGAGGTTTTAGGTATTCTTGTTTATGCCAATTCAAGAATTTATTTATTTTATGACATAGATGGCGAATGGATTGGCTACTTTGTTCGAGCAAAAACCAACTACAACCTATTTAATCTAGATGGAGAATGGACGGGGCAGTATTTATGCTCAGATTCTGAAGGTGGTTATAACCTCTTTGAAGAAGATGGAGAATGGACTGAAAATTTTGTAAAGTAACGTCCTTCTTATAAAAACAGTGATTCCAGACGCAGTTTAATAAAACCAGAGTTATTTAAAACGAAAAACAATATAGTTCACTATCAATTCCAAGCTTTTTTTATAATTTACCACACAATATCTTCTAAAAACGTATGAAAAGAACATTGGTTAGAGTTCGAAATAGTAGATTTCTAAAATTCATAAGAAAGAATGAAAAATATGCACCTATCATTTTTTTTATTGGTGGTTTTATTTTCGATTCCTTAACCTTAGGTCGGATAGATCGGGTATATGATTTAACCGTATTATGTTTACACATGACCTTTTTAACTATTACATTATACATCTACAATCTAGTAGATGACGGTAAATGGAAAAACACAATACTTGATAGATATAAGGAATATTTACCCCTTGCAATTCAGTTTTTCTTTGGCGGACTTTCTAGTGCTTATGTTATTTATTTTTCAAGAAGTGTCTCGCTTTCCAAAACCATTACTTTCTTTATTATTCTATTGGCTTTACTTTTTGCCAACGAAATACTTAAAAAACGAATTTCTAATAAGTATTTACAATTTGGAGTTTACTTTTTTATCAGCTTTACTTTTTTCACCTTTATGATTCCCGTTTTCATCAAAGAAATGAATACGACTATTTTTATTTTTTCGGGCTTAATAAGTTTAGTAATTACGTTACTTTTAATAAGTATTATTTATATAAAAAGTCCCAGTACACGTGCGGAAATCCGTATTACAAAAATGATTGGAATTATAATTACCATGTATGCAACCATTAATTTATTCTATTTTTTCAATCTTATTCCACCAGTGCCACTTGCGTTAGATGTCGGAATTGTAGCTCATAACGTTGAAAAAAATAACAATACTTATACAGTTAGTTATGAACGCGATGACTGGTATGTATTTTGGCGCGATCATAGAATTAAATATATTCATCAACCCAATGAAAGTATTTATATTTTCACTTCCATATTTGCACCAACCGAAATTAAAAAACCCATATTACATCGTTGGAAATGGTATAACAATAACACAGGCAATTGGGATATAATTGAAGATATTGGTTATGAAATTACTGGAGGTAGAAATGCCGGATTCCGAGGTTATACCTTTAAAAATAATATAAAACCAGGCCTGTGGAAAGTAGATGTTATTACTGAAGAAGAGTTAGTAATTGGCGTTGTTGATTTTGAGGTAATTGTGAATAACGAGCTGCATCCTAAAAGAGTAATTGAAAGAAGGTTTTAATATTTCCTTATAAAACAATTCTACAAGAGCTAGACACAATAATTACTTCTCTTTTCGGTTAAATAAAACCATCTAATTACATAGTTCTTATGATGATGAATATTCACCCCATCGCGTATTTCTTTTTAAGAAAGTCTATTCTTTAGATTTAAGAAATTTAGGATTTATATACAGTTTGCCATCTTTTAGTTTCTGCCAGTAAACCTTCATATCTGCATTTATTTCAGGAGCCATAATGTACAATCCTATAATATTTGGGAAAGACATAGCTAAGATCATCATATCGGCAAAACTTAATACAGCCCCTAAACTTACAGAAGCACCCAACACCACAAAACCTAAGTACATTAGTTTATAAACCAATTCAAGTTTCTTACTTCTTCCAAAAAGGTAACTCCAAGAACGCATGCCATAGTAAGACCAGGAAACCATGGTGGAAAAAGCAAATAGAAATACAGCTATGGCTAATACTACTGGAAACCAAGTAACAACGCTACCAAAGGCGTCAGCTGTTAATTCCACTCCTCCTAATCCACTACTGGTTACATGTTTGCCTGTAAATATTAAAACTAAAGCAGTCATGGTACAAACCAGCATGGTATCTATAAATGGCTCTACTAAAGAAGTAAAACCATCTGCAATAGGATAATTAGTTTTAGAAGCACTATGGGCAATTGCAGCAGAACCAACTCCTGCTTCACTAGAAAAAGCAGCCCGTTGCAGACCTATAATCAGTACTCCAATAAACCCTCCTTTTAAAGCTTCAGCAGAGAAAGCTCCGTCAACAATAGCAAGCAAAGCACCGCCAAGATATTCAAGATGATGACCTATAACCACTAAACAGCCTAGCACATATAAAATAGCCATAACAGGAACTACTTTTGCAGTTACATTAGCAATACTTTTAATTCCCCCAATAATGACTGCTCCTACCAGAGCTGCAAAACCAATTCCGAACCAGAATCCCTGACCTTGTAAAACTGGAATTTGTTCTGATACTATTTTAAAAGCTTGATTAGATTGCAACATATTACCACCTCCAAAAGATGCTCCTACTCCAAGAACAGCAAAAAGTATAGCTAAGAATTTCCCCAAACGCTTTAGATTTCTTTTTTCTAAACCATAACGTAAATAATTCATAGGTCCACCAAAGATGCGTCCTTCTTTATCAATAAATCGGTATTTTACTCCCAAAGTACATTCGGCAAATTTTAAAGACATTCCGAAGAACCCTGCAAGAAACATCCAAAAAGTAGCTCCTGCACCACCTAAAGATATTGCAACAGCAACCCCTGCAATATTCCCTAATCCCACTGTAGCCGATACAGCAGTAGCCATAGCCTGAAAATGCGTTATAGTTCCAGGTGCATTTGGATCGTCGTATTTCCCTCTTGCTAAATCTATGGAATGTCGGAAACCACGAATATTTACAAATTTTAGACGCAGAGTAAAAAATATACTTCCAAGAATAAGCCAAACAACAATAAATGGAATGGTATTCTTTTTAATATCTCCATTGGGATGTAAGAGAGGTTGAGGAGAATCGAATTCAATTAGTCCTAATACAGGAGCTTTATAAGAACCTATTTCAGGCATTCTAGAAATTGTACTTCCTTTTTCTGATACCTGTTCTAAAACACCATCAGCTGGAGCATAAATAGGCAATTCTATGTTATTATTACTTTCTAGCAATGCAAGCTTCTCTCCTTGTTTAACTTGTTCTCCTTCGGCTACTAACCATTTTTTTACCTGGTATTCCTCATTCGTTTTCACATCGCTTGTTTGCAGCGTAATATCTCTATGAGAGGCATAAACAACGGGGTCGTATACACCCAGAGTAGCAAAAGCATCCCAAAACAGAACAGCTCCTAACACATCTACAGCTGGCTGCACTTTACTATTAAAAATTTCGGTAATTGATTTTGCCGGGATAGTAAATTCCTTAGTAATTGTATTTCCTGAAGCATCACTAACAACAACAGAGTGCTCCATACCTTCAATCAACCCAACCGATTCTACTGAATCTATGGAGGTATTTACATTACTCCATTTGTACTCATATGGTGCTGTACCTCCTTCTACCTGAATAATTGCAACTCCATTATTTATTTCGGAGGACGGATTTATTAGTTCCAAGTTTACAACCATTTCACCGGTGGATTGAGCTTGAGCTATAGCATTAGTAAAAGTAAAGAGTAACAGTGCCCAAAAGGCAAAACATCTGGTATTTATCATCTAAAAATTAAGAATTCGCAATTTATAAATTGAAAAATCACAATTTAGTGATAAACATAGGTCCTCCCAAGATAATCAAGCTCTTTTTTATAAAAGGATTGGAAACCAAATATAAGTCAGGCAGTTTAAGCTGCTTGTTTATTTATATTGCATAAAGCACTCTTCTGTTAACCAAGCGCATGGATATACATCCCTATTTAAAAACCTGGACGAAACTGCTTATTACTAAAAATAATAGGTTGTAGGTTTCTATTTCTTAATATAGATGAATATCAATTTACAATTAGAGCTAATTTATATTAGTGTTTAAAAAATAAACCCCTCGAAAACCCATAATTAGGATCAGTTCGAAGGGTATTTTTATATTAGAAAATATATTATTTTATCTAATTGTTTATGGGTGAACTCCCCAGCGCGTTTTATCAGCAAACATAAAATCCATTTTATATTTCTCTGGAATATTACCGTTAAGCATGCATCCTGGTTTGATAGATGGGAAAAGTTCTTCGTAAGTAATCATATCATTAAAAGAAATACGACGATAAATATGAGAAC
Source organism: Xanthomarina sp. F1114 (assembly GCF_026410255.1). GTDB lineage: Bacteria > Bacteroidota > Bacteroidia > Flavobacteriales > Flavobacteriaceae > Xanthomarina. The sequence goes on from NZ_JAPMLL010000002.1 coordinate 15,038, forward strand.
GTGTTAAATTATCCGATTCATCTAAACCGGTAGCCCCTAGGAGTTCAACGAAATTTTTCAAGGTTTTTTCATGATACTTAGCCACTCGAACTTTTTTATCTTCAGGAACTAATCCAACGGTTAAACTTGGATCCTGAGTTGTTATTCCTGTAGGACATTTATTTGTATTACATAGTAAAGCTTGAATACAACCTAATGCCAACATCATAGATCGAGCTTGATAACATCCATCTGCACCTAAAGCAATAGCACGAGCTACGTGAAAAGCAGAGCTTATTTTACCCGAAGCAATAATCTTAATATGTTGTCTAATACCCATACCTCTTAGTATGTTGTGCACAAAATCAAGACCGTCTATTAAAGGAGCTCCTACATAATTACTAAACTCTGGTGGCGCAGCACCAGTTCCTCCTTCCCCTCCATCTACAGCAATATAATCTGGATATATATCTAAATCCACCATGGCCTGACATATGGATATAAACTCACTTTTATAACCAATACATAATTTAAATCCAACTGGTTTTCCACCCGATAAATCTCTCAAAGTTTTAATAAACTTCACCATTTCTACTGGGGTATCAAAAGCCGAATGAAAAGGAGGTGACGATACTTTAACATGAGGTTTAATATGTCGGATTCTAGCAATTTCTTCTGAGTTTTTTTCGGCTGGTAGAATACCACCATGCCCCGGTTTAGCACCTTGAGAAATTTTAAGTTCTATCATTTTAACATGTGGATGTTTCGCTTTTTCTGCAAAAAGTTCTGGATTAAACTTTCCATCTTCGGTTCTACACCCAAAATAAGCTGTTCCAATTTGCCATATCAAATCTCCGCCATGCTTTAAATGGTAGTCACTCAACCCACCTTCTCCTGTATTATGAGCAAAATTTCCAATTTTAGCACCTCCATTCAGAGACTCAACGGCAGCAGCACTAAGAGCACCAAAACTCATAGCAGAAATATTTAAAATACTGGCAGAGTAAGGCTGTGCACAATCTTTATTACCAATCATTATTCGAGGATCATGATTTAAGGTATCAAACGCTTTTGGAGCTATTGAGTGACATATCCATTCATAGCCCTCATCGTAGACGTCTAATTGTGTTCCAAAAGGAATTGTATCCCTTACGTCTTTTGCTCTTTGATAAACCGTGGAGCGATCTACTCTATTAAATGGACGACCATCAATATCAGATTCAATAAAGTACTGATACATTTTAGGACGTAATTCTTCTAATACAAAACGCAGTCGTCCAAACACAGGGTAATTTCGCATAATAGTATGCTTAGTTTGGAAAATATCATAATATCCTAAGACAGTAAATATTAATACAATTCCAAAAAGCACATACCAGTTTGGACTTACATACAAGCTTAAAGCAAGTGTTATCAACAATAAAATAGTTGATATAACATAAAATTGAATACGCATAATAGTGGTTTTACCAAATTAAAAGCTACATCTCAAAACATCAACATAGCTATTTATAAACTTAAATACTTAATAACTAACAACTTGAGTTTACTCATTAATTTGTGCAAATTACATTATAATTTGAAATAAGCCTAAAATTCAAGTTAAAGAAATAGAAGTGTATTTATAAAAGTATTTCTAAGGTTATTTGAAGGTTTCACGCTTATAAAAGCAACTAACTTTTACCATAAGAAAGGTTTTATCTCTTATTAACGTAAACCAATTTTACTAAAACATTCAGATACTAAATATACGAATTAGAGCTACTCCCTGTCAAATATTTTTTCTAAAAAAAATAATTTCAAACCCCCTCTTTAAGAAAGAATTTTTATTAAAAACCTACCACATACTGCTAATTGCATTCTAAATCCCTCACTTTCAACACCGTCATACAAGGTTGTTCTAATTTTATTTTTAGACTAGACTAAAAATATATTTGTGTAATTGTATATAATGTTTAGTTTTGTCTAAAACTATTAAAAATGAGAATGAATATTTATTTATTAGCTAGTCTATTACTCTTTCCATTACTTTTTTCTTGCGAGGTCTTAGGTCCTGCAGAGCCTGAAGACTACGAATTATTAGATGGTCCAGTAGAAGATTTAACCATGGCGGAGATAAAGCGATTTATTGAAGGAGATGTTGCCTTTAATGATCAAATATTTACCGTTGAAACAGGATTAGGACCTATTTTTACCGGAACTAGCTGTGTTAGTTGCCATGCTGGAGATGGTAAAGGACATCCTTTTGTTAAGTTTACACGCTTTGGACAATCCTTCCCAGGAGTTAATAATTATTTAAACCAGGGTGGACCACAACTACAAAATAAAGCTATTCCAGGCTACGAACCTGAAATTCTACCATCTGGTGCGCCACATTCAAGTTTAGTCGCTCCCATTGTTACAGGTCTAGGGTTCTTAGACGCTGTTAGCGACCAGGATATTATTGACATGTCTGATCCAGACGATTTAGATGGCGATGGTATTAGTGGACGTGTACATTGGAACACGCGCCCAGATTATGTTAGCGATCGTCCAGGAACCATAACTTTAGATGGAAAATACATTAGTCGTTTTGGAAAAAAAGCAAGAGTCTATGATCTCTTACATCAAACAGCAGATGCCTATAATCAAGATATTGGGATTACATCTTATTTTGAACCATATGATACCTATAGTGGAGACAAACTTAATCCGGAAATTGATAGGCAAACTATTAGTGATGTTGTTTTCTACTTAAAAACTCTAAAAGCGCCAATCCCTAGAGATCAAGATAATCCGGATGTCATAGCCGGAAAAGCTTTATTTCAAAATATTCAATGTGCAAGTTGCCACAAACCAACATTAGAAACGGGATACTCTCCAATAGAAGCTATTTCATTTAAGGAGTTCCATCCATATACAGATTTACTTTTACACGATATGGGACCCGAGCTCGACGATGGCTACACAGAAGGTTACGCATATTCTAACGAATGGAGAACAGCTCCATTATGGGGAATTGGATTATCTAAAGATTCACAAGGTGGTCAGTATTATTTGCTTCACGATGGAAGAGCAAGAAGTATAGAAGAGGCTATTTTATATCACGGAGGGGAAGCTGAGAATTCCAAAAACATGTATCAGGGCTTAGATCAAAATGAAAAAAGCCAACTTTTAAAATTTATCGAATCTCTGTAACAACTTCACTAATGAATAGAAAAAAATTTATAAAAACTTGTGGAATTGCTTTCGTAGGTCTCCCTTTTGCTTCAGCACTGTTAACATCTTGCGAAAGTATTTATTACGCCACAAATAGCATTCAAAACAATAAAATTATTGTACCTCTTTCAGAATTTGAGATTCCTAAAAAAAACTCAACAGCATATAGAAATTTTGTAATGGTTAAAACTTCCAATCAGGATTTTCCCATTTGCCTTTATAAAACTGGTGAGAATCAATACACCGCTTCATTAATGAAATGTACACATCGAGGCTGTGAACTTAATGTGGGAGGTGGAATATATAGCTGCCCTTGCCATGGAAGTGAATTCGACACAAAAGGTGGTTTATTAGAAGGCCCAGCAGATCAAGACTTAAAAACATTCAAAACACTTATTAAAAATGAAAACATTCACATTGAAATATCTTAAAATTAATCTCATAATTCTTGGAACATTCTGCTTTAGCTCCACATTTTCTCAAGAAAATGAAGAGCTTATTACCAACAAGAACAATGAGAAAGCAGAATTAAATATGGATGCCGTTTTTAATAGACCAACATTAGGATTCGATAAAATTCCTGTTACTCTTGGAGGTTATCTGGAAGCAAATACCATGTATAGAATAGAAGAAGGAATTACTGAAGGCTTGTCTTTCCAAGCCAGAAGGTTAACTATATTTATGGCAGCATCCATTTCTGATCGCATTAAATTTTTAACTGAAATAGAATTCGAAGATGGTGGTAAGGAAGTTGCAATTGAATTTGCTGCTTTAGATGTGGCTTTTCATCCTTTATTCAACTTTCGGGGAGGAATTGTTATGAATCCTATAGGTGCTTTTAACGAAAACCATGACGGTCCAAAATGGGAGTTTGTAGAGCGCCCAGATGTTTCGGTAAATATGCTGGCTGCAACCCAGTCTAATGCTGGTTTTGGAGCTTACGGAAAAACCTACTCTGGGAATTGGATTTTTGGTTATGAAGCGTATTTAACAAATGGATTTAACAGTAAAATTATCTCTAATGAGCAGGATAAAACCTATTTACCTGCCTATAAAGAGGGAGAGGATATATTTGAAGATAATTTTAGCGGAAAAGCTATGTTTTCGGGAAAATTAGCCATAAAAAACCGAAATATTGGAGAAATCGGACTATCATATATGGGAGGTGTTTATAACAAGTTTGAAGACGATGATGAAGAAGTTGAAGATAAAGCGAGAGTTGATGTTTTGGCAATAGATTGGAACACCACCATCAGGGCTACAGGAACATATATTGTTGGAGAAGCTGCCTGGGTATGGGTTCAAACACCAGATACATACACTCAACAATATGGAAATAAGCAACAGGGAGTTTTTATGGATATTGTGCAACCTGCTTATAAACGCAAAATTTTTGAATGGGAGGACGCTACCTTCAACCTAGCTGTTAGATTTGATTATGTCGATTGGAACGTGGGAAAATTTACAGAAACAAACACAAATATTGGAGATCAAATTATAGCAATAACTCCTGCACTTAGTTTTAGACCTACCCCAAAAACAGTATTTAGAATTAACTACAGATACGAATGGCAAAAAGACATTCTTAATAATCCTGCAGAAAAAGCTGCAACCTGGTATTTGGGCTTTAGCAGTTATTTTTAATCAGCAATATTTAGATAATAGAGCTAATTAGAAATCTTCAAAAAAAAAAAAAACACAACAAGATTTAATTTTTATTGAATAATAACTAATACATCAGAGTAACTTCTGATGTTTTAGTTTTAAAGAATTTTTCCTTCACAGATATGTAATTATTTTTTCTCAGAATTACTCCACCCACAACACAACACACTAACTAACAGTAAGATATATTCATTCTACACAAATTATTTATTAGATTTATAGAATATAACCTCGAAATGTCGAGGAAATTCATTTTTAAATTAAATTGATTAAATACAATCAGTTAAGATAAATAAAGGCACTATTTTATGGCAAAACATACAACTCCTGGTATTTATACTCAAGATCATTCAAATTTCCCACCTTCCATTGTTCCGGTTGAAACGGCAATTCCCGTTTTTATAGGTTATACAGAAAAAGCTAGATTAGAAGAAGACGGAGATTTATTGAACGTCCCTAAAAGGGTAACTTCAATAAAAGAATATATACAACATTTTGGAACAGCATATCCAGAAAAGGGAATAACAATACATGTAGACTCTCAAAAGTCGCCTGAAGAGATAAGTTCTAAAATAACCAACCCTAGTAACTATTTAATGTTTTACTCCTTGCAAGCCTTTTATTTAAATGGCGGAGGGTCTTGTTATATTGTCTCTGTTGGAGATTATAAAGAAGAAGGAATAATTAACCAGGAAGCCTTACTAAATGGATTAGAGAAAGCTGGTGATGAAGGTGAGATTACCCTAATTATTTTTCCGGATGCGATTAATCTAACACTATCAGCAGATTATTATTCTATAATTAAACAGGCATTAAATCAATGCAGCCATCTAAAAGATAGGTTTACTATCTGCGATGTTTATATGCATAACAACTCAAACATCAACGATATAGATGTTTTTAGAAATACCCTTGCAGGTTCCGTAAATGAACTAAAGTATGGAGCAGCTTATTATCCTTATCTTGAAATGCAATTGAATTATTTTTATGAAGACAAGGATATAACTGTCAATAAAAACGGGATAATAACTACCTTGGACACTTTTGAAATAGACGACAACCCTCTTTTCCATAAGCTCAAGGATTCCATTAATACTCTGCCAGTTATTCTCCCTCCTTCTTCTGCATTAGCAGGAGTCTATACAAAGGTTGACAATAACCGAGGTGTGTGGAAAGCTCCAGCAAACATTAATATAGACTTTATCACAAAACCAAGCCTAAACATAACAAACCAAGATCAAGAAACATTAAATGTAGATATCCTCTCTGGAAAATCCATCAATGCTATACGTACATTTTCAGGGCGTGGAACAGCAGTAGTTTGGGGAGCAAGAACGTTGGCAGGAAATAACCACGAATGGCGCTACATTTCTACACGTCGTTTCTTCAATATGGTAGAAGAGTCAGTAAGAAAAGCAACCTATCAATTTGTTTTTGAGCCAAATAAAATGAACACTTGGATTAAAATAAAATCCATGATTAATAACTTTCTAACCCTTCAATGGCGGTCGGGAGCATTATCAGGAGCAAAACCAGAGGAAGCTTTCTTTATTAAAATTGGGATGGGTGAAACAATGACTGAAAACGATATTTTAGAAAATAAACTAATTGTTGAAATTGGGATGGCCATTGTACGTCCGGCTGAGTTTATTGTTTTGAAGTTTATGCAAAACATGCAGGAGAATTAATTATAGCTAAATAAAAGCGTTTCGTATTCATTTTGTACTTCTTGTGCAAGATAATCGAAAATCGTATGCATAAAAAAACGGTTTGACGAAAGCCAAACCGCTGTTTATAATACGATTACAATTTAGTAGCGGGAACTGGACTCGAACCAGTGACCTTCGGGTTATGAGCCCGACGAGCTACCTACTGCTCTATCCCGCGATTTAGTATCCAAAAGTTATTTTAGCTTTTAACCCATTCGCTTCATAATGGCGACATAACTTATTTGGACTGCAAAGATACAATGCTTTTTAGATATAACAAGTATATTTTTAAAAAAATTATTGCTCTATACTTTTCACTTCAAAACAAACTAATAATTGACTCTCGAATTTAATTAAAACTTGTATGGGATTACAGCAAACTTCACAGTCTTCAATATACTCTTGTTCAGACTGCGAGCTATCTAATAACATTGAAACAGTCTCCCAACAATAAGGACATTGAAATAGGTGTTCTTCCATAATTTAAAAATAAAAAAAAGACCATCTTTTTCAGATAGTCTATCAATTTATAAATTAATTAGTGTTTAATCATTGTCTGTAATAACCGTTTCTACATTGAATTCAATAAATTTATTAGGGTGAATTCCCGTTCCGTCTACCAAAGAAACATATTCACGGTCAAAATCATTATCGCTCACCATAAAAGTGCTTAGCTTAGTCAAATCTGTGACTTGATAAGGAACCGATCCAGTTAGCTTGTTACTTGCTAACACCAACTCTTTTAACTCTGTTAATTTACCTATTTCTGAAGGAATTTCGCCAACCAATTTATTGTCTATTAAACTTAAAATTTCCAGTTGTTTTATGTTCTCTATTTGTGTTGGAATAGTTCCAGTCAAATAATTACTTCCTAGCATCAATTCTTTTAAATTCACCAAGTTTCCAATGGAAGTAGGAATCTCGCCAGTTAAACCGTTACTATAAAGTTTTAAAACTTGTAAGTTTTTTAATCCCCCTATTTCGCTAGGTAATTGACCTTCAAATTTATTCATAAATAACTCTAACGAAACTAATGCAGATAGACTACCTATTGAAGAAGGCAACTCCCCTTCTATTTGATTAAACCCAAGATTCATTTTTCTCAAGTTTACTAAATTTCCTATTTCGTGTGGAAGCGTACCTTGAAGATTATTGAAATGTAGATTAATCTCTACAACTTGATTATTTTCTACTGTAACTCCGTACCAAGTTTCAATAGAGTCATTTGTATTCCAAGTGTGATTCCATTGTTCGCCATTTGTAGCATTATAAAGTGCTAAGAGCGCATCTCTCTCGCTGTCAGGTACTTCTGAAAATGAAAAATTAGTTACCAAAAAACAAAAAATTACTAGTGTAAAGTTTCTCATGGTTGTTAGATTTGAGTGAATTGTCTAACAATAATAGAAGTTTTATAGATTATAAACAAATTTAATCGATGAACTACATGATTTATAAAAAAAACAAGAAAATTTTAGATTACAAATTCTCTATGGCTTCATGAACATTTTCCCAATCTTCCATATGAGTTTCTAATTTTTTCTTTTTAGACTCGTAAGATTCAAAAAAGCTCGGATTAGAAACGGTTTCATCGTAATTTGCAGCTAAATCTGCATCCATTTTCTTAATCTCTTTCTCAAGTTGTTGAATTTTTGATTCCAGATTACTCATCTTATTATTTAAAGATTTTAACTTTTTTTGAGATTCATAAGATTGTTTATTGCTTTCTTTAGGTGTTTCTTTTATAACATCCCGTTTTTCAACTTCACGTAAATTTTCAACATTACGTTGTTGTAAATAGAAATCAATATCTCCTAAATACTCTTTTATTTTATGGTCTTTAAACTCGTAAACCGTATTCGTTAATCCCTGAAGAAAATCTCTGTCGTGAGACACCAAAATTAACGTTCCTTCAAACTTTTTAAGCGCATCTTTTAATACGTTTTTAGATTTTATATCTAAGTGGTTTGTAGGCTCATCCATTACCAATACATTAAGTGGTTGAAGTAATAGTTTTGCCAAAGCCAATCGGTTTCTTTCTCCACCAGAAAGTACACGAACGTATTTATCTACTTCTTCTCCTCTAAATAAAAACGATCCAAGAATATCTCTTACTTTACTTCGGTTGGTTTCGTTTGCAGCGTCAATCATGGTATCTAAAACGGTTTTATTACCATCTAAATACTCTGCTTGATTTTGAGCAAAATATCCAATTTGAACGTTATGTCCAAGCTTTAAATCTCCCTCATGCTCTAATTCTCCAACAATAATTTTTGCCAAAGTAGATTTTCCTTGTCCGTTTTGTCCAACAAAAGCCGTTTTAGTATCTCTTTCAATAGTTAGGCTAATATCTTTTAATACCTGAACTTGGTCGTAATTTTTAGTGATATTTTCAGCTTCTATAACTACTTTTCCTGGAATAATAGATACTGGAAAGTTTAGTTTCATTACTGCATTATCATCTTCGTCTACCTCTATCCTATCAATTCTATCTAACTTTTTTATTAAAGATTGTGCCATTGTTGCTTTTGAAGCTTTTGCTCGGAATTTTTCAATAAGCTTTTCGGTTTGTTCAATTTGCTTTTGTTGATTCTTCTGAGTAGCAAGTTGCTGCTCTTTAATTTCTTTACGAAGAACTAGAAATTGAGAATAAGGTTTGTTGTAATCGTAGATTCTACCTAAAGAAATTTCTATGGTTCTATTAGTAACATTATCTAAAAACATTTTATCGTGAGATACAATTACAACAGCTCCCGGATAGGTTTTTAAAAACCCTTCTAACCAGATAATAGATTCAATATCCAAGTGGTTTGTAGGCTCATCTAGTAATAGAATATCATTATTCTGAAGAAGTAGTTTTGCCAATTCAATACGCATACGCCATCCTCCAGAAAAAGTATCTGTAAGTTTCTCAAAATCGCTTCTTTTAAAACCAAGTCCTTGCAATATCTTTTCAGTTTCACCTTGATAGTTATAGCCTCCAAGAATTTCGTATTGATGTTGCAGGTCGTTCAAGTCAACCATTATTTGATGATAGCCTTCACTTTCATAGTCGGTACGGTTTGCTAACTGATAATTAATATCTTCTAGTTTAGCCTCAATAGTTTTAAGCTCTTTAAAAGCTTCGTAAGATTCCTCTAAAACGGTTCTACCTAAGACAAAATCGATGTCTTGTTTTAAAAAGCCTATGCTTAAGTTTTTATCAGCAGCTATTTGACCAGAGTCTGGCTCCATTTCCTTGGATAGGATTTTTAGCATGGTCGATTTTCCTGCACCATTTTTTCCAATTAATCCAACACTATCTCCAGGACTTAATTTAAAAGTTAGGTCTTCGAATAAATACTCTCCTTGAAAAGAGATGGATAGATTGTGAATGTTTAGCATTTTTGTGACTCTTGTTACACTTGTTGTTAAATAATATTCTAATTTTGCAAAAGTAATAGTTTTAGCAATGATAAAAAAAGGTAATAAACTTTATAGCATCTTTACAGGAACATGTCCTAAATGTCACCAAGAATCCATGTATTCCAACAAAAACCCTTATGTGCTAAAAGACGTTTTAAAAATTAAGGATCACTGCTCCAAATGCGAAACAAAATACCGTTTAGAACCTTCTTTCTTTTTTGGCTCTATGTATGTAAGTTATGGCGTAGGAATAGCTTTTGCCGTAGCTGCTTTTGTTATCAGTTTTTTCTTTTTAGGTAGTAGCCTAACTACAGCCTTTATTGCTATAGTTGCTACTTTAGTTGTATTTGCCCCAATTATTATGAGATGGTCCAGAAATATATGGATTAACCTTTTTATGCATTTTGATGAAAGTTTAGTCAAGGATAAAAACGACTAATGTCACATTCGCTATCAATCTCCTTACCGTCTTCTATATAATTAAATAATTGTTTGGCTACATAAGGTCCAATCATTACGCCTCTAGTACCAAGCCCGTTTAAAACATACATATTTGCATGTTCCGGATGTTTCCCTATTAAAGGCCTTCTATCTTTAACTGTTGGCCTTATTCCTGCTACTTGATCCACCACTTTAAAAGTACAATTCAAAAAAGTCTCCAGCTTTTTTAAGAGCTCTTCTCTCCCCTCTTTTGTAATACTATTGGTTTTATCCTTCCAATTGTAGGTGGCACCAATATGGTACAAATCCTCTCCTAATGGCAAAACAAATACACTGGATTTTAAGACATAATCGATTTTTAAATCGGGTGCATGTATAGTTAGTAGTTCGCCTTTAGACTCCTTTAAAGGAAGGTAATTAAAAAACGGATTTTGTTTTAATCCAAAGCCTTCAGAGAACACCAGATGAGAAGCAGAAATGTCTTGATAAGTAATCCTTTTTTCTTTAATTTCTATGTCAGTATAATTAAACCTAGTTTCAATAAGTCGGTCTACTTGTCTTAAATATGCTTTATATGAAGTAACAAGAACATTTGTATCAATTCTTCCCGTATCTAAAACTTCACCAAAACCAAAGTCAGCAAGAATCGAGGAATTGTTGTTTTTAATTATTTTTGAAGAAAGCATTTCTGACAGCATAGGATTATCTGATGCAGCAAACCAATTATTCTGTTCTTCGTGAGAAGTAAACCGTCTATAAACCGGGACTTTATAATCAATTTTAATTTGGAGCTTGTCTTCAATATTATGATACATAGGCAGAGCTATCTCTAATTGCTCTTTACTTTTCCAAACAGAAGTAAAGCGTTTTAGAACAACAGGATTGTATAAGCCTCCGGCCACTAAAGAAGACTGTTGTGACGAATTATCGAAAACAATAAAACTTTTATTAGCAGCAATTAGTTGCTCGCAAAAAGCAATTCCAGCTAGACCACAACCTACTATAATATAATCAACTTGTTTCATAAGTTACAAAAGTAAGCTAAAATGAATCTTTGATTGTATGGAATAAAAAAAACGTTCACTTTTGGTGAACGTTTTTTAAGTATATTATGAGATTCTATCTAGTAGGCCCACATATCTAATTCAAAGTTTCTAATTTTTTCTTTAATTCTATCAGATTCTAATAGTTGCATTAAAGCATTTTCAGAAATATATTCGGTCACCTTACGGTCTCCGTACACATTCTCCTCTTTATAAATATAACCATTAAAACGTCTAGAATTTAACAAGTGATCGTAAGAGAAAGGCACCGCACTGTTTTCGTTATTAAACGATTTTGCATCATGCAGGATTTCTCTAGCATCTGGGAAAAACACCCAAAATAAAGGAATTGGTTCTTTGTTCGCTTCGTCGTCAGAATCTATAAAGTTAACATCTGGTGCTGCTGGTGCAATTCCAAGAAGTCTAAATTTTAATTCTGCTTGACGCTTATCGAAATACCATAAACCTTTAATTAAATAAGCACTAATATCGTAAGAAGTAATATCACGTTTAATAATATACTCTGGATCTACATACCCATCTGCATTAAATTGCTCGTAACCAATATCTAGAGTATCTACTTTAGACATAGCTGATCGAATATCTTTTAATGTTCTTTTGGTTGTAAAATAAGAATCATCATAAATGTTTTCAATATTACCATCTTTAACGTTTTTCCAAAGTACATCGAATAAAGAACGTCTGTCTTTACCAATATTATTGGTATCTACAGGATAATATAATGGAAAATTAACACGCTCGTCTAATACAACTCTTTCCCAGGTCATTTTAGAAAACATAATATCTCTATCGTCCACATACCCATAATCCAATGGTTTGTCGTTATCTACTTCTCTTTGAGCATCGGTTCTAACACCAATCTCTTCAGGACTTTTAGCATTTAAAATATTAGCCTGAGAAAAGGAAGCAGATACAAACGATATGCTTAAAACGGTTAATAAAAAACTTTTATAATTCATCTTTTTAAATTTAATTATTAGGGCTTATCACTTTTTGAGATGATAATTTCTATTAGTTTGCTATCTCAACAATTACAGCTGAAACTCCTTTTAACTTATAAGAAGAATTTCCTCTAATTTGTGCTTTGATATCAAAAATTTGAACGTTATCTCCACGTCTTGCTTTACGTAAAGCATTTTTCGCTTGACTGTTCAGTTTAGTTCCATTTACGTTAACAGATGGTTGTCCTGGTACTTTAAATTTAAACGATGTAACTTGAATTGGTAATTCAAAATCAAAATCGTCTAACATAGCACCAATAGTAGCAATCTCTACAGAGTTACGAGGTAATTTTACAATACCATCTTGTCCACTAATAGTTCCAGTTGGTTTTGGAATATCTTTAATTCTAAATGTAGCTTTATCGCTAACTTTAGATCCATCAGGTAAAGTACCTGTTACATTAATTGATATTTCTCTTCCTGTACCAGGGTTCATTACGTATTTACCAACACCAGATGTTTTGCTTAATCCTGGAGCACTTGCAGATACGTTATTATCTGAGATACCCGCGAATGAGATAGTCATTGGGTTAGCAACCCCACGGTATACAACATTCATTTTATCAGCAGAAATAGTTGCTGAATTTGGTTTAGGAACAACAGCATAGGTAGATTTTACTGGAATAGAGATAATTGAATCTCCTTCTTTAAATTGAAATTCTCCAGTAATCTCTCTTTCTCCAACAGCACCTGCTGGGAAATCTAATAGAGTTTTACCTGCTTGCATGGCATCTGCTGATAATTCTTCTCCATTAATAACTACTTTGTCTGCTTTTAAGGTGGTATCCTTTTTTCCTAAGATAATTGTACCTGTAAAGTTTTCACCTGAAAAGAAAGCTGTTTTACTAGGTACCACAATCGCGTCAAAGTTTGTTAAAGAAGCTTCAACTTTTAACTTTCCAGCTAACATAGAAGATAAAACTTCAGATTGTGTCGTTTTTACGTCTGCTTGTAACTGAGTCATTTTGGTTAAAGATGCCACTAATGGAAACCCTTTATAATGGTAATCTAACCAATCTACCTTAATACCATCTCTATTTGTTACAGGTTCAGTTTCAAATTTATTTTTAACGTCTTCTGCAATACCAGCCATATCAGGGTTTTGAGATAATACTTCTACAACCCCATCTCTAAAGGTTGCGATTTGATTTAAAAACTCTTGCCCTTCTGGTTTCAATTTATCAGCTTGAAAGAAATTATTATCTAAATAATCTCCTTTGTCCATAACCTCATAATCTCTAGGATCTTTAACGGTTGCGGTCATATTTCCTTTCAATTCTTCTAAATAACTATTAAAGTTATCAGATAAGGTACTAATCTGATCAGCTTGTGCCTTTAAAGGCTGATATTTTGCTGGTTGTTCTGAAACCTTTTCTGCTAAACCTTGCATAAATGCTTCGTTTCTTTCAGAAGCTGCCTGATTGGATTCGGTTAACTTTTCATTCATTAAACCAAATGCCGATAGTACTTCTTTCGACATATTAAGTGCTAGCATGGCTATAAACACTAAATACATCAAGTTAATCATTTTCTGCCTTGCGGATAATTTTCCTCCTGCCATTTCTAATTAGTTTTGTAGTTAATTGTTAAAATTTAGTTTTAGTACTATACTAATTAGTTCTTATTCATAGCAGATAGCATACCACCGTATACACCGTTTAATGATGATAGGTTAGATGCTAAAGATTGCATTTGATCTTTTAATTTTGTCGCATTCTCAACTGCTTCTTCATTAATAGAAGCTTGACGGTTTACACTGTCTAATTGTACTTTATATAAACTATTAAGAGACTCCATTTGTGCAGCAGCTAAAGATAGTTCTTCACCATATTTTTTAGTAGCAGCCATTGAGTCAACTGTTGGGCTAATACCTTTTGCAGCTCCTTCAAAGTTTTTAATGCTATCTCCTAAGCTAGCCATTAATTCTCCATCTATTTTAGCCTCTTTTAATAAGTTATCCAATTTTTTAGAAAGTAAACCTTCAGCGTCTTGTGGTTGCTCTTGTTTTTTGCTAGAAGAAACTCCTTGTGCACCAGCTAATTCTGGATATACTAAAGACCAGTCTAAATCATCATCAACAGGCTCGAAAGCAGAAATTGCAAATACAATAGCCTCTGTTACCAGACCTAAAGTTAACATCACGTTACCTGTTAACGGTCCTATTTCAAAGTGAACGATTTTGAATAATGCTCCAATAATTACAATGGACGCTCCAAATCCGTAAGACATTACCATAAATTTCTTAAATGCTCTTGACTGTGCCATAATTTTAGTTTTTTAGTTTTTTAGTTAAGTGTTTAAGTTTGTACTTAAATTTAATTGATTAAATATTTGTGGTTGATTTATTATTATTAATTAGTTACTGCATTTTGAGTTACTTCTGTTCCCATATAATCTTGAACAGTTCTAAATCCAATATAACTTCTCGCAGAATCTGCGTATTCGTAATCTCTAGAGCTTACTTGTAAATAGTATTTTACATCTTTCCAAGATCCTCCACGAACAACTTTACGTTTGTTATTAATATCGTTAACACTAGGGTTAATAGTAGAAACATATTCGTAAGAAGCAGGATCGTAAGATGCACTTACCCATTCTGACACGTTTCCAGCCATATTGTATAAGTTAAAGTCGTTTGGCTCGTAAGATTTAGCTTCAACAGTATATAAAGCTTGATCTGCAGCGTAATCTCCTCTTAAAGGCTTAAAGTTTGCCATAAAACAACCTCTGTCGTTTTTTGTATATGGACCACCCCAAGGATAAGTAGCAGCTTGAAGACCTCCTCTTGCAGCATATTCCCATTCAGCTTCTGAAGGTAATCTATAAGAGTTTACAAAATGTTGTTTTCTGCTTTTTCTATAAGAATTATGATACAAAGTTCTCCATTGACAAAAAGCTTTTGCTTGTGTCCAAGAAACTCCAACTACAGGATAATCTCCGTAAGCATCATGCCAGAAGTAATCGTTGTGCATTGGCTCATTATAAGAGTATGCAAAATCTCTAATCCAAGCAGTTGTATCTGGATAAATCTCTACTTCCTCCTTAATAATAACATCTTTTCTTTTTAAAGATCTATTTTTAGCGGCTTTCTCGATGTCCATATAAGTGTATTGAAACTTAAATTTAGTAACATCCCAAGTTCTTTGACCATTATATGATTCCTCAAGTGGAATATACATAGTATCCATTACCTCAGCATAATACTCATCTGGATAATCTGCCGTGTCAAATAAAATTTCAACATCGTGATTCAGTTTTCTTCCTTCGTAACCAGTTGGCCCTAGACCACTATAGTTATCATACATGTACTTTTCGTAAACAGTCATGTTTTCAGGATCTGAATCTTTAAAAGCGTATTCTCCAATACCTCCGTTTCCAGGAACTTCTCCAATTTCATCAGCAAGAATAGCTAATTTAGTTCTAATTGTAGAATCTCTTACCCAATTTACAAATTGACGATATTCGCTATTTGTAATTTCTGTAGCGTCCATATAGAATGACCTAACAGTTACTGTTTTAGAAGGCGCATCATTAATACCTGCTAAATCGTCGTCTGCTTTACCCATTATAAAGGCTCCACCAGGCACTAACTCCATACCAAAAGGCTGTTCAGGATGCCACTTCTTTCCTTTAACACCCACTAACTGACCTCTGTCTCCAGAGCCACAACTAGCTAAAAATGTTAAAACTGCGGTTAATAAAATAAACTTCTTCATATCCATAGAAAACTCGAGGTTAATAATTTAATTTTTGTGTCTTAAAAATTTTAAGAGCGTAAACATATCTATATATTTTATAAAAAACAACTTTTTTTTAAAAAAATTCACGCTTCATCGTGAAAATAATGCGGTTCAACGATGAAAAGAGCGAATTTTAACACAGTCGTCATATACAGTTTTTTTGATAAGCCTTGTACCACCGATCTGGCAACTTATTATTACAGGCATCTAAATAATCTCCATGCATGCATGGTAATAACGTATGTCTTTTTAGTTTAGTATTCACTTCCTCTAAAAAAGGAATTTCAATCCACCAACGTTGTGTTTTTATACTTTTATAAAACACCAATTCTTGATCGTCGACCAAAGTAATGAATTTCTGATAACTTTCGTCATTTAAAAAGTCATCATCTTTAATTCTACAATTTACTCCTTCTATAAAGTACCAAATAATTTGCGCAACCATCATAGAAGTAATAGCATCATCTGAAGATGGCTTATACTCATATATTCCTATTGAAGAAACTTTATTACTTATTCCGGCGTATCTGGAGATGGCACAAATCTCTTTTCCATCTAATCCGTTGGGAGAAGATTTTTGTCTAGAACTCAATTCGGAAGCTTTTATGGCAGTTAAATCAATACTAACAATATTAGCATCTCTTAAAACGGGTTCTGCCAAGGTTATATCATTTGAAACTTGACCTAATCTATAAGATTCAAAATAGAGCTTATCCATTAAATCTATTTCCTCTTGTGAGTTGAAATAGGTCTGGTAGCCTAAAGTTGCATAATTAAATAGGTTATAAGGCTGGTCTAAAATTATTTTACCCACAAAGCTATCGTTCTTTATAGGTTTAGCAGAATCTCCTAAATCGAATTTAGAATCTACATTAACTATATTAACCATTGGCGCTAAAGTATCATAAGCACGATAGTTAGCATAAGTTAAATCTTGACTCCCTCCTATTATAATAGGAATAATGTTTTTTTGAACTAAAATATTTATAGTTGTCTTTAACGCAAAATACGTATCCTCTACAGATTCTCCCTTATTAATATCTCCTAAGTCGGCGATAGTTTTGTGCCAACTTCCTGGAAATAAAGAATAAAGTGATTTTCGAATCTCATCTAAATCAAATTCTTCTCCTATATAATTGATATCGTTCCTGTTTTCAAGAACACCAATTATAGCCATATCCACATTTTCCAATTCTGGAATACCTTCTTGCTTAGAATGAATCTTGATTTTTTTTCCTAAGGTTTGTTGAGACAATAACTCGTTATGAGCTAGGACCATATCGGAAACAGGAGAAAGAAAATTAAAATTCATTAGACCTTATATATATAGCTTTAATTATTTTTTCTTTTTAGTTGTTTTTTTGGCTGTAGACTTTTTCTTAGTTGCCTTCTTCTTTGGAGCCTTTTCTTCTATAAGAGTTTGAGCTTCCTTTAAAGTCATTTTAGATACATCCACAGTTTTAGGTAATTCAATTTTAATTTTACCTTTAATAACATTGTGCCTTCCCCATCTTGCCTTCTCTACTTTTATCCCTTCTTCTTCCCAGTGGTGAATTACCTTGTCTATCTCTTTCTGAATTTTCTCTTCAATAAGTGTTACAATATCTGTGTCTGATAGATTGTCCCAATCGTACTTCTTGTTTACATTAATAAACATATTGTTCCACTTGATATATGGACCAAAACGACCTTTACCTTTTTGAACTGGTAAATCTTTATACATATATATAGGAGCGTCTGCTTTTTGTTTTTCCTTAATTAAAACAATAGCATCGTCTAATTCCACACTTAACGGGTCTACTCCTTTTGGTAACGACACGTATTGAGAGCCAAATTTTACATAAGGTCCAAAACGTCCATTATTTACAACTACTTCTTCGTTTTCAAAAGTTCCCAGTTTTTTTGGAAGTTGAAATAAATCCATAGCTTCCTCATAAGTAATAGTATTTAATTGTTGTTCTGGAGAAAGACTAGCAAAGGTTGGTTTCTCTTCATCGTCAACAGTTCCAATTTGAACCATTGGTCCAAATTTTCCTAAACGTACACTTACTTGTTTTCCTGTTTTTGGATCTTTTCCTAAAATGCGCTCTCCAGATTCTCTATCAGCATTTTCTTGAACATCTACTACTATAGGATGAAAATCTTTGTAGAAATCCTTCATCATCTTTGTCCAATTGACTTTTCCTTCTGCAATATCATCAAAGTCTTCTTCAACTTTAGCTGTAAAGTTATAGTCTAGAATATTTTGAAAGTGATTTACCAAGAAGTCCGTAACAATCATCCCAATATCTGTTGGAACTAATTTCCCCTTATCCGAACCTACTTTTTCGGTAAGCATCTTATCTTTTACTTGACCGTTTTTTAATGTTAACTGCGAATAATCGCGCTCAACACCTTCAACAGTCCCTTTTTCTACATAATTTCTATTCTGAATAGTAGAAATTGTTGGTGCATAAGTAGACGGTCTACCAATACCTAACTCTTCCAGTTGTTTTACTAAAGAAGCCTCAGTATATCTGTATGGAGCTCGCGTATAACGCTCTGTTGCTGTAATATAATTATTAAGAAGCGCCTCGTTAGATTTCATTGCCGGTAACATACCTTCTTGCTCGGTATCTTCGTCGTCTGTGCCTTCCAAATACACTTTTAAAAATCCTTCAAAAGTGATTACCTCTCCATTTGCAGTAAAAATTTCTTTGTGGGTTGAAGCACTGATTTTTACGTTCGTCCTTTCTAATTTAGCATCGCTCATTTGCGAAGCAATAGCACGTTTCCAGATTAAATCGTATAATCTAGCTTGATCTCTATCTATATCTACAGAGTGTAACGAAAAATCTGTAGGTCTAATAGCCTCATGCGCCTCTTGAGCACCTTTAGATTTTCCTTTATAATTTCTTGGTTTACTAAATTTTGTACCGTAAGCATTTTCAATTTCGGTTTGAGCGCCTTTTCTAGCTTCGTCAGATAAATTGACACTATCTGTTCTCATATAAGTAATTAAACCTGCTTCGTACAAACGCTGTGCTAAAGTCATGGTTTTACTTACCGAAAAATATAATTTTCTAGCTGCTTCTTGTTGTAAGGTTGAAGTTGTAAAAGGTGCAGCTGGGGATTTTTTAGCTGGTTTTTTCTCTAATTCTGCAACCTTAAAATTGGCTGTTGCATTTTTCTCTAAAAAGCTTTGTGCTTCTTCTTTAGCACTAAAGTTTTTTGGTAATTTTGCTTTAAATGCCTGTCCTGCTTCATTAGCAAATTCAGCATCTATTCTATATGAACCTACAGGCTCAAAATTTTGAATTTCGCGCTCTCGCTCTACAATTAGTCTTACAGAAACCGATTGCACACGTCCAGCAGAAAGTCCGCCTTTTACTTTTCTCCAAAGTACAGGCGAAAGCTCGTAACCTACAATTCTATCTAAAACACGACGTGCTTGTTGCGCATCTACCAAATCGTAATCGATTCCTCTTGGGTTTTCAATGGCTTTATTAATGGCCGTTTTAGTAATCTCGTGAAAAACTATTCTTTTCGTTTTCTCTTCTTCCAAGTTTAGAGATTCGGCTAAATGCCAGGCTATAGCTTCTCCCTCTCTATCTTCATCACTTGCTAACCAAACCATATCGGCTTTCTTAGCTAAGTCTTTAAGTTTCTTAACAACTGCTTTTTTATCTTTGGAAACTTCATATTTTGGTTTAAAATCTCCATCTACATCTACTCCTAATTCTTTTGAAGGTAAATCTGCAATATGTCCAAAACTAGATTCTACCTTGAAGTCTTTTCCAAGGAACTTTTCTATGGTTTTAGCCTTTGCAGGTGACTCAACAATTACTAAATTCTTCGCCATTTATCATTTTTTAAGGCTACAAATGTATGTGAAAAAAAATATATCTACCTAATTAATAAATTATTCAAGTGCATTTTATCGACATTTTTCTGATTTTACCCTCTAAAAAACACCTTTAATCGGCTGACAAAATAATAAGCATTAACTCGTACTAATTCAACAGCAGTCGTAATACCAATGATTTCGTTATAAATAAAATAAGTTGGAATTTAAGAAAGATAAAGAGTGATAAAATTTTCTGAAGGAATAATAATTCTATCTATAATATGGTAAGTTTTATTATTCCAAATTAGATTCAGTATGAATTTCAACAGTTGTATTCCTGTCATTTTTATGAAATCCAACCACTTCTTTATAAATAAAAAGAGGAGGTAAATAAACTATAGAGATTGTTAACACAACTCCAATTCCACAAGCAATTAAACCCAACATACCAATTACTCCGGCAACAAACATGGTTATAAAAGTTAAAAGCCATTTTTTATTACCTAACTGAAAACTTAACTTAATTATAGCTAATTCTTCTAATTCTGGATTATTAGCTAGTATAACAGCAAAAAAAGACAAAGGTATAAACACATATAAATAAGGTACAAAAAACATAAGTTGAGCAACAACGGCTATAGCGGTATAAATAATTCCCAACATAAATACTTTAGAAAAATAGGCCTTATTAAAGAAAAAGAAATAATTTTCATCTATATTTTCTTCTAACATAAACTGTCTGCACATTCTATAAAAGGCTGCAAGAATAGCAAGTGTTACCGTATTAATTAAAATAGTTTGTGGTATTCCGTAAATAGCACTCAGAAAATAAGTGTCGTAAAAATTAGCAAGATCGAAGTCCTCTTGGAAGGTTAAATTTTGTGGTGTTAGTCCAATAAGTCCAAAAACCATAATAATTCCAAAAACAAAAACTACAATCATTAAAACAGCAATAAACCCCTTTAACCAAATATGTTTAAATAATTCGATAACATCATTAATAAGATTTCCAAAATCTAGTTGCGGAGCATTTTTAATTCTGGTTTCTAATTCGTGGTAGGTCATTAATAGCTGATTTATTTAGGGTTTAAAAGTACTTAAATTCTCTTACTTCTTACAATAAATTTAACACACTGTCACTTTGTCACTTTCCTTAAAATAATTGTATCTTTGCTGCTTCTTGTTCCAACGGGCAGAAAAATTGACTAAAAATAATTTTTCAAAAGAACTATGAATAAAGTTATAGACGAAAGTAAACAAGGCGAAAGTCTAGTTTTAGAAAATAAAGAACAAAATTCACGTAAGCTTTATATTGAAAGTTACGGCTGCGCCATGAATTTTAGCGATAGTGAAGTTGTAGCCTCCATTCTTTCAGATCAAGGATACAATACCACACAAAATCTTGAAGATGCAGATTTGGTTTTAGTAAACACCTGTTCTATTCGGGATAAAGCCGAACAAACCATTAGAAAACGTTTAGAAAAATACAATGCCGTAAAACGCACCAATCCTGGCATGAAAGTAGGTGTTTTAGGATGTATGGCTGAACGATTAAAAAGCAAATTTCTTGAAGAAGAGAAAATTGTAGATTTAGTTGTTGGTCCAGATGCCTATAAAGACTTACCTAATTTGCTTGCCGAAGTTGAAGACGGAAGAGAAGCTATTAATGTGATTCTTTCTAAAGAAGAAACTTATGGCGATATTTCTCCAGTACGCTTAAATAGTAATGGAGTAACTGCTTTTGTTTCCATTACTCGTGGGTGCGATAATATGTGCACGTTTTGTGTGGTTCCGTTTACAAGAGGCCGAGAAAGAAGCCGTGACCCACAAAGTATTTTAGGAGAGATTGACGATTTGTGGACTAGAGGTTTTAAAGAAATTACACTTTTAGGACAGAATGTTGACAGCTACCTTTGGTATGGAGGAGGCTTAAAAAAAGATTTTGATAAAGCAAGCGATTTACAAAAAGCAACAGCCATACATTTTGCTAATCTTTTAGATATGTGTGCTAAAGCATATCCAAAAATGCGTATTCGTTTTTCTACTTCAAATCCTCAGGATTTAACTTTGGACGTGATAGAAACCATGGCAAAACACAACAATATTTGCAAGCATATTCATTTACCTGTTCAAAGTGGAAGCAACAGAATTTTAAAAGAAATGAACCGTTTGCATACTAGAGAAGAATATTTCGCTTTAATAGATAATATTAAAAGAATCCTTCCAGAATGTGCTATTAGTCAAGATTTAATTGCTGGTTTTCCAACAGAAACAGAGCAAGACCATCAAGATACTTTAAGTTTATTGGACTATGTAAAATACAATTTTGGTTTTATGTACACCTATTCTGAAAGACCAGGAACTATGGCAGGACGTAAGCTGGAAGACGATGTGCCAGAAGATGTTAAAAAACGTAGGTTAGCAGAAATTGTTCAGCGTCAACGCGAACATAGTGCTATTAAAACTGAAGCATATTTAAATACGGTGGTTGAAGTTTTAATTGAAAAGGAATCTAAAAAATCGGATGCTGAATGGTCTGGAAGAACGTCGCAAAATAGTGTGGCCGTTTTTCCAAAAGAAAATTATAAAATTGGCGATTTAGTCAATGTAAAAATAAACGATTGCACCAGCGCCACTTTAATTGGGGTAGCTACTGGATTATCGGATAATAATTAGCGAATTCCTGCAATTGCGGGCATTTTATAAATTAAACTCTGTAGCTGAATTTATTATAGAATACGAAAGGGAAGTAGGTAGAATTAGGTCAACAATCAATGCTTCTTTATCAATCGGTAATCAATTTGAACCAAATAGTTTCACCTACGATTATATAACAAAGTACTAATTAAAAATTATTTCTGCTTTTGCAGGGAATTAATATGGAATCCATTCAAGCAACAAAACAACGATTTGGAATTATTGGTAACGATGCTAAGCTTAATCGTTCCATAGAAAAAGCTATGCAAGTGGCACCAACAGATATTTCAGTTTTAGTAACTGGAGAGTCTGGGGTTGGAAAAGAGAGCATTCCCAAAATTATCCATCAATTATCACACAGAAAACACGGAAAATACATAGCTGTAAACTGTGGAGCTATCCCAGAAGGAACTATCGATTCCGAGCTTTTTGGACACGAAAAAGGAGCTTTTACAGGTGCTACACAAACAAGATCTGGATATTTTGAGGTAGCCGATGGAGGAACAATCTTTCTAGATGAAGTTGGCGAATTACCGCTTACCACACAAGTACGCTTATTGCGAGTTCTAGAAAATGGCGAGTTTATTAAAGTAGGCTCTAGTCAAGTGCAAAAAACCAATGTGCGCATTGTAGCGGCTACTAACGTAAATATGTTCGAAGCCATTAAAAAAGAAAAGTTTCGTGAAGATCTTTACTACAGATTAAGCACCGTGGAAATTCACTTACCGCCATTAAGAGAAAGAAAAGAAGATATTCACTTATTATTTAGAAAATTTGCAAGCGATTTTGCATTAAAGTATAAAATGCCAACTATTAAATTAACAGACGATGCCGTAGTTGTCTTGTTAAAATATAGATGGAGTGGAAACGTTAGACAATTACGAAATATAGCCGAGCAGATTTCAGTTCTAGAGCAAAATAGAACTATTAATGCAAGCACACTGGAAGGATATTTGCCAAACGAAGGCAGCAATTTACCTGCCGTTGTTAATACTTCTAAGTCTGAAAGCGATTTCAGCAATGAGCGCGAAATTCTATATAAAGTCTTATTCGATATGAAAAGCGATATCAACGACTTAAAGAAACTAACCATGGAACTCATGAAAAGCGGAAGTGGCAAAGATGTTCAGAAGGACCAAGAAGGACTTATTCAAAAAATATATGGAGAAGAAGACGAAGAAGATGTTACTATAGAAGACTTAGAAATTTTAGCTATTGGAGAGAAATCAGAAGACAGTTTCGAGCCTTCAGCAGAACCACAAGATAAATACCATTTTGCTGAAGAAATTGAAGAAGAAGAAACTTTATCTTTACAAGACAAAGAATTGGAACTTATAAAAAAATCGTTGGAACGCCATGAAGGCAAACGCAAACTAGCAGCTGCCGAATTGGGAATTAGCGAACGCACCTTATATAGAAAAATAAAGCAATACGACTTATGAAATTATTAAAAATACCCCTTTTAGTGCTTGTTTCTATTACCGTTCTGGGGTGTGGTGCCTATTCATTTACTGGAGCTTCTATTCCCGCTAGCACAAAAACTTTTCAGGTTAATTATTTTCAAAATAATGCTATTTTAGTAGAACCTGGACTAGATAGAGAGTTTACAAATGAATTGGCAGATTTACTTTTAAATCAAACCAATTTAGAGCTAGTTAATTCAGGAGGAGATTTGGTGTACGAAGGAGAAATTATTGAATACAGAGTCTCTCCAACTACAGCAACTGCAGACAATACTGCTGCTCAAAACAAATTGACCATTACAGTAAATGTACGTTTTTATAATAGAAAAAATGAAGAAGACGATTTAGAACAGCGTTTTTCTTTCTTTAAAGATTATGCCGGAGATGCTAACCCTGTTGGAGCTCAAAAAGCAGCCCTTATAGAAGAAATATTTGAAAGACTTACACAAGATATCTTTAATGCAACCTTAGCTAAGTGGTAGTAAAATGAATCAAACAGCTTTTATAGACATCCTCCAGAATCCGCAAGACATAAGTTCTGAAAACACTTCAGCCTTATTGGTCATTACAAAAGAGTTTCCTTATTTTCAAGCGGCTAGAGCATTATATCTTAAAGGACTTAAAAACAAAGAAAGCTTTAAATACAATCAAGAACTTAAAACTACGGCCGCATATACTTCGGATAGAAGTATATTATTCGATTTTATTACTTCTGAAGAGTTTCTTCAAAATAAAATTTCACTTTATATAAAACAAAATACAGCTCATTTAAGAGATATTGCTGTAGAAGTAGAAGATATTTCGGTGGATAAGAATGTAAGTATCGATGACAGCCTAAACAAGCAGATTGAGGATACCACTGGAATATGGGATCCGGATTTATTTGAACCTAAAATAAAAAAAGAAAAGCTAGCTCATTTTGGTCCTGAATCTTCAGATGAAGAATTACCAACACATATTCAAGAAAACTTAGAGAAAAATGTTGCAGAAAATCCAACTTCTCCAGACGACGTTTTACAACTTGGAAAACCCTTAGATTTTAATAAAAATGAAACCCACTCTTTTAACGAATGGTTAAAAATAGCAAGTTTTAAACAAATAGAAAGACCAGAGTCTAATTCTGAAAAAGAAGTAAATATTGAAGAAACTTTGGAAGAAAACTCGGAAAGCAACCGGGATAAAAAATTCGATTTAATAGATAGGTTTATCTCTAAGAATCCTAAATTAAAACCCAAGCAAAAAACAAGTAACACTGGGAATATTGCTGAAGAACAGATGATTCAACCCGAATCTTTAATGACAGAGACATTAGCCAGAATTTACTTAGAACAAAAAAATTATAAAAAAGCTATTCAATCTTACAACATTTTAAGTTTGAAATATCCAGAAAAAAGTGGTTTCTTTGCAGACCAAATTAAAGCAATAAAAAAATTACAAGAACAAAATAACAAATAACAATGAGTACGTTTACAATATTTTTAGCATTAATTGTCGTTGTTGCCTTTTTACTAGTAGTAGTTATTATGGTGCAGAATCCAAAAGGTGGAGGACTATCTTCTTCATTTGGTGGTGGTGGAACACAGCAATTAGGTGGTGTAAAAAAGACAACCGATTTTTTAGACAAGAGTACTTGGGCTTTAGCAACATTAATGTTAGTTCTAATTCTATTATCTAATGTAGCTATTAACAGAGGTTCTGGCGCAGTAGATTCTAAAGCATTAGACATGGATGCAACTACTCAACCAGTTGTTCCTACAACGCCTGCAGCTCCGGCTCCAACAAACAATACTGAAACTGAACCAGGATCAGACCAATAAAATTGTTTCAAAAATTTACAATACATGCCAACTAATTTAGTTGGCATTTTTTTTTGAATGAAAATTTGTCAGCCAACCTATAATGGCACATTTTTAGCACTCTCCAATGGCAGTAAACAATTTATTAACTAAATAAAAAACAATATAACTATGGGCTTAAACATTAAACCTTTAGCAGACCGCGTTCTTATAGAACCAGTAGAAGCAGAAACTAAAACAGCTTCTGGAATTATCATTCCTGATAACGCCAAAGAGAAACCGCAACAAGGTAAAGTTATGGCTATGGGTAAAGGCACAAAAGACGAACCAATGACTGTAAAAGTTGGCGATACCGTTCTTTATGGAAAATACGCTGGAACCGAACTTAAACTTGAAGGAAAAGATTATATAATGATGCGTGAAAGCGATATTCTTGCAATTATATAATTATAACTCCTGCTTTTGCAGGAACCTCAACAATCGACTTTCAAAAAATAATATTAAAACAAATAGTTTCCTGCACAGCCAGGAATAAAAAATTATAACGATGGCAAAAGATATAAAATTTGATATAGACGCTCGCGACGGATTAAAACGTGGTGTCGATGCATTGGCAAATGCAGTAAAAGTTACTTTAGGACCAAAAGGTAGAAACGTTATTATTGGTAAAAGCTTTGGAGCACCACAAGTAACTAAAGACGGTGTAACTGTTGCTAAAGAAGTAGAGTTAGAAAATGAGCTTGAAAATATGGGAGCTCAAATGGTAAAAGAAGTAGCGTCAAGAACTAACGATTTAGCTGGTGACGGAACTACAACTGCTACCGTTTTAGCACAAGCAATTGTAAAAGAAGGTTTAAGAAACGTTGCTGCTGGTGCAAACCCAATGGATTTAAAACGTGGTATAGACAAAGCAGTTGAAGCCATTACAAAAGACCTTGAAAAACAAGCTAAAAAAGTAGGCAACTCATCAGAAATGATTAAACAGGTTGCTGCAATTTCTGCAAATAACGATGATACTATTGGCGAATTAATTGCTAAGGCTTTTGGTAAAGTTGGTAAAGAAGGTGTAATTACAGTTGAAGAAGCAAAAGGTATGGAAACATACGTTGATGTGGTTGAAGGAATGCAGTTTGATAGAGGTTACTTATCGCCTTATTTTGTAACAGATGCTGATAAAATGATTGCCGATTTAGAAAATCCGTATATCTTATTATTCGATAAAAAGATTTCTAATTTACAAGAAATCCTTCCAATATTAGAACCAGTTGCTCAATCTGGTCGTCCGTTAGTTATTATTGCTGAAGACGTAGAAGGACAAGCCTTAGCTACTTTAGTAGTAAATAAATTAAGAGGTGGATTAAAAATAGCGGCAGTAAAAGCTCCAGGATTTGGAGACAGACGAAAAGCTATGCTAGAAGATATTGCTATCTTAACGGGAGGTGTAGTTATTTCGGAAGAAAGAGGATTCTCTCTTGAAAATGCAGATTTGAGCATGCTTGGTACTGCTGAAACTGTAACTATAGATAAAGACAACACTACAATTGTTAATGGTTCTGGAAAAGCTAACGATATTAAAGCTAGAGTTAGCCAGATTAAAACGCAAATTGAAACAACTACAAGCGATTACGACAAAGAAAAACTTCAAGAACGTTTAGCTAAATTAGCTGGTGGAGTTGCTGTACTTTATGTTGGTGCTGCAAGTGAAGTTGAAATGAAAGAGAAAAAAGACCGAGTAGACGATGCTTTACATGCAACAAGAGCTGCTGTAGAAGAAGGCATTGTTGCTGGTGGTGGTGTTGCTTTAGTTAGAGCTAAAGCTGTTTTAGAAAAAATTACAACAGAAACTTTAGACGAGGTAACTGGAATTCAAATTGTTGCTCGTGCTATAGAAGCTCCTTTACGTACCATTGTTGAAAATGCAGGTGGAGAAGGAAGTGTTGTTGTTGCTAAAGTAATGGATGGTAAAGCTGCTTATGGATTTGATGCCAAAACAGAAACTTATGTAGACATGCTTAAAGCTGGAATTATCGACCCTAAGAAAGTAACTCGTATTGCATTAGAAAATGCTGCATCAGTTGCTGGAATGATCTTAACTACAGAATGCGCGTTAATAGATATTAAAGAAGATGCTCCTGCCATGCCTCCAATGGGTGGTGGCGGTATGCCAGGCATGATGTAATTAGAAAGCTTGACACACATTTTATAATAACAAAAACGCCTCAATTTCTTGAGGCGTTTTTTTATATCTATTAATTCTTATTAAAAAAAGAAAAATTATTCTAACATGTCTTTTAAAAGAGCTTTTGCTTTATGCGCGTCGGCTGTATTCACAAAAACATCAATTTCCCCAAGAATTCCAGGGTAAGAGGAATCTGATTTATTTATTTCAAAATAAGTAATTCCTGCCTCATCTAGTGCATTTTTAATTCCCGACACTATAACTTGAGAATTTCCCGAATAAATTAATTTTCTATCCATATTGTTTAATTTTTTTAAGTGTTTCTAAGTTACGCATTTTAGCGTCAATTCTCAAAACTAAAAAACAATTTAAAAACTCGAAAATTTCTGTAAAAACTGCTAACAAGGTTTTAGCTAGAAATAATGCCAAGGTCTAACCCTAATTCATAATTAACTAACACAGGCAGATAGAATACCGTTAAGATTAAAAAGTTAATTAGAGAATTAAAATATAGCACTATTGTTTTAGTTTGTTGCAGGTTGTGCGCCTCCTATATAATTTAACTCAGCCCAGTCCACAATATCATAAGATTCAAAAGTTTTCTTCCATTCTAATTCTTCTCCTTCTGGGACATTAAAATGTATTATCCCTCCGCTTAGTCCAGCATCATATTTCTTTTTTAATTTTAGTAATATCATTGTTGAAAGCCAATCTTCCTGATATTGTGTATTATTAATTTCAAAGAGCCTGGGAAATACAGAAATTTGATTTGTTTGATAGTGTAAATAACCAGTAACAAACCAATCTTCTCCGTCGTTAGTGTATGGTTTATCATTGAGGTAATCCAAAACGTATTGTAAATTAGTAGCAGGCAAATCTGAAGTAAATGTTATAGAATTCAAATTCTCAACAGTGTGTTCAAACTCATTGATAAAGTTGAATATTTGATTAATACCTGCTCCGCTCCTAATTCCAACTAGTACATCGGTAGGGACAAACTCTCTAGTTTCTACCTCTCCTTTTATATCATCATTTTGACAACTAACTACAAGAAGTACTAAAAATAGTAGAAGTATTTTTACGTTTTTCATTTAGATTTGGTTTTAGTTTCCCACAAATCTAATCTTTTTATAACAAAAATAATCCTAGAGAAAGAAAACATTGAGTGTCTGGATGGCTTCATATTATATTTATAATCATATTAAATACACCAGGGCTAAATTTATTTTTAATCTATAACGCATGCCTTTTAAAACTAATACTAATAAAAAAAGTTGAACAATATTAATATTGTTCAACTTTTTTTACAATTTAATCCTTTATTAATCAGCAATCTAATTGAGTTAATATAGGATAATAAGTCCTATTAAAAAGCCTAGTCGTCTTTATGATCATCTACCACTGTTTCATCACGATACTTACAGCAGTCGTGCACACTGTTATATGCCTCTTCTGTTGCTACTACATTTTTAGTATCGTGTCCTACAGCTGCAATATTGTTTTCAATAGTTTTTAAATCGGTTTTACGTTCGTCATAAATTAAACTTAACTCGTGCGTACTAACATTCCACACAGCCGATTTCACACCTTTAGTTTTAATACAAGCTTTTTCAATTCGCTCTTTACACATGTTGCAAACTCCATCTACTTCCATGGTGGCTCTTGCGTTTTTGTCTTGCGAAAAAGCTGTCATGCCAATAAGCATGACTAATAATATTCCTAGTTTTTTCATAATATTTAATTTAGGTTGTTCTTGTTTAATTATTGAATTTTAAATCTTAATCCTGCATAATACGTACTTCCAAATACTGGTCCGTACACAAAAGTAGTATCAAAATATGAACCAAAAGGATCATCTGCTGCTAAAATAGGGTTTTCTTGTCTAACATCTGTAATATTTTCTCCTCCAAAATATATTTCAAATTTAGGAGAAAACACTTTTGTTATTTGAGCATTTAGTGTTCCAACTGTTGGCGAATATTCTGCCACCTGGTATTCTATAGGATTCGTTAAAGTTGAGGAATAACGTTGTTTGCTCAACCAATTATAAGTGGCATCAAACTTCCAGTTAGCTCCATTGGATTTAACATGCGTTTGGTAAGAAGCATTTGCAAACAAACGATGTTGAGGGGTTAACGGGTTTTCTAATTTTCCAGACATATATTCGGTTTTTACATCGTAGAATTTATAAGCCATTCGTACATCGAAATGCGTAAATACATTATAATTAAATTCAAATTGAAAGCTATTTGCATAACTATCTCCTTCTAAATTATAAAAATTAACAGCTTGCGGATTTTCATAATCTACCACCACTTGATTTTGAAAATCGGTTCTATAAAAATCTACAGCCACATCTGCTTTTTTACCAAACAGATTAAAGCCTTGTAAGAAAGAGATTCCATAATTCCATGCTATTTCTGGATCAAGTCCATAAATATCTCCTCCAGAATTCAAAATATTTATAACTCTGGACGTTGCAAACATATTTTGGTTTTCTGTAAAAATATTAGCACTGCGTTTTCCTCTTCCAACAGATGCTTTTAAAGCCGATTTCTCCCAAGGAGTATAACGGGCATGTACTCTTGGCGTTACAAAAACACCGAATAAATTGTGATAATCTACTCTCACGCCTGCTGTAACATTTAGTTTATCTAAATTATCGTAATTATATTCAAAAAAACCACCAAGTGAAGACTCAGTTCGCCCGTATTCCGTGGTGTTTACCAATTCGTTATAATGATCGTAGGAATAACTCAATCCGGTTTTAACCTTATGTCTAGAATCGCTAATAATTGTATTATACACAGCATTTGCATACAAACTATTGTGGACAATATCATAAACATTTAATCCAAAATAGGATTCTTGCTCATGCCAACTAAAAGCAGCCTGTAAACCCATACTTTGATAAGGAATATTTGTATTTACGTAGCCCAATTTAGCTGCTGCTTCAAAACGCTGAGTATCTATTTCACTTCCCCATGCATTGGTAGTAAGTTTATCGGTGTCTGGATCGAAATCTAGTTGTCCAGTTTGTTTCCCATCATTGAGGTATTTCACATTAATAAAACTTACCAGGCCTTTTTCTGGGTTGGTGTATTGCCAACGATTCATTAAATTAATCTGATTATAGATAGGCATATCCATAAAACCATCCTTATTTACATCGTGTTTTTTATTGTGGGTATTTCCATGAATGTACAAACCTGTATCCCATTTATCCGAAACTTTGGTATTTAAATGTGTATTTAGTTCCAGTCTTTCATTGCTGCCTGCATAGACATTTACAAACAGCGGACTATCCGTTTTTGGCTTTACCAATTCAGCATTAATTTGTCCGGCAATACTTTCGTAACCATTTACAACACTCCCACCACCTTTAGTAATTTGGATACTTTCTACCCAGGTCCCAGGAATAAAACTCAACCCATAAGCCTGAGAAGCTCCACGGATGGATGGAATGTTTTCTGTAGTTATTAAAATATACGGACTTGTTAAACCTAACATTTTAATTTGTTTGGTACCAGAAACAGCATCTGCAAAATTGACGTCTATAGATGGATTGGTTTCAAAACTCTCTGAAAGATTACAGCAGGCTGCTTTTAAAAGCTCATCACTACTTATATTCATCACGTTCTGAGACGATAAATAAGATTTAGCTGTTGTTTGCTTTCTGGATTTTACAACTACCTCGTCCAAACTGCTGGTAGGTTCTAGTAAATGATGAATATGATCGGTGTTTTTTACAGTTATTGTATCCGTTTTATATCCAACAAAACTAATAACCAGTTTTTTATAATCGGGTTTATATGGAATGGTGAATTTTCCATCAAAATCGGTTACGGTTCCAACAGTTGTATCTAACCAATATACGTTAGCTCCTGTTACAGGAATATGTTTATTTGCTTCGTTTACTTCCATAATCATTCCTTTAATTTTATCTTGAGAAAAAGATAAAACAGGAAGAAAAGCTAATAATATGGCTATTTTTCTCATAACTGAACAGTATTAATCGCTACCGTTAACATGATGATGTTTGCAATAAGCCTAGTTTTTGGAATAGTATATGAACCTAATTCGGTCTTAAAATGTTTATTTAACTTCAGGAAATTGTCTATAACTGCTTCTTTATAATTATTACAGGTAACACCTGCAACGTGATATTTACTTGTCATTATTAAATTTATATTTGATGAAAAATTATTTTACATTTCCGCAAGGACGAAAACCGTCACGAAAATCGTCAGAAATTCTCTTGCCATCTGTAGTCAGAAAAGCTCGAGAGAATAAAAACAATCTATGTATCAAATTATAAATACCTGATCGCGCAGATGTATATTGGCAATCAGTTTAGGGGGAGTATAATGTTTAAAAGGGATAATCTGTTCTGCTAACCCTTCAAAAAGATTTAAATAAGAATAGACAAAAGTACTAAGAAATAATTGTTGCTCGAATTGCAAGTCTTCAAAAGAAGCCTTTTTAAGTTGGTCTTGTCCTTTTAGAACCTCAACTTCGTCTTTACAACAAGATATTTTTTCTTTATAATTATCTGTTATAGCTTCCATATCCATCCCACAATTACTGGCATTGCTAAAGATGGCAACATCAATTAAATTTTCGCCACAATAGTGTTTTTCAACCGTAAAAGACATGGTTGAAAACAACACCAAGCAAGCTAAAGCTGATGATAGAATTTTATGTAAAATGGCTTTTATCATTTTATTTATAAGTGACAAATCTACAAAAAAAGCAATTGAAAATATGAAGTTTAAACCAGGTTTAACACTTGTTCAAAATAAACTTAAAAATTACGAGCCTATTTAATTAACACTACAAACGCTGTTTGTGGTAATAAAAAGCAGGAATAAGCAGCAAAGCAATTAATGGCTGAATTAAAAATCTACGTGAATTAAAAAACAGGTAGTAATCTTCTTGTTTCGGGTTTATTACAAAATAGAGAAATAAGGACATAAACACGACATAAGCCACGGTATAAATAAGGACTGAAAATTTAATAATACTCTTATCTTTAAACAGTACGAATAAGATGGCTAAAGAAATTACGGTATTTAACACATAACGCAGCGTTGTATAGGCTGCTAATTTAAACACTTCCCGTCTTGGGGAATCTATATATAAATAATCGTTTTTAAAGAATGTCAAATATGGATCGTAGAAAAGTTGTTCTTCAAAAACCCTGATTAGCACTAATAAACAAACTAAAACAAAAAATGATATGTACTTAAATAACTTATTCATTCTTTTTCGCGCTATTAGAAAACCTATTCACCCAAAACAGCCAAAGCAAACAAACCATTCCGTAAATAATGGCGGGAAAAATAACCGTATGTAAAATATCTTTTCTCCATGGATAATGATACAAGCCTACCGCTAGAATAACTACTCGAACTAAATTAGCAATATATATTAAAACACTTCCTGCCAAAATATAGAAAAACGTAGTTTTAAACTTACCAGCAAAGGCAATAATAAAAGACGTAAATAGAATAATAACGCTTACCGAGTTACAGCCTTCAATAACCCGAGCAACATATTTATTATTAATTATTAGCTTCATAGAATCTTCTTTTGGGTGCGGTAATACCTGCGCATTATACCCCAAAGCTTCTAACAATTCTTTACTTTGTTTGCCCACCAAATTTGTCATATAATCTGGATAATAAGTCCCGCTAGAACCAAATTGCAAATACAATTTATACGAAAAAGTCAAAACAGTATAAACCAAAATAAAGGTCAAAATAAATTTGATAACTGTTCTATATTTTAAAATGAGTTCCTTCAAAAAAAACGAGTTTGATTCCAGCGTTAAACTTATACAAATTAGAAAGGATTTTGCTGCCTTTTTAAATACTTTTGCTAAAAATTTTTAAACAATGAATTTTACATCTTTAAAACCACAAATAGAAACCATAATTTCTCTAACAGAAAAATCGGTTGATGAACGTTTAAAAAACATTTGCGAACTTCTAGAAAAGAACATTCCACATTACAATTGGGTGGGCTTTTATTTTAAAAATGGGGATAAAAACGAATTAAAATTAGGACCGTATGTTGGAGAACCTACAGACCATACCATTATCCCATTTGGGAAAGGTATTTGCGGACAAGTAGCGCTAAGCAACAAGAATTTTGTAGTTCCTGATGTGGCCGCACAAGATAATTATATTGCATGTAGTATAACAGTAAAAGCGGAGATTGTAGTTCCTATTTTTGTTCATGGAGAAAATATTGGACAGATAGATATAGACTCGAATACCCCAGATCCATTTAGCGAAGAAGACGAACGACTATTAGAATTTGTATGTGAGAAAGTTGCAACCATTCTATAGTTGTTGATAACTTTTTATTTAAGTTGAAAAAACTGTTGTTTTTAGCTCTTATATCTAGGTTTTTTTTGATTGAAATCCCTACTTTTGTACGCATTAAAAACAACTTGCATTCTCAGATTTAGAAAAATCAATTTTCCAAAGAATGTCCATGCACACAACACAACTAAAATGAGCAACAACAAAACCATTAAATCGGCTTTAATTTCTGTTTTCAGTAAAGACGGATTAGAACCTATTGTAAAACAATTACACGAACAAAACGTAACAATCTACTCAACAGGAGGAACAGAGAAATTTATTAAAGATTTAGGCATTCCGGTAGTTCCTGTAGAAGATGTTACGTCTTACCCATCTATTCTTGGCGGACGTGTAAAAACTTTACACCCAAAAGTATTTGGTGGAATTTTAAACAGACAAAACAACGAAAGTGATGCAAAAGAACTTATAGATTTTGAAATTCCGCAAATTGATGTCGTGATTGTAGATTTATATCCTTTTGAAAAAACCGTTGCTTCCGGAGCTGACAATCAAGATATAATTGAAAAAATTGATATTGGTGGCATTTCATTAATTCGTGCAGCAGCTAAAAATTATGCCGATGTTATTTGTGTATCTTCAGTGGATGATTATAGCGAATTTTTAGAATTACTTAAAACTAAGAACGGAGAAACTTCTGAAAACGATAGAAAAACCTTTGCAGCGAAAGCGTTTAATATATCTTCACATTACGATTCTGCTATTTTTAATTACTTCAATAAAAATCAAAAACTAACCACTTTAAAAATTAGCGAAACTCAAGGTCAAGTGTTACGTTATGGAGAAAACCCACATCAAAAAGGATTTTTCTTTGGAGACTTCGATGAAATTTTCACTAAACTTCACGGAAAGGAATTAAGCTATAACAATCTATTGGATGTAGATGCTGCCGTTAATTTAATGAACGAATTTAAAGGAGAAGCACCAACTTTTGCTATTTTAAAACATAATAACGCCTGTGGTTTTGCTCAAAGAGACACCATACATCAAGCGTATTTAGATGCTTTAGCTGGAGACCCTGTTTCTGCTTTTGGAGGAGTTTTAATAAGTAATACCGAAATAGATTTAGCAACGGCTCAAGAGATTCATAATTTATTTTGTGAAGTAGTAATTGCACCCGCATTTTCAAAAGAAGCAGAAGAATTACTAAAAGGTAAAAAGAATCGTATTCTATTAGTTTTAAAAGATGTTGAAGTAGCCAAAACTTCTGTTAGAACATGCTTAAACGGAATTTTAGTTCAAGACAAAGATAATATCACAGATAAGCTTTCAGATTTATCTTATGCTACTAACAATAAACCAACAGAAAACGAGTTAGATGACTTAATATTTGCTTCAAAAATTTGTAAGCATACAAAATCGAACACAATTGTTTTAGTAAAAAACAAGCAATTATGTGCCAGTGGAACCGGACAAACCAGTCGTGTAGACGCTTTAAACCAATCCATACACAAAGCCTTGTCTTTTAATTTCAATTTAAAAGGAGCTGTAATGGCGAGCGATGCGTTTTTTCCTTTTCCAGACTGTGTAGAGATTGCAGATAAAGCGGGTATTTCGGCAATTATTCAACCAGGTGGTTCTATTAAAGACCAATTGAGTATTGATTATTGTAACGAAAACAACCTGGCTATGGTATTTACTGGAACAAGACATTTTAAACACTAAATTTCTCACCTAAGTGAGGATTTCAAGTGAAAGTCTTATAAAGTAAATACCTTAGGAAACTTAATATTTTATCCATAAACTGAGGTCAACTTATTTAAATATAAGCATCTCATCGAAAAAACAAGTTTCAAAAAGAAAACCGAAGTTAATTATTGCATAACTTTTATTACATTTACAAGATTTGATTAACAACCCTCAAATAAACGATTAAAGCACATGGGATTTTTTGATTTCCTAACGGAAGAAATTGCCATAGATTTAGGAACTGCAAACACGCTTATTATACATAACGATAAAGTGGTAGTAGACAACCCTTCTATAGTAGCACGAGATAGAGTTTCTGGTAAAATAATTGCTGTTGGTAAAGAAGCCAGCATGATGCAAGGAAAAACCCACGAAAACATAAAAACTATTAGACCATTAAAGGATGGGGTAATTGCAGACTTTGATGCCAGTGAGCAAATGATAAGTATGTTTATTAAAAACATTCCTGCATTAAAAAAGAAATTCTTTACTCCGGCTTTACGTATGGTTATTTGTATTCCATCTGGAATTACAGAGGTAGAAATGCGTGCCGTAAAGGAAAGTGCCGAACGTGTTAATGGAAAAGAGGTTTATTTAATTCATGAACCAATGGCTGCTGCTATTGGTATTGGCGTTGATATTATGCAACCAAAAGGTAACATGATTGTAGATATTGGTGGTGGTACTACCGAAATTGCAGTTTTAGCTTTAGGTGGTATTGTTTGCGATAAATCTGTTAAAATTGCCGGCGATGTTTTTACAAACGATATTATCTATTATATGCGTACACAACATAACTTATATGTTGGAGAACGTACTGCCGAAAAAATAAAAATTCAAATTGGAGCAGCTACTGAAGATTTAGAACTTCCACCAGAAGACATGAGTGTTCAAGGTCGTGATCTATTAACTGGAAAACCTAAACAAGTAAACATCTCTTATCGAGAAATAGCAAAAGCTTTAGATAAATCTATTCTACGTATTGAAGATGCTGTTATGGAAACCTTATCACAAACTCCTCCTGAATTAGCAGCAGACATTTATAATACTGGTATTTATTTAGCTGGTGGTGGTTCTATGTTAAGAGGTTTAGACAAGCGTTTATCTCAAAAAACAGATTTGCCTGTATATATTGCAGAAGATCCATTACGTGCTGTTGTTCGTGGTACAGGAATTACTCTAAAAAACTTACCTAAATACAAAAGCATCTTGATAAAATAGCCTAACACATGCAGCAAATAATAAACTTCATCATAAGAAACAAAAGTTTTTTGTTTTACTTATTGTTGTTTTCAATTGCTTTTGTTTTTACTATTCAATCGCATTCGTATCATAAAAGTAAATTTATAAATTCGGCCAATTCTTTATCAGGAGGTATTTATAGTTCTGTAAATAACGTTAATGAGTATATTCATCTAAGAGCTCAAAACGAATTGCTTCAAGAAGAAAACAATCAATTAAGATCTGTTTTGTTTAATCAGAAAGATTCTCTTCAAACAACTTTTACGGATAGTACGTATTCGGGAATTTCATATAAATTCTCACCTGCTATAGTTATAAAAAACAGCTATTCGTTAAGTAATAATATGCTTTTACTTAACAAGGGAAAAAGAGACAGTATTCAACAAGATTTTGGTGTAATTTCTTCAAAAGGAATTGTAGGCATAGTAGATAATACCAGTAAAAAATACGCAACTGTAATTTCTATTTTAAATACTACAAGTAGAATTAGTGCTCAATTAAAAAAATCTAATCATTTTGGTTCTTTAATATGGAATGGAAAATCGCCACATATTGTACAATTAACCGAAATTCAAAAAATTGCACCTATACAAAAAGGAGATACCATTATTACTTCTGGACGTTCGGCTATTTTTCCTAAAAATATTCCTGTTGGTACTGTAGAAAGCTATCATCTAGATGCTTCAGAAAACTATTATACCATGCAAGTGCGTTTATTTACAGATATGACAAGTTTAGAACATGTGTATATAATTGAGAATAAAGATGTGGAAGAAATCAACGCTCTATTAAACAATCCGCATGAATAGTATAGTTTTAACACATAGCTTTAGATTTATTATCCTTGCCTTACTTCAAGTGCTGGTGTTGAGCCATATTAATTTTTTAGGCTATATCAATCCATATCTATACATTTTATTTATTCTATTATTTCCTTTAAAAAATAATCGAATAATATTTCTATTCTTAAGTTTTTTATTAGGCTTAACTATAGATATGTTTTTAGATTCCGGAGGAGTTCATGCTGCAGCTTCTGTTACCATTGCATATATAAGACCCTTTATCCTAAAATTCTCTTTTGGTGCAGTTTACGATCATCAAACTATGAAGTTTAGCAATGTAGAATTTGGGTCAAAACTCACCTATATTACCATATTAACGGTGGTTCATCATTTTGTGCTGTTTTCATTAGAAATATTTAACTTCTACGAGATAATTTTAATCCTTAAAAACACGTTATTCTCTAGTATATTTACTATTATACTTTGTATTCTAACAACCATTATCTTTAACAGGAGAAAGTAATGCGACAATTTTTACTTTTTATAATAATTATTCTTGTTGGCCTTAGTTTTATAGGCAGACTCTTCTATCTACAGGTTTATAATTCTGAAGAGCATAGTTTGTACGACGATAATGCCATTAGAAAGGTTTACGACTACCCTAAACGTGGGTTTGTTTACGATAGAAATGGAACGCTTTTGGTTTCCAATCAGCCTTCTTACGATGTGATGGTTATTCCTCGTGAAGTAAAACCATTAGATACTTTAGAGTTTTGTACGCTTTTAAAAATAGATAAGGAACAATTTAAAAAAATTTACAAAAGGGCCTATCATTATTCCCCTAGATTACCATCAGTATTTGTAGCTCAACTTTCCAAGGAAGATTACGCTGTACTTCAAGAAAAAATGAGAAAATACGAAGGTTTTTATATTCAAAAACGTTCCTTACGTGATTATCAAACTGGAGTTGGCGCCAATGTTTTGGGGTATATTGCCGAAGCTACACCCTACCAAATAGAAAACAACCCATACTACAATATGGGTGATTTAGTGGGAAAGCAAGGAGTTGAACTCTCTTACGAAGAAGAATTAAGAGGTGTAAAAGGAATTAAATTTATTCAGAAAGACCGCTTTAACAGAGACCTGGGTCCTTATAAAGACGGTATCTACGATACAATTCCACAGCAGGGAAAAGATATTACCATTTCTATTGACTCTAAACTTCAGGAATACGGCGAAAAACTGATGCAAAATAAACGTGGAGGTATTGTTGCCATAGAACCTGCCACAGGAGAAATTTTAAGTTTAATCTCCGCTCCTACCTATAACCCCAATTTATTGGTAGGAAGAAAACGATCTAGAAATTTTACGAAATTATACAACGATACTTTAAGTCGCCCGTTAATAGATAGAGGTTTGCTACGCATGCACGAACCAGGCTCGCCATTTAAGGTACTTGTAGCTTTAGAAGCGCTTCAAGAAAATGCCATATCGCCAGAAACAACCATTACCTGTAGTGGTGTTTATCACTATGGAAGAAGAGGAACTATGGGTTGTCATTGTGGTGGTGGAAGACGCGATTTAGTGTTAGGAATAGCAAAGTCTTGTAACTCTTATTTTGCAAATGCTTTTAGAAAAAGTATCGATAAATATCCAGACGCTCGCAAGGGTGTAAATGTATGGAGTGATCATATGAAAAGCTTTGGCTTAGGAAATTTCCTTGGCTACGATTTACCCATCGGGAAAAAAGGAAATATTCCAGATGCGGACTATTATGATAAATGGTATCCAGATTTTAAATGGGGCTCTACAACCATTATTTCTAATTCTATTGGTCAAGGTGAAGTTTTAGTTACACCTATTCAATTAGCAAATGTAACAGCTGCAATTGCCAATAGAGGTTACTACTACACGCCTCATATTATAAAAGACATAAAAGGAGATACTATAAGTAAAAAATATACCACCAAAAACCATACAACTATAGAACCTAGACATTTCGAGCCTATTATTGAAGGACTATATGATGTATACGAACATGGAACCGCAAGATTTTTACAAGTTCCAGATATTGAAATTTGTGGTAAAACAGGAACGTCAGAAAACTTTACAATAATTGATGGTAAAAGAACCCAATTAACAGATCATTCCATTTTTGTTGCTTTTGCTCCAAAAGATAATCCTACAATTGCTATAGCCGTGTTTGTAGAAAATGGATATTACGGTTCGCGTTGGGCTGGAAGAATAGCAAGTTTAATGATAGAAAAGTATATCAAAGGAGAAGTTACGTTAAAACAAATGGAAAAACTTGTATTAGAAAAAAGCTTAGAAGATGAGTATGCTAAACCATATTCTGGCAAACCATTTACCATAAATAGATAATGTATAGAGATACTAATAAATATTTTCAATTCGACTGGCTTACCATCATCCTCTTTTTACTTTTGGTAGGTTTTGGCTGGCTAAATATATTATCGGCTTCTCATGTTGGTGAGAGTTTTGATTACTTTAATTTAAATCAGCCCTACGGTAAACAGTCTGTATTTATTCTCTTAACCTTTGGTTTAATTATCCTTATTTTATCTATTGAATCTAAATTTTACGAACGCTTTTCTAGCGTTATCTACATAGTCTCCATGCTATCCATGGTGGGATTATTCTTTTTTGGAAAAAATGTAAATGGAGCAACAGCCTGGTACGGAATTGGAGGAATGACTTTACAGCCCAGTGAATTTGCAAAAGCAGCTACTGCATTAGCTCTAGCTAAGTTTTTAAGCGATTTAAATACCGATTTAAAATACTTTAAAGATCAGGTTAAAGCTTTAATAATTATTGCTATTCCTGCCGTTTTGGTCGTACTTCAAAACGATACTGGAAGTGCATTGGTTTACGCAGCATTCTTCTTTGTGTTCTACAGAGAGGGCTTACCTAAAATATATTTAATTATAGGGGTTTTACTAGCTTCAATATCTATAAGTTCTTTGAAATTTGATGATATTTCAACAAGTATTGTTATAAGCCTTGTTATTCTAACCTATCACTTCACACGGCGTAAAAAACCAGCTATTATAAAAACTGTATTTGCCATATTAGCTTGTGTAATTTTAAGCTCAGGTGTAGAATTTCTGTATGATAATATTCTTCAAGCCCATCAAAAAGATAGAATTAGTCTTTGGTTACGCATAGAAAAAGACCCTGCTAAAATTGCTGAAATGCGCCGGGATATTTTATACAATCTCTACGAGTCTGAAAAAGCTATTAGCTCTGGAGGTTTAACAGGAAAAGGCTTCTTACAAGGTACAAGAACAACAGGTAAATTCGTTCCAGAACAACATACAGATTATATTTTTAGTACAGTTGGAGAAGAATGGGGATTTGCCGGAACGACCTTTGTAGTCATACTTTTTGTATTATTATTATTACGGATCTTACATCTAGCCGAGTTACAAAAATCACAATTTAGTAGGGTTTATGGCTATAGTGTGGCCTCCATTCTATTCTTTCATTTTTTAATTAATATAGGCATGGTTATGGGCTTAATTCCTACTATAGGCATTCCACTACCCTTCTTTAGTTATGGTGGCTCTGGACTATGGGGTTTTACTATTCTGCTCTTTATCTTTATAAAACTGGATTCTAATAGAATCAATGAGTGGTAAATTACCCAAATCTTTAATAAGGTTTTATAAAGAAGTAATATACGCCTCTAAACCAACCCCTTTCTTAATAGCCAGTTTTTTTCTTAGTCTATAGCGTTTCTTTTTAAGTCCATCTTTAGAGATATGCAGCACAGCACAAAAATTGTTAGGAGACATATTAATTTTTAAATAAGCACAAAATCTAATGTCGATTTTATTATAAACAGCGAACCACAATATTCTATCTATGTAGAAGGTGTGCAACCTGTTTTTCAAGTTCTGAATGGCATTAATTTACTGTTTATGAAGTAAAATTGTATGTATTCAAAGAACTATTACTCTCAAAACAGTTCTTTTTGTTTCCTAAATTTATTTTAATCTAAAATGAAATATAATTTAAAAAACCCTTCTAATTATAAAAGCTCAAAATGGTCAGAATTTGTTTTAACTATATTAATACCTAAGTCTTAAAATATGTGCGTATTACTTAACTACATAAAAAACGCAAAATAATTACTAATTTAAAATTCATTATTTCGTACTTTTAATGTAACGTTTACTAAAAACGAATTATATTATAATTAAAAAAGAAATTATGAAAACACTATTTAAAACCCTTAGCATTCTATTTGCTACCCTTATGTTTACTGCAAATGCTCATGCACAAGTTAAAAGCGATTACGACAAAAACACGGATTTTTCTAAATATAAAACCATTTCTTTTAAAGGATGGCAAGAAGACAGCGATAAAAAATTAACCGATTTCGATAAAAAAAGGATTACAGATGCCTTGACTTCAGAATTCTCAAAACGAGGTGTTACCCTAGTTGAAAGTGATGCCGATGCAGCAATAACGCTTTATATTGTAGTAAACAAAAAAACCAGCACAACTGCTTATACCACTTTTAATGGAGGTATGGGCTACAGAGGTCGATGGGGCTGGGGAATGGGAGCCGGAATGGGAATGGGTGCAGCTTCAACTACCTATAACAATAGCGATTACTTAGAAGGCACTTTCGTGGTAGATATGTACGACACCAACAACAAAAATCTTATATGGCAAGGCGTTATAACTTCCGAAGTAAACGAAAAACCTAAAAAAAGAAAAAAATCTACACCAAGAAAAATAGCTAAACTCATGAAGTCTTACCCTGTTAAACTTAAGAAATAATATTTAAAACAGCCAATATAAAAAACGACTAAAATAAATTTAGTCGTTTTTTGTTTTTAACCTGTTGGGTTTAACCAATCCGTATCTAATTTTGCCTTACTTTTTTCTTCCAAGGTTTCAAAGTACTGTTTCCTGGAAGCTTTTAAGGCAGATAAAAGCGCACTAGA
This sequence comes from Xanthomarina sp. F1114, assembly GCF_026410255.1. Classification (GTDB taxonomy): domain Bacteria; phylum Bacteroidota; class Bacteroidia; order Flavobacteriales; family Flavobacteriaceae; genus Xanthomarina. Next base: position 58,276 of record NZ_JAPMLL010000002.1, read on the forward strand.
ATTACTTAATGCTGGTCTTTCATTTTGAAATAAATTTGCCATTAGCTGACTGTATTCCCTTTTTAAATCTTCGGTGCCGTAGGTCTTTAAAAAATAATCAAAACTCTGCTCCTCGAGATCTAAATGCAACATCCATTTTGTAAGCTGTTCTAAAAATCCTCGCGCATTTTTTTGTCTTAAAGCACGTGTTACCTTGGTAAATAAATATTTTTCTGAATGCAAATAAGCTTGATACTTCTTTTTACTAAACGGGATAAACCATTTCAATAATTTAATCAGTACATAAATTGCAAGCAATCCAAAAATAACCAGCAGCAAAAACCGTTTAGGCGTCATCCCTAAAATTAAAAATGGTTTATCTTCAGCTACTTCTGGCTCTGTTGTTTCTGCTTCTAATTGTTTTTTAATACTGGCTAACATTTCCAAATCTGCGTTTGGCGCTACTTGTATAACTGTGGAATCAATTGTTTTTTTATAAAAGCGTTTGTTATAATAATTCCAATACACAAATTCAATTTTTGGTAATACCACTTCGCCTTCTTTTTCAAAAAGGTAATTAGCCATTTCCACCCGACTAGCAGAAACTGCTGTTTTAGACTTATGGGTATTGGTTTTAGGTCGGGTATTATAAATACTTACTCCTGGCACAGAATCCCATGTAACGGCTGGAATAAATTCTGAAAGTGTTCCAGCTGCAGAACGGGTAATAGTTCTTTGTAAAACATCTCCAACCTTAACATTTTTAAGAGAGGTATTCCATCTTTCAGTAATATTAAGCGAACTGGACACCAACCAATTATTTGGATCATAACCTACTGGTACATCATTAACTTGAATAGATTTTGGCTTGGTATGTATGGTATGTTTAATGCCTTTATAACCTCCAGGTTTAGGAGATTCTACATGAATAGTCAGTTCAGGAACAGTAATCTTCCCTGCCCTAGTTGGAAATACATTATAAATAAAATCTACTCCCGAAAATTGTTTCCCACTAAAGGTTCTCGAATTAGAAACCGAACGAAAATAAACGGTTAAAGCACCTTCCACCTGAATATTTCCAACATCAATCCCTGTGGTAAACCAAGTATTAGAATATACCGAAACTGTCATCTGTACGGGTTGACCTATATAAGCGGTATCGTGGTTTAGCGAAACATAACTAATAAGTTGTTGCCCATAAGTTTGAACACTTATAGCAAACATCACAAAAACGATATATTTTAATTTGCCTACCATTCGTTAGGTGTTTTTTCTGCTTCTACCTGTTTTTTCTTTATCTGATATTTAAACTTTTTTGTTAAAAACAAAGCGGGATCATCATCGACTTTTCGCATTAATACGTTTTTTGGAACGCCTCCTTCTCCAGCTTTAAAATCGTCTGGTAATTCATCTAATTCTTTTCCTTTGCGTTTATCAGTTGTGGTTTCTTCTTCCAAACGTTTTTTCTCCATATCCTTTTTGGTGGCTTCCTGCCCTCCACCACTTAAGTCTTCCTGAGATGTATTCTTCTCGTTCTTAGCATTGGGTTTTTCTTCATTTAATTGCGCATCCTCAGGCATAGAGCTTTCCATACTGGAGATAGCTTGCTTTATCTCATTTAAATTATTTTGAGCCTCTTCAAAATTCGGGTCTCTCTCTACCAAAGATTCAAAAACCTCTTGAGACTTTTCAAGGTTCCCCAATTTGGCATAGGTCAATCCTAAATTATATAAACCCACATTAGAACTGTCTTTTTCGAAAGCAGTTTTGGCACTCAAATAATCACCTTGTTTAAAATAGGATACACCTTGATGCAACGGGTCTTCATATAATTTGGCTGCAGACGCATAATCGCCTGCATCAAAAGCTTGTTGTCCTTGATACCCTTTTGTGTACCATAAATCTTTAAAACTAGTCTTATCTGTTACCTCATCATCAGAAGCTTTGGTACATGAGGAAAAACTTATCAAAAACAATACACTATAAATAGCCCAGCCTTTTCTAAAACTGAAAGCAAATAATATTAAAACCGGAATAATAAGCCAGAAGCCATTGTCTTGCCAATTCTCTTCATCGTCTTTAGGTTTTTCTTCAAAAACCAGATGTTTGCTAATATCTTCAGCTAATAATCTCACGTCGCTATTGTCTAAAGACATATCTAAAACATGTACGTTTTCAATACTTTTTAAATTGTCTGCTACGGCTTGATTACGTTGTGAACTAACAACCTTTCCTTTATTTTTTAAGGGAATTTTATGGTTGTAAAATGAAGGGATCGTTCCGCCAGACATGGTTGCCATAGGATACACGTTTAAAACCACATTGTTGGAGTGTCTATATTTGTTGTGACAACTTAATTAAGCCCTAAATGATTAAATTTAACATATGGCAAGAAAACATGAAAACGATTTTAAGGTTCTAATCGTAGAATTAGTAAAATCAGGTAGACCAATTAAAGAGGTATGTACTGAGTACGATCTAAATGACAGTATGGTTAGGCGATGGAGAAGAGAATACGAAGCTAAATCAGGTGACTTTACTAAGAAAAAGGAGTTGTCTCAAGAAGAAATAGAATTGAAGGCCTTGAAAAAGGAGCTTCGAGAAATAACCATGGAACGCGATATATTAAAAAAGGCAGTAAGCATCTTCTCCAAGAACGACAGGTAAGGTATCAATTTATTTCAAATAACATTGATAACTATACAGTCGAGAGGATGTGTAAATGCATGGAAGTTAGTAGAAACGCTTATTATAATTGGGAAAAAACAAAAGATCAGATTCTTGAGAAAGCATCTCGTGTTCTATTGAAAGAACACATACGCTTGATTTTTAATAAAAGCAGACAAATCTATGGTAGTTATAGAATTCAAAAAGCGCTGGAGAGAGAAAAGCTTTTCTATAGTCGTTCATATATAGCCATATTAATGAAAGAAATGGGTTTGAAGAGTGTTTTAAGAAGAAGGCACAAAATAACAACGGACTCCAATCATTCATTTGGGATTTCAGAAAACAAGCTAAATAGGGAGTTTGATAGCTCGAAACTTGGGCAGAAATGGGTCTCTGACATAACATACATTAGAGTTAACAATGATTGGAACTACTTAACGACAATAATAGATTTGGCTGATAGGAAAGTCATAGGTTGGTCATTAAGTGAGGATATGACCACCGAAAATACGATTATCAAAGCATGGCTTCACGCTAGATCAAGCAGAACTATTAGTCCTGGGCTTATTTTTCATTCGGATCGTGGAGTACAATATGCATGTAATAAAATGGTTAACCTCTTTTCTTTCAACAAAAAAGTTGTCCAGAGCATGAGTAGAAAAGGAAATTGCTGGGACAATGCTGTGGCTGAGAGCTTTTTTAAAACAATTAAAAATGAATGGTTATACCGTTTTAAATACACCACTTACTCCCAATTGCATAGTTCTGTAGAAGATTATATAAATTGGTATAATAATGAAAGACTACATTCATCTCTAGGGTATATTTCCCCTCTAGAAATGGAAATTAAATTAAGAGGGAAAACTAATAAAGTGGCTTAAAAAAAATGTCACAAAATTAGTAGGAATTCCATTGTTCTGCTGCATAAAAGCACTGACTTTCTGAGTTTCCAAACCCTCTAAGTCGTCCGTAAATAAGAGGATTTTACCTTCAGCTTGATTATCCACAAATAGACTGTCCAAATTTGTAAACAGATTATCGAAGCCTGTGCCTCGTTTGGGCATCATACTAGGTTTTAAACCGTCTAAATGATCTAAAATAATTTTATAATCGGTTGTAAATGGCACTACCGTATGGGTAGAAGCTGCAAACACCTGAAGTGCTGTTTCTGCTCTGGGATTGGCCTCTAGAAAATCCTGTATTTTAAATTTAGCACGTTCCAAACGGGTTGGAGACACATCTGTAGCCATCATACTTTGAGATAAGTCTAAAGCAATAACTAGCTGCGATTCCAACTTTTTTGTAGGTTGTTTTACTTCTTCCCAGGTAGGACCTAAAAAACCTATAAAAGCAATTCCAAATAGTAAAAACAAGGATAAATGAATCATTCTTGATTTCCAAGACGTTCCTTTCTGAATAACATAGGGCCTTAAGTGTTTTGCAATATGTTTTTTCCAACTTGATTTTTCTGAATACACCAAGACACCCAAAAGTAAGATAATAGCCAAAGGAATAGCCAACCACATATATTCTGGTCTTAAAAAATGGAATTTCTCCCAATCGATATGTTTTAATTGCTCTATCATCAATCTCGCCTAAAACGTTTAAACAGTAAGATTAAATTATTCATCAAAACAATAAAAGCCGCTAAAGCCAAAGCTGCTCCCAACGGAATGTAGTATAATAAGGTTTTGGGTATAAAGCTCTCTTCTTCATATTCTATAGGTTCTAGAGTATCTAATTCGGTATAAATATTTTCTAACCCTTTGGTGTCTTTTGCTCTAAAGTATTTTCCCCCAGTCATCTCTGAAATTTCCTGTAGCGTGCGTTCATCTAAATCAGAAGATGAACTTCCTGGATCACCTATTCCAATAGTATAAATTACGGTCGAATCTTTTTTAGCCAGATTAGCTGCATCTAAAGGTAAAATAGCTTCTCCACTATCCACACCATCGGTTAAAAGTAACATGACTTTGCTTTGGATAGTATCTCTTTGAAACAAGTCCATCCCTTTAACTATGGCTTTTCCAATGTTGGTCATTTGTCCAGCCATGCCAACATCGGCTTCATCCAGCATGGTTTGAATGGTTTTTAAATCGGACGTAAAAGGCGCTTGTATATAAGCGTTACTTCCGAAGAAAACCAAGCCCATTCTATCACTTTTTCGATTTCCAATAAATTCGTGCATGATGTCCTTTACGGCCGCCCAGCGCGTGACGCGTTTACCATCCAAAACCCAATCGGTATTAGCCATACTAAAACTAATATCGGCTACTATTAAAAAATTCCTCGCTGTTTTAATCTTTTTTTCTGGTTTGCCTACTAATTCTGGGGAAGCTAAAGCTATGAGCAACAATAGCCAGATTGTATACATAAGAATCCAACTAAACCAATTTCTTTTTTTTATATAGGATGCTCTCTTTGGTTTTTGATTGGTGACTTCTGCAGCCCGATGAAAATAAGGAAATTTTAGGGCAGTACTTCTGTTTTTTATAGGTGGTAACAACCAATAAATTATGAGTGGCAACGGAATTAAAAGTGCCACTAATGGATATGCAAATTGAAAATTATCAGGCATGATGTTTAATCCATTTTAGTGACATTTGAAAAAATGCTTCTTTATTAAAATTCGTATTATTAAAAGTTTCTTTATATACAGCATTAGCAATGTCTTCCTTATAGGTTTTAAAATGACTACCTCTAACCTCAGCATCTAAAAATTCCAACCAGGCATCGCCTTCTAAAGAAGCCACTTTTTCACGTTGATAAGACTGTAAAGCTGTACGTTTTAAAATAAAAACACATTTGGTAATAAACAGCATTTCCGGAAGTTTAGGATCTTGCTTTAAAGTCTTTATTTCAGCAACAGCATCGCGTCTGTATTGATTGTGCTTGTATTTTAAATAAAGTCTATAAATACCGTAAAGAATCAGTACGCCTAAAATAACAAATACTACTTTCCAACCTATGGTATTAAAAGAAAAAGCAATAGGATCTGGTTCCATGATGTTCCCCAATTCTAATGGAGCAACTTCCGGATCTTGAATTAAAGCGATATGTGCTAAATAAAAACTCAAATTTAACGGGATTTATATCTGGTGAATAATTGAACCAATTGGTCTTCTAATTTATCGACCGTGTTAATTTTAAAAAGTGTGATATTATATTTTTCTACCGAAGCCTTAAACTCCTGGTAATTATCTTCATAATCTGATGCTAGTTTTGAAATAACCTTTTTATTTTTTCCATTTATCTGAAGCTGATGGAAAATATTGCTCAAGGTCATTTTTTCCATTGGTAATTTGGATTCCATGGGGTCCTCAATTTTAACTAAAATCACATCGTTATGCTCTGAAATTTCACTTAAATATTTTATGGTTTGCGGGTTATACCGATAAAAATCGCTAATAATAACAACTAAATAGTCATGTGTAATAATGTTCCGAAGTTTGCCTGCCATCTGATTTAAAGCATCGGAAAAATCAAAATTTTCATGCTGATAAATGGTTTTATTGGCATCGACAATTTTCTGGAAAAATTGTAAAATATTTCTTCGGTCACGTTTGGGCGTTATAAGGTCGTAATCTTTTCCCTTAAAGACCATGCCTCCTATTCTATCGCCTCCTTTTAAAATTTTATAGCCTATAATTGCAGCTAATTCTCCTGCTACAACCGCTTTAGTTTTAAGTGTAGAACCAAATCCCATGGTTGCCGATTGATCTACAAATATAAACGCAGGTTTTTCTTTCTCTTCGGTAAAAACCTTGGTATGGGTTTTTCCTGTTTTGGCGGTAACATTCCAATCGATATTTCTAATATCATCGCCTCTTACATAAGGTCTGGACTCTTCAAAATCTAAACCCCTTCCTCGTAGTTTTGAACTGTAACGTCCAGATAAAATACTATTGGATTTCTGACTTCCTACTTTAAAATTTAAAACGGTATTTAGCCACTCAAACTTTAAAAGGTGCTCGAGTGTTAAAAACATATTGGTATTTTCAATAGGTTTTTTCATGAAACAGGTCTAAGAAATTATGCCAATATTAAGCAACAACAGCTACTTGTTCTATAATTTTATCGATAACTTGATTGACTGTCACACCTTCGGCTCTGGCTTTATAGCTTAAGGCAATACGATGGCGCAGCACATCTTTTATGACATTATGAATATTATCTGGCGACACAAAGTCTTTTCCTTCCATCCAGGCATTTACACGGCTGCATCGATCTAAGGCAATAGTTCCACGTGGACTAGCTCCAAAATCAATTAAATCGCGTAATTCTTGATTGTAACGTTCTGGAAAACGGGTTGCTGCAATAAGACTCACCATATATTTTTCCAATTCCTCGGTGACTTTTATTTTATTGATTTCTGCACGAGCATCAAAAATATGCTGTTGCGAAATGGTAACGTTTTCTTCGGCTTTAAAAGATTTATCGTTTTCTTGTTTGTTTAACTGTAGAATTCCCAATTCAGATGCATCATCTGGATACTCAATAACCACATGCATGATAAATCGGTCCATTTGTGCTTCTGGCAACGGATAAGTTCCTTCTTGTTCAATGGGATTTTGGGTAGCCATAACCATAAACAAGTCTTCCATTTTATAGGTGTTTCCAGAAACGGTTACCTGGCGTTCTTCCATAGCTTCCAATAGAGCCGATTGGACTTTGGCCGGCGCTCTATTAATTTCATCTGCTAAAATAAGATTACTGAAAATAGGCCCTTTTTGAAATAAAAATTTCTCTTTTTCGGTAGGTTGATAAATTTCGGTCCCCGTAATATCAGACGGTAATAAATCTGGCGTAAATTGAATTCTACTTAAATCGCAATCTAAATGTTTTGCTAGGGTTTTTATAGCTCGTGTTTTAGCCAGTCCTGGCAAGCCTTCTAATAGCATGTTACCATCGGCTAACAGTACTAATAATAGTCGGTCTATTAATTGTTCTTGCCCGATTATGGATTCAGACATTTTTGCTTTGAGAGTTGATATGGTTTCGTGTGGTGTCATATGGATCTTTTTGAGAATGAAATATACTTAAATATGCATAATGTCACTTATTTATAAAACTCCAGAAGAAAATAAAAAAAGCTGATACTATTTTTCAATATTATCAGCTTTTAACAATTATAACTCCATGTTAGTTTTTAGGTGATGATCCTAACTGCTGTACAACTTTATCGATAGATAAAGACGATCCAGTTTGTGGAGGAAAATCTTTAAATGTGGACAAAAATTGACCTGCGTATTGTTGTGCAGGCACAAAAAGCCACATATTTTCTGCATACCATTTTATGTACATTCTAGAATCTGGAGATACTTCATACGGATCAGCTCGTAAGTTGATAACATAAGGCCAACTTGGAGACTTTCTATATGCCTCAGTAATATCACCTTCCATTATAGTAAAGTGCAGTTTCCAGTCTCCATAACGAATGGCATTCATATTTCCAGCAGCATCAAAATAGAAAATTTCTTTTCTAGGCGATTCTTCAACCTCTCCTTTCAAGAAAGGTAAAATATTATAACCATCTAAATGTTGCTTAAAAGTTTTTCCGTTTGCTGTATAACCTTTAAGAACTTTTTCTTTAACATTTGGTTCACCTGCTGCTGCTACCAATGTAGGCATCATGTCTTCATGCGAAAAATGTTCGTTATGAACTGTTCCTGGCTCAATTACTCCTGGCCATTTAATGGCTGTAGGTACACGGAAACCACCTTCCCAGGTTGTTCCTTTTTCTCCTCTAAAAGGGGTTGAACCTCCATCTGGCCAAGTAGCTTTTTCTGCACCATTATCTGTAGAATACATGACAATAGTATTATCTGCAATTCCGAGTTCATCTAACAAATCTAATAATCTCCCAACGGAAAGATCATGCTCTACCATAGCGTCTGGATACAAGCCAATACCTGTTCTACCATCACTTTCTTCGCTAAGGTGCGTCCATACGTGGCATCGTGTTGAGTTCATCCAAACAAAGAAAGGTTTACCCGCAGCATGTGCTTTTTTAATAAATGCAACGGCTGCAGCTTCAAATTCTGAATCGACAGTTTCCATACGTTTTTTTGTTAATGGGCCCGTATCTTCTATTTTTCCATCGGAAGTGGAACGAATAACACCACGTGGTCCGAATTTTTTTCGAAACTCTGGATCTTTTGGATAGTAGTACCCTTCTGGCTCTTCTTCAGCATTTAAATGATATAAGTTTCCGAAGAATTCATCAAAACCATGATTAGTTGGTAAATGTTCATTCTGATCTCCTAAATGATTTTTACCAAATTGTCCCGATACATACCCATGTGGTTTCAATAAGTCTGCAATAGTAGGTTGGCTTTCTTGTATTCCATGTTTAGAACCTGGCATACCAATAGTTAATAAACCTGTACGGAAAGGATGTTGTCCTAAAACAAAGGCCGCTCTACCTGCTGTACATGATTGTTGACCATACCAATCTGTAAAAGAAGCACCTTCATTAGCAATACGGTCTATGTTTGGCGTGTCGTAGCCCATCATTCCGTTGTTGTTAAATCCTACATTGCTCCATCCAATATCATCTCCCCAAATCACCAAAATATTGGGTTTGTCTTGAGCAAACACAACAGATGTGACTATCAATGTCAATAATAAAGTAAAAAAAATGTTTGTTTTCATAAAAAATATTTTGATTCCTTGTTAAATTTAACAATTAAATAATATTAAATTTAATTTAATGGTGTTTTTTTTTAATAATCACTAATATATAGATTTTTTTTTAGATATTTCATAAACCAAAATAAACACCAATTATGAAAGCCTGTTTTTTACTTTTAACCTTAATTTTTTCATTTCATTTTTGTCATCCTCAAGAAAATATGAAACAACACGATTCTACAGCTATCTTTATCTTAGATAAAATGAGTGATAATATTGGTAATTTAGAATCTGTAACCTTTAATTTAAATAATTCTGTTGACGAATTAAACTATAAAGGTGACATTGTAACACAATTTTCTAGTAGCATCATTACATTTTCTGGTCCTGACAAATTACTAATAAGAACAGAAGGAACTAAGGGTAAGGTTGGTTATTGGTATGATGGTACTTATTTATCATTTTACAACTACGACGAAAACAACTATGTTACATTAGAAACGCTGGAAACAACCATAGAAATGATTGATGAGATGCATCATGATTTTGATTTTGATTTCCCAGCAGCCGATTTCTTTTACCCTAGTCTTACTGACGATATGATTGAGCAATTTAATATCATTTCATTTTTAGGAAAAAAAGTCATTCACGATGAAGAATGTTATCATATCATGGCATCAAACGAAAAACTGAATGTCCAATTATGGATTTCTAACGAATCTTTTTTATTGCCTAAACATTTTATAGTTATTTATAAAGAAAAGTCTAATATCCAATATGAATCTACTTTTAGTAATTGGTCAATCAACCCTATAATTCCGGAATCGGCATTTAGCTTTCTTCCTCCTCCAACGGCTAGACTAATAAGTATTCTCAAGAAGCCTTAACAGTACCCATTAAAAATTAAATTATCATGAGAACATACAATTTAAATATAAAACACATTTTAGGACTACTATTAGTTTTTATAGCTCTAATACTTCCTGCTGAATTAACGGCACAACGCATGAGTCATGGCGCATCAAGAGGTGGTGGACGCACCATGTCAAGAGGTGGTAGTCATAGTATGTCTAGACCTGCTAGTAGACCTTCTAATAATAGAGCCACACCAAGTAGATCGCGCTCTTCAAGTAGACCACAAACTACCAGACCTTCTACAAACAATAGAATGCCTTCTAGAACTATTAACGGTGGACACAATAAAAGTACGAATCGAAGCGCTAGACCTACAACAACTCATAGACCATCAACAACAAACAAATCAACACGAGATAGATCGAAAGTTGGAAACAAAACAGATAGTCATTCGGCTCCGAAATTAAATCCCAATAACAGAAAAACATCTAATATAAAAGACAGAAGCAATAGAGGAAATAATATAAATAGCGGTAATAGAAACATTAATATAGACAATAGCAGAAACATAAACATTAATCGTGGTAATACATATGTCAGACCGAGTCCAGTACATTATTCTAGACCTCCATATCGTTATGGTGGTTATGGTTATTACTGTCATAGACCATACTATTACCACCCGTATAGACCTTTTTATTGGGGTCCATATTACCACCCTTGGGGATATTTTGTAACCTCTTTAGCAACAACAGCCATTATTGTTAGTATTACGAACGACAATGACGACGACGATGACGAATACCACTATGAAAACGGTAATTACTACTTAAAAACTGAAGATGGTTTTGTTGCTGTTCCAGCTCCAGTAGGTGCTGAAGTCTCCGAAATTCCAAAAGAAGCAGAGAAAGTAGAAGTTAATAATACAACAAACTATTACTATGGTGGTGCTTTTTATGAGCAAAACAAAGACGGTTATATGGTTGTTCCTGCTACTGCTGGAACTATAGTGCCTAACCTACCTGAAGGTGGAGAAGAAATTAAAATAGGTGAAGTAACCTATGTGCAGTTTGGAGAAACGTACTATCAACCAATTCAAGTAGATGGTAAAGATATGTACGAAATTGTAGAAGTTAAAAAAGAGTAAAATATTATTTACACAAGATTAGTAAAAAGCAGCAAATCAACACCTTGCTGCTTTTTCTTTTTTGTACTAGTCAACAAATTAAAGTATCTTTATAAGTCATCTAAATAATTTTATCAAAAAAAATAAGAACATGTTATTAATCCTTAAAAATTCAACAAATGAAAAAACAGGTACTTTTTGGACTCGTTGTAATGTTTTTTACAACCCTTAGCGCTCAAGAAAACAGGACTAGTGCAGATCCTGAAGATGGTCATGGTCTGGAAGACATGATTCAAAATCCCATTGCGAATATGGTGAGTATTCCTATAAACTACAATTTATCGATTAATGACAAAAATTCTAATTTTGTCAACTTTCAGCCTGTAATCCCCATTAAATTATCAAAAAAGTGGCTGCTAGTTACCCAAACAAGCATACCTTTTATCAATGCACCATCCCAATCTGGTTATTCAAACGGCGTAGAAAACATTACCTTTTTTGGAGCTATTACACCCGCTAAAAAAGATAGTTTTACTTGGGGTGCTGGTCCTGCAATTATGCTCCCAACCGGAGTTAAAGACCTAGGTTATGAAAAGTTCTCTATTGGACCTTCTGTTGTTGCTTTAAAACAAAACAATGGTTTTACTTATGGTTTATTGGTACAAAACTTTTTTTCGGTTGCTGGTCCTAGCGATGTTGGAGATGTTAATTATTTGTACACACAAGTTATTTTATCTAAAAAACTCAACAAGAGTTGGTATGTTTATTCCAGTCCGAATATTACAGCAGACTGGAATGCTGCTAGCGACAAACAATGGACCATTCCATTAGGAGCTGGAGCAGGAAAACTAATTACCCATAATAGATATCTTCCAATAAATGTGAAAGCAGGTGTTTTCAAATATGTGGCTCATCCAACAGATGCCGATTGGTTAATTCAAATTCAGGCTACTTTTATTTTGAAGCATAGATAATCATGTTAATTTAAAATAGACAAAATTTAACTAATTAAAAAACTGGCGCAAGTACGTCATGAGGTTTTACAAACATAATCTACGCATCAACATCCTTAAGTTTTATTTTGACACCTAAATTAAAAAGTTTATTTTAATAATTAGACCATCTCAAACCATCAAAATGACAGAAAAAACACGTTTTTTTTTAGTTCTAGTCTGCTTTATTAGTAGTTTATACCGTCTCAAACTAAAGAGCAAATAGAGGTAAAAGAAAAACAATATTCAATTAAGTTTTTATTAGATCATATCCATTTTTAAGAAGCAATTAATAAAAATGGGGAAACATCTTGATTGAGGATCCCTTTATTTAAATTAAACTACCATTTCGAAATTAACCAAAAATAGCCCATAAATTTGCATACACACATTGTTGCAAAAGATTTTAATAGAGAGAGATTTTTTGATAATAATAATAATAATAATATTGAATCTTGGACTTTTATATTTTCTCCCGTAATGGGTTTATTCAAATTTGCCAAAAACTTTTCAACCTCTATTGGAAATGATGGTAATTCTTTAAAGAAGAGAACGTTGCTTTTTTATACTTAGATATAAAATATAGTTATCCATTACACGATAAAGTGGCTTCTAATTGCTAATATTACAATCAATATTAAACATTAGGCTCATTACTGTTTTTATTTAAGCATTAGTTGAGCTTAAAATTGATAATTATTATTTATTTAAAACTCATGAAAAACATTATCTTATTAAGTATCACCTTTTTGCTTCTTACTGGATGCCTTAAAAAACCTGAAAGTCAACAAGTTGAAATAGTTGCAGAATCTTTAACTGAAACTATGGACCCCTTACCGTCGTGGAATGACGGAGAAACAAAATCGGCCATTATAAATTATATCTCCGATGTTACTAATAAATTAAGCTCTAATTATATTGAAGAAGTTGATCGAGTTGCCACTTTTGATAATGACGGTACACTATGGTCTGAGCAACCAGCCTATTTTCAATTGTTATTCGCCATAGATAGAGTAAAAACTTTAGCAGCAGAACATCCAGAATGGAAAAACCTCCAACCATATAAAGCGGCTATTGAAGACGATATGAAAACCTTAACTACTCTGGGAAATCACGGTTTGATGCAGCTACTATTAGCTTCTCACTCAGGTATGACGACAGATGAATTTGAACAAATTGTATTAGATTGGTTAACTACAGCTAGACACCCACGTTTTAATAAACCTTATAATGAATTGATATATCAGCCCATGCTAGAACTGCTTGACTATTTAAGAGCAAACGAATTTAAAACTTTTATTGTCTCCGGTGGTGGCATAGAATTTATGAGACCATGGGCAGAAAAGGCGTATAACATTCCTAAAAATCAAATCGTAGGAAGTAGCATTGCTACAGAATTTAATTATAACCACGGGGAACCAGTAATAAAACGTCTAGCCAAAATAAATTTTATAGATGATGGGGCTGGTAAACCTCTAGGTATTCATAGATATATAGGTAGAAAACCCGCATTTGCTGCAGGGAACTCTGATGGTGACTTACAAATGTTACAGTGGACAGACTCTAATACGTACAAGTCTTTTAAATTATTTGTACATCATACAGATCCAAACAGAGAATGGGCGTATGATAGAGGTTCTACTATGGGCGAGTTAAACAAAGGATTAGACGAGGCTAAAGCAAAAAATTGGACACTTGTTGATATGAAAAAAGACTGGAAAGTAATTTATCCTTTTCAATTAGATACGCTATATAAATAAGGCCATCTAAAACTTTTCTATTAGGAGCGTCAATAGCTTCTTATTCGAGTAGAACAATTAGTTTTAACTCCTAATGTTTGTTTGTCTATTCTAGGTTTAATACAGAAGCTATCGACAGTTTAATAGAGCAAGAGATTTCAGTAAATTAACGTTCATGCTGGATTATTATTTTTAATAGATTCCGCATTCAGACAACTTAAAAACATATCTCTCAAAATAGGTCTGGAATATCTACGTTTTAAGAAACCTTTTCTCTATTTTATTTCATAGACCTTTTCTTTCTATGCTCCAAATAAGAACTAGAACAAAATCTAGAAAAATAGAAAACAGGATTGTCTTAAACAGTCCACTTATTTTTTAAGTTCTAGTTTCTCCGCAAAATAATCGCAAAAATCTTTCATAGTAGCTGTCATTTTTTCATCTTGAGTGGCTCTATTAAAAGTATCGCTCATGGCTACTAAAGTTTGATGGAAAAACAACTTCATTTCATCTACAGGCATATCTTTAGTCCATAAATCAATTCTCAAAGATTCCTGAGCTTTACTATCCCAAACAGACAGTAATATCGCTTTTGCCTCTTCATTTTTTATACCTCCATCTTCGGCTGTCCAATGTAATTTTTCTGGGACTCTATTCTCGTCTAACTCGACAGTTAATTCAATTTTGGATGTTGTTTTTGCCATTTATTTTTTAGGTTTAAAATTAGAGTTATTAAAAATATCTTTCGCTTCTTTATGCATCATATTTTTCATTGACACCTTGTTATTTAACATATAAGCGCGTACTATTTGCCACCCCATATATCTTCCTATTTTTCCAGGAGACTCTCTATCTATTTCTTCTAATTGAAATTTAGAAAAAGGAGCTGGGTTTATAAATCTGTTGGGTAGCGAAGAATCTGTGCTAAATAATAATTCACGGGCTACAAAGTAGCGCCATATTTCAGTCTCGTTGGCAGAGGCCCAATCTATTTGTTCCTGGGTATAGCCTATCTTTTCTGCATCTGTTTTAAAAGGAATAACCAAATCTTTAAAGTAAAGCTGTTTTCCATAATAAATCATTTCGTCCAACAAAGTCTTTAATTGTTGCTGATAGATATGCTTTTTAGAATACTCTGTAGCCATATCCACAACAATCTGATCTTTTGTAAAGTTCTGACTTAAATATTTTTGAATGCCTTGATAGAACTCATGATCACTTCCCAAATAAGTATCTAAAGAAATTAATACAATAGTGTCTGTTACTATAACTTTATTTCTATAATCAACCGAGGAGGTTGTCGTAATAACTCTTGGAGTTTTAAACTCAGGAAAATAATACTTCAGGTGTTGAAATAGTTGAGTAATCTCTATCTTTTCTTCCTTAAACTCAGGAAAAATACGTGCAGACGCTTCGGTTAATTGTTTCTGTAAGGTATCATTAACTTTTGCTATCCAAAAAGAATCTGTATACTTTTCTGAAAACAAAAACGGATAAGCTCTTTTTGTTTCAGCTAAGTTCTCTACGGTAGATGCGCCAAATATTTTATCAAACCGCTCCACATCAAAATTAATTGGAATTTGAGCTATCTCTTTTTCAATTTTACTGTCCTTTTTACAAGAAACAACAGAGATTAACAGAAAAAATAGCACACTAAGATTCTTCATATAAAACTATAAGCTTGTTAATTTTTATTAATAAGAGGTTTCTTTTACTTTTGTTAGGCAAAGGTAAGGTTCTTTGTTTAAAATTCGTAAAAAATGCAAACAGAAAAAGTTATAGATTTTATAGTAGAATGGCTTAAAGATTATGCCTTAAACGCTGGAGTTAACGGTTTTGTTCTTGGTATCTCTGGCGGCATAGACTCGGCTGTAACATCTACCTTATGTGCTAAAACAGGCTTAGATGTTTTATGCTTGGAAATGCCCATCCATCAAGCAAAAAGTCATGTCAATAGAGCTCAGGAACACCTTGCTTTTCTTAAAGCAAACTATAAAAATGTGGATCAGTTAAGAACCGATTTAACTCCAGTTTTCGACACATTTAAAAAGGAAGTGATACAAGAAGGCAATCAGGCTGTAATTGATATGGCTCTAGCTAATACAAGAGCTCGATTACGAATGACCACCTTGTATTATTATGCCGGACTAAAAGGTCTATTGGTAGCAGGAACTGGAAATAAAATAGAAGATTTTGGTGTCGGTTTCTATACAAAATATGGGGATGGCGGAGTAGATTTAAGTCCCATTGCCGATTTATTAAAATCTGAAGTTTATCAATTAGCAAAAACGCTTCAAGTACCAGAGTCTATTATAAATGCGGCTCCAAGCGATGGGTTGTTTGGAGACGACAGAAGCGATGAAGACCAAATAGGAGCCTCTTACCCTGAATTAGAATGGGCCATGAAAATGGTAGTTGAGAATAAAAATGAAACCAATTTTGAAGGCAGACAAAAGGAGGTTCTAAAAATTTATCAAAGATTAAATAAAGCCAACAAACATAAAATGGATCCCATCCCTATTTGTATAATTCCAAATAATTTAAAATAATTTTAATTATAATTTGACAGAAATTTACTATCTTTACTTAATACCATTCACTTTTTTTGCCTCAGCAGTCTTTCTTAATATTTAAAAAATAAAGCAAAATGATTAAACTGTTGGTAGTAGATAGTCACCCCATAATTCGAAAAGGAATCGAACTTTTGTTTGTTGCTTCCAAAGACATTAAAGTTGTTGGAGGAGTAAGTAATGGCGAAGCTATTTTCGATTTCCTCAAACAAGAAAAAGCAGATGTAATTTTATCTGAAATTGATTTACCCAAACTCAATGGCATTACTGCTTTAAGGCGTCTTTCTAAAGAATATCCCCAAATAAAAGTTCTTATGTTCTCTTCGCAACCCGAAGAAATTTATGCACTTAACACCATTAAAGCTGGAGCATCTGGATATTTATCTAAAAATGCAAATATAATTACCATTAGAGAAGCCATTATGAAAGTGGCTGAAGGAAACAATTATTTAAGTAATAATCTTGCAAGTAAAGTGGCTTTTGGAAGACATATAAGTAAATCTACTAAATCTCCTTATAAAAAACTTTCAACAAGAGAAATTGAGGTTCTTAAACTAATTTCTGTAGGCAGAAAAAATAAAGAAATTGCGAAAGAACTAGATATTAACGAAAAAACTGTTAGCACCTATAAAGCGCGATTAATGAAAAAACTTCATGTGGAAAATATCGTAGATCTTATAAATAGAGCTAAATTAATGGAGTTTTAAAGGGCTTTATTTAGTTTCCTAGACAGTAAATTATCTAACTTTTTATATCCAATAACTTCTTCTAAAATATCACGGTATTGAACCTGTAGATTGTTCTTTGTTTCTGCACTTAGAGCGTCTATTTTCTTACTAATTAAAAAACATCTTAAACTTAAAATTGTTTCATTTACCAACTGTGCAATAGAGTCTGTTTTTTTCTTTGGAAAAATATTCTGACGTTCCCAATCGGACAAGGTATAACGCTCATCCTCCATTAAAATAGTAGTCATTTCCGCAACCAAATCCGTATCAGCATCCTTTGCAAAGTTTTCTAAGGCAAAATCGGGGTTCCTATTTAAAGTATCGATAATCTTATAATATAGATCCTTAAATTTGATGTTGGTAAACTCCATTTCGTCTTCTTGAAGGTCTAAAAATATTTTTTCGAAAACTCTAGCCTCTTGTACAACGGGTTCTAAAATTAATTCATTCTTATCGTTTTCTTTCAGTATTAGATCTTCAAAATCTTCAGTTCTGTTTCCATACAACAATAAAATTTGAATAATTTTACGTTCCAATTCATATTGAACATCAACCTTTTTCTGACCTTGTTGATTCTTTATAACATCAAAAGCTTTTTGCTCTTGATGATGCTTTTTACTAGCCTCCTGAAATTCTTTTTTAGAAGACTGAGCTAAAGTACTATACAAAACATTTTCGCTGATATCCATGATTTTAGAACACTCTTGGATATAGATTTCCCGTTTAATTCTGTCTGGAATTTTAGAAATACTATTTATAATATCTCTAACGGTTTCAGCCTTTTTAATGGGATCGTTTTTAGAAGCTTCGAATAACATAGATGCTTTATACTGAATAAAGTCTTGGGCATTTTCTTCTAAATATAATGTAAGTTCTTCTAAAGTATTTTGTCTGGCAAAACTATCAGGATCATCTCCTTCAGGGAAAGTACATATTTTCACATTCATACCTTGTTCAAGAATTAAATCTACACCTCTTAAAGATGCTCTAATTCCAGCTTCATCCCCATCAAAAAGAAGGGTAATATTTTTTGTCAATCTATTTATTAACCGAATTTGATCTGGAGTTAAAGCCGTTCCAGAAGAAGACACCACATTATGAATACCTCGTTGATGAAACTGAATAACATCTGTATAACCTTCTACTAAATAACAATTATCTTCCTTGGCAATACTTTGTTTGGCATTAAAAATACCATAAAGCACTTTACTTTTATGGTAAATATCACTTTCGGGAGAGTTTAAATATTTAGCTGCTTTTTTATCGTTCCCTAAAATTCTTCCTCCAAAACCCAGAACTCGGCCACTCATACTTCTAATAGGAAACATAACTCGTCCCTTAAACCTATCGAAACGCTTTTCTCCCTTTACAATCGTCACCCCCGATTTTTCTAGATAATCTATATTATAACCTTGTTTTAAGGCCTCGTCTGTAAAGGCTTGCCACTCGTCTAAAGAATAACCTAATTGAAATGTTTTAATGGTTTCTTCTGTAAAACCACGTTCCTTAAAATAGCTTAGGCCAATGGATTTCCCTTGATCTGTTTTATGAAGTGTTTTTTGAAAATAGGTACTGGCATATTCGCTTACTAAATACAAACTTTCCCGCTCGTTGGCCTGTTCTTTCTGCTCGTTAGTCTGCTCAGTCTCTTCAACTTCAATATTATATTTATTAGCCAAGTATTTAATGGCTTCTGGATAGGTAAAATGCTCATGCTCCATTAAAAATGCCACAACATTTCCGCCTTTTCCACTTGAAAAATCTTTCCAAATCTGCTTTACTGGCGATACCATAAAACTAGGAGAACGTTCGTCGCTAAACGGACTTAGGCCTTTAAAGCTACTTCCAGATTTTTTTAATTGCACAAAATCGCCAATAACTTCTTCAACGCGAGCAGTTTCAAATACTTGATCTATGGTGGATTTTGATATCAAAGGTTTCGGATTTTAACGGGTATAAAAGTAGTAAAATTAAGTCTCAAAACAGAAACCTTAAACTGTTAAACCTAATTAAATTTTAGTATTCAGAATAAATAATATTACTAAATTAGTACAAACCCGAACCTGAAGCTATGAAAACCAAAAATAATAGAAAAGCTTATAAAAAGAAAAGGTATATTATTCCTATACTATTAATTGCTGTACTTTTTATTTTTAGATTGTATCTCCCAACTTTGGTAAAAAACTATGTAAACAAAGTGCTTGCAGATATCCCTGGTTATTATGGACAGGTTGAAGACATAGATATTGCTCTTGTACGTGGAGCTTATAAAATAAACGGCATGTATTTAAATAAAGTGAATGCTCAAACTCAAATTCCGTTTTTAGATTTTCCAAAGACTGATATTTCCATTGAGTGGAAATCTTTATTTAAAGGCGAAATAGTAAGCGAAATTATCATGATGGGTCCTAAAATAAATTACGTATTAGAAGACCAGGAAACGGATGGCGAAAACCCAGATATGGATAGTTGGACAAAAGCTTTAACCGACTTAGTTCCAATTAAAATAAACCACTTTGAAGTGCATAATGGCAAACTATCCTTTTTACAAGAACAGGCCGAACCTAAAATTGATCTTCATTTTGATAATTTAGAACTTACGGCAGACAATTTAAGAAATGTTCGTGAAGAAAAACACAGCTTACCCTCTCCTATTACAGCTTCGGCTGTTTCAATTGGACAAGGAAATATGAGTTTAAAAGGACATTTAAACCTTATTAAAGATATTCCTGATATGGATATTGAATTCGCATTAGAGAACACAGATGCTACAGCTTTAAACGATTTTACCAAGCATTATGCCAATATTAATTTTGAAAGTGGCGAGTTTAATTTATATAGTGAAATTGCCATTGCAGATGGTTATTTAAAAGGTTATATGAAACCCTTACTTAAGAATTCCAAACTTATAGGTAAAGACGATAATTTTATAGAAACTGTTTGGGAAGGCTTTGTTGGATTCTTCAAGTTTGCTTTAAAAAACCAACGTACAGATACACTTGCAACAAAAATACCTTTAGAAGGCGACCTTAACAATCTAGAAGCAGGAGTTTGGAAAACATTTACAAATATTTTAAGTAATGCCTGGGTGGAAGCTTTTAAAGGGGTTGTTGATGACGACATAGAGTTTAAAGATGCCTTTAACGAGGAGGAATAAAAGAAGATAAAAGCCCTTTCAGGTTAAAAAACTGAAAGGGTTTACTAATTAACTACTTAAACTAATCCATATCAAAACGTAAACCCAAAGAAATATTATTTTGGTCTATAGCTTGATCTTTAAAAATGGTTGACAAGTCATATTTAGCATAAATACCTACATGTCCCCAAGAAATGTATGAACTTAAACCATACACAAAATTATTGGTATTGAAATCCTTTATTTTTTGCTTTTGAAAATCACCATGCATATCGTCGTATTTTAATTTCTGCATGGATTGAAGTACAAAACCTCCATAACCCCCAACCCCTATTTTAAATTTCTTATGTGTTGAATATCTATAATAATTCTCACGCTCAATTTTCTTAGACGGTCCAAATTCAAAATGTATAGGAATGACTAAATTGGTAGATCTAAATTTAGATTTACTGAGGTTTATTGGAAACTCTTCTAAGGTTACCACATCATCCACTTCCTGAAAGTACAGATTGTCTTTTATGTCTAATTTATTCCATTGAAAAGAAACACCGTATTTTAAACGGATGGCATTGCTATTATTAAGTACTCTGGTTTTCCATGCCCAACCTAATTCTACAAACCCAGAACCACCAAGCTTGTATGGCGAATCGTTAAGCGACTGCCCTTCAATAATGGCATTATTAAATCCTATGGCAAATACTAAATCGCTGGTGGTCCGTCTATCGTATTTTTTTGGTTCTTTTTTAGTTTGAGGCCCAATATATATGCTTTTTAAATCGTATTTATAGGAATCTTCATCTTTTCCAATAGTAAAAGTAAAACCATCATTATGGTTTTCAATATCATAAGACCCATTTTCATTTCTCTCTAAAAGCGCAATTCTATTATCTATAATGGCCAACCTGTTTTCTATGTTTAAAGCATGTTTGGTGGCAAGCTCTTCCTTTAAAGAATTGGCTTTTTCTAAACTAATCTCCTTATTATCTAACTGCACATTAACAGCTTCAACTTCTAATTTGAGCAAGTCTTTTTCTTCAGTTAAAACTCGCTCCTTCTGAGCTTCTAAAAGTTCAATTTTATCTTTGTTGGTAATTTCCTGTGCAGAGATTAGTTGCGCAGAAAAAACGAGCACAAGTAGTGCTACATATTTAGTAATAGTTTGCATAAGTGTTTGTTTTTTAATGGATGAAATTAATATGCGATGCGATTAATCGTTACGTTCCACAACAGCTGTTTTTACTTTTTTATAGCCTGTTATTAAAGTTTCGAAAACCTTATCTCTAAAAGAAGCTTCAATATCTTCTTCAACGTCTTGAAGTAGCGCTTGAGCATCAATAGAATTGTTTTTTATATCAGCATTTTTAGCTAAATTTTGTTGCGCTGTTTTTAGTAAAGAATCAATATCTGTTACGGTGTTTCTTTCTCTTTCCTGATGTTCTACTTCTGCTAATTCCACATGAACCAAAGATCCTTCTTGAATGGTATTTATTGCAGTTTCTTTTGGTTCTTCTTGTTTTGAAGCTTCAGCGACCATGGCATTTTTAGTTGAATCTGTTTTTGAGTTTACAGAACTTGTTCCAATTTGGGTTGCATGTAGTTTCTCTACTGCCGTAGTATCAACTTCATCTTTACTATTTTCTACAGCAATTAGAGTTTTATCCGTTTTTATCTGTTTTGAATTCTCAATACCTTGAACTTCTTTAACCTCCGCATCTACTATAACAGGTTTACTTGTAGTAGATTCCGAGGGGTTAAAAAACATGTTCACCATAAAAAGAATCCCAACTAAACTTGCAGCTATTGCAAGCTTCCATAGGGTTTTAGAAGATGACTTTTTATTGTCGATTTCCAATTTTTCTGAAAGCTTCTCCCAAGCCTGACCTGATGGCTCAAGGGTTCTTTTTTCAAGCTTAGTCTTGATATGTTCTTCAAATTTATTTGGAGCCATAACTTGTTATATTTTGTTTATTAATCTGTTCTTGAAGCTGTTTTCTTGCCTTAAACAATTGCGACTTAGAAGTTCCTTCACTTATTTGTAAAAGCTCAGCTATTTCAGCGTGCTTATAGCCTTCTATAGCGTACATAACAAAAATCATTCTGTATCCTTCGGGTAAATTATCAATTAACTGCTGAATGTCTTTAACTTCAAGTTCTGTATCTAATTGCACCGGTACCTCTTTCTTATCGGTTATATGTTCAACTGGAAATTCAATGTGTTTTTGCTGTCTTAAAAATGTAATAGATTCTCTAACCATAATACGTCTAATCCAACCTTCGAAACTACCTTTAGCTTTATAGCTTTTAAGATTTTTAAACACTTTAAAAAAACCAATCAACATAGTGTCTTCGGCATGTTGCAAATCTTTAATATAGTACCTGCAAACACTCAACATTTTAGGTGCATGCATATTAAACAAGACGTGCTGTGCTTCACGATTGTTTTTTATGGCCTTTTTTATAAGCACCGATTCGTTTTTGTAGAGTTGAATAACTTTCACTTAAAGGGTTTTGTCCTGCTTCTATTTATAAAGACGAAAAAATCATGCAAAAGGTTGCCTGACATCCATATTTATTTATAAAAATATGATATTACGAGTTTAATCCTCTATAAATGTATGGGTTATGGTTTATTTTTTTCTATCAATTACATAATTAACCATAAGCTCGAGTGAGCTTCTAAAAGTAGATTCTGGATATTTTTGAAGTATTTCCAAGGCTTCTTTTTGAAATTCTTTCATTTTAGAAACCGCATAATCTAAGCCTCCCTTTTCTTTTACAAAACTAATGACTTCTTTGACTCGTTTTTTATCTCTATTATGATTTTTAATAGAGTTAATAAGCCAACGTTTCTCCTTTTTATCTGCTTGATTTAGCGCATAAATTAGAGGCAAGGTCATTTTCTGCTCTTTAATATCAATTCCTGTGGGTTTCCCAATAGCTTCATTTCCATAATCGAATAAATCGTCTTTAATTTGAAAAGCCATTCCAATAAGCTCACCAAATTTTCGCATACGTTCTACATGGTCTGAGTCTGGTTTTACCGAAGCAGCACCCAAACTGCAACAAGCTGCAATTAGTGTTGCTGTTTTTTGACGGATAATTTCGTAATAAACAGTTTCAGTAATATCTAATTTTCGAGCTTTTTCTATTTGAAGTAATTCGCCCTCACTCATTTCTCTTACTGCAATAGAAATTATTTTCAGTAAATCGAAATCGTTGTTGTCTATAGAAAGCAGGAGTCCTTTTGAAAGTAGATAGTCTCCAACCAAGACAGCAATCTTATTTTTCCATAGGGCATTGACAGAGAAAAACCCACGGCGTCTATTACTTTCGTCCACCACATCGTCATGTACCAAAGTAGCTGTATGAATAAGCTCTATAACAGATGCGCCACGATAGGTACGTTCGCTAATTTCTCCATTTGACACCATTTTAGCCACGAGAAACACAAACATTGGTCGCATTTGCTTTCCTTTTCTGTTAACTATATAATGCGTAATTCGGTTTAACAGCGCCACTTTAGAAGACATGGAGAGCTGAAACTTTTGTTCAAAAAGTTCCATTTCAAAATCGATGGGCTGTTTTATTTGTTCTACTATTTTCACTGAAGTATCAAATATAGCAATTCAAATAATATATTTAACTTTTATTTGCCAATTGACCACAAGCAGCATCAATATCTTTTCCTCTGGAACGTCTTACGGTTACCGTTATATTATTAGCTTCTAGCATAGAAACATACATATCAATTGCTTGGTCTGGCGCTTGCTGAAATTCGCCATCGTCAATAGGATTATATTCAATTAAATTAACCTTACTTGGTGCAAATTTACAAAAAGCAATTAAGGCATCAACATCTTTCTTCTTGTCGTTAATATCTTTCCAAACCACATATTCGTAGGTGATTCTATTTTTTGTTTTAGCGTACCAATATTCTAAAGCTTCACGTAAATCTGCTAAAGGGAACGTTTCATTAAAAGGCATAATAGATGTTCTAACCTCATCTATTGCTGAGTGAAGTGATACAGCTAATTTAAATTTCACCTCATCGTCTGCCATTTTCTTAATCATTTTTGGAACTCCCGATGTAGAAACTACGATACGTTTTGGCGACATTCCTAATCCTTCATCTGAAGTAATTTTATCAATGGCTTTTAAGACATTATTGTAATTCATAAGTGGTTCTCCCATCCCCATAAATACAATATTGCTTAAAGGTTTATCGTAATACAACCGGCTTTCATTATCTATAGCAACTACTTGATCAAAAATTTCATCTGGATTTAAATTTCGCATACGCTTCAGTCTAGAAGTCGCACAGAATCTGCAATCCAAACTACATCCAACCTGACTGGAAACACAAGCTGTTGTTCTTGATTTTGTAGGAATTAAAACCGATTCCACGGTCAATCCATCATGCAAACGAACGGCATTTTTTATAGTTCCATCATTACTTTTTTGCATGGTATCCACACGAATATGATTGATAACAAAGTTATCTTCCAACATCTGCCTGGTTTCTTTAGAAATATTGGTCATATCCTCAAAGCTATGAGCGCCTTTGCTCCATAACCATTCATAAACCTGATTACCACGAAACGCTTGATCTCCCTCTTTAACAAAGAAATTTCGAAGTTGCTCTTTCGTTAAGGCTCGTATATCTTTCTTTTTTGTTTCCATCTGTTTGCAAAAGTACGTAAAGGATTTCCGTTTTACGATTTTTTAATTTATCAATTTTAAAGCTTATTCACAGATTTTCAGAGTTAAACCAAATTATACGGAGCCTTATTCTTAGTTAAAAATTAATTTGTTGATAGAACAATCTAAACTCTAAAATCTATATAAAAAGAAAAAGCCTTGTAAAAACAAGGCCTTTCAATTATATGTGATTTGCTATTCTAATTAAATAATTAACATCGCATCTCCGTAGCTATAGAAGTTATATTTTTCTTTTATAGCTTCGTCGTAAGCTTTTTTAATAAAATCATGACCTCCAAAAGCCGAAGCCATCATTAATAAAGTTGATTTTGGTGTATGGAAGTTAGTAATCATACAATTAGCAATACTAAACTCGTATGGAGGGAAAATAAATTTATTAGACCAACCATCAAACTCGTTTAAAGTACCATTAGAAGATACCGAACTTTCTATAGCACGCATGGCAGTTGTACCAACGGCACAAATACGTTTTTTGTTTTTAATTGCAGTATTAATAGTGTCTACAGCATCTTTTTTTATGATAATTTCTTCACTATCCATTTTATGCTTTGACAAATCTTCTACCTCTACTGGGTTAAAAGTTCCTAAACCAACATGCAAAGTAACTTCAGCAAGATTAACACCTTTAATTTCTAAACGCTTTAAAAGATGTTTAGAAAAGTGCATCCCAGCTGTTGGTGCCGCTACTGCTCCTTCATTCTTTGCAAAAATAGTCTGGTAACGATTTTCATCTTCTGGTTCCACCTCTCTTTTAATATATTTAGGAAGTGGAGTTTCTCCTAATTCAGTAAGCTTTACTCGAAAATCTCTATAAGAACCATCGTATAAAAAACGTAAAGTTCTTCCTCTTGATGTGGTGTTGTCAATAACCTCAGCAACTAAAGATTCTCCCTCGCCAAAGTATAATTTATTCCCAATTCTAATTTTTCTAGCTGGATCTACCAAAACATCCCAAAGACGTTGTTCTTCATTTAACTCTCTTAATAAAAACACTTCAATTCTTGCTCCTGTTTTCTCTTTGTTACCAAAAAGCCTAGCCGGAAAAACTTTCGTATTATTAAGAATCATGACATCATCTTCATCGAAATAATCAATTAAATCTTTAAACATTTTGTGCTCGATGGTTTGTTTTTCTCTATCCAAAACCATGAGGCGAGATTCATCTCTATTTTCAGATGGATATTCTGCTAATAACTCTTCTGGAAGTTCAAAATTAAAATGTGATAATTTCATATATAGTTCTTTTTTATCATTTTCACTTTTTCAATGAGAAACATGTTTTAGTGAAAACTTTATATTTTGGAAAGCCACAAATATACGACCTGAAAGTAGGCGTTGTCAAGTATTTAGCCATTTATATTTTTTCAACTTGAAATCCCAGGGCTTTTAAATCGTTCCAAAAACTGGGAAATGATTTTGACACAACCTCGGCATCCCTTATAGTAATTGAAGTTACTAGTGCTAAAGGCGCAAAAGACAAGGCCATTCTATGGTCGTTATAAGTATCTATTGCAACGGTATTAATTTTAACCTTTAAGGCCTTTAAATGCAAACTGTTACTGGTTATGGCTACTTCTCCTCCTAATTTTTCAATTTCAGTTTTAAGCGCAAGCAGTCTATCTGTTTCTTTAATTTTTAAAGTATGAAGCCCTGTTAGTTTACATTCTAGTCCCAAACCCAAACAAGTTACGGCAATAGTTTGAGCAATATCTGGTGAATTTGATAAGTTTAAGGTAATTATAGACTCAAGATCCACATTTTTTGATTTTCGAAGCGTGATACGCGTATTATGAAAATGAGTTTCAACTCCAAATTGCTGATAAATTTCTGATAATACAGAATCTCCTTGCAGGCTGTTTTGTTTGTAGGCAGACAACTTGACTTCTGTTCCTAATTCGCTTAAAGCTATCATACTATAAAAATAGGATGCTGACGACCAGTCGCTTTCAATTATCAATTCTTGCTTGGAAATTGCTGCCTGCTGATACACTTTTATGAGCTGCCCTTTAAAAGAGGTTTTTATACCAACTTCATTTAATAAACTCAGGGTCATATTAATATACGGAATAGAGGTAATTTCTCCTTCTAAAGTGAGTTCTAAACCATTTTCTAGTTTTGCTGCAATAAGCAGTAAGGCTGAAATATACTGACTACTAACATGCGCTTTAAGTGCAACTTTATTATTACTAAGTTGCCTGCCTTTAATTTTTAATGGCGGAAACCCTTCTGTTTCTAAATAAGAAATATCTGCTCCTAGACTTTTAAGTGCGTCCACTAAAATTTTTATCGGACGTTCTTTCATTCTATCAGATCCTGTTAAAACAACTTCCCGTCCATCCTGTGTGGCAAAATAGGCCGTTAAAAAGCGCATAGCCGTTCCTGCATGATGAATATCGATGATATTTGAAGACGATGATAAGGCTTCAGACATAACCACAGAATCATCAGAATTTGAACAGTTTTTTATCTCAATATGTGGATATAAAGCTTGTAGCAAAAGCAATCTGTTAGATTCGCTTTTTGAACCTGTTACGTTAATTGTTGATTGCTGATTACCGATTTTTGATTTTTGAAGTTTTAAGTCCATAAATCTACTTCAGCTTTTCGTTATTATGATGTCTATCGTGATCGCGCTTGGTTTTTAAATCCAATTTCTTATCGAAAGCAGCTTGCAAATCGATTCCTGTTTGATTGGCAAGACATAAAACTACAAATACCACATCTGCCAACTCTTCCCCTAAATCTTTGCTTTTATCGCTTTCTTTTTCGCTTTGTTCGCCGTAACGTCTAGCAATAATTCTGGCTACCTCGCCCACTTCTTCTGTAAGCTGAGCCATATTAGTGAGCTCGTTAAAATAACGAACCCCGTGTTCTTTTATCCATGTATCTACTGCCTGTTGCGAATTTTTTATGTCCATTATTCCTTATTTTTAGTATCAATAATTATGGATACAGGTCCGTCGTTTAAAAGCTCTACTTTCATATCTGCTCCAAATTCTCCGGTTTGAATTGGTTTCCCTAAAATGCCTTCCATTTCTTTTATAAAAGTTTCATAAAGAGGAATGGCAACATCCGGTTTGGCTGCTTTAATATAACTTGGTCTGTTTCCTTTTTTTGTATTAGCGTGAAGCGTGAATTGACTAACCACAATAACGTCTCCTTCTTGCTGTAACAAGGATTGGTTCATCACCCCATTTTCGTCATTAAAAATTCGAAGATTAGCAATTTTATTAGACAACCAATGGATATCTTCTTGACTGTCTTCGTCTATAATTCCCAATAAAACAAGTAACCCATTAGCAATGGATGCTACTTTATTTCCATTAATAGTAACACTGGCTTTTGAAACTCTTTGAATAACTGCTTTCATAATATTTTACAATTTTTTCAAAAAAAAATAAAGAAATAAGTTTATGTTTAATACCAATAACAAGATGTAGTATAATTACTCTTGATCCCAAATATCTGTTCTATAATGCGCGTCTTCTCCTTCCAAAATTTGAAGGTAACTTCTATATCTTGAGTAAGCAATCTCATCCTTGTCTAAAGCATCTTTTACAGCGCATTTTGGTTCGTCTACATGAATGCAGTTATTAAACTTGCAATCTTGTTTCAGTTTAAAAAACTCTGGAAAGTAATCGCCAACCTCCGTTCTGTCCATATCTACAACTCCAAAACCTTTAATTCCTGGGGTGTCTATTATTTTTGCACCAAAGCTTAAGTCAAACATTTCGGCAAAGGTAGTGGTGTGCTGCCCTTGGCTATGTTGGGTAGATATTTCTTTTGTTTTCAAATTTAATTCCGGTTCAATGGCATTGACTAAAGTAGATTTTCCCACTCCTGAATGTCCGGCAAACATGCTTACTTTATCTTGCATGATAGCTTTTACCTTATCGATGTTTTTTCCGGTAGCTGCTGAAATTCCAATACATTCATAACCAATTTTTCGATACACATGAGCTAGATATCTCACTTCGTCAAGCGTCTCTTGACTATAAGTATCTACTTTATTAAAAAGCAAAATGGCTTTAATGGAATAGGCTTCGGCGGTTACTAAAAACCTATCGATAAACGTTGTAAAGGTTGGAGGATTATCTATAGTTACCAAGAGAAAAACCTGATCTATATTAGAAGCAATAACATGTGTTTGTTTCGATAAATTAACCGATTTTCTAACAATATAATTCGTTCTGTCGTGAATATTAGTAATTACCCCTACTGGTTCCTCATTATTACTTTCGTCTAAATCGAAATCCACACGATCTCCAACAGCAATGGGATTGGTGCTTTTAATACCTTGAATTCTAAACTTTCCTTTAATTCGGCATTGATATATGGCACCTAAATCCGTTTTTACAGTGTACCAGCTTCCAGTAGATTTATATACTATTCCTGTCATTATTACAAAGATGCAATATTAATTAATAAGGAAAAACAAATCAAAGATAAAAGACCTTTCAGTCCCAAAACTTTAGGATTAGAAAGGTCTAAGACATTTATTTTTTGATAATCTTTTCCTGATGATTTATCGATTCCTGATGAATGGCCTTAAACATGCGTAGAATAAACTCTTCACTTAAATTTTTCTCCTCTCCTTGAAGAATCATTTTTCCTAAAATTTCATTCCAGCGTTTTGTTTGTAAAACAGCCACATTATGCGCTTTTTTTAAGGCACCAATATCATCTGCAACTTTCATACGCTTTCCAATCATATCTATTAATTGATGATCTATCACATCTATTTGTGTGCGCAGAGTGTTGATTCTATTTTTAAATTCGGCAGCTTCTCCTACTTCTTTTCTAATTTTTAAATCTTTTGTGTATTGATCCAAAGTGTCTGGAGTAATTTGTTGAGACGCATCGCTCCACGCTTTATCCGGATTATGATGCGTTTCCACCATTAAACCATCGTAGTTTAAATCGAGAGCTGTTTGACATAAATCGAAAATAATATCTCTACGACCGGCAATATGCGAAGGATCTAAAATTAGTGGTAAATCTGGAAAACGGTTTTGTAAATCGATAGGTATTTGCCATTCTGGATTATTTCTATATCTGGTTTTTTCGTAAGTTGAAAACCCACGATGAATAACCCCTAAATTATTAATTCCTGCAGTATGAAATCTTTCTACAGCACCCAGCCAAAGTGATAAATCCGGATTTACGGGATTCTTAACTAGAACTATTTTATCTGTGCCCTGTAAAGCTTCTGCAATTTCTTGAACAATAAACGGACTAACCGTTGTTCGTGCTCCAATCCATAACAGATCTACATCGTGCTCTAAGGCTAAATCTACATGATTGGCATTAGCTACCTCCGTTGCAATTAACAACCCTGTTTCTTCTTTGGCTTTTTGAAGCCATTTTAAGCCTAAAGCTCCAACACCTTCAAAATTTCCGGGTCTAGTTCTAGGTTTCCAGATACCTGCACGCATAACAGTGGCATCGCTGTTCTTTAACTGATGAGCAATAGTTAACACCTGTTCTTCGGTTTCTGCACTACACGGTCCCGCTATTACTAAAGGGTGCTTTAAATTAAAAGCGTTTAACCAGTTTTTAAGTTCTTTTTTGTTCTCCATAATATTGGTAATATTCAAAAATAAACAAATTCAAAATTCCTATAATAGGATACTTCTTATCTTTTGGAATTTAGGTTTTTATCTGTCTTTTAAACCGACAGACTATTTATTTTTTTAGATTATTGTATTCCGTTTAAAATCTGTTTTATATGATTTGTGTTTTCCATTTCACTAAAAATAAAATCAAAATCATCTAATTCCATGGCTGCTTTAAACTTGGATAAGTTGTTTATATACTCGTCTAAAGATTCTATAACATGGCTTTTATTCTGTTTAAAAATAGGTGCCCACATCCGGGGCGAACTTTTTGCCAATCGGACAGTTGAAGCAAAACCACTTCCTGCCAAATCAAAAATATCACGTTCGTTCTTTTCCTTTTCTATAACCGTTTTCCCTAACATAAAGGCACTTATATGCGACAAATGCGATACATAGGCAATATGTTTATCATGAGCTTCGGGATTCATATAACGCATATGCATTCCCATAATTTTAAAAATGGTTAAAGCGCGTTCTTGCAATTTAAAAGCTGTTTTTTCTATTTCGCAAATAATGTTTGTTTTGTTTGCAAACAACCCTTCCAATGCAGCTTTTGGCCCGGAAAACTCGGTTCCCGCTATGGGATGCGTTGCTAAAAAGTTTCTGCGTTTCGGGTGATTTTCAACAGCCTTACAAATACTCGCTTTTGTAGATCCAGAATCTATGACTAAAGCATCGTCTGAGACGTTATCAAGAATTCCTGGCAACAACATTTCTGTAGCATCAACAGGTATGGAAACAATCACTAAATCAGCTTTTTCCAGATCATCAAAAACGGCTTTTTTATCTATGAGTTTTAAAGAAAGAGCGTCTTCTAAATGGTTCTTATTTTTATCTATTCCATGAATTGTAATTTCCGGATTCAACTTCTTAACATCTTTAGCAATGCTGCCTCCAATTAATCCAACTCCTATGATATATATGTTTTTCATATGTGTTTTACGCTTCTACCCTTACTATTTTAAGGCAGTAAGCATGTGTTTTTAATTTTTAAATAAGCACGGTTTATTAACTATATTCTAGCAATGGCTTCTTCAATATCTTTTGTACAAGCGCAAAGTGAAAACCTAATATAACCTTCTCCCTGACTTCCAAAAACGGTTCCTGGCGCAATAAAAATATGTTTCTCTTTCAACAGTAAATCAATAAACTCTTCAGACGTAAAAGACCCAGGAATTTTTGCCCAAACAAATAAGCCTGTAGCTTGTTTATTATAGGTGCAATTTAAATTGTCTGCCAATCGCCAAATTAGTTTTCGTCGTTCTTCATATACATTATTTAGACTGACATACCATAATTTAGAACAATTTAAGGCCTCAATTGCTCCTTTTTGAATCCCGTACAACATCCCAGAATCCATATTGCTTTTAACCTTTAAAATATGTCCTATATATTCCGATTTTCCTAAAACCATCCCAATTCTCCATCCAGACATATTAAAAGTCTTACTTAAAGAATTTAGCTCTAAACAAACATCCTTTGCTCCTGGAATATTTAAAATACTTTTTGGAGAACTGTTAAGAATAAAGCCATACGGATTATCGTTTACAATCAAAATCTGATGCTTTTTTGCAAAAGCTATTAGTTTTACAAAAAAAGCCTCTGTCGCTACAGCTCCAGTAGGCATATGAGGATAATTAATCCACATAAGTTTTACCTGAGTTAAATCTTTTTGTTCTAAAGCTTCTAAATCTGGCAACCAGTTTTCTTCTTCATTTAAAGGATAAAGAATGGGATTGGCACCAACCAAACGACTTACGGATAAATAGGTTGGATAGCCCGGATTTGGTACAAGTACGTGATCTCCCGGATTTAAAAATGCCATAGAAATATGCATAATACCTTCTTTACTCCCCATTAATGGCAGCACTTCTGTAGACGGACTTAAATTGACCTGATACTGAGATCTATAAAAATAAGCCATGGCTTCGCGCAATTCTGGCAAACCCTGATAACTCTGATACTGATTGGCTTGAACGTCCTTAAAACTTTCACTTAAAGCCGATATAACTTTTTGTGGCGGTTGCAAATCTGGACTCCCAATTCCTAAGTTTATAATGGGTTTTCCATCAGCTTGCAGCAACCTAACCTCCCGTAATTTCTTTGAAAAGTAATACTCTTCAACCGATTGCAATCTTTGTGCTACTTCTATCATTGTTTTGCATTTTTATATTCCCCTAATATTTTAAATTCTTCTGCCATTATTTCTAAAAGCGACTGAGCCTTTTTATAATCTCGGTAATCATCGAAAGTAACATCTATAAAAAATGCATATTTCCATGGCGTTTCTATTTTTGGTAAGGATTGGATTTTAGTTAAATTCAATTTACAATCGCTCATCACATT
Organism: Xanthomarina sp. F1114; assembly: GCF_026410255.1. GTDB lineage: Bacteria > Bacteroidota > Bacteroidia > Flavobacteriales > Flavobacteriaceae > Xanthomarina. The sequence continues at coordinate 91,384 of NZ_JAPMLL010000002.1, forward strand.
TAAAACGGTTGCTAAACTTCCTCTTTTATGATCTAATTCGAATTTTACAGATGCTTTATTAATGTGCGCTTCCTCTAAATCTCTCTTTGTTTTTTCAACTATTACAAAGCGGGTTTCGTTATTTTTTATGGTTTGAATACTTTCTGCCAAAATATCTAACTCAAATAATTCTGAGGCTAATTTACTCGCAATGGCGGCTACACCCTTTAAACTTTCTTTTTGAATACGTTGTGCGACTCCTGCTGTATCTGAATCTTCAATCAGCTTTATATGTGGGTGTTTTTTAAAGAATTCCTTACATTGCAATAACGCCATGGGATGAGAATATACCTCAACAATATCTGTAATTGTTTGATTTTTTAAAGCCATTAAATGATGTTGAACATCCAGATAACACTCTCCTACAATTCTTAAATTATTTGAATCTATTAAAGCGTAATTCGGAATAATTGATCCCGCAATCGAGTTCTCCAAAGCCATAACAATGGCATCGGTTTCATTAGAAAGCAAACCTTGAACAAGCTTATCAAAAGATGCACATTCTTGCACAGCTACTTCGTTTTCAAAATATTGCTGAGTTACAATATGATGAAAAGACCCTTTTACTCCTTGTATACCGATTGTATGTCTCAAATGGTTTTAGTTTTTGGTATTTGACAAAAAAAAAGTCCCGATTTCCATCGAGACTTTTATATCATGTATTATTAATAAAAATTACATATACGAGGTCTCGTTTCTTCTGTTAAAAAAGAAATAATTCCAGTTATAATATGCAAAATTCAATGTTGCTTTCATATTCAGTTTGCTAAAGTAGAGAATAATTTTAAAAAACAACATGTAAAGACTAATTTTTAATTGAAATCGTTTACTAAATAGTTATTTTTACAAAAAATCTACAAGTTTTATGTCTATTGAAGTTCAAAACATCTCAAAAATTTACGGGTCGCAAAAAGCATTAAACAAGGTGTCGTTTAAAGTGAATAAACCAGAAATTGTTGGTTTTCTAGGTCCTAATGGTGCTGGAAAATCGACTATGATGAAGATTTTAACCACCTATATTGAGGCTTCTGAAGGACAAGCTAAAGTGAATGATTTTGATGTAAACACCAATAAACAAAAGGTGCAACAAAGTGTTGGATACTTGCCAGAACACAACCCCTTGTACTTAGAACAGTATGTTAGAGAATATTTAACCTTTAACGCACAGGTTTATGGGGTTGAAAAAGAACGTATTGAAGAAGTGATAAAACTAACCGGATTAACTTCTGAGGCTCATAAAAAAATTCAACAACTTTCTAAAGGTTACAGACAGCGTGTAGGTCTGGCAAATGCGCTATTGCACAATCCAGATGTTTTAATTTTAGACGAACCAACAACCGGTTTAGACCCAAATCAATTGGTGGAAATTAGAACTTTAATTAAAAATATAGGAAAGGAAAAAACTGTTTTTCTTTCTACTCACATCATGCAAGAGGTGGAAGCCATGTGCGATCGTGTAATTATTATTAATAACGGAGAAATTGTGACAGACAAAAAACTAAAGGATCTAAGAGAAGGTCAAGAACAAATAGTTATTGTAGAGTTTGATTACAGAGTTGAAGATGCTTTTTTATTAAACTTACCTAAAGCAAAACAGGTGTTAAATACACACGATTTTATTTATGAAATCACCTTTTCTACAACAGAAGATATGCGTTCTCATGTTTTTGATTTTGCACATGATAATCAGTTGAAAATTCTTCAGCTGAATCAAAAAAATACCAGCTTGGAAAACCTATTTAGAGAGTTGACAAAATAAATAACTCCATATAATTTCAACGAGAAAACGCAGAGTTTCAGAGAGAGGTTTTTCTTTTAATCAAAAATTAGTTTTCCAGTATACAATTGCTCTACTTCTACCGTTGGGGGTTGATTTTTAGAAATTAAATCGCCTGTGCCACGTAACACTCCTGTTAAAGATACTTGCGGATTTACAATCATATCGTTATAACCTCTATGAGAAATACTGACATTTTGAGCTATTAAACCAGCACCTTCAAAACGTCCGGACCCCGAATAAAACCCCACAGATAAATTATTAGTCTTTCCAGAAATGTAAAAAGAAGATAGATTATTGGAGGTTATACTTAAACTATTAGAGTTGACTTGTAGCTTAAAATCTCCAACAGTAAAATCGCCTTCCGAAGAAAAATCTTCAGAATACAAGCTTAAATTACTATAGTTTAAAACTCCATCGGACAAAATATCATACTGTGTGGAACACCTAATTTGAGTAATATTGGGCGCTGAAACATAAATTTTAGTGGGTTTGTAATCTCTGATAAAGTTGCAGGTATTATTATCAACTACACGCAACTGATTATCTACTACTACAACCTCTACATCATTGAGTAAATTTTTCCCTGTTTCAATTAGAACATGTGTTTCTGCAGCTTCTTTTAAAATCAATTCAATATTTCTATTTACAAATATTTTATCAAAACCTGGAACAGTTACTTCTTGCTGAACAATGTCTCCTGATTTTTGAAAACAATCATTAGTATCTTCGCTATCACAAGCAAAAAAGCCAACTAATATGAATATATAAAGTAGTTTTTTCATTTTTTACAATCTTATACCAACGCCAAATTCAACAGCTTCGGCTTTGGCACCATGAGATTTCAAGGTTAATGCTGCAAACCACTTTTCGCCAAAATAGCGTTTTGCACCTATTCTTAAATAAGTTCTGCCCTCAAAGTCGTATGGATAGTACACATAATAACCAAACTGGGTGACTACAGACAACTTATTAATAAACAATTCATGACCTACAAAAAGGCCAACACGTTTATAATCTTCGTCTCCTGAAACATTCTCTTCTGGGAAAGAAACGGACTTATAATAAATTAATTCTTTTAAAAACATGGAGAAAAACACATCTGTTCCTGCGTGCACCGCACTTTTATGAGACAAGCGTTTATCGGCATAAGCAGACAGAATATAAAACGGATATTGCCCACTTCCTATTAAATCACTTTCATTAATACCAGTTCTAAAGGCTAAATTAAACTTTATAGGTTGGGTGAATTTTTCTTTGGTAATGGCTTTAATATACTCTGGATCAGCTTCATCTAAATTATAGGTCAACCCAACATTAAAAGCTATGGTATTCACACTGGTATTTGGGGCTTTGATATTGGCATTGGAATAATGCAAAAGTGAAAGTCCTGCTTGAATTCCAAACCTATCAAATATTCTTTCTTTCTTGTAATTAAGCATCACGTAGGTGGCACTTAAAATAGTAGAACCAAAGGCTACATTTTTTGGGTTATCTACCTTATCGTAGGGGTTGGTATTATATGCTAAACCCTGCCCAATCCGTAGCATTAAATTACGTTTTAAGAAATAAAAATTATAGTGTGCATAAAGTGAATAATTATCACCCAAAACATCATTTTTAAGGTCTTGATAAGCAAAAGAAACTCCCCAATCTGGATAACCATAGCGCTGTTCCCAGTCTTTTTCTCCAAAAGACTTTTTATTCCAACTTAAAATAGCTCCTTCTGGATGACCTTTAATTAAATGAAGAATATCATTATTATGTAAGGCAATATTTCCTGTAAAATAATTAACATCGAAATACGATTTGCTCTGCTTTTCCTGAGAGTAAACAATTGCGAAACTTAAAAACAAAAAGTAGGTTATAATTTGCCTCATTAATATCAATTATGTGGCAAAAATAGCAGAATATTTAAAATACCTGTGATGCTATGGCCTTAATATTATCACTTTTTCCCATGGAGTAATAATGAAGCACTAACACCACTGACTTTTAACGCTTTTAGTTGGTGTTTTTCGCCAATCGTAAAATATCTCCAAACACACCTCTTGCTGTTACATGTTTACCTGCACCTGCACCTTGAATGACTAATGGTCTTTCGCCATAAGATTCTGTAAATATTTCGAAAATAGCATCCGATCCTTTTAAAGATCCCAAAGTTGAATTTTTAGGAACCGACACTAATTGCACATCCAATTGCCCTTTACTCTGAAACAAATCGCCCGACAAGTCGCCAATATATCTCAAGACGTGATCTGGTTTTTGAGCATCTTTTTTCTTTTGAAAGGTTTCGTTCAATGCTTCTAAATCCCCTAAAAATTGCGATGTAGAACTATCTCGAAATGCTTCAGGAATAAGGTTTTCTATATGAATGTCCTCAAATTCATTCTCTAAATCTAACTCTCGGGCAAGGATTAATAATTTTCTGGCTACATCGTTGCCACATAAATCTTCCCTTGGATCTGGTTCTGTATATCCTTCATCAATCGCTTCTTGTAAAATCTCTGAAAACAGTCTGTTTTCCGAAGAAAACGCATTAAACAAATAACTTAAAGAACCCGAAAAAACACCTCGTATTCGTGTGATATTTTCACCCGATTCGTGTAATAATTTAATGGTATCAATTAAAGGCAAGCCTGCACCAACATTAGTTTCATATAAATATTCCTTTTTGTTTTTAGCTAACTTTTCTCTTAAGGTTTTATAAAAACTATGAGATACGGTGTTGGCTATTTTGTTGGAAGACACCAAATCGAAACCAGCTTCCACTAAAGGAATATAGTTTTCAATAAAATCGGCATTTGCCGTATTATCAACTGCTATCAGATTTTCTAAATGGTGTTTTTCAGCATAATCGATAATAGCTTGAGCAGATGTGCTGCCGATGCCTTCAGTTTCTAAATCCTGTTTCCAGTTTTCATCTATGCCAGAAGCGTTTAAAAGTACCTGTTTAGAGTTTGCAATAGCAAAAACACGGAGTTGAATATGTCTTCGTTTTAAAATAGATTCGGCGTTCTCCAAAATCTGATCGATTAGCGTGCCACCAACCAAGCCTTTTCCAAAAATGGCAATATTGATGTTTTTAGCCACGCCAAACACTTGTCCGTGAATCACATTAAGTGCTTTGTGTAACTGATGTTTCCTAACCACCAAACTCACATTTTTCCCGGAAATGGTATTGTTGAATAATAAGGGAACAATCTGGTTTTTTATAAGCGCATTATAAGGCTGATGAAATTTACTTAAGTCCAATCCAATGATAGAAATAACGGATACATCATCAATAATGGATATCTTATGAACGTCTTTGGTGTAAAATTCATTTTCAAACTCTTGTTCTAAAGCTGCAACAGCATCTTTTGCACGATTGGAAGCCACAATAAATCCAATGCCACGCTCTGAGGAGCCTTGGGCAATAATACTGACACTAATTTGGTGCGTACTTAAAGTTCTAAATATTCTGGCATCGACTCCTACTTTTCCTAAAAGTCCCCGTCCTTCAAAATTTATAAGCGAGACATGCTCTAAAACTGAAAGCGATTTAATGCCCTCAACTGTTGCTTTTGATGTAATTAAAGTACCTTCATCTTCAGGGTTAAAAGTATTTAAAATACGAAGATTAATATTTTTTTCTATTAAAGGAACAATGGTTTTAGCGTGTAAAATGGTAGCCCCAAAATTGGCCAACTCATTGGCTTCTCCAAATGTTAACTGATCTATTTTCTTGGCATCAGGAACCAAATCTGGGTTAGCTGTATAAATTCCATTGACATGCGTATAGCTTTCCAGCTCTTCGGCATCCAGGTAATTTGCTAATAATGAGGCTGTATAATTACTTCCGTTTCGCCCTAAAGTGGTCGTTTGATTTTTTAAATTAGAGGCAATAAATCCCGATACAATATGAACAGTTTCTCCATTGTACTTCTCAAAATGTGCTTTTACATTCTGTTCTGAAACAGCAAGAATAGGCTGTGCATCTCCAAAATTAGCATCGGTTTTAATTAATAGCCTGGCATCTGTAGCATGAGCTTTAATGGCCCGTTCTGTCAATAACTGCGTGATGATTTTTGTTGCTAGTATTTCGCCATGGGATAAAACTTCATCTTTTATTTTTTCACTATAATCCTCAAGTAAGCTAACGCCTTCTAAAAGGGTATCCAACTTTGAAAATTCTACTGAAAAATCAACCGATTTTAAAGGTTCTGTCTGATAGGCTTTAAAAGCTTCCAATTGTGTTTTATAGGCTTGATTGGCGGCTGCCTTTTCAAGAATTTCTTCTAATTCGTTTGTGGCATTTCCTCTGGCAGAAACAACAACCGCGATGTTTTGTTTGTCTTTTACTTTGCTTTCTATTATGGTAAGTACTTTGTTCAAACCATTTCCGTTTGCCAAAGATTTCCCTCCAAATTTTAATATTTTCATGTTCTTTTCTTTTGTTTCAGGTTTAAAAATTCCTGAAATAATTTTTTCTAATTGATTAAATTCTATCAAAAACGCATCGTGACCGTGAATGGAATGGATTTCATTATAGGTCACATTTGGATGTATTACTGCCATTTGTTTTTGTGTTTCCCGATTTTCTTCAGCAGTAAAAAACAAATCCGAATCGACTCCAATTATGTGAATATGGGCTTGAATTTTATCTAAAATGTTCAGACTATGTGCTCCGCCATTAGTAACATCAATGGTTTTAAGCAATTGATTCATGAGTTTATAGGATGCCAATTGGTAGCGTTCTTGCAACTTTTTACCGTGATGGAGCAACCAGCTTTCCACGTTAAATATCTGTAAATCGCTGTTTTTAGTACGGTGAAACCTTTCTTTAAACGAAGCTGGCGTCCTATAACACAACATGGCATGCATACGTGCATCGTGCACCGGATTACTGGAATTAACCAAAAACTGTTCTTGGATCTGACAGTTGGCAATAAGCCAATCGGTCGCTTTCCAATCGGTAGCTACAGGAATAAAATGCCAAGCTAAATCTGGTTTTATAGCTAACATTTCCCAGGCAATACCACCGCCTAAAGAGCCTCCAATAATTGCAAATAGCTTTTCAATTTGAAGTTCTTTTAATCCCAATAAAAATAGTGCTGCAATGTCTTTTGCTATAAAGCTTTTATAGTCTTCTATGATAAAATCGTCGTATCCATTTCCTGGAATATTAAATGCCAAAATTGTATAAACCTGGGTATCAATTACCTTACCCTCTCCAATAAGATCCTTCCACCAGCCATCTGTTCCAGACACATTACTATTCCCAGTAAGGGCATGATTAACAAGGACAATGGGTGCCGCACCTAAAGGTTTTCCAAATAATTGGTAAGACAATTTTAAAGTCATTGTCTTACCAATTTCTAATTTGAAATTTGGAATTTGGATGTGTTTTAATTTTGACATTTATTAAATAGCATATTGTTTTTCAACCTCAAGACTTACTGGAGTCACGTTCAATAAATTATCCTTAACCGGACAACGTTCTTGAACTATTTTCAACCAAGACACAAGTATTTCAATAGACGCTTCTGTTTCTGGAATTAACTTTAAACTAATCTCCTTGAATCCCGCTCTTTCTTTATTGGAAGTTCCAAATAGTGTATCAGGATTTATATTCCCTTCTACTTCAATTTTTAAGGAATTAATTGTAAATCCTAATTCTTTAGCAACCAAATGCCCAACAACATTTACACAGCCAGCCAATCCAGCTAACAAATATTCTACAGGATTTGCATATTCATCAGTTCCTCCTAAATCTTTAGGTTCGTCTATAATTAATTTGAAATTCCTTGCTTTTGCAATGAATTTTGCTGGAGATGCACTTTCTCCGTGTACTTTAAAAATTAAATCGCTCATAATTATCTTTTTTATAAGTTAGATTCAGTTTCCAAAACAGTTTCGTTAACTATTTTGAAGGTTGCTTTTAAATCGGCTTTTAAGTCTTCTACATCCTCAAGTCCAACAGACAATCTGATTAAATCTTGAGACACGCCTGCACTTGTTTGAGACACTTCATCTAATTGCTGATGCGTGGTGCTGGCTGGATGAATAATTAGCGATTTTGTATCCCCAATATTAGCGAGTAAGGAAAATATTTTGGTGTTATCGACTATTGTTTTAGCAGCTTCAAATCCACCTTTTACGCCAAAAGTAACCAAACCACTTTGTCCATTTGGCAAGTATTTTTTAGCCAATTCGTGGTACTCGTTACGTTCTAAACCTGGATAATTTACCCAAGCAACTTCCTCTTGTTTTTCCAACCATTGGGCAATTTCCAAAGCATTTTCGCTGTGTTTTTTAATACGAATATCCAGAGTTTCTAAACCTTGAATAATGTTAAAAGCATTTGTCGGACTTATGGCTCCTCCATAGTCGCGTAAGCCTTCTAAAATCAATTTAAACGTATAAGAAGCTGCGCCTAAAGTATCGTGATAAACCAACCCATGATATCCAGCTGATGGCTCCGTAAATTCCGGAAATTTTCCACTGGACCAATCAAAATTTCCTCCGTCAATAATAGCTCCTCCTAAAGATGTTCCTTGTCCACCAATATATTTTGTCAAGGAATGAATCACGATGTTTGCGCCATGGGCTATCGGATTTAATAAGGCTGGGGTTGCCACCGTATTATCAACAATAAAAGGCACTCTCGCTGCTTTGGAGTGTTCTGCAATAGCTTCTAAATCCAGCACATCTAACTTCGGATTTCCTAAAGATTCTACAAAAAAGGCTCTTGTGTTTTCTTGAACAGCAGCTGCAAAATTATCTGGTTCTGAGGCATCAACAAAGGTAGTTGTAATACCCAGTCTTGGTAAGGTAACATTTAGTAAATTATAGGTGCCACCATACAAACTGCTGGATGCTACAATATGATCTCCTGCTTTTAAAAGTGTTAATAATCCAGTAGAAATAGCAGCCATTCCCGAAGCAAAGACAACGGCTCCAATCCCTCCTTCAACAGCAGCTAAACGCTCTTGTAAAATCTGATTGGTTGGATTGTTTAGTCGGGTATAGATAAATCCTAATTCTTTTAAAGAAAAGAGATTTGCTGCGTGTTCAGAGTTGTTGAACACATAAGAAGTTGATTGGTAAATTGGCACAGCACGTGTTCCTCCGTTTTTTGTAACATCGTGACCTGTGTGCAACGCTTTTGTTGCGAAATTTTGAATACTCATTTTTCTAGTTTTTTGAGTTAATAAATGATTAAACCAAAAGTCAAATAAGCCTCGTTAGAAGCGTACCTAATAGAAAAATGTTAAAAAGAAAAATTGAAATCACAGATGAGTAATTTCGTATAAGTTATCTATCCAATAATTCGATAAATGAATCGAATATTAAGTAGAATGTAGCACCTTCATAGTATAGAACTAAGGGTTGCTAAGGCTTCAGCGGGTCTAATCCCTCCACCTTTCTTGATAACATTTTCGGATTATTTTAAAAACAAATTTTTGCGTTACTTCAAAATTTTTAAAATCCTCATTTACTATAGTAAACTGCGGTTTAAAAATTTATTGTGCCTTAAACTTTGTCTTTAAAAGTTCTCCTTTTCAGTAAGTTTTTGAACTTTGTGAGCGCAAATATTGCATTAGAAAAAGTTATAAACCAAATTTTTTACGAAAAAAATTAAAAACAATTTGCAATCCATTTTATTTTATTAGTTTTGCAGTTCAATTATTAAGAGGAAAAATTTGTCTGATTGCAACCTCTTCAATTTGATTCAGAATAATTCATAAAAAGATTCGGAAACAAGTTGGAAATAAAATGCTAAAGCAGTAAACATTCTACTCCTCTAGCAGCTTGCAATCATATTACATTTTCTGATTTAACAGTTTAAAAAACAAGTAATTATGCCTTATTTATTTACTTCTGAAAGTGTTTCAGAAGGACATCCAGATAAAATAGCAGACCAAATTAGCGACGCTTTAATAGATCATTTTTTAGCCTTCGATAAAGATGCAAAAGTAGCCTGCGAAACCTTAGTTACAACCGGGCAGGTTGTATTGGCAGGAGAAGTGAAATCGAACACCTATTTAGATGTTCAGAAAATTGCCAGAGACACCATTAACAAAATTGGATACACTAAAAGTGCCTATATGTTTGATGGCAATTCTTGTGGTGTATTTTCAGCTATTCATGAGCAGTCGGAAGACATTAATCGTGGTGTTGACAGAGCAAGTAAAGAAGAGCAAGGTGCAGGAGACCAAGGAATGATGTTTGGTTATGCTACCAATGAAACAGATAACTATATGCCTTTAGCATTAGATTTATCTCACAGGTTAATGCTAGAACTTGCTAAATTACGAAGAGAAAATAAAGATATCACCTATTTAAGACCAGATTCTAAAAGTCAGGTAACTATTGAATATAGCGATGATAATGTGCCACAACGTATTGAAGCCATTGTTATTTCTACTCAGCATGACGATTTTATACAGCCAAAATCGAAATCGAAAGAAGATAAAGATGCTGCTGATGAAGCCATGCTTGAAAAAATTAGAAAAGATATGATCGAAGTCTTAATTCCACGAGTTATTGCTTCTCTACCAGAACATATTCAAGTATTATTTACAGACAATATAAAATATCATATCAATCCAACTGGAAAGTTTGTAATAGGTGGACCACATGGGGATTCAGGCCTTACAGGTAGAAAAATCATTGTCGATACGTATGGAGGAAAAGGCGCCCACGGTGGAGGAGCTTTCTCTGGAAAAGACCCAAGTAAAGTAGATAGAAGTGGTGCTTATGCAACTAGACATATTGCTAAAAACTTAGTGGCAGCCGGAGTTTGTACAGAAGTTCTTGTACAGGTAAGTTATGCTATTGGCGTAGTGGAACCAACTTCTATTTATGTGGATACCTATGGCACTTGTCCGTTTAATATGACAGACGGTGAAATAGCGCAAAAAGTAAAAGAAATTTTCGACATGCGTCCATCTGCCATTGAAAATCGTTTAAATCTTCGTCAGCCAATTTATAGCGAAACAGCTGCTTATGGCCATATGGGAAGAGAGAGCAAAACTGTTACAAAAACATTCGAACAAATAAATGGGGAAACAATAGACCTGGAAGTTGAACTATTTACTTGGGAAAAATTAGATTATGTAGATAAGGTAAAGGCTGCTTTCGATCTTTAAGCTGTATCTCTAAATTCAAATGGAATAAGCCTCAGAACTTTTGTTTTGGGGCTTTTTATTTGGTAGAAAATGCTATTAGAACTAATCCTGAATTAATTGAAACAATCAACCTAGAACAAAAAGGTTTAGACCAGGAATCCTATATAGAAACTGACAAATAGTTGTATAATTATAACAGGATTTATTTATTAACCTATATAGTTATTTTGGGACGAGTCACAGTTCGTAGATAGTTCGTAGATCCTCCGTGCATACTCCGTACATAGTCCGTGTCAAAGCTCATTCATATTAAATGAACGATAAGGTACTGACAAAAGCTGGCTTAACGATTGGATATTACCATATAATGCATTAGCATACAAGCAAAACTATAAAGAGAAACTCTCTTATTAGTCCCTTAACAAGTAGAAAATCAAACCCACATTGTAGTTCTATAAATTCTTTATGCCTTTCCAATAGCTTCCTAATGGCTTTCCCATACCTTTCCCATACCTTCCCTATGGAAGCCAACGTTTTTTCCTACAAAAAACCCAACTATGAATTTACAGAGTTATAGGCCTGTTTCTTCACACTTTCTGAAAACCAAGATTAACTAGATTAATCCTATAAAGCTAGATTTAAAGAACACTAAAGATTTAAAAACAAAACAAAGAAAACCATAGAATTAGGATTAACTGCGTTGATCATGACAAACACTTCCTGAAATTGAAAAATCAAACTGCTGCGCTGTTTATTTTTTTTATTTTATAAAATATGCTTGTGAGTAAACTCACGCGTATTTTATAAAATAAAAAAATCCACACGTCCGTGTGGATTTTTCGAGTTAAAGTGGGGAGAGCAGGATTCGAACCTGCGAAGACGTAGTCAGCAGATTTACAGTCTGCCCTCGTTGGCCGCTTGAGTATCTCCCCAAAACCGAGTGCAAATATATTATAGTTTTTAATTTTTACTACATAAAAAGAGGTTTTTTTTCTCTTAAAACTCAAAAAACTCATAATGACATACTTAATCATCATGAGTTTTTAAGTTTAGCTTTTAAAATGTCAGTTTGCTTATTATAAAACTGTTCATTTTTTAAAATCGCATCTATTTAATCAAGTCCTCCCCTTCTTTTTGGAGATCGTGGTTCTGGCCAAGTCCCTGGTTCTCCCGTTCTAGAATTTACAGGCAATACAATTTGCTCAGTAGATGTTCTATTCGGGTCTTCAGAAGCCATATACACCAAAATAGCTGTTAAAATAGCATTACTTCTTACATCGTCAAAAACTATCTTATCGTAAGTATCCCTGTTGGTGTGCCAGGTATAATTCCAATAAGACCAATTTAAGGAACTTAAATTAAAAGCTGGAGCTCCTGCTGCTACAAACGAAGCATTATCCGAGCCTCCGGCACTTGGAGAGCCAGGAAAATGGGTTTCTATATGTTTTGTAATGTCTTTTGGAACTGCCGCTAGCCATTTAGATAAATAGTCGTAGGCATGTAAAAACCCTGCTCCTGAAAGATTGACTACACGTCCCGTTCCATTATCCTGATTAAAAACAGCTTGTACGTTTTTTACGATCTCTGGATGATCTTCAACAAAAGCCCTGGAACCATTTAAACCTTGTTCTTCACTTCCCCAAAGCCCTACCAAAATAGTACGTTTTGGATTTGGATATACTTTTTTCAAAATTCGCATAGCTTCCATCATTACTAAAGTTCCAGTACCATTATCTGTTGCTCCTGTTCCTCCATCCCAAGAATCTAAATGTGCTGAAAGAATAACATACTCTTCCGGTTTTTCACTTCCTTTTATTTCGGCAATTGTATTATAAGTTGGTGCAACTCCTAAATCTTTAGATTCTGCCACAATTCTAACTTTTGGTTTACTTCCGTATTCTACCAATCTGTAAAGCATGGTATAATCTTCTAACTCAATATCAACAGTTGGGATATTTTTAGTTCTAGCAGCAAAAATCTTATTTGCTCCAAAACCTCTAGACCAATAAGACGAAATAATTCCTGCAGCTCCAGCTTGCTCTAAAGCCATATCGATTTCTCTCGAACTGTATCCTGTTCTCCTTATATTAGCTCGCCACTCTTTTGTTAGAGAATCTCTGTCTTTCTTCATTTTCTCAAAAGATTCTTCTGTTGCAAATTCCTCCCAGTTGTAGTCTGGACGCCCTGTTGGCTGATAAATAGAAGTCATTACCAGTTTTCCTTTTATTGTTTTCATCCATTTTTGAAAATCTAAAGAATCTTTTACTGTAGGAATAGTTACCACCTCAGCAGTAACGCCCTTGGATTTTGTGCTTGGACTCCACGCTAACTGCATGCCGGTTAAAGATTGAACTCGTGGTTCTAACATATCAATATGTGTAATCCCTCGTTCCCAGGCTTTCCATTCTCCCCATTGTTCGTTTCTAGCAGATACTCCCCATTTTGTAAAATTGGCAACAGCCCAATCATGGGATTCCTGCATTTGTGGGGTTCCTACTAATCGAGGGCCAATAACATCCATTAATTCATGCCCTAAGATTTCTAACTGCGAATTATTAGTAGCTTCTTCAATAATGTTTTTAACTACTGTATCTGTTTCTTGCGCATGTAATTGAAATACACAGAGCGACAAGAAAGCAATCAGTATTAAACGACTTGCTGTTTTCATAATAAGTTTTTAAAAGGTTAATTTTCGAAACAAACAAAATACAAATTATTAACCAAAGCCTCTTTAATTTTAAGAGGACTTTCACTTAAATAAAGAGAAAACACCTCAGAATTCTAAATATCTCATAAAAACGAATTTTATCTTAAAACTAAAAGGAATTTTGTACATTTCAATTCGCAATGAAAACACTTCTTTACATTTTTATTCTATGCTCTTTTTCGTCTTACGGACAAGAATCTATAGAAACATTGTTTATCTCCAAGAGTCCTTTTGAAGCCGATACCATAGTTGGTATTGATAATTTTGGAACAAAATATTTCGTAAACAACAATACACTATACAAGGTAGAAGACCAAAATAATTACGCTTATAGTCATGTACAATTTGGAAAAATCACTTCAGCTAATAGTTTTAATCCTTTAAAAATTACTGTTTTTTACGAAGATTTTAATACAGCTTTTATTTTAGATAATAGATTTGCTGAAATTTTAAAAATTGACTTTAGTAGTTTGGAATATTATAAAAATATTTCTTTTGTTTCAACTGCAAACGACAATGCTTTATGGGTTTTTAATGAAGATATTCAGCAATTGGAACTTTTCGATTATAAAACGAATAAAACTAGAGCCACAACCCTACCTATACAATCTAAAGCTCTAGATTTAAAAAGTAATTATAATTACGCATGGCTATTAACCGAAAAGTTTCTGTATAAATACAATTACTTTGGAAGTCTAGTTTACAAGGTAGAAAACCAAGGATTTACCTCACTTGTAGAAAGTAACGACAAGATTTTTTTAGTTAAAAACAGCCATTTGTCATTTTTTAATGAATCTGAAAAAGCATATCAATTAATTGAAACCCCAGAATTGTTAGTAAAACAGTTTTTAGTAACCAATGAAACAGTGTATATTTACGATTCCAAATTTTTACATAAATTCCAACTAAATAATAAATAATTATGCACGTTGCTATAGCCGGAAACATTGGTGCTGGTAAAACCACCCTTACTAAATTACTTGCAAAACATTACAATTGGGAGTCTCAATTGGAAGACGTGGTAGACAATCCGTATTTGGACGATTTCTACAACCAGATGGAACGTTGGAGTTTTAATTTACAAGTGTACTTTTTAAATAGTAGATTCCGCCAGGTGTCACAAATTCGCGAAAGTGGAAAAGATATTATCCAAGATAGAACCATTTATGAAGATGCACATATATTTGCGCCCAACCTTCATGCTATGGGCTTAATGACGAATCGCGATTTTGAAAACTACCGGTCTTTATTCGATTTAATGGAGTCTTTTGTTCAAGGTCCGGACTTACTAATTTACTTGCGAAGCTCTATCTCTAATTTGGTATCTCAAATACATAAAAGAGGCCGTGATTATGAAAACACTATTAGTATCGATTATTTAAGTAGACTGAATGAACGCTACGAAGCATGGATCCATGGCTACGACAAAGGGAATTTATTAATTATTGATGTAGATAATTTAGATTTTGTGGCTAATCCTGAAGATTTAGGAGATATTATAAATAAAATCGATGCTCAAATTCATGGTTTATTTTAAATAAAACCTTTTTCTCTGGCATGCGCTATTGCCTGCTCGCTACTTTTAACTAATAAAACGGGAGTTGTTTTATAATTTTCGAATAAGCTTTTTATACGTAACATTTTCTTTTCGTGATTAACACTTCTTAAGTAAATAGTTAATATACGATTAGGATAGGTTTCTGCTAACTCCATATAAATATCGGCATCGTGCTCTCCACCATCGCCAATAAGGATAAAATTTAAATGAGGATATGCCTTTATAATATGTACGATTTCTTTTTGCTTTTGAGGTTTTGTGTCTAGACTTTTCTTACTGAAAATAGATCCCATACTTCTCAATAAAATAGGTCCCTTTGGGAAATTATTCTTCTTTAGAAAATAGTCTAAATAGCGATACATATTCCATGGACTATGACCCACATAAAAAATAGGATTTGCTTTTTTACCAGATTTTCCACGATGTAACAAATGATAAAATTGTGCGGCACCTTCTAAAGGAATCCGACTAAAAGCGCCTTTAAAAAAAGTATTAAATAACACTCGCCATTTTAGCCTGGAAACCACTCCTGTATGAAGAATAGTATCATCAATATCACTAATTACTCCAAATTCCGAGTCTTCTGCTGGAATTAATATTTCTGCTGGAAACTGATTGCTACTAATAATATGTCTTTTTATGGAAACATCACTATACGAGGCTACAATGGGTAACCATCCATTGTTATTAGTTAGAGCATTTAAATTATCTAAATGTTCTTCGCATTTAAAATAACCATCTGCATCGGTGTTTGTTTTTAAAACTAAATTATTGGGAAGTTTTAAATTAATTTCTACGTGCTTAACCTCATCACTCTCAAAACGTTTAAACGAATTTATCAGCAATTTAAACCAGCCTTTGGCTTCTAAATCTATGGACTCATCTTCCAGAGCTCTTCCTCTTAAATAAAAGTGACTATTGCTTCCATAACTGTGAAAGGCAATAATTTGTAAAGGGTCTTTTTTAAACATCTTTAAAATTAGAAAAGATTCAACAAACAAAAAAACCACGCATTCTTAAAGCTATTTAAAGAATCACGTGGTTTTTACTTTCTTACTCTTTGTTAAGCAGAGTAGTTACTCTATTACCTTAACAGAAAACTCTTCCTCAAGATCTGCTTGATTTGATTTTACTTTAACAGAAGAAGCTCCTTTTTTTAGTTCCTCTAATTTAGCTTTTACTTCTGCAATAGAACCTGAAATAACGCGTTCATCAATTGTAGTTTCCCCATTTTCAATTAAGGTAGTACTTACAACGGCTTTAGCAACATCTTCGCTTTCAACTTCAAATTGAACAAATATCTTTTTTATTACATTCGCATTTACAGATGTTTTAACCTCACTTAATTCCCCATCTTCGGTAAGCGCATGTCCTCCTAGAATTGGAGCAATTACTAAACCAATTAAACAAGTTAATTTAATTAAGATATTCATAGACGGTCCAGAAGTATCTTTAAACGGGTCTCCAACAGTATCACCTGTTACAGCAGCTTTATGAGCTTCAGATCCTTTATAAGTCATTTCTCCATCAATCATAACTCCTGCTTCAAAAGATTTTTTAGCATTATCCCAAGCTCCTCCGGCATTGTTTTGGAAGATTGCCCAAAGTACACCTGAAACGGTAACTCCTGCCATATAGCCACCTAACATTTCAGCAATAAGTAAATTGTCCATTCCAAAAATCATTGGAACAAAAGCAATAATTATAGGAAATCCGATAGTTAACAAACCTGGAAGCATCATTTCTTTTAAAGAGGCTTTTGTAGAAATTTCTACACATTTGTCGTATTCCGGTTCTCCCGTGCCTTCCATAATTCCAGGAATTTCTCTAAACTGACGACGCACCTCTTGTACCATTTCCATGGCTGCTTTTCCTACAGCATTCATAGCTAAAGCAGAGAAAACTACAGGCACCATTCCTCCAACAAATAGCATAGCTAAAACTGGAGCTTTGAAGATATTAATGCCATCAATGCCAGTAAAAGTAACATAGGCGGCAAATAAAGCCAAAGATGTTAAGGCTGCCGAAGCAATAGCAAATCCTTTTCCTGTTGCAGCTGTTGTATTACCAACAGAGTCTAAAATGTCTGTACGTTCTCTAACAATAGGATCTTGCTCACTCATTTCGGCAATTCCACCTGCATTATCGGCAATAGGACCAAAGGCATCAATAGCTAATTGCATTGCTGTTGTAGCCATCATAGCAGAGGCAGCCAAAGCCACTCCGTAAAAACCTGCAAAAGCATAAGACGCCCAAATAGCGGCAGCAAATAATATAACTGAAGGGAAAGTAGAAATCATCCCGGTTGCTAATCCTGCAATAATATTTGTTCCTGCTCCTGTACTTGATTGTTGTACAATTTTTAAAATAGGTTTTTTACCTAATCCTGTGTAATATTCTGTAACCGAAGAAATCATAGCTCCAACAAATAAACCAACTAAAGTTGCGTAAAATACAGACATAGAAGTAATTTCTACTGGTTCTAAAATTCCAAAGAATTTCATATGCATCGTCTCAGGTAGCATCCATTGACACAAAACATAACAAGAAATAGCCACTAGCCCAATAGACACCCAGTTTCCAAGGTTTAATGCGCCCATTACTTTAGCTTCGTTAGCATCGTTACTTTTTATTTTTACTAACATGGTACCAATTACCGAAATAACAATTCCTACTCCTGCAATAGCCATTGGTAATAAGATAGGACCTATTCCACCAAACCCATGACTAGCAATATCGCCACCCATATCTTTAATTACGTAGTTTCCTAGAACCATAGCAGCTAATACAGTTGCTACATAAGAACCAAATAAATCTGCTCCCATTCCGGCTACATCTCCCACGTTATCGCCAACGTTATCTGCAATTGTTGCTGGGTTTCTTGGATCGTCTTCCGGAATACCTGCTTCTACTTTACCTACTAAGTCTGCACCAACATCGGCAGCTTTGGTATAAATACCTCCTCCTACACGAGCAAATAAAGCAATAGATTCTGCACCTAGAGAAAATCCTGCTAATGTTTCAAGCACGATGGTCATATCCATTGTGTTTGTCCATGTGCTATCCATAAACACCCAGAAAAAGATGATAAAGAATAGGGTTAAACCTAGAACAGCTAAACCAGCAACTCCTAGCCCCATTACCGTTCCACCTCCAAAAGAGACTTTAAGTGCATTTGGCAAACTTGTTTTTGCTGCTTGTGTTGTTCTAACGTTAGTTTTAGTAGCTATTTTCATTCCAATATTTCCAGCGAATGCCGAAAATATAGCTCCAAAAATAAAAGCAACAGCTATTAACCAATGAGTTGTTGGTACTATAAAAGAAACTGCAGTTAAAGCGACACTTACTATAACCACAAAAACGGCTAGAAGCCTGTATTCTGCAGTTAAAAATGCCAAGGCACCTTCGTAAATATGATCTGAAATTTCTTTCATTTTGCCATCTCCAGCATCTTGTTTCATAACCCAAGATTTCTTTATGACCATGTAAATTAATCCTAAAAGTGCCGCGACAATTGGCATATAAATCATCATTGATTCCATATAATATTAATTTTTGATTTGTTATTAGTTGCGCTAAAGTAGTGAAATCAATTAAAACTAAAAAACCCTTCTATTTTATTATAGAAGGGTTTTATTTTACTGAATGTCTTGTAACTATATTGTAAAGTTACCTGTCTTTTTATGCTCACTTGCTTCGTAGCGATCGATGCATTTATCAAGGATATCATATGCTTCTTGCGCATCTCCCCAACCACCAACATCAACTTTTTTCATTTCTAAGTCTTTGTACACCTTAAAGAAGTGTTCAATTTCTTTAATACGGTGTGGATTTAAATCTTTAAGGTCTCTATAGCTATTCCAAATTGGATCTGAAACTGGTACACAGATTAACTTTTCGTCTGGACCTTTTTCGTCAGCCATATGGAAAACTCCAATAGGTCTAACTTCCACAACACACATTGGGAATGCTGGCTCTGCACCTAATACTAAAACATCTAATGGATCGTGATCTAAAGCCAAGGTTTCTGGAATAAACCCATAATCACCTGGATACATCATAGATGAAAACAACATACGATCGAAACGTATTTTCTTTAATTCAAAATCGTATTCGTATTTATTTCTACTTCCTTTTGGTATTTCAATTAATACATCAAAAGTTTCTTTTCCTTTTGGACTCATATTATTATGTCTAATGTTATATCTAATTTATTACTTTAAAAAAACCTAGGCTTAAAAATTGTAAGCAGTCTTTTTAAGGGGCTGCAAAGATACATAAGTCTTTGGGCTTAGGCAACTAAAAAGAAGTTGACTTTCTATTTTTCGAAAAAACCAAGATAATTACTCTATAAATCTAAAGTTCAAGTTGTAAATTGAAAGCTTGTTGCTACTCTTCATTTTAATAACAAAAAACATAAAGGTCCCTAGTTTTTGCAGATTTAAATTAAAAATGATTAGAATCTAAACCCAAAATTTATAGAGACTCCAAAATCTCTAGCTTGCGGATTATCCAGATAATTCCCTCTAAAGTTAAAATCTACTCTCATGAGCTTGAAAATATTGCCAACTCCCACACTATACTCGTAGTAAATCTCTTTATTTGGAGCTAATAGAGGAATATTTGTAGGACTGTTTAAAGCCATATTTCCATCAGATAGATCTCCCCAAACTCCGCGAATTCCAATAATCTCTCGCCAATTTAATTTTCGTAAAAAAGGAATTCTTGAAAAGAAACGACCGTTAAAATTATGCTCTAAATATAATGCCGCATAAGTATCTGTAACAAACTCGTAATAATCTAGTTGAGAAAACGATTTATAAAACGAAAAATAAGATTGATTTCCTGGAACAATACTTAATAATCCCAATGGTACGTCTCCAAAAATCTTTCCTGTTTCGAACGTTGATTTAAGTTGCCCCATACCACCAATTTGCCAAGGTTGAATATAAGAAAATTGCACTTTAGTATAGTCAAAATCGCTATCAAAAATGCCTTTAGCTCCGAAACTAAATTGAGTAAATAATGACGCATAATCGTCGTTGGCATTCGATCTTTCCACTCCGTGTCCAGTCATTTTTCTTTTTGGATAATAATTAATTCCAAAAGTACTTTCAAACTGTTTAATTTCAGAAGAGATACCTGTTGGAGAATCTGGATCTATATAATCTAAACTAAAAGTAGGGGAAGCCGAAGATAAGGTTCTATAATCTCCTCCCAGTCTAAAAGTAACATTTTGCCAAGGCTCCATTTCTATAGCAAAAGCCACTAAGTCAATATTTGTAAGCTTGTCGTTTGCTGCAACCGAAAACACATCGTTCGAAGCTAAACTTCTTCCTAAAACATCTGTTGAACTTGTTAAATTTGCTCCAATCTGTTC
The DNA here is from genome assembly GCF_026410255.1 of Xanthomarina sp. F1114. Lineage (GTDB taxonomy): Bacteria > Bacteroidota > Bacteroidia > Flavobacteriales > Flavobacteriaceae > Xanthomarina. Next base: position 111,961 of record NZ_JAPMLL010000002.1, read on the forward strand.
GATATCTCTTCGATGTCCAGCAGATATAATTAATCTGTTTTGTTTGTTAATCATCCATTTTCCAGAAATCCCATATTTAAATTTATCGTCTTTAAAACCATAAGCTAAAAATCCCTGAGCTCGCCATAAATCGTTTTGACCAAAATAGGTCCTTGCCCCTGCTCTTAATCTTAAACCCTCCACATCATTATATCCAATGGTTGATGAAATAGGACCTACATCTAAATTTAATTTATCAATTTCAATAAAGCCTGAACCTAAAATACTTCCAAGATTATAAAGTCTTTTAAACTTACTAACCGTTTTTAAGGTGTCTAACATTTTGTAAACTCCTTTTTCATCTTTAGATAAAGCCTCCATCCTATTCGCTTCCCAAAAGGCATCATCTCTATTATAAGCATCCTTATTATAATTAAAAACCTCTTTTTTATAGAACCCTTCTTCCTTTACTTCGTTAAAAACATAATTATCATATAGTGTTGTTCGCTTCCCGTAAACGCCTCTTGATTTCTCCTTTTTATTAAAAGTGAAATCGGACATAAAATAATCACGTTTGACTAAAAACACCGAATCATTTAAAACTTCAAACTCCTGCTCTATATAAATGTCTTTAACCCAGTTAATATTCGCACTTTTAGAAGCCTGCATATTAATATCCTTAATAGCATAAGTGGTATCTGCCACCCAGAAATCACCTTTAAAAGTTAGTTCGTTTTTACGCCTTGGATAGTAAATAATATTATAACACCATTTATTATCTATATATGCGCTATCTGACAAGACATAATTATAGGTATTTATTCCTGTAGTAGAAATGGGACTTACAAAACTTTTATCGAAGAATCTAAGATAGTTATTATAAATATCGTATTCAGAATACAGGTCTTTTATAAAGTCGATAATGGATTGATTATTATCAAATCCGGAGTTTTTATTCCCTTTTAACTCAACTTTTTCTTTGTTTAAAAGGTTATCACCATAAACTTTAGCTGACTCTTCATTTATAAAAAATGGAAGATATGTTTTCCCGGTTACTCTCGAGGTATCTACATGGTCAAAAACAAATTCCATCCCCTTAAATAATTTACCATTTATTAAAGCACTGTCAATGGTGTTTATATCGAATTCAACTTTTTCATATCTATCGTAAGCATATTGTCTAAATTGCCTTAAACCATTTTGACGTTTACGTTCCCAAACTTTTTGCAAAATAGCAATAGCCGGATTTTCCTCGGCTTTTTTAGATTGTTTCCCCGAGATTATAAGTACTTCCGATAAAGCCGAAGCAGCTTCTATAATATTAAAACTTAAATTATAGTTAACTTTTTTTACTAATGGGTATTCTATGGATTCGTAACCTATAAAAGAAACAATTAAAGTATCCCAAGTACTATCAGATTCCAAATAAAAAGTTCCGTTCTCATCCGTAATTGTACCTTCCGAAGAGTTTTTAAAAATAATATTGGCATATGCTACGGGATCATTATTTTCATCAAAAACTTTCCCGCTAACTTTTGTCTGAGCAAACAAAAAGCAGGTACTTAAGCAAAACAATAATACAAGTAGGTTCTTAGTCATGTATTTTTATTATGTCTTTTTCTAACAAAGACAGGATTCTGAATAATCCATGCATTGGATTTATAGAAACATTATTTAGGCTTGAAAATAAACAAAAAAACTTCATCAACAATATTAATGCCAATGAAGTCAATTAAACTAATTTCTAAAAAATTTATTTATATAAAACTTTTTTAACAGCTTTTACCACATCGGTACTATTTGGCAACCATTCTTCCAATAAAACAGGAGAATAAGGTGCAGGTGTATCTGCTGTATTAATTTTTATAATAGGAGCATCTAAATAATCGAAAGCTTCAGATTGAATAATATAAGTAATTTCTGTAGCTACGTTTCCAAAAGGCCAAGCCTCTTCTAAAACAACCAATCTATTAGTTTTCTTAACCGAAGTTAAAATAGCTTCTTTATCTAAAGGACGAACGGTTCTAAGGTCGATTATCTCGCAAGAGATTCCTTCCTTTTCTAATTCGTCAGCTGCTTTATAAGCTTCTTTTATAATTTTTCCAAAAGAAACAATAGTTACATCTTTTCCTTCTCTTTTTATATCTGCAACTCCTAATGGAATAGTGTATTCGCCTTCTGGCACTTCACCTTTATCTCCATACATTTGCTCACTTTCCATAAAAATAACAGGATCGTTATCACGGATGGCAGATTTTAAAAGTCCTTTTGCATCATACGGATTAGACGGAACAACCACCTTTAACCCAGGTGTATTAGCATACCAGCTTTCAAAAGCCTGAGAGTGAGTTGCGCCTAATTGCCCTGCAGAACCTGTTGGTCCACGAAAAACAATAGGACAAGGAAATTGGCCACCAGACATCTGTCTAATTTTTGCAGCATTATTAATAATCTGGTCAATTCCCACCAAAGAGAAATTAAACGTCATAAACTCCACAATAGGTCTATTACCAGTCATAGTAGAACCAATAGCAATACCTGCAAAACCAAGTTCGGCAATGGGGGTATCGATTACACGTTTTGGACCAAATTCATCCAACATACCTTTGGATGCTTTATAGGCACCATTATATTCAGCTACTTCTTCACCCATTAAGTAAACGCTTTCATCACTGCGCATTTCTTCACTCATAGCTTCACATATAGCTTCTCTAAATTGAATTGTTTTCATTCCTGTATAATGTCTTTCAAAAACGAAAGAACTGTTTTAATTAATACTTATTGTAAAAGGAGCACAAAAATAAGAATTATTAAGAATAAAAACGACATATAATATTGGTAAAAACAAATCGCTAAATAAAATTAACACGCAACTTTTCATGTTCTCTCCAAAAATCTTCATTATTTTATGAATTATTATGCACGCATAGTAAATATTTTGAATAAAATAAGTAACTTCGTAACCTGATTTCAGTTGGCGGTTTTCAAGGCGATATTTTTAGCCTAATTTTTAGATTATTCAAACTGAATAAATAGAATTATAAACATATAAATTATTCGAAAAATGAAAATATTAGTATGTATTAGTCATGTACCTGATACGACTTCAAAAATTAATTTTACTGAAGGAGATACCAAGTTTGACACTAACGGCGTGCAATATGTAATTAATCCAAACGACGAATTTGGTTTAACGCGTGCTATGTGGTTTAAAGAAAAGCAAGGAGCTAGTGTAGATGTTATAAATGTTGGTGGCCCAGAAACCGAACCAACTTTACGTAAAGCTTTAGCAATTGGAGCAGATGGAGCTATTAGAGTTAATACTCCGGCAACCGATGGCTTTGCTGTAGCACAACAATTAGCGAAAGTAGTTCAAGATGGTGGATACGATTTAGTAATTGCCGGACGTGAATCTATTGATTATAATGGAGGTATGGTTCCTGGCATGTTAGCTGGTTTAATAAAAGCTAATTTTGTTACTAACTGTATTAGCTTAGAAGTAGATGGAACAAATGCTAAAGCTGTAAGAGAAATTGATGGTGGAAAAGAAACTGTTTCTACATCTTTACCTTTAGTTATTGGTGGCCAAAAAGGTTTGGTTGAAGAAAGCGATTTACGTATTCCAAATATGAGAGGTATTATGATGGCTCGTAAAAAACCTTTAACAGTAGTTGAACCTATAGATGCAAATACAGAAACAGCATCTGTAAAATTTGAAAAACCAGCTCCAAAAGGTGCTATCAAATTAATAGACCCAGATAATGTAGAAGAATTAGTAAACTTACTTCATAACGAAGCTAAAGTGATCTAATTCCTCCCTTCTTCTCTCCTATTGAGAGAAAAAAGGATAAAACAAAATATTAACGTTTCGTAGCCTTTTCCTATAGAAAAGGTTGGGATAGGAAAAAAAATAATAACATGTCAGTTTTAGTATATACAGAATCCGAGAAAGGAACCTTTAAAAAAGTAGCTTTAGAAGTAGCTTCTTATGCAAAAACCGTTGCAGACCAAATGGGAACAACTGTTACAGCTGTGACTTTTAATGCAGACGACACAGCTATTCTTGGAGATTACGGAGTAGATAAAGTCTTAAAAGTTAACGACCAAAAATTAGAAACCTTTAATGCCAACGCCTACGCAAGTGCTATAGCACAAGCAGCCAAGCAAGAAGGCACTAAAGTAATTGTAGTTAGCTCGAGTGCAGACAGCAAATATTTAGCACCTCTTTTAGCTATTGATTTAGATGCAGGTTATGCCTCTAACGTAGTTGAAGCACCTTCAAGCACATCTCCTTTTACAGTAAAACGTACTGCTTTTACAAACAAAGCTTTTAATATGACAGCAATTAATACAGATGTAAAAGTAGTTGGAGTCTCTAAAAATGCTTTTGGACTTAAAGAAAATTCAGGGAGTGCAACTGCTGAGGACTTTTCACCTTCAGTTCCAGAATTAGGAGTTAAAGTAGAATCTGTAGACAAAGTTACTGGACAAGTAACAATTGCAGATGCAGAAATAGTTGTTTCTGGTGGACGTGGTTTAAAAGGACCTGAAAACTGGGGAATGATTGAAGAACTTGCCGACGTATTAGGTGCAGCAACTGCATGCTCTAAGCCAGTAAGTGATTTAGGTTGGAGACCTCATGGAGAACACGTGGGACAAACAGGAAAACCTGTAGCTGCAAACCTTTATATTGCTATCGGAATTTCGGGAGCCATCCAACACCTTGCAGGAATTAACGCAAGTAAAGTAAAAGTGGTTATCAATACAGATCCGGAAGCTCCTTTCTTTAAAGCTGCAGATTACGGAATTGTAGGAGATGCTTTTGAAGTTGTTCCTAAATTAATCGAAAAATTAAAAGCTTTTAAAGCACAGCAATAAATTAATTTTTTTTAACTTGTATTGTTAATAAGAACTGTTTAAATAGCATTATTCCTGGAGCTATAGCAACTTTGGTTTTGCAAATCATTATAGCAAAATCGTCAAATATGCTTTAAGCAGTTGGTAAAGTCCTAATTTAAACAGTTCTTTGTGTTTTAAAAATTTATGAGTTTAGTACGTCTTAATATCAAAGGAATTTCATACAGTCAAACCCAAAATGGTGCCTATGCACTTATTTTAAACGAGATTGATGGCGACCGGAAACTACCTATTGTTATTGGTGCTTTTGAAGCGCAATCCATTGCTATTGCTCTTGAAAAAGAAATTAGACCTCCAAGACCTCTCACTCACGACCTCTTTAAAAATTTTGCCGATCGTTTTGATATTGTTGTCAAGCAGGTTATTATCCATAAATTGGTTGATGGCGTGTTTTATTCTAGCTTAATTTGCGAACGCGATAAAGTTGAAGAAATTATTGATGCAAGAACTAGCGATGCCATTGCTTTAGCTCTTCGTTTTAATGCTCCTATATTTACTTACAAAAACATTTTAGATAAGGCTGGAATTTACTTAAAGGTAGATCCTAAAAGTGAAGATGAATCAGAAGGAGATAGTGTTTTAGTAGACGATTTTATTGCTGAAGAATTAGAATCCAGCTCGCCTAAAGATGTTTATAAGAATAAAACATTAGACGAATTACACCAACTGTTAGATGAAGCTGTAGCAAATGAAGATTACGAAAAAGCTGCAAAAATTCGCGACGAAATTTCTAAAAGATAATCAACCCAAACTAACAGATGAAACATTTTCTACTAGCCGTTGCTGCTATTTTTTTTGGACTAACTTTAAGTGTACAGGCGCAAGAATTAGAAAAAACATGGCAATTAGAAAGTATTCAAGACCCAACCGGAAAACAAACATCAGTTTATAAAGAAACAGATGCTTTAGAACTTTACGAGGGAGAATTTAAATTTTCAGTCAGCAAAGATTCTCTTGAAGCTTCTGGAGATTTTATTCGTCAAAATAATTTATTGGTTTTTTACTACAGTAAACCTTCAGATTCTGTAAAAAGATACCGAATAAATACGCTTACAGATTCTACTTTAGTTTTTAAAGAAAACGGAAATACTTATTATTTTTCTAATACAACTTCTTCAGTTGATGAATCTGCTCTCCTTGGAAAAGACGATTCAATAAAACCTAGCGAAGGCTTTTCATTCAATAGTTTATGGAGAGGAGTTTTAGGAATGGTTTCCCTTATTTTTATTTCCTTCCTATTTAGTTCTAATAGAAAAGCTATTAATTGGAAAACTGTAGGAATAGGCTTATTATTTCAATTAATAATTGCTATTGGTGTTTTAAAAGTACCGTTCATTCAAAGTGCTTTTGAAGCTGTTGGTCAAGTATTTATAAGCATTTTAGATTTTACAAGAGCAGGAAGTAAATTCTTATTCGATGGACTAGTTGTAGACATGGACACTTTCGGATTTATTTTCGCCTTTCAAGTATTACCAACCATTATTTTCTTTTCTGCATTGACTTCTGTTTTATTCTATCTAGGATTAATTCAGAAAGCAGTAAAATTAATGGCTATGTTATTAAGCAAGCTATTAAAAATCTCAGGGGCAGAAAGTTTAAGTGTTGCCGGAAACATCTTTTTAGGCCAAACGGAAGCACCATTATTAATTAAAGCTTACTTAGAGAAAATGACCAAAAGTGAAATACTCTTGGTTATGATTGGCGGTATGGCAACTGTTGCCGGAGCCGTACTTGCTGCCTATATTGGGTTTTTAGGAGGAGATGATCCTGCCTTAAGATTAGTCTATGCCAAGCATTTATTAGCGGCGTCCGTAATGGCCGCACCAGGAGCTATTGTAATTTCAAAAATATTATACCCTCAAACCGAAGAAATTAATTCTGAAATTGAAGTCTCTTCAGAAAAAATAGGTTCAAATATTCTTGATGCAATTGCCAACGGAACAACCGAAGGGCTAAAATTAGCGGTAAATGTAGGAGCTATGCTTTTAGTTTTTGTTGCGTTTATTGCCATGATAAACGGAATATTAGGCTGGATTGGAGATTTTTCTACTATTAATACATGGATGGCAGCAAACACACCATATCCTGCACTTTCTCTTGAAGCCATTCTAGGAACTATTTTTGCTCCTTTAATGTGGCTAATTGGTGTTGCGACTGAAGATATTATGATGATGGGACAATTATTAGGTATTAAACTGGCTGCTAGCGAATTTGTTGGATACATCCAGTTAGCCGACTTAAAAAACGTAGCTAACGAAGTGCATTTAAATTATAACAAATCCATAATTATGGCTACTTATATGCTTTGTGGCTTTGCCAACTTCGCTTCTATAGGAATTCAAATTGGAGGTATTGGCTCTTTAGCTCCCGGACAACGTAAAACCTTATCAGAGTTTGGTATGAAAGCCCTAATAGGTGGTACCATAGCTTCTTTAATGTCCGCAACTATTGCTGGAATGATTATTGGTTAAAAAATTCCTGAGAACGCTCTAAACTTATAATTATAGTTAATAACTTTTAATATAAAAATGAGCTTCCATTCTTTTGATATGAAGCTTTTTTCTATTTTTATTTTTATTGAATTTAGTTGAATTTAAAAAAAGATTCCCACTTTCGTGGGAAGTGAACATGAAACAATATCTAGACTTAGTTAGCCACGTTTTAGAAAACGGAAATGAAAAAGGTGATAGAACCGGAACAGGAACAAAAAGTGTTTTTGGATACCAAATGCGTTTTGATTTAAGTGAGGGTTTTCCAATGGTTACTACCAAAAAACTGCATCTAAAATCCATTGTTTATGAGTTACTTTGGTTTCTAAAAGGAGACACCAACATTAACTACCTTACCCAAAATGGTGTTAGAATCTGGAACGAATGGGCCGATGAGAATGGTGATTTAGGACCAGTTTATGGACACCAATGGAGAAACTGGAACAGCGATGAGATTGACCAAATAAAAGAAATTGTCAACACCTTGAAAAAGAATCCAAATAGTCGACGCATGCTGGTTTCTGCCTGGAATCCTTCAGTATTACCAGATAATTCAAAAAGTTTTAGCGAAAATGTAGCTAATGGAAAAGCGGCGCTTCCTCCTTGTCATGCATTTTTTCAATTTTACGTAGCCGATGGGAAACTGTCTTGCCAACTCTATCAACGTAGTGCAGACATTTTTTTAGGAGTCCCTTTTAATATTGCTTCCTATGCCCTATTTACTATGATGATGGCGCAGGTTTGTGGTTATCAGGCTGGAGAATTCATACATACCTTTGGCGATGCTCATATTTATAACAATCATTTAGAGCAGTTGGAACTACAATCATCCAGAGATCCAAAACCTCTTCCTAAAATGCTACTCAACCCGGATGTAAAAGATATTTTTGATTTTAAATTTGAAGACTTTACTCTTGTAGATTACGAACATCATCCACATATTAAAGGCAAGGTTGCTATTTAAGTTCAACTAAACTCATGAAATACTACCTACTATTTTTTCTCTTTGCAATTAGTTTTTTAAGTTTTTCTCAAAAAAACACCATCGAGCTAACAGATGATGAACTTCAAGAAACTTCCGAAGATGTTTCCTTTGATGTTGTAGAGAAAGTACCAATATATAAAGGCTGCAATGAAACCATGACTAATAATGCCTTGAAGGATTGCTTTAATGAAAAAGTAAACACTCTTATAGCTAAAAACTTCAATACGCGTATTGCAGAGCAGCTTAATTTACCAAATGAAACTATAGTAAAAATATCTGTTTTTTTTAAAATATCTAAAACAGGAGAGATAATGGATATAAAAGTTAGAGCGCCATTTCCAGAGTTGGAAGAAGAAGCTATTCGTGTAACAAATTTAATCCCTAAATTGAAACCGGGTTATATAGATGGTAAACCCGTAAGAGTGCCTTATTATTTACCTATTAAATTCCAAGTATCCAATATTGAATCAAGCGAAAACCGAAAACCTCCAATTTATAGAGGTTGTGATGAAACATCAAGCTATGAAGCAATAAAAGAATGTACTACTAAAAAGATAAAAGACTATTTAAAGGTAAGTATTGATTATGAATTGGCCGACAAGCTCTTTCCAACGGATAAAACCACTCAGTTTTTAGTGAGTTTTACAATAAACAAAAAAGGTAAAGCTGAAAAAATAACTGCAAAAGCTCATAAAGTAGAGATGGCTGCCGAAGTGATAAGAGTATTAAAACGAATGCCTAAATTTAAAGATCCTGCATACAAGAATGGGAAAGCCGTAGATACCAAGATGGAATTTTTAATGACCATACATTTCTAAAGATTACTAGAAATTAGCTAAATTTACATAAACATTCAGATTATGTTCGGAAAGAAAAAAGAAACTCCACAAATAGATAAAGAGCAATTAGAGTTAATTAAAACTGCTCAAAAACGGATCAAGCAGAAGCGAAGCCTTTATATTCACTTTGTTTTATTTTTAATTGGCTCTCTTGCTATTATTGTTGCCAGTTTGGTTTTTGATGTTGGAGCTACAGTTAATCCATTAGGTGTTAATTGGTTTGTTTATGCCATTTTAATTTGGTTACTAATATTCTTATACCATGCTTTTAACGTTTATTTTACGAATAAATTTTTAGGTGAAGCTTGGGAAAAAGAGCAACTTAATAAATTAGTAGCTTTACAAAAAGAACGAATTGCCAAACTACAACAACAAGTTGAGAAAGATTACCCTCTTGTTACAGAAAAAAAAACACAATTACCTAGTTCAAAAAAATCTGAAGTTACCCTAATAGTAGCTGCAGGAGAAAATGATGCCATAGGAAAAGACAACCAACTTATTTGGCATTTAAGTGACGACCTTAAACGTTTTAAACAACTTACAAATGGGCACCATATTATCATGGGAAGAAAAACTTTTGAAAGTTTTCCAAAACCTTTACCTAATAGAACGCACATAGTTATTTCTAGACAAGCAGACTACCAGGTTCCTAATGGAGTTATTGTAGTTAATAATATAGAAGATGCTTTTGATGCTGCTAAATCAGACAGGCAACCCTTTGTTATTGGAGGTGGAGAAATTTACAAACAAGCTATGACATTTGCCGATAAAATAGAAATCACCAGAGTTCATGAGAGTTTTGATGCAGACACTTTTTTCCCAAAAATAGACCCAACTATTTGGAAGGAAGCAAATAACACCTATCATTCTAAAGATGAAAAACACGACTATGACTTTTCATTTTTAACATACACTAGATTATAATCTAAAACCAATCATCCAGTGAAACTAAAACGAAAAAGGCAGTTAGTTACATACCTCAATCTTTTAGATCAACCCATCCAATTTAACCCATTTGTTTTTAGTAGAAAATTTTTATTATGGGCCTTATTAGGTCTGCTTGGTGGATTTATAGCTGGATTATATTGGATTACTTTAGAGTTTTTAACCCATCAACTCGCTTATTTTCAGGGTTGGTTGGTAATTCCTACTATGGCTATTTGCGGATTACTTGCAGGACTTATAATTCATTATATTGGCGATCCGGGAGAAATTCAATTAATAGTAAATAACATCCGGTTCAATAAAGGAAAGCTAGACCCTAAAAACAATCCATCTATGCTTTTATCTTCCTTGCTTTGTATAAGTTCTGGAGGAAGTCTTGGTCCAGAAGCTCCGTTAGTTCAGGTTATTGGGTCTTCGGGAACTTGGTTAGGTAAGTTATTCAGATTAAAAGGCGAAGACTTACGCTCTATGAGTATTGCAGGAATGGCCTCTGGATTCACGGCCATGTTTGGCGCCCCTTTAGGAGGTAGTTTATTTGCCTTAGAAATATTACATCATGAACATGCGGTAGAATATTACAAAGCCATCATGCCCGCATTTGTTGCTAGCTGCTTTAGTTATGTTGTTTTTGCACTAATTACTCAGCTAGACCTTGGAACTTTATGGATTTTGCCAAGCTATGAAATGCTAGATAAGTTCGATTTCTTATACGCCGTGTTTTTTGCAATTATAGCTACATGCTTTGGTTGGTTTTTTATTTTTTGCACCAAGTTTTTAAAAAATCTATTTGAAAAATTACATGTTCCTATTTATATCAAAACATTAATTGGTGGAATTTTATTGGGAATAATCGTCTATTATGTACCAATTACAAGATACTTTAGTCACTATGAACTTTCTACACTCTTAACAAGCGACTTTTCAATTCAGATGTTAATTGCTATTTTATTTTTAAAAATATTAGCCATTTCCGTTACAGTTACCTCCGGGTGGCGAGGTGGATTTATTATTCCTTTATTCTTTACTGGCGCAACCTTAGGCCTAATAATTCATCATTTTATTCCTTCCATAAGTTTATCGCTTACCATTGTAAGTTGTATGGCGGCCATAAACGCCTGCGTTACTAGAACTCCAATGAGTACTACTATTTTATTAGCAACCTTAACAGGATTCTCTTACTTTATACCTATTCTTTTTGCCAGTTTAACCGGTTATTTTTTAGCTCCTAAAATTCCTTTCATTTCATCTCAGTTAAAAAATGAATAAAAAGAATTATATTAGAAACTCTTTAAAGTTCAAAATATCATAGCGTTATTTATTAGTAGAATTAAACCAAAAGGTCTTTTGGCAAAATAGAATCAGTATTAAGAAAAGCTTAGAATATTCGCACTGAAATTTGAAGACGAGAATATAATTGATAGGATTAAGTTTTATGAAAAAAACATTATTAATATTAGCCATTCTATTAACTATATATAGCTGTTCTAATAAATCTTCTGAAAGTAAATCTAACAGCAAACAATGGAATCTTCAACAAAGAGAACAACTCTTAAAAAACAGAAATGACTCAACTTCTTGGGATAGGGAAATGTTTAATAACGACATAAAAATGATTGAAATTGGAGACTTTGGTCCTTTTGAAATTGGAGTCTTCCCAGAACCTAAATACAACTTAATAGGTGAAGCAAGCTTTAAAGGTTTGGGAAACAGAAGTGAAGAATTTAAAATTAAGGATAAAAAAATTTTAATGAACTGTTTTTTTGTTGGTGAAAATCGTTTAAATAAAAACAGATTAGATGGAATGAAAGACGAGGTGTTTTTTCAAGTTCTTGTTTTAACCGACACTATTGATAATGAAAATTATAATTTAAATAAAAGTATTGCCATCTCAAGAAACCATCCTGATTATTTAGGACAAGGATTTATAAAAACAAAAAATAATAGAATTGACTATTTAGCATTTCAAACAGCTGAAAATAATGCTTATGCAATCATAAATTCAAGGATTTTTGATTTAAGCTTTGGAAAGACCATACTTATTGCACCTCAAAAAAATAAATCACTGAAGTCGTATCAAATTAAAAGCCCTGATTTAACATCCGATTCCGTTTCAGATTATACTAAAAAGCTAATATCTAATAAACAAACAATAAGTTTCTTTGGCAAAAAAGAGAATATATAATAACTCCAGTTAGATAGAAAATTGTTTATTTGCTCTTAACTATTACAAACTAAACACTTACTAATTTAAACTCATCTTCTATTTTTCTGTAATTTTACCCCATGATAAAAGAGCTTCAGCTACGTATTAGTTTAAAAGAGGAAGAAATTCCGAATATTCTTCTAGTAAAATCTGCCGAAAAACTAGGCATAACCAAAGACAAAATCTTTGGTGTAAAAGTACTTCGTAAATCTATTGACGCGCGAAAACCAAAAATAATTTTAAATTACAAACTAGCCGTTTATATTAACGAGCCTGTTCCGGAAACTTCCGAATACACATTTAATTATAAAGATGTTTCCAAAGCCAAACCTATACATATTATTGGTTTTGGACCGGCAGGAATGTATGCTGCCTTGCGCTGTATTGAGTTAGGATTTAAACCTATTGTCTTAGAACGTGGCAAAAATGTGCAAGACAGACGACGCGATTTAAAAGCCATAAATCAAGATCATTTTGTAAACGAAGATTCTAATTATTGCTTTGGCGAAGGTGGTGCTGGGACCTACAGCGATGGAAAACTATACACTAGAAGTTTAAAACGTGGAGATGTTAGACGTATTTTTGAAAACTTGGTATATCATGGAGCTACAGAACAGATTTTAGTTGATGCACATCCACATATTGGCACGAATAAACTTCCAAAGGTAGTCACCAATATTCGTGAAACTATTATAAAATACGGTGGTGAAGTGCATTTTGAAGCTCGTGTAAGCGATTTAAAAATTAAAAACAAAAAAATCCAAGCCATTCAATTATTAAATGGTGAAGAATTATCAGCTAATCGTGTCATTCTAGCTACTGGACATTCGGCGCGAGATATTTACTACCTCCTGTATAACAAAAAAATTGCTTTAGAACCAAAGTCGTTTGCCATGGGAGTTCGCGTAGAACATCCACAGCATATTATAGATTCCATCCAATACCATTGTTCTGGAGACAGACACGAACTACTTCCTGCTGCTTCATATAGTTTGGTCCAACAAGTAAATAACAGAGGTGTCTATTCCTTTTGCATGTGTCCCGGAGGTTTTATAGTTCCTGCTGCTACTGCTAATGGCGAAGTAGTTGTAAATGGCATGTCGCCCTCAAAACGAAACAACCAATTTGCTAATTCAGGAATTGTTGTAGAATTAAATGTGGATAGAGATTTCCCTAAATACGAACATTTTGGCGTTCTTAAAGGTTTAGAATATCAGAAAGATTTAGAACGATTAGCATTTACTGCCGGAGGGCGAACACAAACTGCTCCAGCTCAAAGATTAACCGATTTTGTTGAAGGGAGATTATCATCAGATTTAAACTCTACCTCCTATCAACCGGGAATAAATTCATCACCCTTACATTCGCTTTTACCTAAACTTATTGGTGGAAATTTACGTCAAGGTTTTAAAGCTTTCGGAGAAAAAATGAAAGGATATTATACTTCTGAAGCCAATATAATTGGTGTAGAAAGTAGAACTTCATCTCCTGTTAGTGTTCCTAGAAATGAACATTTAGAACATCCGGAAATAGAAGGCTTATTTCCTTGTGGAGAAGGTGGCGGATATGCTGGAGGCATTGTTTCTGCTGCTATGGATGGAGAACGTTGTGCTGAGGCTGCATGTCAGTAAGCTTTTTCGTTACTCATGTAGCGTCAACTGAATACTAAAAACTGCCAGTGAAAACTAATAATAAATTCCTATTTTTGCCACATTAAAACTAAAACACATGAACGCATATATATTTCCAGGCCAAGGCGCACAATTCTCAGGAATGGGATTAGATCTTTACGAAGGCTCATCTGAGGCACAAGAATTATTTGAGCAAGCTAACGATATTTTAGGTTTTTCAATAACTGATGTCATGTTTCAAGGCTCAGCAGAAGACCTAAAGGAAACCAAAGTTACTCAACCTGCTATCTTTTTACATTCTGTAATTCTAGCAAAAATTCTTGGTGAAGGTTTTAAACCAGAGATGGTTGCAGGACATTCGCTAGGAGAGTTTTCTGCATTGGTTGCAAATGGGACTTTAACTTTTGAAGATGGTTTAAAACTTGTTTCTAAACGTGCTCTTGCCATGCAAAAAGCTTGCGAAATACAACCAAGTACCATGGCTGCCGTTTTAGGTTTAGAAGATAATATAGTTGAAAAAATATGTGCTAATACAGATGGTATTGTTGTTCCTGCAAATTATAACTGCCCAGGACAATTAGTTATTTCTGGCGAAGTAGACGCCATAAATAAAGCCTGTGAAGATTTAAAAGAAGCAGGTGCCAGACGTGCTCTAGTTCTTCCTGTTGGGGGAGCTTTTCATTCGCCTTTAATGGAACCAGCTCGTGAAGAATTAGCTGCAGCTATAGAAAACACGTTTTTCAACAAACCAAATTGTCCAATTTATCAAAATGTAACGGCTTCTGCTGTCTTAGATGCTGTGGCCATAAAAAGCAATTTAATTTCCCAATTAACAGCTCCCGTAAAATGGACCCAATCTGTTCAACAAATGATTGCAGATGGAGCTACTTTGTTCACTGAAGTTGGTCCAGGAAAAGTTTTACAAGGCTTAGTAAAGAAAATAAATAAAGAAGCGCAAACAGCTTCTGCAACCTACTCAAAAGAAGCTTAATGAAATTATCTCGTAATACATTTATTGTTCTTCTTATTGTATTTAATATTGCTCTAGATCAAATTACTAAAGTTTTAACTAGACTTTATGTTACTCCAGGAAGCGAAACACCAATAATTGGAAATCTATTCACATTACATAATGTGGAAAATACTGGTGCTTTTCTTGGAATGGGGAGTGACTTAAATCCAACATTAAGGCTTATTTTTCTATTAGCTTTACCTATTCTTGTATTAGGATACGTTACATATCATATTATTTCAAACAAAGATTTAGACAGAATGTCTTTAATTGGATTCTGCTGTATAATTGGTGGAGGAATCGCTAATGTTTACGATAGAATAGTTTATGGCTCTGTAACAGATTTCTTCCATATAGATTTGGGAGGCGTGTTTAGAACAGGTATTTTTAATTTCGCAGACATGTCAGTCATGCTAGGACTTGGACTTCTTTTATTTGCTGGATTTAAAAAGGATAAAAACATAAAAAAAGCATAAAAAAAAGCCTCTTTTTAAGAGGCTTTAATTTTTTTATCTTGCTAGATTGCAAGCTTCGCAATCTTTAACTTCACCGTAATAGGTTTCTCGATATTTGTGAATTGTTTTAATTGGAATACTTAAAAAAGCTTTCTTAATATAAGTTACTTTTGTAAGTAGCTCTCCCATTTTAGGTGTATACCTTTTCTCTTCAATTGTTTCTCTTTGTACTGTAATCAATTTCATATTTTCCATTATCATTTCGTACAAAGTAACGGCTTTACTTACATAAATCCAAATCTAATTGGTTAAATCACTGTTAATCAATACATTATTTTTAATCTGATAATTAACAGGCTATATTTTTAACAGATTGACATTTGATATGGTTGTTTGTTAAAGAATTCTTAATTTTAAGATTTAATTATCTTTTGCTCCCATTTCCAAGCCGATTTCATAGCGTCATCTAGAGTTAATTTGGAGATCCAACCTAGTTCCTTATTTGCTTTTTTAGTATCGGCATAAACAGAAATAACATCTCCTTCTCTTCTTTCGGCAATTCTATAATTTAATTTTTTATTAGAAACACGTTCAAAAGCATGAATTACTTCTAATACAGAGCTACCAGTTCCTGTTCCTAAATTAAAGACTTCATAATTGAATTTATTCTTTTTATTTAGCAATCTGGTTAAAGCAATAACATGCGCTTGAGCTAAATCTACTACGTGAATATAATCTCGAATACAAGTGCCATCTGCTGTTGGATAATCGTCTCCAAAAACAGCAAGCTGCTCCCTTTTTCCAATAGCCGTTTGAGTAATAAAAGGAATTAAATTTTGTGGTACACCAAGTGGTAACTCGCCAATAAAAGCAGACTCATGAGCTCCAATAGGATTAAAATATCTTAAAGAAATGGCATTAAAGTTATTACTTACCTTACATAAATCCTGAATAATCTCCTCTCCTATCTGCTTGCTGTTACCATAAGGTGATAAAGCAGGCTTTATAGGCGCCGTTTCATTAATGGGTAACATATCCGGCTCTCCATAAACGGTGCAAGACGAACTAAATATAAAGTTTGAAATTTCTAATTTATTGTATTCTTGAAGCAAATAAACCAAGGTATTTATATTGTTTTCATAATACATTAGAGGTTGATTAACACTTTCTCCTACTGCTTTACTCGCAGCAAAATGAATTACACCATCAATATTACTGTGATTATTAAAAAACTCCTGAACTAAGTTTTTTTCTTTTAAATCTAGATTTAAAAATTCAGGTTTTATTCCTGTAATAGCAATTATTCCATCTAATACCTCTATAGAAGAGTTTGAAAGGTTATCGATAATTATTACTTCAAAACCTCTATTTTGAAGTTCTACAACAGTATGAGATCCTATAAAACCAAGGCCTCCTGTAACTAAAATTTTAGCCATTAATATATTCTATAATTTTAGATGCAA
Source organism: Xanthomarina sp. F1114 (assembly GCF_026410255.1). Lineage (GTDB taxonomy): Bacteria > Bacteroidota > Bacteroidia > Flavobacteriales > Flavobacteriaceae > Xanthomarina. The sequence continues at coordinate 128,879 of NZ_JAPMLL010000002.1, forward strand.
TAAACTCAATTTGCTCATCATCCAATTCGGTATGCATTGGCAAAGAAATAACATCTTTTACTAATTGGTTTGTAACTACAAAATCTGCTTCGTTATAACGGGAATCTTTATAAGCTTTTTGTTTGTGAAGTGGAATTGGATAATAAACGCCGCAAGGGGTGTTATTTTCATTTAAAAACTTAACAAGTCCATCTCTGTCAACACCTTTTAATTTTAATGTATATTGATGAAACACATGATTGTCCGGCGTTCCATACTCGTAAGGTGTAGAAATTTTATCTATATTTTTAAAGGCTTCGTTGTATTTGTTTGCAGCTTCTCTTCTTGCTTTATTATAGCTATCCAGCTTCTTTAATTTAATATCTAAAACAGCAGCTTGAATGGAGTCTAATCTGGAATTCACGCCTACCACATCATGATGATAACGTTCGTACATTCCATGATTTACAATCCCTCTAATGGTATGAGCTAAGTCGTCATCATTAGTAAAAATAGCACCTCCATCTCCATAGCATCCTAAGTTTTTAGAAGGGAAAAAAGAAGTTGATGCCACATGTCCTATAGTTCCAGCCTTGGCTTTTTTACCATTGCTATACGTATATGTTGCTCCAATAGCTTGGGCATTATCTTCTATAACATATAAATTATGCTCTTTAGCAATCTTCATTATTGCCTCCATATTAGCACATTGTCCAAATAAATGCACAGGAACAATGGCTTTTGTTTTAGGCGTAATAGCTTTTTTTATGGCTTCAACATCTATATTAAAGTCGTCTGGATTTACATCTACCAAAACTGGAGTTAATTGCAATAAAGCAATAACTTCCACGGTTGCAGCAAAAGTAAAATCGGCCGTTATAACCTCATCTCCTGGCTTTAACCCCAAGCCCATCATGGCTATTTGCAAAGCATCTGTACCATTAGCACAAGGAATTACGTGCCTGACACCTAAATAATTTTCTAGATTTTTTTGAAACTCATGAACCTTTGGTCCATTAATGAAAGATGTGTTCTCTATTACCTCAAGAATGGCAGGGTTAACATCATCTTTTATAGACTTATACTGACCTTTTAGGTCAACCATTTGAATTTTTTTCATACCCTACGAAATTACGAAATTAGTAAACGTTAAGCAATGAAATTTTATCAAAGAAGTGTATTTTAGCAAGAAAGATTTAAAATTGCAACAGATTTATAATATAGGAATGCACCTAAGCCAAGTGATATTGAAACTAATTTCAATGTTCAACCATAAAATAAAACTTGGGGTTCTTGGAAGAAAAAAAACCTTTAGCGTCTTAGAAACTACAATTTCTTCAGCTGATAAAACCTTATGGTTTCATTGTGCTTCTTTAGGCGAATATGAGCAAGGCCTTCCCGTTTTTAAAGAATTAAAAAACGAGCATCCAAATCACAAAATAGTTTTGACCTTCTTCTCCCCCTCGGGTTACGAAATTAGAAAAAACACGGAGATTGCAGATGTTGTGGCATACCTTCCTTTGGATACCAAAGCCAATGCAAAACAGTTTTTGGATCTAGTACATCCGGAATTAACTGTTTTTGTTAAGTATGATATTTGGCCAAATATTTTAAACGAACTTAAGAAGCGACAATTAAAAGCTATTTTGATTTCTGCTTTGTTGAGGGAAAATCAGATTTATTTTAAGTGGTATGGAGGTTTTATGAAAAAGGCTTTGTTTGCTTTTCAGCATATTTTTACCCAAGATCAAGAATCTAAAATATTACTTAATCAAATTGGTTATACAAATGTAGGCGTTTCTGGAGATACTAGATTCGATCGTGTTTATAGCCAATTAGAGCAGGATAATACGTTAGATTTTATTGCAGAGTTTAAAAGCGACAAGCTTTGTGTGGTAGCAGGAAGTACTTGGCCCGAAGACGAAATATTTTTGGTAGATTATATCAATTCCTTAAAAACAGATACTGTAAAATTTATTATTGCACCCCACAATATAAAAACAGTACAAATACAAAAACTAAAACAGTCTATTAATAAAAAAACTGTTCTTTTTACAGAAAAAGATGAAACTGATATTTCTAAAAATCAAGTCCTTATCTTAGACACTATTGGTCTTTTAACTAAGGTCTATAACTATGCAGATATTGCTTATGTAGGTGGAGCCGTTGGAAAAACCGGCTTACACAATACACTTGAACCCGCTGTTTTTGGTGTTCCAATTATAATAGGAGAACATTTTAACAACTTTCCAGAAGCAAAAGCCATGATAAAAAACAATGGAATGTTTTCTTTTAAATCAAAAAAAGAAATATTTGAAAACCTTGATAAGCTTATAAATAACAATGAATTAAGAGCTTCTTCTGGTCAAAACAACTTAGATTATATTAAAAATAATCGGGGAGCCGTAATCCAAATCATGTCTTACTTACGTAAATAATACGATTAGTGTCCAATTAAAATAATTTATGTTAAAAAATGTTAACAAAACTTATAAAAGTTAAAAAATAAGTTATTAAATTCGTGGCATTAATTTTTAACACTAAAACTTTAACTAATGAAAAAATTATTATTAAGTACTGTAGTAGTATTATGCTTAAGTTTAACGTTTACTTCTTGTAGAGACACAAAAGAAGGAAGCGCTTCTGAAGCAATGGAAAATGCTGCTGATGCAATGGAAGATGCTGCTGACGACGCTCAAGATGCTGCAGAAGATGCTGCTAACGATGCAGAAGACGCTGCAAACGACGCAATGGAAGCGACTGAAGAAGCGATTGACGAGGCTGGAAATGCTATCGATAACGCTGCTGATGCAACAGGTGAAGCTATTGATAACGCTGCTAATGCAACTGAAAAAGCAATTAATGATGCTGCTGATGCAACTGAAAAAGCTGCTAACGATGCTGCCGATGCAACTGAGAAAGCCGCAAATGACGCTGCTAATGCAGTAAAAGGAGATAACTAAATAAAGTATTTCATCCAGATAGAAGACTCTCAAATAACTTGAGGGTCTTTTTTTTGTTTAAAAATGACTAATATCATAGCTGATTCAGTTATTTTCTAATAATTTTAGTTTTATAAATGCGACTAATTTACCTCAACATTTATATTAAAGTACAGGTAAAACTACTATTGAGATTTTCTAATTAAGAATTAAAGACAAACAGATGAAACATATTTTATTACTTACAGACTTTTCAAAAAATGCCAAAAACGCCATATATTATGCTCTAGAGCAATTTAATAATCAAAAATGCAAGTTTTATATTTTACATATTCCAACAAAATCGGTTTATACAACTAGTGACCTAATAGCTGGCGGAGATAAAAGTATTTATGACTCTTTAGTAAAACAGGCAAAACTTAAATTAGATAGGTTTATAAATAAATTAAAAGTAGAGTCCAAATATAAGAATGCCACGTTTGAATCTATTGTAGATTACGAAACTCTTACATATTCTATAAATCAAATTGTAGAGAAAAAAGAGATAGATTTAATTGTTATGGGAGCTAGTGGTGCTACTGGAGCAAAAGAAGTTATTTTTGGTAGTAATACTATTAATGTGATTAGAAAAGTGGATTGCACAACTTTGGTTATACCTATAGATGCATTATATAAGCAACCAAAAAACATATTTCTTCCTTTAGAAATGTCTGATTCTTTGGAGAGCGAAGCTTTCTCGAAACTTAATAATTTTCTTGAACAACCTGAATTGTCTTTACATATACTTCGTCTAAACGAAAGAAATAAGAAGTCGAATATTGAGAAAGAAGATAAAGATAGTTTAAAGGCTACTATTAAAAGTGGATTATACCGTTACCATTTGGTTAGGAATGTACCATTACATTATGCAGTAGATACATATTTACAGATGCACGACATTGATCTAATGACTTTGTTTGTCAAGAAAAAAACAGCATTTGAACGTTTCTTCAATACGTCTTCTACAAAAAAATTAAGTCAGGATTTAAAGGTTCCTTTACTAATATTTCATAAGAATTAATAAAAAAGACTGCCCGACATTTTGTTAAAATTATTTCAACTTAATCCTTTATTTAATTTCTAACTAACAATATGGGTTGGATTAAGCTTCATTTTATAAGGTTACTAATTTTAAAAAAACCAGGCAGTCTAAAGCTTTATAACTTATTTTCAATTTATTCTATATCACTTCTTTTTTTAGGTACTATGTATCCTTTAAAGAAACTCTTAAATCAAGTGCAATTTATGAACAAGAATCTATTTTAAAAATGATATCTATCAGTTAAGCGTGTTAAGACTATAAGTTGCAGGATATCTACTAAACTGTTTTGATTACACTTTGCAAATAGTTAAATATTTCTGACTTTAATATTCCACTCTGTATAATAAAATCATGAATATCCTTCTCTAAATTATTTTGCGCATCAATAAAGTAATTATCACAAGCTAGCTCATCGCATTCAATCTTTTGAGTAATTTGATTAGCTTGTAAATTAGCTTCAATTATTAATAATTCGCATTTATTATTATATTGATTAATTGACTTTTTATGACGTTCTAGATTCTCAAAAAGATCCATCATATTCGACTTATAAATATTAGAGTTAACCAAAAAACTCATAAAACCTAATTCTTCTTTTAAAGACCGAAGATCTTCAACATAGCAACGCATATTGTACTGTAGCTCATCTATAGATTTTTCGGTATTAAAACTTTTATATTCTTGATGTGTTTGCATAATAAAATAAATTTATACTAGAGGTATAAGGTTTCTTCCTCTAGAAGTTTTGGAATACATACGTTCCAATTATATCTGTCTTTAATTTTCAATTTAAAAGCATCTAAAGCATTGGGTTCTCCATGTATTAAATAAACTTTTTCTGGAATATTTTTAATTTCTCCCATCCAGTCTAACAAATCCTTCTGGTCTGCATGTGCAGATAAGCTCTCTAGATGTTTTACTTTAGCTTTTACGGGATAATATTTTCCATAAAACCTAATTTCATGTGCTCCTTCCAATAAATTCCTGCCTCGGGTACCTTCAGCCATATAACCTACTAACAAAACTGTTGTAGACAACTTGTCTATTAATTGCTGTAGATATGTTAAAACTCGTCCTCCTGTTACCATACCACTTCCTGCAATAACAATTTTAGAACGTTTATCGTCTATAGTTTCCCAGGTTTCTTTATAAGACTGAATAATATTAAAATGATTGCACATTGCTCTATATTCTTCACTTGAAAGCTTGTGCCATTCTGGAAAATATTTAAATACATCAAGCACATTATTTCCCATAGGACTATCTACAAAAATAGGAATATTTGGTATTCTATTTTTTTTATATAATTTCCAAAGTATAAACATCAAGGTTTGAAGTCTCTCTACAGCAAAACTAGGAATAATTAAATTGCCCTTTTTATGAATGGTTTCTGATATAATATCAGACAAAATAGTTTCTACATCTTCCTCTGGGTGCAACTTATCTCCATAAGTGCTTTCTATAAATAAATAATCTGCCCATTCGGGTTTTTGAGGTCTATCCAATAAATAATCTTCGGTTCTTCCAATATCTCCTGAAAACACAAAACGTTTCTTAAAAACATCTAATTCTATAAAAGTAGCTCCAATAATATGTCCGTTGTATTGAAATCTATAAGATATATCTTCTGTTAACTTTATCCATTTTCCTACTTGTTTCATTTCAAACAATCTCAGCGTATTTTCTGCTTCACGAATACTATAAAAAGGCAGGGCTGGCTTGTGTTTTGTGTAGTTTTCTTCGTTCGCCTTTTTAGCTTCTTCCTCATGGATTTTAGCGCTATCTTTTAAAATAATCTCTGCAATAGCTAAGGTTGGAGCTGTACCAATTATTTTACCTTGAAATCCTTGTTTAACTAATCTTGGCAAATACCCAACATGATCCAAATGTCCGTGGGTTAAAAGAACTACATCTATATTTTTAACCTCAACCGTAAGATTTTCCCAGTTTAACTCTCTTAATTCTTTAAGGCCTTGAAACATTCCGCAATCTATCATGATATTCTGTTGCGAAGTTTCTATTATAAACTTAGAACCTGTAACTACTCCAGAGGCACCTAAAAAATGTATTTTAACAGAGTTGTCCATGGCTTAATTATTACAAAGTTGTTTAATCTCTTTAAAGATTTTTTCTTTTCTAATTTCAGAAACTCCTAAATGGTCTAGAAAAAAAGAATCTCCAATTAAATCTCTACATAAAACTATATCTCTACTCAATAAGAATTGCTTTTCTCTTTTAGTAAGTAAGGTCGAAACTGTAATTGGATACAAGCCTAGTCTATCTATTTTGTCTTTTAAACCATCGTTCTTTGGGTAGTCCCAACTCAATAGTTCTAGACCAATGCAGTTTCCGTATTTTATGGCATCTTTAGTAAACCGTGTATTGGTTACAACACATCCTTTATTTAAATTAATTTTATGTGATTTACTATCCCAATGAGTTTTAACATCTTTAAATCTTGCCGCTATATAAAGAGGTGTTTTTACATTGCAATTTCTACCTTCTTCGCCATAGAATTTACATTCTACAATAGTCATTTCGTTGTTTTTACTAGCTAGGACATCTATTTCGTGAGTAACACAATGACCTTGTAATATTTTACCAATCTCAACATTATAACCTGAATATTTAAAAATAGCAGCTATAAAGTTTTCAAAAGGAAAGCCGGTTGGTCCCAGTTCGTAAATAGCTTTTTTCAATTTGTATTTAGAAGCAAAAAAACCACTTTTCTTTTTTAGTAAAGCAAAGGCTCTATTATATATTTCTTTGGTTGAGATACCTTGATATAGTTCGTCGCAAACTCTATCTACTATTTGATCTACTAATTCTTTCCCTGCTCCAGAATGGTTTAATGATGCGCGTAACTTTTCTAACGAAAACTCAACCTTTTCTCCAGATGTTTTAATAATTTCAATATTAGGGTCCATAAGTTAATTATTATAGTTATTCGAAAAAATTAAAACCCCTTAATTAGTCTTTTTTTAGCTTTTTGAAGGAACAACTAAAAAAGGAATATTTAGATGAAATCCGATCTGGTTAATTGTGGATTTGAAAAATAAGTTTTCAAAAAATGAGTGCTTATTATTAATCATAATTAACAGATCGGCCGGTGTTTTAGATTGAAAATCGCTAATTGCCTTAGTTATTTCTTGATTTTTTACACTAAAAAACTCGTGTTTCAGATCTTTTAGGAATGTAGACAAGGCCGCTTTATTTGTTTCTTGATCTGAAGTTAAATCTCTACCATAAGACACGTTTAAAATATTAATCTTTGCTTGATGTTTTTTAGACAACTCGACCAATGGTTTTACTTGTTTATTAGAATAGTCAATTTCATAATCTGTTGGGAATAAGATATGACTTGGCTTTTCAAACTCAAAACTATCAGGTATGGCTAAAACAGGACATTTTGCCTGTTTAAAAATATGAACCGTATTAGAACCAAACAATACTTCTTTTGCTCCGGTAGCTCCCTTAGTTCCCATAACTACATAGTCTATTTGGTTCTCTTTAACTTGTTCTTCAACCTCTAGAGTCAAAGTATTAAACACCACTTGGCTTTTAAAAGAATGCTTAGGATTTTTGTAATGCTCTTCAATCCTTTTTTCAAAACCTTCTATGCTTTTTAAAGCTTGCTGTTTTACAACATCTTCCAAACCAATTTGCGAAGCACTCATCATCACATACTCCATGTGGTATACAATAGGCGTGTATGTATTTAACAAATAAAAAGTACACTCTTCGTCTTTAAATAATTGAAGTGCATATGAAATAGCATTCCACGAATTTTCTGAAAAATCTGTTGGTAAGAGTATTTTTTTCATAATATGAATGTTTTTGAGTTATCTGCAGATGCAGATTATGATAATTAACTACGTTTTATATTCTGTAAAGCCAAAAATGGAATATCAAGATTTAAACTTAACTTAGAAATAGTTGATGGATATAAAATATTTTCTAAAAATGAATGCCTAGAATTAACCATAACTAACATATCTATTTCATGTGTTTCTATATACTCATTAATGGTATTTAAAATATTAGTCTCTTTTTTCATAACCACCTCTATTTGATTTTTACAGACTGTACCCTTTAAAAACTCTAAGTTATCTTCTTGTCTTAAAGACAGTTTCTCGCCTCTAGAGACGTATAATAAATCTATAATAGCTCTATATGGAGCAGCGATATCGCAAAGCAACTTTAACTCTCTTCTTTTATATGGAATCATAAAATTAGTTGGAAAAAGTATATGTTTTGGTTGCGTGTAAATATAGTTGGCTGGTATGGCCAAAACAGGACATGAAACATACTTTAAGACTTGCAAAGTATGACTTCCGAAGGTTATTTTCTTATCATCGGTTTCTCCTCTAGTTCCCATAACAACTACATCTATATTCTCTTTCTCCACAATATCGTTAGCAGCTTCAACCAATAAGTTGTTAGATGAAACTATATGATATTCATGTCTTGGGTTAGGCGACAACTCTTGAATTTCTTGAAGAACTTTTTCCAAGTTTTTAAGTGATTTTTCATAGATGCTTTTTGTAACCATATCTAAATCCTCTCGATTCTCTAAGGTCTTATTATTATAGATTTCATCTTGATAAGCATGTAAGATATAAAATTGACCAATCTCGTATTTAAAAAGCTCTAAAGCATATTTTATAGCGTTCATGGCATTTAATGAAAAGTCTGTAGGTATTAATATTTTTCTCATAGTTAGAAATTGCAAAAATGATTATAATACATAAAGTTAGAAGATTGTTAGAATTTAAACTATGACATATATCACATTAACAAGAGATTAACAAGCCTATAAAAAACAAAAAGCGAGAAAGTATCTTCTTTCTCGCTTTTTTTAAGTTCTTCTAGTTCTTATTAATCTTTTCTATAAACATTAATCCATCTTTCTATTATAAAAGACCTATAAATTGAATTAATAATAACTCTAGAACTCTTGTTCGGTTATTGTTCTAAAACAAATAACCACTTAAACCTTTAACTATATAAACACTAAATTTATACTTCAAAAATAAGGAACTATACGATTGTTTTAAATGATATTTATCAGTTTACAAAAAAAAAAGCCAAAAAGATTATCTTTTTGGCTTTTCTAATTAATAGCATGTTGTCTAAAAATGATTCCTCTTTCACTTTTAAACTTTTTTTTTGACACATCAATAACAAAATTATCCATACTATCTCTAGATGCTAAATTAGCATATACTTTAATATTTTAAAATGACATATATCAGTTTAGATAATTCATTTTCAAAAGATTAATATGGCACAATATTATATGCTATGTTTAAAAGAAAAATTCCTACTAAAAATAAAAGCATATAAATTACTTGAACATATTTTACATTTATATAATTGAGTCTTGTAACCGTTTGTCTTGGAAAGGTAAACAAGGCTGCTCCTTCAAATAAAGCGAACCAGCCAATTAGTGTTGGAATTAACTTCCAGCTAAACTCCCAAACATTATGAATCAAGATATTGAGTAAACCAACTATAACAGCAATAGACGAAGTGACTATTAGAAATTTTTCGTCGTGCAAGTCTTTAAATATTTGTTTAATTCGTCTGGGATTAAAACTTAATACCACAAAAAACAGGATTAAATACCAACCCCAAAATTTAGCTAAGAAAATAGACATGTCCATAGATGTTGTTTTTATATAAGTGAATAATTTTTGCTTCCCATTATAAAACTAAAACAGAAAGCTCCTAGACTTTAATTATATGATAATTTACAAAGAAACAAGCAGTCGAACAAACAGAAATCAAGGTTTTAAACTAAAAAATAGCTTTAAGTACAATTAATTATGAAGCACTAAAAAAGGAATATCTATATGGTAACTGATTTCTTCTACTTTTGAATGAAATAAAATCTGCTGAAAATAATTTAAATTTTTCGCAACCATAGTAATCATTTCAACATCTCTGCTTTCAACAAAACCTTGAACGGCTGCTTCTATATTTTTATTGGTCAAGAAATGAAAACTATGTGTATATGCTTGAAAATAATCTTCTAATAATTCTTTGTGTTTTATTTGATCGCGATTTAATTGACTTGTACTTTTACTTATGTGAACCACTCTAAGCGATGCATTGTTTTTTTGGATTATCTTTAAAATAGGCTCTAAAGTATTGAGGTTGTATTGTAAAGCAAAATCTGTTGGAAATGCTAATTCTTTTATTTTTTTATACCTCGCATTTTCAGGAACAATTAAAGTGGTACAAGCTACTTTAGTTATTACGTCTCCAGTGTTGCTACCAACAATGGCTTTTTTAAGACCAGAAGCACCTTTTGTTCCAAGGACAATAAGTTCTATGTTTTTCTTTTTTACGTGGTCTCTAATAGATTGAACTAAAAAATTATGATCTGTTAGGGTATAAAATTTATGTTTGGTATTAGAAGATGTTTCAGCTACAATCCGTTTTTGTAATTCAAGCAGTTTTATTTTTCCAGTCTTGGTATAAACATTTTCTACAACTTCCTGAGTTGGCAAATAAGGCACTTCATATAACAGTAAATGACTTAATCTAGTAACATGTAATAAGAAAAAATTACAGGCAGTTCCCTCATGAAAATCTATAGCATATTTAATAGCATTCCACGAGTTTTCAGAAAAATCTGTTGGCAATAAAACATTTTTCATTTCACATTTACTTAAAAATCAAATGTAAGTCTAGAGAACTCGGAATAAAATGATATCCATCATATTGCCAATAAGATGCTACCTAGTAAATTTCTTTTAACCGTTCTAAATCCAGAATTTTTATGTTTCTACCTTCAATTTCAATCAGGCCTTGCTTTTTAAAAAGAGTCATAGTTCTAATTAGTGTTTCGGTGGCAATACCTGCCACACTGGCCAAGTCGCTTCGAGAGATTCTAATGGCATCACCAGGTTTTCTGTTAAGTCTTTCGGAGAATTTAATAATGGTCTGCGCTGTTTTTTGGTTGACAGATCCATAAGCCATTTGCAACAATTGATTTTTTACATTAAAAAGATTATCTGTAAGCAACTCCATTAGTTCTATAGCTACTTCATGATTTTTAATTAAAACTTCTTTCAATACAACTTTAGAAACACTTACCAAAGTACTGTTTTTAATAGCTGTTGCAGATTCTTGATAAGGTATATTTTGAATAAAAGAAGTATAACCAAACAAGTCGTCCTCTTTGTAAAGTGCCGTAATTAATTCTTTTCCTTTTTCGTCTAACTTATGGCATTTTACTATACCGCTACTAATTAAATAAATGGTATTAGAATGATCGCCTTCTTTATAGATACTATCGCCTTCAGAGTAATGTACTGTTTCACCATTGTCATCTAAGAAATTTTTAAGATCGTTTAATGTTCTTAATTCATTATTTTCGGTGTCAGAAGGATTACTTGCATTATTAGATTCCTTTAAAATTGAAGCTTTTGCCAATCTGCTTTCAATAGCACTTATTAAATCGGTTTCATTATAGGGTTTGGTGAGATAATCATCTGCCCCTAAATTCATTCCTTTTCTAACATCTTGTTGTTCGGTTTTTGCCGACAAATAAATAAAAGGAATATTTTTAGTTTCTTGATGTTTCGACAAGGCTTCTAACACGCCATAACCATCTAATTCTGGCATCATAATATCGCAAACAATAATGTCTGGAAGACTTTTCTTTGCTACGCCCACTCCCACACTGCCATTTGGGGCTGTGAGAACTTTATAGTTAGACAACTCCAACAACTCTGCTGTGTTTTCTCTTAAAACAATATCGTCTTCAATTAATAAGATGGTTTTCATTAGTTTATTTTTAGTGTTTTAATACATCAGGAAACGATGCTAATTTTCTATTCAATTAGAAATTAATGGGTGTTTCACTTAATGGTCTATTTGGCAAAGTAATGGTAAAGATACTGCCAATATTTTGTTTGCTTGTAAACGAAATGGTTCCTCCCAGATTCTCAATATGGCTTTTTACAATATTTAATCCAATTCCAGTTCCCTGAGTGGTAAGTACATTTTCTGCCCTAAAATAACGATTAAAAATATTTTTCTGATCGTCTTTTGGAATCCCTACACCTTCATCTCTAATTTGGAATACGGTTACAAGCTCATCTTGGGTAACTTCTATAGCAATATTAGAATTTTCTGGAGAATATTTAATGGCATTATGAATAATATTAGACAAGGTAAGATCTAACACCCGTTCGTCTTGAAGCATTGACAACTCGTCAATATTTTCTGGATATTTAATTTTCTGCCCATCTTTTAACAACATATTCGAATTGTAAACAACCTCATTTAACACCTTACTTAGCTTAAATGTTTTGAACTGATAACTAACTCTTCCAGATTCCAATTTTTCTACCGAAAGAAAATCGTTTAAAATATTATTCAAATTATTTACAATATTGCTAATGGTATTTATGTGTTTATCACGTTTGTCCTGCTGATCTTCTAGTGTATATTTTTTTAATAACATGGCTGAAGTTAAAATTCCACTTAAAGGTGTTTTAAACTCGTGAGAGACCAAGGATAAAAATTTAGTTTTCAGCTCGTTAAGTTCTTTTTCATTTTTAAGAGCTTCTTGTAATTCGTGAGTCTGCTCTTCTACCTGCTCTTTTAGGTCTTTTGCATAATTTTCAAGCTGTTTTTGAGTGTTTTCAATATAACTATTGGTTAAATGCTTTTCAATAGCAATTCCGGCTAACTTATTTCCAACGTCAAGCACCTGTTTGTTTAAATCGCTAAAATCTTGTTTCTCTTTTCGGTAAATAGCAAAAACACCTAAAACACTATTTTTAGAAGACACAATAGGAATGGTCCAACAGGATTTTAACCCTAAAGGCAAAACCAAATGTTTGTAGTCTTTCCATAAGTCGTTATTTTCTATATCTGAGACAACAATTTCTTTTTTCAAAAAACTTACAACCTTATTTGCATCAACAAATTCGTTACCAAGCAACTCCTCTAAACTCCTACCATAACTATCTGGTATATTTGGAGCTACCAAGGTTTGCAAGGTTTGCTTGTCTTCATTCAACAATAATAATGAGATAAAAACATCTTGAGATTGTTCTTCAATTAAACAAACTACATCGTTTAGAATTGTTTGTAAAGGCACATCCAAAACAATAGATTCTAAAATATGGTTTTGCTTAGATTTAAATAAGTCTTGTTTTTTTCTTTCTGTAATATCCAGAATTACTGCAACAAACACCTCTTTGTCTTCAAAATTAGACATTTGTAAATGGACCTCTACTGGATAAATTGAACCATTTTTTCTTATATGTCTGGTCTCAAACTCTAATTTATCTACCTTTCCTCTTAACAAAGCATCAATTTGTTTTTGAAAATCTTGTAGATTAAAATCGGGTTTAATATCTACCGGAGTTATAGCTTTTAACTCTTCTAATGTATAATCTAAGTTTTTTAAAGCACCATAATTCGCATTTAAAAACCTTAACGACTCCGAGTCGAAAACATAAATTTCATTTAAAGATTCGTCTAATATAGTAGCTAAATGCGCCTGGTTTTCTTTTGCAAGCTTACGTTCAGTAACATCATTTTGAATTCCCACAAAATGAGTTATAACCCCTAAGTTATTTTTAATGGGAGTTATACTCAATTCGTTCCAAAACATACTGCCATCTTTTCTGTAATTACGTAAAATAGTTTGGCAACTATTCCCCTTTTTTAAAGCAGTTTTTAATTTCTTTATATTTTTTTGATCCTTATCATGGGCTTGCAAAAACCTACAATTCTGATTTAAAATTTCTTCTTGAGAATAACCCGAAAGCTTCTCAAAAGCGGTATTAGCATAAATAATAGGATGATCTTTTTGCAGGGCATCTGTAATAACAATCCCGTTGCTGGCAAACTGCAAAGCCTGACTTTTTATATGCAAAGATTTTTCTATATCTAAGCGTGTAGAAATATCAATAACTAATGCCATAACATAAGCTTCCCCTTCTATTGTAAATGGATTAAGTCCAACTTCTATAGGAAAAGTACTGCCATCTTTTTTAAGTCCATGAAGAATTCTATCTTCACCCATGGAGCGCTTTTTGCCGTGATTAAAAAACTTATTAAAATATTTCCCGTGATTTTCATGGAAATGAACAGGAATCAACGTGTTTAATGGTTGTCCCAAAAGCTCTCCTTTGGGATAACCAAAGATAGTTTCAGCTGTTGAGTTTAAAGCAACAATATCTTGATTTGCATCCACTATAACAATTCCTTCGGAAATGGCTTCTGAAAGAATTTCAAAAACATCTTGATTACTCTTTAGCATATAAAATTGCGAAATAAAATTTAAATTTTAAAGTTACTTAATTTTTATAGAAACAACTTGTAATTACACTTAAACAAATGTTAGATTTTAGTTAAATCCTGAGTCTGAGCAATATCATTTCATATCTATTTTTCTATCTTTAAATTGTTTTATAATCAACAACTTAGTATTATGAAAAGCAAAAACAGTCTAAACGTATCTTTTTACGAAGTTCTTGGAAAACTATTTTACGCTGTAGCTGCAGCCGATGGAGTTGTGGAACTTTCTGAAGTGAATAAGTTAAAAGAAATTATTAGAGAGGAATGGTTGCCAGTTGATGAAAGCGAAGATGCCTTTCAAACAGATGCTGCTTTCCAGATTGAAGTAGTTTTCGATTGGCTTAATGCTCAAAACAACTTAAATAGTGAAGCACTTTTTAAAGAGTTTGTAACATATAAAAACGAGCAAGCACATTTTTTTTCACCAATTATTAAAAAATTAATAATTAAAACAGCTCATGCCATAGCAGCTAGTTTTTCGGGTAAGAATAAGTCGGAACTTATTATTCTTGCAAGATTAGAAATGGAACTAAAAAAAATATAATCCATTAAACACCTATGAATCAATTTAAAAATTTGATTTTAGAAAACCCTACAATTTACAGCATATTACAGTTTGTATTGATGGTTGCTGTCGTACTTCTTGTTATTCAACTATTAAGACGTTTTTTAAGAAAGAATATTCAAGATACAACTGCGCGATATAAATCGCAAAAAACTATAGAGTTTATAGGCTACGTGTTGTTAGTCATTTTATCTTTTTCATATGTTACAGGAAACATTAAAGATCTTACCTTAGCTATTGGGTTATTTTCTGCTGGAATTGCTTTTACACTTCAAGAGTTAATTCTAAGTATTGCGGGCTCTGTCTATATTTATGTTGTTAATGTTTATAAACCAGGAGATAGAATTGAAATTAATGGCATAAAAGGAGATGTTATAGACGTAGATAGCATGTACACCACCATGATGGAAATTGGCCAATGGGTTTCTAGCGATAATTATAGTGGACGAATTGTAAAATTAAGTAATGCCTTTGTTTTTAAAGGACCTATCTATAACTACTCTCAGGATTTTCCTTTTATTTGGGACGAGTTTAATCTACCAATAAAATACGGTTCAGATATAGAATTGGCTAAGTCTTTAGTGATTGATATTGCTTCAAAGGCCTTATCTGAATACACAGTTAACTCCAGAGCAAAATGGAAAGAAGTGGTTAATAAATATTATATTGAAGATGCGCAGGTAGAACCTACTCTAGCTATTTCTTTAACCGATAATTGGATTCTGTTTAACTTAAGATATATAGTAGATTACAAAAAGCGTAGGTTTACAAAAAATGAATTACAAGACAGCATAAGAAAAGCTTTTGAAGCCACAAAAGGCAAAGTTCTTTTTGCCTCAACAACTATTGAGCTTGTTAAAATTCCAGATTTAAAAGTTGATATTAATAAGTAAAAGATATTATTCCAAATCATGAAAAGCTATTCTCTATTTACTATTTTACTTTTGTGTGTTGCTATTTTTATAATAGATTTTTTAGCTTTTTATGGACTAAAATCTATCACAGACTTAATACATTCCAGTGTTTTAAGAAACAGTATCCATATTTTATTTTGGTTCTTTACTTTCGGGTTGATTGCTGCCATAATTACCCTTAAAATTAGATTAGACGATATTCAACCCAGAAGAAAACAACTGCTTATTTCTTCTTTATACGGCTTAACCATTTCATCTTTTATCCCTAAGATAATTTTTATAATTGTCATGGCCATTCTCCTTTCTACCAATTTTGTGTTTAAAAATAATAACTTGGTTTTAATTATTCCCTTTATAGGTTTAATTGCTGGATTTTTGCCGTTTTTTGTAATAACTTATGGTATTTTTAAAGCTAGATACAACTTTAAAGTCTACAATATTGCACTCTCTCTTCCTCATTTACCACAAGAGTTTCATGGTATGAAAGCTGTTCAAATTTCCGATTTACACTTGGGAAGTTTTAATCATCGTTTTCATATTTTAGAGCGTGCCATAAAAAAAATTAATCAGTTAGAACCAGACTTACTCTTCTTTACTGGAGATCTTGTAAACAATTATGCATGGGAGTTACGTGGGTGGCGAAAAGCCTTCAGACATTTTTCGCCCGAAATAAAAAAATATGCTGTTTTAGGAAATCATGATTATGGCGATTATAGCCAATGGGACTCCAAAGAAGACAAAGAAAAAAATTTTCAAGCCATTAAAAATTTTTACAAGGAAAACGATTTTAAACTCTTATTGAACGAATCTGAAATCCTAGAAAGAGACAACCAAAAAATAGCTATAGTTGGAGTGGAAAACTGGGGAAATCCGCCATTTAAACAATATGGAGACTTGAAAAAAGCATTAAATGGCACTGAGAGCATTCCATTTAAAATTCTGCTCTCGCACGATCCTTCGCATTGGGATAAGCAAGTGAAAGACCAAACCAATATTGCACTCACGTTATCCGGACATACACATGGGATGCAAGCAGGCTTTAAATTAAAAAATAAAGAATGGAGTCCAATAAAATATAAATACAAACAATGGGCTGGTTTATACAATCATAAACAGCAATATTTATATGTAAACAGAGGTTTAGGCTGGCTTGGTTTTCCGGGTAGATTAGGAATGAGACCAGAAATAACCTGTATTGAATTTAAAAGAGATGAATAGTTTAAAACCAATTCATAAAAAAACATTATTTTAGTAATTAGCCTCATTTCTGATAAAAAAAACAGTATTATGATTAAAAATTTAGAAACCAAAGAATGCCATTTTATCCTTGAAAACAACTACATAGGTCACTTGGGATACATCTCTGAAAACATACCTTATGTGGTGCCTATCACCTATTTCTTTGATAAAAAAGAGAACCATATTATTTGTTATTCGGCTGAAGGACATAAAATACAAGCCATGAGAAAAAATAAGCAGGTTTCCTTACAGGTAGCAAATGTGCATTCTATAAATCAATGGAAATCTGTTATAGTCCATGGACATTCCGAACTTCATTTTGGGAACGAAGCAAGAACTTATCTTCATGACTTTTCTTTAGGCATTAAAAATATAATTACTGAAACAGAATATCAAAAAGTTGATTTTATTAGCGAGTTTTCAAGTAAAATAGACAAAGATGAAGCTGCATTTATTTTTTTAATAAAAATTGATAGTTTAACAGGTAAAAAAAGAAACCAATAGCAAAATAGAATATGGCATATATAGATTATTATAAAATATTGGGTGTTCCAAAAAATGCGTCTGATAAGGACATCAAAAAAGCTTATAGAAAATTAGCTAGAAAGTACCATCCAGATTTAAATCCTAACGATAAAGTAGCTGAAAAGAAATTCAAGGAAATTAACGAAGCTAACGAAGTTTTAAGTCATCCAGAAAATCGTAAAAAATACGACGAACACGGGAAAGACTGGAAACATGCTGACGAATTCGAAAAAGCCAGACAACAGCAACAACAGTATCAAGGAGGGAGACAACAGCAATATTCAGGCAATTTTAACGAAAGTGATTTTTCAGATTTTTTTGAATCCATGTTTGGCGGTGCTTCCAGACAAGGAGGCCGTAGTACCATGTTTCGTGGACAAGACTTTAATGCCGAATTGCAACTGGATTTAAAAGATGTTTATACCACACATAAACGCACATTAACAGTCAACAATAAAAATATTAGAATTACTATTCCTGCCGGAGTAGAAAATGGTCAGACAATTAAAATTACTGGCCATGGTGGAAAAGGAGTAAATAAAGGTCCTAATGGCGATTTATATATAAAGTTTGTTGTAGTAAACAACACTAATTTTAAAAGAGATAAAAGCAACCTGTACACCACAGCCGATTTAGATTTATACAAGTCTCTTTTAGGAGGAGAAGTTACTGTAGATACGTTTGATGGGAAGGTGAAATTAAAAGTAAAACCCGAGACCCAAAACGGTACTAAAATAAAATTAAAAGGCAAAGGGTTTCCTGTTTATAAAAAAGAGGGACAATTTGGAGATTTATACATTACTTATAATATAAAGACTCCTACTAACCTGACAGAGAAAGAAAAGGAATTATTTACTGAATTAGCAAAATTAAGATAATTATGGACAGAGAGAATTTAATATCAATACAAGAATTTTGCACGCTTTATAAGGTTCCAGAAACGTTTATAACATCCTTGTATGAATACGAATTAATTGAAATTACAACAGAAGAAAACACTCAGTGTGTTCGTATAACTCAAATAAAGAATATCGAAAAACTCATCAGATTTCATTACGAAATGGATATTAATTTGGAAGGAATACATGCTATTTCAGGTTTATTAAACCGAGTAGAAAGCCTGCAAAAAAGAATAAAGGAATTAGACAATAAGTTGCGTTTTTATGAAGAGAAATAAAAAAATTTCTTATTTTAGGTTTAAATCATATTAAATTAAATACCATTTAAACAAATACGCTAATAAAATTTCTATTTAAAATTAGCTATGTTTATTCCATTTATTTCAAAATACACTTTATGCAAAAAACAAATAATTTTAAATTATTAGTCTCTTTAATCTTTCTATTCTTAAGTTTTAATTTCCAACTTCAAGCACAATCGGAATTACAATCAACCTTAAAAGACACCTTAATAGTTGGTGTAGCTGGAAGCGAACCTTTTGTTTTTGAAAATAATGTGGATAGAAAAGGAATAGCGGTTAATATATGGGAAGATTTAGCTTCCGAAGAAGAATGGAATTACAAATACGTAAATTTTAGCCAGGTTGACGAAGCCTTGCTTTCATTAAAAAAAAATGAATTAGATCTAGTTGTTGGTCCAATTAGCATAACCTCAAGACGTTTAGAAGACATCAAGTTTTCTCAACCTTTTTATAACTCTAGTTTAACCATAGTTTCCAGAAACGATAAGCTTGATCTTTGGCAAAAGATAAAACCTTTCTTTAGTGCCAAACTCTTGATGGCCGTATTAGTTTTCTTAATAATCTTAGCCTTTGTGGGTACTTTATTATGGTATGCGGAACGTAAAAAATCTCCAGAGCAATTCTCAAGCGATCCAATACATGGAATTGGCACAGGAATGTGGCTGGCAATAGTAACCATGAGTACCACAGGTTATGGAGACAAAGCGCCTATTACTTTGGCAGGTAGAATAATTGCAGGTAGCTGGATGGTAATTTCTATTATTTTCGCGACATCCATGGTGGCTGGAATAGCGAGTACTCTAACACTCACATCGCTTGGCACATCGACCATTACAAATATTGAACAATTAAAAAATAAAAAAGCAGCAACTATTTCTGGTTCTCCTTCTGAAGCATTTTTACGTGAATATAATACTAAAGTAGTTATTGTAGATGATCTAGATGATGGCTTTTCTAAATTAAAAAACAAAGAGGTGGAAGCTGTTGTGTACGATAGACCTCAACTCTTATACTATCTAAACAGCCATAACGAAGAAGACCTGCATATGGCTAAAGCAGAATATTACAAATTGGGTTACGGCTTTGCGTTTCCATTAAACTCTCCCCTTACTTACAAAGTGAATAGAGGTCTTTTAGAACTTGCCGAAGATCAAGAAATCAAAGCCTATCTGGATACATATCTAGGGAAAGATGAGTAAAGAAAAATTATTTTTCACCAAAGACTTACTTTTAAACTAAATTCTAAACTCAGATTTTATAAACATGATAATTAGAAAAGCCAAACCAGAAGACGCAGAAGTAATTGCCATCTGTATGATGTTAGCAATGGAAGATTTTGTTTTTCAATTTATTGGAGAAAACTCTACTAAAAAAGGGACTGAATTTCTAGAATTACTTATAAGTAAGAAAGCAAATCAATATTCTTTTGAGAATTGTTGGGTGGCAGAAAATGATGGCGAAGTTATTGCTGCTGCCAATATTTATGATGGAACAAAACTAATTGAACTTAGAGCGCCGGTTGCAAAGGCAATCAAATCTATGTTTGATATTGATTTTAATCCTGAAGACGAAACTCAACCCGGAGAGTTTTATATTGATTGCGTTGGTGTAAATCCAAGCCAGCAAGGCCAAGGTATTGGATCAAAAATATTTCAATTCTTGATCGATGAGTATGTCTATAATAGAAATAAAACAATAGGCCTACTTGTTGATAAAGATAATCCTAATGCTAAAAAGTTATACTTAAAATTAGGGTTTCAAGTTATGGGTGAAAAAACTCTAACTGGAAAAAAACTAGAACACCTTCAATTTAGTCATAGTAAAGAATTTAAAAATTAGTTATAAGTCTCTTGATTTACAATTCCCTTTCATTCTTGAAGAGATAAATAGCGACGATTATTTCTTTTCTTTTTCAGCCTTTCTTTCTTCTTTTTCTAATTTTCTAAAATACCCACGAGTCAAGAAATTATGTTTTAAAGCTTCCATGTTTTCATTAAATTTCTCGGTGCCTTCATTAATATTTTTAATGGTTTCATCTAATTGCTTCACAAGATCAGGATCATTAGATAAGTAATTTATTGCGCCTTCTCCATCTTTTACATTCGTAATAGTTTCATTTAAATTAGTAATTACAGTCTGAATTTCTACACTTGAAGTTTCTAGATTAGTAATAATGCTCCTAACCTTATTAGCTTCTGTAGTATCGTTTAATAATACACCTGCCACACTTTCTTCTAAATCTATCTTGCTTATAAGCGAATTAAGATGCAGCATGGTTCTATTAGCTTCGCGACTAGTAAGCTTTAAATTATTTAAAGTTTTCTTGATATCGTTTGCAGCTACCGAATCGTTAATGAGCATACCTAAAGTACCTCTCCCCTTTGTTATATCATCTACAATACTCAATAATTTTGACGTTAATAGGGCTGCATTTTCATTGGTAGTGTTTAAAGTGTTTAACATTTCTCCAGTTCCTATTTTAGTATAAGTACTAATTACATCTCCTTGACTTATGGGGGCTGCAGATCCTTCACCCGGAATAATATTAACTAACATATTACCTACTAAACCATCAGAACCAATAGTTGCGATAGCATCTTTTTTTATATGCTGAACCATTTTCTCGTTAATAATAAGCTCTACATTAATTGTAGAATCGTTTATCATATTAATATTTTTTACCGTTCCTACATTAATTCCAGAATAACGTACATTATTTCCCTGCATAAGCCCATTTACATTATTAAAATTTGCGCTTACGGTAAAGGTTTTATCGAACATATTTTTGTGCTCGCCAATAAAATAAATGGCTGTTATAAAAATAACCAAGCCAATAACTACGAAAAGTCCTAGGTTAAATGTCTCTTTTTTTGTTTTTTTCATTGACTTATTTGTAATTCATTCCCTTGATTTTAACATCTCGACAGGGAATTTCAGTTAAACTATTTAAAAAACGCTTTTATTTGTTCTTCATTAGAAGAAGCCAATTCTGCAAAAGTTCCTTCAGCATAATTAGTACCATCTACCAATAAAATCATTCGTTCACTTACTACTCTAGCGCAATCCACATCATGCGTAATAATTAAGGAGGACGTTTTATATTGTTTTTGTACCCGTCTCATCAATTCAATAATTTCTTTAGACGTTATGGGGTCTAATCCACTTGTTGGCTCATCGTATAAAATAATTTTTGGTTTTAAAATTAATGCTCTGGCTAAAGCAATACGTTTTTGCATTCCTCCTGAAAGTTCGGAGGGCATTAAATTAATAGTATGTGCCAAACCAACACTTTCTAAAGCTTCCATTATAAGTGGTGTTGTGTCTTCTACTGTTCCAAATTTTGCTTTATGTCTTCGTAACGGAAACTCTAAGTTTTCTCTTATTGTCATGGAATCGTAAAGTGCATTTCCTTGAAATAGAAATCCAATTTCTGTACGAGTATCGTCTAATTCGGCCCGATTGAGTTTGGTAATATCCTTCCCCATAACTTTAATACTTCCAGAATCTGCCGACATTAAACCGACAAGACATTTTACCATGACGGATTTCCCTGCTCCAGACTTCCCCATAATTACCAGATTTTCTCCCTCATAAAGTTCTAAATTAAATCCGTTTAAAACATGGTTATCACCAAAGGACTTTCTTAAACCTACAATTTCAAGCATAAGCTTTCTGTCTTGCATATTTTTAGAAGTATCAAATATGTTTTCGGTTTGATTCATTTGTTAAATATCAATAAATATATCGGTTACAAAAACAGCTATAAAATCCAAAACAAATAAAAGCATGGAAGCATAAACAACTGCCGAATTTGCAGCCATTCCAACTCCAACTGTTCCTTTACTGCAAGTATAACCTTTAAAGCAACCTACGAGTCCAATAGCAAAACCAAAGAAATAAGTTTTTATAATTGCAGGAAAAATATCGCTAAACTCTAAAGCATTGAAAACCTTATTAAAATACAAAACAAAAGACACGTCTCCTTTTGTATTTTCAATTAAATAAGATCCAAAAAGTGCTACGGCATCTCCAAAAAGAACTAAGATTGGAAGCATAAGCGTGGCAGCTAAAATTCTTGTAACCACCAAAAACTTAAACGGGTTTGTACCTGAAACCTCCATGGCATCAATTTGCTCCGTAACTCTCATTGAGCCTAACTCTGCACCAATTCCAGAGGCAATTCTTCCTGCAAAAGTTAGAGCTATTATTACAGGACCAATTTCTCTAATAATAGAAATACTAACCATAGAAGGCATCCAAGATACGGCACCAAACTCTTCTAAGGTTGGTCTGGTTTGAATGGTTAATACTAAACCTATAATAAATCCAGTAACTCCTACTAATAATATTGACTTATTTCCTATGTTATAACACTGCTTCAACAGTTCTTTTAACTCGAAGGGTCTAGAAAAAACTTCCTTAAAAAAACGCCCAGCAAAATATGAAAGTTCGCCAATTTCAATAAAAAAAGATTTAAAAACGCTCTTAGATTTCTGCATATTGCAATTGTGTCTGTCTCTCAAAGATAAGCTATAGTCCATGAAATTAAAAGTTATCTCAAGAGGTTTTAAATCTTTGTTTACATATTCCTGAAAATTTTAAAAGTAATTTCCTTCATTTTATTATCTCAGTTTATAAATACTTATAGATAAATCAATATCTTGTAAAAATCTTGAAAAAATACCATGGACAACATGAATTTGAATTTAGCAGTACTTATAGATGGAGACAATATCCCATCGGCTTATGTAAAAGAAATGATGGAGGAAATTGCAAAATATGGCAATCCTACCATTAAAAGAATTTACGGAGATTGGACCAAACCTCATCTTTCTAAATGGAAGGATCTCTTATTACAAAATGCTATTACACCTATACAACAATACGCCTATACCACTGGAAAAAACGCTACAGATTCCGCTATGATTATTGATGCTATGGACATTCTCTACTCTAATAAAGTGAATGGTTTTTGTTTGGTTTCTAGCGATAGTGATTTTACAAGATTGGCAACTAGATTAAGAGAAGCTGGAATGCAGGTGATTGGAATTGGAGAAAAAAAGACACCAACTCCGTTTATTGTAGCCTGCGATAAATTTATTTATGTTGAAATATTAAGAACTCAATCTGAAAAGAAAGACGAAACTAGCAGCAAGGATAAAAATAAAGACAGCATCGATAAAATTACACCTCAAGTTATTAAATTAATCTCTACAACTATTGATGATTTATCCGATGAAGACGGCTGGGCATTTCTTGGAGATGTTGGAGGTTTATTACAGAAGAAACAACCTAATTTCGATTCTAGAAACTATGGTTTTGAAAAATTAACACCTTTGATTAAATCTACCGACAGTTTTGAAATAGAACAAAGGGAAACCCCTAAAAGCAAGCATAAATTAATTTATGTGAAGAACATTGAAAAGTCAAAAAAGAAGTCAAAAAAACAATAAACCTACATGAAACAAATACTACTAACAGGATTTTTTACCATAGTTTTTCTAAGTGCATCTATGGCTCAAAAACACAAACCAGCTTACCAATTATTTAAAAACAACGGAAAATCGGCTAATTATGAAAAAATGATTAGCGATTTAGCTAAAAGTGATATGGTTTTTTTTGGGGAATACCACAACAATCCAATTTCGCATTGGCTCCAATTAGAAATGAGTAAAAGTTTCTTCGAAATTAAGGATGACAAACTATTTTTTGGAGCTGAAATGTTTGAAAATGGCAACCAATTGGTTTTGAACGAATACCTAAACGGTTTCTATCCTGAAGATAAAATGCTCCCAGAAATCACCCAATTATGGAGTAATTACAAAACAGATTATAAACCATTAGTCGATTTTGCTAAGGAGAATAAATTACGCTTTATAGCCACCAATATTCCTAGAAGATATGCCTCTATGCTGCATAAAAAAGGCATGGATGCTTTAAAAGAATTAAGTCCAGAAGCTCTTGCTATGGTAGGTCCCGACTTAGAAGCTTATTTTGATCCAACAGTAAAAGCATATGCGGAAATGGCCGACCACATGGGTGGACACGTACCTCCAAACATGCTGAATATTCAAATAGCTCAGGCCTCGAAGGATGCCACCATGGCCCACTTTTCTCTTAAGAATTTTAATGATGGAGATTTACTTTTTCATTTTGGAGGCTCTTATCATTCCAATTACAATCAAGGTATTATTTGGTGGATTAATAAAATCCAACCTGGTATAAATATAAAATCGGTTGCAACACTTATGCAATCTGAATGGGACGAGATGAGCAAAGAAGATAAAGCGGAAATAGCGAATTATATTATTGTTGTTGCAGATAATATGACACAGACAAAAAGATAGTTATTAATACATACTAACTTAATTTCTAGAAAGTAATAAGCATCTAAATTTCTAGGAACTACATAATTATTTTTGGTAATAACTTTGGTGCATTTTTTTAATTTGATCTAGAAGTTCTCCTTTTCCAGGACCTTTTATAGTCCCATTTTTAATAATTTCTCCAGCAGGAATAAATATAATAGGAGCTGGTGCTACGTCAAACTCCGCTAACCATTCTCCCAATTGTTTTGCCGAACTCAAATAATAAAGACCACCTATTTGAGCCCAAGCATGAGCTCCAGCACACATTGGACAATGCTCGCCTGTGGTGTACATTTTAAGGTTTTGGCGTTCTTCTAAACTTAAATTTTCTAGTGCCCAATGAGCCAACTCAATTTCAGGATGAGCCAAGACATTTTTTTCGTTTACACGGTTTCTAGCTGTCGCGATAACTTCATTCTTAGAGTTAACCAAAACAGATCCAAAAGGCTTGTCACCGGCATCTAAAGATTCTTGAGCTAATTCTAAACAGTCCTTTAAAAATTTTAAATCTGTTTCCGTAAACTCAGTTTCTTGATCTAATTTATTCTGTGTCATAACATACTTTTTTTCAGAGTTATTTGTAGACTTTAAATGGTTCTCAGATTGTGTAAACGCAATCAAACTGGATAAAACAAATCCTAAAGTTAAGCATATTGTTCTCATAATTATATTCCTGTTTTGGTTCATTCAAATTTAAGTGATTATATAAATGATTTAAAATACGAATTAAATAGTTAAGAAAAGAATGTTCTAGAGCTAAGATGGTATCTATATTTTGAAAGCCTGTCTGAAAGTAGAAAGCATGACAGATAAACGGACTTGATTGCCCCGTGTCTCATATCAACATTTTGAGAAAAGCCAATCCAAAGCGTTAGATTACTTTTTTGTTTTAAAAATTTGCTTGAAAGTAGAAGCTTGACAGATATATGGGACTTGGCTGCGCCGAGTCCTTTATCAACATCTTGAGAAAAGCCGATTCATAAAAATGAATCGCTTTTTTATTTTAAAAATTTGCTAGAAAGCGAGCTTTCCCGCAAATTTTTAAAACAAAAAAGCCGAAACTTTCGTTTCGGCTTTTCATCTGTACTGAAGACGGGAGGATAACCCCCTTTATTTAAACACTTCTTAAAACGCTTTAAAACACACAAAAAGCCTTTGCAGTTAACACATTGCACTGTATATCAATACTTTTAGAAACATAAACTAAAAGTAACTAAAATTAAAGCAAATAAAATTCACAATACAAAAACCGTACAAGCCGTACAAAAATCATTTTTTTACTATTATATTTGTATTGTTCAAAATTCAATACTATATAATTATGGCTACTATTAATTTTTTATTTCGTTCTACAAGAAAAAGCGCACCTTTAACAGTTCGGTTATTATTTAGAGATAAAAAAGGAAAAGATCACACATTAAGCGCAAAAACAAAATATATCGTTTCGGCTGAATACTGGAAGTTTCACAATAAGAATTCTAAAGATGCAAGTATTAAAAGTCAAAAGGTAAAAATTAATGCAGATCTTATAGTTATTGAAAATTATCTATTGCAAGAATTTAACAAATTAACTATTAACACAATAAATAAAGACTGGTTAAAAAATCAACTTGAATTATTCTACAACCCTTTTACAGAAACAAAACAAAGTGACTTATTAATTGATGCAATACAACGTATTATTGATGAAGCACCAACAAGAAAAAACGGCATAGGTGGTTTAGGTTTATCTAAAAGTAGAATCAATTCTTATATTTCTTTAAAGAATATAATTACTGAATATCAAAAACAAAAAAGATTTAAGGTAAAAGATGTAGATATAAAATTTTCAAAAGACTTTTTAATATACTTACTTAACAAGAAAAACTATCAAAAGAGTTATGCCCTAAAAAAAATAGCAGACTTAAAAACGGTTTGCAATGATGCTTCTTTTTATGGAATAGAAACCAGCACGCAATTAAAAAAAATTGATAGTACTAAACCTCAAAATGAAAACATACTATATTTAAACCCTAAAGAATTAAAACAAATAGAAGATACAAACCTATTAAATGAAGCACATATAAACGCTCGTAAATGGTTATTATTAGGGTGCAATATAGGGCAAAGAGGTGGCGACCTTTTACAATTGAACGAAGCTAATTTTATTAATCGTAATGGTTTAGAGGTAATAGAACTGAAGCAACAAAAGACTGGCAAAAATGTAACCATACCAGTATTAGAAAAAACTAAAGAAATTATTAAAGCTGGCTATCCTTATAAAATATCAATACAAAAATTCAACAATTATATTAAAGATATCTGTAAACTTGCTGGAATTGATGAAATGATAAAAGGATCTAAAATCCTTATGGTAGATGAAAATAATAATGAAATACCTAAAGACAATAAAGGCAATTATATTTCAAAAGGATTTAAAAGAAAAATAGCTGGCACTTATCCTAAATGGGAATTAATGGCATCACATGTTTGCAGAAGATCCTTTTGCAGTAACTTATATGGAATATTACCAACGCCTTTAATAATGAGTGTATCGGCACATAGTTCAGAAAAAATGTTGTTAAATTATATCGGCAAAGATAGTTTAGATTATGCCCAGCAGATAGCAGACTTCTATACTTTGCAAGCATTAAAAGAGAAAAAAGAACCTCAACTTAATTTAATTAAAAAAGTAGCAAACCAATAAGCAAACCCTAATAAGGGGTATGGCCTTTAATCACTACGATTTTATATATCCCTACATCGCTGATTAGTCAGGATTTTACTCAGTGTAAAATTTATAGGGGGGGGGTATTAAAAAGATAACTATTTAAAAACAAATACAATGAATACAAAAAACCTAATTACGTTCAATTTCAGATCAACCGATCAATTAATTAAAGTACAAAACAACTTACTGGAGGTAATTGAAGATTTTAAAACTGATAGCGGTTTTTTTAATAGATACTTCCACATACTACCTTTTTTTAAAAATAAAGAAGATGCTTTTTTATGTGTAAACGTACAATATTTTAAAACCTATAATAAGTTTAAATATAATTCTTATGATGCTTTTAAAAACAATATAGAATCTATAAAAGTTGAATAAGTAGTAATATAAAAACCGTTCAAATGAGTAAAGGAATAAACAAACCTAAAGACAATGAATTAAGAGAAGACTTAATTTCTATTTTAGAAATAAAAGAGAGAATAAAAACACTTGATTTAATTAGGTTAAAAGAATTAGTTATTTATTTAGATAAATCTATTCAAAACCTATTAAAAACCATTACCAATAGAGGAATAGCTTGTCCTGATGAAAGTTTTGAATATACCGCAAAAAATTGCTTTCAATATGGGTATAATTATTATGATCTAATTTCTTTAAGAGAGTTTATATTAAAAAGAATAAACGAATTAGAACAACCTTTAAAAAATACCAACGACAACCAGCTGGAGGATCTTCCTAAATGGTTTCCAATTGGTTTAGGTTT
This sequence comes from Xanthomarina sp. F1114, assembly GCF_026410255.1. GTDB lineage: Bacteria > Bacteroidota > Bacteroidia > Flavobacteriales > Flavobacteriaceae > Xanthomarina. The sequence goes on from NZ_JAPMLL010000002.1 coordinate 157,495, forward strand.
TGCAACTGGAGAAATACAAGAAATGATAAACAAAGGTATTTCTGCAAGTCAAATAGCAATTAAACGAACTAAAAAGCGTAGTAATGCAAATTATGTTTCGTTTACAAGTAATAATACAACCGATCTAAAAAATATATATTCAGATTTTGACAAATTAGAATTAGTTTACAATTATTGTATTGAAAAGGATATAAATATTTGTAACGACTTTATGAATGCGTATAATATTAAATTAAAAGAATTGAACTAAAGTAAATCGTTACTGTAACGTTACTGTAACACCCCAAAATAGCAGTAAGTTAGGAATAGTTTTGTAGAATATTAATCATAAATATTTTACAGAATGAAAATACAAGTTGAATTACCAGCCGAATTAAAAGAAGATATTAATTTTTTAAAAAATCAAATATCTAATCTACAAGAAAACTTTACACCAAAGAAACCAAAAACATATTTAAGTCGTGCTGAGGTTTCAAAAATGCTAAATGTTTCATACGTCACATTAAATAAATGGAATCGTAGCGGCAAACTTAAAGCCGTTGGTATTGGTGGCCGTGTTTTATACCGTCAAGAAGATATTGACAATGCAATCGTTGAACTATAAAATCCGCTCAATGATGAAAACAACCGCAATACAAGTTCAAAAAAACAATAGCACTTTAAGTAATATTATTGATGCTGAATTTAGTTCAGATTTAAATTTTCCTACTGGTATTTTTCCTGAAGCAATACAAGAATTAATAAAAGACGCCTATAAAACCATTGGTTATAATCCTGATTTTTTAAGCACTGGTATTTTATCAATTTGCGCAACCGCAATAGGTAACACAACAAACCTTTTTAATGGTTCTTATTCAAGTCAACCAATTTTATGGCTGGCAATTATTGGCCGTCAAGGTATCGGAAAAACACATCCTTTAAATTTTAGCAAACAACCAATAGAACAAAAAGATAAACAGAATTATAAAATATTTCAAGAATTAATTAACACCTATGAAGATCAGGAAAAAAAAGGTAGTAAGCCTAAATATGTAAATTCAATACTTACAGATTTCACACCTGAAAAACTTGCTGAAGCATTACAAAACAATGAAAAAGGTATATTAATTTTTAAAGATGAATTAATAGGCTGGATAAATAGTTTTGACCAATATAAAAAAGGTGGCGACCAGCAGAAATATTTAGAGTTTTTTAACGGTGGCACATTAACAGTTGATAGAGTTTCTAAAGATCCGATAAGAGTAGAAAAAACGAATGTAAATATTTTAGGAGGTTTGCAACCAAAGAAATTAAAAGAACTTGCTGGAAATGGTCGAAATGATGACGGTTTTTTATCTCGTATGTTGTTTGTATATCCAACAAATTTAAAACCTGATTTATTTACTGGTGAATCAATACATCAAAGCCACGTTGATAATTACAATAGTTTTATAAATAATTTATATAATGCACCAGCATTAACTTTAAAAACTACTGATAGCCAAATTAAAATTTATAAAGACTGGCAACATAAAAAAATAAAGGAGTGTTTTAACGATGATTTAGAAACATCAATACAAGCAAAATTACAAACCTACGTTTGGCGGTTAGTTCTTGTAATAGAAATGATGCAACAAGCAACAATAAATAATTTTACTGAAACAATTTCAGATACCAGCATCATTAAAGCAATTAAACTAATTGAATATTTTAGAAATAATGCTTTAAGTGTAAACGACCGTATTTTATCAACTAATCCGCTGGAGGATCTTCCAACAAATAAGATAGACTTATTCAACAAATTACCTCTTGAGTTTAAGAGATCTGATGTACTTCATTTATTTGAAGATTATGAAATTAAAGGGGGTGCTATTGGTCGTTTTTTAAACAATAAATCCTTATTTATAAGAGTAAATTCTAAAGGAAACTATAAAAAGAAATTTACATAGTGGCAAAAGCGGTAAACGTGGCAACTAAAGTTTTTACTTTTTGAAAATCAATATCTTATAATATTTTCCTTTACCAAACCTTTACCACGTTTACCAAACCTTTACCAACTAAAAAACATCTTTATACCTTGCTATTGTTGAGGTTTACCATATTTACCAACTTTACCATATTTAAAAATGAATTACAGATATACACTTGATCCCAGTAGTAAAAAATATAGATGCAAAAAATGCAATAAAAACACATTGGTAAAATTTATAGATAATGAAACTGGAGAAACAATGAACGAAAATTTTGGAAGATGCGACCGACAAACAAAATGCGGTTTCTTTGAGATACCAAAAGGCAACCCAGCCAAAGAATTTGAATATAAATATGAAGCACCAAAACCAGTAAGTTATCACAATTACAATTTAGTTTCACAAAGTGGCCGAAATTATCAGAATAATAATTTTATTCAATTTGTTAAATCTTTGTTTGGATCTGAAGCAACCAAAGAAATAATAAAAAAATATTTAATCGGTACATCTAAAAAATGGAAAGGCGCAACGGTATTTTGGCAAATAGATAACCAGCAAAAAGTAAGGCACGGTAAAATAATGCTTTACAATCCTGAAACTGGTAAACGTCAAAAAAATGATTTGGGCAAAGCGTATATTTCAAGCGTAAGAAGTGTATTAAAATTAAAAGATTACAACTTAAAACAATGCTTATTTGGTTTACATCTAATAAATGAAACTGAAGACCGCAGTTGTGCAATCGTAGAAAGCGAAAAAACGGCCGTTTTAATGAGTTTATTTAAACCTGAATACGTTTGGCTGGCTACTGGTTCTAAAAGTGGTTTTAAATATGAATACTTAAAACCTTTAAGGAATTATAAAATTATTGGTTTTCCTGATAAAAGTGAATATAACGACTGGCAAAATAAAGCTATTGAATTAAAGAGTTTAGGCTTCAGTATTTCAATTAGTGAATATTTAGAAACAACCAATTACGAAAAAGGCACTGATTTAGCAGATGTATTAATAAATGAAGATCTAACTTATAACAAACCAGTATTAAAGAATCAGGAATTAAAAGAAATTGAATTTATAAATACACCTACTGAAAAATTAGTAAATAAATTAATTTTAAAAAACCATAATATTAAAACCTTAATAGATTTATTTGATCTTACAGATGAAGACGGAAACAAAATAAGAGTATAAAAAAAAGGCTACCAAAAAGGCAACCTTTACAACCGTTCAAAGTTCAATAATACAACAATGTATTACCGTTGTAAAGATACAAAATATAAGTATAAGCAGGAGAAGACTAAATAATCAACTTAAATAAATTCACAATACAAAAACCGTACAAATTGAATGGACTAAAATTAAAAAAGCCTTGAAAATCAAAAGATTAACAAGGCTTTTAGTACTGAAGACGGGACTTGAACCCGTACGTCCTAATGGACATTGGATTTTAAGTCCAACGTGTCTACCAATTCCACCACTTCAGCTTGGTATATTTTTATCAGCGTATAGAGCGAAAGACGGGATTTGAACCCGCGACCTCCACCTTGGCAAGGTGATGCTCTACCCCTGAGCTACTTTCGCAATTATTATGAACGGACAACCTCTCGATTGCGGTTGCAAATTTAGAATATTTATGTGAATACCAAAGCCTTTTTTAAAAAATTATGCAATTTATTTTTAAGCCATCTTTTTCTTGACCAACATCCGCTTAATTTCATTGAGTTTCATAAGCGCTTCCACAGGTGTAAGTGTATCAATATCAATATGTAAAATCTCATCTTTAATGTTTTCTAACAAAGGATCGTCTAAATTGAAAAAACTTAACTGCATGTCGTTATCTAAAGTTTTTACTTTTTCGGTTAACTCTTCGCTTGAATGAGATTGTTCAAGTTTTTCTAATATTTTATTAGCACGATGTAATACCTGCTGTGGCATACCAGCCATTTTAGCCACATGTATTCCAAAACTATGAGCTGAACCTCCTGGAACTAATTTTCTTAAGAAAAGAACATTATCTTTTAATTCTTTTACCGAAACATTATAATTTTTAATGCGCTCGAAGGTTTCGGTCATTTCATTTAACTCATGATAATGTGTAGCAAATAACGTTTTTGCTTTTGCCGGATGTTCGTGTAAATATTCGCTTATAGCCCACGCTATCGAAATCCCATCATAAGTGCTTGTTCCTCGCCCTATTTCATCTAATAGAACCAAACTTCTTTCGGATAGATTATTTAGAATGGAAGCTGTTTCATTCATTTCTACCATAAAAGTAGATTCTCCCATAGAAATATTATCGCTTGCTCCTACTCTGGTAAATATTTTATCCACCACCCCTATTCTAGCTTCTTTTGCTGGCACAAAACTTCCTGTTTGAGCTAAGAGTACAATTAAGGCTGTTTGCCTTAGTATGGCCGACTTACCAGACATATTTGGCCCAGTAATCATAATAATTTGTTGCGTTTCTCTATTTAAAAAAACATCGTTAGCAATATAAGCTTCACTTGGCGGTAGTTGTTTTTCTATAACTGGATGTCTTCCGTCTTTTATGTGTAAATCGGTAGAGTTATCAATTATTGGATATACATAATTATTATCGATTGCCAATTGTGCAAAACCGCATAAGCAATCCAATTGTCCAATTAAATTAGCATTTTGTTGAACTGGCTTGATATATTGCATCATCCAAACAATTAATTCTGAAAATAATTGTTGCTCGATAACTAAAATACGTTCTTCTGCACCAAGAATTTTGGCTTCGTATTCTTTCAGTTCTTCGGTAATATAACGTTCGGCGTTGACTAAAGTTTGTTTTCTAATCCATTCTTCTGGAACTTTGTCTTTATGCGTATTTCTAACTTCAATATAATAACCATACACATTATTAGAACCTATTTTTAAAGAGGTAATCCCTGTACGTTCGCTTTCTCGCTTCAGCATATTATCCAAATAGGTTTTTCCTGAGTGCGATAAACCACGGAGCTCATCTAATTCAGAAGAAAAACCTTTAGCAATAGTAAATCCTTTCAAAACGTTTACTGGCGCGTCTTCATTTAAAGTTTCCTTTATTTTTTCTCGAAGCACTTGACAGCCTTGAAGCGTGCCTCCAATTACTTTTAGAGAATCGTTGTCGCTACTAGAAGCCAACGCTTTAATTGGCACAATGGCTTCTAAAGAGTTTTTAAGTTGAATAACCTCTCTGGGATGCACTTTGGCCGTTGCCACTTTAGATATTAAACGCTCAATATCTCCAATATTCTTAATATGATTTTGAATTTTTTGAAGCTGTTGCGTGTTTTTAGATAAATAATCCACCACTTCATGACGTTGCTTAATTTGCTTCACATCTTTTAAAGGCAAAGCCAACCAACGTTTAAGCAGTCGACCACCCATAGGAGAAATGGTTTTATCAATAACATTTAAAAGTGTAACTGCATTATTATTGGTAGAATAATACAGTTCCAGATTTCTAATGGTAAATTTATCCATCCACACGTAATCGTCTTCAGCAATTCTACTAATAGCTGTAATATGCTGTAATTTGTTGTGTTGGGTTTCACCTAGATAATAAAGAATAGAACCCGAAGCAATAATACCTTCGTTTAAATCTTCTATTCCAAAACCCTTTAGAGTATTTGTGTTGAAATGTTTGATTAAAGTTTCATTGCAATAATCAATCTGATATACCCAATCTTCTAGGTGAAAGGTGTGAAAATCGTCTCCAAAAACCGTCTTAAAATGATTTCGATTTTTCTTAGAAACTAGAACTTCGCTGGGTTTAAAATTCTGAAGAAGTTTATCTATATATTCTTCATTTCCCTGAGAAGTTAAAAACTCTCCAGTAGTGATATCTAAAAATGAAATTCCTATTTTAGAATTAGACGTTGAGCTTGAAGAAGAACCAAAATAAACCGAACATAAAAAGTTATTAGACTTCGATTTTAGAACCTCATCATTAAAAGCTACTCCGGGAGTTACTAATTCGGTTACGCCACGTTTTACTATTGTTTTAGTTTGTTTAGGATCTTCTAACTGATCGCAAATAGCCACGCGTTCTCCAGCTTTTACCAGTTTTGGCAAATAAGTATTTAAAGAGTGATGTGGAAATCCTGCCAATTCGGTTTCACTCTCGCTTCCTGCTCCTCTTTTTGTTAATATAATTCCTAAAATACCTGCTGTTTTAACAGCGTCTTCACCAAAAGTTTCATAAAAGTCTCCCACACGAAACAACAATAAAGCATCAGGATATTTCACCTTAATGGCATTGTACTGTTTCATTAACGGGGTTACTTTTTTAGTTTTTTTCGTCATCTTATCTTTTTCATTTCCATAGAGGCAGAAATCCGTCAATGGATAAATCAATTTTATATGTTACTTTTGCGCTATATCTAGGGTTGCTAAAGTAATCATAATTTCATGTTTTGTAAAACCTAAGTTAGATAAGTTATTAATAATTGTTATTTGAAAATTGAGGCGAATTTAATAGTCCATAAAAGGTTATATAGCACTCTATTTCAAAGACTTTTACTATTCAATGCCTTGTAATAAATAGGTATGGAACAAAAAATAAAATTTTAATGCGCAAACTAAAAAATAGCGAATTAGACAGATTAAGTATTGAAGATTTTAAAGAAGTTAAAAAAACACCTTTAATTATTGTATTGGATAATATTAGAAGTTTAAACAATATTGGCTCGGTTTTTAGAACGAGTGATGCTTTTTTAATTGAAAAAATTTATCTCTGTGGCATAACTGCAACACCTCCACATAAAGACATACATAAAACTGCTTTGGGGAGTACCGAAACTGTTTCTTGGGAATATGTTGAAAACACCATAGACTTAGTTGAAAAACTTAAAAAAGACCATATTAAAATAGTGTCTATTGAACAGGCTGAAAACGCGACTATGCTTAACGACTTTAACCCGGTACAAAAGACAACATACGCTTTAGTTTTTGGAAATGAAGTAAAAGGTGTAGCTCAAGACATAGTTAGCAATAGCGATGTAGTTCTTGAAATCCCACAGTTTGGAACTAAGCATTCCTTAAATATCTCTGTAAGTTGTGGAGTTGTTGTTTGGGATTTGTTTTCGAAACTGACCGCCTTAAAAAGCTAGTGTTTTTCTTTTAAAAGAATCCAAATCTTTTCATCGGCATTTTGTTGTTTTGGGTATTATTCCTGGAATAAGCTAAAAAAGTCCAGACATTCAATGTTTAACTAAATCTCCTGTTTTTTATTAAGTAGTTTTAAAAATTTATGATGAATTTTATTACAAGTACAAAGAACTCTCCAATGTATACAATTCTACACCTCTTCGCTTTCTTTACTAATCTCTCCCAGAATCCATAGATAATCTTCCCTGTTTTGAACAAAATCTCTCTCGGAAATATCTATAATTTTTACATTTAATTCGGATTGGTTTTTTAAAAACTCTAAATAACCAATATTAATTTTATCTAAATACTCGTTAGCTATATTCTGTTCGTAATCACGTCCTCTTTTTTTAATATTTTCTTGCAAACGCTCTGTATTTTGATACAAATACACGTATAAATCTGGTTTTGCAATGTCTTTATACATTAAATAGAAGAGTTTTCTATAAAGTTTAAACTCGTCTTCAGGCAAGGTTATTTTAGAAAATATTAACGACTTATATATATCATAATCGCTAATAATAAAATCTTTAAAGAGATCTAGTTGCGCTAAATCGTCGCTAATTTGCTGATATCTATCTGCTAAAAAAGACATTTCCAGTGTAAAGGCATAACGTTTAGAATCTTCATAAAATTTTGGCAAAAACGGATTTTCAGCAAAGCGCTCTAAGATCAATTTTGCATTAAAATCGTTGGAAATCATGGTTGCTAAACTCGTTTTCCCAGCTCCTATATTCCCTTCAATGGCCATGTAATTATAAGTTGAAAACTGAAATTGCTTACTCGGGTTCTTTAACCAAATATTAATGGATTCTAATTCACTAGAATCTTCACATTCATCAAGTAAGCCTGTTATGGATTTACGCAGTATTGGATGTACAAATTTTGGAGCAATATCTGCCAATGGCTGTAAAACAAATCTTCGTTTAGAGAGTTCTGGATGTGGCACTTTAAGAATTAAGGAATCGATTATTTCTTCATCTACAAATAAAATATCCAAATCTAGAGTTCTAGACTGATAACCGGAATCGTCATTTCTTATTCTTCCCAGAGAAGTTTCAATTGCCAGCAGTTTTTCCATAACTATTTCTGGCTCTAAAAAGGTTTCAAAAATAATACAACAGTTTAAAAAATCATCAGCTTCAAAACCAATAGCAGGTGTATTATAAACTTTTGAGATACTGCTTATTTTTCCAATTTTTTTAAAAATTAGGCCCAGCCCATCTTGCAGATGCTTTAATCTGTCTCCTTTATTACTGCCTAAAGAAATGTAAAATTTACGTCGTGTATCCATTGAAAAAACAAATTAACTAAAAGAAACTTTAATAGTTTATATTTACCACGCCTATTTATTCACAATTTTATATGAACGCAACAGACAAACTTACTTCTAATCGATTCTTACATCTTTTACCTGCTTTAATTATATGATTAAGTTTCATGGCTCATCAATTTTGGATTATTTGTTCAAATAGCTTCAACCTAAAAAGAAACAAACAGATTAAACCGCTATAGTATTAAAGTTTTATTAAACTTTTGCTTTTCCACAACTTTGGACTTATTATATACGTATATACTTACATTAACCATCATATCACATGAAAAAAATATTAAAAATTACTGGAATCACTTTACTTGTTTTAGTGTTACTTTTAATTAGCATCCCGTTTCTATTTCAATCTAAAATAAAAGAGATTGTTAAACGTACCATTAACGAAAACTTAAATGCTCATGTAGAGTTTAGCGATGTTAGCTTAAGTTTTATAAGAAGTTTTCCTCAGGCACAAGTGGATGTTTCCGATTTAGTAATTACAAATTTTGAACCATTTAAAGATGAAACTCTAGCAACTGCTAAGACCATTTCGTTAAATATGTCTGTTAAGGAGTTGTTTAAAAATGCCGATGAAGGTCCTGTAGTTATTAACGAAATAAAACTAAACGAAGCACTTGTTAGTCTTAAAACAAATAAAAGAGGAGAAACCAATTATGATATTGCAAAAGAAAGCGAAGACAAGCTGGATTCTCCTGAAGATACTTCAAAAGGATTTACTTTAGATATAAAGGATTACGCCATAAATAATAGTGCACTTACTTATTTGGATGAAGGCTCTAATACAACTTTTTATATTACTGAATTTAACCATTCTGGAAAAGGAACTTTTTCTGGCGATGTCTCAGAATTGGATACAAAAACAAGTGCCCGAGTAAGTTTGAAAATTGATAGCACTGAATATTTAAGTAATAACGACTTTAAACTAGACGCATTAATAGGTTTAGATTTAACTAACAACAAATACACCTTTAAAGAAAACAAAGCTCTTATTAATCAATTACCAATAGAATTTCAAGGTTTTGTACAAATGTTGGAAGAAGGACAAGAAATTGATATTACTTTCGAAAACCCCGGTTCTGACTTTAAAGACTTTTTAGCTATTATTCCTAAAACCTATTCCAAAGATTTAGATAAAGTAGAGACTTCAGGAAACTTTAAAATAAAAGGTATTATAAAAGGGAATCTTACAGAAGAAACCATTCCTACCCTAGATATCAATATGGTTTCCACTAACGCCTCGTTTAAATATCCAGATTTACCTAAAGGAATTGACAATATTTCTATAAATGCTTCGGTTAAAAACACAACTGGCCTTATGGATGACACTTACGTGGACTTAAAGACATTAAATTTTAAAATTGACCAAGATGTATTTAAATCTACAGCAGTTATTAAAAACCTAACAAAAAACATTAGTGTAAACGCACATGTAGACGGGGTTTTAAACCTAGCTAACTTAAGCAAGGCCTACCCCATAGATTTAGACAACGAACTAACTGGAATTCTAGTAGCAAACTTAAACACTAATTTTGATATGGATGCTATAGAAAGCAATGCCTATCAACGAATAAAAAGCGACGGTAATCTAAGTATAAAAGGCTTCAAATTTGACTCGGAGGATATGGTAAATCCTATAGAGGTTTCGGAAGCTGCTATTGCTTTTAATCCTGGAATTATTAAGCTAACAACATTTAATGCTTCTACGGGAAAAAGTGATATTAAAGCCAACGGTGTTTTACATAACTTTCTAGGGTTTATCTTTAGCAATAAAAAACTAGAAGGAGATTTTAATGTAAACTCTAATGCTTTTTACCTAAGCGATTTTATGGAAGAAAAAGCTACAGAGAATTCAGAAAACAAAACAACAAGTCCTTCTGAAGCCTTCAAAATTCCTGCTTTTTTAGATTGTAAAATTCACGCAGATGCCAAAATAGTTTATTACGATAATTTAACCCTAAAAGATGTTAAAGGAGATCTCTATATAAAAGAAGAGAAAGCTGTTTTACGAAATATGAGTACTAATGTTTTTAACGGAAAATTACTATTGGATGGTTATGTAGATACATATCCAGAAACTCCAACCTTTGTTATGAATTTAGATATGAACCAGTTTGATATTTCCCAATCGTTTGACGGTCTAGAAATACTACAAAGCCTGGCTCCAATTGCAAGTGCACTTCAAGGAAAATTAAATAGCAATATTGCTGCAACTGGAAATTTAGGAAATGATTTTACTCCAGACTTAAATAGCATTAATGGTTCTGCCTTTTTCGAGCTACAGACTACCAAAATTGAACCTAAAAACGAAGCCCTTGTAAATGCTTTAAATAATGCATTGAGTTTTGTAGATTTTAGCAAATTGGATTTAAAAGACTTAAAAACCAACTTAACTTTTGAAAATGGTATGGTAAACATCACGCCTTTCGATGTTCATTATAAAGACATTGAAATAAATATTAAAGGGTCGCATAGTTTTACTAATACTATGGATTACAATGCTGTTTTTCAAGTTCCGGCAAAATATTTAGGTAGCGATATTAATAGATTGATTGGAAAAATAGACGACCAAGCCGTGAATAATATTTCTATTCCAGTTTCGGCAAATATTACTGGTACATTTAATAGTCCAAATGTTAAAACCGATTTAACAAGTGCTGTAGGCAATCTTACTAAACAACTTATTGAAATTGAAAAACAGAAATTAATAAATAAAGGGAAAAATCAAATTTTAGACCTTCTTGATGGAATGAATAGTAATCAAAACCAGAATACCCCTAAAGACTCTACAGAAACTACAACTCCAGCTTCCAGTCCAATAAAAAACATATTAGACGATATTATTAAAGGAGGTAATGCCAGTCCGAAGGATTCAACGGGAAACTCAAAACCTAAATCGATTAAAGACCTATTTAATTATCCAAATAAAAACAAATCCCCAAAAGCTGATTCTATAAACTAAAAGATAGGTCTACATAAAAATTAGAGAAGAATTCCAGTTTGCACTTAAAATAAATAGACAACATAGCTGATAATTATGTGTTTAATAACCTAATTGAGATATTTGTAGATATTACTCCCAATTGTTTTAGGGAGTAATATCTTCATGAATCTTGGATATAAAAGCGACTCAACCTCTTAATAATTTGTTAAACTTTACTGAATATCAACAGATTAACATACTCTTTATGAAAAGAATTACACTTTTATTTGGATTTGTCAACAAAAAGGTTAGATTGTTAGATTAACACTTTTAAAACAATCTGAATGAGGCAATTAAAAATCACCAAGCAAGTTACAAATAGAGAGTCTAAATCTTTAGACAAATATTTGCAAGACATTAGTAAACTTCCTTTAATTACGGCGGATGAAGAAGTAGAATTGGCACAGCGAATTCGTGAAGGAGATCAACTTGCTTTAGATAAGTTAACCACTTCCAACCTACGATTTGTGGTTTCTGTTGCAAAACAGTATCAAAATCAAGGATTGACATTACCAGATTTAATAAACGAAGGAAATGCAGGCTTAGTAAAAGCTGCGAAACGTTTTGATGAAACTAGAGGGTTTAAATTTATTTCTTATGCTGTTTGGTGGATTAGACAAGCTATTTTACAAGCTTTGGCAGAGCAATCTAGGATTGTACGTTTGCCATTAAACAAAATTGGCTCTATTAATAAAATTAATAAAGCTTATTCTTATTTAGAACAAGCTCATGAGCGCCCACCTAGCCCAGAAGAAATTGCTAAAGAATTAGAAATGACAGTAAGCGATGTGAAGCAGTCTTTAAAAAATTCTGGACGCCATTTATCCATGGACGCACCTTTAAAAGAAGGTGAAGATTCTAGTTTATATGATGTGGTAAAATCAGGAGAATCGCCAAATCCAGATAGAGAACTCATGAACGACTCGTTAAATCTCGAGGTAAACCGTGCTTTAAACACCTTATCGCAAAGAGAAGCAGATGTAGTAAGACTTTATTATGGAATTAATAATGAGCAACCAATGAGTCTCGAGGAAATTGGCGAAACCTTTGGATTAACCAGAGAACGTGTCAGACAAATAAAAGAAAAAGGCATTAGAAGACTTAGACATACATCAAAAAACAAAATATTAAGAACTTACTTAGGATAGTTTTAAATAAACATTTAACTTTAACCCCTACTAAAATAAACAGATGATAAAGATTGAAATAAAAGAAGGAGAGAAAATTGACAGAGCTCTAAAACGTTACAAAAAGAAACACCGTAACGTTAAAATCATGCAAAACATTAGAGAAAATCAATTCTTTACAAAACCTTCAGTAAAGAAAAGAAGACAGTTACAAAAAGCCGCATACATACAAGGCTTAAGAGACCAAGAAGACATTTAGAATTATATGCTTTTTAAAGTATATGATTCTGAATCCAAACCTTCAAAAGAAGAAAAACAATATATTGTAAATTTTTTACATAGTCATTTACAAGAATTTAGCGATACCAAAGAAGCTATTTCTAAATGCTTAGATTATGCTGTAAAAAATACAATTTCTTCCTTTGGAGGTTTTGTCTTGGTATTAAAAGAAAAAGAACTTATACAAGGAATTACTATTATTAATAAAACTGGAATGACAGATTATATTCCAGAAAACATTCTAGTATATATTGCTGTGCACAAAAATGCCAGAGGAAAAGGTATTGGTAAAAAACTGATTCAAGAAGCTATTTCTTTAGCTCATGGAGATATTGCTCTTCATGTGGAACCTAATAATCCAGCTATAAAACTCTACGAAAAACTTGGCTTTACCAATAAGTATCTAGAAATGCGTCTTACAAAAGACACTAATTAATAGATATAGCCACTACATATCCCTCGTTACTACGAACATTAAAAACTGTTTCGTCTTCAAAGATTAAGTACTGCCCTTTAATACCTACTAATTTCCCAGTAAAATCAGGAGTTTTTCCTAAGTTTAAACTTTTAGGCTTTTTAGGGTAATGCAATACAGGGAACTCAATATTTGTTTCAGAGTTTGAAGTAATATAATATTCTTTGGCCTCTTCTGGAATATATTGTTTCAACTTCTCTCTCCAGGCCACCAAATCCTCATCGGCAATCTCATTCTTCAACATGGTACGCCAATTAGTTTTGTCTGACACATAATCTCTTAACGCAATTTCTGTAATACCTGCTAGATATCTATTTGGCACCTCAACAATTTCTATCGCTTCATGAGCACCTTGATCAATCCATCGAGTTGGCACTTGACTTTTTCTAGTAACTCCTACTTTTACATGACTTGAATTAGCTAAGTAAACAATATGAGGCTGTAATTGCACCCTCTTTTCGTATTCTAAATCTCGATCTTCTTTACCCAAATGCGCTGTGCTTAACTCTGGTTTTATAATCCATTCTGCTGCTTGAGGAATATCGAAAAAGCAGCTTTTACAGAATCCTTGTCTATAAATAGGTTTGTTCAAACCACAATTTAAGCATTGATAACCAACAAATTTTATATTAATAGTCTTATTTAATAGCTGATTCATATTAATAAAATCTTCTTTAAATATGAGATAGTATTGAATAGGATTAGAAATTTCCGTAGTCATTTTTCTTAAAACACCTTGGTATGTCATGTTATCAAAATTAAGATTAAAAATGTATAAAAATCTACTCGTTTAAAAAGAATGGTTTTAAATGAGCAGTTTTGACGCACATTTCAAAAAAAAAAGTATTATTTTTATTTTTTAAATATAACGCAAATATGCCAATTCCCATTGTAAATTCCATAGCTTCCTGGTTTTTAAAAAAACGTTTTCATCAAATAGATTTGTTTTTAAAGTACCCGAATGAAGTGCAACAAGAGTTACTTATTCAGCTTGTCAATAAAGCAAAAGATACGGAGGTGGGTAAACTATATGGTTTTGAATCTATTAAAGATTACAAAACTTTTTCTGAACGTGTACCTATCTCAACTTACGAAGAATATCAAAGTAAAATTGAACGTTCTCGTCGTGGAGAAAATAATATTTTCTGGCCACAACCTATTAAATGGTTTGCAAAATCGAGTGGAACAACCAATGCAAAAAGCAAATTTATACCTGTAAGCGAAGACTCTCTTGAAGATTGTCATTATGCAGCTAGTAAAGATTTGCTATGTATGTATTTAAATAACAACGAAAACTCACAATTATTTACGGGTAAAAGCTTACGTCTTGGAGGCAGCAAGGAACTCTATAAAGAAAATGGCACTTCGTTTGGCGATTTATCCGCTATATTAATTGACAATATGCCGTTTTGGGCAGAATACAGCAGTACTCCTAGCAATAAAGTCTCTTTAATGAGCAATTGGGAAGAAAAAATGCAAGCCATTGTAGACGAAACCATTCAAGAAAATGTAACCAGCTTAGCAGGCGTACCATCTTGGATGTTGGTATTACTAAACAATGTATTAGAAACCACGGACAAAGACACTTTATTTGATATTTGGCCCAATCTAGAAGTTTATTTTCATGGAGGCGTGAGCTTCTTACCTTATGAAGAACAGTATAAAAATATTTTACCTAAAAAAGATTTTAGGTATTATGAAATCTATAATGCTTCTGAAGGCTTTTTCGCCATACAAGATCAAAATAATTCTAGTGAGTTACTTCTTATGCTCGATTATGGAATTTTTTATGAATTTATCCCCATGGAAACTTTTGGCACAAAAAACCAAAAAGTAATTCCTTTAAGTGATGTGGAAGTCGATAAGAATTACGCTGTTATTATTACTACTAACGCCGGGCTTTGGCGTTATATGATTGGCGATACAGTAAAATTTACGTCCGTAAATCCATATAGAATAAAAGTATCTGGAAGAACTAAACATCATATAAATGCTTTTGGCGAAGAGCTTATTATAGAAAACGCTGAAGATGCTTTAAGAAAAGTATGCAAAAAAACAAAAGCAGAAATTGTGGACTACACAGCTGCTCCTATTTTTATGCAAGGCAAGGAAAAAGGTGCACACGAATGGCTTATAGAATTTAAAACGCCCCCTACAGATATTAATTATTTTAATGAATTACTTGATAGTGCCTTAAAATCTTTAAATTCTGATTACGAAGCGAAGCGTTACAATAATATGACACTAAACAAACCAACTATCCATATTGGTAGAGAACAGTTGTTTTATGATTGGTTAAAGCAAAACGATAAACTCGGTGGACAACACAAGGTACCAAGACTTTCGAACTCTCGGGACTTTCTAGATGCTCTATTAGATTTAAACAGATAACCCGTATTTAATCTGAAGAAAATATAAAAAATTACGTATAACGATTATTTTTTATGTTTTATCTAAAAGCCAAGGAGTTCATTTTTTTCTTACAGAATAAATGCTAGTTTTACTTCGCTATTAATTATTAACGATATCATTTATCTGGTATTTATATAAACCAAATAAATGCCAGATAGATGTCGTTTTTCTATATCTTCTAGAATATAACTTCCAATTATTAATTAACATATAAACTAAACAAAAAACCACTCGAGTTGAGTGGTTTTTATTTTCTTAATAGTTAGAGAATCTATCTCCCCTATTTTATTTGGTTTAATTTTTCAACTAAGTCATTGGGATGTGAGATATAAACTATTCGTTCATCTTTTGTACAGTCTCCAAGTACTTCAGGGTTTCCGGAAACTAATAATGGGACGTCTGTTTGTTTTAAAATGGTATCTAATTTTATATTTACAGGATCTTGAGTAGGTGTTATAAACATGGACAACATAACTTTTGGTTGGACTTCCTCAATTACTTGTTTGATATTTTCTGATGGTACATTCTGTCCAAGATAATACACTTTCCATCCCATTTTTTTTGCCATAAAATAAGCTAATAGCAATCCTATTTCATGATGTTCATTTTCCATTAAAAAAAGTATAATTACAGGCGCATTTTTTTCAGGATAGGGTAAGGCATCAATGGCGACAAACATTTTCTTTTTAATTAAATTAGAAACAAAATGTTCTTGTGCTGGCATCACTTTATTAATGCCCCACAAAACACCCACTTGATTTAAAAACGGATAAATTAATTGTGTTGTAGTGGTTAATAAGCCATGAGAATTAATATGATTATTTAAGACCTTATCAAAACTAGGCTCATCCATTTCAAGAGTAGCAATTATTAAAGCACCTATCTCATCTTCCTCAGAGCTCTCCAATAAACTTTTGCTAATTAACTCATGAATTTCTTTCTCAGACATTTTATCAATCTTAGAAATTCGGTAGCCTTTACGTGTAAGAATTCCAATATTCATTAATTTTTTTAATTGGGAATCTGTGTAATATCGAATATTCGTGTCGGTTCTTTCTGGAACTAAAAAATTATATCTGGTTTCCCATTTGCGCAAAGTATGTGCTTTTACACCTGTTAAAGCTACTATTTGTGCCATTGAATATGTGCTCATGTCTAATATTTTACTAAGCAAAGTTAAACAAAAATAAAGAAGTTAAACAAAATATAATTTAAAATTGTCTAAGTTTTTTTATTTTTTCTTTGACAAAACAAAATATTTTTCTACTTTTGTCTAAGTATTAATAAAAATTGATAGACAAAATGAAAACAAAAATCTTTTACCTCGTATTTTTTAGCCTCTCATTATTTCTTACATCTTGTAGTAATGATGACGACGGCCCAATGCCACAACCTCAACCGGAACCTCAAGAGCAAAATATTGTGGATATCGCCCTAGAAACTCCCGAATTAAGCTCGTTAGTAGCTGCTTTATCCAGAGCAGACGGAGATTTAGTAAGTATTTTAAGTAGTGATGGTCCTTTTACCGTATTAGCACCTACAAATGACGCTTTTTCTGCATTTCTTTCGGAGAACGGCTTTAGCTCTTTAGAACAAGTTCCAACAGATGTATTATCACAAATTTTACTCAACCATGTAATTATGTCTAATGTAAAAGCAAACGACTTAATTTCAATGGGTTCTGGATACACTTCTGGTAGTGCTACAGGAGCAGGAAGCCAAAATATAAGTATCTATTTTGATACAGCTAACGGCGTTATGTTTAATAATACCGCTATGGTTACTACTGCAGATGTGGAAGCATCAAATGGAACTATCCATATAATTGACAGTGTTTTAGACTTACCAGATGTTGTCGATCATGCTTTAGCAAACTCATCTTTTTCTAGTTTGGTTGCAGCTTTAGGAGCTGCAGATGGAGACCTGGTTAATTTACTTAAAAACGGCGATGGTCCTTTTACCGTTTTAGCACCAGACAATAATGCCTTTACCACTTTCTTAAATGGAACTCCATTAGGAGATGTTGATACAGCTGTATTATCTCAGATATTATTAAACCACGTTATTAATGGTACTGCTTTAACCTCTACAGATTTAGTAGATGCCGGAGCTGGATATACAAACACAGCTGCTACTGGTCCTGGAGCAAATGCTTTGAGTCTTTATTTCAATACTAATAGCGGTGTTATGTTTAACGGCATTTCAAGTGTAGCACAAGCAGATGTTGTGGGAACAAATGGAATTATTCATGCTGTAGATACTGTAATTGATATTCCTACTGTGGTGACTTTCGCCCTAGCAGATCCTAATTTTTCGACCTTAGTTTCAGCCTTAACAGATTTAACACCTGCAACTGATTTTGCAGCCATTTTATCAAGAACTGAAGGTAGTAATACAGACGGTATAAACCCAGACTTTACAGTTTTTGCACCTACAAACGATGCTTTTGCCGCTTTAGATTCTGTTCCCGCTGAAGCTGTATTAACTCAAGTATTGCTGCATCATGTAATTGCTGAAGCCAATGTAACTTCTGGAGACTTAAATAATCCTGGAGACACAACTGCAGGCACTTTGCAAGGAGATAACATAACAATTACTTTACCTGGAACTGGAGATAATATTGCCAATGTAACAGATGGTTCTGGAGCTACAGATATAGGAATTATAGCTGTAGATGTTCAAGCCGGAAATGGGGTGATACACGTAATCAACAAAGTAATGATACCTAATTTATAAGCAGTCAAAAAGATTAAAACGAATTAAAATAGGTTTTAGTTAGTTAGTAGTAAGCCGATAACTGTTTTTGGTTATCGGTTTACTACATTAAAAATGAAAAATGAAAAAAAATAAAATTGTCATTATAGGCTCGGGATTCTCTTCACTTTCCGCTTCTTGCTACTTAGCAAACAATGGTTTTGATGTTACTATTTTGGAAAAAAACAAAACGGTTGGAGGTCGTGCCAGACAATTAAAAAAAGAGGGATTTACTTTCGATATTGGTCCTACCTTCTATTGGATGCCCGATGTTTTTGAGCGCTTTTTTAACGATTTCAGTACCTCGACAGCAGCACATTACAAACTAAATAAACTTAATCCTGCATATCAGATTTATTTTGGTAAAAATGATTCAGTTTGTATCTCTGATAATTTTGAAGATATCAAACAAACTTTTGAAAACATTGAAAAAGGAAGTGGTAAAAAACTACAACAATTTATAAATAAGGCCCATAGAAACTACAACATTGCTATAAAGGATTTGGTTTATAAACCTGGAAAACACGTTTTCGAAATTATAAACCATAAAACTTTTTTAAAACTTTATGAGTTTGTTTTAACCATTAAGAGTCAAGTTTCTGGATACGTAAAAAACAAGCAACTTCAAAAAATATTGGAATTTCCTGTTTTATTTCTTGGCGCCAAGCCAAGTAACACACCTTCGTTTTACAATTTTATGAATTATGCCGATTTCAAACTAGGCACATGGCATCCCGAAGGTGGTATGTATGAAGTTGTAAAAGCCATGACCACCCTTGCACAAAGTTTAGGTGTAAAAATTATTACAGATAGTGAAGTAGAAAAAATAGAAAATAAAAATAAAACAGTTACAGGAGTCCAAACAAAAACGGGTTACTTTCCGTGTGACATCTTATTGAGTGGCGCAGATTACCATCATACAGAAACTTTGTTACCACAAGAGTTAAGACAGTATTCTGAAACCTATTGGAACAAGAAGACCTTTGCTCCTTCTGCCCTACTATTTTATGTGGGATTTGATAAAAAACTTGATAATGTTTCCCATCATACTCTATTCTTTGATACTGATTTTGAAGCACATGCTAAAACTATTTACGATACTAAGGAGTGGGCAGAAAAACCATTGTTTTATGCTAGTTTTCCAAGTATTACAGACAATTCAACAGCTCCTATGGGGAAAGAAGCTGGCATTTTCCTAATTCCTATTGCTCCAGATGTAGAAGACACGTCAGAGATTAGAGAACATTATTTTAAGCAACTTATAGAAAGAGTGGAAACCATTACTGGAGAAAGCATCAAAAACCACATTTTGTTTAAAGAATCTTATTGTGTGAATAATTTTAAAGACGATTATCATTCTTATAAAGGGAATGCCTATGGTTTAGCGAATACACTTATGCAGACTCATGTGTTACGGCCTAAGCTAAAAAGCAAGAAAGTAGATAACCTCTATTTCTGTGGGCAACTTACTGTTCCAGGACCTGGGGTTCCACCATCCTTAATATCTGGAAAAATTGTAAGCGAATTAATCTCAAAATACCATTAAAATGAAACAGCTATTTGACTCCTCCAGCCTCAAGTGTAGCAAAATTGTTACCAATACCTATAGCACCTCCTTTTCTTTAGGAATTAAACTTTTTGCACCATCTGTTCGTCCACACATTTACGCGATCTATGGTTTTGTGCGTTATGCAGATGAAATAGTAGATTCTTTTGAAGGTTATAATCAACAAGATCTATTTAACGACTTTGTGGAAGATTACAAGAAATCTTTAGATAGGAAAATAAGTTTAAACCCCATTATCAATGCGTTTCAGGAAGTAGTACATAGATATGACTTACATACCTATGCCGACGATTTTTTAAAGCGAATGGAAGCAGATTTATACGTTACAGATTACAACACCAAAGAAGCTTACGAAAACTATATTTATGGTTCTGCAGATGTGGTAGGTTTAATGTGCTTACGCGTCTTTGTTAATAACGATGAGAAAAAATTTAACGAATTAAAAGATGCAGCAAGACACTTAGGTTCTGCCTTTCAAAAAATAAATTTTTTAAGAGATTTTAAGGACGATGTGGAGCAATTAGGGCGTTCGTATTTTCCCAATTTGTCTCACAACGGCTTAAATAATGGCAATAAAAATGAGATTATTGCAGATATTGACAAAGATTTGGATGCAGCTTACAAGGGGATTATTCAACTACCCTTAGAAAGTAAATTAGGCGTGTATATTGCTTATAGATATTACTTAAAACTTTTGAAAAAACTAAAAAAAGCAGATTCAGAAAAAATCAGGAATAGACGCATTCGAATTTCGAATGGATTAAAAGTGTTTATTCTTACTAAGTCGTATATCCGGTATAAATTAAACTTTTTTTAAACACAAAATCAGTAACTTTAATTATGACTATTTTATTGTATATTTTAATAACTCTTGGAACCTTTTCTCTTATGGAATTGGTAACCTGGCTCACGCATAAATATGTGATGCATGGGTTTTTGTGGTATTTACATGCCGATCATCATCAGCCAAAGTATCCACATGTATTTGAGAAAAACGATGCGTTTTTTATCATTTTTGCTATCCCAAGTATTTTGTTGTTCTATTTTGGGGCCGTTCCAGAGCTCAACTTTATGTTTTTTATTGGTTTGGGGATTTTATTCTACGGAATCACCTATTTTTTAATTCACGATGTGTTAATTCACCAACGTTTTAAGTGGTTTAAAAACACAAGAAACAAGTTTCTTTTAGGCTTACGTAAAGCTCACAAAGTACACCATAAACATATGGATAAAGAAGAAGGCGAATGTTTTGGAATGTTGTTTGTTCCTAAAAAGTATCATAAGCAATACAAGTAAACTATGGAAATATACACCTATTTATTAGTTAATCTAGCTTGTATTTCTGTACCTTTTATTGCTAGCTTTTATCCGAAACATGCTTTTTATAAAGAATGGAGGCCTTTTTTTAAAGCCAATCTTATTGTGACTTTGTTATTTGTAATTTGGGATTCTATTTTTACTAAAATCGGTATTTGGGGTTTTAACGAGGCCTACTTAACTGGAATAAACATCATTAATTTACCGTTGGAGGAAATCCTGTTTTTTATCTGTATTCCTTATGCTTGTGTGTTTAGCTATTTTGCATTTCAGTATTTTTTTAAGTCAAATATTTTACAGAAATCGCAAGCTATCATATCTTATGTGCTTATTTCTATTCTTTTAATTGTCGCCATTTTTAATTACGACAAACTATACACTACAGTTACTTTTTTTGCTACCAGTTTTTACTTGATTTTCCTAGTTTATAAAAAGGTGGATTTATCCTTACATTATCTAAGCTATCTTTTTGTAATGCCCTTCTTTATTTTAAGCAATGGCGTTTTAACTGGCAGTTTTTTAGTAGAACCTATTGTTTGGTATAACGACGCTGAAAATCTAGGCATTAGAATAAGCAATATTCCAATTGAAGACTCGGTTTATGGCTTGTTATTGATTTTTATGAATATTGAGTTTTATAATTATTTTAAAAAAGAAAAGAGCCAATAAGGTTTTAAAAATCGAGCAGTAGCTTTAAAAGGCGTCTTTTCAGAAATATTGGATGTTTTGTAAACCAAAAAAGACCGCCTTTTCAGACAGTCTTTTTCAAATTGAACTATTTATTTAATTAAGAAACAGCTTTCAGTTTCTTAATAGTTGATTTTGTTAATTTCTCTTCAGCATAGGCTTTAGTTACTCTAATTTCTTTTTCGTCTGTTCCCGGCATCTCAAACATAGCATCTGTTAAGATTTCTTCGCATAAAGAACGTAATCCCCGTGCTCCAAGCTTGTATTCAACCGCTTTTTCAACTACAAAATCTAAAGCTCCATCTGTAATGCTAAAGTCAATTTCGTCCATAGCAAACAGTTTTTTGTATTGTTTGATAATGGCATTTTTAGGCTCTGTTAAAATAGATCTTAAAGTTTCAGCATCTAACGGATCCATATAAGTTAATACAGGAAGACGACCAATAATTTCTGGAATTAGTCCAAAATCTTTTAAGTCTTTTGGAATAATGTACTGCAACAAATTGCTGTGGTCTATACGTTCTTCAGACATGGAAGCGCTATAACCAACCGCTTGCATGTTTAAACGTTTCGAGATTACTTTATCAATACCATCGAAAGCACCTCCTGCAATAAACAAGATATTTTCTGTATTAACTTCTATAAATTTTTGGTCTGGATGTTTACGTCCGCCTTTTGGTGGTACGTTTACAACAGTTCCTTCCAGAAGCTTTAATAAGGCTTGCTGTACACCTTCTCCTGACACATCTCTTGTTATAGAAGGATTATCGCTTTTTCTAGCAATTTTATCTATTTCGTCAATAAACACGATTCCTTTTTCGGCTTTCTCTAAACTATAATCTGCAGCTTGCAATAAACGGGTTAAAATACTTTCTACATCTTCTCCTACATATCCTGCTTCAGTTAAAACTGTGGCATCGACAATTGCTAAAGGCACATTAAGCATTTTAGCAATGGTTTTTGCCATTAGGGTTTTACCTGTTCCTGTTTGCCCAACCATGATGATATTAGATTTTTGAATTTCAATATCGTCATCACTTGGAGGCTGTAACAGTCTTTTATAATGATTGTACACGGCTACAGACATTACTTTTTTGGTTACGTCTTGACCGATAATATATTCGTCTAAAAAATCTTTTATCTGCTGTGGTTTTCGCAACATAAGTTCTGCTGAAAGCTCGCTATTATCGGTTTGTTTAGATTCTTCTAAAACAATACCATGAGCTTGCTCGATACATTTATCACAAATATGAGCATCTAATCCTGCAATTAATAAATTTGTTTCTGGCTTTTTTCTACCACAAAACGAACATTCTAATTCTTCCTTTGCCATTACTTGAGTTTAAGGTTTTGAAGTTGAAAATTCGAGACTTAAAAATAGTCTTACTTATAATTTTTACTTCATTCTTTTAATTTACATTCCAATTTGAATAAAACTGAGATATTATATCAGCGTTTTAACGCCGTTTAAATCATTATTCTCTCTAAAAACAATGTCTTTAATATAACTATTTTTCTTCGTATTAGATTAAGTACGTACTAAAATCTCGTCGATCATTCCGTAATCTTTAGCTTTATCGGCTTTCATCCAATAATCACGATCACTATCTGCGTAAACTTTGTCGTAATCTTGTCCGGAATGCTTACTAATAATTTTATATAATTCTTCTTTAAGGGTTAAGATCTCTCTAGCTGTAATTTCTATATCACTTGCTTGTCCTTGAGCTCCACCTAAAGGCTGATGAATCATAACACGAGAATGTGTTAATCCGCTACGTTTACCCTTTTCTCCGGCGCATAATAAAACAGCTCCCATAGAAGCAGCCATTCCTGTACAGATTGTAGCTACATCTGGTTTAATAAACTGCATCGTATCGTAAATACCTAAACCAGCATAAACACCTCCACCTGGTGAGTTAATATATATCTGAATGTCTTTAGAAGAATCTGTACTTTCTAAAAACAACAACTGTGCTTGAATAATATTTGCAACCTGATCGTTGATAGCCGTTCCTAAAAAGATAATACGATCCATCATTAATCTAGAGAATACATCGAAGATAGCTATGTTCATTTGGCGCTCCTCAATAATATTAGGCGTTAAATTAGTTGGGTACATATGGCTGATAATTTTATCGTAATACGTACTACTTATTCCTTGGTCTTTTATAGCGAATTTTTCAAATTCTTTTGCGTAATTCATAAAGGTTATTTTATCTATTAAATGTGAATTAAAAAGGCGTTAAAATTACAATTTTAACGCCTAAATATAAGGATTATTTAGTTAAATAAATACTAATCCTTGACAGAGGTTTAGTAATCTATTTAAATATTACTTATCGCCGTAAACTTCTTTTACAAAAGCTTCGTAAGGAAGTTCTTTGGTTTTAAGATTTGCCTTTTCTTTATAAAGCTCTAATAGTTTCTGGCTAATAAGTTGTTCTGAGATTCTACGTGCTTCATCTTGATTAGATAATACACGAGCAGCAATATCTTCTAACTCCTTATCTGAAGGATTCATTTGACCAAATTGCGCCATTTGCATTTTAATCATTTCTTTAGCTTGTCCTTTAATATCATCCATTGTTACTTTGATGTCGTTATCGGTAATTAATTTCCCTTCAATTAATTGGTAACGTAAGCTTTTTTCAGATTTTTCGTATTCTTCTTTAGCTTGGTCTTCTGTTAATTGGTTTTCTCCAGATGTTTGCATCCATTTTGTTAGAAATTCTGCCGGTAAATCGAATTTAGTGTTTTCAACCAAATGCTCAGTAACATCATTTAACAACTTTTGTTCGGATTGTTGTTTAAATTGCTTTTCAGCATCTTCTTTGATTTTTTCTTTTAATTCGGTTACAGATTTTACAACACCTTCACCAAATAATTTATCGAATAAATCCTGGTCCAGATCTGCCAATTCGCGTTCGTTAATTTCTGTAATTGTAAAAGCAACTTCAATATCTAAACCATGAACAGCGTCGTGCTCTAATTTTAAAGCATGCATTAATTCGTGATCGTCGTTATAAAGTCCTTTTGTTTTTAATTTGATTACATCTCCAACTTTAGCTCCAACAAATTTCTTTTCAGTTGCTTTCCCTTTAAACTTATCTAAAGTTAAAGTTACTGAATTTTCAATCCCTTTTTCTTCGTTTGTATAAGTTCCAGTAACCTCGCTATCTTTAGTGATTTCTGTTTGCGGCTTTAGTTTACCGTATTGTTTTTGAACGTTTTTAATTTGATCGTCAATCATCTCATCTCCAGCAACAATTTGATACTGTGTGATAGGTTTTTTACTTTTTAATTCCACTTCAAATTCTGGAGCAAGTCCTAATTCGAATTCAAAAGATAATTTATCTGAATCCCAATCTAAATCATCTTGCGGTTTTGGGATTGGATGTCCAAGAACATCTAGCTTTTCTTCAGTTAAGTACTTATTTAAAGCTTCTTGTAATAACTTGTTTACTTCATCAACCAATACGGCTTTCCCGTATTGCTTTTTAACCATTCCCATTGGTACATGACCTTTTCTAAAACCAGGAATGTTTGCTGTTTTTCTATAATCGGATAAGATTTTATCAACCTTATCGCTATAATCGTCTTTTGCGATATCTACTTTTACTACAGCATTTAATGCATCGATGTTTTCTCTTGTAATATTCATTATATTATGACATAAAAATTGGGTTGCAAAAATACATATTTTTTACAACCCAACAAAGTTTTTAACGTATTGTATGTCAGCCTAGTTTACATCGTCTTTTAAGACAGAAAACAAGATAGACTGAAGAATAGATAATAAAAAGCTAAATAGCAAAGCAATCCAAAAGCCATCTACTGTAAAGCCACTAATAAATTTATTGGCCATTAAAATAATTAAAGCATTAATTACCAATAAAAAAAAGCCTAAAGTTATTACTGTAATTGGCAAGGTTAAAACTACCAATAAAGGCTTAACAAAGGCATCGAGAAGCCCTAAAACAACAGCTACAATAACGGCTGCCCCATAACCTTCAACATAAACACCGGGCAAGAGGTAAGCTAAAACAACTACTGCCACAGCAGTTAATAAAATCCGTATAATTAAGTTCATAAGTTCTTTTATATGTTAAATTCAAAGATAGAAAATTAGCTTTTGTTATGCTAGGAAGCTCATAACTTCGTTATAAAAAACTTTCGGATTTTCGGCATGTAACCAGTGTCCTGACTTTGGAATAGTTATAATTTTAGAATTAGGAAAATGATTTTTGATTAAAGTTTCATCTTGTGCTCCTATATATTCCGAGCGATCGCCTCTTAAAAAAAGTGTTTCTCCTTTAAATTGGGCATGAATTGGCAAGGGTTCGCCAATTTCTTCGATATTGCTTTTTAAAACTTCTAAATTTATTCTTAAAGCTAGATTCTTGCTTTCTGTCCAATATAAGTTTTTCAATAAAAACTGTCGGATTCCAAAATTTGAAATATATTTTTCTAACTGATCGTCTGCATCCCCTCTACTTTCCATATTTTCAAAATCCAGACTGCTTAAACCTTCCAAAATAAGGTCGTGATGTACTGGATAGTATCTAGGTGAGATATCCGCAATTATTAGTTTTGAAACCAATTCTGGGTAAGTGGCAGCAAAAAGCATGGCAACCTTCCCTCCCATGGAATGACCCAGCAAAACAATGTTCTTTAAATCGTTTCTATCGCAATAGTTTTTTAAATCTTCTACTAAAACTTCATAGTTAAAATTATCGCTATGAAAACTTCTTCCATGATTACGCTGGTCTATTAAATGAACCTGATAGTTACTTTTACTAAATTTAGTGCCCAGAGTTTTCCAATTATCACTCATGCCTAAAAAGCCATGAAGAATAACAAAGGGATTTCCTTCACCAATAATATTTGAATATAATTCTTCTTTTCTCGTCATGATTTTATATGTTTTTCAACCTGGCATTTACAGTTTCTGTTTGTTAGTTTACATGCTGAATTCTTTATCCTAGAATTTTAACAAACAACTGCAGAAACCTAATATTTCTTTTAACCAGAGTTTTTCGTCAATTACTATAAACTAAAACCTTTTCTGTTTTTTCTATCCTTCTTATAATCTAAACCTGTAAACTACAAACAAGCGTTTTAAGAAAGCTTTTGTAAATACATCTGTATAACATTTTCAATACCTAAGTATAAGCTTTCAGAAATTAAAGCATGTCCTATAGAAACCTCTAATAACTCCGGAACATGTTGCTTAAAATATGCAATATTATCTAAAGATAAATCGTGACCTGCATTTACTCCTAAACCCAAAGAATTTGCTAATTCGGCACAAGCAGTATATGGTTTAATAGCCGATTTATTACCCAGACCAAATTGATGAGCAAACGCTTCGGTATAAAGTTCTATTCTGTCTGTTCCAGTTGCTTTAGCTCCTTCAATTTGTTTTAATTCTGGATCTACAAAAATGGAA
The DNA here is from genome assembly GCF_026410255.1 of Xanthomarina sp. F1114. GTDB lineage: Bacteria > Bacteroidota > Bacteroidia > Flavobacteriales > Flavobacteriaceae > Xanthomarina. The sequence goes on from NZ_JAPMLL010000002.1 coordinate 184,975, forward strand.
GTTCTAATGCCATGATCTTTAAACTCCTTGATAACATCCATTAAATAATCTTTATGCTTAACAGTATCCCAACCAGCATTACTAGTAATAGCATTTTCAGCATCAGGCACCAAGGTAACTTGTGTAGGTTTTAATTCTAAAACCATATCCATAAACTTTTTTACTGGGTTTCCTTCAATATTATATTCCGTATAAACTTCAGATTTTAAATCGTATGCATCCTGATATCTAATATGTCTTTCGTCTGGTCTTGGATGAATGGTCACTCCTTGAGCTCCAAAACGTTGTACATCTTTAGCAAATTGCACCACATTTGGAAGATCGCCACCTCGAGAATTTCTTAAAGTTGCAATCTTATTGATATTAACACTTAATTTTGTCATTTTATAGATTTTAATCCTACAAAAATACGAAGTCAATCAAGGTTATTGTAGTAAATTTTGATTAATTTGCAATAACTATAATTGAAACAATGAATCTTTCAGATTACATAATAAACGATATTAAACCACTTGACAGGCAAGACAAGATTGGAGACATCCAACTTTTGTTTAATCAGTTAACATACTCGCATATTCCTATTAAAAACGACAACAATGTTTACTTAGGCTGTATGTCTGAAACTGATGCACATTGCTTTAATAGCGGTAAACCTTTGTCAGATTTTACGCATGCCATTGAAGGCTTTTACGTTAGGGAACATACTGTATGGTTAGATGTATTGGAAGCTTTTGCTCAAAATTCTACGAATATTATGCCTGTGTTAAGTGAAAACAACACCTATTTAGGTTACTACGAATTAAACGATGTAATTAGTCTTTTTAATGAAACCCCTTTCTTTGCTGAAGCAGGAAGCATATTAATTGTTGAAAAAGGAGTTTTAGACTACTCTTTTAGCGAACTTAGCCAAATAGTAGAATCCAATAACGGAAAACTACTAGGAGCTTTTATATCTAAAATGGAAAACGATATGGTTCAAATAACCTTAAAAATTGGGAATACTGGATTAAACGATATTATGCAAACGTTTAGACGTTACAGCTACAAAGTTGTTTCTGGACATGAAGAAGACAGTTATCTAGAAAATTTAAAAGAGCGTTCAGATTATTTAAGCAAATATTTAAATATCTAAAACAGGTATTATTAAACTCTTTTAAAACTCCCTACTACTTACTTAATAGCTAATTATTAAAAATAAAATCTGTGAAAATTGCAATTTTCGGTCAATTCTATCATAAAAATGCTGAAGAAGCGGTAGAAATACTCTTAGACCATCTTTACGAAAAAGACACTAATGTATATCTAGAAGAACAGTTTTTCAAGATTATAAATCTTCAATTAACAGACCACAAAAACTACAGTAGTTTTAAAACTTTTAATGTTTTAGATAAAAGTTTTGATTTATTAATAAGTATTGGTGGCGATGGAACCATGCTAAGAAGTGCTACTTTAGTAAAAGACCTAGACATTCCTATTGTAGGAATAAATACTGGCAGATTAGGCTTTCTTGCAACCATACAAAACGAAGCCATTATAACTGCTATTGACGATATTTTATGTGGAAATTACAAAATCTCTGAACGCAGTTTACTCAGCATAAAAACAGATCCAGAACAAGAAGACTTTCAAGAATTAGATTTTGCATTAAACGAAATAGCTGTTAGTAGAAAAAATACAACTTCCATGATTACAGTGGAAACGAAGCTAAATGGCGAATATTTAACTTCCTATTGGAGTGATGGCTTAATAATAGCTACTCCAACCGGATCTACAGGTTATTCTTTAAGCTGTGGTGGTCCGGTAATTACACCTGATACAAACAGTCTTGTTTTAACCCCTATCTCTCCTCATAATTTAAATGCCAGACCTTTAATTATTACCGACTCTACAGAAATAGAGATAAAGGTAAATGGACGTGAAGACAACTATTTAATTTCCTTAGACTCTAGAATTGCAACTATTGGTAAGGATACAATTGTAACCATTAAAAAAGCACCTTTTAAAATTAAAATGATTGAGTTATTACAAGAAAGTTTTATTGATACCCTCCGAAAAAAACTGCTTTGGGGAGAAGATCGACGCAATTAAACAATAATTTTTAAGAAAAGCTGTTTTATTCGTAATACTATTCCATTCAAATTGTTATAGGGAATTCTTATTTATTATATTTGCAAACTTTTGAACATTTATGAGGTATTTAACCACTGTATTTTTTTTAATAGTAACTATTCAATTAAGCCAATCTCAAACTCATGAAATAGGAGTTTTTCTTGGTGGTAGTAACTTTATAGGCGATGTTGGCGCAACAAATTATATTGCACCAAATCAGCTCGCTGTTGGTGGTATCTATAAATGGAACAGAAGTGCTAGACATTCCTTTCGATTCTCGTTAATGTATAGCGATTTGGAGATGAACGATTTAAAATCGGATGATCCCAGACGTCAAGAACGAGGATATAAAATTAATAACGATATAGTAGAGGCATCTGTAGGGTTAGAGTTTACATTTTTCGACTTTAATTTACACGACGAAAAAAACAAAGTAACACCCTATTTATATTCTGGAATATCAGTTGCTTATCACGACAATTATTTTTTTACGCCAGGAGGAGAGCTTAGATCAGAAGACACTTCAAGTTTTGCTTATGGCATTCCTATGGTTTTTGGTGTGAAAGCCAAATTCATGGATAACTTTGTATTAGCGGCAGAAATTGGCGCAAGATACACCTTTAGTGATGAAATAGATGGTAGCGCTCCTGACTTTGACAACGATTCTAATCTGGCATTCGGAAATAAAAACAACAACGATTGGTATGTTTTTACAGGCCTCACACTAACTTATACCTTTGGTAGAAAACCTTGCTACTGCGTTTTTTAAATGGACTTAAAATCAGAAATAAATACTAATAAATTACCAAAACATCTTGCTATTATCATGGATGGCAATGGTAGATGGGCAAAACAAAAAGGCATGCTACGGGCTATTGGTCATGAAAATGGCACAAAATCTGTAAGACAGGTTGTAGAAGGATGTGCGGAATTAGGTATAGAGAACTTGACGCTTTTCGCTTTTTCTACAGAAAACTGGAACCGACCAAAATTAGAAGTACAAACTCTAATGAAACTATTGGTTTCTTCCTTAAAAAAGGAGATTAAAACACTACAGGATAACAACATCAGACTAATGGCTATAGGCAATCTGGACAATCTTCCAAAGAAAGCATTCAAAGAACTTTCCGAAGTAATAGATAGAACCAAAGACAATAATAGAATGGTATTAACCTTAGCTTTAAGTTATGGTTCTAGAGAGGAATTAATAAATACCGTAAAAAAAATAAGCATTAAAGTTAAAAATAATATAATTTCGCCCGAAAATATTGATGAATCGGTTATTAATAAGCATCTTTACACGCAAAATTTACACGACGTGGATTTGCTTATTAGAACAAGCGGGGAACAACGTATTAGTAATTTCCTTTTATGGCAAATTGCTTATGCTGAATTGTACTTTACAGATGTACTTTGGCCAGATTTTACAAAGCAGCATTTATATGAAGCAATTATTGAATATCAAAAAAGAGAACGACGGTTTGGGAAAACAAGTGAACAAATTAACTAATAAAGTACTATTGAAAACATACATACTATTTATTTTTACATTGCTATTTGTTGTAAGTAATCAAACGCTGCAGGCGCAAGAAATAACTCCACAAAATGGCGAAAAATATATTATTGGTGGTATTGCGGTAGTTGGTGAAACAAGTTTTAGTGAGCAAACCATTATTACATATTCTGGATTAAGAAAAGGAGAAGAAGTTATTGTTCCTGGAGACAAGATTAGTACTGCCATCAAGAAATTATGGAACTCTAATTTATTCAATAATATTGAAATTTACATTAATCGTGTTGAAGATGGAGAGGTGTTCTTAGAAATAAGATTAGAGGACTTACCAGAGCTTAATGAGGTTAAAATAAACGGAATAAAAAAATCCAAAAAAGAGAAACTCATAACAGAGAACTCTTTAACTAAAGGAGTAAAAGTAACAGAAAACCTAGTTACAACCACAAAAAACTACTTAGTTAGCAAATACCAAAAAGAAGGATTTTACAATACTAAGGTCCATATTAATACCATAGAAATTGAAGATACTATTCAAACTTCAAAATCGGCTATGAATATGGTAGTCAATATAGATAAAGGCAAAAAGGTAAAAATAAAGAACATCAACTTTTCTGGAAACTCGGTAATTACAGATAGCAAACTAAAAAAGGCTATGAAAAATACCAAGCAGAAAAACATTACCCATATTTTTAAACGTTCAAAATACATAGAGGGTGATTTTAGAGAAGACCTCAACAGTATTGTTGATAAATACAAAGAAATAGGTTACAGAGATGCACGTATATTATCTGATAGCCTAGTAGTTCTAGATCCAAAACACGTAGCTCTTTATATAGAATTAGAAGAAGGAGAATTATACACCTTTGGACAAATTAACTTTATTGGAAATACTGTTTATTCAGACCAAGTTTTAAGACGAACTCTAAGAATAAACCCTGGAGACACTTATAACGGTGTTTTATTAGAAAAAAGAATTGCAGATGTAGAAAACCCTGATGCTATAGATATTACAAACTTATATCAAAACAACGGGTATTTATTTTCTTCAATCAATCCTGTAGAAGTTAGTGCTCAAGGTAATGTAATTGATTTAGAGATTAGAATTTCTGAAGGTAAACCTGTTTACTTTACAGATGTATCAGTAGTTGGAAACGATGTAACTAACGATCATGTTATTTACAGAGAAATGCATACACGACCAGGTCAATTGTATAATAAATCTAATGTTATTAGAACCATTAGAGAATTAAGTCAATTAGGCTTTTTCGATGCTGCTCAAATAGCCACTAATTTCAACAACCCAAACCCTAACGAGGGGACAATTGATTTAGAATACTCTGTAGTAGAAACTGGATCTAGCCAGATAGAACTACAAGGTGGTTATGGTGGAGGTGGTTTTATTGGAACCTTAGGTTTATCTTTTAACAACTTCTCTTTAAGAAACATATTTAATTTAGAATCATACAAACCTGTTCCAAGAGGAGATGGACAAAAATTATCTTTGCGTTTACAAGCAAGTCAGTTTTACCAAACTTATAGTTTCTCATTTACAGAACCTTGGTTAGGTGGAGAAAAACCAGTACAGTTTTCAACATCCGTTTCGCATACAAAACAGTTTTTATATGATACCCAAACAGGAAAAGCAGATAGAGACAAACGTTTTAATATTACAGGGGTTTCTGTTGGATTAGCAAAACGTCTAAACGAACCAGATAACTTTTTCACCTTATCTCAAGCCGTAAGCTACCAACATTATAATTTAAAAAACTATAATACAGGACTATTTACATTTGGAGATGGGTATTCTAACAACTTGGCATATACTATAGGATTAAGCAGAAACAGTACATATAACGATCCTGTTTTCCCAGTTGGAGGTTCTAATTTTAATGTAAGTGCTAAATTAACCTTACCATATTCTCTATTTAACGATGTGGATTACGGCGCATTAAAAGAAGAAAGAGAAGAATTAAGCGAAATTGTAAAAGATCCTAACCAGATATACTCTAATGAAGAGCGTATGGCTGCAAACAATGGTATTGCTGCTATTGACCAAGAGCGTTTTAAATGGTTAGAGTTTTATAAAATTAAATTCAAAGCAGAATGGTATGCAGAAATAGTTAAAAAACTAGTTTTAAAACCAAGTGCTGAATTTGGATTCTTAGGTGCCTACAATCAAGATAGAGGAGATATTCCATTTGAGCGTTTCTTTTTAGGAGGCGATGGTCTTGGATCTTACAGTTTAGATGGAAGAGAAACTATTGGTTTACGTGGTTACCCAAACCAATCTATTCAACCAGTAGACGAGAATGGTGTTCCAACTAACGACGGGGGAACCATCTATAACAAGTTCTCTTTAGAATTAAGATATCCAATTACTTTAAAGCAACAAGCAAAAATATTTGTTTTAGGTTTTATGGAAGGAGGTATTTCTGTTAACGACTTTAAAGATTATAGTCCTTACGATTTAAAAAGATCTGCAGGTGCTGGTTTACGTGTATTTATGCCAGCCTTTGGTTTATTAGGTATCGATTTAGGTTACGGATTTGATCCAGTTCCTGGTCAAAATAAAGCAAATGGATGGGAAACACACTTTATTATTGGACAACAATTTTAATTTGGCACGATATTTTCTAATAACAATTTGATTATTTACATTGTGAATTAAAATTTTTATAATTAAAATTCGTTAGTTTTGAAAATCTTAATTCCAAAAATGTCCAAATAAACTAATAAGTAGCTGATGTTTTTAGAATTTATATATCCATAAATTATAATATATGACACAGATAAAATTAAAAGTTCTTTTTTTACTGATTATAGTTTCTACAATTAGTATCTCTGCTCATGCGCAACGTGGCGTAAGAATTGGTTATATAGACACAGAATATATTTTACAAAATATTCCAGAATATCAAGAAGCAACTGCTCAATTAGACAATAAGGTTCAAAAGTGGAAAACAGAAATTGAAACCCAATTAAGTGCCATTGAACAGAAAAGAAAAGACTTAAGCAACGAAAAAGCACTTTTAACGAAAGAGCTAATTGAAGAACGTGAAGAAGATATAACTTTTGAAGAAAAAGAAATTCTTGACTATCAGCAAAAGCGATTTGGTCCAAATGGAGATTTAATGATTCAGAAAAAACAATTAATTCAGCCTATTCAAGATCAAATTTTTGCAGCCGTTCAAGATATGGCTGAAAAAAGAAAATACGATTTTGTTTTTGATAAAGCAGCTGATGTTGTGATGTTGTACTCGGCAGACAGATTTGATTTTAGTGACGAAGTTATTAGAAGTATATCTAGAAGTGCAAAAAGAACACAAGCCCAAACAAGACAAGAACGAAAAGCAGCAGAAGCCGAAGAGAATCTTCCAGAAATAAACGAAGAACAAGAAGCTAGAGAAAAAGCAGCCGAAGAAAGAAGAGAACTGATTTTAAGCGAGCGTGAACAAAAACAATTAGAAGCTCAAAAAAGAAGAGATAGCATTATTCAGGAAAGACAAAGACTTAGAGAAGAAAAAATAAATGCTAGAAACGCTCAAAATGAAGAAACAACAATTACCGAAGACGGAGAAGTTGTAAAAGAAGGAGAGCCAGTTGAACAAAAATCTAGAGAGGAAATTCTAGAGGAACGTAGACAACAAAAATTAAAAGACAGAGAAGAAAGACAGAAAGAATTAGATGCCAGACGACAAAAAATTCTTGAAGACAGACAAAAAGCTAAAGAAGAAAGAGAAAGGCAAAGACAAGAAGCACAAGAAAATAAAAACACTGATGGCAAAGAGCCTGAAGACACAGATAACAATTAAATAAATTATAACACTTATTAATACTATTTTAGAAATGAAACAATTCAAAACCCTTTTATTTGCAGCAGCCTTATTTATTGGAGCAACAAGTTTTACACAAGCTCAAAGTAAAGTTGCACATATTAACACCCAAGATTTAATAAAATCTATGCCTGAGATGAATACAGCTCAAGCAGAAATGGATAAATTGGGTAAAACTTATGAGGCAGATATTCAGTCTATGGTTACCGAATATCAAAACAAAATGAAACAATACGAAGCTGAATCTGGAACAAAAACAGACGAAGAAAACCAAAAGCGTATTGCTGAAGTTCAAACAATGCAACAAAACATCCAACAATATCAAGGACAAGCGCAACAAGAAATGCAGAAAAAAGAAGTTGATTTATTAAAGCCAATTACTGAAAAAGCTAAATCTGCAATTTTAAAAGTAGCTAGAGCTCAAGGTTTTGATTATGTATTAGATTCTACTCAAGGTGGAGGCGTAATCATGGCCGATGGTAAAAACTTATTGGATGATGTTAAAAAAGAATTAGGTATCTAATTTTCTTTTAAAAAAGATATTGAGAAAGCCACTTATTTTAAGTGGCTTTTTCTATTTTTGAGAATATGAGTAATCAACCAATTGGCATATTCGATTCTGGTGTGGGTGGCACTTCTATATGGAAAGAACTAAATCTTCTCTTACCACATGAAAATACTATTTATCTAGCCGATAGTAAGAATGCTCCTTATGGAGAAAAACCTAAGGAAGAAATAATTGCTCTTAGTAAAAAAAATATAGACTTACTTTTAAGCAAAGGCTGTAAACTAATAGTTGTTGCTTGTAATACTGCTACAACCAATGCCATTAAAACCTTAAGAGAAACCTATAATATTCCTATTATAGGCATTGAGCCTGCTATTAAACCTGCTGCTCTACAAACAAAAACTAAAGCTATAGGCATTTTAGCTACTAAAGGAACTTTGGCTAGCGAATTATTCCATAAAGCTACAGATTTGTTTACAAACCATATAAATGTAGTTGAACAAGTGGGAGAAGGTATTGTAAACTTAATTGAATCTGGAAAAGTAAATTCGAAAGAAATGAAAGCGCTTCTACAAATCTATATGAAACCAATGATTGAAGCTAATATAGACTATCTAGTTTTGGGCTGTACACATTATCCCTATCTTATTCCGCAACTTTTAGAGCTTTTACCGGAGCAGATTAAGATAATCGATTCTGGAAAAGCTGTTGCCCTACAAACAAAAGCTGTTTTAGAGCAGCACTTACTGTTAAACACCTCTCGAGCTAATCCTGAAACAGAGTTTTATACTAATGCACATACAGAGGTTCTATCGTCGTTATTAGGGAAAGAATACAAGGTTGAGTATTTAGATTTTTAATAAAAAGTAAGGCTCAATTAATTAGAGTTAGTTCTTAAAAAAGCCCTGCGTTAGCGATTGCAGTGGCATCCTTTTCTTATTACACAGTGGTAAAAGGACTTATGTATTATATAAAACATTTAAATTGCTTAAACTATACGTAGTTAGCCTTAAGAAAAGATATAACGGAAAGCGCGACGTTAAAACCCTAAAAGGTTTTAAGGGAACGCCCAAAAAATACTATTTAAACCAACTAGAATATTTTACGTAGTTTTCTGCAATTCTATGGATTTCGCCAGAAAGTAATTCTTTACTTATGTCTTTAACTTTTTTAGCTGGAACTCCTGCATAAATACTACCTGCTTCTACCCTAGTATTTTGAGTAACTACAGCGCCAGCAGCAATTATACTATTGCTTTCTACCACACAATTATCCATAACAATACTCCCCATTCCAATTAGCACATTGTCTTGAAGTGTGCAACCATGTACTATAGCATTATGGCCTATGGATACGTTATTACCAATATTTGTAGGGTGTTTTTGGTAAGTGGCATGGATAACTGCCCCATCTTGGACATTAACTTTATTTCCCATTTTTATATAATGAACATCGCCCCTGATTACAGCGCTAAACCATACGCTACAATCGTCTCCCATTGAAACATCTCCAACTATAGTAGCGTTTTCTGCTATATAGCAAGATTCAGGAATTTGTGGGGATTTTCCGTTTACAGATTTTATTATTGGCATAAGTTTTTTAAGTTTAATATACGATGTTCAAAAAAATAATCAAATTAGGCTTTTAAGTTAATCTAGTAATTTTTGAACACTAGTCTTATTTATAGTTTAAAAATACAGAAAGTTAAGTGCATAAAAAAGCCTTGATATTTTTCAAGGCTTTTTTGTTTTTAATTAACTGCTGGACATTTACAGTGGTATCGTTCTTTTTTACAACCAAACTTATAACCTAGAGTTATTTGATGGAAACCTCCATTATTATAAACTACCGAATTTGCTTGGTACGAATAGGTATATGCAAACATAAACTGATCGTAGTCTATACCTAAAATTGGTGTAATATATTGTAAATTCTGACTAGCTATTTCTGTTCCGTCCTGGAACTCCGCTCCGTCTAAACTTCTTCTATAAGAAAGGCCTCCCCAAAGTTTACCAAATTCAAAATCTTTATAAGCTTTAGCATTAATATCTATTGAGGACTCTTTGGTACCGTCTTTATACATAAACATTAAAGAAGGTTCAAAACTCCATTCGCTATCATATTTTTGAAATACATTTCCAGCACTCACTATAAATTGTCTTGGATTATCGTAAGCAAAAAGCCCATTTTCGTTAGCATTTACTCCGTCGTTCTTCAACATATTTTTTACAGTGGCATGAGCATAAAAGTTATATAGGAAATAAGAAAAACCAAAATCGATATTAAAATTAGTAGCACTTTGTTCTATTCCAGCCACTATAGGATCGAACGGCTCGTTAATAAAAGCTGTTTCGTCCAATTTATATTGCAAAGCACCAATACTTAATCCGAAAGAAAGCATGTTTAAATCTACTTCAGATCTAGAAAACATGATATGGTGTGCATAGGTTAGGTAAACCCCATTTTGTGAGTGATATCCATTTTTATCTGAATAAAATATAGCTCCAATTCCCGAATTAGACTCCCCTATTCTCCCGTTAGCACTCATAGTTAAAAGTCTGGGAGCATTATCGTCTCCAAACCATTGTTGACGCCCGGTAACTCTAACTTTTGCACAGTTAGCTGCTCCAGCCATGGAAGGGTGTATTAAGTAATAGTTATCGGTTAGGTAGTCGGAGTATACAGGCATACCCTCTTGAGATATAGCTGTCTGCGCTAGAAAAAGCACAAAAGCTAACATATAAAACCTTTTTAATATCATAATTTTAGTTTTCAGGGATTCTGTTTAAGTACTTGTTAAATTGGTAATTATAAAACTCAAAATCTTTAAAAAAATTATAAACAGAAATCAAATATATAAAAATTACTTTTTATCAGTCTCACTATATAGTTAAAGGTTTATAATATTTTGTGAATATATGACAAAAAACCTGTATTTTAAAAGCGAAAAAGTCAAATATATGGATAACTGAATTTATCTTTTAGTATTTTTGCAAAAAACTTTATCTTATGAGTAATTTTCAAGTTTCAATTAAAGAAACTACCAATACTAGCATTATAAAATTCGAGATAAACCAGTTTATTACACAACATCAAAGTTTCGAATTCAACAATATAGACGAGGCAAAATCATCGCCTTTAGCACAGCAATTATTTTATTTACCCTTTGTTAAAAAGGTATACATCTCTGGCAACTTTATTGCTATTGAAAGGTATAATATAGTAGAATGGAAAGATGTGCAAGCAGAAGTAGCAGAGCAAATAGAAACCTATTTAAACAATGGAGGTGTTGTGGTAGAAGAAACACCTGCTTCTAAAAAAACCGCAGTAACCGTTTATGCCGAAGTTACTCCAAACCCAACCGCTATGAAATTTGTGGCTAATAAACAATTAGTAACAACTTCTTGCGAATTTACTTCTATAGATGAAGCTAAAATGTCTCCGTTAGCAGCAGAGTTATTTCATTTTCCTTTTGTTAAAAACGTGTTTTTCGATGACAACTTTGTTTCAATTACAAAATACGAAATGGCCGATTGGAATGATATAACTATGGAACTTCGTGAGTTTATTAGAAGTTATTTAGAACAGGGCAAAGAGATTGTAATAGCTGATGCTCCTCAAGTTTCACCTACAAGTACTACGCAGAGCGATGGGAATTATGATAATTTGGACGGTATTTCAAAAGAAATCGTCACTATTCTTAATGAGTATGTAAAACCAGCTGTTGCTAGCGACGGTGGAAACATCCAATTCACCTCGTATAATCCAGAAAGTAAAGTTGTTGAAGTGGTTTTACAAGGAGCCTGTAGCGGGTGCCCTTCTTCGACCTATACTTTAAAAAGTGGTATTGAGAATATTTTGAAAGAAATGTTACCAGATAAAATAGAAAGCGTTATTGCTATTAACGGCTAAATTTTTCTTAACTTTAAAACTCGCTTAAGTTTCATTTAATAAAAAAGAAAAATTATGTCAGTATTAAAAGTTATTGAAGTATTATCCAGTTCTAATGAAAGCTGGGAAGACGCTACTAGAAAAGCCGTAAAAGAAGCTTCTAAAACAGTTAAAAATATTAAATCTGTTTATATTAAGGAGCAGAGCGCTATGGTAAGTGGCGACAATGTTACAGAATTTAGAGTAAATGTAAAACTTACTTTTGAAGTAAAGTAAGTGCTATAAAAAGTATAAAAAGCGTTCCTTGTGAACGCTTTTTTTTATTGTTATAATTCTTAACTTTGATACATGAAATACGTATCGCTACTAATAATCAGTATTTTATTAAGTTGTCAAGGACAAAACAAAGACTCCATGAAGCACGCATATACAAACAATTTAATTCACGAAACTAGTCCCTATCTTTTACAACACGCCCATAATCCTGTTGATTGGAATCCGTGGAACGAGACCGTTTTAGAGCAGGCAAAAAAAGAAAACAAACTCATTCTTATAAGTGTAGGTTATGCAGCCTGCCATTGGTGTCATGTTATGGAACATGAAAGTTTTGAAGATACCATAGTGGCTGAATTAATGAATTTGAAATTTATAAATATAAAAGTTGATAGAGAAGAACGCCCAGACATAGATCAGGTATATATGAATGCTGTGCAACTTATGACAGGAAGTGGTGGTTGGCCAATGAATGTGATAGCTCTTCCGGATGGCCGACCTGTTTGGGGAGGAACATATTTTAGAAAAGAACAATGGATGAGTGCTTTGGAGCAAATTTCAGATTTGTACCGTAAACACCCGGAAAAACTATACGAATATGCCGATAAGCTAGAACAAGGTATCAAAGCCATGGATGTGGTTACCTTAAATAAAGAAGAGGCAGAATTCAAATTAGAATTTATAGATCAGACCGTTAAAAATTGGGAAGCTCATTTTGATCATAAATTTGGAGGTTTTAAACGTGCGCCAAAATTTATGATGCCTAATAACTATCATTTTTTATTGCGATATGCTTATCAACACAAACATAAAGATTTACAAAAATTTGTAAACCTTACTTTAACTCAAATGGCCTACGGAGGTCTTTACGATCAAGTTGGAGGTGGCTTCTCAAGATATTCTACAGATGTTAATTGGCATATTCCGCATTTTGAAAAAATGCTTTACGACAACGCGCAATTAGTAAGTCTATATTCTGATGCTTATTTAATTACAAAAGATCCATTATATAAAGATATTGTTTATGAAACTCTAGAGTTTGTAGAACGTGAGTTAACAGCCCAAAACGGAGCCTTCTACTCTTCTTTAGATGCCGATAGTAACATGCCAAACGGCACTTTAGAGGAAGGTGCATTTTATGTTTGGCAGAAAGAAGAACTACAAAAAATATTAGGTTCGAGTTATGAATTATTTTCGGAATATTATAATATTAATAACTATGGTTTATGGGAAAACAGTCAATATGTTTTAATTAGAAAAGATTCTGACGAAAAAATATTAAAGACGCACAAGCTTTCTCTTGAAGATTTAAATAAAAAGAAAGCCGAATGGAAGCAACTTCTTTTAGAAAAACGTGAAAAAAGAAATAGACCTAGGCTAGACGATAAAACTTTAACATCTTGGAATGCCTTAATGATAAAAGGCTATGTAGATGCCTACCGTGTATTTGGCGAAGAAAACTTTTTAAAAACAGCCGAAAAAAACGCTAATTTTATACTCAATGTTCAATTGCGAGAAGATGGCGGATTAAACCATAACTACAAAAATAACACGAGCACCATAAATGGTTATCTAGAAGATTATGCCACAACTATTGATGCCTATTTAGCTCTTTATGAAAATACCTTAAACGTTAAATGGTTATCTGCAGCAAGAGATTTAACCAACTATGCATTCGATTATTTTTATGAAGAAACCAATAGTATGTTTTATTTTACATCTAATAAAGACCCCTTATTAGTTAGCAGAAGTACAGAATACAGAGACAATGTTATTCCTGCAAGTAACTCTATGATGGCTAAAAACCTCTTTAAATTATCACGTTATTTCGATAATAACTATTACCATAAAACAGCCACTAACATGTTAAATAATATCAAACCAGAAATGCAGGAATACGGTTCTAATTATTCCAATTGGTTAGATTTAATGCTAAATTACACAGAACCTTTTTACGAAGTTGTTGTGTCTGGAACAGAAGCTCACGAGAAAATAAAAGAGTTAAATAAAAAATATATTCCAAACAAAATTCTTGCTGGTGCAACAAAGGAAAGTTCTTTGCCTCTATTAGAAAACAGGTTTATAGAAAACGAGACATTTATTTATGTTTGTGTTAATCAAGCCTGCCAACTTCCAGTTAAAGAAGTAAAAGAGGCCATTAAACAAATTAAAAATTAATTCAGTATGAGTCTTATTTCTATATTCTTAATCTGTTTGGTTGCCTTAGAGCACCTCTATTTTTTACTTTTAGAAATGTTTTTATGGACCACTCCTAAAGTGATTAAAATTTTCGGGTTAAAGTCTCAAAGTTTTGCCAAAGAAACTAAGACTTTAGCGGCCAATCAAGGTTTGTATAATGGTTTTTTGTCGGCAGGGCTTGTTTTCGCTCTAGTAAATAACGATGTAAAAACACTTATTTTCTTTTTAATCTGTGTGATAGTTGCAGGAATTTTTGGAGCCATCACCACCAAAAAGCCAAAACTATTTATTTTACAATCTTTACCTGCTGGTTTAGCCCTAATTTCATTGTTATTTTAAAAGAGTTTCCTACTGTTTTTAATTGAAAACCAGAAATCAAACTATTTTTTTTAACTTTACACCCTAACTTAAAATATAAATATGGATTTAGAAAATTGGACAGAAAGAGGAATTGAATTTATAACCGTATATGGTTTAAAGCTTTTAGGAGCTGTTCTGATATGGGTTATTGGATCGTGGGTAATTAAAAAATTACAAAACGCAGCCAAAACAATAATGAAGAAAAGAGAATTAGAAGTAAGTCTTCAAAAGTTCTTATCAAATTTAATAGGTTGGACTTTAAAAATTCTTTTAGTAATTAGTATTTTATCTCAAGTTGGGATTGAAACTACATCTTTTGCTGCTATTTTAGCTGCAGCCGGTTTAGCTATTGGTATGGCTTTACAAGGTTCCTTAGGTAATTTTGCAGGAGGCGTTTTAATTATGATTTTTAAGCCTTTTAAAATTGGCGATTTTATTAACGCTCAAGGTGAAGCTGGTACAGTAAAAGAAATTGAAATATTTACTACAAAATTAACAACTCCAGATAATAAAGAAATTATTATCCCTAACGGAAGTCTTTCTAATGGGAACATTACAAACTTTAGTACGGAAGATAATAGACGTGTAGACTTTACTTTTGGAGTAGGATACGACTCAGACATCAAAAAAACTAAAGAAGTTATAATGAGTGTTATTGAATCTAATCCCGCTATTTTAAAAGATCCGGCACCAGCGATAAATGTTTCGGAGCTGGGAGATAGTTCTATCAACTTCTTTACTCGAGTTTGGGTAAAGAAAGAGGATTACTGGGATGTAAACTTTGATACTATAGAACGTACTAAAGAAGCTCTTGATGCTGCTGGAATAGATATTCCTTATCCACATCAAGTTGAAATACAAAAACAAGGCTAAAACCAAGGCCTTTAAATCCTCCATAAAGAATAAAGAGGATTTATAATTAAGCAAACCTGTCTAGGATTAAAACTAGGCAGGTTTTTTATTATCTTTTTTTAGGTTTTAAGGCCACAAAATCTTTTAAATAATAGGGTTCAAAATAAGCAACATCTTCAAAGTCATTTTGTATAAATTTCCGATAAGCTATTAAACTCATTTGGTTTGCTGAGGGCAGTTTATCTTCAACAAAGTGTGCATTTGGATGCTGAATTAGGGATTTAGTTTTTTCAACTCCACTTCCCACAAAATAAACAGGACCTTTTTCTAAATATTCATTAAAAGAATTTGCTTCCAATATTTGAGCTTCAACTTTTCGGATTGTATTAAAATCCTGATCAAAAACAGCTGAATAGACTTCCATTCGCCTGGCATCTAGCATGGGAATTATTAGTCCTTTTGTCGTATCCACCTGATGTGCTAAAGCTTCTAAAGTAGAAATAGCAATCAAAGGTTTGTTTAGAGCAAAACAAAGCCCTTTTGCAGCCGAAACTCCAATTCTTAATCCTGTATAAGATCCAGGACCTTTACTAACTGCAATGGCGTCTAGTTGATTTGTTGCTAAATTATTATTAGCTAAAATTGTTTCTATATAGATATGCAAACGCTCGGCATGAGAGTACTCTTTACTATTATCTTCTAAAAGTGCAAAAGTCTCTCCTTGCTTAGAAAGAGAGACAGAGCAATTAGTTGTAGATGTTTCTATATTTAATATTATAGCCACAATAATTAATCTATTAAAGAATTGCCTAAGTAGAAATCTAAGACTTTGGTTGTGAACACAAAATTATATTTTGCATTAATTAAGTTAGCTTCTGCATTTACCAATCTATTTCTAACTTGCTCAAATTCAAAAGAATTCATAACCCCAGAATTATAGCTTTCTTGAGCATTTTTAAAGGATTCCTGTTGAGCACTTAAGGAAATTCGGGAGGCTTCAAATTGCTTTAAGGCAGCTTTGGCATCTGTATAAGACTGCTCGATGGTTGAACGTAAATCTTGTTTGGCTTGGTCTAAAGAGTAAGCAATACGCTCATTATTAATTTTAGCTTTATTAACACTTACCTTTGTTTGCATGCGATTAAAAATTGGAACATTAAGACTAAAACCAAAGTTATAACCTAAATTATCTTCTAGTTGTTGGGTAAAACCATTTTCTATTATTTGAAAACTCGATGGATCTAAAGGATCGTCGTATATAATTCTTAAATCTTCCTGTCCTTGGAAATGTTGGTAAGATGTTCCTAAACCTGCACCAAAACTCAAAGTAGGATAATAGGCACTTTTAGCAATATCTATTGCTAATTCAGAATTTTCTATATCTAATTCGGCCTTTTTTATTTCGGGTCTATTTTGGAGCGCATAGTCATAAATCTCTTTTGAGTTTTTATGTTCCACTAAAACTTCAGGAAGATGCATTTCTATTTCTTCAACATCAAAACCTTCGCTTGGTATTTGTAAGAGCTGAGTTAGTCCTAACTTGGCAAGGTCTAAACTGTTTTCAACATTCGTTAATTTTTCATTATCGGTTGCTAATTGAGCTTGAACTTCATACAAATCTGCTTGAGGTTTAACTCCAGAATTCACCAACTCGGTTACTTGGGTTACTTGCTTCTCTGTAATTTCTATTTGCTCCTGAGCTACTTTTAAATTTTCCTTGTTAAGTAAAATATTCAGGTATTGATTCACAACATTAACTGAAATATTATCCTTTAAAATATTTAATTGCAGGATACTGGATTCAATTCCTAATTGAGCTTGCTTATACATACTGGTATTTCTAAACCCATTAAACAAGGTGACTCCCGTATTTAAACCAAAACTATTTCCTCTTGAATCTCTACTAACTCTATTTCCATCTTGTCCAATAAACGACCCGAAGTTCCAGTTTTGTGTTGCAGATCCACTTAAGTTTGGTAAGAAATTACCTTTGGCTGATGTTAATTCTTCATCTGCCGTTTTTGTATCTAATTCTGTTTGCTTGATAGATATATTATTCTCCAAAGCGTAGTTTACACATTCCTCCAAAGACCATTTTTTGTCTTGAGCAAAGGTAGATACTCCTACAAAAACAGTTAATAAAACTGTTGTAATTATATTTCTATTAATCTTCATCATTATTATCTTTAGAAGCTTTGTTCCACACTTTAATTTTATCTCCTTCTTTAACGCCGTCTACTATTTCGACATTAATACCATCTGAAATTCCTAATTCCACATATTTTTCTTCAAATTTATTATCTCCTACTAAAACCTCAACATAAGGTTTTTCTGTAATTCTATTAAATTGAAGTAAAGATTCTTTAATTACCAGAATACTGTCTTTGCTTTCCATATCTATTTCGGCATTAGCACTATAACCTGCTCTAATTTTTGTGGAAGGTGTTACTTCAACATCTGCTTTAATAGTAAATTGAACGGCGCCATTTTCCTCGTTCCCTTTTGGGGCAACAAAGGTTAACTTTGCTGGGAATTCCTGTTCGTTTAAAGCTCCAAGAACGACTTTTATATCTGTTCCTTCTTCAATTTTACCAACTTCTGCCTCGTCCACTTTTCCTTCAAAAATCATTTTACTCATATCTGCAATTGTTGCAACTGTTGTACCAGCGTTAAAGCTGTTGGATTCAATAACCTGATCTCCTTCTCTAACAGGAATTTCCAGAACAGTTCCTGCAATTTGAGCTACAATATTAGTATTTGCAGAGCCTCCACCAGAAAGAGATCCCTGTCTAATAATTTGATAATCATTTTGAGCCTGAGTTAAAGACTCTTTTGCCTGATTATAAGATAGCTCGCTATTTTCGAAATCTTGCTTAGAAATAACACCTTTTTCAAAAAGTCCTTTATTTCTATCGTATAAAATTTGAGCATTGTCTAAAGCTAAACGCGCCGTACGCGTTCTACTATTAGCACTTGCCAAGTTTTGCTCGTTAGGTACCACACGAATTTTAGCAATCATATCTCCCTTCTTAACAATATCTCCTTCTTCTACCAAGATTTTATCGATAATTCCGGCTATTTGAGGTTTTAACTCAATTTCTTCTTCAGGATTAAGTTTTCCTGTAGCCACAACTTTTGTGTTAATAGAAGTAAAGAATGGCTCTTCTACTTTAAAGTCTTCAAGAGCTTTTGAATTCGAATCTTTAAAGTATTTAATTACCCATACAAACAGTACTAGTAAAACAATTCCAACTATAATTTTTAGCGTTTTATTCATTTTTAATTCCTTTTATAATTCTTGCTTGGTTTGATAGTCTTCTTATAATGCTATAAAGACGATTTATGATTGTTTTCAATTGATTATTCTTCTCTTAAAGCATCTATAGGTTTAATACTTGTGGCTTTAAAAGCTGGAATTAGTCCGATTAAAGTTCCTAAAACCACTAATATTATTAACGATATAAAAACCACTCCAATAGATACTGATGCATTTACTATCACCGCTTCGTCTCCTTGTCCAAAGGCTTTATCTAAGGCTATTAGAATCCAACCTCCTGTAATAATTCCAAGAAATCCAGCTAGAAGGGTTATAAATACAGCTTCTACAACTATTTGTCTTTTAATTTCGTAGGGGGTTGCTCCTAAGGCACGACGGACACCTATTTCTTTGGTACGCTCTTTTACGGTAATTAAAAGAATATTACCAATGGCAAACACTCCGGCAATTAAGGTGGCAATACCTACAAACCAGGTTAGAAATTGCATTCCGACAAGAAAGCCTGTAATTTTTTTAAATTCTTTCCCTAAATTAAAGCTTCCAAAAGCGCGTTTATCTTTGGGATGAACGTTATTTAGGTTTTTTAAAATAAGCTTGGCATCGGCTTCAATTTGTGTGATATCATATTCTGGTTTTCCAGTAATCATCATAAAACCAATATTATCACCTTGATTAAATATTTGTTGAAAGGTTGTAAACGGAATGTGAATATCACTGGTTGGCCCCATATTTACATTTCCATTCTCGAACATGCCAACAACCGTAAAATTCATATTGTTTATTTGAATTAGTTGGCCAATCATTTCTTCATCTTTTTCAAACAGTTGTTTGTAGATATCTTCTGAAATAACAGCTACTTTTCTATTGTCGTCAATATCACTTTGATTGAGAAACCTACCGTGAATTAATTTCTTTTTCTGAACCTTATCTAGTAAAGGGAAATCGCCATTAATTGCAAAATTTCCTGATAAAAAATTTCTAACTACCTGACTTTGATTTTGATTTCTAGGAACTACAAACTCAATTCCTTCAACATTTTCTTCAACTATTTTAGCATCTGTAAGAGTAAGTTTTACCATTCTTCCTTCCTGAAATCCTTTGAAAGGCTTGCTTGTATTTTGTCCCCAAACAAACACACTATTAGTTGCAAAACTTCCAAATAGTCTATTAAAGGAATTTTCTAAACCTCTAGCAGAACCAAGTAAGCCAATAAGTAGTAAAATTCCCCACCAAACACCAACCATAGTAAGCATGGTTCTTAGTTTGTTTTTACTAAGACTATCCCATACTTCTTGCCATGTATCTCTTGCGAATAAAAACTTTATCATATTAATCGTCTCTTAAGGCCACAATTGGTTTAATTTGCGATGCTTTTTTAGCAGGTAAATATCCCGCAATTCCACCGGCTACAATTAATGTAAGGGTTGCAGCAATAACCAAAGTTGTACTAACACTTGGGTCTTTTATAAAATAGTCTTCCAAACTTGGTCCAATAAACTCTAAAACACCCATTCCTATTAACAATCCTATCCAGCCTGCTATGGCAGTAATTAGAATAGCTTCTAATAAAATGAGAGATATAATAGATTTAGGCGAAGCTCCAAGAGCTTTTCTAATTCCAATTTCTTTGGTTCGTTCTTTAACAATAAAAATCATGATATTACTAACTCCCACAATTCCTGCTATTAAAGTTCCAAAACCAATAACAATTATAATTACTCCAAGACCAAAGGTCATTTGATTAACTGTTTTCGATTCGTTAGCAAGGTTTCTAACACGAATAGCTCTTTGATCGCTACTAGCTACATCAAATCTATCTTTTAAATCTTTGGTTAAATTGTTACTAAAAGCAATAGCTTTATTGTAATTCATTTCCGGATTATAAGTTAGATTTATTTGATCTATATAATCGTTATTTCCATAAACACGTTGTGCCGTACTAATTGGCATATAAATAATACGTTCTTCATTATCGCCACCATCGTCTCTAAAAACACCCACAATTTTATATTGCAAGCCGTTTAAACTAATGTATTTACCTAAAGCTGTAGTTTTCAAAAATAAATCCTGCTCTACCAATCTTCCAATAACAACCACTTTGGTTTTATTTTCAATATCCAACTGGTTAATATATCGGCCATCTTTAATAATAGTATTCTCTAAGAATTGATGATCTGGATGAACAGCTCGAACGGGATAGGTACTTTTTTCGTTTCTAAAGATAGCATCCACGTTTAAATGCAATCTAGAGGTTATATATTGTACATTATCTCCGTATTCTTCTTTTATATAATCGAAATCTTTATTTTTAAACTGAATTTGTCTTCCCGCCTGAAAGCCTTTATTTGCCTTTGTTGTTGTTCCAGACTGAATAAAGATGGAATTGTTAGCATCGTCTGAGAAAGCTTCAGCAAAGGTATTATTTAGTCCATTTGCTATTCCAAAAAGAATGGTGAATAATAAGATTGCAAATGCAACGGTAAACCCAGAAAGCAAGCTTCTGGTTCTATTCATATTAATACTTTGAAATATTTCTCTCCAGAGACCTCTATCCAACATATTGAGAAGCTCTTACTTGTTCTACTTTTTCATCTTCCATAATTAGTCCGTCTTTTAAGCGAACAATACGCTTACACATTTGAGCAATATCTTCTTCGTGTGTAACAATAAGAATGGTTTTACCTTCATCGTTTAAATGTTGGATAAAGTCCATAATTTCGTGAGAAGTTTTAGTATCTAAAGCTCCTGTAGGTTCATCGGCTAATAACAACTTTGGGTTTGCGGCTAAAGCTCTTGCAATTGCCACACGTTGTTTTTGACCTCCAGATAACTCATTAGGCAGATGATGTGCCCAAGGTTCTAAACCAACTTTTCCTAAATGGAATAAGGCCAATTCTTGTCTTTCCTGGCGTTTCATACCTTGATAATACAAAGGTAAAGCCACGTTATCTAAAGCATTTTTATAATTAATGAGGTTGAAAGACTGAAAAATAAATCCGAGAAATTTATTTCTATAAATTGCAGCTTTCTTTTCTGTTAAGTTTTTAATGGGAACTCCATCTAGAATATATTCACCTTCGTCTGCTTCATCTAACATCCCGATTATATTCAGTAATGTGGATTTTCCAGAACCTGAAGAACCCATAATAGCAACCATTTCGCCGTCTTCAACTGTAAGATCGATCCCTTTTAATACATGCAAACTTGAATCTCCTATAGGATAGGATTTATGAAGTTTTTTAATGTTTAACATATTTGTTAGTTGTTGATTAAACTAGCTTTATAATAATAAGACTATTTAAAAGCTAATTTGTTACAACAAAACTAAATATAATTTAAGAAGTCGCTTTTTTAGTCTTGTTAAACTTTTTGTAAATTAGAAAGCCAATCCCTGCTATAAGAATGTAAGGAACTGCCATTAAATAAACAATTCCATCATTAATTCCTTTAGCTAAGTCTTCGCCTCCTCCAGTTTCTAAAACAGCACGACACATAGCGCATTGTGCATTTACCTGAGTAAAAAGGAAAAAAGAAAACAGAAAAAATAGAATTTTGCGTTGCATAATTTAAAATTTAAACATAATAAGGGGAAATCATAAGATAGACAATAACACCTGAAATAGCAACATATAACCATAAAGGAAATGTTATTCTTGCAATTTTTTTATGTCTTTCAAAACTTCCTGATAAAGCTCTTACAAAAGTTATTAAAACAAAGGGGATAATAACAATTGATAATAGAATATGTGTAATTAAAATAAAGTAATAGACGTATTTAATTGCTCCTTCTCCTCCAAACTTTGTAGAGTCACTGGTCATATGATACGCCATATATAAAACTAAGAATACAATAGAACAACCTATTGCTGTCTTCATGAGGTTTTCATGAAGTACCATCTTTTTATTTTTAATGGCTATAACAGCAATTACCAAAATTACAGCAGTAATAGCATTTATAGAAGCATAAATAGGTGGCAAGAATGTTAATGGCTCTACATCTAAACCAAGATCTCTTAAATTAACACCAAACAAAGCAGCTACAGCTAAAGGGATAATTATGGATAAAGCAATGACCCATTTATTATACTTTTTCTCTTGCAGCAAAGCATCCTCCTTATTCATTTAGCAATTTTTTAATATCTTCTTTAAGCATAGAGATTTGTTCTTCCTGACCGTCTTCGTCTACTTTCTCAGCTTCCGAGATAATACCATTATAATAAATTACCGGATTCCCATTTAAGATTCTTGATCTAATAAAGCCGTTTTTATCTATAAGCGCAAAGTTTCCTGAATGTTCAAAACCTCCTTCGGCTTCATCGTCTTGAGCTGTATAAAGATTAAACCCTTCGTTGGCTAGCTTATAAATATCTTCCTTTTCACCTGTAAGAAGATGCCAATTTGGATTAGTAATTCCGTATTTACTGGCATAATCTTTTAATACTTCCATGGTATCATGTTCCGGATTAATAGAAAAAGAAGCTACACCAAAGTCGGTATTGCCTTTAAAAGCATTCTGAATCTCAACAAGGTTTCTATTCATTTTAGGACAAATAGAAGGACAAGTTGTAAAAAAGAACTCTACCACATATACTTTTCCTAAGTAATCTTTATTGGTAATGGTTTGACCATTCTGATCTGTAAATGAAAACTCGGGTACTTTTTTGGGCTCTCCATTAATTTCCAGGAAGACCAGATCATTATTATCTTTAAAGTTGTTGTCTTGCCCCTGGCTCATCCTATCGCTTCTTGAAATGTCTTTATTCTTTATTCTATCTACAATTTTTGGAACAAAAATAATTCCAAAAACCAAAATAATAAAGGCCATACCTACGTATGAATAATTTGTTTTATTACTCATGATTACTACTTTTTAAACTGTTTGCTCTTCTCGTTGACGAGTCGAAATTTCCTTTTCTTCTATCTCTATATTCTTGAAATAATACACGTAAATCGTCTGCACTCATTTTATTTTTCATTTCTGAAACTTCAATACAATTATAAGAATATAACGGATATGCAGGTTTATTTTTTTCTTTTTCCTTATCGGTTCTATCGTCTAATCTACCACGTTGATTTAAGTCTTTATCTATAATAAAAACCTCGTGAGTGGCTAAGTCGTTATCTAAAGTTTCTTTAGACTTCAAACTATTAAATACACGTTCAATATCTGCATCTTCACCATAGAGGAAATGCCAATATTTTAAATCTTCGTAAGATTTAATTTCTTTTTTTAAGATTTCGATATCTTTTTCGGCTCCATATGGCAATAAAAGAACTACCTGGAAATTCTTAAATCCTTTGAATTTATTATAAACCAGCTCTTTTAAGTTTGAGGCAGCCATAACATTATCCATCGGGTTTCTACCCAAAAAGCCTAAAACGGTAATATAATCTTCTAAGACAATTTCCTTATTATCATCCGAGGTGAAATTTTGAAACTCAACGACCCCTGAATGAACCACGCTTAATGGCGTATAATTGTGTTTAGAGGGGAACAACATCAATAAAAATAATACTGGAAGAAAAAATAATATTCCAAGAGTTGTATAGCGTTTTATAAGCTTTTTATTCATTTTTATAAGTCGTAAAAATTATCTAAATAAGATTAAACTTGCTTTTAATATTTATAGTGCAAAAATAGAAAAAGACGGTCTAAAAACCGTCTTTTTCTATTTATTTAACTTTGATAAGATTTATTAAAAATCGTGTTTTACAAAACCATTAGTAAAAACGGATCCAACATATTGTCCTTCTTGTAATATTATAAATATTATGTAACAAATTAAGAACACTCCTGTCCAAACAACCATACGTCTTAAGCTTGCTGTTTCGTCTCTCATATGCATGAAATCCCAAGTAATATAATAAGCTTTTACTATGGTTAAGATAATAAAAATCCAGTTTAAGATTTTCATTCCCATAAAGTGTCCATTAAGAACTTCAGGCTTATAGATACCTAAAACAACCTCAATAGCCGTTACAATTGATAAAAAGATTAATACACCCCAGATTTTTTGGGTATTGGATTTAAACTTTACTAATCCTCTAAATATTTCTAATTTATGCGTGTCTGCCATGTTTAAAATAAATTATATAAAAATTATACTAAGTAGAAGAATGTAAATACAAACACCCATACTAAATCAACAAAGTGCCAATATAATCCTACTTTCTCAACCATTTCGTAACTTCCTCTACGCTCGTAAGTACCAAGTATTACGTTAAAGAATATAATAATATTCAACAAAACACCAATGGATACGTGAAACCCGTGGAATCCAGTAATAAAGAAGAAGTAATTTGCAAATAATGGCGGACCGTACTCGTTTTGAATTAGGTTAGCTCCTTCTACAACATTCTTTCCTTTGGTTTTTAATTCTTTTAAAGATTCGTTTCTGGATAAAATAGTTTTATGTCCAGTCTCTTTATCTGTATAAGTTGTTTTAACCAAAATGTTTTCGTTTGCTTCAAAACCAGCTACCACCTCATCAAAGGTATAACTTGGCAAACTGCTTTCACTAGTAAACCAAAGTCCATTTTTTCCTAAATGTTGTGTACGCTCTTTTGGTTCTCCAATGGCAAAATCTTTTAGAGCCACACGATTTCCATCTGTATCTACAAAATGGATAATATTTCCTCCATGCGTTCCAACAGCTCCGTATTCACCTTTAATAAATGTTGTCCACTCGTAAGCTTGAGAGCTTAAGAAAATAAACCCACCTATAACGGTTAAAAACATATAGATAGTAGTTTTAGCCTTATCCATCTTATGTCCGGCATCTACAGCTAATACCATAGTTACTGACGACATAATTAAAATGAAGGTCATGAATGCCACGAAAATCATTGGATAATTTCCATGAATAAAAGGAACGTGTGTAAACACATCGTCTGCAATTGGCCAAATTTCGGCAAATTTAAATCTTGAAAATCCGTAAGATGCTAGAAATCCAGTGAAGGTTAAAGCATCGGAAGTGATGAAAAACCACATCATCAATTTCCCGTAACTTGCTTTTAAAGGTTCTTTTCCTCCACCCCAAGTTTTTTCGTCTGTACCAGTATCTGCAACTGTAGTGTTCATATATTTGGTTTAGTATTTATTTAAAAGTTGAACAAAAATAATCAATTTATCGTTCTAACGAAATTTACACCTCTAAATTTTAAGGACTCTAAATAAGCATCCCTATAGTTATGGCGCCATATTGTTAGAATTCAATGGTATTTATCCTATAAAATATAAAAACAAAAACAGATATAACCATAGGATATCTATAAAGTGCCAAAAAGTTGCAGCTAATTCAAGCCCTAACATTTTTGTTGGTTCATATTTTTGTTTAAAATGATTATAAATTACCACTAACAAACAGATTAATCCAACAACCACATGCAAAATGTGCACTACAGCTATTAAATAAATGTAAGACATGGTAATATTACTTGTAGGACCTGTAAAATTATAGCCTAAATCTATGATTTGTTGAAATCCTGCAAACTGACTTACTATAAAAGCAATTCCAAGAGCGAGAGTGGTTAGTAACCAGACCATTGTAAGTTTTCTATTATTGGCTTTCATTGCTCTTTTAGCCAAAATAAATGTAAAACTGCTAATAATTATAACAACTGTACTAATTATAAAAGCATTTGGCAATTTAAAATCAGTAAGCCAATCTGGTCTAGAGCTACTTACTACAAAAGCACTAGTCCATCCTGCAAAAGACATAACTAATGAAATAATTCCAAACCAAAGCATCATCTTTTTTGCTCTGCCTTGTTTTTCTTCTAAAGTACCTTGGGTTAAATCCATGATTTATCTAATAAACTTATCTATTACGTAAACTATTTGCAACAATGTAATGTAAGATACACTTGCCAACATAAGTTGTCTTGCTGCTGAAACTGACATTTTTTTATAAAGTTGAATGGCATAATACAACATGCCTATTCCTAATAAAAACACAATTACTGCCGAAACTGGTGTTAGGAACAAGCGTCCTGTAACTCCAAATGCTGGTACTATTGAGACTATAATAGTCCAAATAGTGTACATCATGATTTGTACGGCTGTACCTTTATCTTGTTTTCCAGTAGGCAACATAAAGAAGCCTCCCTTTTTATAATCGTCGTATAAAAACCATCCAATGGCCCAAAAATGTGGGAATTGCCAAAAAAACTGTATTGCAAATAAAGTTCCTGGTTCAATACCAAAGTCGTTAGTTGCCGCTACCCAACCTAACATAAACGGAATGGCACCTGGAATGGCTCCGACAAAAACAGATAATGGGGTTTTGGTTTTTAAAGGGGTATAAGCGCAAGTATAAAGGAAGATGGAGATAGCTCCAAACATAGCCGTTTTTGGATTGATACTGTATAGAATTCCAAGTCCCAATATGGTGAATAACGTAGCTATAACAAAAGCTGAAGTTACAGACATTCGTCCTCCAGGAATTGGCCTATTTTTAGTCCTATCCATTAAGACGTCTAGATCTTTTTCTATAATTTGGTTAAAGGCATTTGAAGCGCCCACCATAAAATATCCACCAAATGCTAATAAAACAAGCGTGGTATAATCTACTGTTTCAACACCTAAAAGATATCCTGCTAAGGAAGAAAATACGACACTAACTGATAACCGGATTTTAGTTATTTCCTTAAAATCTGAAACCAGAGAATATTTAATCGACGAAGTTACTGTTTGATCCAAAGTAAAAAATGCTTTGCCTGAGGCTTTATATTGCGTTTGCAAAGATACTTTGAAAAGTTAATTCTACAAATCAAAATACCAATTAAATAGATCCGTTCTAATTCCTAGATTAAACCAAACTGTATTACTATTCATTGTGCTGAGAGTTTGGGCTTCCGGGTTAAAATCTCTAAAAGTAACATCTGTAAAAATCTTTAGATTAGTCGCTGGATTTATAACATAACCTGCTTGTAAGTTAAAGAAGAAGGTGTTTGTTTTATTTCCTTGCCCAACTACTATCCCGGTATCATAAGGTCTTTCATTATAGTTTCTATAAATATCTTCTCCATAACTATAGTTATCTGTACCATCATTAAAGTCAAAACCTCGAGTACCAAAAACCATTTTTGCATTTCCAAACCAGCGTTTATAGTGATAACGACCAATTAAAACAAACTCACTAAAATTAGCGCCCCACAAATGTGCCATAGACTGATTGCTATGTCCATAATTTAATACCACTGTGTTGTGCGAATAGGTATAAGGTCTAACCCGGTTGTATTCTGTTTGTAACAGTAAGTTTTTTACTTTGAAAGCATCGTAATATTTAAACCCTAATTGATATCCAAATTTATTCTTCCAACTTTTTTCTCCTCCTGTTATATGACTTAATGAAAATTCGTCTAAAATAAACTGACCGTAGACATTCATATTATCGTTTATCTTAAACTTCCCAGACATTCCAAGAAGCGCATTTCCGGCACCTTGACCGGTTTCAAATTCAATAGCTCTAAAAAAGATAATGGGATTTAAATAGTTTATATCAAACCCTCTATTATTAGCATTATTCCAGATTACCGATTCAAAAAGTCCAATATTTAATCTTTTGGAGACATTCCAACTTAAAAAATGAGTAGCCATATATTTTGGCATATAAGCACCATCTACTTTTACTTCTGGTCTTACATCTCTTAACCACATCCAGGTACTAGTATATTTTATTTTCCAAAAAGTGGCGTTTAATTTTAAAAACGGATGTGGTGTAGCCACATCGCTAATAAACAAAGAGCGATATCCATCTCCAATAAAGTTTTTCCCATGCCCGAACTGAAGGTTTAAAAACTTAAATGGCGTATAAGATAAATATGCTTCGGCTACAGGGTAATCGTAACCTCCGTCTTTAAAAGCTTTTGCTATTCCACGCCCAGGAATTATAGCTGCTTCATCTGCTGCTTTTATAGATTCGGCATATTCATTATAATATTGTGCAAAACGTCCTTGACTTTCAAAAAATGAAGTATAAAAACTAAATTTGTCACCAAAACCACCTTGAATATTAATTCCTCTGGTGTTATTGTAGGTGTTCGAGAAATCGGCTTCGGTGTCTTTACCAACTTCAAAATCGAAAATAGGATCAATAGTAAACCAATAATCCTTCCCTTCCACTCTAACTAATCTTTCATTCCAGAGTTTTCTTCCAGCAAATGTGTGACTGGTTCTTGCTAATGTGTCAATTTCCGCTTGAAAATCGTAATAAGGTGATACATCTTCATACATATAAGGTTTAGATGCTGTATGACTATTTGTTCCTACCAAATTAATGCTTCTATCAAATTTGGCATAATTACTATGTGTAAACGGAATATTTAATTGACTGTTATATTCTTTATTGGAAAACGGCACCAATTTGGTGTTTACACTATCATATTCCTTTTTGGCAGCATTTTCCAACTCAGATAGTTCTTTATCGTAATCAGGAGCTTCATCTTTGGCCAAGTCTTTAGTTGCAACAGCTTGATCTAACAAAGGTATTTTTATTTCTATGGAATATTGTTTAAAAGTTGGTTTTCCGTTGTAAGTACCAGGCTGAATTTTTGGGAAATCTCCAAAAACTCGTTTAGCTTCATTTTTAAGAGCTTGATACGTAGCATCTACATAAATAACACGAAAAACTCCTTCTTTATCAACTTCAAAGAGGACCACTACATCACCTTTATAATTCTCATCGATAACGTCTTGAGGAACTTGATAATTATTAAAGACAAGATTAAAAACTTGATTATCAAAACACTTTTGTAAAAGTTCTACATTCACATTTTCACATTCAGAAAAAACAGGAGGTTTTTCATATAAAAACTTGTTTTGAGCGTAACTATATATTTGAAAAAACAGAAAAACAAGTACGAAGAACTTCTTCATATTCATAGGTGGGATTATTTTGCGTTGAAAGATACTATTTTTTTAATAATGTAAAAGCGAAAAAAACCGTTAACAAAGATGCTAACAGCTTTTAGTATTAAAAATATTTAAACTTTAATTTATAATGTGAAATTTTATAGGCAATCCATAAAGTACTTCTACATTTTTATCTTTTTGTTTTGCAGGAGTCATCTGTGGTAGCTTCTCTAAAACCCTTTCCGATTCCTTGTCTAATTGAATATGCTTAGAACTTGTTTTAATATTGGTTATATGTCCGGTTGCATCAATTTTAAAAGTGACATAAATTTTTTGATCGCCTACCAATCCTAAATCACCAGCAATATTTGTGTTGAATTTTTTCTGAATATGTCTAGCAATTTTTTCAGACATACATTCTCTTCTTGCTTCATTAGATGTCGCCTCTTCACAGCCTGGAAAAATTGGAACCTGTTCTACAGCCATGATATTCATTAACGGAACATCTTCGGGTACGTTAGTTACATTTATTGACCCTGGATCTAAAGGTGGTTCACTAATTGTTGGTTCTGTAACAACATCAGGTGTTTCAAAGACTACATCGTCGTCGCTGATTGTAGGATTATTAAAAACCACTGGCTGCTTTTTCTTTTTCTCAACCTTGGCTGGCTCTTCATAAATTCTAATGGGCACATTATATGCATACAGTTCGTCTACTGGCAGTTCGGGTAAGCTTGGAATAGTAACTTCTGACGATTGAAAGGAAGTTTCTAATAAAAAATAACTAATAAGCAAACACACAATTAAACCCACCTGAAAGTAAACTGTTGAATTTAATTTAAGATTTGCATCGTGCTTTTGAGACTTTAATGGTTTTTGCTTATTTTCCTGAACAACATCGGGATGTTTCTTTGAGATTTTCATAATAATTAAGTTTAAATGTTAATATTATGTCAAAATATCAATAAACGTACCAAAAAGAAAAATCCCGTTAATTCCGAAGGATACGGAATGTTAACGGGATTTTTATATAGTTAAAACTATTAGTTTTAGTCTTGTACTTGGAATTTAATAGGTAAGTAGTATGGAACTCTCACTGCTTTACCACGTTGTTTTCCAGGTTTCATTTTAGGCAATAAGCTTACTACACGAATAGCTTCTTTTTCTAATCTTGGGTGTGGTGCTCTTGCTTTAATATCTACAATTTCACCAGTTTTATCAATTTTAAAGAATACGCTAATTTTCTGAATACCACTTAAGCCTAATTCTCCAGCTAAATCTGTATTAAACTTTCTTGCAATAAACTTGCTCATCTGCTCGTTCATACAAGCTTTTTTATCTTCGTTATTTCCTTTTTCACAACCAGGAAACACAGGAACGTTTTCAATTACTGCAAAAGGAACTTCAATATCTTCTTCAACTTCTTCTACAAACACTTCTTCTACCTCAACAATTTCTTCTTCTTGACTTGTTTCAGTCGATTCGATAACTGTTTCTTCCACTTCCACTTCATCTTCTACAACTTCAATTACTTCTGGAGCAGCAGGTGGTGGTGGCGGTGGTGGTGGTGTTTGTAATTGTTCTGTAATTGGAATTTCTTCATCCATTTCCTCATCCAAATTCAACATTCCAATGTCTATAGCTTCCTTATCATAAGTCTTGTAATTAATAGCTGTATATGTTACAAATAACATTAACGCCAATCCGACTGCGAAGAAAAGCGAGCTATTTCGACCTACATTTGATTTAGGATTTTTCTTTTGTTCCATGATTTTTAATTTTCCTGAATGCTAAAATAACCATTTATTTGGCAATAATGCAAACGATTATTATTTTTTAACGTCTAATTTGATTTTACTATTCAATATAACAGCAGCAAATAAAACACCTAGAACGTTTGCTACAATATCTAACAAATCGAAACTTCTAGATGTGGTTGCTAACCATTGTAGGACCTCAATAATTATACCAAAAACAATTGCAATTACAACCGTTCTATAAATACCTTTTATTTTATCGTACTTAAATCTGAAATAAAAAGCATTAAACCAAAGCAAAGTAAATAATGCATAAGCCATAAAATGAAAAATTTTATCGCTATAAGACGGAACTATATCTTCTACTGATTCTAAGTCAAGTCTAACTAAACTTACCACTAGAAGTGCTATGGCATAAGAAATGGCAATTAATAAGGCTCTTTTTTTAAGCACCAATCAATTCCTTATAGGCATCTGCCGACATTAAATCTTCTACTTGTGATAAGTCTGAACATTTAACTTTAATCATCCAACCTTCTTCGTAGGGATCGCTATTTACTTTTTCTGGTTCGTCTTCAAGTGTTTCATTAAACTCAATAATTTCTCCAGAAAGCGGTAAAATTAAATCTGAAACTGTTTTCACAGCTTCAACAGTACCAAAAATTTCATCGGCTTCAAGAGTCTCGTCTAAAGTTTCAACTTCGACATATACGATATCTCCTAGCTCGCTCTGTGCAAAATCTGTGATTCCAATAGTGGCTACATCGCCATCCATTTTTACCCATTCATGATCTTTGGTGTACTTCAAATTTGATGGAATATTCATTTCTAAGTGTATTTGTTTTCGCAAATGTATTTATTCAATTGGTAATATCAAATAGATTTAACTAATTCCCGAAATTATATCTTAAAGTTATCCCAGAACGAATGGTTGTTTGTGGATATGCCGTGGAAATAGCATATTCAGAAAACATATAATCGAAATAAAAGATTCCAGTTAAGTTTTTACTAAAAGAATAATCGGCTGTAAGTTTTCCAGACCAAACTGTTTGCCCAGATGTAATTTGATTATTTAATACGTCTAAATATCTAATAATAGTTTCGTTTCGTCTATAAGATAAATCTGCTTTGAAATTTAAATCGCTCACAATTCGTTTAGTTGGACCGGCCAATTTCGATTTTATCCTAACATCTTTAATTCTATAACCCAAACCAATAATATACTCATTCCCTTGAATTTCTGTCATTAGGTTATTATCAAAACTTAAAGAAAGCAATCTGTCTTTTTTAATTTCAGCAAGTATTTTCACCGAATTCTTCATTTCCATATCAATACGCACTAACGGACTAAACATCTCGGTTAAGTTAATATTGCTATAAAGGGTTTCGCTTTTAAAGTTTCCTCCTTGGTCTAAAGCTTCAGGCTCTAACGGATCGTAATCTAAATTAGATCTGAATTGGTTAATAGTATAAGAAGCGCGATAACCATGAAGTAAAGAAAAACGTTTAAAGCGCTGCTTAAACCATTTCAGGTTCATTAATCCTGTATATTTTATATCCCAATTTGGAACAGGAAAACTTTTTATAGCAGAAAGCGAAATACCTCCGGCGTCTTTTCCTGAGTAAGCAGACAGGAATGATGGCAATAATACAGATTGACTGTTTTTACCAAACCCAACAGGATAACCTTCTGCATCTACCGGGAAACTGGAGGTTCCGTAATGAGATTCTGCCAATCTATTAGCTATTTGTAGTCTATTACTTCTAAAATCGTCGAATGAAGCCGACTGAGTTTCGTCACTTTTACGAAAAGCTGTACTAATAAGAACAGTAGAAATACTATAGTTACCAAAAGAATTTGGCGTTAAAGACTCGTATTCCAAACCATTACCATAATCGTTAATTCTATAATTTTCTGTATAGTTTTCTGAAAGAATTCTATTCCCTACTAAGTCAATTTTAAAATCTTTAAACGGCTCTAAATTGGCTGAGTAATCTAATTGTTTTGTTTTTACTGCTGTGTACTGTTCGTTAAAGTCTGGATATAAGGTTAACCATCCGTTTTTGGCCGCTAGATGTCTCACATCGCTCTGACTACCAAAAGTAAAGCCAACTGTAGGCTTAAAGGTTCCTATAAAACCAGGAGTTCTTAAATATCCTGGCAAATATGTTCCATTAATTTCAGAATAATTTAACTGAGCTCTTTTTAAACTTGTAATAATATCTATTCCCACATTAGCCAATTTCTGACCACCGTTTTTAGCCTTAGCAGGCTTAGCCTTATTGTCTTTATCATTGTCTGAAACCGCTCCTGGCCTAGTGGATGGCGGAGCAGATCTTCTTACAGTTTTCTTTTTAAGCCCTAAATAATTATAGAACTTATTCATGTTTAAAGTGGTATTAATATTATGCCTATTCGCATTAGAAACTGTATTTCCTAAGTCGTAAGTCTGCCCATCTACATCTAGGTTTCCAAATAAATCTGATCCTTTTTGCCATTGGAAATCGCCACTATAAGAATACGTAGCATCTACAAAACTAAAGGTTGGAATTTTATTTAGAGGAATATCATAATTAACTGTAAGTTGCTGGAACTGTCTATTTGGATCTCCAAAATCGAAAAAGCCATCCCAAACATCTAAGCTTGGATCTTGCTCGCCATTGATAATATTATCTTTAAAATAGTTTCTTACAATATTATTATTTGAAGCCGTTAAGTTTACTTGAAGCGATTTAGATAAGTTGTAATTAATTGTGTATTGATAATCGAAAGTATAGTTTCTTCTATAAAATTCGTCCAAACCAATATTATTACCGGTTAACTCTATTTCTCTAAATTTTTGCTGATTAAACTGACGATTAATATTGGTGTTAACCGTGAAGTTTGAAGGCAAAGGGCTAAAGTTAAAATCTTTAAGCAGTTTCCAATATTCTCCGGTAAATAAAGAGTCTTTTTTCTTAAATGGTTCTATAGAAACAGGCATAAAATTATACGCATAATTAACTCCTGCCCTTACAGTTTGGTCTATAGAATTTTCAATTTCAAAATCTCTGTGCTTTATTTTATTATAGGAATAATTAAACGTTAAATTTTCTACATCGTAAAAACGAGGTTTAGACTCGTTAGTTTTAATTTTTCTAACCCCAATAAAGTTAATACTTCTACGTTTTGTGAAATTTTGTGATTGTTCTAAAATTTCATCTTTCTCATCGTTTGAAGTTGCAGCATCTAATCTAGATTCTAAGGTTAAATCTTTATAGTACTGATCGTATTTAGGAGTAATCATTTCTTCACCTTGACCATAATTAAATGGAAGTTGAATTCCCCATCTTTGAGGAAGTAATTGACCAATATTTACATTGGTAACCACGTCATATTGCTCTACATCTTCTCTACTTCTTTGGTTTGGACCTTGTTCTATTGATCCAAATCCTGAAGTGCTTTTTCTTCCTGTAGCACTTACATTTGCAAAATCTGCAAAATTGGTATCCATTGTAACAACAGCTGCCCATCCACCTTCGTTATCCATATCAGACAAACGTAACTCGTTAAACCACAATTCACCACATTTATCGATTCCAGACGAGTTTTTAACCCCCACCATCAAGGTTCTAATATCTCCAAAGTTAGGATTCCCAATAATACCAACACGTTCTTGTCCTAATACATAAGGCGAATATTCTGGAACGGGGTTTTCGCTTAAAGCGTCGTCAATAACATCGTAGAACGTTGGTGTAGGATTAGCCAGAGTTCCGTTGCTAATACCTTTAGATTTTATATCTTGAAGTAAGTCTAGCGCTAAATTAATTTCATTTTCTGTTGGCCACAGCAACTCTCTAGTGGTACCTTCGCTTACTTTTAATGGCACTTCTATTTGATAGTAGTTTTGGGTTAAGTCGTTACCCATTCTAATAAAACCTACTAAATCTTCATCGTTTAAACCAGGAATTTCACCTTCTTGGGCATGTATAAACATTCTTAGACGTTTATACTGACGCATATCTACATTAATATTTTTATAAACAGCTCTAGCATCGTGAGATTCTAAATCGCATACGTTTAAAACCAACGATTGTTCATTTTGACGAATAACTGTGTTATTATTATAAAATTCTTCAGGTTCTACTCCTGGAGGAGAGATGTAAATTCCATCGTTTTCTATGGTTCCAATAACGCCCACAGAAAATTCTGTAGCGTCTAAAGCCGGATCTCCCATATCTTCGTCTAAAGTTAGATTATATCTTCTCCAATCACTTCGTACTAAATCTAAGGTACCAAACCTAAAAACTGTTTTTTCTGAAAATTCCTTTAAATACATTCTTGAAAAACGAATTGATCTCAAATCTGATATACCTCCAATAGCATTTGTATAATCTGAAACTGGCACTCTAAATTGTATCCATCTTGGCGTAACCGTTTGTCCGTTAGGCAATGTTCTAACTTGATCTTGCTTAATATCAACAATATATGGGTTGTTAATATTTAAGCTACTTGGAGTCAAGTTTAATTCGTATTCGTAATAACTATCTATAGTATTCATAGTATTATCACGATTAATATCTTCTACATCTGGTTGCGTTGTAGAACCTCTATTTGTATCTGAAAACTCGTCTGGAGAATTCCCTTCCACTCCATTATAATACTTGTAACGATCAAAAATATCTCCTTCTGTATTTAAAAAATATTTATAGTTGTCGTTTGAAGGATCGTCTAAGGATGCAAAATCTGGAAAAGCTATTCTTTCTTCGGCATCGTTATACCCATCGTAACCCACATCTTGATTAGCACGTTCTTGTCCTGTAGTATCAAAGGCATAAATTAAAGATTGATTTTGAGGATAAACTGTTCCCCACGAGTCTGAAACTGGTAATACTCCAATAACATTTCCATCTGCAGGAAGGCCGTTTTCGTATAATTTTCTTCCATCTTTTACAACGTCTTCAGAGATATTTCCTAAGTTAAAAATTAACTTTCCACCAGGATTGGCGGTGTTATCTTGAAATGGATCTTGTAACCAAAACTCAATATATTCTACGTTCGCTTGTTCAAAATCTGTAGAAGTTAAGGCTCTGGTAATTCCTGCCCAGCTACTTTGCGGATCTAATAACGTGTTACTATTAATATCTACATCTGTAGTTTGGAAGTTATATGGTCCTCTTTCTTCTGGGTAGTAAGCTAAATCTAAGGTATTAACTACTGTTGTTTGTCCTTGTGCTACATCTTGGTTTGGAAATAATTCTTGAATAAATACGCGACTGGTGTATAGGTCTGAAATATCGTCGTCTGTAATACCATTCGGGCTTCTACTTCCATAAAATATGGGATCGATATTGTACCAGTTTAACATGGCTCTATTATAACCTTGTTCTATGCCATTAACATTATCGTTATTTCCATTAATACCATGAGGCCTACTCGATAAGAACCATGATTGAGGAGATTTTAAATCGATTGAATTCTGCGAACCTTCAAAATCGTCCACATAAGAAGTGGCCTCCCCGTTGAACTCGGTTCCTTTAGGCGAACCTGGAGTTAAATAAGCAAATTCTCCTCTAACTGAAAGATTAGATGGCACATCTGTATCTATATTTGGTAATTTGTTAACCAATCTGGTAAAAAATGGGACTTCGGTAGAATAGTTTCCATTAAATCCAAAGATATGATTATTAATAGGCTCTTGATTGTAGCTAGCTTTTTGGGTGATTGGTCTTTCATTTAAATGAAGCCATGTAGCACCAATAACAAAGTTTTCGTTAAATTGATGATCGACATTAAACCCAGTAAAACGTTTGGTTTGTTGTCCGAAAACAGCATTGTTTTCTGTGGTAACTTGAATTGGAGTATTAGATGCTTTTAAAGCTTCGTCCAAAATCTGAACCGTACCTTGCATATAATTTACGGTATAGTCAATACCTTCTACTAACATTCTACCTCCGGCAGTTACTTTTACAGAACCTCTGGGCACGTTAAAGGCTCCAATAGGAATACCATCTCCTCCCGAGGATTTATAGCGTCCTTTAATTTTAAATTTATTTTTATCCGATGCTTCTAAGGCAGCTGTTTTAGTTTTCTTATAGAGAACATCGTACACGTATTTAGCCTGGTTATCGTTATATGTTAAGTCGTTATTATAATCCTCTCCTCCAAGTGCAAGTTTATCAAACAGGTATTTTCCAAAAGGTTCAGCTTTTGTAAATATTATTTTTCCATTTTCTGGAATAACTGTTATTCCCGGAACAAAATCGAAAAATCCATCTCCATTTTTTTGTGGATCTCCATTAAAGTTTAACCTATCTAAATTAAACAAGTTTAATAATGTTGTGTTTTCAATTAAATCTTCAGGAGGTGTGCTTGATGTTATTGGGTTTCCATTAATATCAACTCCAAAAGAACCTCCTCCAACTGGAGAAATAAAGTTTAATGGGGATGCTTCGTTATAAAAAATATTTAATTTAAAATCTTCCTGACTTAATTGATAGGCTCCAGTATTATAGATGTTTTTCATCATTAAGTCCCAAATTGGCTGATTGACATTTGTAATGGGACTTTTTAATAATTTCAGAATTAAAGTATTGTTAGTTACTGTAGTAATACCACTTGGATCTGTTTCAACTCCTGTAGCATCTAATCCGTCGTTTGCAAACTCACCTACTTGATACACGTTACCTCCAACGGTATATTGAAAGGCAACTGCTAAAACCTCATCGTTATTTAATCTTTGGTTTAACGAGATATATCCAAGTTGCTGGTTTAAGTTGTACTCCTGACCTTCTTGTAGTTTTCTAGCATTTTCAAGCTTTGCATAATCTGAACCTTCACTAACTGAAGCTGACAAGGTTCCAAAACCTTGCTGAGCAGTAGCAATATCTCTAATTTGCTGAGTAAGAACAGAACCCGCTCCTATTTTTGTTGGATCATAGTCGTTGTTTCCATTATTTGGAAACGCATTAGGTCCTACATTTATAAATCCAGGAGGAACTGGTTGTAATAGAATATTGTTAGCATCTGGGTTTGGGTTTGCTTCTCCTAAATCCTGTAATGCCACAATATTTCTAACATTTTCTGTATTGTTATTTCTATTGGTTATCCAAACTTCAATTCTGGTAATTTGTACATTTGAATTGATAAATGGATAGTTTTCTAAGCTTTTATCATAATTATCTCTAAAATAGTGCGATAAGAAATAATGTCTGTTTTCATCGTAGTCTCTTGCAAAAAAGTCGAATTCTTCTATAGTACCTCCACCTTGTGCAACTACGGTTTTAGAATCTGATTTTTGTTCAGAAAACACTCCGGTAATAGTTGTTTTACCAAACTGTAATTGGGCTTTTACACCAAATAAACTTTGTGCTCCGGTAATTAAGGAACTATTTAAAGGCATACTTACGTTACCTACTTCTATTTTCTGAATAATATCATCTTCAGTTGGAGTATATTCTAATTTTATAAGATTTTGAAAGTCGAAGGTAGATTCTGTATCGTAGTTGGCTGTAACTTGTAATCTGGTTCCTACCTTCCCCAATAAACTTAAACTAATACGTTGGTCAAAATCGAACGTAAAATTGCTTCTATTCTGTGGTGAAAAAGTAGGGTTATCCTGCTTGGTAAACAACACACCTAAATCCATTTCTACAGATCCTTGAGGGACTACATTTATCGTGTTTCCTCCAAAAATAGTTTCAAAAAGCCCCGATCTGACGTAAAACTCAGGAAGCAAATTTTTCTGTCCTTCTTCAGAACCTTCTTTTTTACCTTCAAAAGCATCAATTTTCTCTTTGTAATAAGCTTTTAGATTTTCCTCTAAAACCAATTGCCTAAATTCTTCGGGAGTTAAAATTATAGGGTATTTAATATTAAAATTCCCAACCGTTTCGGTGTAAATATATCTATCCGTTAATGGGTCGTAGGTGTATTTCGACTCGATACTCGACGGATTAGGCATGGTTATATTCCCCATAGAATACCCCGTACTAGTAGAATCTTGAGGCATTGGAGTAACCTGAGAGAACGAATAAAAACTAAAAAGCAGCAAGGTACTTAATAGTATGTTTTGTTTAGTTATTTTTAAATACTTTCTATTGGTTGCACTCAAACTTTTATAGATTTTTTAAGGCCTGTTTTATAATAGCTTCTACACTAACATCTGGTTGGCTAGAAACTATTTTTTCAACCACACGTTCCGATTGTTTTTTATTAAATCCTAAAACCTCTAAAGCAGATAACGCTTCATCTTTGTTGGTATTGCTTTTCTGAGTCGAAAGTTCGTCAATATCATAAACTTTCAAAATTTTATCTTTTAAATCCAAGATTACTCGTTGAGCTGTTTTAGCCCCAATTCCTTTAATAGATTGAATTAATGCGGCATCTCCAACAGCAATACCTTCTCTTACTTGTTTAGGCGTTAAAGAAGACAACATGGTTCTAGCAGTACTTGCTCCAACACCACTAACCGAAATTAACAGTCTAAATATTTCTCTTTCAGCTAAAGATGAAAACCCAAACAAGGTATGAGAGTCTTCCTTTACTTGAAGGTGAGTAAATAATTTGATATTTTCTTGATCTGGTATATGAGAAAATGTATGTAAAGAAATGTTTAACAAGTAACCAATGCCATTACAATCTATAACAACATCGGTTGCGTTTTTCTCCACAAGTTTTCCTTGAATATGTGTAATCATTAACAAAATTTTAATAAACTCTCAAATGTAATAAAATTATTCACATTTTAAACCGTTTATTTCCCTAATGAATTTATTTAGCTTTAGCTTGTTTTTCTTTTTGTTGAGCATCTATAACAGCAATAGCAGTCATGTTAACAATTTCGTCTACACTAGCATCTAACTGAAGAATGTGAACAGGTTTGTTTAAGCCCATCATAATTGGTCCTATTGAATCGCTATTATTGAGTTCTTTTAATAATTTATAGGTAATGTTTGCCGATTCTAAATTAGGAAAAATTAAGGTGTTCACTTTTTTCCCTGCTAATTTAGAAAATGGAAAAGTATCTTGAAGCATATCTCTATTTAATGCAAAATCTGCTTGAAGTTCTCCATCTACCGCTAAATCTGGATGTCTTTTATGTAAATAACTTACAGCTTCTCTTACTTTAATTGCCGTTTGATTTTTAGATGAACCAAAATTTGAATAGGAGATCATTGCCATTACTGGTTCCATACCAAACATTTTAACTACTCCTGCCGTCATTTGAGTTATTTTTGTTAAATCCTCGGCCGTTGGGTTTATATTAATGGCAGTGTCACTTAAAAATAAAGGCCCACGTTTTGTCACCATTAAGTTTGTAGTTGCAATCCTTGAGGAATCCGGTGCTAAACCAATAAGCTCTAAAACAGGAGTTACCACAGATGGGTAGCTTCTAGAAAACCCTGAAATCATAGCATCAGCATCGCCTACATTTACCATCATAGCGGCAAAATAATTACGCTCTCTCATTATTTTCTGAGCTGAATATAGGGTTACTCCTCGTCGTTTACGCTGTTCCCAATATCCATGAGCATATTTATATTTTCTCTCTTCTTCTTCGTCAGATTTCGGGTCAATTATTTCAACATCGGCATCAAACTCAATCTCCTCTTTTAGCTTTTCAATAGCATCGCGTCTTCCAAGAAGAATAGGAATAGCTATTCCTTCGTCATGTACAATCTGAGCTGCTTTTAACACATCTAAATGATCTGCTTCGGCAAAAACCACTCTTTTAGGATTTATTTTAGCTCTGTTTAACAAGAGTCTAACTAACTTATTATCTGAACCCAAACGCTCAAATAATTCGTTTTTATATTTTTCCCAATTCTCGATAGGTTCTTCAGCCACCCCACTTTCTATAGCAGCTTTTGCTACAGCTGGAGGCACTTCTGCTATCAATCTAGGATCAAATGGTTTCGGGATAATATATTCTCTTCCATAGGTTAAGCGCGTTTCGCCATAAGCGATGTTTACTTGTTCCGGAACTGGTTCTTTTGCTAAATTAGCTAGAGCTTTTACGGCAGCCATTTTCATAGCTTCATTAATTTTGGTAGCTCTAACATCTAAAGCTCCTCTAAAAATAAATGGGAAACCAAGAACATTATTTACCTGATTTGGATGATCTGAACGACCAGTAGCCATAATAATATCCTCTCTGGTGTCTAAAGCTAATTGGTAATCTATTTCAGGATCTGGATTTGCCATAGCGAAAACAATTGGGTTTTCTGCCATAGACAATAACATTTCAGGGCTAAGAATATCAGCTTTAGAAAGCCCGATAAACACATCGGCATTTTCCATAGCTTCGTCCATAGTATCTATTTTTCTATGTGTCGCAAATTCAGCTTTCTCATCGGTAAGATTTTCTCTATCCTGTCTAATAACACCTTTACTATCTAACATGACAATATTCTCACGTTTAGCACCAAAAGCTTGATACAATCTAGTACAAGAGATTGCTGCAGCTCCTGCTCCACTAATTACTATTCGAGCATTTTCAATTTTCTTCTCAGAAAGTTCTAAAGCATTTAATAAGGCAGCTGCCGAAATTATGGCAGTTCCATGCTGATCGTCGTGCATAACTGGAATATCCAGTTCTTCTTTTAATCGTTTTTCTATTTCAAAAGCTTCAGGTGCTTTTATATCTTCTAAGTTAATTCCTCCAAAAGTTGGAGCAATCATTTTTACAGTTTGAATAAACTCTTCAATATTTTCCGTATT
Source organism: Xanthomarina sp. F1114 (assembly GCF_026410255.1). Taxonomy (GTDB): domain Bacteria; phylum Bacteroidota; class Bacteroidia; order Flavobacteriales; family Flavobacteriaceae; genus Xanthomarina. Next base: position 227,104 of record NZ_JAPMLL010000002.1, read on the forward strand.
TACTTCAATATCAAAAACGTCGATGTCTGCAAAAATTTTAAACAACAAGCCTTTTCCTTCCATTACTGGTTTAGAGGCTTCAGGTCCAATATTTCCGAGACCTAATACAGCTGTTCCGTTAGAGATTACTGCTACTAAATTCCCTTTAGCAGTATATTTATAGACATTATTTACATCTTTTGCAATTTCCAAACAGGGCTCTGCAACGCCTGGAGAATAAGCCAAAGACAAATCTCTTTGCGAGGCATATTTTTTAGTTGGAACTACAGCTATTTTACCAGGGGTCGGTTTGGCATGATATACTAGGGCTTCTCTACGTTTACTTTGTTTGCTCATAAAATTAATGATTCTTAAATACAAATGTAATAATACTAAATTTTAAACTCTAATATTTTAAAGCGTAAAAAGGAATCATTCAATTCAGGGTTATTTTTCTATATTTACTTCCATATTTAACCATTATGCATCGTTATTTTGCTTTATTAATATTTTTTATTTCAGGGTTTAGCTACTGTCAAGAATCTGTTAACATACTTATTGACAGCTTAAACCTTACAAATTCGGTAGAAGAAAAGATCTCTTTAAGTCAGCAAATAGCTATGGAACTTAAAGACGAGGATTGGGAACGCGCCTTAACTTATTTAGAGTTAGCGAAGACAGAAGCAAAAAAAACAAAGAATCCTGACATTTATTTAGCGCCCATTTATGAAAACATTGCAACATTATATTATGATAAAGATGTTTTAGATGTAACATTGGATTACTACCAAAAAGCATATAATATATACCTTAAAGCAAATGATTTTGATGAAGTTTTTAAAGTCGAAAATAATTTAGCCATTATTTATGCTAGACTAAATAATAAAGAAGAAGCCTTAAAGCACTTTCAAAAAATATATAAACATCAATTATCAAAAAAAGACACTTTGCGTACTGCTCAAGTACTAAATAATATAGGTACTATATATATGGAGACAAATATAGATTCCTCTTTATATTATTATGAAAAGTCGCTTGCCATTTCAAAAACTCTTGATAACCTAAAATTAAACGCATACCTATACACCAATTTAGGACGTATTTACGATTTAAAAAATGATGATAAAAACGCGACAATTTATTTTAACCTTGCGTTAAAATCTTTAGAAGAATACAAATTTGACAACACAAAATCCTTTCTTTTTAAATCTCTATCTAAACATTATTTAAATAAAAAAGAAAACGATTCGGCTATTTTCTACGCCAAAAGGACTTTAGACCTTCAGGATGATTTTGAGTATAGTTTTACCAATTTAGATGCCCTAAAAACCCTTTATACTGCTTATAAAGGAAAGAGAGATTTTGAAGAAGCCGTTAATTATTATGAGCGTTATAATATTTTAAGAGATAGTTTAAATGTAGAAGAGAAAGCTGTAAACGTGGAGCGACTAAGGCTTCAACAAGAATATAACACCCGAATACAGCACCGTGAATTATTAGCCGAAAAACAACAGTTTAAATATTTTTTAATTGGTTTAAGTATGGTTACAGGTATTTTAGCCTTACTAATACTAGTTATTAAATATAGAAATAGAATGACAAAAAACAGGCTAGAAAGAGAATTACTTAAAACCAAACAACAAGAATTACGACATAGTTTAGATGCTAAAAACAAAGTACTCATAGGGAAAGCTATGACAGAAATGCACCGAACAGATATTATAAATGGTATTTTAAAAGACCTAAAACACATTAAATTAAAAGCTGTTAAGAAGGAGACGCAACAAGCAATAGATTTTATATTAAAACGTTTACAACGAGATTTAAACACAGATATCTGGAAAGAGTTTGAAGTAAGTTTTGAACAGGTGCATAAATCATTTTACAAAAACATTAATAAAAACCACCCAGATTTAACACCTAAAGACAGAAGGCTTTGCGCTTTACTATACCTTGATTTAACCTCCAAAGAAATTTCTCAAATTACAGGGCAATCGTTCAAATCTGTTGAAAATGCGAGAACTAGATTGCGAAAAAAATTAAACCTCACCAACGAAAAAGTAAACCTATCCACCTATTTAAACTCTCTTTCTGTAAATTAAATCATTAAATTAATTTTTATTAATTAATTTATTTTCAGTAACTTACGGTGTAATGAGTGCTTTTTATGCATATAAAACTGCATATTGAGTGTTTTACTATTAGCTGTTTTTTTTTAATTCTTTTAATCCTACCTTAATTTTACAATCAGCTAATAGAAAAGATTATGGCTTCAAAATCGAAAAAAGACAAACTAAAAAGTTTAGAAGAATTACTTGAAGATTCTGAAATTAAAAAAGAAGCCTTAAAAAAAATTATTGCTAAAATGAACACTAACACAAAAAAACACAATTAATTATGAAAAAAATTACACTTTTAATGGTTTGTTTATTTGCAACATTTATAACACAAGCCCAATGGAACACAGACATTGCTGTTAACACCTTGGTTGCGAATACTGGTGTTGATGGAGACGCACAATCTGTAGTAGGAACAAATGACTATACATACGTGGTATTTTGGAACAAAGTACCATCTCCTACTAACTACGAATTAAGAATTCAGGTTCTAGACGAATCAGGAAATAGATTACTAGGTGATACTGGAGGACTTATTAGCAACACTATTCCAATGGGATCTTATACCCAAATTAAGTCTATAGTTTTAGACAAATCTAACAACGTTTATGTGGGAGTAACTGGAACTGTAGGGAACGCTGGGCGTGCTTTTAAATTAGACAGTACTGGAAATAACTTATGGACAAGTGACGGATTAGATCTTGGAACTGCTTATTTAGTTAGAATGCTACCTCTAGACTCTGGAGATGTCATGATTTCTACGTTAAATGGAGACACTTCTGTAGGAGAATTGCAAAAATATGCTAGTGATGGTACACCTATTTGGGCAACTCCAGCTACAACAGGATCGGTTTCTGCCAATCTATATGAATTAGCAAACGGGGATATTGTTTCTGTTTACCACCAAAGAAATTACGGTATCTATTCTACTATGTTTGCCCAACGTTATAGTATTACTGATGGATCTCCTGTATGGGACAATCCGGCTCAATTATTTGATAACAATATGAGTACTGCTTATAACGCCACTTATTTTGGGGTTCAAGATGGAGATAATATTTACTATTCTTTTAAATTATCTCATGATAGCCGTTTCGACGTTTATGTACAGCGCATAAACCCTGATGGAACTTTACCATGGGGTACAAATGGTTCTGCTTTTGATATTACTGAAACATATTTTGAACAAGAAGTTCAAATTGCACACCAACCTGGTACAGACCATATCTGGGCTCTAAGTAGATTTACAAACGGATCTCAAAGTCAAACAGGAACATTTCTTCAAAAATATGATAAAGTTACTGGAGATAGATTACTAACAAACAACGGAAAAGAAATTTATCCTGTAGAACAAGATGGAATAGTTCCATCTGGACACTTTCTAGTTGCAAACGACCAACCAACATTTTTAACACCTATGGGGAACTCATTACATGTAAACCTTTTAGATGCAAACGGAGATTTTGTTTGGAGCAGCGAAACTAAGCCACTTGCCACATCTAATTATCCGAAAGGGAAAGTTAATTTTCACGAATTATCCAATGGAGAACTTTTATCTACATTTGTAGAAAACAGAGATGCAGATGGTACTACTGAAGCGATATATGCTCAAACTTTTATGGATTCTGCATTATCAATTAACGATGAAGTTATAAGTGCAGATTTTCAATTTGTTAATCCTATAACTGATGTTTTGGAAATTAAAAGCAGCTCTAGTATAGAAAAGGTAACTGTTTATACTATGTTGGGACAACTAGTAAATAAAGTTGAAAAAAATAATTCTAATCAAGTCTCTATAGATTCACAAAATTGGAATCCAGGGTTATATTTAGTTCATATTACAACTAATAACAACCAGGAGCAAGTGATTAAGATAATGAAAAAATAATTAGATTGATTGATTAATTATTGTTTAGATGGCTCTTTTGAAATTTCAAAAGGGCCTTCTTTTTTTAGCTATCTTTTAGAAATGTGATATTGCGAGTTAAACCCGAGAATTTTGTTCGTTTTACAGCAGATTTCTTAAATACTTTTCTAAAGGTATCTTCGGTTATTTCTTCCCAATCTTTTTTACTCATTGATAGTAATTCTGGATGTGGATTAAATAATGGTTCACTATGCGGTTTTGAAAATCTATTCCACGGACACACATCTTGACAAATATCGCAACCAAACATCCAATCTTCAAATTGGCCCTTAAAATCGGTTGGAATATTATCTTTTAACTCTATAGTAAAATATGAAATACACTTACTCCCGTCTACTACATAGGGTTCTGTAATGGCTTGTGTGGGGCAAGCATCGATACATTTTGTACAAGTACCACAATGATCCGTAGTAATGGAATCGTATTCCAAGTCTAAGTCGATAATCAACTCAGCTATAAAATAAAACGAACCTACTTGTGGGCTTAATAGTAACGTATGTTTCCCTACCCAACCTAATCCAGATTTTGCTGCCCAGGCTTTATCCAAAACTGGAGCAGAATCTACAAATGCACGACCATCTACCTCGCCAATTTCATCTTGAATAAAATGTAAAAGAGATTTTAATTTATCTTTTATAATAAAATGATAATCGGTACCATAAGCATATTTAGAAAGTTTATACGTATCATCACCCTGTGTTTTCTCTGGATAATAATTTAGCAATAAAGAAACGACACTTTTAGAACCTTCCACCAATTTTGTTGGATCTAAACGCTTGTCGAAATGATTTTCCATATAATGCATTTCCCCATTCATGTTTGCTTCTAACCACTTTTCTAAACGTGGCGCCTCTTCTTCTAAAAATTCAGCTTTACTAATACCGCAAGACAAAAAGCCAAGACGTTTGGCTTCAGATTTTATAAGAGCACTATATTTAGGTTTATTAATGGACATTAATTTCTTTTTTGAAAAGTTAAAAATGCATTTTTAGGTTTTAAGCTAATAAGCGGTGTAACTTCTATAGTTTTAAAATTAGGTTGAATTTTATAGATTGAAAGTAATTCTGAAACCGCAATTATCATTTCAAACATAGCAAAATTATTACCGATACATTTGCGAGGTCCAGCTCCAAACGGAAAATACTGAGATGAAAATTTTCGGCTACCTTCATTAAATCTTTCGGGTAAAAACTCGGTTGGTCGTTCCCATAATTTAGGGTGACGATGAATTTCATAGACAGAAAACAGCAAATTAGATTTTGCTTCAATATCTAAACCCTTAAAACAATCTGCTTCAATATTTACACGATCTATAAAGTAAACCGGAGGATATAAACGCATCGCTTCTTCTATAACTTTTTGACAATCTTTCGACTTAGTAACCAAATCTATTGTATCTGTACTTTCTTGTTGTATTTGTAGTCGCTCGTTATATATTTTTTCTTGCCATTCCGGATGTAAGGCCAATAATTGAGTGATAAATGTTAGTGCATTGGAGGTGGTTTCGTGTCCTGCTGTAAACAAAATTAAAATTTCGTCAATGAGTTGTTCTTCCTCCATTGAGGAGCCATCATCATATTTGGCATCCAAAAGCATATCTAACAAATCGTTTTCTTTAGTTTGAGACAGACGACGCTCGTTAACAATTCGTTTTAAAATTTGCCTTGCTTCTAGTGTTAAATCGAGATGTTTTTTAATTTCGCCACTCCAGCTAAACCACCAACCCAAATATGGTTGTCGCAATTCTCTAACTAACATTTTTTGAGCTGCTTCTGTAATATATTGCAACCTATTAATATCTTCTTGACTTGCAGCACTACTGAATAAAGATTTAACAACAGTTTGAAAAGCTAAGTCGTTTAAAATAGGAAAAACATCTGTATTTGTGTTGTCTGTAATTTTATCATATTCTGTGAGAATAGCCCTTTTTATACTCCCTAAAAGATTCTCTAATTGCTTTTTATGAAAAGCTGGTTGAATTAGTTTCCGTTGTTTTTTCCAGAGTTCACCTTCCGAGGTTAATAAACCTTTTCCAATATATTTTACTAAATCTTCCGTTTGGATTTTAGACTTTGTATAGTTTTTTTGGTTCTTTTGAAGTACATACTCAGCAAAAGCAGCATCACGGACAAAAACAACACTGTTTGATAGACCTATTTTTAACCTAAAGATATCGCCTTGTTCTTCGAAATTCTTATGATGGAATGGCAAGGGATTTTTAAGAATTCCCAAAGCGTTAGTTAAAAAACCACTAATTGGAACGGTAGGTATTTTATTTTTAGCTTTCAAAATTTAGATATCAGGTTAAAATAAATATAATCTACAAAACTAATTAGCAGAAAGTAATAATTATTTTAAGTAAGCTGGCATTTTGTTTTAAAACTTATAAGCACGGCCGACTAAAATAATCCACCTTGAGTAGGGCCTTTTGTTCTCCCCAAGTGTTTATATGCCAACTCGGTTACTTCTCTTCCTCTGGGCGTACGCATAATAAACCCTTGCTGAATTAAAAACGGCTCATATACTTCTTCTATGGTCTCTGCACTTTCACTTACAGCTGTAGCTATGGTAGTAATTCCAACAGGACCTCCTTTAAATTTATCAATAAGGGTTGTTAGAATTTTATTATCCATTTCATCCAAACCATGAGCATCTACATGGAGCGCTTCTAAAGCAAACTTTGCAATTTTAATATCTATATGTCCATTTCCCTTAATTTGCGCAAAATCTCTTACTCTACGCAGTAAAGCATTAGCTATTCGAGGTGTTCCTCTACTTCTTCCAGCAATTTCAATAGCAGCTTCCATCGATATAGTTACTTTTAGAATGGCAGAACTACGCTGTACAATGGTAGTTAGTAATTCAGTATTATAATATTGTAATCTACTTTGAATTCCAAAACGTGCTCTCATAGGAGCTGTAAGTAATCCTGAGCGGGTTGTTGCACCCACCAAGGTAAACGGATTTAAGTTTAATTGAACTGTTCTTGCATTAGGTCCAGACTCAATCATGATATCTATTTTAAAGTCTTCCATGGCCGAGTACAAATACTCCTCGACAATAGGACTTAATCTATGGATTTCGTCAATAAATAAAACATCTCTGTCGTCTAAGTTAGTTAAAAGACCAGCTAAATCACCCGGTTTGTCTAATACAGGTCCAGAGGTTATTTTAATTCCTACACTTAATTCGTTAGCTAAAATATGAGCTAAGGTGGTTTTACCTAAACCTGGTGGTCCATGAAATAACGTATGGTCTAAAGCTTCATCTCTTAAATTTGCAGCCTGAACAAATATTTGAAGGTTTTCTAATACTTGATCCTGTCCTGTAAAATCATTAAATGACAAAGGTCTTAATTTCTTTTCTACGTCCAGTTCTTCTGGGGTAAAATTATCTCCGGTAGGATCTAGGTTTTCATTCATATTAACTTCCCACGAACGTGGAAATCTATTTAAATAATTGTACGTGATTGTGATAATTTGAACCTAAAAGATGTTTGAAACCCTTCAGGTTATAACAACAAATATAAAGAAAAAGCCTTCTAAAATAAGGAATCTCTTTTAGAACATTATTAATTTCAAAAGGAATGAGGTAATTTAACCTTATATAATAGAAAAGACCTTTAGAATACAATAATTCTAAAGGTCTTTTTATATACTTAATAAAATCCTTTTTTAAAAGGAATATATTTTAATGATGTAACTCTTCTTCTCCTTCTTTTAAAGGTACATTTTGAGGAACAAAATCCACGTCATGTCCAGGGTTACTATAATCGTAAGGCCAACGGTATACATGAGGAATTGCTCCTGGCCAGTTTCCGTGTAAATGTTCTACAGGAGTTGTCCATTCTAAAGTTGTAGATTTCCATGGGTTCTGAGTTGCTCTTTTACCATAGAACATACTTACAAAGAAGTTGTATAAGAAAACAATTTGGAAAACAGCTCCAATAATTGCAAATACAGTAATTACAACGTTCACATCATGTAAATCGTCAAATAAAGGGAAGGCCGTATTTGTATAGTAACGTCTTGGTAATCCCGCCATTCCAATAAAGTGCATTGGGAAGAATACTCCGTAAGCACAAACAGCAGTAACCCAGAAATGAATATAACCTAAGTTCTTATTCATCATTCTACCAAACATTTTTGGATACCAATGATAAACTCCAGCAAACATTCCATAAAGCGCAGAAATACCCATTACTAAGTGGAAGTGAGCAATTACAAAATAGGTATCGTGTACGTTAATATCTAAAGCACTATCTCCAAGAATAATTCCAGTTAGTCCACCAGTGATAAATGTTGATACAAAACCAATACTAAAGAGCATGGCTGTATTCATTTGTATATTCCCTTTCCAAATAGTTGTTATCCAGTTAAAGGCTTTTACTGCCGATGGGATAGCAATTAATAAGGTGGTAAAGGTAAATACTGAACCTAAGAAAGGATTCATACCAGACACGAACATATGGTGACCCCAAACGATGGTTGATAAGAACGCAATGGCTAAAATAGAAGCAATCATGGCACGGTATCCAAAAATTGGTTTACGCGAGTTAGATGCCAAAATTTCGGACACAATTCCCATAGCTGGTAGAATTACAATATATACTTCTGGATGTCCTAAGAACCAGAATAAGTGTTCAAACAATACAGGCGATCCGCCTTGGTAATGTAATACTTCACCTTGAATAAAAATATCTGATAAGAAGAAAGACGTTCCAAAACTTCTATCCATAATTAACAATAAAGCTGCAGACAATAAAACTGGGAATGAAACCACCCCAATAATAGCTGTTACAAAAAATGCCCAGATTGTTAAAGGTAGTCTAGTCATAGACATCCCTTTTGTTCTTAAGTTAATTACAGTAACTATATAATTTAAAGACCCCAATAAGGAAGAGGCAATAAAGATTGCCATAGAGATTAACCACAGTGTCATCCCCATTCCAGATCCACCTTGAGCCATAGGTAAGGCACTTAATGGCGGGTAAATAGTCCATCCAGCTGCTGCAGGTCCTGCTTCTACAAATAAAGAACCAAGCATAATTATTGCAGACAAGAAGAATAACCAATAAGAAATCATGTTTAAGAAACCAGAGGCCATATCTCGCGCTCCAATTTGCAACGGAATTAATAAGTTACTAAAAGTACCACTCAATCCTGCCGTTAATAGGAAGAATACCATTATAGTACCATGGATAGTTACTAAAGCTAAGTAAACATCTGCATCCATAACGCCATCTGGCGCCCATTTACCTAATAAGGCTTCGAACAATACATTTGGTTCTTCTGGCCATGCTATTTGAATACGAAACATGACAGACATTAATACCCCAATAACCCCCATAATGGTTCCTGTTATAAGGTATTGTTTAGAAATCATTTTATGATCCTGACTAAATATGTATTTAGTAATGAACGTCTCTTTGTGATGATGCCCGTGATTATCTTCGTGTTCGTGCGTATCTGCGTGTGTTGACATAATCTATTTATATACTTTTTAAACCGTTTCTTAATTACTTAATTAAAGAATCTTTAAATTCCTTTTGTTCACTTATCCAAGCGTCGTACTCTTCTTGAGTTTCAACAATAATATTCATTTGCATATTATAATGAGATTTTCCACAAATCTTATTACAAAGTAATAAATAATGGAACTCATAAGGATCTAGAGCTTCCTCTCCATTAGCTACCAGCTCTTTGCTTCTGTCTGCTCGAATTCTATTAATATTAGCCACTTTATCAATCATTTCTGGCGTTTGGCGCATATCTGCAGTTGTTGTTACCGGAGTAAAGCCAAACTGAGTTATCATACCAGGAACACAGTTCATTTGTGCTCTAAAATGTGGCATATAAGCCGAGTGTAAAACGTCTTGCGAACGAATTTTAAACAATACCGGTCTTCCAACAGGTAAATGAACTTCAGACACAATAATATCGTCCTGTCCATTTGGATCAGCTTCGTCTAAACCTAAAATATTAGCCTTGTCGATGTCGATTAATCTAACATTTGCTTTTCCTAAGGTATTATCATTACCACCGTAACGTGCTTTCCAGTTAAACTGTTGTGCATACAACTCGATAATTAACGGGTCTTCATCTTCATTTACATTCATAATAGTTGTCCATGTAAACAATCCGTATATAATTAAACCTGCTAATACAATTACAGGAATAATAGTCCAGATAGCTTCTAGGGTATTATTATCTGCATAGAATAGCGCTTTTTTACCTTTTTCTCCTCTGTATTTAAAGGCAAAGTAATGCAGTAAATACTGAGTAATAAATTGAACAATAAAAATAACTACCAAAGAGATAATCATTAAATTATCTATTTCTGAACCATGTTCTGAGGCTGCATTTGATAATAAAGGTAAATCCCCCCAAAGTACGAAACATACAATGGTTAGGATATAAATGAAAGCCAAGAAGGCTAGCATAATATATGCGTTAACTTTGTTATCCTGGTCTGTTGCTATCTGTGTATCTGATACGCCCACCTGAGCTAAATCAAATATTTTAACCATTTGCCAAATGGCAACAGCTACAAAAAGTACTATAATAATTGTTAAAAAAGCTGTCATTGTCTTTTCTCTTCTTTAATTAAGTTTCTTAATAATGGAATCCTTCACTTTCCTTTAAAAATGGATTTCTTTTTACTACTAACGGTGCTTTGGTTAAGGCCGTGAATACGATGAATAGGAATAAACCTAAAAACAACATTACTGAAGCTATTTCAGGAATTCCAATTCCCCATTGATCTCCTACCGTAGCAGGCATAATCATAACATAAACATCTATATAATGTCCAATTAAAATTATAACTCCAGACATCATTACAAACCATGGAATACGTTTATAATCACTATTCATTAATACTAAGAATGGGAATACAAAATTTAGCACCATCATTCCGAAGAACAATAAGTTATAATCTTCAATACGTGTTACAAAATAAGTAACTTCTTCTGGGATATTAGCATACCAGATTAACATGAATTGAGAGAACCATAAGTATGCCCAAAATATACTAAATCCGAACATGTATTTAGCTAAATCGTGAATATGACTATCAGTAACAACTTCTAAATAACCTCTAGACTTTAAATATAAAGCTATAAAAGCAATCACGGTAATACCACTAACTATCATTCCTGAGAATACGTACCATCCAAATAAAGTACTAAACCAGTGTGGGTCCACACTCATAATCCAGTCCCAAGACATTATTGATTCCGTATAAATAAAGAACACTAAGAATGCTGCAGAAATACGGAAGGTTTTTTTAAAGTTACTATCGTCTGATGCAGTATCTTGAGCAATTGTAAATTTACGTGCAAAATATCTATATAAGCTCCATCCTGCAATAAAGATAACTCCTCTTACAGCAAACCACCCAATATTTAACCAACTGGCTTTTGCTTGAATTAATTTATCGTTTGCTACTACATCCGGATCCATCCAAACAAAAATATTGTAATGTCCAATTAATCCAGAAGCTAAAGCAATTGCTAAAACAATAACTCCGCCAGGTAATACATAGGCAGTAATTCCTTCCATTACTCTAAACAGTACTGGAGACCATCCGGCTTGAGATGCAAATTGAATAGCATAAAAAGACAGCACTCCAAGAGCAATCATAAAAAAGAAAAAGGCTGCTACATATAATGCAGACCAAGGTCTATTTGCTATTTGATGCTGTACATGTTCTACGTGCTTTGTATGTTCATCAACTTGGGTTGTAGCATCTTGTGCATTTGTTTCATGACCACTGTTTGAATGCTCTGAGACCTCTGCTACTGCATGACCTCCCCCATGATGAGAAGCATCCTCTGAAAGCATGGTTTCAACTTCTTCAAAAGATTTATGAGATGTCATAAAACCATATCCTACCCCTAATAGACCTAAAATCATTAAGGCAATAGAAAATGTCTTTAATTTATTTGAGATTGTGTACATATCTATATCGAATCTTTATCTTTCTTAATTTTCTAATTTAGCTTTTAAATCTAATACATAAGCAACTACCTGCCAACGCTCTTCTTCATTAAGTTGATTAGCATACGACCCCATCGTATTTTTACCGTAATAAATAACGTGGTAAATACTTCCTGCTGTAATAGCTCTTCCTATATCGTCGTAACTTGGAATACCAAGAATTTTTTCTCTTTTTACTAAGTTTCCTTGTCCATCACCTTTAGTACCATGGCAAATTCCACAGTAAATATCGTATAAAGCCTTGGCACGAACTAAATCTACCTGAGTAGAATCTAAAGGACTCTTTAAGTCTGTTTTAGCTAAATTATAATCTGGAATGGTATTCTCGTAATCAAAAGGTATATGTCCTCTTGGCACTGTTCCATCAACAGGTAATTGGGCTTCAACCCCAGTCTTAAAAGCAGCTGATTCTGAATACGTTTCATAACTTACAGGCACATACATATCTGGCATGAACTGATAGTTAGGTTTTGACTTGTTTTGACAAGACACAAACGCTGCGAATACTAATGCGATAACCGTTATTTTTACTAAGCTCTTCATATTACTATATTAATGTGCTTCTTCTTTTTCTATTAATTTAATTTCAACTGCTCCTGTTTCCTTAAGTAAGTTTTCAAGATCTAGAACATTTCCATGAATAGGAATTTCCATTAAAAAATGATCGTCTGTAGTTCTTACATCTGGATTTTCAGCCTTTTTAAATGGCCATAATTTACTTCTTAAATAGAAAGTAATAACCATTAAGTGAGCCGAGAAAAACACCGTTAACTCAAACATAATAGGAACAAATGCAGGCATGTTTTCCATATAACTAAAGCTTGGTTTACCCCCAATATTTTGAGGCCAATCTTGTATCATGATATAATCCATCATAACAATAGATACAATCAAACCTACGGCACCATATAAAAATGCTGTAATTGCAAGTCTTGTTGGAGCTAATCCCATTGCCTTATCTAGTCCGTGAACAGGAAAAGGTGTATATATCTCTTCGATGTGATATTTTTCTGCCTTTACTTTCTTAACGGCATTCATTAAAACATCATCATCTGTATAAATAGCGTGAATTACTTTTGAAGTTTCCATATTGCTACTCGTCGTTTTTAGTTTTATTAACTTGACTTCCAGAAGTTCTTTCATCAACTCCAGTACCTACTAAACTCTGTCCAGAATCTCTTAAGGCTTTATACTTATCTCCAGAAGATTTTAAAATAGTCTTTACTTCTGCTTGTGCAATTACTGGAAAGGTTCTGGCGTATAATAAGAATAATACGAAGAAAAATCCAATAGTTCCAATAAAGATTCCAATATCTACGAATGTTGGTGAGAACATAGTCCAAGAAGATGGTAAGTAATCTCTATGTAACGACGTTACAATAATTACAAAACGCTCAAACCACATTCCTATATTTACCACAATAGAAATAATAAAAGAGAACATGATACTTGTTCTTAATTTTTTAAACCACATAAATTGTGGAGAGAACACATTACATGTCATCATTAACCAATATGCCCACCAATAAGGTCCTGTTGCTCTGTTTAAGAAAGCATACTGCTCGTATTCAACTCCAGAATACCATGCTATAAATAACTCCGTTATATAAGCCACACCAACTATAGAACCTGTAATCATAATTACAATATTCATTAATTCGATGTGTTGAACTGTTATATAGTCTTCTAAATTAGCCACCTTCCTCATAATAATAAGAAGTGTGTTTACCATGGCAAAACCTGAGAAAACTGCTCCTGCCACAAAGTATGGAGGAAAAATGGTTGTATGCCATCCAGGTACTATTGAGGTTGCGAAGTCAAAAGATACAATAGTATGTACAGACAGTACTAATGGTGTTGCTAAACCTGCAAGCACTAAAGACACTTCTTCAAAACGTTGCCAATCTTTTGCTCGTCCGGACCATCCAAAACTTATTAAAGAATATATTTTCTTTTGGAAAGGTTTAACCGCTCTATCTCTTAACATAGCAAAATCCGGTAATAAGCCTGTCCACCAGAAAACTAATGATACAGATAAATATGTAGAAATTGCGAATACATCCCAAAGTAGTGGGGAGTTAAAGTTAACCCATAAAGAACCAAATTGGTTTGGTATAGGTAATACCCAATATCCTAACCATGGACGGCCCATGTGAATAAGTGGGAACAATCCCGCTTGAACAACAGCAAAAATTGTCATTGCCTCTGCAGAACGGTTAATTGCCATCCTCCATTTTTGACGGAAGAGTAAAAGTACTGCAGAAATTAAAGTACCTGCGTGACCAATACCAACCCACCAAACGAAGTTAGTAATATCCCAAGCCCAACCAATAGTCTTGTTCAGACCCCAGGTTCCAATTCCTGTTGCTATTGTGTAAATAATACATCCTATTCCCCAGAGAAACGCTACTAGCGAGATAGAAAAAACTATCCACCAAGATTTGTTTGCTTTACCTTCTACTGGTCGTGCTACATCCACTGTTACGTCGTGGTATGATTTTTCGCCTGTAACTAAAGGTCTTCTAATAGGTGCTTCGTAATGAGACGCCATAATCCTTCTATAATTATTTTCTTAATTCGTTTTATTATGCTTCGGTTGTATTTCTCACTTTAGTATGATACTGAACATTTGGTTTAGTACCAATATACTCTAACAAGTGATACATACGGTTATCTTCTAAAAGTTTTGCAACTTTACTTTCTTTATCGTTGATATCTCCAAATACCATGGCTCCATTACTACAAGCTGAAGAACACGCTGTTTGGAATTCCCCATCTTTAATAACACGCCCATCACGCTTAGCATCAAGAATTGTTTTTTGTGTTTTTTGAATACACAACGAACATTTTTCCATAACTCCACGAGAACGAACTACCACGTCTGGATTTAATACCATACGTCCTAAATCATCATTCATATGATAATCGAATTCAACATTCTCGTTATAACGGAACCAGTTAAATCGACGTACTTTATAAGGACAGTTATTAGCACAGTAACGGGTACCAACACAACGGTTATAAGCCATATGGTTTTGACCTTGACGTCCATGAGACGTTGCTGCCACAGGACAAACAGTTTCACAAGGAGCGTGATTACAATGCTGACACATTACTGGTTGGAAAGCTACTTGTGGGTTTTCTGAAGCATGCTCCAATTTACCAAACTCGCTTAAAGAACTTCCTAATCCTGAAATATTATTTTTCTTTTCGTTATCACCTTCAAAAGACTCTTCAGAAGAATAGTATCTGTCTATACGCAACCAGTGCATATCACGACTTTTACGCATTTCTTCTTTTCCTACTACAGGCACATTATTTTCTGCATGACAAGCTATAACACAAGCTCCACAACCTGTACATGCGTTTAGGTCGATAGATAAGTTGAAGTGATGTCCAATACTACGGTCAAATTCATCCCATAAATCGACTTCTGAAACCTCAGTTTCAACGTGATTTAATGAAACAACCGTTGGAGGGTTCCATTCTTTCTTATCTTTGGTATTAAAGATTTCTAAAGATGTTTCTTTAATAATATCTCCACGGCCCATTAAAGTGTTGTGCAATTGTACACAAGCAAATTCGTGCATTCCAGACGCAGCTGTTACACTTACATTCTGAACATTATTAAAGTCCTGGTATAGTGGATATGCATTAACACCAGTCTTCATTTCATTTTTTAACCCAGCTGTTCTACCATAACCAAATGATAGTCCTACAGAACCTTTAGCTTGTCCTGGCTGAATAATTACCGGTACTTTTTCAAGGGTTATACCGTTAGCAGTAATATCTACATAGCTTCCATTTAAACCTCCATCTGCCATATGCTCGCTTTTCAATCCAAGCGTGTCAGCATCAGCTTTTGAAACCGTTAAATAGTTATCCCAAGTGGTTCTTGTAATTGGATCTGGGAACTCTTGTAACCATGGGTTATTAGCTTGTTGACCATCTCCCATTCCAATTTTAGGATATAAGGACAACTCAAAACCTTCAGAAGAACTAGCAGAAGCTAAGCTTCTAGCAGCAGATGCTCCATCTATCTTAGACATAGTGGTAGCCCCAACAGTAGTAGTTGTTTCTTCCTCCTCCTTTTTTAAGCCAATGCCTTTTGCTACATCATCTATAACGCCACCTACAAAAGTTTTGTCTTCTTTAGCTTCAGCTTCTTCAGAGTTTTCTGCTGTTGCAACAGAACCATTAGAAACAAAAACACCATCGTGTAAAGCCTGACTAAATGAACTTCCATCTAAAATGCTTTCGTTCCAAGTTTGCTTAATATAGTCGTGGTAAGTTACATCGCTTCCCATCCAATGCAATAAAGCATCTTGGAACTGCATAGTATCAAACAACGGACGAATGGTTGGTTGCATTAATGCAAAATGACCTTTCTTTAATTCAACGTCTCCCCAAGATTCTAAATAATGAGGTGCTGCTGCGATATATTGTGCTGATGTAGATGTTTCGTCTGCTTTCATAGAAAAACAAACCGATAAATCTGTAGCTTCTAATCCTTCAGCAAAATCTGCTGGATTAGGTAAGGTATAAAGTGGATTTACTCCACTCATAATAATAGCTCCTACTTTTCCTGCCTTCATATCGGCAATTAAAGTACGAACTGCTTTATCGTTTCCTTGTCTCGTTTTTATTGGAGCAGAAGCATCATAAGCTTTAGAGTTTAAATATTCGTTAATCTCTAAAACTAAAGTTTGAGCGTTTACATCTTGAATTCCGGTAACAACAACAGCGTCGCTTCCAGCTTTCTTAATTTCAGAGGCCGCTTTATTAACGGCATCTAAAATATGTTCTGGTAAATCTACAGAAACAGAACCTCCAACAATCGCAGAATAAAGTTTAGCTAAGGCTAACTTTTGTTGCGTAGGTGTTAAAGGTACGCGCTTATCTGCGTTTGCACCAGATAAAGACATATTAGATTCAAATTGAATATGGCGCGACATTTTTCCATTGGTAGGAACACGTCCCGAAGCATATCCTGCATCAAAACCACCACCTTGCCAATCAGACAGGAAGTCGGCTCCAACTGAAACTATGGTCTTCGCTTTTGAAAAATCATAACTAGCTAAACCACGTTCGTTATATTTTGCTTGAAACGCATCTAATGCAGTTGACTCTGAAATAGCGTCGTATTGTACGTGATTTACGTTTCCGAATTTTTGTTTGAATTCTCCAATTAATTTGGAAGTAGAAGGACTTGCAAAAGTTTGAGTTAATAATACAATTTGCTTTCCAGTACCACTAATTGAAGTTAATTGATTGCTAACTTCAGAGTTTAGGTCTTCCCATGAAACATAGGTATCTCCTTTTACTGGACCTTGCATTCTTAAGCTATCATACAGACTTAAAACCGAAGCATGAACTCTAGCATTAGCACCACCATTAGTGGCTGCCATAGTATTATTTTCAATTTTAATTGGACGACCTTCTCGAGTTTTTACCAATACGCTCGTAAAATCATATCCATCTGCTATTGTAGTTGCATAGTAGTTAGCTACCCCAGGAATAATTACATCCGGTTGCACCACATAAGGAATGGATTTAATTACTGGTCCCTCACAAGCTGCTAATGACGCAGCAGCTGTACTAAAACCAACATATTTTAAGAAATCACGACGTGTTGTTGAAGAACTTTCTAAAGAATCTTTATCACCTAAAAATTCATCGGTAGGAATTTCTTCAACAAACTCTTTTTGTTGTAGCGCCTCAACAATAGAGCTATTTTCGTTTAGCTCTTCAACACTTTTCCAGTATTTCTTGTTTGATGACATATTATATAATGAATTACTTCTTATTAATTTTAATTATTTTATTTCTCTTTAAGAGAACTTAGTAATGACATTTACCACATTCTAAACCACCCATTTGAGCTACAGTAAGTTTTTCTACTCCATATTTCTTGGATAGTTCCTCATGTATTTTAGTATAGTATGCGTTGTCTTCAACTTTTACATTCGTGTCTCTATGACAATCAATACACCATCCCATAGTTAAAGGAGAGTACTGAGACATAATTTCCATAGTTTCTACTGGACCATGACAAGTTTGACACTCTAAACCACCAACTGTAACGTGTTGCGAGTGATTAAAGTAAGCGAAGTCTGGTAAATTGTGAATTCTAACCCATTTTACTGGTTGCGAATCGCCTGTATAAGATTGATCCTCATCGCTCCATCCGGCTGCCGCGTATAACTTTGCAATCTCACCATCGTAAAACTCTTTACTGTACTCATCTGTTGCAGTAGTTTCTGCTACTTCATAAATAGATTTATGACAGTTCATACAAACATTTAAAGATGGAATACCAGAGGTTTTACTTACCCTTGCTGAAGAGTGACAGAACTTACAATCTATCCCGTTATCTCCTGCGTGAATTTTATGTGAAAAGTGAATTGGTTGCACTGGTTGATATCCTTGATCAACACCTACCTGCATCATATAACCATAAACGAAATACCCACTAGTTAATAGCAAGAAAATAACAGCTACTAAGACTAAGAATTGATTTTGAACAAAGGCTCTCCAGATTGGTGTACGTTGTGTTTCTGTTACATCCACACCTTTAGCTTCTGCAAAACGGGTTAATGTACGCCTTACTAACAATAAAGCCATTGCTAATAATGCAAACAATAGTGCCAATGCACCTAAAATAACTTTGTTGGATATTCCAGAACCGGATGTAGTTGCTGCTCCGTCAGCCGCTCCTCCAGCTGCAGGCACTGCTGCCACTGTTTTTTCTTGGGCTGTATAAGCTAAGATATCATTAATATCATCATCTGACAATTGTGGAAAAGGAGTCATTGCTGCTCCTCCATATTCATCAAAAATCTTTTTAGCGTATGCATCTCCAGATTTAACAACAGCAGAACTGTTACGAATCCAAGCTGCAAGCCATTCTCTATCTAACCCTTCTTCGTCCTCTAGGATTTGCTCGATATTACGCAAAGCTGGACCTGTCATCTTTTTATCTAAAGCATGACAAGCAGCACAATTGGTATTGAATAAGGATTTTCCTTTATCCGGATCGCCGTCTTGAGCGAAAATCGAGGTTGAAAGTGTTAGAATAAAAATTAAACTTAATGTAAGTACATTTCTACTTAACTTACGGTCACTCACCTGTTTCATATTAATGGTTGAATTAACTTCTTTAGTTTGGTACGATTTTTTCACTTATGTAAACAAGAATTACAGTTATATACAATTGTAAAACCACTCGCAAAAGTAATATTAAAAGTCCATTTTAGAAATGTTAGCGAAGTGTTAATTGGTAATTTAGAGGTATTCTAAATAATAAATCACTATAAAAATTAGTTTATAACGCATACATTTGCATTAAACAACCTTGAAAATGAAAATATTGAACTATAAAAAGTCCGTTTACAGTCTTGGGTTTATGATCTTGATTACGAGCCTAAGTTTTGCCCAACAAGGCAGCGTAAATATCAATCAAGACAAAGAAATTAACCAATTATTAGCTTTAAAGAAGGAAATTAATACTTCTGAAAACACATCAGATAGGTATAAAATCCAGATTTATTCTGGAAATAGAACCGAGGCTGAAAAAAATCAAAGCAACTTTAAAGCATTAAATTTAGAAATGCCTTCAAAATTGGTATACGAAACTCCTAACTTTAAAATCTGGATTGGAAATTTTAGAACTAGCTTAGAGGCAGACAGAGCTTTGGCTAAAATTAAAACAACCTTTCCTTCTGCTTTTATCTTTAAACCAAAGAAAGAAAAAGAATAACACAAAAACCTGAAAGAATGCCTCATGTTTATCTACACTGAAACATCTGATAAGTTCTTTTTGTTTTAATTGCCAAGAGGATTTTTTTTGGCTTTATCTGACTTCTAGTTTTTATACATACCGAATTTATAAACATTAATTTTTGGACCTATAAGAAGTTCTATAAATTAAATTTATACACTTTATAAAATCAATTTTAGAGTTTATAACACAAAAAAAGACTGTCTAAATAGACAGTCTTTTTTAATTAATATTCTATAGTTTAAAGAAACTTATTTCAATTTCTTTTTAACTTCTACTTCATGGTAAGCCTCAATGATATCGCCTTCTTTGATATCGTTGTAGTTTTTAATTTGCATTCCACAATCGTATCCTTTAGCAACCTCTTTAACATCGTCTTTAAAACGTTTTAGCGAAGCCAATTCTCCAGTATAGATAACTACACCATCTCTAATTAAACGAACACCTGAAGTTCTATAAATCTTACCTGTTAATACCATACATCCGGCAATACTACCAATTTTAGAAACTTTAAAGATTTCTCTAATTTCTGCAGTTCCCGTAATCTCCTCTTTAAGTTCTGGAGACAACATTCCCTCCATAGCATCTTTAAGATCGTTTATGGCATCATAGATAATTGAGTACATTCTGATATCGATTTCTTCTTTATCAGCAATTTGACGTGCATTACCCATTGGTCTAACGTTAAATCCAATAATAATGGCATCGGAAGCAGTTGCTAACAAGACATCACTTTCTGTAATTGGACCAACTCCTTTATGTATGATATTTACTTGGATCTCTTCGGTAGATAGTTTCTGGAAAGAATCTGTCAATGCTTCAACAGAACCATCCACATCACCTTTAAGTATAATATTTAACTCTTGGAAGTCTCCAAGTGCGATTCGTCTTCCAATTTCATCTAAAGTAATGTGACGTTGTGTTCTAACAGATTGCTCACGTTGTAACTGAGTACGTTTTGTTGCAATTTGTTTAGCTTCACGTTCGTCTGCAAATACATTAAATCTATCTCCTGCCTGTGGCGCACCATCCAGTCCTAAAATAGATACTGGTGTAGATGGTCCAGCTTCAAAAACTTCGTTTGCACGTTCATCGTGCATAGCTTTAACTTTTCCACTATGTTTACCGGCAAGCACATAATCTCCAACTTTTAAGGTTCCTGCTTGTACTAAAATAGTTGATACATATCCACGACCTTTATCTAAAAAGGCTTCTACCACAGTTCCTTCTGCAGCTTTATTTGGATTCGCTTTAAGCTCTAATAATTCGGCTTCAAGCAATACTTTTTCCAGTAATTCTTTAACTCCGGTTCCCATCTTAGCAGATATATCGTGCGATTGGATTTTCCCTCCCCAATCTTCTACCAGTAAGTTCATCTGAGCCAGTCCTTCTTTAATTTTTTCTGGATTCGCTGTTGGTCTATCTATTTTATTAATAGCAAACACAATTGGCACTCCTGCTGCTTGCGCATGCGCTATTGCCTCTTTAGTTTGTGGCATGATATCGTCGTCCGCCGCTACTACAATAATTGCAATATCTGTAACTTGCGCTCCACGAGCACGCATGGCTGTAAAAGCCTCGTGACCAGGGGTATCTAAGAAGGCCATTTTCTGTCCGTTCTCTAATTGTACACCGTAAGCGCCAATATGCTGCGTAATTCCTCCAGACTCTCCAGCAATTACATTTTCTTTACGAATATTATCTAAAAGAGATGTTTTACCGTGATCTACGTGTCCCATTACTGTTACAATAGGTGCGCGTTCCACCAAATCTTCTGGTTTATCCTCAACTTTTTCAATAGCTTCTTCAATACCAGTGTTTACAAACTCTACCTGATATCCAAATTCTTCAGCTACTATACTTAAGGTTTCAGCATCCAAACGCTGGTTCATTGTAACCATCATTCCAAGCGACATACATGCCGAAATAATTTGAGTTACCGGAACATCCATCATGGTTGCCATTTCGCTAGAAGTAACAAATTCTGTTACTCTAATAATTTTGCTATCTTCTGCTTCGGCTTGTAAATCTTTAGCAGTTTGCTCTTTATGTTGGTCTCTTTTATCTCTACGATATTTAGCGCCTTTACCTTTACTAGATTTTCCTTGAAGTTTCTCTAATGTTTCACGTACTTGTTTTTGTACTTCTTCCTCGCTAGGCTCTTCTTTAACCGTGTTTCTTCTTCCTTTTCCAGCGCCAGATTTTCCTTTAAATCTATCGTTTCCACCTCTCGTATTACTTGTGTTTCCAGATCCTGGAGCACCCGCTTTACTTATTCTACGGCGTTTTTTCTTATTACCACTTCCTGCTTTATCAGATTTCTTCTTATCGTCAGTTTTCTTCTTAGGTTTATTAAACTGAGATAAATCTATTTTTTCTCCTGCAATTTTAGGACCTGAAAGTTTTTGGTATTGCGTTTTTAGCTTTTCGTCTTCCACAGGAGCATCTGTTGTACTAGTTGCTTCCTTTTTAGTTTCAGATTTAGCTTCAGCTTTAGCCTCTTCTTTTTTAACTTCAACTTTTTTAGTTTCTGTCTTCTTAGAGCTATCGTCTGCTTTAGGTTTTTCCTCAGATTTCTCTGCTTTCTTTTCCTTAGGCTTTTCAGCTTTTACTTCTGATTCCTTTTCTTTAGGTTTCTCTTCGGTTTTTTCTGAAGGCTTCTCTTTTGGCTTTTCAGCTTTTACTTCATCTTCCTTTTTAGCAGGAGATTCCGTTTCTTTTTTGGCTGGATCCAAGTCGATTTTACCAACTTGTTTTGGACCAGATAAATTAGCTTTAGCTTTTACAACTTCAGCTTCTTTAGCAGCCGCCTCAGCCTCTCTTTTCGCTCTAGCTTTTTCCTTTTCCTCAAGCTCACGTTCACGCTGTTCTTTCAGGGCTTCCTTTTCTTTCTGTTTTGCCTCACTAACTTCTTGAGATGCCATTTTTTTGTTGGCATCTGTTTGAAACTCGTCGGAAAGAACTTGATAAACCTCGTTTGAAATTTTTGTAGTAGGACGTTTCTCTATCTCGATGCCTTTGGAATCTAAGAATTCCACAGCACGATCTAAAGAAATGTTCAACTCGCGTAATACTTTGTTTAATCTAATTGTTTCAGCCATAAATTGCTTTAATATAACCTAAAAATATGTTATTCTTCAAATTCCTCTCTAAGAATTCTAATAACATCTATAATTGTTTCTTCTTCTAAATCTGTTCTTTTTACTAGATCTGATACTTCTTGTTCCAAGATGCTTTTGGCAGTATCTAATCCAGCTTTGCTAAACTCAGCAATAATCCAGCCTTCAATTTCATCTGAAAACTCTGATAATTCTACATCTTCTTCAGCACCTTCTCTAAATACATCTATTTCGTATCCAGTTAATTGCCCAGCTAAACGGATGTTATGTCCACCACGTCCAATTGCTTTACTAACCTCTTCTGGTTTTAAAATAGCTTCGGCACGTTTATTTTCTTCATCTATTTTAATAGAAGTAACACGGGCCGGACTTAGAGCTCTTGTAATATACAACTGTAAATTTGTTGTATAATTAATAACATCTATATTTTCGTTTCCTAGTTCACGAACTATGCCATGAATTCTAGATCCTTTCATTCCTACACAAGCTCCTACTGGATCTATTCTATCGTCGTAAGAATCTACAGCTACTTTTGCTTTTTCACCAGGAATTCTTACCACATTTTTAATAGTAATTAAACCATCAAACACTTCTGGTATTTCTTGCTCGAATAGTTTCTCCAAGAAAATTGGGGACGTACGAGACATGATAATAGCAGGTTTATTACCTTTTAATTCAACACTTTCTACTATACCGCGAACATTATCTCCTTTTCTAAAAAAGTCTGAAGGAATTTGTTTTTCCTTAGGTAAGATAATTTCATTTCCTTCGTCGTCCAACAAAATTACAGCTCTGTGACGAATATGATGTACTTCGGCTGTATAAATTTCTCCAACTAGGTCTTTAAATTGCTTATATATATTTGTGTTATCGTGTTCGTGTATTTTTGAGATTAAATTCTGTCTTAAGGCTAATATAGAACGTCGTCCAAGGTCTATTAACTTCACTTCTTCTGACACATCTTCACCAACTTCGAAGTCTGGTTCTATTTTGCGTGCTTCAGACAAAGATATTTCTTGGTTTGGATCTTCAACTTCACCATCGGCTACCACAACTCTATTTCTCCATATTTCTAAATCGCCTTTATCTGGATTTATAATGATGTCAAAATTATCGTCGTCTCCGAATTTCTTTTTTAAGGCATTTCTAAACACATCTTCAAGAATCGCCATTAACGTTACACGATCAATTAATTTGTCGTCTTTGAATTCTGAAAACGATTCAATTAACGCAAGATTTTCCATATCTTTTCTGAATTAAAATTTTATCATAACTTTTGCTTCAACTATATCTTTGTAGGCAATTTCTGCCTTATTCTGTACAGTAACTTTCCCTTTCCCAACTGGTTTTGGTTCTCTGGATTTCCACTCTACAACAATATGATTATCCGTTGCATCTTTAAGATCTGCTTTTATATCTTTATCGTTTGTTTTAATCTCTAAAGTCCTTCCAACATTTTTCTTAAACTGTCTTTTATTTTTTAAAGGCGCTGTTGCTCCGGCTGAAGCTACTTCTAAAGAAAAATCTTGTTCTTCTCTATCTAGATTATGCTCTATAGCACGGCTAATAAACATGCAGTCCTCTACGGTAACACCAGTATCTCCGTCAATTACAACTTTAATACTGTTATCTTCTGAAATAGATAAGTCTATTAAAAACAAATGCTGTTTTTCTTCTAAACCTTCTTTCAATAAATTTTCGACAGTTGTTCTAAACATTTCTTGGTATAAAAAGAGGGGACTTCACGTCCCCTCATATCTCTTAATTCTTACAACGGTGCAAATATACAATTTTTTATTGAAAAACAATAGCTGTATAACAATTTACTAATTGAAAGGAACATCAAACTGTTTAAAAACCAGATATCCTTGATTATTCATCCCATTTATAATTAAGCTTATTGCTGAAAACTCTTCTTTAGCCAATTTAATATAATTGGAAGAGTTTGGTCTTAATTTAAAATTAGGGATCCAGTCTATAGTACCGAATTTATCGATAGAATCTTGATTATTAAATACAAGATTGCTTTCATTAAAAGACTCTGTCATCCGTGAGAATCCAAATGATGTACTACTAGAGTAAACCTTATTTTTTTTCCTAGTTCTTTTAGTAGATTCTGACTCCATATAATCTTCTGGCTTCTTAAGCTCAACAATAACCACCCCATTTGAACCTCTAAATCCATATCCTGCTCCCGAGCGATTTAGCTTTACAGCCTTTACATCTTCTGCCATATAATCTTCTAAAGCAGAATAGCTAGATGGTATTCCATCGATAATTAATAGAGCTGTTATAGATCCATAGACCGTATTTATACCTCTATTTTTAAAAGTAAGAAGATATTCTACTTCAGGGTTAGTTGAGTCGCCAGGTTCCACTCTTAATGTTTTAAGCTCCGGAAACTGGTCTAAATATTCAAAAAGAGTACAGCCCATACAATCAATTTCGTCTTTAGTCTTTTGTCTTGTAGCTCCATTGCCCAATTCTCCCGGCATATCTACATAACCAAAATCCGGATACACTTCTTCCTCTTCCTTATTAGATTTTTTCCCGTATAGTAGAACCTCATCTAAGTTGCTACCCCGTTCTAAGGCTGCCTGAGTAACTGTTTTTGAATAACCTACTGTTTGTCGTATTTTCGAAATTTCTGTTTCTTGGTTTAAAGTTAAAATAGAGTCCACAGGATAGTTTGATACCTGTTCGTTTAATTCAAACTCTGCTTCTACAACTTGACCCGATGGGTTTAATAAAGCTAAATCAAACTGAGACGGATGATATAGCAACAAGTTATCAAAATAAAATTTATTACCATCTTCTAAAGGACTCATTAAGGCTAAGCCATTTTCTTTAGAGGTAAGCAATACCTGATACCCATACATCTTTTCACTTCTAGATTGCACTTGTCCAATAATAGAAACCCCGTTCTCCACACTTTTTATTGCTTTGTTTTTAGAAGTTTCTAGAATACTATCTTTAGGACTATAAATTTGTATTGAAAGATCAAGATCTTCCATACTTCTTATGTTTGGCACATAAGGTGATAACATAAATGCTTTATAAATTGTATTGGAGTTTTTATTTAAAACACTTTGCTTAGGCAAAATAGAAATACTTGTATTAGCTTGTATATAACTATTTGGCATTTTTAAATCGATAGTTAAAGAATCTTTGGTTTCCGCTACTTTAATCAGGTCTAACTCAACGTTTTTATTCTTGTCGTAAAAAAAGTATCTATTAGATAATAGCTTGTTATTCTTATTAAATAATGAGACAATATTTATACCATTAAACAAGCTTTCCGATGGTATATTTAATCTGTAATTGTTGACACTTTTATCAATTTTAAAAGGAATAACAGATCTACTGGTATTACCTCTATGTATTACTGCTAAAATTGGTTCGTTGTTATACGTATTAGCCGTTTCATTATTAACTCTAATTACTAAATCTACTCCTTTAGAATTTGCCATTTGGGAGTCGTAATGCACCACAAAACCTTCTTTTTGTGCTAATGGTAAATCTATTTTATACTCTTTTTCCCCATGTTGAATCTTAAAATAATAAGACTGATTAGGAAAATAATCGAAATTAACAGAACCTATACCTTCCCTATTCGTGCTAAAAGTATCTATTACAATTTCAGAATTTGCATTTATTAACTCTCCTTGACCACTAAATGGAATTCCATTAAAAAGGGCTTTATAAAACAAGGTGTTATTAGCTCTTGAAAGTAAAACATGACTTTCCGGATAAAACAACACTTGTAGTTTTGAAGACTCCTCTATTTGAGTTGACACAGTATCGACACTGGCGTTGTAATCAGGACTAGCTTTCTTGTCTCCCAAATTTAAAACTTGAATTTTAGTAATGTTCTTATTATCAAAATTTGTATTATAATAGGTGTCAAGCAATATATAACAAGGCCCAGTCTTTAGATTTTTATCTAATTTTATACTACCATTTACCATTCCTTCATCAACAAAAACCAATTGATGAATTAGCAATTTTCTATTAGAATCGTAAATACTTATATGCAAATTGGTGGTAATTTGACTTGGCTTATTTGTAACATCATCTACCACATAAGCTTTAAAGTTTATATATTCTCCAGAAAAATAGGTGGTTTTATTGGTGTGAAGAAAGAATTTCTCTTTTGGTTGATTTGAAAAACACTCGTTTGATTGTATAAAAGAATTTGCTTTTTGAATTAAGTCATTTTGGGAAAACCCAATAAAACTAAAAAACAGAAAAAGCCATAAGTAGTAGTGTTTCATAATAAGTAAGTTTTTAACACAAATTCATTTAGCTTAAAACTATTTGTATTAGGAGCACTTAAATATAGTAAATTTTTCATGTTTTTCTAGAAAAGCTATTCAGAAGCCGCATTAGTTTCGAAAAAACAAAAAGAGGAAGAAGAAAAATACATCAATTTGATAGCTTTGAAACCTCATAAGCTCAACAACTTCATCATTTAACGATTTTATTAATTTTCCTTTAGTTTCAAACGGTATTCCGTTTAGGAAAATTTTATAATACAATGTATTATTGGCTCTAGAAAGCAAGATATTACTTTCTGGATAAAACTCTACTTGAACACCTTTACCCTTGGCAACTTGCGCCTCTTCCACTACGCTCTTTTCCTCTATTGGCGGCTTTTGTTTATCTAATAAATTTAGCACTTGGATTTCACTGATGTATTTTTTATCAAAACTCGCATTATAGTTTGTGTCTAAAACTAAAAAGTAAGTTCCAGATTTTAATTCTTTATCTAATTTAACACTTCCGTTTACTGTACCATTTTCAACAAAAACCAATTGATGCTTTATTAATTTTCCATTACCCTCATAGATACTAAAATGAAGGTTGGTTGTGATATCGCTTGGTTCATCGGAGAAGTCGTCTACTATATATGCTTTATAATTTATATGTTCTCCCGAAAAATATGTGGTTTTATTAGTGTGTAAGAAAAACTTTTCTCTTTTATAGTTTTTAAAAACCTCATTGGATTCTAAAAAAGCGGTTGCTTCTTTTATTAATTGATCTTGCGAGAAACCTAAAGAGCAGATAAAACAAAAAGATAATACGTAAAGATATTTCATGAAAATTTAGATTTTCAACGTAAAATGTTCTATTTATAAAACAATTCACATTAGGAGCACTTAAATATAGTAAATTTTTCATATTTTTAAGAAAACCAATTTTTAACTAATTAATCCTAACCATGAAAAAAATTCTCGTACCCACAGATTTCTCTAAAGAGGCTGAAAATGCGTTAAAAGTAGCTGCCCAATTAGCTAAAAGATATGAAGGTGAAATATATTTAATTCATTTGTTAGAACTTCCATTATCTCAAATAGATGCTCTTAGTCAGCAAAGTGAATTACCTGAAGCTATGTTTTTCATGAAATTGGCCAATAAAAAATTCAAGGATGTTTTGTCCAGAGACTATCTTCAAGGCATTACAGTTCACGATACGGTTGACTTTAACCAAACCTTTTCTGGAATTTCAAAAATTGCCAAAGAAAACGGGATAGATTTAATTGTGATGGGATCTCATGGGGCAAGCGGATTTAAAGAAATGTTTATTGGTTCTAATACCGAAAAAGTAGTAAGAACAGCAGATGTCCCTGTGCTTGTAATTAAAAATGAACACAGACATTTTGCTTTAGATGATATTGTTTTTGCTTCAGACTTTAAAAAAGACAACAAAGAGACCTATAAACAAGCCTCCGAGCTAGCAGAAGCTTTCCATGCCAAACTACATTTATTAATGGTTAATACAGCTAGTAACTTTACAACCACAACAAAAGCAAATGCTAGAATTTTAGATTTTATAAAAGACTATGATTATAAAAATTACACTATTAATATATTTAATGATGAGAATGTAGAACAAGGAATCTTAAACTTCTCTCATATAATTAATGCAGATTTAATTGGAATAAGCACTCATGGAAGACAGGGAATTGCCCATTTTTTAAATGGTAGCATTAGCGAGGATCTGGTAAATCATTCTAAACGCCCAGTAATTACTTTTAAAATATAGTAAGACAGACAGCAATTTGCAGACAGTAACAAAAGAGTCTTTCAAATTAAATTTGAAAGACTCTTTTGTTACCCTAATCCGTTGTAGGGACAGGTCGCGACCTGTCCCTACAAATTAAAACAAAAAATCCCAATCAAATAAATGATCGGGATTTAAACATTACTGTTGGCCTACTAGGGCTCGAACCTAGACTCTTCTGGACCAAAACCAGACGTGTTGCCAGTTACACCATAGGCCATGATGCATTTGAGTTTGCAAATTTAAAACAAACTTTGATTTGCGCAAGTATTTTTTGAATAAAAATTTTTATTATTACTTAACGTTTCCTTAAAAGTATTTTAGATACCATATTATTTGTTAAATTCGCCTCGTTAACTAACATAGAATCTATGACACATTTAAGCTTTAAAAAATGGAATAACATATTAGGATGGTGTTCCTTTTTAATTGCATTAATAACTTATAGCTTGACAGTAGAGCCAACTGTAAGCTTTTGGGATGCCGGCGAATACATTTTAACTTCTGCTAAATTACAAGTTGGACACCCACCTGGAGCCCCGCTTTTTCAAATGTTTGGTGCCTTCTTTTCTATGTTTGCTATGGAGCCCAGCCAAATTGGTTTGGTTATGAACTTAATGAGTGCTGTAGCAAGTGCTTTTACAATATTGTTTTTATTTTGGACAGTAACACTTCTATTAACAAAGTTAGCAACCATTCATGGAGATTTTACTCAAAACAAACAAGTTGCTATTCTTGGAAGTGCACTTGTAGGGAGTTTAGCTTTTACATTTACAGATTCGTTTTGGTTTAGCGCCGTTGAAACGGAAGTTTATGCTATGGCTACCCTAATTATGTCTGTTCTTTTCTATTTAGGATTACGTTGGGAAAAAGACATGGATACCCCTCGTGGAAACAAATGGTTAATTCTAATTGCATTTATTATTGGTTTATCTTTTGGAGTCCATTTTATGGGACTTTTAACCATACCAGCCATTGGATTAATCTACTTTTTTAAAAACTACAAAACAGTTACTGTAAAGAATTTTATAATTGCCAATGTAGCTTCTGCCGCCATTTTATTATTCATTTTTAAACTGTTACTACCAAATGCTTTAAAAATATTTAGTGCTTCCGAAATCTTTTTTGTGAATTCTATGGGAATGCCATTTAATTCAGGAACCATCATTGCGGGCATTGTATTAATTGCAGCTTTCTACTTCGGATTAAAACACACACATCAAAAAAACTACAAACATTTAAATACAGGGATTCTGTGTTTGATGTTTATTTTTATAGGATTTTCTTCTTGGCTCATGCTTCCTATTCGTGCTAATGCTAATGTAGTAGTTAATGAGAATGACCCGTCTGATGCTCGAGAGCTTCTAGCTTATTACAACCTAGAACAATACCCCGAAACGCACTTATTTTATGGTCCTTTATTTACCGATCAATATTCTGGTTTAGATGAAAACGAGCCTTATATTGACGATAAACCAAACTATGAAAAAGATGAAAAAAACGGAAAATACGTTATTATAAACGACTGGAAAAACGCCAAACAAAACTATAATAGCGAACACGCCTCTATTCTCCCACGTATGTGGAGTCAGGAAAATGCCGTTAATTATATGCTGTTCTCGGGCTATTTAGATTTTAGGCTTAAGCCTGAATACCAAATGGAAAACGAGTTACGTAAAACTGTTGCCGAATTTAAAAACAATGTTTCTCAAGGCTTGGTAGATTACGAAGATTACCATACCTTTTTAAAACAATTTGGACAATATATCAAGGTTGAAAAACCGTCTTTAGCAAGCAATATTGCCTATATGCTAGAGTATCAGTTTGGTTATATGTATTGGAGGTATTTTTTATGGAATTTTGTTGGAAAACAAGATGACATTCAAGGAAGATACGACAACCATGGTAACTGGTTAAGTGGTATAAAACCTATAGACGAGTGGCATTTAGGCCTTTCGCAAGACAACCTGCCTAGCGATGTGAAAAATAATAAAGGCCGTAACACTTATTACTTTTTACCTTTAATTTTAGGGCTTCTCGGTTTGTTTTTCTTGTTTAAAACAGACAAAAAAACCTTTTGGGTTATGTTGGTCTTTTTCATCTTTACGGGAATGGCTATCCAATTTTACACCAACGTAAGGCCTTTTGAACCAAGAGAAAGAGATTATTCTGTAGTTGGTTCTTTTTATGTGTTTTCATTATGGATTGGGTTTGGAGTTTACGCCATTTTCGACTTTTTAAGAAAATACACAGTTTCAAAATATTTAGCACCTGTAATTACAATGGCATGTCTGGTTTTAGTTCCAGGAATTTTAGCTGCAAATAACTGGGACGATCATGATAGGTCTGGAAAATACACAGCTAGATCTATGGCTAAAATGTACTTAGATTCCTGTGCAGAAAATGCTATTTTATTTACCATTGGAGATAATGATACGTTTGCACTTTGGTATGCCCAAGAAATTGAAGGCTATAGAACAGATGTTCGTATTGTAAACACCAGTTTATTCCAAACAGACTGGTATATTGACCAAATGAAACGCAAGGCTTATGAAAGCGATCCTATTCCGTCTCAGCTAACTCATAACCAATACAGAGCAGGAACGCGAGATTATATCATGAAGAGAGAAATCTCTAGAGACACCATGATGATTAAAGATTTTATGGATTTTGTATCGAGTGATAATCCTAGAACCAAATTCAAATATATTTTAGAACAACAAGGAGAAGACGCCAGTTTCTATCCATCTCAATTGGTGAATTCTAATTACTTTCCGGTAGAAAATATCCGTGTTCCAGTTAACAAGGAAAATGCTCTAAAATATGGCATTGTAAAAGAAAAAGATGCAGACAAAATGGTGGATTATTTAGATGTTAAAATTACTGATAATGCCATCTATAAAAATCGTCTGTTAATGCTAGATATTATTGCTAATAACGATTGGAAACGCCCTATTTATTTTACGGGTGGCGCTTTTGGTGATGAAGATTATATCTGGATGAAAGATTACTTACAATTAGATGGTATGTGCTATAAGTTAGTGCCAATAAAAACTCCAGTAAATAGAGCCAATCCGTTTGATATGGGTCGTGTTGATGCTGAATTAATGTACGACAAAGTTGTAAAATGGGATTGGGGAAATAGTGGTAATCCAGATGTCTATCACGATGTAGAAACCCGTAAAAACTCCATAACTTACAGAGGGAATTTAGCACGTTTGGCTGAACAGCTTATTAATGACGAGAAATTAACAAAGGCTGAAGAAATAGCAGATATTGCCATGGATAATATGCCAGTTGAACTATTTGGATACTATACCTTATTAGAACCGTATATTGGAATTTACTATGAAGTAGACGCCGAAGACAAAGCGGAAAAGCTTTTTATGGATGTTTCTAGAAAGTATCAAGAAAACTTAATTTATTACAGTAAGCTAAAGGTTGATAAACAATACCAGTTATTGGAAGAGATATTAACTGATATAGAACGTTATAAAGGTATTTTGAATGTCTTACAGGACTACGACCCTGATTTCTATTCAGAACAAGCTAAAGTGTTTACCAATTACTTAAACCTATTTAGCCATTTTTACGAGGATACAGAAGCAGAAACTGCACCTCAACCAGATTTAGACAAGGTTCAAGAACAAGAGTTTGACAGCTTACTCCTAGACCTAAAAGATAATTAAAATATGGAATTTATTCCAGCCAAGCTTCCTCTGTTTATAAAAAGACTTTTTCCAAAATACACTTGGAATATGTCGACAGAGGAGCAGGTTTTATATCTCACTTTTGACGATGGTCCTACTCCCATAATAACTCCTTGGACTCTAGAGACCTTAGATAAGTATCAGGCAAAAGCTACGTTTTTTTGCATTGGAAATAATATTGAAACCCATCCTGAAATTTTTCTAAAGACTGTAGAAAAAGGTCATACCGTTGGAAACCATACTTACAATCATCCGCAAGGCTGGAAAACTTCAACTAAGGTTTATTTAGAAAGTGTCCAACAAACACAAGACATTATCGATTTTCAGCTTCAAAAGTCGGAAGTAAAGAATGACAAATTAGCCGTAAAAAAGCTCTTTCGACCACCTTATGGAAAAATAACAAAATCTCAAGGCCGTAGTCTAATGGCTTTAGATTATATAATAATAATGTGGTCTGTTTTAGCTGTAGATTGGAGTGACAACACCAGCAAGGAGCAAGCTTTAAAGAATGTTATTAAAAACGCTAAGAATGGTAGTATTGTGGTTTTTCATGATAGCGAGAAAGCTTCAGAGAATATGCAATATGCTTTACCACGCGTATTAGAGTATTTTAGCAAAAAAGGATATACCTTCAAAGCTATAGATGCAGATTTGATATAAAATTAAATGTATTCTTGAATAATTCCAATTAAGGCATTGGCATCTTTTTCGCCACTATGGCGCCATTTCATTTCGCCATTTTTATAAATAATTAATGTGGGTAAGCCTTTAACTCTAAGAGCTTCGGCCAGTTCTTTATTTTTATCCACATCAATTTTTATAACTTTCGCCTTATCTCCTAAGGCAGCTGCTACATCTCTTAGTACCGGATGCATAGCAACAGATTGATCATTCCATTCGGTAAAAAAATCAAGTAGAACTGGAATATCTACGTCTATAAGTTCCCCAAATTTTGACATACTTTTAAAGTTTTAAGTCAAATGACTATATACAAACCTACGTATTTTTTTGATAAATTATATATCCTGCTTGTAAATAGTAGTTTACACCAGGTTTAGATATAAAAGTAAGGCTTTTTATGTTAAAAAGAAACAGGAGAACTAACTAGCTCAAGTTTTTGCCCTTTTTAAGCTCTATAACTGTTATTTCTGGCCAGATTCCAACCCTTCCAGGATAACCCAGATAGCCAAAGCCTCTGTTTACATTAATGTACTGTCCCATTTCCTTATAAATTCCTGCCCAATATTTATATCGCCATTTTATAGGACTCCATTTTACCCAACCTGGAATTTCTATGCCAAATTGCATGCCGTGGGTATGACCACTAAGTGTCAATTGATATTTATATTCGTCGTCTATTACCACATCTTCCCAATGCGAAGGATCATGAGTCATTAAAACTTTAAAGTCGTCTTTATCAATATTTTCAGCTGCTTTCTTTAAATCTCCGGCTTTTATAAAGACACCTCTACCCCAGTTTTCAACACCAACTATAGCTAATCGTTGGCCATCTTTTTCTATAAAACGGCTCTCGTTTAGAAGTAAATCGAAACCAATATCTTTTTGAATTTGTTTTAATTCTTCAAAGTTTTGTTCTTTTTCTTCTTCGCTGTCCCAATAAAAATAGTCGCCATAATCATGATTCCCAAGAATGGAATATTTCCCGTCTTTAGCTTTTAATTTGTCAAACACATCCATCCAAGGAATCATTTCTGACGATCTATTATTTACCATATCTCCAGTAAAAAATATCGCGTCAGATTGCTGCTGATTAACTAGATCGACTGCATATTCAATTTTTTCTCTATCGTCAAAACTCCCTGAATGGATATCACTAATCTGTGTAATTCTATAACCATCAAAAGCAGCTGGTAAGTCGTCAAAATGTAACGTGTATGTTAGTACTCTAAAATCGTATTTCCCTTTAAACATGCCATACAATAAAGAAGAAAAAGGAATGGCTGCCAGGCCCAGTGCCATCTGACTTACAAATTTTCTTCGTGAAGGCACATGAAAGTTCTTTTCAGAGGGTGAATATTTATGATATATTCCTGTAAAAAACCGAAGAATATCTTCACCCATTAAAATTGGAATAAGAACCATTCCAAAAGACATAAAAGCCAATAAATATCCAAGAGCTTCATTTTTAGGAGGAGACATAACCCGCCCCTTAGATGCCCCAACAAATTGAAACAAAAAATTTCCTACCACAACGAAACCAATGGCTAGAAAAGCATAATAATACCATTTGTTTTTAGTCAGGGTTTTTATGGCTTGATATCCATAAACCACAAAAAAAATATAAGCTATTATAAAAAGTATCCAACGCAATGTTTCTAAAATTTTAACAAAGATAATTGAATTGGCTCACAGTCATTGACTTAATAAAAACTTTAACCATCTGTTAAGAAAATAAAATGAGTATGTAGCCGTCTATATTCATTTAGAAAAAATAACCGCTATAAGAACAAAATGACATATCGTCTTTTATTTAATATTTAAAATTACCTATATTAGTTTACTAGCTAATTAAACACATATGTCTTTACGCGTACTCTTTATTTTTCTCTCTACTACTGTTATATCATTTAATCTACAAGCACAAACTAAAACAGATGTAATTAATAAGGCCATTGACTCCATTTATAATTCTGTTGAAACCGTCACTCTGGCCGAAGACAAAGTCAAGCTTTTAAACACTCAAGCTGGAGCATATAGATACACAAAAAACTCTCTTAAGCTTGTAAGTAAAGCCATTGATATTTCTAAAGAAGCTAAGAGAAATAAGCTTTTAGCCATGTCTTATTATTCTCTAGGTAATTATTATTTCTATAATACCCGATTAGATTCGGCCATGATTTATTTTGATAAATCCAACGACTTTTTACAAGATATCGATTTGCCTACACTAAAAGCATCCGTTTTAATTAGTAAAAGTGGTATTTACAGAAAAAATGGCAATAGTTCTAAAGCCATTTCAACTTTATTGGAGTCTAAAAAAATATTAGACAAAATAGACACTTTAGCATTAAACCAAGAGCAACGAGAGAAATACAAGGGAAAAAATTTAGTATTAAACAATACACTTGCAAACTATTACAATCAAATGGAGGAATACAGCAAGGCTCTTGTTTATTACGACTTGGCTATTGCATCTGCTCTGCAACTAGGCTCTCAAGTTAATGCTGGTATTATTATGGCTAACAAAGGCGATTTACTTTTAAAAATGGGTGAATTTAAAAAAGCCTTAGACCTTCAAGAGGAAGCAAAAAAGAGTAAAGAAGCTGGGAATGCTCCACAGCGAACCATTATAAATTCTGATTTAAATTTAGGTCATGTACATTTAAAATTAAATCATTATGACAAAGCTTTAACCTATTTAAATAATGCTTATTCCTTTTACGAAAAAGAGAATAACCAACGTAAATTGTATGAGGTTCTGCTTTATAGAGGGAATCTTTATTTAGAGCTAAATAATACTAAACTGGCAGCTCAAGACTGCGAAGCATCAAAACAACTAGCTGTTCAACAGAATGATATAGAGTTTATAACTGAAGCCTGTGAATGCTTATATAAAACCTACAAATCTTCAGGAGCATTTGATTTAGCTTTATTAAACCATGAAGACTATTTAAAAGCTAAAGATTCTGTTTTTAATGCGGCAAATGTTAAAAAGCAAACGCAATTAGAAATGCAATATGAGTTTGATAAAAAAGAAGAATTACAAAAACTCAGCTTAGAAGCAAAAGAAAGAGAGAGTCAGCTTTATTCTTATTTAGCATTTGCAGGACTTTTAATTGCGTCGTCTTTAGGCTTCTTTTTTTATAAGAATCAAAGAAAAAACAAATTGCTAGCCAGACAAAAAGTTTTATTAGAAGCCTCTATCGATGAAAAAAATATTTTACTTAAAGAAACACACCACCGCGTAAAGAATAGCTTTCAAATTGTTTCTAGTCTGCTCTATTTACAGTCAGAAAACATGGAAGATAAAGAGGCAAAAGTAGCTATACAAGAAGCTCAAAACAGAGTTCGCTCTATGGTTCTTATTCATCAAAAACTTTATAATAAAGATCAGTTAGTTGGAATTAATACCGAAGAGTATTTTAACGATTTGGTAAAAGATATTTTTGAGAGTCATCAATTCCAAGAACAAGCTATTAGATACAAGCTGCAGGTGGAACCTATTATTTTAGATGTAGAAACCATTACGCCAATAGGTTTAATTTTAAACGAATTAATTATTAACAGCATAAAACACGCCTTTGAAAAGGTAACAGATAAGAGTCTCTTAACCATTTTATTTACTCAAGAAGACAAAGCATTAGTTTTAAAAGTTATCGATAATGGCAAAGGCTTTAGTGGCGAAGTAAAAGACAGCTCTTTTGGTATTAAACTTATGAAAGCACTCTCTAAAAAACTTCGTGCAGAGATACATTATAAGTCTGAAAAACAAAAAGGAACGGAAGCTACTTTAATTGTTAAAAAATTCAATATTCTTTAGTATTTTAGAACGATAAACGAATTGTATTTTGAAACCATTAAGGATATTTATCGTTGAAGACGAGCCTATAATTGCTATCACCATTGAGACGGCCTTATTAAAACAAGGCTATTTAGTGTGTGGAGAAGCAGATAATGTAGACGATGCTTTAATTTCTATAAAGGAAACCAACCCAGATTTGGTGTTATTAGACATTCAACTTGAAGGAGACAAAGATGGTGTTGCACTTGGTGAAGCATTAGACCTCTTACATATTCCATATTTATATCTCACTTCACAGACAGATCAGCTTACAATTAATCGTGTTAAACAAACCAAACCTCTTGGCTATATTGTAAAACCCTTTACAGAGCACAGTTTAAGAAGTAATATTGAAATTGCCTGGAATAACCACCTTCAAGAAGCGCCTGAATTCTTAAGCTTTTCTTCTAATAACATCATCCAAAAACTAAAGCAATCCGATATTCTATATTTAAAAGCCTTTGATAATTATTGCTATGTGGTAACTGCTCAAAGAGAATATTTAGTTCCTAAAACTCTAAAATTTATATCCGAGCAGCTCAATCCTTCCATTTTCTTTAAAACACATCGTTCTTTTGTTGTAAATACTACCAAAATAGAATCTTTACACAGAAATGCAGTGTTTATTAACAATAATGAAATTCCTGTTAGCCGACATCAAAAAGAAGCTTTAAAGGCTATTTTAGAGGTATAAGAATCCATTTACTAGATAGAAAAAGTCATTCACTAAATAAAAGAGGTCGTTCACTAAATAAATAATTAAACATTGGTGGGTATTAATATATTTACTCAAAATCTACCAAATGAAACCCAACTACAGACCTATTTTCTTAACGTTTTTCTTTGTCTTTTATTTTCAAATATTCGCTTTTGCTGCAAGCAACAAAGTGATGTCCACAGCAAGAAACACATCTAATACAAGTAGTTTAACAACAAAACATATAGACGTTTCTAAAAGCATGTTTGTAGATTTCCAAATATTAGATAAACAAACGTATAACCAGTCTGCTTTAAAGAGAAAAAAGCTAATTAGACGAAAAAATAAAAACTAACTAAACATCAGTTCTATGTATTGTTTTGCAATAATATAACCCGTGTTCAAGAAAAATATATAAAGAAGCTATTAATTAATTTGAGGGAAGAGAAAGGAGAATATAAACTTTAATCAGTTGCGTTCTCCTTTTTTAAAACCATTTAAGAGTTAAATCTACCAGCTTTTGTTTCCAATTATTATACGGAGGGGTCAATAAATCTACAGCACCCAGAGTATGTTGTTTTAAAACAGAGCGCTGATTGGTAAATTCCTGAAACCCGAAGATTCCATGCGATTTTCCTATTCCACTATTGTTAGAGCCTCCAAAAGGCAGGTTATGATTTAAAAATTGTAGTAAATTATGATTTATACAAGTACCTCCTGCTCGTGTATTTTGAAGGACATAATTAATAGTTTTCTTGCTTTTACTGAATATATAAAGCGCCAAGGGTTTTTCTTTAGAATTAACATAGGAAACTGCCTCCTCGATTGTTTCGTAAGTTTTAATAGGTAAAATAGGCCCAAAAATTTCTTCCTGCATCAATTTGGAATCTTCCGGACTATCTAAAACCAAGGTTGGTTCTATAAAATTGTCTGTAGCATTGTAATTTCCTCCAGACACTATACTGCCTTTATTGGTTTTGGTTTCCTCCAAGTGAGACACCAAACGGTCAAAATGTTTTCTATTGACAATTCTACAATAAGAATCTGAAGTTTCAGGATTCTCTGAATAAAACTCCAGAACTTTTGTTTTAAAAAGCTCAATAAACTCCGATTTCAAACTTGATTTCAACAAGACATAATCTGGAGCAATACAGGTTTGCCCGGCATTGGTGAATTTTCCATAAATAATTCTCTTCACTGCTTTTTCCAAGTGCGATCCATCGTCAATGATGGTTGGCGATTTCCCTCCTAATTCTAAAGTTACAGAGGTTAAGTGTTCTGAAGCTGCTTTCATCACAATTTTTCCAACAGCAGGAGATCCTGTAAAGAAGATATGATTAAATGGTAGCTTTAGTAATTCTTGTGAGACCTCAACTTCACCTTCAACCAAGGCTATTTCGTTTTCTTCGAATAGTTCTGCTACTATTTTCGCCATAACTTTTGAGGTGTTTGGCGTCATTTCAGAAGGTTTTAAAATAACTGTATTACCACCTGCAATAGCCGAAACCAAGGGACCAAAAGTTAGATTTATGGGATAATTCCAAGGCGAAATAATCAAACAAACGCCTTTGGGCTCGTTAATAATAAAGGAGCTACTTCCTAATAAAGCTAAAGGCGTTTCTACCTTTTGACGTTCTAACCAGGACTTTAAGTTTTTGGTTACAAATTTAATCTCATCTATTACCGGATAGATTTCTGTAAGGTCTGTTTCGAGATGAGGCTTTTTAAAATCTTTATAAAGCGCCTCTCTAAGTTCCTGTTTGTAGCTAACCTCTAAAGCGTGTTTTAAACGTTTTAGCTTTCCAATCCGCTCCTTATAAGAGGTGTTTCCAACCAGAAACTGATTGGTTTTTTGCTTATTAAATAAAGTTGCGTATTTATTATCGGAGTAATTCATTAATTTATTTTATTTAAAAAAAGTCGATTATAAAGAAAACGTCATTCAGAAAGAGTGCAGCAACTGAAGAATCTTCTAATTATTAGGGATTCTTCGCTTTGCTCTGAATGATAGATTTCAAAAAGTAAAGCAACATTAGTCTGCACTAATTAATTCGCCTCTAGACTCCTGTTCTTTAAACTTTTGAACTAAAGATAAAGCATCCGGAATCACATCGCTACATAAAATAATTAGCGACCCTTTAACAGCATTTTTAACCGCATAAGTAATGGCTTCTTTTTCTGAAGGTATAATAGTTGTTTTCTTATTTGGGTCTCTCATTTTTATTCCATCATTCAAAAGTTTAATGAGTTCTTCTTCGGTTCTTCCTCGCAAGCGTTTGTCTTGACGAATAATAATTTCGTCAAACATATCGGCAGCAATGCTTCCTACTTGATTGGTATCTTCATCTCGTCTATCGCCTACTCCAGCAATAATTCCCACTTTAACTGTAGCCTCTAATTCGTCTGTAAAATTCTTAAGTGCTAACATTCCTGCTGGATTATGTGCATAATCTAAAAGAATGGTAAAGTTTTCAAATTTAAAGAGGTTTAAACGTCCAGGAGTTTGGGAAGCCGAAGGAATAAACGTTTCTAAAGCCGCTTTCATATCTTCAATACTAAAACCTTGAATATTTGCACTTAGAATTGCTGGAAGCACATTCTGGATCATGAATTTTGCTTTTCCTCCATAGGTTAGCGGAATGTTTTCGGCTTTCATGATTCGCATTTTCCATTCGCCACGACAAATGGTGACATAGCCATTTTCATAAACAGCTGTAATACCTCCAATACGTTGTAAAGCTTTTATTCTCGGGTTGTTTTCGTCCATAGAAAACAAGGCCACATTACAATCTACAGCGCGTCTCATATCGTACACTAGGTCGTCGTCGGCATTTAAAATGGCGTATCCGTTAGGTAGAACCGTTTCTGGAATCACGCCTTTTACTTTAGCTAATTGTTCTATGGTATGAATTCCTTTTAGGCCTAAATGGTCTGCAGCCACATTGGTAACAATTCCAATATCACATTTCTTAAATCCAAGACCAGCTCTAAGCAGTCCGCCTCTAGCGCTTTCAAGCACGGCAAAATTTACGGTTGGATCTTTTAGTACAAATTCTGCACTTGCAGGCCCCGTACAATCGCCCGTCATTAATAATCTATTTTGAATATAAACTCCATCGCTGGTTGTATAGCCTACGCGATACCCATTCATTTTTGCCATATGGGCAATTAATCTTGTAGTTGTAGTTTTTCCATTAGTACCTGTTACAGCAATAATAGGAATACGTCCTGTATCTCCCTTAGGGAATAATTTATCAATTACATGTCCAGCTACATTTCTAGGCAAACCATGTGTTGGCGCTAAGTGCATTCTAAATCCTGGACCCGCATTAACCTCTAATACGGCTCCACCAGTTTCTGATAAGGGCTTAGAAATATCTGAAGTTGCTATATCAATTCCACAAATATCTAAATCGATAATTTTTGAAATGCGTTCTACCATGGAAATATTTGAAGGGTGAACAATATCTGTAACATCCTCGGCCGTTCCACCTGTACTCAAGTTTGCTGTATCTTTTAGAATAAGCATCTCTTCGTTAGGAATTACGGAGTCTAAGCTATAACCCGCATCTTTAATTATAGTTTCTGTAAGCGCGTTGACTGTAATCTGGGTCAGCACGTTTTCATGTCCGTATCCGCGCCGTGGGTCTTTATTTACTTCGTCTATTAACTCTTGAACGGTCGATTTCCCATCTCCAATAACGTGAGCTGGAGTTCGTTTTGCAGCAGCAACTAATCTGTTATTGATAACCAACAAACGATAATCGTCTCCTTCAATAAATTTTTCTATAATAATAGCACCACTTCTGGAGCTTTCTTTAGCATGATGGAAGGCTTTTAAAGCCTCATCATAATTTTTAATATCTACTGTTATGCCTCTCCCGTGATTGCCGTCGATAGGTTTAACTACTAATGGAAAACCCACATATTTACACGCGTCTTCCAGACTGCGTTCTCGGCGAATAATATCGCCTCTTGGCACTTCCACCTCAGCTTGTTCTAATAGGTATTTAGTATCTTCTTTATCGCAGGCTAATTCTACCCCAATACTACTTGTTTCGCTTGTAACTGTAGCTTGAATACGTTTTTGATTGGCGCCATACCCTAACTGGCAAAGCGAGTATTTATTTAAACGAATCCAAGGAATTCCACGGGACTCTGCTTCTTCCACAATAGAACCAGTACTTGGTCCTAAGCGAGAATCTTCACGAAGTTCGCGCATGTGCTGAATATCTTCCGTCATGTCATAAGGTTCACCTGCAATTAATGCTTCACAGATTTTGACAGAGATTTCAGCCGCATAACGGCCAACAGATTCTTCCATATAAGCAAAAACCACGTTATATACGCCTTCTTCGCCATAACCACGTGTTCTTCCGAAGCCAACATCCATACCGGCAAGCGTTTGAACTTCGAGTGCAATATGTTCAA
The DNA here is from genome assembly GCF_026410255.1 of Xanthomarina sp. F1114. GTDB lineage: Bacteria > Bacteroidota > Bacteroidia > Flavobacteriales > Flavobacteriaceae > Xanthomarina. The sequence continues at coordinate 269,450 of NZ_JAPMLL010000002.1, forward strand.
TAATATGCCCCATCCAAGTACCTTCTTCTACACGTTGGAAGAATCCACCTGCTTCTCCAACAGAGCAACGGTGTTCATACATGGTAGGAAACATGGTTTTTAATCTATCATAAAACCCATCTATTTTATTAGATGGTAATTCTTCCATCTCTTCAAGGTCGAGAACCATGACAATTAACTTATGACGTCTAATTGACCAATAATTTGGCCCTCTCATTGCATTTATTTCTCTTATTTTCATAAATTATTAGGGTTTTGATAGTTTAAATTGAATTATCGTAAATATACAGAAATGTTTGGGATATTTTAAAGAGGAACATGTTTTTACGCAGAAACAATTACGCAGAATTATAACTCCTTAAAAATCAACTAAAAGACCATTAGACCTAATCCGTTTTTTTTGAAAACAATTACAAGCTCAGAAGGATTAAACAAGGAGTATCTCTTGTTTTACATAGATTCCTAAAATGCTTCTGTATTTGAATTCTAAAAATTAGAGATGCTATTTTATTGCTTCTTATTCTAAAAGTTCCTCAGAAGTTTTAGTTGAGTTCATTAAGCATCAGAAACTTTTATTTTTATATTTTGGATAATGCTTTTAAGTCTTTCAATTTTTAAACAAGCATAAAAGTTAGCAATAAAATTGGTAATTTGACTTTTTTAAACAAATAAGTTTATTTTTGCAATTCAAAAAATTAATAAGACCCCATGAGTCAATCAGAAATAAAAGGAACACTTATTCCTATTGGAGGAAATGAAGATAAAGGAAAAAACGAAAGTGAAAAACACACACTTGAGTTTATAGATGAAGGAATTTTATATCATGTAAAAGAACAAGCAGGAGGCAAAAACGCCAATATTGTTGTTATTCCTACCGCTTCCAGCATTCCGGTAGAGGTAGGTGAAAACTACCTAACTGCTTTTACTGCTTTAGGGTGTGAGAATGTGACTGTTCTAGATATTAGAAGCCAGGAAGATTCTGAAAAACAAAGTTCTATAAAATTAATTAAGGAAGCAGATTGTATTATGTTTTCTGGGGGTGACCAATCTAAGATTTCAAGAAAGATTGGAGGTACTACCATTCATAAAATTATGCTAGACCGTTACCATAACGAGGTTGGTTTTGTTATTGCTGGTACCAGTGCCGGAGCGATGGCTATGACAGAAGAAATGATTGCTGGAGGAAGTGCTACCGACGCTTTTGTTAAAGGAGCAGTTACTATGTATAAAGGTTTAGGGCTTGTTCCTGAGCTTATTATTGACACACATTTTATACAACGTGGTAGATTTGGCCGTGTCTCTGAAGCGGTAGCAAAATTCCCAAATCTTCTTGGTTTTGGATTAGCTGAAGACACAGGAATGATTATTAAAAACGGAAAATGCCTTGTCATTGGTTCTGGGATGGTTATTATTTTTGATGGCAGTAAAATTACCCATAACAACGAAAAAGTTTTAGATGAAGGGACGCCAATGACTATTGCTAATTTAAGAGTCCATGTACTCTCTAACGGAGACAGATATTCTATTACGGATAGACAAGTGCGTGTTTTGCCAATTGAAGCAGATTTTATCTAGGAGGTTATTACAGGGACATTCTCTTAGATTCGATGAGTTTTTAGGTAGTAATTGAAAATTCTAATTGAAAAGTAAATAAACAAATTCTCTGTCTAGCCCTCCTATAGTCGGGCTAGCCTCTTTTCTTTAATTAAAGGGAGGAGCAGAGTAAAAGAACAACTAAAGGGCTGAAGTGATTGTTTTCTGTTACTAAACAATACACACACTAACACCACTTTTACTTATATATTGAAACCTCTTCTATTCCATTAGAAGACTTACTAGCTCGATACATCCCTTCTGTATTGAATGGCATGGCCATATTTCCTTTGGCATCTACGGCCACTAATCCGCCATCGCCGCCCAGCTCCAGAATGCGTTTATTAATGACTTCGGTTGCAGCGTCTTTTAAGGACATATTTTTATGTTCCATAAGGCAAGCCACATCGTAAGCAACAACGCCACGAATAAAAAACTCGCCACTTCCGGTACACGAAATGGCACAGGTTTTATTATTGGCATAGTTTCCAGCGCCTATCATAGGTGAATCTCCTACTCTGCCCCATTTTTTATTCGTCATACCTCCTGTTGATGTTGCTGCAGCGATATTACCATCTTTATCGCAAGCTACAGCACCAACCGTTCCAAATTTAGAATCTTTCGTTTTAGAATGATCTAGTTGAAAGCTATCTGTATCTTTAATTTCCAACCATTGTTTATGTCTAAATTCGTCGTAAAAATACTCAGGATCTTCTAGTTTATAATTCATTTCCTTAGCAAACTCCATAGCACCATCTCCGGCTAAAAATACATGCTCGCTTTTTTCCATGATATCTTTGGCTAAACTCACTGGATTTTTAATACCTGTAATTAAGGATACCGCACCAGCATTTAAAGTTTTTCCGTCCATAATACTCGCATCCATTTCATGGGTTTCGGTAGCTGTAAACACAGCGCCCTTTCCTGCATTAAACAAATGAGAATCTTCAAGTATTTTAACAGCTGTTTCTACGGCATCGACGGCCGAGCCTCCATTTTCTAAAACTACATACCCATGATCTATTGCCTTTTTTAAGGCTTGTTTATATTGGGTTTCAAGTTCTGGCGTCATCATGCCTTTTACTAAGGTTCCTGCACCACCATGGATGGCTATTGAAAATGTATTCATTCGTCTATTTTTTGAGTTTCAAAGATACGTTATGCATTTGAAAGTAAGCAAATCTCTGTTTTAAAAAGGCAACATCTTCGTTTTATATTCTAAAGTGGCTATCAGCAGCCGCATTACAGAGTCAATAGGGAGTCTAATTATCTTAAAATTTCACGAATAATATAATGCTTTTGCACATGAGTCCGGTTGGTATAATTTGTAAGAAAAAACGCTTGCATCCATACACTATCCATACACTATCTATACACTATCTATGGAGCAGCTATAAAGTTGACTCGTCCTAAAATAACTATACAGGTTAATAAATACATCCTGAAATAATTATACAACTCTTTTCTTTCTTTTATGCTTAAAGGAAAGAACTATAATGCCATTATAGGGAAGCCATGGGAAAGGTACGGGAAAGGTACGGGAAAGCTATGGGAAAGCTGCCGTTGGATTTAAATTCTGGTCTGTATTAAAAACGGGGATACAAATTACTATAAAATCTGAGTGTAAAGCGGGTCTTTTTGAGGATGTATCTGTTAAAAAAAAGTAATAAGTGGGTTTATAAAAAACATATTGGTCTAATAAGTTTTTCGTAGCTTTGAAATCCTTTCAAATTTTATATCATGTCCGATCAAAAACGTCTTTTTCTAGTTGATGCTTATGCCCTAATTTTTCGTGGCTATTACGCTTTTATAAAAAACCCAAGAATTAATTCCAATGGTTTGGATACCTCTGCAATTATGGGGTTTATGAATTCTCTTTTAGATGTTATTAAACGGGAAAGACCGGATTATTTAGCTGTTTGTTTTGACAAAGGGGGCAGTGCCGATCGTGTTGAAATGTTTTCGGAATACAAAGCCAATCGGGATGCAACTCCGGAAGCCATTAAAATTGCTGTACCATATATTCAAGAAATTTTAAAAGCCATGCATATTCCAATCATGGTAAAAGAGGGTTTTGAAGCCGATGATGTTATTGGAACGCTAGCCAAAAAAGCTGAAAAAGAAGGTTATAAAACATTTATGGTAACTCCAGACAAGGATTTTGCGCAATTAGTATCTGACAATATTGTTATGTACAGGCCAAAATCTTTTGGAGGAGGTTATGAGATTTGGGGGATTCCTGAAGTGCAGAAAAAGTTTGAAGTAGAAAGACCAGAGCAAGTTATAGATTATCTAGGCATGATGGGCGATTCTAGTGATAATATTCCAGGTCTTCCGGGTGTTGGAGACAAAACGGCTAAAAAATTTATTAAGGCCTATGGCAGTATGGAGGGTTTGTTAGAAAACACGCATGAGCTGAAAGGGAAAATGAAAGAAAAGGTAGAGGCATCTAAGGAGTTAGGTATGCTTTCTAAAAAATTAGCTACAATTATGCTGGATGTTCCGGTAGATTTTGATGCTGTAGATTTTGAGATGTCTGATCCGGATATTGAAGCGGTTACCAAAATATTCCAAGAATTAGAATTTAGACGTTTAATTGACAATTTTCTAAAAACTTTTGCTTCGGAAGATGCTGGGGGTTCTCATGGATCGACTCCTACTTCAGGTGCTGACAAGCAAACAGCATCTACCCCAAAAGAACAGGCTTCTGCTGGTGCTGGACAGTTTTCTTTATTTGGCGGCGATTCTTCACCTAAAACAACATCAGGGACTGTTTCAGAATTTACCAGAGCAACCCTAGAAAACACGTCGCATTTCTACCAAAGTATTGCCGCAGGAATGGCCACCAAGCTTTTTATACAAAACTTAATGAAGCAGGCTAGTGTCTGTTTTGATACGGAAACCACTAGTTTAAATCCATTGGAAGCTCAATTAGTTGGGATTGCTTTTTCTTGGGAAATTGGGAAGGGATATTATTTACCGTTTCCAGAAGACAAAAATGAAGCACAAGAAATTATAGAGCAATTACGTCCGTTTTTTGAAGCTGAGCACATTGAAAAAGTAGGTCAGAATTTAAAATACGATATAAAAGTTCTTAGAAAATACGATATAAAAGTTGCAGGCAAATTGTTTGACACTATGTTAGCCCATTATCTAATTAATCCAGATATGCGACATAATATGGATGTTTTGGCCGAAACTTATTTGAATTATACACCTATTTCTATTACCGAACTGATTGGCAAAAAAGGGAAAAACCAGCTTTCTATGCGAGATGTTCCTATAGAAAAGCAAACCGAATACGCTGTAGAAGATGCCGATATTACGCTTCAATTAAAAGAACATTTTACCAAAGAGTTAGGTGAAGCCAATACGCAAAAACTTTTTGATGAGATTGAAATTCCGTTGCTTCGTGTATTGGCAGACATGGAATTAGAAGGGATTAATTTAGATACGGAGTTTTTAAACTCGCTTTCGGAAAAATTAGATAGCGATATTCACACTTTAGAAACGCACATCTTTAAAGAAGCTGGCGAAGCGTTTAATATTGCCTCTCCAAAACAATTAGGAGATATTCTCTTTGACAAATTAAAGTTGGTAGATAAGCCTAAAAAGACCAAAACGGGTCAGTATGCAACTTCCGAAGATATTTTATCTAATCTGGCCAAAGACCATGAAATTATTAAACATATTCTAGAATATCGTGGCTTAGCAAAACTAAAAAGTACTTATATAGATGCGCTCCCGTTACAGGTAGAACCTACAACTGGCAGGGTGCACACAGACTATATGCAAACTGTTGCCGCTACCGGGCGTTTAAGTAGTAATAATCCTAATTTACAGAATATTCCTATTAGAACCGAGCGTGGCAGACAGGTTAGAAAAGCCTTTATACCCAGAAATAAAGATTATACCTTATTAGCAGCCGATTATTCTCAAATTGAATTGCGTGTTATTGCTGCATTGAGCGAAGAGGAAACCATGATTGAAGCCTTTAAGAATGGCGAAGACATTCACGCATCTACAGCATCTAAAGTATTTAATGTGCCTTTAAGCGAGGTTACAAGAGAACAACGTAGCAATGCCAAAACGGTGAATTTTGGAATTATTTATGGGGTTTCGGCTTTTGGATTGAGTAATCAAACCGATTTATCCAGATCTGAAGCTAAAGACTTAATTGACACTTATTACGAAACCTATCCAAAACTTAAAAGTTATATTGGAAAGCAGGTAGATTTTGCGCGCGACCATGGTTATGTGCAAACTGTTTTAGGGCGAAGACGCTATTTAAAAGACATTAATTCCAGAAACGCTGTTGTTCGTGGTGCTGCCGAAAGAAATGCTGTAAACGCTCCTATTCAAGGAAGTGCTGCCGATATTATTAAGATTGCCATGATACATATTCACAACAAACTAGAAGCTGGAAATTACAAAACCAAAATGCTTTTACAAGTACATGATGAGTTGGTTTTTGATGTTTATAAAGAGGAATTAGACATTATTAAACCTCTAATTAAGTCTGAAATGGAATCTGCTTTTAAACTAAAAGTTCCTTTAGATGTAGATTTAGATATTGGAGATAACTGGTTGGAAGCACACTAGGCTATTGGAGATTTTAGATTAGCGTATTTTTAATTGATGTCCCACCCGAAGGTAGCTTTATGATGCGGGCTGGTTGGGGATTGATGATTTAAGAAAGTGGACAGAAGAAACTAAAAGAGCTTATTAGAGCTTAAAAGGCTATTAACCAAACAATCTAAAAAAAGTGAACAAGAATTTCTTAAGTTTACAGGAATTAAGGTTTTATAGGAATCTGTTTAGGGAGTTTTAAAGTTTAAAAATCTACAGATATCAACCTAATTGATCGAGTCTGATTGCTTGTTTTTTTCTATTTAATCTAACACGGACTCGACACGGAGTATGTACGGAGTTGCTACGGAGTTAGTCCGGACTAAGATAACAGGCTTTTTTTTTATATATGACAGCCTAATAACTTGTTATTAAAATTTCCACTTTGGTTAAAACATCTGCTTTATTTATTGCTTCAGTTTCGAATTTAATTTCAGTTTCGAGATCAATTTTTAATCTTCCCTTTTTACTCACTCTTATTGTACTCAAATTGGTTAATTTTGAAAATGTATAAATTTAATTTCAAAAGAAATGATTAAACAAGGAGAACTATATTCCAAAGACGGACATATTGCATTTATAATTGGGAAGGAATTCCAAACTGTAGAAGGTGTTTCGCCTTTAGTAGAAGAACAAGCAAAGAAATTTATTGCTTCTGATGATGAAACAGATTATTTAAAATTAGGAGATCGGTTTATTTTCTTTGTAAAAGAGCATACCGATTTAGAAAAACTTCGAGTTGCCGGACACGATCTACGAACAAAATTAGACCAAGCTGCTGAAGATCTATTTATCTCTGGAAAAGGTGCTCAAGCCTTAGCGCTTGCCGAAGGCTTAGCCTTGTCTAACTATCAGTTTTTAAAATATTTTAAAGAAGCAGATAAAAAACGCTATCGGCTAAAAAATATTATCTTATTAGATACTTTCGAAGCTAAAGCAATCAGTAATTTAAACCATACAACAAAAGCCGTTTATTGGTCCAGAGACATGGTAAACGAGCCACTTTCTTATTTAACAGCTGTACAACTTTCGAAAGAAATTAAGGCGTTTGAAGAAGTAGCAAATGTAAGCGTGACCGTTTTTGACAAAGCCAAAATTGAAGCTCTAAATATGGGCGGATTATTAGCTGTAAATTTAGGCTCTATAGATCCGCCAACCTTCACCATTATTGAATACAAACCGAATAAACCAAAGAACAAAAAACCTATTGTTTTAGTTGGGAAAGGGGTTGTTTACGATACTGGGGGCATGAGTATAAAACCAACTGCCGGTTCTATGGATTCTATGAAGAGTGATATGGGTGGTGCTGCATGTATGGCAGGAGCCATCTACGCTGCAGCAATGAACGAATTAGATCTACATATAATTGCATTAATTCCAGCAACCGATAATCGTCCAGGTGGAAACGCCTACGTTCCGGGAGACGTTATAAAAATGTACGATGGGACAACTGTTGAAGTTTTAAATACGGATGCCGAAGGCCGCATGATTTTAGCAGATGCCTTAGCCTATTCCAATGAGCTAGATCCAGAATTAGTTATAGATGCCGCTACATTAACCGGAGCAGCTGTTGCTGCCATTGGGCAAAAGGCTTCTTGTGTTATGGGAAATGCTGAGCAGGACATAATTAACGCTTTAATAAACTCGGGGTATCACGTTCACGAAAGATTGGCTCAAATGCCCTTTTGGGATGATTATGCAGAAGACATTAAATCTTCTATTGCCGACATGAAAAACCTTGGTGGCAAGTATGCCGGAAGTATTACTGCCGGTAAATTCCTGGAGCATTTTGTTAAATCGCCTTATATTCATTTGGATATTGCAGGTCCAGCTTTCTTAGATGCTGTAGATAATTATAAAGGAAAAGGGGGTACTGGCGTAGGGGTAAGATTGTTGAATAACTTCTTGGAGAACTACTAATAAAATTGGCTGAAATAAAACAGTTTGGTTTAAACTTTTAATTGGCAGTAGGCTTTTGGCCAAAGATTATTGGTTTTTTATTTATTACTAGTCACTTTTAGCTTTGTTATTGTTGGTGAGTAAATCCTCGATTTTCATGACCTATAGTTATAGCTCTTAGTAGAGAAAAAACAGTTAGAAGATTAGGAATAGACTAATTTAAGTTTAAAAGAATGTCGGAAAAAGTCGTGACATTCTTTTAAACTAAGTTTTTTAATTATTAGTATGTTCATTTTTTCCATCGATGAAAAAACGAACCAAAAAAATCTAGGCTTACGACAATTTATCTAAATTTATCATTCGACGCCTAAATTTTAGGAACTCGCGTGAAAAATCTTGTTTGACTCAAAATTTCGCCCGCTCAAACAGCCTAAAATTTTACGGCGTTTTACTCATGCTTTAATATTTATTTTGGTATTTGTGAATCTTCGATTTCATTTCAAATTTTACAATAAATCTTCGATAGGCCGAAAAAGGGAATCTTTAAAAAAAATTCTTATAACATTACAGCTTCTGGAAGGTTAAGGTTTATACTATCTATTTTAAACGGAACACAGATTTGTTTAGAACATAAATTTTGCTAGAAAACACAGGTTATCTAGCAAGATTTATGTTTTTTTATATATCGGAATCTCCATTGCGATTTACGTTCTCTTTTTGCACTTTTACTTCGTGTTAAACGACCTATTCCCCTTTTTAATAGTATGGTAAAAAACACTGGAGTAACTGCTTCTTTTGTTGGAATAAAAATGAAACAACAATTTATTTAAGTCGCTAAAAAACAGGTTTTTAATGTCGTTATTTTTTGTATCTTGTTCTAATGAAGCGAACTATAACTTTACTGCCTTTGTTTCATAAAAACAAAGATCAAATTGCGATTCAATTTTTATACAACGATTCTACTAAAGACGTTATAAAAAAGTATCCGGGGGTTTTATGGACTAAAACACATAGAACATTTTATGTATTGCACACCAACGAGGAGCTTCATAATTTATTTAATTATTTAAGAGAAAAGGGGTATTATGTAGATTATAGTGGCTTACACAAAGCGAAACCTAAATCGCTTATTGAAGAAAAAAAGCAGCCTGTAGAGAACAGTAAAGTTGAAATGCATCGCGGCTTACCCAAAACTCACAAAGCATTTTTAAAAGAATATGTCTGGTTTTTAAAAGGGAAGCGTTTAAGCGAGCAAACCATTGCTACTTATGGTTATTTTGTACTGCGATTTTTATATTTATTTAAAGACGATCCATTAAGGGACTGGGATAACCATCACCTCGATTTTTTTATGAGTGCCGTTATGGCTAAAGAAAGATATAGCATTAGCAGCCATAGACAATGCGTTAGTGCTTTTAAATATCTAACCGACTATTGCGATCTTGAAGCTTTTGATGCCAGTGATTATAAGCGTCCAAAAAAAGACAAGAATCTTCCTAATGTTATTTCTAAGGAAGCTGTAATTCGTTTAATTCAGGTAACAAAAAACTTAAAGCATCGCGTCATTATAGGCTTGTTATATTCCAGCGGACTAAGGATAGGCGAATTACTAGATTTAAAACCTACAGACTTAGATATTGAAAGGCTACAAATTCGCATACGAAAGGGCAAGGGACGAAAAGACAGAATAGTTGGTGTAGCGGAAGTATTGAGGCCTATGCTTTTAAATTATATTGCTACTTATCAACCGAGGTATTATTTTATTGAGGGTCGTGATGGCGGGATTTATAGTGCAAGTTCTGTGCGTGCATTTTTAAAGAAATCTTGTAAGTTAGCCCAGATAAGTCCTTCGATATCTCCACATGTTTTGCGTCATAGTTACGCGACACATATGCTTGAGAATGGAGTTGACTTGCGTTATATTCAGAGTTTATTAGGGCATAGTAAGCCTGAGACGACTATGATTTACACCCATGTAGCTCATAGGGATTTAATGGCCATAAGCAATCCTTTGGACACGACTGTTCGGGGCATAAGGTCTTCTGTTAACCACGAGCAAAAAGTTACGATATCCCGCAATGATAACCAATAAAAGTGTATATTAGTGCTCATATAACCAGTTCTCTACAAGCTAAAAGCCACCACCAAAACAGCACATTTATTTTTTCCAAACGCAACAGCCCAAGCTTAAAAAATAAAAGAACTGTTTCTGCCTTTGCGCTGACTAAAACTTATTGACAAACTTGACCTATTTCACGCAAAATAATTATATATTTGCGTGAAATAGGTCAAGTCAAAGTATTTACTAATGGCAAGTTTTGGAAATTTTATAAAGGAAGAACGCGAGAAACGTGAATGGACGCAAATTGAATTCGGAGATAGAATCGGAATCAATTCAAGTGCAATTAGTCGAATTGAAAATGGAAATCAAAAATTTAGCATTACAAAGTTAAAAAAATTGGCTGCCGTTTTAAAAATAGACTTTGAGACTATTAATGATTTATTTTTTGCAGATAAGTTTGCAAAAGAAGCATTTAAATATAAATGTACCGAAAACGTATTTTCAGTTGCCGAAAACACCTCAAAATACATTAGAAACAAAAATACAAAACAAGGCTCATTAGAATTTTAATATGGCAAACGAGAGAATCACAGAAGATATAGTGAGGTCACATTTTAAAACTGACCCACTTTTTAATGTTGTCAAATTAGAAGAACAACGTTCTCGAAGTCGAAGAATTAATGAAATTTTAAAATTCGCTTCGAAATCAGGAAAAGGAAATCCTGGATTCCCTGAATTTATCATCTCTTTTCCATCTCAAAATATAAACTACATTGTCGTTATTGAATGCAAATTCCACGTTTATGAACACGAAAGTCCTAAAAGAGATAAACCAAAACAATTTGCTGTAGATGGTGCTTTGCATTATTCAAATTTTTTATCCAAAGACTTTGATGTAATTTCTTTAGCTATAAGCGGAGAGAACACAAACGAGTTAAAGGTTTCCACATTTCGACAAAGAAGGGGCGATGAAGAAGCTGAAGATTTAGACAAAACATCCTTGCTTGCAATTAATGATTATCTAAAATTATTTGACGATGATTCTTTTGCGGAAAGCCTCAAAAATATTGATATACTGCAAAAAGCGGTTCACTTAAATGACGAATTCCATTCTTATTCTATAACCGAAAATAGCAGATGTACAATTGTCAGTGGTATTTTATTAGCCTTATTGGACGAACCCTTCAAACAGAGTTATCCAACGTACAAAAAAACACCTGAATTAGCGGAAGGTATGCTCGATGCTATTGTAAGGGTATTAAATAGTTTTGATGTAAGGAATAAGCAATCTATCATAAAAGAATTTAATAAAATTCTTAACGAGCCGATTTTCAAGCAAAAGGTTATAAAAAGAAAAAAGGAAGAGAAGGAAACTATTCAAATAGTTAAAGAAGATTTTATAGATTATTTATTCAAAAACGTACATCCATTAATAAAATTAGAAGATGCTGGAGTTGACGTTTTAGGTAAGTTCTATACTGAATTTATTCGCTATGCAGGCAGTTCACAAAAACAAGGTCTTGTATTAACACCAACTCACGTTACCAGCTTGTTTTGTGATTTAGCTAATATATCCGATGACACTGTAATCTATGACCCTTGTTGTGGTTCTGGAAGTTTTCTTATCTCTGCAATGAAAGAAATGCTAAAATTAGCTGATGGCGATTCAGCAAAAAAGAAAACTATAAAATCTTCACAACTTGTTGGCGTAGAAAGAAGACCAGATATGTTTTCCTATGCTTGTACCAATATGATGTTCAGAGGAGATGGAAAATCAAATATATATAATGGAGATTGCTTTAATCACGAAGAAGTAATTAAAGCCAACCATAGTCCAGATGTAGTTTTTTTAAATCCACCTTATGATGTTGGTAATGCTGGTCAAATGGAATTTATTGAACACGGACTTAAAGTAGTTGCAGATAAGAAAGGTATTGTTATCGGTATTGTTCAGGTGAGTTGCGCAATAAAAAATGAGAAAAATCTGATTGCAATCAAGAAAAGATTATTACAAAACCATACATTGAAAGCAGTAATATCTATGCCAAATGAATTGTTTTATCCTGTTGCTGCTAATACTTGTATAATGGTTTGGCAGGCCAATATTCCGAATGATGATAATGAGACGTGGTTTGGATATCTAAAGGACGATGGTTTTGAAAAAAGAAAAAACCGAGGACGTCTTGATTTCAGAAAACGATGGGACTTAATAAAGTCAGAATTTGTAAGAATATATAAGAACCGCAAAGAAATTCCTGGTACATCAATACAAAAATTAGTGTCTGGTAAAGATGAGTGGATTGCAGAAGCATATCTCAAAACAGACTATACATCCCTTACCCAAAACCTTTTCGAAAATAAAATTAAAGATTATATTTCTTTTAAGGTAAAAAGAAATTTTACGCCCGTAGAAATTGAACCATTTGATGAGGTTCCATTCGAGCTTGACATTCTAAAATGGAAAGAATTTCAATATGGTGGAAATGACGGGATTTTCAAGATTTTAAATGGCTATTACAATAGAAAACCAGAACATACAGAAAATGGGAATGTTCCTTTTATTGGTGCAACTGAAAATAATAATGGAGTAACGCAATACTATTCCCTTTTCGATATTGAAAATCACAATAAAGATGAAAGAAGTGCTGACCACGACATTGAAAGGAAAATATTTAAGAAAAATTGTATAACCATTACTAACAATGGTTCTGTAGGTTACGCCTTCTATCAGGATACTGATTTCACTTGTTCTCACGATGTAAACGTAATCTTGTTAAAAAATAAAGAATGGAATCCTTATATAGCAATGTTTATATGCACCATAGTAGAACTTGAACAATATAGATGGGATTTTGGAAGGAAATGGCGTCCGAGTCGAATGCCATTTTCAACTATTAAATTACCAGCTGATAAAGATGGAAATCCATATTGGGAATATATGGAGAAGTATATTAAGACATTGAGATATTCTAAATCACTCTAATTGCCAACGCTACGAGCCATACACATTTACAGTCGCGCCATCCAAGCAACACCCAAACTGTAAAAGAGTATGCCTCTACCAACGCTGAAAACCAATATGAACGCAGAAAGCCAGTAGAGAACAATGTATATAAAAAATAGGGCGATTTTGGCTTAATCAAAAGCAAGTTGTGTGTTTGCAATGCCACCACATTTTTAATTTTGTATTTTTATAACTGAAAAATTGAAAAAGAAAAATTAAAAATGTGGTTCGTGGCTTAACCGAATGGAAATGGCTTACTTATTGCCCTACTTTTCATATACTGGACCGTTGTAAAACATTTGACAAACAGAGAACTATGAGAACAATAATTTTGCTTTTTTTGATTATTTCAACTTTACAATCCTGTAACAAAAATGAATCTAAATTACAGAATGAAAACTTAAAACTGAATAATGAAATAACTATTTTAAAATCAAAAATTGATTCTTTTGGAAACTTACCAACAATACAATTTGAGAAATTAATTTCAGAAGATTTTTCATTAGACTCTTTGAGAAAGAAAAACTTTTCAGAATATGTAACTTACTTAAGGAACAACGAATTAAAAACAAATGATTCAATCTTAGCAGAAAAATACTTAAAGTTTGCTAAAAAGAATAAAGGCTCTTTTTATTCAATGTATGCAATAGATAGAATTAGAGGGATTAATTTTCAAAAAGAGCAATTAAACATCAACCAAATAGTCGGAAAATGGAAATGGGAAACTATGACAAATCTCTTTATGCCTTTTAAAGGAAAAAAAGATGAACAAGTCATTATTGAGAAAGATAAAACAATAAAAATTTTCAAAAACGGTAAATTAATTTCAGAGAGTAAATTTGAACTTATAAGACAAGGTTGGGGGAATTATTATATTGAATTTGACTGTAATAAACTTTATTCAATAATGGTTAAAGAAAATGGACTATTGACTTTAACTAAAGGAAAAGGGTTTTGTATTGACTGCGGAACAGATGTTTATAGGAAAATTGAATAAAAAAACGTTTTACAACAACGTGTATAATTAATGGCTAGTTTTCGCCTACTTACGAAAATCCTCGCGGATTTTCTATTCGGTATTTATTTGCTAAATTAGGTGCTTAAACACGCCACTAATCATACACAAACACGTTGTAGTGCATTTGAGAAATGATTAGAAATTCGATTAAATATTTAGTAATTGTTTTAATAAACTTGATAATTCTGACTGGATTACTGGCTTATTGGACTGACTTTGTTGAATTGACTTTCAATAGTTATGTTCGACCAATTGAGTTTTTAAAAATAATCGGATTCTCATTTCTATCACTAATTGGAATAAGAATCGCAATCGGATTTTTTAGAAAAAGAAATACTTCCATCAAGAAAAGAATGCAAATTTCTGCATTGATAACTATTTTGATTTCTTCACTTCTTTATTTTAATTATTCAAAAAAGATTTACGAAAATCGAATTGAGAAAAGCGAAATGAGAAGAGAACTAGCAATGAAAATCGAATCAGCAAACGGACTTGCTTACGGGACAAAAGCCGATAATTTAACTTTTGAGGAATATCAAGAAATCACCAGAATTAAATGGTTTCCGAAATTACAAAAAAATGCAGACAGCATTTCTTACTATTATACTTATGACGGATTTTTACCTGATTATTCATTTAATGTAAGCTATAATTTGCCGAAAAATATAGAAATTGACTCAACCGAATTTAAATACGGAGAAATAGAGATAGACACAATCGGAAATAAAAAACGGATAAGTTATAATGAGCACGAACAATAAAAACGCACTACAACAACGTGTATAATTAATTGCTAGGTCACTGCCGACTTACGAAAATTCCGCTGGAATTTTCTATCTGTGATTTGTTTGCTAACTTTAAGGCTTAACCACGCAACTAACCATACACAAGACCGTTGGCAATAATTAAAAACAAACCAAGAAACAGAATGAAAAACATTAAATTTTTATCAGTATTTACATTATTTTTTATTCTGTGTTCGTGCAATGAAAAAGTATCGAATGAAAAACCAAAACCAGACGGAATTTGGAAACAAATTGGATATGGAAATATTATCGAATTGAACGACACACTTATAAGCGTTTATAATATTTCAAAGCAAGATTGTAATTTATCCTTTAAAGAACATATTTTAGATTTTGGAAAAGTCAAAAAATATTCAAAAGATACATTAACAATTCAACACGGAAATGATGATTGGTTATTTACGAGATTAGATGAATTGCCAAATCTCTGTAAAACTACGAGCGAATTAAATCACGACCCAAAAATTAACTTTCAAGTGTTTTGGGACACATTCAATGAACATTACGCATCTTTTGATATTAAAAATATTGATTGGAACGAAGTCTATAAAAAATATGAACCTAAAGTAAACGAGAACACTACTGATTTAGATCTGTACACAATCTTTAGGGAAATGATTGAACTTCTAAATGATGGACACGTCAAAATGGAAGTACCCGAAAAAATTGAAAACGAGTTTAAAAATCAAATAGAAGAACAAGAAGAAAAATATTCTAAATTGGACGAATTTAATCTCAACAAAGAAATTGCAGAATTTTATGTTGACAGTTTACGCAATTACAATGCAGGAATGGTTCGTTACGGACTTATCGAGGAAAACGTAGGCTACATTCAAATAAATTCTATGCTAATGCTAGCGGATTATGATTTGGAAAAAGATTTAGATTTAAGAAACTTCTATGGTCAATATTGGGAAAAAGCAGAAAACAGAAAAGATGAATTACAAAGGCAAGACGAAGTTGACGGAATTAACAAAATATTGAATTCAATTATTAAAGACTTACCAAATGCGAAAAGCTATATTTTGGATTTGCGTTTTAATGGTGGTGGAAAAGATGCTGTTGCACTTGACATTTTAAACCACTTTTCAAATAAGGAAAAATTGGCTTACACAAAAAAAGCAAGAATAGAAAAAGGTTTTGCAAATCCTCAAAAATTTAAAATTGTTCCATCACAAAATCACTTTAATGGCAATGTATATTTACTTACAAGCCATTTAACAGCGAGTGCGTCCGAAATTCTTGTTTTGGCTTCCTTGGCAAATGACAATTTCAAAAGAATTGGCTCAACAACGGAAGGGATTTTTTCTTCGACATTAGACAAAGAACTTCCAAATGGTTGGGAATACGAGTTGTCTAACGAAGTTTATCAAGATTTAAATGGCAAAAATTACGAGAATATTGGAATTCCAACAGATTGTCAATTAGAGTATTCAACAAACAAAGACATTTTTTTAGATCAATTATCAGCTGACTTGAAAAACAAAAAAGATAAAGCGATTGATTTAGCAATAGAACTTGAGAAAAAACAATCGAAAAAATAACTATTGCCAACACCGTGTATAATTAATTGCTTGGTTTTAGCCAATTTACGAAAGTCCTCGCGGACTCTCTATCTGTGTTTTATTTACTAACTTTAGTGCTTAAAACACGCAACTAATCATACACAAAACCGTTACCACACATTTGATGAAAAGCAATTTTAACCGAATAATAATTATATTAACTATGGCATTTTCTCTTTTTGGATGCAATAAAAAAGAAAAAGTTAACAATCTGACTTTTCAACAATATGTTGCATCTGGAAACTATAATAAAACCAAAAATCAACTTTCATACGGAATTCACCCGAATAATATTATTAACGATGGAGTTACACCAATAATGACCGCTTCTGTAAATGACCAAGTTGAAATAATTGAATTACTTTTTAAATATAAAGCTGATTTAAATACTCAATCACTAAAAGGTTGGACTGCTATTTTGTACGCATCTGAAAATGGAAATTTAAAATCATTAAAAAAATTAACTGAACTTGGTGCTGATATCAACCTTACTTTGAAAGGAGGAGAAAATGCAGTAATTCAAGCTTGTTTTCGAAATCATCCTGAATGTGCAAAGTTTTTAATTCATTCTGGAGCAAAAATTGGAATACCAACTGAAATTGGTTTAACCGAGCTTATTGTCGCTTCGGATTTAGGGAATTTAGAAATCGTAAAAATGTTGTTTAATAAATTCGACAATGTGAATTCTAAAAACAAATATGGAGAAACTGCTTTAATTAGAGCAAGTTTGAGAGGACATAAAGAAGTCGTCGAATTTCTTCTCTCAAAAGGAGCGGATAAAAACATAAAAGACCAATCAGAAAAAAAAGCTATTGATTGGGCTAATGAAAATGGACACATTGAAATAAAAAGAATATTAACCGAATAAAAACGTGTGGTAACACCGTGTATAATTCATTGCTAGTACTCGCCTACTTACGAAAATCCTCGCGGATTTTCTATTCGGTTTGTATTTGCTAAATTAGTTGCTAAAACACGCAACGAAATCATACACAAAACCGTTAGCAGCAAGTAAACACAAACTCGGTAGAATTGAATCAACATAAATGAATATTGACAAAACTCAAATTTTAAGCAACATTTGCTACACCGAATTAGTTTATGACCGAATTAATAAAAAACTGAAAACTAATTTTTCAAATAAAGAAATTGAAATATTAATGTTAAGAACAATTGAGAAAACGGAAATAAACAACTTTGAAAAAATCGGTAAGAACTTCTACATCTCAAACTTTGAAAAAAACGTTAGAATTACAGTAAATTCAAACACATTCAGGATTATAACAGTTGACAAAATAAAAAATGACAAACGGATTTAAAATAATTGGAGTTTCAACTCGAACAACAAATAAGGAAAATAAATCACAAAAAGATTTAGAAAAATTATGGGGACAATTTTATGCTGAGAATATATTGGAAAAAGTACCAAATAAAGCCTCAGACAAAATCGTTTCAATCTATACTGATTACAAAAGTGATTATACGGAAGATTATACGACAATAATTGGTGTTCCTGTTCATTCACTTAATGAAATTCCAAACGGATTAATTGGACGTGAATTCAAATCTGACAATTTTCAAAAATTTATCGCTAAAGGAGAAATGCCTAATGCAGTTGTAAATACTTGGATTGACATTTGGAAAAAAGACAATGAACTGAATAGGAAATACACTTATGATTTTGAAGTTTACGGAGAGAACTCTCAAAAAGGAGAAAATTCAGAAGTTGAAATTTATATAGCAACGAAATAAAAATACCAGCTGCTAACACCGTGTATAATTCATTGCTAGTTCTAGCCTACTTACGAAAGTCCTCGCGGACTTTCTATCTGTGATTTATTTGCTAACTTTAGTGCTGAAACACGCAACGAAATCATACACAATCACGTTGTAACACATTTACCAAAACTGCGTCAAATAGATATGAAATTTAAAATATCAGAATATCCAAGTTCATATTTAGCAATTGAATTTAATGAAAATGAAAAACTAATTACTGAAAAAGGAAGTTTAATCTTCTGTGACGGAGAGTACTCTTTTGAAAATAAAATTGAGGCTAAAAACTATAAAAATTGGATTGCTAAAATATTCGGAGGAAAAAGTTTAACATATAATATTTATACAGCAAAAGAAAATCTGAAAATGGCTTTATCAACCAAAGACAATTCAGAAATTTTTGGTATTGATATTTTTGAAGAAAATCCAATTTTATTTGAGCCAAACTTACATTTTGCGAGAACAATTGATTTAGAAATTAAATTAGAAAAAAAAGATTGGAAAAGCACACTTAATGATGGATTGAAATTAAAAACTAATGGAAATGGGAAACTGTTTCTGAAAGGTTTTGGGAAAATTATTGAGCAAGAAATCGATTCAGAAAAACCCATATTCATCGATGAAGATGCTCTAATCGCATTTGAAGACAAACTAGAAATCAAAACAATCTCAAGAGGAGTTAAAGAACTTATAACAAGTGGAGAAGGTTTTTTATTTGCTATAACAGGAAAAGGAAAAGTTTGGATTCAAACAAGAGAAAAAGGAAATCATTCAAGTAGTGGTGGAATTATAGATGGAATTTTTAACTTTATGAAATAAAAAACGTGTTACAACACCGTATAAAATTAATTGCTGGTTTTAGCCAATTTACGAAAGTCCTCGCGGACTTTCTATCTGTGATTTATTTGCTAACTTTAGTGCTTAAAACACGCAACTAATCTTATACAACAACGTTGTGTGTAATTTGACCAAACAAAGAAAATTCTATGAATGAAATAAGTTTACCATACCATTTAATTATTCCTTCAATAATTTCAATTCTGATTTTAGGAATAGTATTTTATAATAGAAAACGACTATTCAAAAGCGGAAAATGGAAATGGTTTTGGGTAAGTCTGACCGTATTTTTTGCTATTTACCTTCTAATTGTCGGAGGAGCAACTTATTCAGATATTTCGTCCGAATTGGCTTTGCGAAAATTTGACCTGAACGGAGACGGATTTTTCAATGGAGACGAAATTACAACCGAACAAAAAAAAGCAATGAAAAACGCGATTTCTGATACTGGAAGAAATTTTTCATTTATAACTGGATTAATTTTTTCAGGAATTATTGCGTTCTTTGTTTTCGGAATCGGAAAAATAACTGAATTAATAAAAAAGAAAAAAACTACACACAACACCGTATAAAAATAATTGCGGTTTAATGTTTAATCAAAGGTCGTTGCGTGTTTGTAACGTCTGATTTTCCTTCGGAAAATCCTCGCATACAAACCCGCAACTATTCTTATACACAAACGTTACATGCAAGCCGACAAACCACTCGTGCTTAACATTAAAATTCAACAGAATTACGCCGAAAACGTGAATCTTGAATTGACGAAAACCGATTTTTGACTAAAAACAAAACGCCAAAGATGGCGGAATTTCTAGCAGAAGTGCCAAAACCGAAAATTCTTTCACAATTAGAATATTTTGTGTTTAAACACAAGTTTCCGTCGAATAGCAAAACGGCTGAACAATGCGGCTGAATTGAACGCTGAATTTATAAAACAAAGATTATTTCATTGAATCCAAAATATTGGCTTTCAAAAACTTATGGCTGAATTTCAGAAACGACAAACAATGCGGATGAACTTTACGGCTGATCTGGCCGAGAAGAAAATTTGATAAAAAATTGTCAATAAATTTAAAATTAGAGCAAGCGCAAAATACTCTTGGCGAAAAAAAGAAATTAGAATTAATCCATACTTTTTTGACATTTGTGAGCTAAAATTTAATAAATTGCATAGTGGACAAAATCTAAAGCCAATAAAAAATAAAAAAAAAGCCTGCATGTAACATCGTATATAAATAATGGCTAGTTTTGGCTTGCTTACGAAAATCCTCGCGGATTTTCTATTTGGTGTTTATTTACTAAATTAGTTGCTTGAAACACGCCACTATTTATATACCAAACCGTTGGCAACAAGCTGAAAAAAAATGACGTCTGAAAAATATAACACTTTAGGAAAAGGAACTGCGGTAATTTCGTTCATAATCGGAGCATTGA
>NZ_JAPMLL010000030.1 GCF_026410255.1 Xanthomarina sp. F1114
TGGTTAGAAGGATTTACTGTATCTGGTGGTTGTAATGCTACTGGAGATTACGGAACTCCTACTGCTCCACTTTTATGTGATGGTGGTACAACAACTGTAACTTATACCATTACTGATACTTGTGAGCCAACTACTATAGAAAGTACTTTTACAATTTCAGCACCTGAGGCTTTAGTAATTACAACAGAAGCTACAAATATAGATATCGAATGTGATGGCTCTGGAAATAATGGGGCTATTGAAGATTGGTTAAATAATAATGGGAACGCAACTGTTTCTGATAATTGTTTAGTTGTGACTTGGACTAATAATTATGGAGGTGAAACTTCTGATTGTGCAGATCCTATTGAAGTAATTTTTACAGCTACTGATGCATGTGGAAACTCAGTTAGCACATCTGCTTTCTATTCTATAATTGATACAATAGCTCCAGAGGTTACTCCTGCTAGTCCAGAAACCGTAGAATGTGATGGAAATGGAAATATAGACGCCTTAAATGCTTGGTTAGATAACAATGGTGGTGCTACTGCTACAGATGACTGTTCTGCTGTTGCTTGGTCTAACGACTTTACTGGATTATCTGACGAATGTGGAGAAACTGGTTCTGCAACTGTAACATTCACCGCAACCGATGCTTGTGGGAATGAAAGTTCTACAACAGCTACTTTCACTATTCAAGATACAATTGCTCCTATGGCTCCTGCGCCACCAGCTGATATAACATACGAATGTGAATCTGATGTTCCTGCGGCTATTGAATTAACTGCAACAGATAATTGTTCTGGTGATATCATCGGGGTAGTTTCAGAAATTACAGATAGTTCAGATGCGTGTAACCTAACTATAACACGAACTTGGACTTTTACCGATGCTTGTAATAATACATCTTCTGTTTCGCAAATAATAACTGTTGCGGATACGGTTGCTCCTGTAGCACCTCAAGCACCAGCTGATTTAACTGTAGAATGTATTACAGAACTACCAGCAAATATAGATTTAACAGCTACAGATAACTGTGCTGCTGATATTGTTGCGTCGCCTGTAGATTCTATTGACGAAACTATTCCATGCAACATTATTGTTACTCGTACTTGGACTTTTACAGATACATGTAATAATACATCTTCTGTTTCACAAATAATTACAGTAGTTGACACAACAGCTCCAGAAGCACCAATTGCTCCTGCTGCCATAGCATACCAATGTATAGACGAAGTTCCTGCTGCTGAAGAATTAATTGCTACAGATAACTGTGCTGGCGATATCATTGGTGTGGTTTCAGAAACTACAGACGATGCTGATGCGTGTAACATAACAATTACCCGTACTTGGACTTTTACTGATAATTGTGATAACAGCTCTTCTGTTTCTCAAATAATTACAGTTGCCGACACAACAGCTCCAACTATGACTACAGTAGCTGCTGATCAAACTGTTTTATGTGATGGTACTGGTAATGCTCAAGAATTCCAAGCCTGGTTAGATACTCATGCAGGTTCTCAAGCAACAGATAATTGCTCAGCAATTACCTGGTCTCATGAAATTCTAAATGTTATCGAACAATGTGGTGAAACTACAAGAACACTTGTACGTTTTATTGCAACAGATGCTTGTAATAACTCTAGCAGTACAACTGCCCTATTCTCAATTTTAGATTTAGTTCCTCCAACAATAGAAACAGAAGCTACAGACTTAATAGTTGAATGCGATGGTTTAGGAAACACAACAGATTTAAACACATGGTTGACTAATAATGGAGGTGCAACTGCTACCGACCTTTGTGGAAACGTAACATGGACAAACAACTTTACTGAACTGTCAGATGGTTGTGGAGAAACAGGTTCTGCTACAGTTACTTTTACTGCTACAGACGATTGTGATAATTCTGTAACTACAACTGCAACTTTTACTATAGAAGATACAATTGCTCCTATAGCTCCAATGGCTCCAGCTGACGTTGCTTACGACTGTATAGCTGATGTTCCTGCAGCCGAAGAATTAACGGCTACAGATAATTGTTCTGGTGATATTACTGGTGTAGTAACAGAGAATATTGAGGACGCTGATTCTTGTAATATTACAATTACACGTACTTGGACTTTTACCGATGCTTGTAATAATATGTCATCTGTATCTCAAATAATAACTGTATCAGATACTATAGCTCCTATAGCACCTCAAGCTCCAGCGGATATTACTTACCAATGTGAAGCTGATGTTCCTGCTGCTATGGAATTAACGGCTACAGATAACTGTGCTGGTGATATTATTGGTGTAGTATCAGAAACAACAGATAATTCAGACGCTTGTAATATAACAATTACTCGTACTTGGACTTTTACTGATACTTGTAATAATACATCTTCTGTTTCACAGGTAATCACTGTTGCAGATACGACTGCTCCTGTAGCACCTCAAGCTCCAGCGGATATAGCCTACCAATGTATCGACGATGTTCCTGCCGCTATGGAATTAACGGCTACAGATAACTGTGCTGGTGATATTATTGGTGTAGTATCAGAAACTACAGATAATACAGATGCTTGTAATTTAACAATTACACGTACCTGGACTTTTACTGATACTTGTAACAATAGCACGTCTATTTCACAAACAATAACAGTGGCTGACACAATTGCTCCAGTAATTAGTACTGAATCTTCAGATATTTCAATTGAATGTGATGGTTCTGGAAACAATGGTGCTATTGAAGCTTGGTTAGCTAATAACGGTGGTGCTGTAGCGTCTGATAATTGTAGTGAAATTACATGGACCAACAATTATGGAGGTACAACTTCTGATTGTGCAGATCCAATTGAAGTTATTTTTACAGCTACTGATGCTTGTGGAAATTCAACTTCTACTACAGCGACTTACTTAATACAAGATACAATAGCTCCGGAAATTAGTCCTGCTACTTCTGAAACTGTAGAATGTGATGGAAATGGAAACATAGATGATTTAAATACATGGTTAGCCAATAATGGTGGAGCAACTGCTACAGATGACTGTTCTGCTATTGCCTGGTCTAACGACTTTACTGAATTATCTGACGAATGTGGAGAAACTGGTTCTGCTACTGTAACCTTTACTGCTACTGATGGTTGTGGTAATACAAGTTCAGTATCAGCTACCTTCACAATAATCGATACTATTGCTCCTACCGCTCCAGAAGCTCCGGCGGATATAGCTTATGAGTGTGTATCTGAAGTTCCTGTTGCAGAAGAATTAACTGCAATGGACAACTGTGCTGGTGAAATAGTTGGAGTTTTAGAAGAAACTACTAACGATACGGATTCTTGTAACATAACAA
>NZ_JAPMLL010000031.1 GCF_026410255.1 Xanthomarina sp. F1114
AAAAAAACAGGCGTACAATAAGCCTATGGGTTATTAGTACTACTTGGCTATGACATTGCTGCCTTTACACCTGTAGCCTATCAACGTAGTAATCTCCTACGACCCTTTAAAGAAATCTCATCTTGTGGTGGGTTTCGCGCTTATATGCTTTCAGCGCTTATCCCTTCCAAACGTAGCTACCCAGCAATGCTCCTGGCGGAACAACTGGTACACCAGAGGTTTGTCCAACTCGGTCCTCTCGTACTAGAGTCAGATCCACTCAAATTTCTAACGCCCACTGTAGATAGAGACCGAACTGTCTCACGACGTTCTGAACCCAGCTCGCGTGCCACTTTAATGGGCGAACAGCCCAACCCTTGGGACCTTCTCCAGCCCCAGGATGTGACGAGCCGACATCGAGGTGCCAAACCCCCCCGTCGATATGAGCTCTTGGGGGAGATCAGCCTGTTATCCCCGGCGTACCTTTTATCCTTTGAGCGATGGCCCTTCCATGCGGAACCACCGGATCACTATGCTCTACTTTCGTACCTGATCGACCTGTATGTCTCTCAGTCAAGCTCCCTTATGCCATTGCACTCTACGCACGGTTACCAAGCGTGCTGAGGGAACCTTTAGAAGCCTCCGTTACTCTTTTGGAGGCGACCACCCCAGTCAAACTACCCACCAAGCACTGTCCCCTTTTGTGAAGGGTTAGACTCTAGACAAGCAAAGGGTGGTATTTCAACAATGACTCCACAACACCTGGCGATGCTGCTTCGAAGTCTCCCACCTATCCTACACATTACTTATCCAAAACCAATACTAAGCTATAGTAAAGGTGCACGGGGTCTTTTCGTCCCACAGCGGGTAATCGGCATCTTCACCGATACTACAATTTCACCGAGCTCATGGCTGAGACAGTGTCCAGATCGTTGCACCATTCGTGCAGGTCGGAACTTACCCGACAAGGAATTTCGCTACCTTAGGACCGTTATAGTTACGGCCGCCGTTTACTGGGGCTTCATTTCATTGCGTCGCCGAAGCTAACAACTCCACTTAACCTTCCAGCACCGGGCAGGTGTCAAGCCTTATACATCATCTTTCGATTTAGCAAAGCTCTGTGTTTTTGATAAACAGTCGCCTGGACTCTTTCACTGCGGCCCATCCGTAGATGGGCGACGCTTCTCCCGAAGTTACGCGTCTATTTTGCCTAGTTCCTTAGCCATGAATCTCTCGAGCTCCTTAGAATTCTCATCCCAACCACCTGTGTCGGTTTGGGGTACAGGCTGCTTCACTCGCTTTTCTTGGAAGTCGCTTCTCTGGATTATCACCTTGGCCGTAGCCTCAGTGTACTATCGCCGTGTTACCACTGGCTTCAACGTGCTATTCCGTCAGCACGCACCAAATATACGCCTCCGTCACTTTTATCGTGAGCAGGTACAGGAATATTAACCTGTTGTCCATCCACTACCCCTTTCGGGTTCGCGTTAGGTCCTGACTAACCCTCAGCTGATTAGCATAGCTGAGGAAACCTTGGTTTTTCGGAGTGCGGGTTTCTCGCCCGCATTATCGTTACTTATGCCTACATTTTCTTTTGTAGCTTCTCCAGCATCCCTCACAGAACACCTTCGACGACACTACAATGCTCCCCTACCCATCTTTCGATGCCATAGCTTCGGTAGTATGTTTATGCCCGATTATTATCCATGCCGAACCGCTCGACTAGTGAGCTGTTACGCACTCTTTAAATGAATGGCTGCTTCCAAGCCAACATCCTAGCTGTCTAAGCAGTTCAACCTCGTTTATTCAACTTAACATACATTTGGGGACCTTAGCTGATGGTCTGGGTTCTTTCCCTCTCGGACATGGACCTTAGCACCCATGCCCTCACTGCTGATTAACATTTTATAGCATTCGGAGTTTGTCAGGAATTGGTAGGCGGTGAAGCCCCCGCATCCAATCAGTAGCTCTACCTCTATAAAACTATAAATCAACGCTGCACCTAAATGCATTTCGGGGAGTACGAGCTATTTCCGAGTTTGATTGGCCTTTCACCCCTACCCACAGGTCATCCGAAGACTTTTCAACGTCTGGCGGTTCGGTCCTCCATTTAGTGTTACCTAAACTTCAACCTGCCCATGGGTAGATCACACGGTTTCGCGTCTACCACTACTAACTAAAGCGCCCTATTCAGACTCGCTTTCGCTACGGATCCGGTACTTAATACCTTAACCTTGCTAGCAACGGTAACTCGTAGGCTCATTATGCAAAAGGCACGCCGTCACAGCACGAAGCCGCTCCGACCGCTTGTAAGCGTATGGTTTCAGGTTCTATTTCACTCCCTTATTCAGGGTTCTTTTCACCTTTCCCTCACGGTACTAGTTCACTATCGGTCTCTCAGGAGTATTTAGCCTTATCGGATGGTCCCGACTGTTTCATACAGGATTTCTCGTGTCCCGCACTACTCAGGATACCACTATCTTCACATTCTATACCTATACCGGGCTATCACCGTCTATGGCCTGTCTTTCCAAACAGTTCTAGTTCATCATGTGTCAAATATCGTGGTCCTACAACCCCGATATTGCCGTAACAATACCGGTTTGGGCTAATCCGCGTTCGCTCGCCGCTACTTACGGAATCACTTTTGTTTTCTTCTCCTCCGGGTACTTAGATGTTTCAGTTCTCCGGGTTCGCCTCCTTGCGGATACTATATCTTCAATATAGTGGGTTGCCCCATTCGGATATCTGCGGATCAATTTGTATGTGCCAATCCCCGCAGCTTTTCGCAGCTTATCACGTCCTTCATCGCCTCTGAGAGCCTAGGCATTCCCCATACGCTCTTATTTAGCTTATTGTACTATTTGCTTTTTTAATGAGTTTATTGATTAAAGGCTCGTAAACCTTAATCAATCTTAAATTACTTGTAACTTTTGGAACAATCCAAAAATTACTTTTCATGTATCTTTTTCAATATGTCAATGAACTTTTAAACATCTGGCTTGACCAGATATCTCATAGGTTTCTTTCAATTAAATTGACAGTTCCCTATTGAGATACCCACTTTCGTGAGTACTTTGGTGGAGAATATCGGAGTCGAACCGATGACCTTCCCGATGTAATCGGGACGCTC
>NZ_JAPMLL010000033.1 GCF_026410255.1 Xanthomarina sp. F1114
ATTTTGATTTTATTTTCTAGATAAGCATTTGCATTATTTGGGTTTAATAAATCAATCCCAGAGGATGATGACACTTTAAATTCAACTCCATTACGAAGGTTAAAGTAGTTTGCGGAATTGTCATCGTCATCTGATTTACAAGAAACTATTAAAATAGTTGTAAAGATTAAAAAGATTAAATATTTCATAATTTATATTTTTAAGGTTTAATTCTATAAATACATTTTTTATTATATTGATAATTTGGATTTGTATTTTCAATCAATACTCCATTAATATAGAATTGATTTCTAAAAAACCAACCATTTCCAGCACCTCTCCAACCCCAATTCATATAAAACCATTCGTATCTATTTTCTTCCTGCGTATATTCATATACTGTGCCTTCGTTATGGATATATACATCGTACTGTTGCTTATAACCATCACATACCCAAGCATGACAATCAAAATAATTTGTTTCCTCCCAAAACCACGTGCCTGTAGTATCAAAAGAATGACAACCCTCCATGTATACAGGACGATTATACATTTTTATATCTTGTTTAACCGTACTGAAATTATAATCAGAATAATCTGCTGAATTAGAATAGTTATAATTATAAACAAATGCATCTCTTGCATCATCAGAATCTGCCGAAGAACCAGTTTCTGAGTAATTCATATCCACATTTGCACCAATTTCAGACATCAATGTTGCTATGGCAAGAGATCCTGAATTTGTGCCTGAATAACTAGGATCATTTGGCATAATTGACCAATTAAATGTATTTGGCCATTCATGGTAACGCATTATTTGTGCCATAGCAGTCGCCACACAACCAGTTGGCGCATTATTAGGAGTATAAAAATTATAAGGCTCCCATTGACCCCAAGTTGTTTGCATTAAAGGTCCCACTTGCTCGTTTACCGTATGGCTGTAACGCACTGTATGCTCAGGGCTTTCCCCATTTCCTTCATCATCTCCAGGATATGGCATTCTACCCTCTGATAAATAGTGCCACTGTTTATCTATTTCTTCTATGGGTTCTCTGGCTTCCAAAACATCGTTAAAGATAATGTTTTCTGCAATCCAACCTTTTAATCCATTTGGTGAATTTTCATTTAATTCAA
The DNA here is from genome assembly GCF_026410255.1 of Xanthomarina sp. F1114. Classification (GTDB taxonomy): domain Bacteria; phylum Bacteroidota; class Bacteroidia; order Flavobacteriales; family Flavobacteriaceae; genus Xanthomarina. The sequence goes on from NZ_JAPMLL010000033.1 coordinate 1,114, forward strand.
AAGTACCCGTTTCAGAATGAGCTGCAATTGGAACATTTTTTGAGTTTGATGTTACTAATACAAAGCCTTCTGGCTCCATACTAACAATGTAAATAGCTGTTTCATCATTAAAATCTTTAATAGTGTTGGTAGATGCTACACTGGAAGTATATTCTCCGTTTTTTGCTACTTCACCTCCTGATTTATAGGTTCTGTTATAAAAATTTATGGCTACTTCTTTAGCGATATCTTCAGTAATTTCAATTCCTTTAAAAATTTGGTTTTCATTAGAATTTAAACTACCATCATACTCTTCATAATTACAAGAATTTAAAGTAATTATAGATACTATCGAAAGCAATAATAATCTGTTTAGTAATTTGGGGTTTTTCATAAGTTTGGTTTTAACTTTTATAGATTTAAGTTAATAGTGAGCTTTTGAAAGAAAAAAACTAAAGTAAATCTGATCTCAATCCAGTTCCAAGTAATATTATCAAGCCTTAAAAACTCAATATCTTCACTTTCAACATGTCAAACTTATAAAAAAAAAAAAA
>NZ_JAPMLL010000034.1 GCF_026410255.1 Xanthomarina sp. F1114
TTCGGTTTTTACTTATTTAAAATTCTAGAAAAAATCCGAAAACTAAACCAGGCTTTTTTCATTCGCGCAAACTTGCTCCAGCATTAAAGCCAACGTGTTTGTATATGAAAAGTGCGTGTTTGTGTCAGCGGATTTTCGGAACGAAAATCAGTTGAAAGCAAACACGCGCTTTCCTTTTGATTAAGCACTAAACTACGCATTTTTTATATACGGCTTAAGTTAGCACTTTAATAAAAACACTAAATTAAGGCATATAAATTAGAAAGAACAAAAGAGAGGATTAAGGTTAATATACACGCAGAAGCTTTAGACTTCGTCAACATTGTAAATCCCCTCTCTTTTCTACTCAGATTTCGAACAGTTCTGTGAGGCTTTTAGACCTCGATTTTAAGTCGTTGAAACTCGCGTAGATTGTCCTTTCAAAAAAACATTTTTCTACGAATAAAGATATTAAATATTTTGGTATTGACATCAGCCATTTGGTTTTTGATGTCACAGACTCTGATGGCAATTACTATCAGTTTAAAAACAAAGTTTCAGGCTTTAAGAAGTTCATAAAGCTCTTAAATTGTAATAGTCATTGTGTGATGGAAGCCACGGGTTATTATCATTACCAACTGGCTTATTATTTGTTTGAAAATAATAAAAAGGTATCTGTTGAAAATCCCTTGGCCGTAAAACGCTTTATCCAAATGGGACTATCTAAGATCAAGACGGATAAGAGCGATTCAAAGCTTATTTGTGCTTACGCTGAGCAAGTAGAACTAAAACTTTGGAAAGGTAGTTCTGAAGAATCTCAGGAAGTTCTTCAAATTACCAGAGCCCTTTCTGTGTATACAAAACAGAGAACTATGTTAAAGAATAAACTGCATGGAGAATCTGTTTTGGGTGAGCCGAGTAAAGTTGTTGTCAGGTCCTTAAAACGCAGTTTGAGACAGCTTGATAAAGAGATAAAAACTTTAGAAGATAAGTTGTTGTTATTGGTAAAAGAGTCACATCAAGATTTATTTACGCGTATAAAAACGATACCTGGAATTGGTAGAAAAACAGCCATTATGTTAATTGTTCTAACCGGTGGATTTGAGCGTTTTTCAAGTGCAGGTGAACTGTGTAGTTACGCAGGTCTTACTCCAATGATTCGGCAAAGTGGAAGCAGTGTAAAAGGACGACCAAGAATTAGTAAAATGGGAAATCAAAAACTCAGAAATTTATTATTTATGTGCAGTTTTACCGCTTGTAAATATAACAAAGCATGCAGAGA
>NZ_JAPMLL010000035.1 GCF_026410255.1 Xanthomarina sp. F1114
AAAACCGACCAAAAAAAACACAAAACAGAATTATTAAGCGTACAAAAAAGCACTAAAAGCCAACACTGTATATAAAAAATGCGTAGTTTAGTGCTCAATCAAAGGAAAGTGCGTGTTTGCTTTCATCTGATTTTCGTTCCGAAAATCCGCTGACACAAACACGCACTTTTCATATACAAACACGTTGCCCACAATACGAGAAAAACAGAACGAAATGACAAAATTTAGAGTTTTAACAATAATGATTTTCACAACTATTTTGATAAGTTGCAACTCTGAAAAATCGAAAAATAATCTCGATAAAGAGAACGTAAATCAAAAGGAAATTGAATCGGATACTCTGACAAAACACTTAAAACCATTCAAATCGGAATTGCCAACAATCGGACTTTTGGTGTATAACGGAGTTTTACAAAGCGAAGTAATTGCTACTTCTGATGTTTTCGCAAAACCAACCGAAAGGGGAAAACAAATCTTTAATGTAATCACGATTGCAGAAACTGAAAAACCAATCACAACCGAAGAAGGAATAAAAATTTTGCCTGACTTTACGTTTGAAAATTGCCCAAAATTAACAGCTCTTTTTGTGCCGAGTGCTTATGATATGTACGCACAAGTTCACAACGAAAAAATAGTAAACTTCATAAAAGAGAAAAATAAAGAAACTGAATATGTTGTGAGTAATTGTGCTGGAGCTCAATTAATCGGAAAATCTGGAATTGCAGATGGACATAAAATCGTCACTTGGATTGGTGGTGGAGAACAATTACAAAAAGACTATCCGAATTTAAAAGTACAGAATGATAGTTTGGTAACTTTCGTTGAGGACGGAAAATTCAGTTCGTCAAATGGAAATTTAGCAAGTTATATTTCAGCATTGAATTTATTGGAGAAAATGACGAGTTCGGAACATAAAAAATTCGTGGAAAGTTATTTATATCTTGACCGAATTCAAAATTGGAAAAACTAAAAGTACTGTGGGCAACAACGTGTATAATTAATGGCTAGTTCTCGCCTACTTACGAAAATCCTCGCGGATTTTCTATTCGGTTTTTATTTGCTAAATTAGGTGCGTGGAACACGCCACTAATCATACACAAAAACGTTGCAAGTAATAGAAACCTCACTCGAACGCAAGCAAAACGCAACTGAAAAACCTCTGATTTTTGCCAAATATTACGCTGACTTTACTCTGCC
>NZ_JAPMLL010000036.1 GCF_026410255.1 Xanthomarina sp. F1114
TGTACAAGAATAGTTTATAAGGGGCCAAACAATACTGTTTTAACAGGCAGAACGATGGATTTTTCAATTGAAATTCCAGCAAACCAATGGATTTTTCCAAGAGGTATGGCACGAAATGGCGAGGTTGGAGATAATTGTATTGAGTGGGTTTCTAAATATGGAAGTCTTGTGGTAAGTTCTTGGGACATTTCAACACCAGATGGTATGAATGAAAAGGGACTGGTAGCCAATATGCTTTGGCTTGTGGAATCAGAGTATCCTAAATTCGATATGGACGGGGATAAGAAAGGGCTGGCTATTTCTCTTTGGGCACAATATGTTCTTGATAATTTTGCAACGGTTTCAGAAGCGGTAGCGGATTTAAAACAGGAACGTTTCGCTATCGTATCAGATTTCATTCCGGGGACTGAGAAGTTTACAACTGTTCATTTGTCAATTTCAGATGCCACAGGAGACAATGCCATCTTGGAATACATCAACGGAAAACTGGTGATACACCATGACCCAAGTTATACCGTGATGACAAATTCTCCCACTTTTGAAGAACAATTGGCTATTACAGAATACTGGAAAAATATTCCAGGAAAAACCTTTTTGCCTGGTTCTGTTACTGCCGCAGACCGTTTTGTAAGAGCTTCCTTTTTTCTCAATGCCATACCACAAACCGACAACACACGGGTAAATGTGGCTAGCGTTTTTAGCATAATAAGAAATGTTTCTGTACCGTATGGATTTCAAATTGAGGGTTATCCTAATTTGTCAACAACCCGTTGGCGTGTAGTTGCAGATCAAAAAAACCTAGTTTATTATTTCGAGTCGGCCTTGACACCAAATACTTTTTGGGTTGATTTGAAGAAAATAGATTTCAGCGAAAATGCTAATGTAAGAAAATTAGACCTATCCAATAATAAAACCTATTCAGGTGAAACTTCTGGAGAGTTTAAAACATCCG
>NZ_JAPMLL010000037.1 GCF_026410255.1 Xanthomarina sp. F1114
AAAAAAAAAAAAACGGTTTATTCCAGGTTTTGTAAGAAATTTATGCAGTTCTTCGAAAAGTTGCTAAAGCTGTTACGGGTTTTCCGTAATTGGTTTATTTATAAAGGAGTTTTAAAAAGACTCTTCTACAAGCTCAGGATGACAGGGAGATTTTGACAATAAAAAAGCCATTCCAAAAAAGAATGGCTCAATTAATATGTTGCTTTTAAGTAATTAATTTCTTTAATCTTTTATAATTACAGGTAATGTTTCAGGAATATTGTCTGCATCAAATATTTGCGCATTATTATACCAAGCTTTAGTTATAAGCAAATAATTGTCACCCGAACGGAAATTAGCTCTAATCGTATCTGTATCTGTGTCGTTCCATTCTATATAGGTAATGGCATTCTCTAAGATAGAACTATTTAAAAAAATTCTAATAAAATATTCTTCACTTCCAGAATCTTCTGGTGATACAATTTTAAAATCTCTTTGGAGATCAGCATTTTCATTAAATATCTCAACAATATTACCATCGATAAGCTTAAATATTTTGATTTTATTTTCTAGATAAGCATTTGCATTATTTGGGTTTAATAAATCAATCCCAGAGGATGATGACACTTTAAATTCAACTCCATTACG
>NZ_JAPMLL010000038.1 GCF_026410255.1 Xanthomarina sp. F1114
ACCGTTGGCAACAAGCTGAAAAAAAATGACGTCTGAAAAATATAACACTTTAGGAAAAGGAACTGCGGTAATTTCGTTCATAATCGGAGCATTGATTTTCGGAATTTACTTTCTGACCTCAAACAGCGATTTGTTGTTTATCGGATACGGATTTATAGTTCTTGCAGGAATTGCAAATTTGATAATTTTAATAGCAATTTTAGCTAAATCAAATTCGGACTCAACCAATCGTAAAAGACTTTTAAAAACAAGCGGATTGATGCTGATTAATCTACCAATAATGTTCCTTTTTATTTGGTTCTCGCTGATTTTAATTGGGAATATGAGAATCACGTTCACAAACGGAACTAATAACAAACTGACTGACATTAAAATAGTCGGTTGCGAAACAGAACACATCGCTGAACTTGAACCGAATGAAAGTAAAACTGTTTGGGTTGGAATTACTGGAGATTGCTCAATAACTTTGGAATATTTAGAAAACGGAGAAATTAAAAAAGAAATGGTTGCTGGATATGTGACAAGCGGAATGGGACAAAAAATGAAACACAAAATTGACGGAAAAGACAAAGACATATTATAAAAAAA
>NZ_JAPMLL010000039.1 GCF_026410255.1 Xanthomarina sp. F1114
CTGCAGTTGTGGAAGAGTAGGTCATCGCCTTTTTTAGAATCCCGATTCATTTTATTGAATCGGGATTTTTTTTTGCATATTAGAAGTGAAAAGGAGGATGAGAGATTTTCCTCGTTCTGGTATCTCAACATATAATATGTTAATACCATATACTATCCATTATTATTTGTGGTTAGACCTTAAATATTTAGTAGTGATTGATTGATGCTTGAAGACTTTACTTTTCAAATCAAGTATTAATTTTTCGCTTTTTACTTTAAGTAACTTTATATTTATACTTCGCATAGATTATGGTATAGCTCTAATTCTTGAATAACTATTATTTTCTTCTTAAGTTTTTAACTTATTTATAATAAACTATTAAGGGTTGTAATAATCTATTTGTTGTTTTATAAGTTGCTATTGTTTTGTTTGTGAATAAGAGAATTAAATTGATCTTGAGGATAAAAAGCTTTTTGTTATACTCCAATCATTTTTTCAAGAAGGCCTTATTTTTACAAACAGGGATTACCTTCAATTATTTTTCTACTTATTATATGAATGGTTACGATCCACT
>NZ_JAPMLL010000003.1 GCF_026410255.1 Xanthomarina sp. F1114
TTTTTTTTTTTTTACGTTTGATTCGTTCTTTTGAGGTACTTGATTTTAGTTCAGTCTCATCAAACTATCTCAAAGACAATTGTGCAAATGGTCATTCTTTTGGATATTATGATGTAGGATATTCTAGTGCCGATCATGCAGATATTAATAATGCTGGTTGTAGCTAATACTTTTTTAATAGAAGATACCACACATTAAAAAGTACATATGTGGTATCTTTAAAATTTCCACACTATGAAATATCATTTTTTATTTTTTGCTTTAGTAAGTTGTACCATTTTCGGCCAAAACAAAGGTTTGGTTCACTACGGTCAAATAGAAAGTGTTAGTCTAAAAAGCCCTGTAGGCCCAGATTATAATGGGTATTTAGTTTTTAATAATAACGAATCTTATTACGTATCTAGAAAAGATAGTTTAGATATGGATACCGAGTTTAAAACTATCTATTACACAGAAGATGGCATGTCGGGTCTTTCTCTGGGCAATAATCTCACCTTTCGTTTTGGCAATCAAGTATATAACAACAGATTAAAAGACAGCTTATATTGGAATCAATGGGTGGATTTTTATGTAGCTGAGAAGACCCCAAAAATTGAATGGAAATTAGAAAAAGAAACCAAAAAAATTGCAGACTTTACGGCTCATAAAGCAACCGGAAAGTTTCGTGGAAGAACCTATACAGCCTGGTATGTTTTAGAAATCCCTTTACCTTTTGGCCCATGGAAATTACAAGGCTTACCTGGATTGATATTAGAAGCTCACGATGAAGACAAAGAAATGTTTATCTATTTTAAAGGGTTGGAATACCCTACTGATAATAAAGCTAGTATTACACAAATAAAAAGACCGGTAGATCACCCAAAAAACTGGTCGACCCTGCAAGATTTTAAAGATAGACTTGATGATATTTACGAAAAAAGCAAAAACACCTCAATAATAATTGCCCAAAAACAAGGCAGCAATGTACACGAACAAAAAATTAAAAGCGAAACATTTTTAGAGTCGTTTTAATTTAGAATTTACTATAAACAGATGTCTCATTGGATAACCATTGCTTGTGTTTTTATCTGTGTCTTAAGCTCTATAACAGGCAACGCCCAAATTGAAATTTCAGGCAGGATTGAAGACCAAAACAATCAAGCTTTAGAAAGTGCCAATATTCTTGTTTTTAATAATAAGAATGAACTTATTGGGTATGCCTACACAAAAAAAGATGGCAGCTATACACTTCTTATAGATTCCAATAAACAAACAAGTCTTATTCTATCCGCGCAAAGTCTGGGTTTTAAAACCAAAAAAGACACCTTAAATCTACTTCCAAATAAAAAAAACTATTTGCGTTCTTTCATTCTGCAAGAGCATGCAGAACAATTAAAAGAAATTGTTTTAAGGCCAGACGAGAAAATTTCTAGAGAAGGACGCACAACAACAATTAAAGTATCCGCATTTAAAAACGATACTGAACAAACTGTAGAAGATATTTTAAAAAGCTTACCAGGCATAGAAGTACTTCAAAATGGTACTATAAAAGCACATGGTAGATATATCGATAAATTATTAATTGAGGGAGAAGATATGTTTGATAAAAATTATACCATTCTCTCTAAAAATTTAGATGCCAAAGTTCTAGATGCCGTTCAAATCTTAGATGGTTTTGAAGACAACCCCATCTTAGCAAAAGTAATAGATTCAGATAAAGTTGCCATTAACCTAAAGTTAAAGGATAACTACAAAAATATTTGGTTTGGTAATATTCAAGCAGGCCTAGGGACTGAAGATAGAGTTAAACTAGCCTCTAATGTTGGCCTAATTAAGAAAAAAATTAAGTTTTTTAATTTTAATAACTATAATAATCTAGGAAATAAAGCTACGGAACAATTAGAAGGCGCGCCATCTTCTCTAAACACAAACGGATCATTTAGAGAACAAAAGATTGAATTTGATATGGAACCAATATATACCATACAAAATAACGAAGTTCAATTTTTTAATGAAGGTCAGAGCACGTTTAACAAAGCTTTTATAAATGCTTTAAGCTTTACTACCAGTTTAAAATCTAATTTAAAGCTTCGAGGAACAGGATATTTCACTAAAGACAATCAGGACCAGCTATTTTCATCAGAAACCAAGTTTAATACAGGTACAACACCTATTTTTTATTCAGAATATAGTAATACCAATCGTAAAAATTCAATTGCTGGAGGAGAACTAGAGCTAAAATATGCCATAGGCGAAAAATCATATTTAAAAAATGTGTTCATATATAACAATAAGCCTGAGAATACTTTAAACCATTCTTTATTCAACCACGATAAAATCTATCAAAACTTAAAGCAAAACGAATACTCCGTATACAATCATCTAAATTACAGCTACCTAATAGGTGAAAAAAATATTCTTCATACGTATTTATATTTTGGAGAAAATAGTTTGGAACAAAATACCATATTAGAAAACCCTGAAATAAGCGATATTTTTACATCTTCAGAAAACACACCCGTCAATAATATTTCTAACGATAGAGTTTCTGTATATGGTGGAAAATCTTCAATGTTACTAAATATTAAAAAGATTAAATCCACAATAGAAGTTGGATATGAATCTCTTAAAGAATATAGAAAAAATAGATTTCAGTTACTTGAGACTGGAAATAACATAGAAATTGATAGTCTAGAAAACAATCTTATTTTTAATCAAAGAAAACTTCAGTTAAATACAAATTTAAAATATTCTGTATATAAAAAAGTCGATTTATCAGTAGGCTTGGGACTAGATTACCTAGAAATTGACACAAAAACAGCACAAAAAAACAAATGGCTTTTTAATCCAAAAATTAGATTAAGTTCAAACAAATTAAGGATAGGTTATCTAAGTTTAAGTTATATTAAAAATTATAATGCACCAAAATCTAACTTATTTTTACCCCATTTTCAATTAAACAGCTTTCAGTCTTTTATTAAAGGAACTAAAGAAGTCCATTTCCCCCAAAACAACACTTTTGGCTTGTTTTATGAGATAAATAACTCCCTGAAAACGCAATCTATTTCTCTAAGAGCACAATATATCACTTCAGACGGAAAATATACTTCCGAAAATTTTATTGGTCAAAATATCATCTTATCATCCTACAGTTTTATTAATTACAGTAATTTGTTCACTTCTAATATCAGTTTAACCTCATATTTTAAAAACTTAGCGCTCTCAACTAATGTAGGTACTTCTCAAAACTGGTCCAAAACACCAATAAAAGCTAATACAGCTGAATTTAAAGACCTAAAAACATATCATGCTTCCTATTTTCTTTCTGGCACAACCTATTTTAAACTGCCTATAAATTTTAGTTTTAAATATCACTTAAACATTTCAGAATCAAATTTTAATAATATAATATCAAAAACGCATTGGAATAAAATCTATTTGGATACAGCTTTTAAGATGTCAGATATTTGGATAGCTTCTTTGAAAAACAATTCCTATCTCATGGAAGACTCTAATTATTATTTTTTAGACTTTCATCTTGATTTCAATCCAAAACAATCTAAATTCTCTTATCAATTAATTTTAAACAATATTACCAATGAAAAATTATTTTCTATAACCAATATAGATGAATATTCCATATATAAATCTACAGTAGAACTATTACCTAGATACTTGTTTGTAGCGGTAAAATATAGGTTTTAAAGAAAGGCCTTGTAGAGATAATTACAGAAATGGTGAACCTGATAATCGTGGGGTTCGTTACAATAACCGTCGTGATAACCATGGTGATGGCAGAAAGCCAAGAGAAGAGAACTAAAACCTCATCTCTTTAAAATATAGCTGAAAAACCTTGCATTAATTTGTGAGGTTTTTTTTATGGTTTTTAGGCAAATTCAACCACAAAAAGCATATAAAAAGGTTAAAACACAGCCTTTTCTCTTAAAAAAAGATTAAAAAGAGTCCAAAAAGCAACTATCGTCGTACATCATATAAACACTAAAAAACGATAGAATCATTTATGTCAACAAAAATAAAGTCCTTAAAAAAATTAGAATCAACTATTAACTCTAGAATTAAAACATTTAAAAACTATTTTGGTTTTACAACCGATAGTAATGGAGATCCTGATATATCTTATAATAGAATTACGCTTCTAAGCACCCTTGCATTTATTGTATTTGGACTTTGGTTATTTAGCGTATTTCATGGAGATTTTATTAAATTTAATGAAAACCAAAGAAGTACAACTTTTGGTTTTGCATTCTTAGTTTTGGCAGGTCTTCTTTTTGTTTTTAAAGCCTTTTACTTTATATATATAGCATATAGATATTTTAAATATAAACCTATAGCATCTGTTTCTAACAACGAATTGCCTACCGTTACTATAATTGTTCCTGCATATAACGAGGGCAAACAAGTTTGGGATACTCTAATGAGTTTAGCAGAAAGCGATTACCCAAAGGAAAAAATGCAATTATTAGCAATTGATGATGGTAGCTTAGACGATACCTGGGATTGGATGCTAGACGCAAAAAAACGTCTTGGAGACCGAGTAGAGATTCTTAAACAACCCAAAAACAAAGGAAAACGTCATGCTTTATATCGTGGGTTTAATTTAGGTACAGGCGATATTTTTGTTACCGTAGATAGCGATTCTATAGTAAAAGAAGACACTCTAAGAAACTTAGTAAGCCCGTTTGTTATAGACGAAGACTGTGGTGCTGTAGCAGGGAACATTCGAGTTTTAAACAATAAAAGAGAAATGCTTCCTAAAATGCTGGATGTAAGTTTTGTAATGAGTTTTGAATTTGTACGCTCTGCAGAAAGCAGTTTAAACTCCGTATTATGTACACCTGGTGCCTTAGCTGCTTACCGTAGTACAGCAGTTTATGCTTGTTTACCTGAATGGATAAATCAAACTTTTATGGGACAACCATCAGATATTGGAGAAGACCGCGCCATGACCAACATGATTTTAAAACAAGGAAAACATGTGTTATTTCAAAGAAATGCCGTAGCATACACCAATGTACCAGAAGAATATACCGGACTTTATAAAATGTTTATCAGATGGGGAAGAAGTAATGTTAGAGAAAATATAGCCATGTCTAAATATGTTTTTAGCAACTTTAGAAAAGGGAATAAATTTGGTAGCCGTTTACTTTTTATCAGCCAGTCTACACGAATATTAATGAGTTACCCTTTTGTATTATTTATGCTGTTTTTTGTGTTAACTCATCCATTTTTATTTCTAGGTTCTACCTTATTAACCATATTAATAACCTCAACATTTTCGGTTGCCTTTTATTCACATCGTTATGAAATAAAAGAATCAGTTTGGGCATATTCCTATAGTATTTTATACACATTTGGGCTATTTTGGATAACTCCTTATGCTATTGCTACAGCCAGTAGAAGAGGATGGTTAACTCGAGGATTAGCCGAAAAGAGATAGATAGAATCTTTAATATTATTCAATCGTAAATAAACAGTCTTGCAGTAAAATGTGAGACTTTTTTTATGGCACAACATATTAATTTTGCCTAACACTTATTAGAAACCCCGACAGACTGTCACCTTTTTGACAACTTTGACAAAAAGAAAAATTATATATTTCACAACAAATCGGGCATTTTTATAAGAATTTGACAATAATAAACTATTGAAATCGTCTATATGGGATTTCTTGAAATTAAATTATTTTTTCGGGTGTTCCGTATGGTCCTTGTACAATATATAGAAATTAATATTGATAATCAATACATTACAAAAACATGAAAGTATTAGTAATTGGAGCAGGAAATATGGGATTAACGTATTCCGAAGGTATGGCGAAATCGTCATTTTTAGGAAAACAGAATTTAAAGATTTATGATACTGATCCAAATAAAATTACAAAATTAAGCAAAGAACCCCATTTTGACGTTTATGATAATTTAGAAGCTTGCTTACCAAAAGCAGACATTGTCTTTCTTGCCGTAAAACCATATCATATTGAAGACTTATTCAAAACGATGGCCCCACAAATAAACGACCAGCAATTATTTGTATCCTTAATGGCAGGAGTTACAATTGACACAATTAAAGACCAATTAGGTGCCAAAAAAGTAGTTAGAGCCATGCCAAATTTACCAGCCAAAGTTGGAAAGGGCGTTACCTCTTACACAGAATCTGAAGACGTTTCTAAAGTAGAACTTATCATGGTACGCAATTTACTGGATACCACAGGAACTTCAATTCACGTAGATACCGAGAACTTTATAGATGCCTCTACCGGAATTTCTGGAAGTGGACCAGCCTATGTATTTTACTTTATGCAATCTATGCTGGACGCTGCATTAAAAATGGGCTTTTCAGATTACGATTCCAAAGTATTGGTTAGTAACACCTTTGAAGGTGCTATTGAATTATTTAACCAGTCAAATATTTCTCCAGAAACCTGGATTAATCGTGTTGCCTCAAAAGGAGGAACCACCCAAGCAGCCATAGACTCTATGGACGATAATAATGTTAAACAGCTTATTCAAGATGCAGCATATGCCGCTTTTGATAGAGCAATAGAATTAGGAAAAGAAAAATAATATGAGCGACGACATAAAGCGCGTAGTAGTAAAAGTAGGAACAAACGTATTAACCAATAAAGACAACCGGATTTTAGGACCAGTTTTGAGAGAACTTGTTCGCCAGATTTCAGTATTATATGAAAATGATGTTATGGTGGTTTTAGTCTCTTCAGGTTCAGCAATTGCAGGAAAAGAAGTTATAGGCGACACCGAAATATCGGATAAATCCATTAGACGTCAGGTATATTCTGCCGTTGGTCAACCTCGTATGATGCGTCATTACTATAGTTTATTTCACGACTATGGCATGCGTTGCGCTCAAGTTTTGGCAACAAAACGAGATTTTGACCCTGGAATGCATCGCGAAAACATGATTAACTGTTACGAAGGGCTTCTATCTGAAGGCATTGTACCAATTGCTAATGAAGATGATGCCGTTTCTATAACCATGTCTATGTTTACAGATAATGATGAGTTAGCAAGTTTAGTAGCCGAATTAATTGATGCAGATCGATTAATAATTTTATCAGATACCGATGGACTTTACACAGGACATCCAGATGATGAAGATTCCATAAAGATTAAAGAGGTTTCCTTTAATCAAGATGTGGAACAATACGTAAAAGAATCTGATAAAAAAGAAGGCGAAGGCCGTGGTGGGATGGCTTCAAAATTACGTATTGCAAAAGTCACAGCACAAAAAAACATTCCAACATATATTGCCAATGGAAAACGTGAAAATGTGATTGTTGACATAGTAAATGACAAGGAAATAGGAACCAAATTTATTCATTAAAAACAAAACAAATGGAATTATTACATACAGATAAGAAAAACGACGTTTTAAATTCAATGATTAAAATTATTGATAGAGAACGCGAAAACATAATAAAAGCAAACAAGCAAGATTTAGAAGCTTTTAAAAAAGACGATCAAGCTTTATACGACCGATTAGTAGTTAACTCTGCTAAAGTGGATGGTATGATTCAAGCCATAAAAGAAGTTCGTGATCAAGTAGATCCAGTGGGTACTACTATTTCTGACATGACCTTAGATAGCGGTTTGCAGATTACCAATAAAACAGCACCTTTTGGAACGATAATGATTATTTACGAATCGCGCCCAGATGTAACCATCGAAGCTGCAGTTGTAGCATTTAAAGCCAATAATAAAATATTATTAAAAGGAGGAAAAGAGGCTATTAACAGTAATCTAATTCTTGAAAAATGCTGGCATGAAGCTTTAGAAGAAAATGAACTATCTAAAGATTGGATTAAACTTCTTCATTTAAAACGTGAAGAAACACAAGAGTTTTTAAGAAACCCAACAGAGAAAATCGATTTAATTGTACCTCGTGGTGGCGAACGTCTAATTAAGTTTGTAAAAGATCATGCCACTTGTGCTGTCCTAATTTCTGGACGTGGAAACAACTTTTTATATGTTTCAAAACATGCCAATTGGGAGAAAGCTGTAAAAGTAATTGTGAATGCCAAAACAGATAAAATTTCTGGTTGCAATGCTTTAGATAAAGTATTGATTGACAAAAATATTTCTAATTACGAAGAAAAGATTAAAGAACTTCAAAAAACCTTAAATCATGTAGGAGTTTCTTTAGTAGTTGATAAAAAAATTGGTGAGATTTTAACCAGTGAAGATCAAATTCCTAATGAAGATACTTGGTATGAAGAGTTTTTAGCAATGAAAATTCTATTAGCCGAAGTAGACAGTATGGATCAAGCTATTACCATGATTAACACTTATTCTGGCGGACATTCGACCGCTATTATTACAGAAGACAAAAAGGAAGCAACTACCTTTATGGAGCAAATAGATAGCGCTGCAGTTTATCATAATGCTTCTACACGATTTACAGATGGTGGACAAATGGGTGTAGGTGCCGAATTAGCTATTAGTACAGACAAATTGCATCATCGCGGCCCATTAGGTTTAAATCAATTAGTAACTAATAAATATTACGTATTTGGCGATGGACATGTACGTGTGTAAAAGCCACTTTAATTAGATACTTCTAATAAAAAAAGCCCAACAAAATATTATTTTGCTGGGCTTTTAATTTTGTAATCTCTTTTCTATTGCGGAATAAGACTTTTCATCTTTTCCATTTGTTTTTTATCTAAAACGGAACTCATGTCTTTTTGAAAACTTTCTTCTCCCAATAAAGCTGCTTGTAAATTTTCTGTTTGGTCAGAGTTGGAACTCATAAGTTTATCTGCTCCAAAACTACCAATTAGTTTCTGGAACTTATCACTTCTTAATTGACTAACCACCAAACCAGAAACTTGTTCTTGTTGCTTTTCATTTAGATTCAATTTTTTGGTCAAACTTTTAACTTGATCCGAAGCCAAACTTTCAATCATTGAGGTTGAAGAAGCTCCACTCTTAGATAAAGAGTTTAAATCTTGTGCCGAAACTTGCATCATTCCAAATGCAAAGAATAAAAATAATAATTTTTTCATATTGTTAATTTTTGGATTAAATAATGGTTTAAGATACTACATTTCTGATAATTTTTTAAAAAAAATAGTTTTAGAAAAAATAATCATCTTTTCTTGTAACAAAATTTACTCTTTAAGCGTATAACCATAACACAAAGTATCAACTTAATTATTTATAGGCATTCAATAGATGAGACAACTTAAAATTACCAAGCAGGTTACCAATAGAGAAACCGCTTCGTTAGACAAATATCTTCAAGAAATTGGAAAAGTTGACTTAATTACAGCAGACGAGGAAGTAGAATTAGCACAACGTATTAAAGCAGGAGATCAAATTGCTTTAGAAAAGTTGACAAAAGCTAACCTGCGTTTCGTAGTTTCGGTAGCTAAGCAATATCAAAATCAAGGTTTAACCTTACCGGATTTAATTAATGAAGGAAACTTAGGACTTATAAAAGCGGCACAACGTTTCGACGAAACTCGTGGTTTTAAGTTTATTTCTTATGCTGTATGGTGGATTAGACAATCCATATTACAAGCTTTGGCAGAGCAGTCGCGTATTGTTCGTTTGCCTTTAAACAAAATTGGTTCTATTAATAAAATTAATAAAACATTTGCTTTTCTAGAGCAAGCACATGAACGTCCGCCAAGTGCAGAAGAAATTGCTAAAGAATTAGACATGACTATTAACGATGTTAAGGAGTCTATGAAAAATTCTGGCCGTCACGTAAGTATGGATGCTCCTTTAGTAGAAGGTGAAGATTCTAACTTATACGACGTATTAAACAGTGGAGAGTCTCCAAATCCAGATAGAGATTTATTACACGAATCTTTACGTACTGAAATTGAAAGAGCACTTGAAACCTTAACGCCTCGTGAAGCAGATGTCATCCGCTTGTACTTTGGTCTAGGAAATCAACACCCAATGACCTTAGAAGAAATTGGTGAAACATTCGACCTTACAAGAGAACGTGTCAGACAAATTAAAGAAAAAGCTATTCGTAGATTAAAACATACGTCTAGAAGTAAAATATTAAAAACTTACCTTGGGTAAGTTTAAATTCCAAAAATAACAAACACTAAAATCCAAAAACTAAGAGATTGAATTTTGAGTTTTGTCTTTTGGAGTTTTACAGCAACAAACAGTATAATCTCGCTTCGGTGAGATACCCACTTTCGTGGGTAATAAACTGTTCGTTTTTTGATTGATGAAAGAAGCCAGAGCTGATTACTCTGGCTTCATTTTTTTTATACCTCTCCCAAATTCTTACCCTACTAAATAAAGATTTTTTTTCGATTAATAATATGTTTCGTTTTCCTCTAGGAATCACTTATATATCCTTCTGTATTTACTAAGTACAAACATCCTTCTCACTGGCATTTTACTGTTGGCTGAATACAGAGACTAAAAACTTATTTTCCTATCTTTGTAAAAATAAAACAATACAACTACAATGAACTCTAAATTAATAGCTCCTTCCATGTTAGCAGCCGATTTCGGCAACATGCAACGCGATGTAGAAATGGTTAATAATAGTGATGCCGATTGGTTTCATATAGACGTTATGGATGGACATTTTGTTCCAAATATCTCTTATGGAATGCCAGTAATTGCTGCAATTAAAAAGCATGCCACAAAACCATTAGATGTCCATTTAATGATTGAAAAACCTGAGCGCTATATTGAAGAATTTGCTAAAGTTGGAGCAGATATTATTACGGTTCATTACGAATCTACAGTTCACTTACATAGAACACTTACTCAAATTGAAGATGCAGGATGTAAAGCCGGTGTAGTTTTAAATCTAACAACCCCTGTTTCTGTGTTAGAAGATATTCTACCAAAATGTTATATGGTATTACTCATGTCTATTAATCCAGGTTTTGGAGGTCAGAAGTTTGAAGATATGACCTATAATAGAATTAAGAAACTACGACGTATGATAGACGAACAAGGCTTAAATACCAAAATTGAAATAGATGGAGGTGTTACAGACAAAAACATCAAACAACTAGTAGATGCTGGTGCCGATGCTTTTGTTGCAGGAAGTCATGTTTTTAAAAGTGATAACCCAACAGAAACTATCAAGCGATTAAAACTGCTTGCCAATTCATAAAAAAAGCTCCAAATGGAGCTTTTTTCGGTTTAGATTAATAGCAATTGGTTAGAATTGTTTAATTAGATAGTTGATTAAATCTGTAGTAGTAACAATACCTACTAACTTATTATTATCTACAACTGGTAAGGCATGAAACTCTTTTTTAGCCAATATTTCTGCTGCCTCTTTAATAGTTGTGGCAGAGGTTATACTTGTAAGGTTTTTAGCCATAACCTGTTCGATAGTAAACATATTATAAACAACGGTGTCTACAGTATCTTGATCTTCATCTATGGCATCTGCAAAACTAATACGGAGTAAATCTGTATAACTTAATATACCAATAATTTTATCGCCACTAACTACAGGAATATGTCTTATTTTTTTCTTTTTAAATATGCGTTCTGCAGTTTCTAAATCGTCTTTATGATTTAAGGTAATGACATCTTTAGTCATTATGTCTGAAATAGGTGCTCTTTGTTTCATGTTACAGGTTTTAGATTGTTTACTAAAGGTAAAGAACTAAGTCAGTAAAAAGTATGATAAAAATCATGTAGTGAGGCTAATAGCCAGAAAAATTAAAATTTAACATTTGCTTGGTTTTCGCATATACTTCTGGAAATTGAGATCTAAATTCAGTTGGGGTTTCAATGAAGGTTTCAATAATAACGGCTACAAACTCAAATTGATTGGTTAGGCCATATTCTCTAAAATAGCCCGTACTTATCATACGCTCACGAAGGTTTTTGCTATTCGCTAGCAATTCGTTTAACTCGTAAAAAGTATCCGTAAATATAGCAGCCCCAATGTGTTTTTCTCTCATACTATTTAAATGAATAGCATGTACAAATTCATGGATTCCTAGGTTGAGATTATCGTTTTCAATATCATATCCTTCTAAAAAGTGTGACCAAGACAACACCAAAGCTTTTAGTCTATAATTATATTCTCCTTTGTGATAAGCATCATTTGTTTGAGAATAGAATTGAGAAGGATAGATAAAAATGACCTCTACAGAACGGATATAAAAATTTCTAAAACCGAAGGTAAGCATGACGGCTGTAGCCGAAATCAAAACTATCATCTCTTCAGAAACTACAATTCCATCACGGCCAATAAATTCTTTATCTGTAATAAAACGAGATAATCGGTTTTCAAAAAACTTTTTTTCTTTTGCAGGAAGTCTGTTATAAAAAATGAATTTTTCCTCTAAAATATCCTTTTGCTGTTTAGGTAACTTTTTTAACCAAATTGAACTATGTCGATAAAGTGGCTTTTTATAAATCATAACAAAAGCTGACTCTATCATATTAATAAGAGCAAAAATAATTACACCTGATAAAATAAAAAGTAAAAACCCAAATATGAAGAGGTATTCTGTAGGTAGCTTTGGTAGGTCGATCATAGGATTGGGATTACTGTGATAAATCTAGTCAATTAAAAATAAAAGTGAAGGACTAAATTAATGATTATTTTATACTCCTAATTAAGAGATGATTTTAAGAGGACTAATTAAACAACTCTTATTAATCTTAAAAGTTATGTATAAAAAAACACACAAAGCTTAAATTAAAGGATGTTTAATTTAAGCTTTGTGTGCTAGTGACCTCGAGAGGATTCGAACCTCCAACCCTCAGAGCCGAAATCTGATATTCTATCCAGTTGAACTACGAGGCCAATTATAATTTTATTTTTTAAAAACTCTTTTCCTGATCCTGATTTAAAGTATTTTTCACGAAGAATCGGGACTGAAAAGTTTAAGTTTAATTTATATTTAAGATAACTTAGCTCTAACCACATTAGAAATAGTCTTCCCATCTGCTCGTCCAGCTAACTCTTGACTTACTATCCCCATAACTTTCCCCATATCTTTCATGCCTTCTGCTCCAATGCTTTCAATAGTCATTACAACAACTTTTTCAATTTCCTCTTCGGATAGGGCTTCTGGTAAAAATTGTGAAATAACTTCTGCTTCCGCTAATTCTGGCTCCGCTAAATCTTTACGACCTTGCTCTAAGTAAATAGCTGCACTATCCTTACGTTGCTTAACTTGCTTTTGAAGTATTTTAAGCTCTTGCTCTTCGGTTAACTCTTCTTTAGATCCACTTTCTGTTTGGGCTAATAAAATAGCCGACTTTACAGCTCTTAATGCTGTTAGTGCTGATTGATCTTTATTTTTCATGGCATCTTTTAGAGCTACCATAAGGTCTTGTTGTAAACTCATTTTTCTTGTTTTGTTAAGAGCTTACGAAGATATAAAAAAGTAAGGATTTATTAGCACATCTTACGACTGGCATTTTTAGACTTCAAATAAAATTCTATTTTGTTTAAATGAAAAAAAACATATGATAAAACAAAATATTCTGAAGTTTACACAAAACAAAAACCCGAAAGATCCATTTGATTATCCGGGTTTTTAAAGAAGCACTCTCAATAAACTTAATTGCTATTAATCAACATTATCATGTAAAAACGAATTGTTGCTTCTAAATTGTATATCGTCGTTATCGTCTGTACCAATACTGGTTCTGGACATATTGGAATCTGATGAATGCTGTGTTTCATCTAAATCAATTCCTCGACGTTTGTATGCTGGAACCTTTTCTATATCATCAATTTTTGAATTATTGAACTTATAGTTAAAATCCTTCATTTTGCGTCTGCGTTCCTCTGCGCGTTCCTTTAGTAATTCAGAAATTGGACTGTTTAATGGGTCAACCTCATCCGCTACTTCTTCAGTTTCTGGTTGACTTACCGTTTTCTTTTCAAAAACAATTTCTTTATCCAATTCTTCAGCTATTTCAATAGTCTTTTTTTGCTTTTGATTAATTTCAGATTCAATTTCAACATAATCGTCAAGAGCATATCTGGTTTCGCCATTTTTAGTTGTTTCTGTTACAGGAATAACTTCCACATAATCGTTTACAGGCATTTTTTTAATATCCTCTTCTAAATCATGAACTTCCTTGTCCTCTTCAATATTGTTTACTTTGGTATTACTTATAGGCATATCGAAAGTAAGTGTGATTTGCTGTTCTTCTTCAGCTTCAAATTTTTGCTCTTCTATGTTGCTTGGAGCTTCTGTAATTACAAAATCGTCCGTTTCTACCTCAGGTGAAACTTCTTTGTAATCAACATCCATATTTTTAATGGTTTCTGAGGTAGGTATTAAATCATTATTAGAATCTACATTCTTAGGCTGACTATTATCTTCCTCTTCATCAAAACTTAAAGTGTGTTTTACAATTGGAGTCTCTGTTTTTTCTTGCAGCTCGACACTTGGTTTAATTATTGGTGGCGCCTGTTCCTTTTTTACCAATTCCTTTTCTGTTGGCTTATCCTCTTCTAAAGCATGAACTACCTTTTTTGTTTCGGTATTTGAAATTTCGTCTTGTTGATCTATATTAAATCCAGTAGCAATAATAGTAACAGAAATAGACTCTTCTAAAGAATCGTCTTCTCCAACTCCCATAATGATATTGGCACCGTGCCCTGCCTCGTTTTGTATATGGTCGTTAATTTCACCTATCTCATCAATAGTAATTTCTTGTGCACCAGAAACAATAAGCAGCAATACATTCTTGGCTCCAGTAATTTTATTATCGTTTAACAAAGGTGAATCTAACGCATTACTAATTGCCTCTTGCGCTCTGTTTTGACCAGAAGCTGCAGCAGACCCCATAATAGCTGTTCCGCTATTACTTAATACGGTTTTAGCATCACGTAAATCTATATTTTGTGTATAGTGATGGGTTATAACTTCTGCAATACCTCTTGCAGCTGTAGATAAAACTTCGTCTGCTTTTGAGAATCCAGCTTTAAAACCTAGATTACCATAAACCTCACGGAGTTTATTGTTGTTAATAACTACTAATGAATCTACGCAATTACGCAGGTTTTCAATTCCTATTTGGGCTTGTTGATTACGCATTTTACCTTCAAACTGAAAAGGCATAGTTACAATTCCTACAGTTAAAATATCTAACTCTTTAGCCATTTTAGCAATAATGGGAGCTGCTCCTGTTCCGGTTCCTCCACCCATTCCGGCTGTGATAAATATCATTTTGGTATTGGTATCCAACATACGTTGAATATCTTCAAAACTTTCTATAGCAGATTTTTCTCCTACATCTGGATTTGCTCCAGCACCCAATCCTTCAGTTAGATTTAAACCTAATTGAATTTTATTTGGGACTCCACTATTTTGAAGTGCTTGTGCATCTGTATTACAAATTACAAAGTCTACCCCTTTAATGCCTTGCTGGAACATGTGATTAATGGCATTACTACCACCACCTCCAACGCCTATAACCTTGATAACATTAGATTGATTTTTAGGTAAATCAAATGAAATGTTGTTTTCGAATTCTTTGTTGCTGCTCATGAATTTCGTTTTTTAATGATTCTATTACTTTTTGCGATATTTAAAATATCTATTTGGATTAATTTTTTGTATTAAATTTATTCTGCGTTATCTAAAAAGTCTTTCACCTTGTCAGTTAACTTATCCAGAAAGGAACGTCTTTCTGGTTTTTTATCTTTAAGTTCCTCTTCTATCTCTTCTAATTCTCCTTTTTCTTCGGCTTCTTCTATTATTTTTTCTACTTTTTTTCTTTCTTGTCTTTTTAAACCGTCCATAACTAAACCAACAGCTGTAGCGTATTGAGGACTTGTAATTTCGTCGTCACTATCTCCTGCTAAATGCTCGTTAGGGTAACCAATTCTGGTATCCATTCCTGTTATATATTCTACTAGTTGCTTTAAATGCTTTAATTGAGCGCCTCCTCCTGTTAAAACTATTCCTGCAATAAGTTTCTTTTTTTGTTCTTCGTGACCGTAGTTTTTAATTTCTGCATATACCTGTTCTACAATTTCTACAACTCTGGCATGAATAATTTTAGACAGATTTTTTAAGGTAATTTCTTTTGGTTCTCTTCCTCGTAGACCTGGAATGGAAACAATCTCATTATCTTTATTTTCTCCTGGCCATGCAGAGCCAAATTTTATTTTTAATAATTCGGCTTGCTTCTCTATAATCGAGCACCCTTCTTTTATATCTTCTGTGATTACATTTCCTCCAAAAGGAATAACAGCTGTATGACGAATAATTCCATCCTTAAAAACTGCTAAATCTGTAGTACCTCCTCCTATATCGATTAAAGCTACTCCAGCTTCTTTTTCTTCACGACTTAATACGGCATTTGCGGAAGCTAATGGTTCTAGAGTAATTCCTTCTAGATTTAATCCAGCACTTTTTATACATCGACCTACGTTTCTAATGGAAGATACTTGTCCAACTACCACATGGAAATTAGCTTCTAATCTACCACCATACATTCCTACTGGCTCGGTAATTTCAGCTTGACCATCTACTTTATATTCTTGAGGCAATACATGGATAATTTCTTCTCCAGGAAGCATTACCAATTTGTGAACTTGATTAATTAATCGTTCAATATCGTCTTCATCAATAACCAATTCCGAGTTAGGTCTTGTTATATAATCGCTGTGTTGTAAGCTTCTAATATGTTGTCCTGCAATTCCAACGGTTACATTTTCAATTTTACATTCTGCTGCTGCTTCTGCTTCTTGTGCTGCAGATTGAATAGATTGGATGGTTTGTGTAATATTATTTACCACCCCACGATGCACCCCAAGACTTTTAGATTTTCCAATTCCTAAAATCTCAACTTTTCCATACTCGTTTTCACGACCTATCATGGCCACAATCTTTGTGGTTCCTATGTCTAATCCTACTGCTATACTGTTTTCCATAGTTTATATTTTGGTACACACAACCTGACTCTCAAACTGTAAATTAACATTTGCATACTTATCAAGTAACTTCTCTTTTAAGGCCTTATTATAAAATGCTTTTAAATTCATTATTTTTTTATCTAAATTCTTCAAATCTCCAAGCTGTACCGTAAAATGACTTTGTCTTAATTTTAAATTAAAACGGTCTGGATCTATTTGATGAATTTCTATGACATGTTTTTTTAAAAACTCATCTTCATTCACTTTTTTTGCTATTTTAAAAACACTTGAAAGTTCATTTTTAGCGACTTTTCCGGTTACAAGTGGTACTCGTGCAGAATAATTAGATGACAATGGCATGTAACTCCCCTGGTCATCTATGTAATAAGATGCATTTGTACGTACTCTTGCTATAGGTTTTTTTTGCTCAACATCTACTGTAAGTAATCCATTTACAGACAGATACACTTGAGCCGATTTTATTGTTTGGTTAGAATTTAGGGCAGACTCCAAAACATTCAAATCTAAACTTTCTTTGGCCTTATTTTTAATGCCTTCTGTATTTTGTATTAACAATTTACTAACATTCTCGCGCGTTAAGAAAAGGTTGTTATCTCCTTGAAAATTTATAATAGGTTCCGGTACTTTTCTAAACTTATTTTTCCCTGAAGAAAAGGCATACAAGAACACTACTAAGCATAGTAGACCAATCATCTTTATGTAATTCCAGTTAATTTGCAACCTCTAAAGCTTTTTTAATATGTTTAACTTCTTCTCCTATATCTCCTGCTCCAAGAGTTAGTACAACCTGAGCCTGACTTTCCTTTATCAAAGCATTTATCTCGCTTTTCTCTATTAGTTGTTTCTTATTATTTTCTATTTTACTTAATAACCACTCCGAACTAACTCCTTCAATAGGTGTTTCTCTAGCTGGATATATATCCAACAAAGCGATTTGATCGAACTGAGATAGACTTTTTGAAAAGTCGTCAATAAAATCTCTCGTTCTACTGAATAAGTGCGGCTGAAAAATAACCAGCACCTTTTTACCAGGATACATTTCGCGAACTGCCTGATATACGGCATTTATTTCTTCTGGATGATGTGCATAGTCGTCTATGTACACAAAATCTTCTCTTTTTATATGATATGAAAATCTTCTTTTAACCCCTTTAAAAGATGCTAAAGCTTTGGCGAGCTGCTGGTGAGGGCAACCATACTCTACAGCCATCGCCAAGGCTATTAATGCATTCGACAGATTATGTCTACCAGGTAGGTTAAATTGTAAATCTTTAAGTGTTGTTTTTGGTGTTTTTACATCGAAAACATAGGCACCATTTTCTATCTTTATATTTTGGATTGAATAATCTGATTGATCTTCAATTCCATAAGTGATTCCAGCAATAGGCAATCCATTTCTAACAAACAAGGTGCCATTTTCTTTTACTTTTTTAGAGAAATCTCCAAAGGATTTAACTAATTCAGATGCATCCCCATAAATATCCAGATGGTCTGCATCCATAGATGTAATACAAGCTATATCTGGAGACAGTGTCAAGAAAGACCTATCAAATTCGTCTGCTTCAACTACTGAAACTTCGGTTCCGTTTAGAATTAAATTCGAATTATAATTTTCGCTTATTCCGCCAAGAAAGGCTGTTACAGGAACCTGGCATTCATTTAACAAATGCCCTAAAATACTAGTAGTGGTTGTTTTTCCATGTGTTCCGGCTACTGCTAAGCAAAATGTGTTTTCTGTTATTAACCCAAGAATTTCCGAACGTTTTAAAAGTGTATAGCTAGGCTGATTTTTAAAATGAACCAATTCCATATTCGCTTTAGGAACGGCAGGAGTATACACAATTACTGTTGTATCATAATTTAAATAAGGCTCTGGAATATTAGAAACCGAATCTTCAAAATGAACTTGAATACCTAAAGCCTCCAAACTATCTGTAATGTCTGTTTTGGTTTTATCGTATCCAGCAACTCGTTTATTTTTGGCATGAAAATATTTGGCCAAAGCACTCATGCCTATACCTCCAATTCCTATAAAATATACGTTATCTATGTTGTCCAAATTCATTTTCTTTAAATCTCGATTCTGCTCGATTTATTTTTATTTATTCAATAATTTTTCTACTTCGTCCACTATATGTTTTGTAGCATCTACTAGAGCTAACTTTTTAATATTCTTGCTTAATAGTTCTTGTTTTTCTGGGGAAGCCATTAATTGCGAAAATCCATTTTCAAAATCCACATCTAAATCGGCTTCATTAATTACCATAGCCGCTTTTTCATTTACTAAAGCCATGGCATTTTTTGTTTGATGGTCTTCGGCCACATTTGGCGAAGGAATGAATATGACTGGCTTTCCAACAATACATAATTCTGATACTGAACTTGCACCTGCCCGAGACACGATAACATCTGCTGCAGCATAGACCAAATCCATATTATTTAGAAAGTCATGCACCTGAATATTTCTAGTATTATCGTAAATTTTGTATTGATCGTAATACAACTTTCCACATTGCCAGATAATTTGCATATTGTGTATTAGAATAAAATCGAGCTCTTTTTCTATCAGCTCGTTAATACGTCGAGCTCCCAAACTTCCTCCTAAAACAACGAGTGTTTTTTTCTCTTTACTCAACTCAAAATATTCTAAAGCTTTTTCTCTTTTAGAATCAATATTTAACAAGTCTTGTCTCACTGGGTTTCCAGTTTTAATTATTTTACTTTCAGGAAAAAATCGTTCCAAACCATCGTAAGCCACACAAATTTTATCAGCATTTTTAGACAGTAACTTATTGGTTATTCCTGGAAAGGAATTTTGTTCCTGAATTAAACTAGGAATCCCTTTTGAGTTTGCCACCTGCAACAATGGTCCACTAGCAAAGCCTCCTGTTCCAATAACAACATTTGGCTTAAACCTGTTTATTATTTTCCTGGCTTTAAACAAACTGCTAATTAACTTAAACGGAAAGCTTAAATTTTTTAAAGTGAGTTCACGTTGAATTCCCGAAATCCAAAGTCCTTCAATTTTATAACCAGCTTGAGGCACTTTATCCATTTCCATTCTATCTTTTGCTCCAACAAATAAAAACTCAGCATCAGGAAAACGCTGTTTTAGTTCGTTTGCAATCGCAATAGCAGGATAGATGTGACCACCTGTTCCTCCACCAGATAAAATAATCTTATATGTCTTATTATTTTGCCCCACTTCTTTTTTCTATATTCTATTTTTAAACTTTTCTTTTTTTTACAATTTTACTCGTCCAAGATTGTAATTCTTTAATTTTATATGGCTTCCGACAGGATTGATAATGGATTATCCTCCTTATCTTCCTTCTCTTTTATTTCTTCTCTTTTTGCACTAACACTCAAAATAATTCCAAGTGCCATACAGGTCATCCAAATTGAGGTACCACCACTACTAATTAATGGCAAGGTCTGACCTGTTACTGGGAATAACTCAACAGCAACTGCCATATTTATTAAAGCTTGAAATACAATGGGCAACCCAACCCCAAGCACTAAGAGTTTCCCAAATATGGTATCTGCTTTTTGCGAAACAATAACAATTCGAAACAATAGCCACAGATAAAATATCATTAATATAAAACCTCCTATCAAACCATATTCTTCAACAATAATGGCATAAATAAAATCTGATGAAGATTGTGGGAGAAAATTTTTCTGAACACTTTTCCCTGGACCAACACCCTGAATTCCTCCGGTAGCAATAGCTATTTTAGCTTTTTCGATTTGATAATCTGCTTCTGTATCCCCTTCATCTGAAAAACTTTCAATCCTACTCATCCATGTATCCACCCTATTTGGCATAGCATCTGGAAAGGCTTTCGCTATTAAAATAAATAAAGTAAGTGCTAAGATTCCAGTTCCTATAATAACAGCTAAATACCTAATAGGATAGCCTCCTAAAAACACCAGCATTAAAACCATAACAAACATTATGGCTGCTGTTGAAAAGTTAGCAGGTAAAATAAGAACTAACACTAAAAACACCGGAACCCATAATGGCAAAATAGTCTCTTTAAAAGAAACTTCTTTATCCTTAATTTTAGACATGTAGCGAGCTACAAAAACCATTAAAACAACAAAGGCAAACGTGGACGTTTGAAAAGACATATTAACCAATGGAATTTTTATCCATCTACTTGCATATGCGCCTTCTATAGTTGTTCCTTGTAAAATGGTAATTATTAATAACACAATAACAATTGGAATGAGGATAATAGATAAGCCTCTGAAATAACGATATGGAACTTTATGAACCCCATACATAATTATAAAACCTAAAAACAAATGAAATAAGTGTTTTAAAAAATCTGAAAAGGTGCTCCCTCCATCTCCTCCGTAAGCTAAATTACTAGCTGCACTGTAAACAGGTAAGAAAGAGAAAATTGCCAGCAACGCTGCAATTGCCCAGATTAATCGATCTCCTTTTATGTTCTTAACTATATTTTTCATCCTTTTAGGACACTAATTTTATATGATTCTTTTTTTTATAAAACTTCCAAATAGATTTATAGATTTCTTACTGCATTTTTAAATTGTCTGCCTCTATCCTCATAATTTTCGAATAAATCGAAACTTGCACATGCTGGCGACAACAACACATTATCTCCTGCTTCAGCTAATTTGTATGCTATTTTTACTGCTTCTTCCATATATTGAGTTTCAATAATAACATCTACCATAGAGCCAAAGTTCTCCAATAACTTTTCGTTATTTACTCCTAAACAGATAATAGCTTTTACTTTTTCATTTATAAATGGAAATAATTCTTGATAATTATTCCCCTTATCTTCACCTCCAACAATCCAAACGGTTGGTGCTTCCATACTTTCTAAGGCATAATAGGTCGCGTTAACATTGGTTGCTTTAGAGTCGTTTATATACTGTACTTTATTTATTTTTAAAACATGCTCCAACCTATGTTCAACACCATGAAAATTCTCCAAACTTTCTCTAATTGTTTGTTTTCTAATACGCAATAATTGAGCTACTGTAGATGCAGCCATGGCATTTTTAATATTGTGTTTACCTTCTAAGGTTAGGTCTCTTGTTGACATATCTATCTGGTTATTATCTATTGTTATTGTTATTTTATTGTTGTTATAATACGCACCGTTTTCTATTTTTTTTACTAATGAAAAAGGCAATAATTTTGATTGAACTGGATGATTTTTTAGCCAATCCAAAATCACTGGATCGTCTGCATCGTAAATCAGATAATCCTCTTTAGTTTGGTTTAAAGCAATTCTAAATTTAGAAGCGATATAATTCTCAAACTGATAATTATACCTGTCCAAATGGTCTGGAGTAATATTTGTAATTACAGCGATATGAGGTTTAAACTCTTTAATATCGTCCAATTGAAAACTACTAATCTCCAGCACATAATTTGGAAAGTCTTTTTCTACAACCTGTTTTGCAAAACTATCTCCAATATTTCCTGCCAAACCAACCTCTAATTTTTGTTTTAGAATATGATGTGTTAGGCAAGCTGTTGTTGTCTTTCCATTACTTCCAGTAATTCCAACAATTGTAGCTTTGGTATATCTAGAAGCAAATTCAATTTCTGAAACTACTTCAATTCCTTTTTCACGAATTTGTTTTACCAAAGGCACTTTCTCTGGAATTCCCGGGCTTTTCATGACGATATGGGCGCTTAAAACCAAGTCTTCCGAATGACCTCCTTCTTCCCATTCAATCTCATTATGTATAAGAACTTCTTTATATTTTTCTTTAATTTTTTGCTTGTCCGAAACAAACACATCAAAGCCTTCTGCTTTTCCTAAAAGCGCTGTTCCAACACCACTTTCTCCTCCTCCTAAAACAACAAGTCTTTTATCTCCTTCATAGGCGAGCTTCACATCCTGACTTATCTGATTTTTTATTGACACAAACTAAATACTGTTTTATATATTTTCTTTATTCTATCTTTTCTATCTTCTCTTTTCAATTTTCTATTGATGAGACTCCTGCTTTCGCCGGAATTTTATCTAATTTTTAAGGTGACGATTGAAATAATGGCTAGTAAAATTCCAATAATCCAAAATCTAGTAACTATCTTACTTTCGTGATGACCACATTTCTGATAATGATGATGTAAAGGCGACATCTTAAAAATACGCCTTCCTTCTCCATACTTCTTTTTGGTGTACTTAAACCAACCTACCTGCATAACCACCGATAAGTTTTCGGCTAAGAAAATTCCACACAAAACAGGAATAAGCCATTCTTTTCTTACTGCAATTGCTATAACAGCAATAATTCCTCCTATGGTTAAGCTACCTGTATCTCCCATAAACACTTGAGCTGGATAAGCGTTGTACCATAAAAACCCTATTAGGGCTCCAACAAATGCTGCTATGTAAATGGTGATTTCTTCGACTCGCGGGATATACATAATATTCAGGTAATCTGAGAAAATAATATTACCAGAAACCCACGCAAAAATCCCTAGTGTGAGTACAATAATAGCCGAGGTTCCTGCTGCTAAGCCATCGATTCCATCAGTTAAATTAGCACCGTTTGACACAGCAGTAATTATGAAAATAACTATGGGTATAAAAATAATCCAAGCATACTTTGCCCAATCTGGATTTACCCAAGCAATTATTTCAGCATAGTCGAATTCATTAGATTTTACGAATGGAATGGTTGTTTTAGTAGAGCGTTCTTCGTCTTTAAAAAGCTTAGACGATTCTACTTTTGGATTGGCAGCCAATATTTCCTGTTGTTGCTCTATAGGCAGTTTCTCTTTTAAAGTAACATCTGGATTAAAGTACAAAGTTGCGCCAACAATAATTCCAAGACCGACTTGACCAAGCACTTTAAATTTTCCTTTTAGCCCTTCTTTGTTTTTTCTGAATTTCTTAATATAATCATCTATAAACCCAATAGCTCCCATCCATAGGGTTGTAACTATTAGCAAAATAATGTACACATTATCAAGCCTCGCTAACAATAATACTGGTATTAGTGTTGCTAGAATAATGATAATTCCACCCATGGTTGGAGTACCTGCTTTTTCTACTTGTCCTTCTAAACCAAGATCTCTAATGGTTTCTCCAACTTGTTGTTTTTGTAAATACCTTATGATACGCTTTCCGTAAATAGTAGATATTAAAAGCGATAAAATAATAGCCACAGCAGCCCTAAAGGTTATATAACCAAAAAGTCTTGCTCCAGGAATCTGGAAATGCGTGTCTAAATAATCAAAGAGGTAGTACAGCATATTATTTTTCTAATTGTTTTAAAAATTCTTGAACTATTTTAAAATCATCAAAATCAGATCTTTCACCTCGAACCTCCTGATAAGTCTCATGTCCTTTTCCTGCTATTAAAATAATATCGTTTGGATTTGCTAACTGACAAGCAGCTTTAATTGCCTGCTTTCTATCGGTTATAGTTACTATTTTTTTAAAATTTTGAGGCTCTATGCCTTTTTCTATATCTTCAATAATTGTTTCCGGATCTTCATTTCTAGGGTTATCACTTGTAACAATAACCTTAGTACTCAATGCAGAAGCAATATGTCCCATTTTAGGACGTTTTGTTTTATCTCTATTTCCGCCACAACCAAAAACTGTGATTAACTCTTCGTTTTTAGTTCGAATACTATTAATGGTTTCTAAAACATTTTTTAAGGCATCTGGAGTATGCGCATAATCTACAATAGCGGTTATTTTATTCTCTGAAATTAGATATTGAAACCTTCCAGCTACACTTTCTAACTCGCTAATAATTCTTAAAGTTTCCACTTTTTCCAAGCCTAACAAATCGGCCGTTCCATATATAGCTAACACGTTATACGCATTAAAGCTTCCAATTAACTTGGTCCAAACTTCACTTTCATCTACTTTAAGCAAGAGTCCGTTTAGTTGGTTTTCTAAAATCTGTGCGCGATAATCTGCATAACCTTTTAAAGCATAAGTTTTCTTTTTTGCTTTGGTATTTTGTAACATTATCAGACCATTTTTATCATCCACATTAACAAGAGCAAATGCTGAAGCAGGCAATTTGTCGAAAAACGACTTCTTAACATCTCTATATTCGGAAAACGAATTGTGATAATCTAAATGATCGTGAGATAAGTTGGTAAAAATACCACCTTCAAAATGCAAACCTTCAGTCCTATTTTGATGTATTCCATGAGAACTCACTTCCATAAAACAGTAAGCCACTCCCTCGTCGTTCATTTCCTTTAAATACTTATTAATAGTCAAAGAGTCTGGAGTGGTATGACTAGTTTTATATTCTTTATTATCTACCATAATTTTAACGGTTGATAACAATCCGACTTTAAATCCCGCCTTTTTAAACAATTGATACAATAAGGAAGCAATGGTAGTTTTACCATTGGTACCAGTTACACCCACTAGTTTTAGATTCTCTGAAGGATTCTGATAAAAATTGGACGCCATTATAGCTAAAGCTCGTGACGTACTTTCTACTTGTACATATGTAATTCCTTCAACAATATCTTCAGGAATTTCTTCGCAAACAATAGCACTAGCACCTAGTTCAATAGCTTTATTTATATAATCGTGACCATTAGAAATTGAGCCTACAATAGCAACAAAAACATCGTTTTTAGAGATATTTCTAGAATCGAAATCTATATTTTTAATAGACACACTCGTGCTACCTACAACAGCATGAAGGGTTACTTTATATAATATGTCTTTTAAAAGCATCATGAGGCCTCGATAGTTATTTTTTGATTCTTTCTAATTTTTTCGCCTTTTGTTAACGATTGCGCTTTAACAACACCCATACCGAGGGTTTCTACTTGCAAGCCCATATTTTCCAAGAGAGCTATAGCATCCATTAATGGCAAACCAACAACACTTGGCATAATAGTTTTATATGTTTGAGCCGTTTTATAATAAGTTTCAAACTCCTTTTCCACAGAAGGATCGTTAACTTTCAAGCTAGCTATCTCATCTACTATTGGAGTATCTGTAAAAACTTTTTGAGCAATACGTTTAAATACAGGTCCCGACACATCTGCACCATAATAACCTTTTTTTATACTTGGCTTATGGATAATTACAATACATGAATACTTTGGATTTTCTGCAGGAAAATAGCCAGCAAAAGTGGACACATACCTAGGGTTTTTCTCCCAATCGTCCATCCAATATTCTGTTTTTGCCGTTCCTGTTTTTCCCGCCATTGAGAAATAAGGTGAATACAAAGATCTTCCCGTACCACGAACTACCACGTTTTTAAGTATTTCTTGTACTTCATTAATTGTTTTATCTGAACAAATTTTATTGTTAATTATAGTTTTATCTATTGTTTCTATAGACTTATTTAATTGGCGAACTTCTTTTACAAAGGTTGGTTTTACCATTACCCCATTATTAGCTACTGCATTATAAAAGGTTAAGGTTTGCAATGGAGTTAACCTCAAATTATAACCATAAGCCATTGAAGGCAAGGCATTTC
Source organism: Xanthomarina sp. F1114 (assembly GCF_026410255.1). Taxonomy (GTDB): domain Bacteria; phylum Bacteroidota; class Bacteroidia; order Flavobacteriales; family Flavobacteriaceae; genus Xanthomarina. The sequence continues at coordinate 26,350 of NZ_JAPMLL010000003.1, forward strand.
TACTCCAAAGCTCATGGCCTGGACCAGGAATAACTGGTTGTCCTTCGCCTAAGATTGAAACTCCTAAAGGCTTATCTAAAGACCAGCTTTTCAATCGGTTTACAAATTTTTCTGGTTTAGCAGAATAGTTGTCGTCTATAATGCTTGCAAACGCAATATTGGATGACACTTCCATAGCTCTGGCTACAGAAATCTTACCATAACCTCCATGCTTGGAGTCGTTAATTGCACGTCCGTAAAACATTTTTCGTCCATGCTTTGTATCTATAACTGTAGATGTATCTACCACCTTATCTTCTAGAGCCGCCATTAATGCCATAAGCTTAAAAGTAGACCCAGGTTCATGAGACTCGCCAACAGCATAATTTAATTTTTCGTAATAAGAACCGCTTTTGGTTCTACCCAGATTAGAAATAGCTCTAATCTCTCCTGTTTCCACCTCCATAACCACCACGCAACCGTGTTCAGCTTGGTAAGTTTCCAATTGCTGCAATAAAGCATGATGTGCTATATCTTGAATATTAACACTAATGGTTGTATACAAATCGTACCCATCTCGTGGTTCAACCTGATTATAATCTGCTATAGGTTTCCACTGGCCTTTTCCTATTTTTTGTTTAAGCCTTAATCCATTGGTTCCGCGTAAGTATTTAATTCCAAAAGCTCCATCTATTCCAGGTCTTGTTACATTTCCATCTTCATCAAAACGCTCATACCCAATAGTTCTTTCGGCAACACCACCCATTGGATGCTCTCTTTTAGTGGTTTGTTCAACAATAAGCCCACCTTTAAAAGCTCCTAACTTCAATAAAGGAAAACTTCTAATCCTTAAGTAGTCTGAATACCCAATATCTCTAGCCAACAAATAGTATCTATTTTTATTAGCTCTAGCTTTTCTAATTTCATTTTGATAATATGAAGAAGATCTTTTTCCTGAGAACTTTGCTAAAGAATCTGCTAAACCTTTTAGTTCCTTTTCAAACACTTTAGTCTTTGATGTAACTGCATCTATTCTTATATCGTATTTAGGCACAGAAGTTGCTAGCAAGTTGCCGTTTACCGAATAGACATTCCCTCTATTAGCTGGAATAACCACATTTTTAATGGTTCGTTCTTCTGCTAAGTCTCTGTATTTATCACCTTGTACAAACTGTATAGTTAAAAGTTTAAACACAACAGCCAGAGCGAAGATGAACATACATCCTGCTATGAAATACAATCTGTTTAATATGTTCTTCTCTTTTACTGCCAAGTTGAACTATTTTTGAGTTTTAACTTTTATTTTTGTTGGTGGAATCTCTGAAATTGCCAATCCTTTTTTTTTCATCTTCAATTCTACCACCGATTCTTTCTTGAGTTCCATTAATTTTTTTCTTCCGTCTACAAATGCCGACCTCAATTCTTTTGCTTCATTATTTAATCTAGCTATTTGATGCACTTTATTATCAGCACTATGCGAACTTGCTATCATAACAAAAGCCAAGAAAGACACAAACAAAATCATTCTCCAGTTTTTAAATGCATCGTCATTAACTAGAAAGGTTCCTTTTAATATGTTTGACAAACTTTTTCTCATTACAATTTTTTCGCAATTCTTAATTTGGCACTTCTAGCACGATTATTTATTTTAATTTCTTCTTTTGATGGAACTATTAACTGCCCTACTTTTTTTAAAGGCACTTCAAAATTCCCATATATATCACGCTCCGGCTCACCTTCAAACAAACCATTTCTTATAAAACGTTTTACCAATCTATCTTCTAAAGAATGGTATGAAATAAGACTTAACCGGCCATCTTTTTTCAATACGCTTGGCATTTGTAATAAGAACTCTTTTAAAGCTTCAATTTCCTGATTAACCTCTATTCTAATAGCTTGATATATTTGCGCCAACACTTTATTCTCATACTTTGGTGGCAAAAACTTTTTTAATACTTTTTTTAATTGCTCGCTAGTAACAATAGGTTCTAAAGCCCTGCTTTCTACAATTAACCTGGCCATAGCTGGTGCTGCTCGCAACTCGCCATATTGTAACAAAACTTGTTTTATTTGCTCTTCGTCATATTCATTAACAACATGATACGCCGTAAGCTTGCTCTCCTGATTCATTCGCATATCTAAATCCGCCTCGAATCTGGTAGAGAACCCGCGTTCGGCTACATCAAATTGATGTGAAGACACGCCAAAATCTGCTAAAACCCCATCGACTTCCTTGGCGCCATAGAACCTTAAAAACCTTTTTACATGTCTAAAATTTTCATGAATTAAGGTAAAACGCTCATCATCGATTGTATTTTTAAGAGCATCGGCATCCTGATCAAAAGCAAATAACCTCCCTTCAGGTCCAAGCCTTTTTAAAATCTCTCTACTATGTCCTCCACCACCGAAAGTAACATCCACATAAACGCCATCTTCCTTGATGTTTAATCCGTCTACAGTTTCTTTTAATAAAACTGGATTATGATATTTCAAATGCGTCATCATCTTGTCCCATTACTTCTTCAGCTAAATCTGCAAAATCTACAGCAGCATCGTCTATTACTTGTTCGTATTTATCTTTATCCCAAATCTCTACAATATTTACAGCAGCCGATAGCACAATTTCTTTTGAGATATCAGCAAAAACCACAAGATCTTTCGGGATCAATAACCTTCCAGTAGCATCAATTTCTACTACTTTTACACCGGCCGTAAACCTTCTAATAAAATCGTTATTCTTTTTCTTGAATCGATTTAGCTTATTAACACGCTGCATTAAAAGCTCCCATTCAGACATTGGATACAACTCTAAACAAGACTGAAATACGGCACGTTTTACAACAAACCCATTCTGTAAAACAGGAGACAACTGCTTTTTCAGCGCAGCAGGAAGCATAAGCCTTCCTTTTGCGTCTACTTTACATTCGTATGTTCCTATTAATGAGTTCAAAAGAGTTCGTTCTAAATTTTGTGTTTAAGTTTCAAATATATCGAAAAATATACCACTTTTTACCACATTCTACCACTTTGTTGATAAATTTTCGATTAACAGCAACTTTAATTCGTTATGAAAATCACCTCATCTCTTTTAAATACTCACTTTCAGATATTTATAAATGCGATAAATTTTCATATTCCATTTGTTAATATCTCTTTAGCTATCTGATGCCATACGAATTAATAAATATGAAAATATTATCAATGATTTAACTATATTTGTTTTCAATGAAAAGACTAACAAATTAATGGTGCATCGACTAAAAAAGGAAAAAGAGTACAGATATATTGAGACTGGAGAAGGAACACCAATTATTGTGCTTCATGGATTGATGGGAGGTTTAAGCAATTTTGAAGCCGTAACAAAACACTTTAGTAAGGTTGGCTACAAAGTTATTATTCCTGAGTTGCCCATTTATTCCATGTCTTTGTTAAAAACTAACGTGAAGAGTTTTGCTAAATATTTACATGACTTTATTGAATATAAAGGTTTTGATGAAGTTATATTATTAGGAAACTCTCTTGGCGGCCATATTGGTTTATACCACACAAAACTTTATCCCAAAAAAGTAAAAGCCTTAATTATTACTGGAAGTTCTGGTTTATATGAAAGCGCTATGGGCGGTGGTTACACGAAACGCAGTGATTACGAAGTGATAAAAAAGAAAGCTCAGGACGTATTTTACGATCCTGAAGTTGCCACTAAAGAGATAGTAGATGAAGTTTATAAAACTGTAAACGACAGAAATAAATTAATTAAAACACTTGCTATTGCTAAAAGTGCGATTAGACATAATATGGCAAAAGATTTGCCTAAAATGAAAACTCCTACGTGTATTATTTGGGGAAAAAATGACAATGTAACACCTCCAGAAGTAGCCGTGGAATTCAACGAGCTTTTACCAGATTCTGAATTGTTTTGGATTGACAAATGCGGTCATGCTGCCATGATGGAGCATCCTGAAGAATTCAATAGCATCATGAATAAATGGCTTGAAAAACGTGGTTTCTAAGAAATCCTAATCCATTCCTCTTTATTCTGACTCTTGAGATTAAAATAGTTTAATAATTCTTATAAACCCTTTTCCCTGTGGGAAGCCGTTCGACAGAACAAATAAAAAAAGAATCTCGCTTTCTCGAGAACAAAAAATGGATATAAAATCGGCTGAATTTGTAATGAGTAATTCGGATGTTGAAAAATGTCCAAAAAACCTAATTCCAGAATATGCCTTTATTGGTAGAAGTAATGTTGGAAAATCTTCTTTAATCAACATGCTTACCCATAGAAAAAGTTTAGCAAAGACTTCCGGAAGACCTGGAAAAACACAGCTTATTAATCATTTTTTAATAAACAAAAACTGGTATTTAGTAGATTTACCTGGGTATGGATATGCTAAAGTTTCGAAAAGTTCAAAAAAAGTCTTTCAAAAATTTATCACTCAATATTTTGGATTGCGTGAGCAATTAGTTTCTGCGTTTGTTCTTGTAGATATTAGACACAAACCGCAACCTATAGACTTAGAATTTATGCAATGGTTAGGCGAACAAGGGATTCCATTTTCCATTATTTTTACGAAATCTGATAAGCTAAAGCCCAAAGCAATAGACAGGCATGTAGCCGACTATACCGCGATTATGCTAGAAACCTGGGAGGAAATGCCAAATTATTTTATTACTTCCTCGTCTAATGAAACCGGGAAGGAAGATGTTCTTAATTATATAGACACTCTTAATAAGAATATGAAATTAGAATAGCTTACAAGAAACTCTTATATGTTTCGCTAATACTATATTTTAGACAGAAATAGCATCAAACTTTTAAGCTCTTTAGGTGCATATAGTTACACTGTCAACTTTTAACATCCAATGCATCTCTTAAAGCATTACCAATAAGCATAAATGCCATAACTAGGCTCATAATACAAAAACCAGGAATTAGTGCTAAATAAGGTTTGCCTAAAATAATATAATTATAATGATCTTTTATCATAGCTCCCCAACTTGCCATTGGTGGCTGGGCTCCAATTCCTAAAAAGCTTAAACCACTTTCTATTAAAATAGCTGCTGCAAAATTAGCTGCAGATATAACAATTACCGGTGCCATTATATTTGGAAGGATATGTTTAGCGATGATCTTAAAGTCGTTAAACCCAAGCGCCCTTGCGGCTGTTACATATTGCATTTCTTTAACGCTAATTATTTGTCCTCGAACCACTCTTGCCACCTCTACCCACATAGTTAAACCCACAGCTATAAACACTTGCCAGAATCCTTTTCCTAAGGCTAAAGTAATAGCAATAACTAATAATAAGGTAGGAATGGACCATGTTACATTAATAATCCACATAATAAACGCATCTACTTTTCCGCCAAAATAACCCGCCATACTTCCCATAAAAACACCAATAACCAGAGAAATAAAGACAGCTACAAATCCAATAAAAAAAGAAATTCTTGCTCCCACAAGAATTCTACTTAACAAATCGCGGCCATATTTATCTGTTCCAAACAGGAAATTTTGCTCCTTAATAAGTGTTTCTCTTCGTGACATTGAATTCAAATTCAGAGTCTTTTCTGCTCCTTTTAAACCATCAGAAGCATATTCAGTATAAAACAAAGTATCATTTTCTATAGAGTAATTTGAGATAGGTATTTCGGTTTCGGTATTAATTTTTCCAAAAAAAAGTTTATCTAAATAAGATTGCTCATTGACAATAGAAGTTGGCAGAGTTAGCATTTGAACTGTAAATCCTGGTCTCTTTGAATGAATAGACAAATGCATTTGATTAGCATGCTGAGAATTATCTGGTGCAAAAGCATAGGCAAATACAGAAATAATTCCGATTAGAACAATAAACCAAAAGCTAAAAACGCCCCAAAAATTTTGTTTGAATTTTTGGAGCGCTAACTGACCTAATGAGCCTGTATTATTACTCATTTAATATTACTCTTTAACCGTAGTTGCTAGTTCTTTTATAGAATAAGACATTTTTAAGTCTTGAAGTACGTGAATAGCTTCTTCTACATACACATCTTGACTTAAGCTTTTATGCCAACGGTCTCTTTTTTCTTTTAGAATGGTATCTGTTTTAAAAAGCTCCTGTTCGTATGGTAAAGACTCGAAAGTCAAGTTTGTTTGATACTCCGAAATTTTCTCATAACGCTTAGACTCCTCTTCATTCAAATTTAATTGGGCTTTATATTTATTATAGTTTAGTGAATGAATATTTTCGTCCATTTTCGCTTTAATCCATTGCGCATTTTCACCTATAAGCTTCAACTGTTCATTATTATCCATTCTTTCGCTACTTTTTTCAATAGTTCCACTATAATCAAAATTTCCTTTCCATAAAGTATAATCTACAGAATCTATTTTATCCCATGGTAATGGATTTTTCTGATCTTTTTCACCTATATCAATAAAACTAAATCTATCTACAACTACCACATCACTTTTTACACCTTCCAACTGAGTAGAGCCTCCATTGATTCTATAAAACTTTTGTGTAGTTAATTTCAAGGCTCCTAGGTCGCCATTTTTATTATTTCTAACCATATTGTTTAGATCCAAGAAGTTTTGAACCGTTCCTTTTCCATAGGTTTGTTTGCTTCCAATAATAATTGCACGTTTATAATCTTGCATAGCAGCTGCCAGAATTTCTGAAGCTGAAGCTGATAATTCGTTAACCATAATTACTAAAGGTCCATCCCAAACTATAGATTTATCCTTATCCTTTAAAACTTCTTTAGGCTCTCCAGTAGCTCTAACTTGAACTACAGGACCTTCTTTTATAAACATCCCGGCAATTTCTACAACAACTGGAAGAGATCCCCCTCCATTATTTCTAAGGTCTATAACAAGACCTTCCATGCCTTCTTTTTTTAATCGTTCTATTTCTTGTTTTATATCTGACGCTGCATTTCTGCTTTTATAGTCTTCAAAATCCACGTAGAATTTTGGCAGATTAATTACACCAAAGCGCTTGTCGTCTTTTTCAACAATAGCCGTTTTTGCATAGGTCTCCTCTATTTCTACAACATCTCTTGTAATACTAATATCTTTAGTAGTACCGTCCACTTTTTTAACCGTTAAAACCACGGTTGTTCCTTTAGGTCCTTTTATTAATTTTATGGCATCCTCTAAACGCATGCCCACAATATTTACAGGTTCCTTTTCTTTTTCCTGACGAACTTTTAAAATAAGATCTCCAACTTCCAACTCATTACCTCTCCATGCTGGTCCGCCAGAAATCAATTCAACAATTTTAGTATGATCCATTCTCTTTTGAAGTCTAGCTCCAATTCCTTCAAGTTTTCCAGACATTTGCTGATTGAAATTCTCCTTATCTTCTGGAGCAAAATAAGTTGTATGCGGATCAAATTCTTCTACTATAGCATTTACATACATTGCAAACCAATCTTTTCTTTGAAAATCGTCTATATAATCTGAGTAATACAAATCAATAGACTTCAAAGTCTCCTCTCTTGCTTCTTTTTCTATTTGAGTTAAGGTCTTTCTCTCTACCTTAAGATCGTTGTTATTATCGGTATCTGCAGAAGCAGTATCTTCTGAATCTTTAAGTGTGCCTGGTTCGACTAAATTATTATCTTCTTTCGCTTTTTCTTGGATTGAAATTAGATCGTCGTAGTTAACAATATTCGAGAATTTTAACTGTTGTCTCCAACGGTCTTTCATTTGCTTTTTATTTTTTACATAACCAATACTCTTATAGTCTGAATTAAATTCTTCATCTATTGAATAATCAAATGGAGAAGCTAACACCTCTTTATAAATAGATTTCGACTCGTCTATTCTTTGAATAAGTCTGTTGTAAGTTAAGTTAAAAAAAGAAATATCGTACTCCTTTAACTGATCGTCAAGTTCTAATTTATATTTTTCAAACTCTTCAATATCAGACTGGTAAAAGTATCTTTTCAAAGGGTCTAATTGGTCCAAATAGCCATCAAATACATCTGCAGAAAACTCATCGTCAACCATCTTTGGATCAAAGTGCCCACGTTGTAATACATAAGTAATAACTTGTATTAAAAGCTTATCTTTATCTGGATCTTCAAAGGTTTTAGTTGTAAAACTACACGAAGCAAATGCTAACAGTACAACCAATACCAATATCTTATAATTCCTTTTCATAAATCTCATCATATTAATTTCATTACTTTTATTGAATTTCAGTCAATTACGACAAATCACAATAAACACATTTAAAATCCTAAAAGTATCTTTTTATTTTACTAATTTAAAGAAAAAACTATGCCAATAGAGACAATTGGTAATAATTTTTTGTTAAACCAGAAAAATTAAGGCCTTCCGTAGGATTTTATGTATTTTTGTTGTGTTAATTTAATGAAATAATGAGAAAAAAACCACTTATTTTAGTAACAAACGACGATGGAATTACAGCTCCTGGAATTAGAGCTTTAGTAGAAGTTATGAAAGAACTTGGCGATGTTGTAGTTGTTGCTCCAGATAGCCCGCAAAGTGGTATGGGACATGCCATTACTATAAACTCTATGTTACATATAGAACGTGTATATGTTGATAATGGAGAGCAATTAGAATACAGCTGTTCTGGAACTCCAGCCGATTGTGTTAAACTTGCTACCAAACAAATATTAGGGAGGAGACCAGATTTATGTGTATCAGGAATTAACCATGGATCAAATTCTTCCATAAACGTTATTTATTCTGGAACTATGAGTGCTGCTCTAGAAGCGGGGATTGAAGGCATTCCTGCCATTGGATTTTCGCTATTAGATTATAATTATAATGCCAATTTTGAAACGGCAAAACACTATGTAAGGACTATCACCAAAAATGCCTTAGAAAATGGTATTCCAGATCAGGTGGTTTTAAATGTGAATATACCTAATTTACCTGAAAAAGATATTAAGGGGATTAAGGTCTGCAGACAAGCACGAGCTAATTGGGAAGAAGAGTTTGACAAAAGAAAATCGCCTCAAGGAAAAGATTATTATTGGCTTACAGGAAAATTTGTAAATTTAGACTCAGGAGAAGATACTGATGAATGGGCGCTTGAAAATGGCTATGTATCTGTAGTTCCTGTGCAATTTGATTTAACGGCTCACCATGCCATTAGCAATCTAAATGCTTGGGATTTTAACGATTTAGATAAAAAATAATAAATGAAAAAAGAACTTTTAATAGGCGTTTTAGTTGGGCTTCTTGCAAATTCTATTGGACTTTATCTGGCTACTATATACTTTGGAGATGGAAGTTCTTTCCTGGACGTATTACGCTCGGCCTCTAAAGAAGGAATATTAGGAAAACTAATTAGTTTAGGTGCTATTTTAAATCTTTTAGTTTTCTTTGTATTTATAAAAAAGAAACAGGATTATCGTGCTAGGGGTGTTTTACTAATAACTATTGTTATTGCTGTGCTAACTTTCTTTTTTAAAACATAATAGATTGCGTGATATATCAAAAACGAATAATATAAACATATGAAATACTATATTATTGCTGGAGAAGCTTCGGGAGATTTACACGGATCTAACCTTATGAAAGCTTTGCTAAAGGAAGATGTAAATGCCTCTTTCCGGTTTTGGGGAGGAGATTTAATGAGCAAAACTAGCGGTACTTTAGTTAAACATTATAGAGACTTAGCTTTTATGGGCTTTGCTGAAGTTCTTTTAAACCTAAGAACTATATTTAGAAACCTATCCTTTTGTAAAAAAGACATTGAAGCATTTAATCCTGATGTAATTATTTTTATTGATTATCCGGGATTTAACTTACGAATTGCCAAATGGGCTAAACAAAAAGGCTATAAAACACATTATTATATTTCTCCACAAATATGGGCTTGGAAAGAAAACCGTATTAAAGCCATAAAACACGACGTGGATGAAATGTATGTAATTCTGCCGTTTGAAAAAGATTTCTACGAAAAGAAACATAATTACCCTGTTCATTTTGTGGGACATCCAACTATTGACGCCATAGCAAACAGACCACAAGTTGACGAATACGCATTTAGAGCAGATTACGAATTAAATGAGAAACCTATAATTGCCATTTTACCTGGAAGTAGAAAACAAGAGATAAAGAAAATGTTATCTGTTATGCTATCTGTGGTAAAAGACTATCCTAAATATCAATTTGTAATTGCTGGAGCTCCCAGTCAGGATTACCACTTTTACCAGCAGTTTACCAAAGGTTCTAGTGTTAAATTTATATCTAATAAAACCTACGATCTATTATCTGTAGCCACTGCTGCCCTTGTAACGTCTGGAACCGCCACATTGGAGACAGCTCTATTTAAAGTACCTCAAGTAGTTTGCTACAAAGGGAACTGGATTTCTTACCAAATTGGAAAGCGCGTTGTTAATTTAGAATATATATCTTTAGTTAATTTAATAATGAACAAGAAAGTAGTAACAGAGCTTATTCAAACAAATTTTAATACTAAAACGCTTAAACAAGAACTTAATATTATATTAGACCCATACGAAAGAGCTAAATTATATTTAGAATATTATGAACTTGAGAAAAAATTAGGAGGCAAAGGAGCTAGCCAAAAAACAGCCAAATTAATCTACAACAACATTATCGAGAAAAATTAACATGAGAAAAATAACCTACATATTAGTACTTCTTATTTCTATTACTGCCTGTAAATCGACAAAAAAAGCTAAAACCTCTAGTAAAAAAAATCAAAAAACTACTAAAGTAGCAAACACACCAACTAACTCTAAAGCTGACACTAAGGTTATTAACAATATTATTCAAACAGCAGAGAAATACAATGGAGTTCGTTATAAATATGGTGGAACTACAAAAAAAGGAATGGATTGCTCTGGTTTAATTACTACTGCCTTTAACAGCGAAAACATTCAACTTCCAAGAACTACAGGTAGTTTAGCTACTACAGGAAACTGGGTAGATGTTAAAGAGGTTCAAAAAGGAGATTTATTGTTTTTTGCAACTAGCAAAAACAGCCGACGTATCAATCACGTAGGACTTGTTACAGAAGCTCGACGAGGGTTTGTAGAGTTTATTCATTCTACCACCAGTGCAGGAGTAATTACTTCCAAACTTTCAGAAAAATATTGGTATTTTGCCTTTGTTCAGGCACGTCGCATATTGTAAGATATTTAGTATCTTACTTATGTGAAACTACTTGACTTTATTATCATTAAGCTAACCATTTGTTTGGTTACGGGCATTTTATTGGCTAGATTTTTCGATATTCCTCTACTGTTTTCTGCTAAAGTTACTGGAACACTTTTCACTTTATTAACGCTTGTATATTTTATTTCAAAACCTCGTTTAGAAAAGACGATTTGGTTTGGAGTTATAGCATATATTACGATGACATCATTAGGTGTTCTGATTTCGAACATCCACAATCAAAAAAATCATAAAAACCATTATACCAACAATTCAGAATTTGTTCAAGACAGTCTTCTAACAGTAACTCTTAAAGTTTCAAACAGCTTAAAACCAAACAAGTTCAACGACAGATATGTGGTTAATATACTAAAAATCAATCAGGTCCCAGTCGAAGGCTTATCCTTATTAAATATTAGAAAAGATAGCCTAAACCCAGTGTTTGCCGTAGACGATATTCTGATTGTAAAAACAAAAATACACCCTATTAAAGCTCCTTTAAATCCAGATCAATTTAACTTTAAAAAATTTCTGGAGAACAAATACATTTATTCTCAAATATATCTACCGTATGAGCAAGTTTTTATTTCAGAAAAAAAGAGATTTACAGTGTATGGGTATGCAGACGCCATTAGAAAACATATAAATACCAAACTCCAAAGTCACAATTTTAAACCCGATGAACTAGCCATAATAAATGCCTTACTCTTAGGACAGAGACAAGGATTAAGCGAAGACATTTACAACGATTATAAAAACGCTGGATCCATACATATTCTAGCTGTGTCTGGTTTGCATGTGGGTATTATTTTATTATTTCTAAACTTCTTATTTAAACCTATAGAGTATATAAAGCATGGCCGTATCTATAAAATTATCTTAATTATTATATGCTTATGGATTTTTGCTGTAATAACGGGACTATCTGCTTCTGTTCTAAGAGCTGCACTCATGTTTAGCTTTGTTGCAGTTGCTATGAATATAAATAGACCAAGAAATACCATAAATATATTAGTTGCTTCAGCTTTTGTTTTATTAATGTTTAATCCCAACCTACTTTTTGATGTTGGTTTTCAGTTAAGTTATTTGGCCGTAATTGCTATTGTTACTATTTATCCTATATTATATAGTTTTTGGCATCCAAAATATTGGTTAGCAGATAAATTTTGGCAAGCGTTTATTGTATCCATTGCGGCTCAATTTGGTGTTTTACCCATTAGTATCTATTACTTCCATCAGGTCCCTGGTTTATTTTTCCTTTCTAATGTTATTGCCATTCCTTTTCTAGGTTTTATTCTAGGGTTTGGGATAATAGTAATTATTTTATCAACTATAAATCTACTTCCTGACTTTCTATCTACATCTTACGGAAAGATAATTGAACTTATGAATGGTTTTTTCAAATGGATTGCAAAACAAGAAACCTTTTTGATTCAGGATATTCCTTTTAACATTTTTCAGGTTATAGCCAGCTATATTTTAATAATTAGTGTTTACCAACTCTATATGAAGAAAAGTTATAAGCAAGTCTTATACGTATTTACTGCTATTTTAATAGGTCAGTTTGTTCTTATTACCACCAAGTATTCTACAGAAACAAAGGAACAATTTGTGGTATTCCATAAAGGATCTTCCACTCTATTAGGAGTTCATAAAGGGAGAAAATTACAATTACAACTTAGAATAATTGACACTACAGAGGCCAATAGCACTATGATTACTAATTATACCACTAGCAATTATATTTCAGACATCCAAGTAGACAGCTTACAGACTTTATATAAAATAGACACTAAATGGTTATTGGTTGTAGATAGTCTGGGAGTTTATGATATAAAATCATTAAATCCAAAATATGTATTACTCAGTAACTCTCCTAAACTTAACTTAAAAAGGTTAATAGACTCTTTACAACCGCAAGTAATTATTGCAGATGGGAGCAATTACAAATCTTATATGCAACGTTGGGAAGCTACTTGTAAAAAACAAAAGCTCCTTTTTCATCAAACTAATAAAAAAGGAGCTTTCGTTATTCCTCTAAAGGCAGATTAGTTAGAGAACTCAGGTTTAAAGGCATTAGAATATGCCGTGAAATCTTGTTGAGTTTTCATATCTACATGTTTATCTTCCTTAAACAATTTTAAATACAGTTCTAATTGTTGAGGTGTTTTATACCCAATCACTGGTGTTAAAAACTCAGCTTGTTCGTCTAAAATTAAAATAGTTGGATAAGATCTTACACTAAAATACGCAGACAATTGATGTTGCGAATTACGCCTGTTTTTATTTGCTGGATTATATCCTGGATTGGTAAAAGTATTCCCTTTAAAATTAATGGTTTCGTTTCCTTCAGCATTAAATTTCACTGCATAATAATACTTATTTACATAAGCTGCCACATCTTTATTCTGAAAGGTGTTTTTATCTAACATCTTACATGGACCGCACCAATTAGTATAGGCATCAATCATTATTTTTTTTGGATTTTTCTTCTGAAGCTCTACAGCCTTTTCTAATGTTATCCAATTAATTTCTTGAGCAGATATGCTGGTTGCAACTAATATTAAAGCGATTAGGGGGAGTATTTTTTTCATTTTTTAATTTATTTTAATATCTCAAATTGAAGCTATTCTCAAAATTTAAAACTTCATGTTAAACTTAGTCGTTACTTCTTGAAATACTTACTTAATTTAAAAAGTAATTTTTCAAACATATAAATTTTAAGTATATCCTTTTCAAAAATTGTTCCTAAAATATAAAAAACACTTCAATACTGAAGTGTTTTTTTATATTATTTTATGTTTTTACTCTATTAACGCACTCCGTGCATTAAACGTTTTAGAAGCGGATTCAATGCCATAGAAATAAGCCCTACAATTACAGGAATTACAGCAAAGATTAAGAAAAATGTTCCTAAAGAATATTGTTCTGATATTTTATCAATCATTCCTCCCATAGTATTTGCCGCTTTTTGACCTACTGCAATAGCTAGATACCAAACTCCAAACATAAAACCAATCATTCTAGCTGGCACGAGTTTACTAAGGTATGACAGTCCTAATGGAGATAAGCATAATTCGCCCATAGTATGAAACAAGTATGCAAGTATTAAAAATATCATACTTACTGAGGCTGTTTTAGCACCTGGAGGAATATCTGTTGCACCATAAGACAAAATAGCAAAACCAAGACCTAATAGTACTAATCCAATACCGTATTTCATTGCAGCACTCGGATTGTATTTACTTTCCCACCATTTAGAAAATATAGGCGCCAAAGTAATTATAAAAAACGAGTTAAGAATTCCAAACCAGGTAGCATCTACTGTCATTTCTGTTTGGCTAAACTTATCGAATAAACGGAAAATAACTAGACCCCATACTAATGCGAATGCAATAGCTAGTACTATGTTTGAAGCTCCAATTTTTGTGAATGTCTTCTTGAATATAAGAGCAATTACATAGGTTATAATAATTAGCGGGATTGTAGTTAACAAGCCATCGATTATCTTGAATATAGTTGCGGTATTTCCAGTCAGACTTCTATCAGTATAATCATTGGCAAACAAGGTCATTGACCCTAGAGATTGCTCAAAAAAGGCAAAGAAAAATACTGTAAAAAGAGCAAATATTGTAACCGCGATCAGTCTATCTCTTACTATTGGTAAATAACGTGCAATACGTGTTATCAATAAAACAAGAAACATAGCTAAAGCAGCTAGAACCACTATATTTGTACCGCTCATTCCGCCAATTTCAAAAGGCACTAAAGATTTAGAATAGATAGTTTCTAAGGGATCATTAAAAAGATAAAGTAACCCTCCTATAGACGATAAAGCGATTAACAAGTAATCAAATTTTGTAAATGGATTAAGCTTGATTTCAGCTTTCAACTCCTCTTCTACTTCTTCAGGATCTGTTGAATCTACATTATGAGATAATACAACCTCTTCTTTTCTAGCTGGTTTATCCCCAATTTTTCCAAATATTTTATGAGCCAAGATAAATTGAAGCATTCCCAAAAGCATAAAAATTCCTGCTAGACCAAAACCCCAATGCCATCCATAATTTTCAGCTAAATACCCACAAAGCATCATTCCAAAGAAAGCTCCAGCATTAACACCCATATAGAAAATAGTGTAAGCTCCATCTTTTTTGGACTCTCTAGTTTTATACATTTCGGATATAATGGAA
Organism: Xanthomarina sp. F1114; assembly: GCF_026410255.1. GTDB lineage: Bacteria > Bacteroidota > Bacteroidia > Flavobacteriales > Flavobacteriaceae > Xanthomarina. The sequence goes on from NZ_JAPMLL010000003.1 coordinate 41,671, forward strand.
GTAATATTCGGTTTAAAGAAACCAGTTCCAATAACCAATAAAGCTAAACCAATATAAAATGTTAGCGTGGTATCAAAAGCCATGGCCGCATGACCTAGAGTCATAACCAAACAACCAATAATTACCGCAATACGATAACCTGTAATTTTATCTGCAATCCAACCTCCAACAATTGGTGTTAAATATAACAGTGATGCGTAAGTTCCTATTAATGATAACGCATGCTCACGTGGCCAATCCCATCCAGGATTATCACTCACCATTGGTGCTGTTAAAAATAAAATTAGAAGGATACGCATTCCATAGAAAGAAAAGCGCTCCCACATTTCTGTGAAAAACAGGATAAATAACCCGACTGGATGCCCTAGTACGGTGTCTTTAAATAGATTTTCAATATCTGTATTCATTGCAATAAGTATTTAATTGGTTAATTACTAATATTAATTAATTCCGTGCATCATTTTCTTCAATTTCGGATTTATAATCAATAGGACTACTGCCGCAAAAATTGGTATAGATGCAATAATTAAGAAGAAGGTAGACATAGAATACGTTTGCGAAATTTTATCAATATATGAACCTGTCATTCCTGCAATAAAGTTGGCAATTGCCGAAGCTGTAAACCAAAGTCCAAACAGCAAACCTGCCAAACGTTTGGGCGACAATTTAGATACATAAGACAGTCCTACTGGAGACAAGCATAACTCTCCCGTTGTATGAAAGAAATAGGCCATAATTAACCAAACCATACTTACAGATGCGCTAGTTGCGCCTTGAGGAATACTATTAGAACCTATAGAAAGTACCACAAACCCAAGTCCTACTAATGCCAGTCCCATTGCAAATTTAATTGGACCAGAAGGATTCCATACTTTTTCCCACATTTTACTAAATGAAGAAGCTAAGGTGATAATAAAAAAGGAGTTTAGAATTTGAAACCAAGAAACCGTAACTTCTGTTTGCTCTAGACTGAATTCTCTATACACTTTCCAGCCTCCTAAAATCCAAATAATAACAAATGAAATTGCTGTAAAAATAATTGTTAGTGGATATTTTTTATATATTTTCTTACCTAAGCCGAACAGTACCCAGGTAACTATTAAAATTGGGAAAATTGTTAAAATAGCATCCACCCATTTAAAAATAACTCCGGAATTCCCTTCTAAAACTCTCTGTGTATAATCTTTAGCAAAAACGGTCATAGATCCACCTGCTTGTTCAAAAGCAAAAAAGAAAAATATACTTGCAACCATTAATACTCCAACAACCACTAATCTATCTCTAACAATATTTGCTGGAATTTCAATTTCGTCTTCGTCATCTGCAATTTTTTCTAAATCCTGCTCTAGTTGTTTTTTAGGTGTTTCACCTATAGAACCGAATATATTACCTGCAAAATAGAATTGTAACATTCCGAAAAGCATAAATACACCAGCCAATCCAAATCCATAATGCCATCCTATTTTTTCTCCAATATATCCACAAAGTAACATTCCTAAAAATGCACCCGCATTAATACCCATATAAAAAATAGTATAACCTGCATCTTTTTTAGAACTTGAATCTGGATATAAATTTCCTACCATAGAAGAAATATTCGGCTTAAATAAACCGTTACCTAAAATCATCATAACAAGTCCTGCATAGAAAAAATTAGGACTAAACCCTTCTAAAGCCATAGATGCATGCCCTAAAGTCATAATTAAAGCACCTAATAAAATGGCTTTTCTAAAGCCAGTAAACTTATCTGCTAATAAACCTCCTAATAGGGGCGTTAAATAAACCAAACCAGTATACCAAGCATAAAGCTGCATTGCATCGGCATTAGACCATTCCCAACCTCCTTTAGCTATTTCTGTTATTAAAAATACTGTTAACAATGCTCGCATTCCGTAATAACTGAAACGTTCCCACATTTCTGTAAAAAATAAAATGAACAGTCCTGCTGGATGTCCCATTACCATAACGTCATCAACACCTTTTTTATCAAGGTGCTTGATTAAAGCTGGATCATTTTCTTGGCTCATAAGTTTAGTTTTTAGGTTTATTATATTTTAGTTAGTTCAATTTTACTTTTAATTAGTTTTATCTCCTATAGTTTGATTTATAAAATCTGTCATTTTAGTGTATAAATGTAATCTCGTATTTCCTCCATAAATACCATGGTTTTTGTCTGGATAAATCATCCATTCAAATTGTTTATTGGCTTGAACCAAGGCTTCAACCATTCTCATGGTGTTCTGAACATGTACATTATCGTCTGAAGACCCATGAATTAGTAAAAAGTCGCCTTTTAATTTATCCACATGATTTATTGGCGAATTATCGTCGTAACCACTTGGGTTTTCTTGCGGGGTTGTCATATAACGTTCTGTATAAACAGAATCGTAAAAACGCCAGCTAGTAACAGGAGCTACAGCAATAGCCATTTTAAACACATCGTTCCCCTTGAAAAGTGCATTACTGCTCATAAAACCACCATAACTCCAGCCCCAAATTCCCATTCTAGATGCATCTATATATGGTAATTCACCTAATTGTTTAGCCGCATCAATCTGGTCTTCAACTTCAAATTTACCAAGTTCTTTTTGAGTAACTTTTTTAAAATCAGCTCCTTTATACCCAGTTCCTCTTCCATCTACACAGGCCACAATATAGCCTTTTTGCGCTAAGTATTGATACCAATAATCATTTGCTCCACCCCAACTGTTAGATACACTTTGAGATCCTGGCCCAGAATACTGATACATAAATAATGGATACTCCTTAGTCTCATCAAAATTAGCAGGTTTTATCATCCACATATTTAAATCATTTCCATTAATACGAATGGTACTAAACTCTTTTGGAGACATTTTATATGCTGCTAGTTTTTGCAATAGTTTATCATTATCCTTTATACTTTTAATTAATTTACCTGATTTGGCATTGTTTAGAGTAAAAGTTGGAGGCGTTGAAACATTTGAGAAAGAATTAATAAAATAAGAGAAATCTGCACTAAAAGAAGCTCTATTAGATCCTTCCCCTTTTGTTAGTTGCTCTTTATCTCTTCCATTAAGTTTTATGCTGTAAACTGCTCTATTTATAGAACCATTTTCGGTAGATTGGTAGAATATTCTATCGTGTTTCTCATCGTAACCATAATAACTAGTTACTTCCCAATTTCCTTTAGTTACTTGATTCAGTAATTTTCCGTTTTTAGAATAATGATATATATGATTATTACCATCTTTTTCTGAAGTCCAAATAAAGCTATTGTCTTCTAAAAAAGTTAAATCGTCTGTAACATCTACATACGCATTATCTCTTTCTTCTAAAGCTAATTCTGCGGTGTTCTTATTGGCATCTATCAGCCATAAGTCTAATTCATTTTGATGTCTGTTTAAGTATTGAGCACTTAACACATCCGGATTATTAGTCCATTTAATTCTTGGAATATAAAAATCGTGATATTCTTTATTTACTTTTACATCAGACAGCTTATCTGTTTTTAGATTGTATAAATGAAGAGATACTAATGCATTTGCTTCTCCGGCTTTAGGGTATTTAAACACATCTTGAGTTGGATACAAGTCTTTACCATAAATATCCATGGAGAATTCTGGAACAAGTGTTTCGTCGAAACGAATAAAAGCTATTTTATTACTAGCTGCATTCCATTGAAAAGCTCTAACAAAACCAAATTCTTCTTCGTAAACCCAGTCTGTAATACCATTGATTATTTTATTTTCTTCGCCATCAAAAGTAATTTGAGTTGTTTTTCCAGAGTTTAAATCTTTTACAAACAAGTTGTTGCTATATCCATAAGCTATTTTTGTTCCATCTGGTGAAAAGGTTGGCTCTTGAATTTTTTCTTCAGCAACTAGAGTCAGTTTTTCAGTTTTTGTATTAAAGACATAATATATCCCTAAGGTCGAACGTCTAAAAATAGGTGTTACATCTGTAGCTAGAAGGATTTTATTTTCGTCTTCACTAAAAGTATAATTGGTAAAATAAGTTATATCCTCTAAATTTTTAGAATTAACTAAGGTTTTTACTTTCTTCAAAGTTTTATAATCGTAAACATCAATCGCCGTTACTCCGGAGTTTCTATCAAAGTCAAGAACAGAGTATTGCTGTCCGTTTTTCATAGAATGTAAAGCGTCCATACCTTCGGTTCTAAAGGTACCATTCCAAATTTCTTCTAAAGTAATTTCTTTGTTTTGGGCTGATGTAAAGAGAGTTGCTAAAAAGCAAAACAAAAGTAGATGTCTTGTAAATTTCATTAAAAAAGTTTTTTCAAAAAAAATATTGTCAAGTTTACTAAAAATTAAGCAAAAAACACCAAATATTAACAGTTAAATAGGCTTTTAAAATGTATTGCGCACAAAAATAATTACAAGAAGAGTATCTTTGTATTCCAATTTAAATTTTCATGAGTAAATCTATAACAGGCTTTTCTAAACTTTCTAAATCACATAAAATCGATTGGATAGTTTCCACTTATTTCAATAACAATCCTGATACTAAAAATATCATTGAACAATATTGGAATTCAAATTTTAAATTACAACAACTCCATGACGAGTTTATAGAAAATACCATTACCAATTATTATTTACCATTTGGAGTAGCGCCAAACTTTTTAATAAATGGAAAAATGCATGCTATTCCAATGGCAATTGAAGAGAGTTCTGTAGTTGCTGCCGCGAGTAAAGCTGCTAAATTCTGGTCTGAGAGAGGTGGATTTAAAGCTGAAGTATTATCCACTACGAAAATAGGGCAAGTTCATTTTATGTTTCATGGGGATTTCAAGATTTTACAAAACTATTTTAAAACTGTAAAACCTAAGCTTATTGAAGCCACAAAACCCATAACAAAAAACATGGAAAAACGTGGGGGTGGAATTATAGATATAGAGTTACGCGATAAAACCGAAAGTCTAGAAGGTTATTATCAACTACATGCCACTTTTGAAACTTTGGATGCTATGGGCGCCAATTTTATCAACTCTTGTTTAGAGCAATTTGCTAAAACCTTTAGAGAAGAAGCTCTCGTTTTTAGTGCCTTTTCTAAAAAAGAAAAGAATATTGAAATTATTATGAGTATTCTTTCTAATTATGTACCCGATTGTTTGGTAAGAGCGGAAGTAAGTTGCCCTGTTAAAGATTTAACCGAAAACCCTTCTATAAACCCAGAAGAATTTGCTAATAAATTTCTTCAGGCTGTTAGAATTGCTGAAGTAGAACCCTTCCGAGCGGTAACGCACAATAAAGGAATAATGAACGGTATAGACGCCGTAGTTTTAGCCACTGGAAACGATTTTAGAGCTGTAGAGGCTGGTGTACACGCCTATGCTTCCAGAAATGGAACCTACAGTAGTCTTACCCATGCAAAAATTGAAAATGGCATCTTTTATTTTTGGATTGAAATTCCTTTAGCACTTGGAACCGTGGGGGGCTTAACAAGCTTACATCCATTGGTAAAATTAGCTTTAGAATTACTACACGAGCCATCTGCAAAAGAACTCATGCAAATTGTAGCTGTAGCTGGGTTGGCACAAAATTTTGGAGCCTTGCGTTCTTTAACAACGTCTGGAATTCAAGAAGGCCATATGAAAATGCATTTGATGAATATCTTAAATCAGTTTGAAGCCACTGAAGAAGAGAAAGTCACTCTTATTCAATATTTTAAAACACATACAGCAACACATAGCTCTGTTGTTCAAGCGATAAAAAACTTAAGAAAAAAGTAAATTTAAGTGTAAATATGCAGGCCGAAACATATTATAGTAACGGAAAATTATTACTAACAGGGGAATATGTAGTTCTGGATGGCGCTTTATCTTTAGCTATACCTACCGCTCAAGGTCAGTATTTAGAAGTAAGAAAAACTAATGAATCTAAAATTAACTGGAAGAGTTTAGACTATACAAATAAGCTCTGGTTTGAAGCCACATTGACTCTACAAGATATAATTGCGGGAGCTCCTAATATGTCCGATGACAAATCAATTAGGTTATTTGAAATATTACAAACTGCAAAACAGCTCAATCCAAATTTTTTAAAGGATGGATATCATGTTGAAACCAAATTGACTTTTCCTCAATCATGGGGCTTAGGCTCATCTTCTACCCTAATTAATAATATAGCAAATTGGGCTAAAGTAGATGCTTACCAGCTTTTAGCAAAGACTTTTGGAGGTTCTGGTTACGATATTGCTTGCGCAGAAAACAATAAACCCATAACCTATCAATTAAGCAATAATAAACATAGGGAAATTAAAGAAGTAACTTTTAATCCCACATTCAAAGGAGCTCTATATTTTGTATACTTAAATAAAAAGCAAAATAGCCGTGAAGGAATTGCACAATACAAGTCTAATAAAACTAATAAAACCAAAGCAATAAAAGAGATTAGCGAAATAACTAGCTCTTTGATAAATTGCAACAATCTAAAGGAATTTAATATCCTATTAGACAATCATGAGCATTTAATATCTAAAATTATTCATCAATCTCCTGTTAAGGAAAGATTGTTTTCAGATTTTAAAGGTTCTATAAAAAGTCTTGGAGCCTGGGGAGGAGATTTTGTTTTAGCAACATCAGAAGGGAATCCTAGATCCTATTTTAATAACAAAGGCTATGATACTATTATTCCATATACTGAAATGATTAAATAATCTTATATACTTAAAACGAAAAAAGCTTCACAGATCTGTGAAGCTTTTTTTATATCTATAATAAGAAGAAATCTTATTGAACTGTATTTGCTCTATTGTCTTCAATTTCTGAAGCTTCTTTTAAAGCATCGTATAGTTTGGTATTTACTTTTGCCGTTTTTGCACTTCCAATTTGATTTGCAAATCCTTGATAGTTATCCATTTCTGGAGCAGGAGTTCTTTTGGTAACTTGAATCATATAAACACCTTTTTCTCCTTCAATTAATTTTGAAGTTTCACCTTCATTTAATCCAAAAGCAGTTCCAACAACAACACCTTCTTTACCGGCACCAGAAATAGTTGGATTTTTCATATTGATAGCTAGAGCAGTTTTAACAGTTTGGTTTTCACCAGAAGCTACATCTTCAACCGTTGTTGCAGAAATTCTATCCATTATTAATTTAGCTTTCTTTTCTTTTCTAATAGCAGGTAAGGCTGTAACAGAAGCTTGTTCTGAATTCATTAAACCTTCAGGATTAGATGCTGTAACTTGAACAATAGCATAACCTCCATTTAAGTTAAAACGTTTAGCTGCTCCTACTTTAGTACCTTCTTCAAAAGCCCAACGTACAATAGGTCTCTGGTTTCCTAAACCTGGAATATTTTCATCTAAAAGCTTAATTCCATTTATAGGACGTACAGTTAATTCTTTCTCTTTTGCAACAGTTTCAAAATCACCTTTTTCAATAGCAATTTCGAAATTAGAAGCATCCCTAAACACTTGATTAATGGTTGTTTCAGACGGTTCAATCTCTCTAGCAATAGTAGCTACTTTTATAGCACGTTGCTTAGCAGTTTGTCCTTCAATTTCTATAATGTGAAATCCGAAAGCAGTTTGAACCACATCCATATCCCCTACATTATTTTCGAATGCAAAATCTCTAAACTCTTCTACCATGGCGTTGTAAGGGAAGTAATCGTAACTTCCTCCATTTTCAACACTTCCTTGATCTGAAGAATATGTTGTTACAAATTCACCAAATCTCGATTTATCCTTTTTCAAGATAGTTAATAAACTATCTGCCGTTTTCTTAGCATCAGCTTCAGACTGTGTTACATCTGGTTGCGCACTTGCAGCACCAACAAAAGGTATTAAAATATGTCTTGCTTTAACGGAGTCTGGCATTTGAACAGCAGCAACCACTTTAGTTAACTTAATATAGTTTTGATCTTTATAAGGTCCGTAAACCTGACCAGTATTTAATTTAAAAATAGTATCAGCAACAGCCGTAGGTAAACCTGATTTAAATACGAAACGATCTTCAAATTTAATATCAGAATTTGAATTTACAAAAGCCTTATTATTTGTAACCTGAGCAAATCCTTTAACTGTATCGTTAGTTTTGCTAACCTCGTTATAAACAACTTGATCTTTCAATAAATCTGATAAATCTTGTTTGATGTTATTTTCATCTTCTGCCGTAGCAACTTCTCTAAACTCTACATAACGTATATCTCTAGAAGCTTCAACTTCGTATTGCTTTTTGTGCTTTTTGATATATGAAGAAATTTCAGACTTAGAAACAGGTACTGTACTATCAGAAATAGACGTATAAGGAACTTGAACGTATTTTATATCTACAGTTTCACTCTGCAAGGTGTGTTCTAATTTTCCTTCAGCCAAAGTTCCAGTCATTCCTGCTTTAACCATATTAAAGTAGTCTTGCTGTAAAGCACTTACTCCAATACTATTTTCGTAATCAACCCATTGTTTATATGCAACAGCCGATGTTTCTTTTAAGTTTGCAATGTATTCGTTTAATTTGTTCTCGTCAAAAAGTCCTACTTCATTTTGAAACTCTGGGCTATTAGCTAAGTTGGTTCTTAACAAATCTCTCATTTGATCCTTTTGAACATCTAGACCTAATTCTTCAAATTGTGTTTCTAAAACAGCTTGTCTTACTTCTTGATCCCACACTCTGTTCATAGCTTGAGTACTTGTTCCGTTAGGACCAAGTTGTCTCTGCGCTACTTCCACTTTTTGCATAAAATCTTCACGGGTAATATCTTTTCCGTTAATTGTTGCAACAATATTTTGGGATTTTCCAACTAATGCATCTGTATTTCTAAACAAATCTCCAATTACAAAAGAGAATAACGCTAACGCAATCACTATGATTAAGAAAAGTCCACGTTGTCTAATTTTATTTAAAACTGCCATTTTTTATTTCTATAGATTATAAATTATCGAGCGCGAAAATACCATTTTCTATTTAATAATAAAAGTAGAATTACGCATTAATTATATTAAGATTAGGATTTTAATCGACCTCAAGTATTTTAAGTTCCACTAAATCGATTTTTGTATTGGAGACTTCAAGGATGTTAAACTGAAAATTATCAATTTTAACTATGTCATTTTGTTGAGGAATTTCTTCCGTGAAGTCGACAATTAGACCACCAAGAGTTTCATAGTTTTCGCTATCGGGTAAGTTAAGTTTAAAGGTTTCGTTTAAATAATCCACCTCTAACCTTGCCGAAAATCTATATACATCTTCTTCCAATCTTTCTTCAATTAGAAGCATGGTATCATGTTCGTCTTCAATTTCACCAAAAAGCTCTTCCACGATATCTTCTACTGTTAAGATTCCTGAAGTACCGCCATATTCGTCTAAAACTACAGCCATACTTTTTCGTTTCTTAATTAGAGTACTTAAAATATCTTTGATTAGCATAGTTTCTGGAACAAACTCTATGGGAACCAGAATGGATTTTAAAGTTTTTGGTTTTTTAAAAAGCTCAAAGGAATGCACGTATCCTAAAATATCGTCTATAGTATCTTTATATATTAATATTTTAGAATATCCAGTCTCGGTAAAAAGGGAATTAAGGTTTTTTGAGGTCTCTGTTACGTCTACAGCTGTAATTTCCGTTCGTGGCACCATTACTTCTCTAGCTTTTACTTCTGAAAATTCTAGAGCGTTTTGAAAGATTTGAATTTCGGAATCAACATCGTCACTTTCTTCAACAGATTCCATTTGTTCGCTTATATAATTTCCTAATTCTACTTTTGAAAATGCCAATTGTATTTGATCTCCTTCTGTTTTAAAGAATTTCTTTAAAATAAAATCTGAAATCCAAATAACAAAATCTGAAATATAACTAAAAAGGATATAGAAAAAATATGCCGGAAGAGCTAAAAGTTTTAGTAGTGAATTGGCATAAATTTGAAAAAACACTTTAGGTAAAAACTCTGCAGTTATTAAAATAACTAAAGTTGAGATAACGGTTTGAGTTAACAAACTAAAATCTATAAGTAGAAAATTAACAATTTTTGAATCTGAAGGCAAAAAGGTATGAAACCAGTTTACCAGCAAATTTCCCATAAAAAGACCATAAATTACCAAAGCAATATTGTTTCCAATAAGCATTGTGGCAATAAACTTGGAAGGTTTTGCTGTTAATCTTGTTAGTATTTTTGCCAAAATCCCTTGTTGCTTTTTTTCAATTTCTATGTGAATTTTATTAGAAGACACATAAGCAATCTCCATTCCGGAAAAAAAAGCAGAAAGAATTAAGGAAGCTATAATAATTATAACATCTGGACTCATTGATTACTGATCGTCTTTGTTCTCAAGCTTTTTATTAAATCTTTTTCTAAAGAAAAACATAAATACAGCTGCTGCAGCTAATAATAAAGAAGCAATATCAAGAGTTCCTTCCTTTAAATACACTGATACAACATTGTAAAAAAAGATAATAGCAAACACTAAATAGGCGTATTGAAAAAACTTAAATAATTTCATTTCGATATGTTAAAGTTGGTGTGTAAAGATAAAGAATTATTCGTCAAGTGTAATGATTCCGTCGATTTCTAATACTTGAGCTTGATTAAATTTTGTATCGGAATCGAAACCTTTACCATTTATAACGTCTTGCCCTGTTCTAAAAGTTACGGGTTTATTTGTAAAAAGCCACTCTCTTTTTTGATCGTAATAGAGTTGTTCTGCAAATAACGTATCGTTATTGGCAGAAGACAAGACCACGTTTCCTTGCAGATCTATTATTCCAGTTTTATCGTATGCTATTGCATAGTCTGCAATAACATTACTTTTTTGGTTTTGTTCATCGAATAAATCTAAGTCGATACCGTCTGGAAACTCGTTAAAAACAAAATCTCTATTGGAATAATCCAACATTTTAGGGCTTTTTAAATTGGCAGTCACTCTTCCAGAATCCGTTCGAATAAGGTTAATATGTTCTGCAACACCCATAGGTTCGTTTTCAGAAACACCTATTTTTTTAACTTCATCGAAGTTATTTTTACAAGAATTGAGCACAATAAAAATTATGCAGTAAATAAGAAAGTTTTTATGTGAATTATATATACCCATTTTAAAAAAACATAGTCACAGCAAAAGCTGTGACTATGTGATTAATTTTATGTGGAAAAATTTTATTCATTATAAACTTGGAACAGTTACACTATCTCCAATCCAACATCCAATGTTTATTTTCTGACCAGCGTTACCTTCGCTAAAAATTTCAGATTTCTGTGGTGCTTTAGCTCTATAACTTGCTGCAGATTGGGCAGCAGCGCTCTTTAATGTTGGGTCTACTCGACCTGCTTTTTCTGCTTCAATAGCTGCTAACCAGAATACGGCACGTTTGTTAAAGTTAGAATCTCCACAGTTGTTTGCACTTCTATTATACATGTCTGCAATTTTTAAATGCGGACGTCCGTTAGAAGGGTTAAATTTTAAAGCATTTCTAAAGTATGATCTTGCAGAACCAAAGCTACCTTTAGCTTTTAACTTATCTCCAATTTTCTCATAAAGTTTTGCTTTTTTGAAACTATCAGATTCTAAGCTTAAAGCTTGTTCGTAGAACTTAAGCGCTTCGTTAGACTTTCCTTCTTTATCTTTTAATATCCCTAAGTAATAAGCTGAATTAGCAGATGGGCTTAAATCGTGATATGCATTTACTAATTTAAAGAATAATGGATCGTCTGTACATTCTTTGGCAGACATGTTCCCAGCAGCTCTTTGTAACCAAACAGCATCATTTTTATTAGCTTCAAAATCTTTACTGTATAAAGGAATTAAATTCTCACAATTAGCTCTAGACCCTAATTTACTATTAATACTTCCAGAAATCTGATCGTAAGCTTTTAAATAGCTTTCGTACATTTTCTTATATCTTCCTTCTTTACTTGTTAAAGCTGTACCAGCATCTTCTTTTTCAATAAGTTCGTTTAAGCTTTCTGAATAGTTAGCAACTTCCTTATCTACTTTTTCAACAACCTCATCATATTTAGTAAACAATTCACCTGCAGATTTTTTACCGGCATCAAATAGGTCTACCATTAAAGAAAAATATGTATATAAGGATTTTGGATTAGTAAAAGTCTCTGCATCTGCTTTGTATACAGCATCAAAACAAGCGTATAATTCTTCGTCAGATTTATTTAGAACTTCTCTATTATCATATAATAACTGACAAGATTTAGCTCCAAATTCACCCTTTGGTGTTTTACTTGCGAAATTAGCTTCTCTCTCTTCCCAAAGTTTTACTAAATCGTTAATATAAGCAACCTGTTCAGTTCCGGTAGACTTTTCAATCTTGTCGTTAAGAATACTTTCTCCATAAACGTAAATTGCTCTACTGTAATTTGGATTTCTTTTCCTTAATTCCATAAAAGGTTTATATGCAGCGTCGTAATTTTTCGCTTTAGCATATTCAGACATGATAGATAAAGTACTTGAATCCTCATCTTGAGCAGTCACAAAATTCAATCCTAAAAATAAGGTTAATAGCAAGAATGTAATTTTGGTTTTCATAATATTTAGTTTATTCTTAATTAAATTTTCTTCTTTGGAACCATCTGTCGTTGAACGAGAAGCTTAATTGGAAATTAATAAAATTTTCTTGAATTAAATTGCTACTTGTTGTTCCTTTCTTTCCAAACTCTACACCAATGTTGGCATTAGAGAATGAGTTCCCCATTGGTAATCCTACTCCAAAAGATATGCCAAACTCGTTTATAGCCTCGTCATTAATGTTTAATCCAGTTTCTTCAAATCGAACTCCAGCTCTATAAACCACTCTACTTAAATAACTTGAGAATGAATTATAATCTGGAATAAAAAATCCTCCAACAGAAAATGCTGAGGCTCCAGAATACTTAACATTTCCTGCAGAATCGCTAGCTGCATATAATGCGTTTTCAAATTTACTTGTGTCTAAATATGAATATTCTGCACCTACAAACCATATTCTAGGTTGCCCAATTCCAGCTCCGAAAGCTAACCTGGATGGAATAACAAAATCCGTATATCTTAAACCTTGTGCTTCTAAATTGGCATCTATAGAATTAATAACATTTTCATTACCATTAATCTGATTTATGGTAATGGTATTAAATGTACGAGAATTATTTGAAGATAAATTTGTCTTTGGTCTATATGTTAATGATGTGGTTAATTCAAACTCATCTTTAATCATTTTCGTATATGTTAATCCAAGATTTACTCCTAATCCTCCTAAATCTGATCTATTATCTTCTCTTGTTTGGTATTGTGCCAAACTTCCTTCATGCGTATAGACGTATTCAATGGTATTGTTTTTAATACTACCAAAGTTATACCCAAAATCTACACCAACACTTAATTCGTCAGAAATTAAATATCCTAATGAGGCATACACCTTATTAACTCCACCTTCACCTCTAAATTTACTTTGTAGATTATCCTCATTATTCAAGGTTTCTAATTTGTAACCTACAGTTGTATAAGGTATCAGCCCCATACCTAACCCAAATCTTCCAATTGGAAAAGACATTGCAAGATAATCTAAAGTGGTTGAATTTACCTTATCTGATGCAGATTCACTTTTTAGTTTAGAATTAGAGTGACCTCCACCAATAGCAAATTTTACAGGCCTACTTTCGTTATTATATTGGGCTAAGTTTTTAGTTGCGTAAGATGCTGGGTTTCTTAAATTTAAATGAATACTATCTGAATAAATACTCAACCCTCCCATACTTCTGTTCTCGACAGTTCCTTTAAATTTTAAGCTACCTATACCATAAAATGAATATGGTGAGGCCGTACCTTCTTGGGCGTAACTTTGAATTGCACACAAGGCAATAAAAACTAATACAAGTTTTTTAATCATTCGGTTGAATTAAATTGTAAAATATGGTTCAATCCTATTAATAGGAAATTTGAGTTGGCAAATATGCTATTTTTAAATTGTTTTGACAAGAAATTAGCATCTCCTCCTGTTAAAATAACTGTTAAATCTGAATATTTCTCTTTATAACTGTCTATTACACCATCTATTTCGTTTAAAATACCAAAAACAATTCCTGTGTGAATGGCGTTTTCTGTTGAGTTTCCAATGATGTCTTCCGGTAACTTTGTTTCTATTAACGGTAATTTGGCTGTAAAATTATTCAAAGATTTATATCTCATTCGTAATCCTGGCGAAATAGCACCGCCTAAAAAATTATTTTTGTCAGAAATAAAATCATAGGTAATACACGACCCCATATCTATTATCAAACAATTTTTATTTGGAAATTGTTTAACGGCTGCACTTACTAAAGCCAATCTATCTACTCCCAGCGTTTTTGGAGTAGCATATAAATTATTAAATGGCAATTTAGTTTCCGAATCTAAAACTATTACTTTTAAACGTTGTTTTACAAAATTTAAAGCCTGTTCATCAAGTTTTCCTACGGAAGAAATGACACATTTATTAATTTTAGGATATTTTTTTAAAAATAATTCAAATTCATTTTTAACTTCATTTTCTTCAACCGAAGATTGAAACACAACCTCATCTTGCTGAAAAACAGCAAATTTAATAAAAGTATTTCCAATATCTATAATTAAATTCATGGCTCGTTTTAAGGTTGCAAATTTACAAAACGATTTTTTATTTACTTTCATTTGGCGAATAATAAAATTGATTCTATATTTGCACTCGCAATTATGCAATTGGTGCCTTAGCTCAGTTGGTAGAGCAAAGGACTGAAAATCCTTGTGTCCCTGGTTCGATTCCTGGAGGCACCACCACTAAAAACCCGAACAAATGTTCGGGTTTTTTGGTTTTTATATTTAATTATACTTTTATATTACAGTACCTTTCTTATCTCCCATATCAATACCTATAATACAAATTCAACCTCTTCCAAAACATTCACAATTTTCCATTTATAATTATTGCTTTATTTTAAAGACAGCTCTCAATTGACATAAATCATTAATCTTCAAGGAAATTACATGTAACTTTATAGCTACATTCTTAAACTGTTTGTAAATACAATAAAAGAAACAGCTAATTGAAGTTAAAAATCTACCCTTATGTCCATATTTAAAAAAACAGTGATAATTACCTTATTAGGTTTACTAAGTTTCGTATTGTACCTCTCACTGTTTTATAATCCTTGTGGCTACAGTCTTTTCTCGAAAAAAACTCCTGACAAATACAACTTACTAATAGCCAACGAAGGAAGCCATTTTAAAGATTCTTTGGTTAGTCTAATTATACAACATTACAACTCTAAACCGGTAAACATTAAAGTAATTTCCTTGAGTTCTCTATCCGATGCTCAGCCTAAAAATCAGGATGCTATACTTATTCTTCATTCCTGGTACACATGGAAGCCACCTAAAGAAGTTGAAATATTTATAAATAACCATTATCGCTGCTTAAATAACATTTTAGTATTTAGTACTTCATATCAAGGAGACCTGAAAATAGAAGAGTTAGATGCCATTACTGGCTCATCAAAAATGATTGATGTGAAAAATTACGCTTCAAAAATTATAAAAAAACTCAGCCCATTACTCAATAACTACTAAATCAACTTAAGTAGCGCAGCCTATATTCCATCTCGCTTAAACCCTGTAAAAACAAATAGAGACAGGATTTAAAGAAAATGTCTTTAAACTGAGGTAAAACCAGATAACAGAAGAACTAACCCTAAATTTTAAGCTAAAACTATTAAGGTTTAAATCTTGCTTTCTGTGATATATTGCACTTGTTTAAAATACTTAAGAACTTCTTCAGAAAACAAATAACGCATTTGAGTTAAAATTTAATTCTAAGTAGTTAACCTTTCTTAAGGCTATTCAAGACCTTTATTAAAGCATAAAAAAACCATATAAAATGAACACCAACAGATTATCAAAAAAAATAGAAACAATTTTAAACCATCAAGTAACCAAAGAGGCAGAAGCCGCTCAAATATATTTATCTTATGGCTGTTGGGCGGACAGTGAAGGTTATGGCGGAATAGCCAATTATTTGTTTCGCCACTCTCAAGAAGAACGAGACCATATGATGAAAGTTATGCAATACATTATGGAGCGTGGAGGAACAGCAAAAATTGATGCAGTTAAAGCTCCCCCAGCTAACCCAAAAAATTTGCAAGACTGTTTTGAAAAAACCTTTAAACATGAAGTTGACAACACCAACGCTATTTATGAAATTGTAAATTTAGCTCATGAGGAAAAAGATTGGGCAACTTATAATTTTGCGCAATGGTTTGTTAAAGAACAAATAGAAGAAGAGAAATTGGTTCTTGAACTGTTAGACAAATTAAAAATTGCCGGAGGCCCGAAAGCAAGTGATGAATCCTTATTAAATTTAGACACTCAATTAGGAAAAGAACCAGATTCTGTTTCTCTAGCTAGAGAGGCCAATACTGAGAATCCTGAATAAAAAATATTATTTTAATAAATAGAGAATAGCAAGTCCTAATTAGGCTTGCTATTTTTTTGTTTTTTAATTGACTCTAATCCATAGTTAAACTAATTCTTCAATCGTATTATTAACCTAGAAACTTAAAGAAGACAATCTTTTTATTCGAGCATACACTAAAATAGCTCTTAAACAAAAAACATATAATACTCTCGAAATAAAACAATTACACTCATGCAGGAAATGAAAATTAATGTTTCTATAATTGATTTATAAATTCATGTTAACCTTTGATCATTATTACTATTAAGTAATGTAACTAAAACCTTAAAAACATGAAAAAGATATATTTATTTTCAATAACAACTTTACTCATTTTCGCATTTGCAGGACCTGTTAATGCCCAACGCGGTTGGATAAAGAGACAGGTAAAAAAAGATATGAAAGAAAAATATGCTGAGCCCGAAAAAGAGAAGGGACGTGAAGCACTTAAAGATGTTACTTACGAAAATGACAGTCGTTATCCTGTTCCAGAAAATCCGGTACAAGCAACTCTTTCAATGGAAACAACAACTTTTAAAAACAATGGGAAAGTGAAAGAGACCACCACGGCTAAAATGGTTTTTGGAAACACTGGAGAGTGTATGATTATGAATGAAGGTACTAAAAATGAAAATCGCATACTTTTCGATTATAAAGGCGCTGCAATGTATATGATAGATCCTAAAGAAAACACAGCCACAAAAATGCCTATGATTAACTTTCAAAAAATGGCCGAAAAGCTTGCAGGAGATCAAATAGACCTTGAAGACAGTAATGGCGTATGGCAACGAACGGACGAAACTAAAACTATTTATGGTCATAATTGCCGAAAGTACATTTACACTAACAGCAAAGAAAAAACTACTATGCATGCCTGGGTAACTAAAGAAATTAGTATTGACCTAAGTGGAAATCACCTATTTGGTGGACAGATTAAAGATTTCTCTAACAGTTCTGTGCTAACCAAATCTTCAAAATTAGACGAAAACTATCCACAAGGTATGATGGTAAGAAGTGTGCACTTCGAAAAAAACAGAGAAACACCAAGTATGCAAATGGATATAACTTCTCTTGAAAATAAATCAGATGCTAAATACTTCGATTTGAGTAATTACAAAGTAAATGATGTTCTAGATAAATTATAGTAATTATAAATTCTCAAAAACTCTATATCCTTCATTAACATTATAAATCTTATTTTATAATACCTAAGCACAAAAGATTCACACAAGCAGGCAGCAATTTTAAGCATTAATATGTACGATTTCCAAATTTGTACATAATACATGTTAACTTTTGATGCATTCATACATTAAACAAATCAATATAAAACATTTTAAAAAAAATGAAAAATCAAATCAAAACACCCCAAAGCAACAAACCATTCATTTATTTCATATTATCCACCCTTTTTTTATTTACAATAGCCAGTTGCAGTAGCGATGATGACACAACAGAACCTCCGGTGAATAACGACAACATTATTAACATAAGCCAATTTCAAACAGATGCACAAGGTTGGCGAATTACTGGCGATGCACAAGGTGGTTATGTAGAAGCCTCTTACTCTCCGGATGGCGGGGTAAACGATGGCTATATTTATGCAGACGACGATGTCGCTGGAGGCGTTTGGTACTTTACAGCACCAGATTTATATCACGGAAACAAGTCTGTTTATTATAATGCTACACTTAGTTTTAGTTTGTTCCAAACCTCTGCTATGGACAATCAATTTGAAAATGCTGATATTATTTTTAGAAATGGTTCTGACCAAATAACTTACGTTCATGCATTAACTGATTACCCAACAAGCGAATGGACTGATTATAGCTTAAAAATTAGTACAGAAAGCGGCTGGCTAAAAGGTGATTTCGATAGTGGCACTCCAGCAACTGAAGCCGAAATTAAAGCCATATTATCTAATGTAACCGAGTTTTCCATTCGTGGAGAATTTCAGTCGGGGCCAGATACAGGTGGAATGGATAATATTAAAATAAGTTTAGAATAAACTGGTAATCAATGTGGTTCAACACATTTTATTAGTTACCACATTTAGCTATAAATTAAAAAAAACCAAACACTTAATTGCAATTTTGTAACACAATTAAAAATTATTAATCATGAAAACAAAAATAGACTTTTTTAAGACCTTTTTTGCTCCAATCATACTCATTGTCGCTTTTGCAAGTTGTAGCAGTGATGACAATATAACGAATCCAAACAATCCAAATCCAAACCCAACTGGAAATTCTGGAGTAGCACACACCTATAATATTACCGTTGACGGACAATCATATTCTGGAACAGTAGAAAACGTTTCTGACGGAGAAGGCGAGAATGGTGCTGTTCAAGCCTCATCACTCGCTATTAACGAGGACGGCGTAACGCACGTTACTTTTACACTAAAAAACAATGATATTACGGCACAAGGTCTTTTTGATTTCCCAATAGGAGAGAGTACCAATCTCCCGTTTAGTGGAGATGCTCAGATATATTTTACATTTCCAACGGATTCTGGATTAAACTATAGCTCAGATTCAGGAACTGCTAACCTAACCATTCGCGAACAGGTTTTTGTTTTAGGAATACCAATATTTTCCGAACTCACCATTGAATTTAATGGTACGTTTACCTATCGTGATAACAATGATGATTTGCAATCAACAACGGCCTCTGGTACTATTAAAATAAACCTACCTCCTGGATATTGAGCACACCCAAAAAACAGTTAAGTTAATTACTGTTTAAAAAAGATACACCATTAAATTTTACTAAAAAATAATGTGATCATGAAATATTTAAAAACAACACTCAAACCTTTAATTTTAATACTTGCCATGGCTTTTGCGGTTACAAGTTGTAGTAGCGATGATGATACCCCTACTCAACCTACTCCAACTGCTACTGTGAATAACATTTCACCAGTAAGTGGACCAAAAGGCACCGTTGTAACCATTAGTGGTAACCATTTTGGTAGTAACACAAATAACATCAAAGTATTTTTTAATAATATGGAAGCTGCTGTTCAGACAGTATCCAATACAGAGATTACTGTTACTGTTCCACCAAGAGCTTATACAGGAATGGTAAAAGTAATGGTTAATAGCACGGAAATAATAGCACACGAATTCGAATATATTATTTCAGAATTTCAGGTAAGTACGTTTGCAGGAAGTACTAATGGTTTTGCAGATGGAACAGGAATTGATGCACAATTTGATTATCCAAGGGGAATAACCATCGATAATGCAGGAAACTTTTATATTACAGACACTGGAAATCATAAAATTAGAAAAATAAATCCTAATGGAACGGTCAGTACCATAGCAGGAAGTATCGAAGGTGATGCTGATGGAACAGGTACTAATGCACAATTTAATGCTCCAGAAGGAATAGCTATAGATAGTCAAGGTAATCTCTATATCGCTGATAGAGACAATAATAAAATACGAAAAATCACACCAAATGGAGCAGTCACGACTTTAGCAGGAAATACAGCTGGCTACGCTGATGGAACCGGTGCAGATGCGCAATTTTACGGCCCGACAGGAATAACTGTTGATAATCAAGACAATCTCTATGTAGCGGATAATAATAACAATAAAATTCGCAAAGTCACCCAGAATGGGGTGGTTAGTACAGTAGCAGGTAATAATTCTGGTGATACGGATGGAACAGGAACTAACGCACAATTTAATGGTCCACAAGAAATAACCGCAGATAGCCAAGGAAACCTCTACATAGCTGATTCTGGTAATCATAAAATACGAAAAATCAACTCAAGTGGTGAAGTTTCGACTATAGCTGGAAGTATCGAAGGTAATGCAGATGGAACGGGAATTGATGCACAATTTGCTACTCCACTTGGAATAACTTTGGATAGTCAAGGCAACCTCTATATAGCAGACAGCTATAATCACAGAATTCGAAAAATCACGCCTAGTGGTCTTGTTAGCACCATAGCTGGTAGTTCCCCAGGTTATACAGACGGAACAGGAGCAAGTGCACAATTTTATTTCCCTCTTAAAATAATAATAGATAGCCAAGACAATCTTTATGTTTCGGATAGAAATAATAACAAAATTCGCAAAATTACTCCAGAGTAAATACTAACTTTTATCAAAACCAATAATCTGCTTTATAATTAAAAGTAGAAATGCGACTAGTAAATTGGTTCAAGTCGGAATTAATACTGAACAAACAAAACCTCAAACTATCACTAAAAATAATTGAAAAATGAAAGCACAACAAAATTATTTTAAAATTCTACTACTATTACTCTGTGCTGGCTTTGCCTTAAACAGTTGTCGTAGCGATGATGACAACCCTGCGCCAACAACCACATACCAAATTGGCATAACAGCTTCGCCAAGTGAAGGTGGAACCGTTTCTCCACAAAGTGGTGCGTTTGAAAAAAACCAACAAATAGAACTAACTGCCACCCCAAATACGAGTTGGCAATTTAAAGAATGGCAAGGCAATGTTACTGGTACCGACAACCCCATGCAACTTACCGTAGATGAAGCAAAAACCGTAACAGCTGTTTTTGAAAGAGACTTATTTTATCTAGCAGATAACGGCGTTACTATCATGGCTCCTGAGGCTGCCGTTGGGGACACTGGCGTTATTAATGGCATAACCTACACCAAACGTACAGTAGACCAAATTACTCCAGAAAATGCTGAAACAACATGTACCACTGACATTACTGATATGTCACAACTATTTAAAGACAAAACTACGTTTAACGGAGATATCAGTCATTGGGACGTGAGCAACGTAACAGTCATGCGCGCAATGCTTAGTGGTGCTAGCACCTTTAATCAAGACCTCAATAGCTGGAACGTGAGCAATGTAACGCAAATGGATAGAATGTTTAGTGGTGCTGTCGCTTTTAACGGAAATATTAGCAACTGGAATGTAAGTAGTGTAACGACAATGGAGCACATGTTCCGTCATGCTAATAGCTTTAACGGAAATATTAGCAACTGGAATGTGAGTAACGTAACGCTTTTCAAAAGTATGTTTAATGATGCTAGTATCTTTAACAGTGACCTCAGCAACTGGAACGTAAGCAGTGCAACGAATATGACTGCAATGTTTTACGATGCCAGCTCCTTTAATCAGAACCTCAATAACTGGGATGTGAGCCATGTAACGGAAATGACTAGTATGTTTTCTAATGCCGAAGAATTTAACGGAAACATAAGCAACTGGGACGTAAGCAATGTTACAATGATGCAATACATGTTCTGGAGAGCTACCAGTTTCAATCAAGACATCGGTAATTGGGATGTAAGTAATGTTACTGACATGAAATGGATGTTCCGAAATGCAACCAATTTTAACCAAAACTTAACTGGGTGGTGCGTAACCAATTTAGCTACCGAACCCACAGATTTTGCCTTAAACAGTGCCTTAACTAACAGTAACAAACCAGTTTGGGGGACTTGTCCTTAAACAAGAACGGTATCCAATAAACACGTTTAAAACAAAAAATTAATATGAATAACTTAAAAATAAAATTATGAAAAACCTACAAACAGCCTTTAAACCTTTAATTTTAATGTTTGCTATGGCTTTTGTTTTTACAAGTTGTAGTAGCGATGATGATAATTCTGCGCCAACAACCACTTACCAAATTGATATAACAGCTTCGCCAAGTGAAGGTGGAACTACACTACCACAAAGTGGTGATTTTGAAAAAGATCAACTAATAGACTTAGCCGCAATACCAGCAGACGGTTGGCATTTTAAAGAATGGCAGGGCGATGTAACTGGTGCTGAAAATCCTAAACAAATAACAGTTGATGCAGCTAAAAACATAACGGCCGTATTTGAAAGAGACTTATTTTATCTAGCAGATAACGGCGTTACTATAATGGCTCCTGAGGCTGCCGTGGGAGATTCAGGTATAATAAACGGTATAGTTTATACCAAACGTACCGCCGACCAAATTACCCCAGAAAATGCAGCGACTACCTGTACCAGTGGCATAGAAGATATGCGTGGTTTATTTGATACTGAAGCTTTTTTTAATGAAGACATCAGCCATTGGGACGTGAGCAACGTAACAGATATGAGTGGCATGTTTTATTTTGCGTATGAATTCAACCAAGATATTAGCCATTGGGATGTAAGCAACGTAACAGATATGAGTACTATGTTTGGAGAAGCTTCCAGTTTCAACCAAGATATTAGCCAATGGAATGTGAGTAACGTTACTGATATGTATAGTATGTTTTTCTTTGCAGGCAGCTTTAACCAAGATATTAGCCAATGGGATGTAAGCAACATACCAAGTATGAGTAGTATGTTTGAGGGAGCTTCCAGTTTTAACCAAGATATTGGAAACTGGAATGTAAGCAATGTATCAAACATGGCTTATATGTTTTCTTCTGCAACCAACTTTAACCAAGACCTCTCTGGTTGGTGTGTAACCAACATAGTCACTGAACCCACTAATTTTGCATCAAACAGCGCACTAACCAATAATAATAAACCAGTTTGGGGTACATGCCCGTAAAGCGGGCATCAATATATGACAAATCTTTTAGACAGATCATTAAATTGATTTACAACAAATACAATTAGAAAAACACAATATTAATCACCTAAATAAATAAACATGAAAAACTTACAAATGAATTTTAAACCTATAATACTTTTACTATTAATTGGCTTTGCTTTTAGTAGTTGTAGTAGTGATGATGACCCGATAGACGAACCCACAACTGGACTAGAAACCAAACTATTAGCCTGCAACTCCTTTCAGAGTAATAATGTAGATGCTATTCTCTTACTAGAAAATAGAAATGATGGCGTTGATTATATTATTGATTGCGTTGTTTCTGTAGAAGTCGACCTAAAAATTGAACCAGGCGTTGTTATTGAGTTTACCGATGGATCAGGAATGAATATTCGATCTGGCGGTTCCTTAATTGCAGAAGGAACACAAAACAAGATGATAACCTTTACAGCAGAAACGAAACAAAAAGGTGCTTGGAAAGGTGTTATTTCTTCTAGCCAAAGTGTCAGAAATCGTTTAGATTATGTAACTATGGAATATGCTGGAGGCGGTCAATTATCTAGTAACTTTGAACCGGCCATTTTAACTCTTGAACGAGATGCGACTTTTAAATTAAATAATGTTACCATTAAAAACAGTTTAAACTATGGTTTTGTTGCAACTTCTAGAGGTTATAACATGGAGTTAAATAATGTTACAATCTCCGACTGTGACATACCTGCTTATGTAGTTACAAATGTTGTAAGTGATATCTCTGGAGGAGATTTTACAGGAAACACAACAGATGTCATTAGATTAAGTGCTGGTACAAATGGTGCTATTGGAACAAGCCAAACATGGAAAAACTTAAGTGTACCATATCGTACTGCACATGATATTATTATTGTAGATGGAGCTCAGTTAACTCTAGAGCCTGGTTTAACTTTAGAATTTGAAGATAATATAGGCTTAGAATTAGATAAGATATTTGACGATGGGAGTTCAATAGTTGCTGTAGGTACTCCAACAGAACCTATTACTTTTACTGGCGCTACAAAACAAGCAGGAGCGTGGAAATCACTTTCAATTCGACGCACGTCATCTTTATTTACTGAATTTAACAATGTTATAATTGAATACGCTGGTGGTTCTGGAGCTGGTGGCGCTATTGGCATGTGGGTAAATCCTGTCCTAACCGTTACTAATACAACCTTTAAAGATATAAATGGTTGTGCTTTATTCAACAAATATAATCCAACAAATCCCAATCTTACACAAAGCAATAATACAACAGAAAATGTAAGTGGCGGACTTCTTTGCGGAGAGTAATTAAAGCATGAAACTTTTTTCGGTTTATAAAATGAAAAATAAAGTGACTAAAAAACAATAAACAATTCTAAACTAAAGCATCCTAGTATTTAAAGTAATACATATTTACTTCTAAAAACTAAGATGCTTATTTTTTTGAACTATATAAATAACTGAGTTTTTTTTCACTTGTGATTTAAAAATTAACAAGATACTATGTTAACCCTTTCTTTTTATATCTATAAAAGCATGAACGATTATATATTCCTAAAAAAAATAAATTAACCCAAATAAAATTAATTATGAAAAAATTACAAACAACTTTCAAGCCTTTAATACTTTTACTATTAGTTGGCTTCGCTTTTAGTAGCTGCAGTAGTGATGATGATAGCGCTCCTGCAAACCAAGCACCAAATATATTTAATGTTACAGATGTGTCTAATGATGCCGATTTACAACCCCAACTATCTTGGGAATCAGCAACCGACCCAGAAAATGATGCCATAACTTATCAAGTGTATTTAGATACACAAAACCCACCACAAACAAGTATTGCTAGTAACCTGAATACAACATCATATTCCACGCAAACAGACTTACAACCTGAAACCACGTATTACTGGATGGTTGTGGCAAAAGATACTCATGGAAATACAACACAAAGCAATATAGATAGCTTTAAAACTAGAGAACTGACTACTGGTGAAATCCTTGTAGGAAAATGGTATTTTGAAGGTCAGGCCGGTGCACCAGCACCTTCTGAATGCAAAAAAAACTCATTCATTAATTTCACGGATAGCTTATCTTTTCAATTAAGCAATTATGACGAAAACACAAATGGAGATTGTGTTTTAATGAATAGCGAAAACGGGACTTATACTATTATTGATGAATTTCAATTTGAAGTTACAATAAACAACAATACTGATATTTGGAACATTCAATCCATATCCACAACTGAACTTGTAGTAAATATTAGTGGGACTATTGGAACCTTTGTTAAGGAATAAAAACAGCAACCATACAGAAAAAGCCATTTCAACAAGAAGTTTGAAATGGCTTTTTTTATTCCTTAAATTAAGATTTAGTTTTTATTTTAATGTAAATTAAATCTGCTATGATTGATAAAGTTACAGACATATAAATCTACGAACTTTATTCTATTAGATTTTTCTTTTTACATCATCTTTACTTTTTTTATGTAAACTTTAATAGACAACTCCGACATAAATTGGTACATTCATCTTCCAAAAGTAAAAACTATGCAAAAGACATATTACGATCCAGCTGATCTTAGAAAATTTGGTAAAATCTCAGAATGGAACGAAGAGCTTGGCTCAAAATTTTTCGAATATTATAATTCTGTTTTTAAAGAAGGAAAACTTTCAGAAAGAGAAAAATCGTTAATCGCCTTAGCTGTAGCCCATACCATTCAATGCCCTTATTGTATTGATGCCTATACTGGAGATGGTTTACAAAGAGGAATTACCAAAGAAGAAATGATGGAATCTCTACACGTAGCTTCGGCTATTCGTGGTGGCGCTTCTTTAGTTCATGGCGTCCAAATGATGAATAAAGTGAATAAATTAGATGGCTAAGGTTAAAACCTTTTCTTCATTTATTTAGTAAGAATTATAAAAAGACATTCCAATTAATGGCAACAAAATCCCTACATAAACTAGGAAGTGATTTAGCACAAAGTAATAAGCAATTAAAAATACTCTCTAACGGTATCTTTAAAAATGGTGAATTACCAACGTTTAAAAATAAAATATCTGAGTCGGGTCAATTCCCTCTTAGAGCAAAAAAATTAGAGATTTTACAAATTAATGTTGGCTATATGTGTAATCAAGTTTGCGATCATTGCCATGTAGATGCTGGACCAGACAGAAAAGAAATCATGACAAGAGACACCATGAAACAGTGTCTTGAGCTTATAAAAAAATCTGAAGCTCATACCTTAGATTTAACTGGTGGCGCGCCAGAAATGAATCCAGATTTTAGATGGTTTGTAGAGGAGGCCGCAAAAGTTGGAATCAAAGATTTTATTGTACGCTCCAATCTAACCATTATTAGAGCCAACAAAAAATATTACAATTTACCAGACTTTTTTAAAAAACACAATATTCACGTAGTCTCCTCAATGCCACATTGGACTAAAGGAAAAACAGACAAGCAAAGAGGTTCTGGCGTTTTTGATAAATCGATTAAAGCTTTACAGGATTTAAATGCCGTTGGCTACGGAATGCCAGGTAGCCATTTAAAATTAGATTTAGTTTACAATCCTTCAGGTGCATTTTTACCAGGAAATCAGGCAGCTATGGAAAAAGACTTCAAAAAAGCTTTACTTGAAGATTTTAATATTCAATTCCACAATCTGTTTGCTATTACAAATTTACCAATTGCACGTTTTTTAGATTATCTAATTGCAAGCGACAATTACGAAGATTATATGTATTCCTTAGTGGAAGCCTATAATCCTGCAGCTGTTTCAAACCTTATGTGTAAAAACACATTATCCATTAGCTGGGATGGTTATTTATTTGATTGCGATTTCAATCAAATGCTGGAACTACCTGTAAACAGTAAATCGAAACATGTTTCAGAGTTTAACCAAGAACTATTGGAAGGACGAAACATTGTTATTTCCCAACACTGTTACGGCTGTACGGCTGGTGCTGGAAGCAGTTGCCAAGGGAATCTAATTCCTGCAAAAGCAGGAATCTCTTAGCTATGATTACACAAAACACGCTCACAGAAACCCTTATTCCAGTCTACCCGTTTCGGATAGATAGGAAAAACTTTTAGCTTAGCGAAGCTAATCTCATAAGTATGAAACCACAAATCGTCTTTATATTAACACTCTTTTCAGTTATTCAGATAGGCTTTTCTCAGGAATCCCTGTCTGAATTATTAAAAAAGCACAATACACATCAAATCCCTTATATCTCTGTTGAAGAATTAGCTATGCCTAAAACAAAAGCCATTATTTTAGATGCCCGCGAGTATGAAGAATACCAAGTAAGTCATCTAAAAAATGCTGTTTTTGTTGGCTTTAATGATTTTAATTTAGAAAACACCAGCAAACAAATTAAAAACAAACAACAGACTATAGTGGTTTATTGTTCGCTAGGAATTCGCTCCGAAAATATTGCTGAAAAACTTTCAAAAGCAGGCTATACCAACATCTACAATCTATACGGAGGTGTTTTTGAATGGAAAAACAAAGGCTTTGATGTCTATGATACCAATGAAACCAAAACTGAAAAGGTTCATGCTTTTTCTCCCGAATGGAGTAAATGGCTAACTTCAGGAAAAAAAGTTTTTAAATAATTTAATCCATGGGAATATTAAGTACAAAAGACACAAATAGTGCTAATGATATGAATTTCGATTTTCATTTTCCAACCTCTAAAAAAGCCATCATCATTTTTGCTAGAAATCCTGAACTAGGAAAATGTAAAACCCGTTTAGCAGAAACTATTGGAGACCATGCTGCTTTAAACGTATATAAATATTTATTACAACATACGGCTAATATCACCGAAAAAGTAACAGCAGATAAATTTGTGTTTTACTCCGAACATATTCATAAAAACGATATTTGGGATGAAGATATCTTTATAAAAAAACTCCAACAAGGCTCAGATTTAGGTGTAAGAATGAAAAATGCTTTTTTGGAGCTATTTAATTCCGGATATGAGAAAATAGTTATTCTGGGAAGTGATATTTTAGATTTAAAATCAGAACATATCTCCAAAGCATTTCATACATTAGACACACAGGATGTTGTTATTGGTCCAGCTTTTGACGGAGGGTATTATTTACTGGGAATGAAACAACTTCATCCTCATATTTTTGAAAATAAACGCTGGGGAACCCATACAGTTTTAAAAGATACTTTAGAGGATTTAAAACAGTTAAACACCTACCAATTAGAAACATTAAATGACATTGACACTTTTGAAGACCTCAATAAAAATAACATACTTAAAGAATTAATTACCAATGATTAAATTTATTACAGAAACAGCAGAATACCTTGAAGAAAAAGGTTTTAAAAACCCTGAAATAGGCATCATTCTTGGCACTGGCTTAGGCAAATTAATTAACGATATAGACATTATTGCCGAAGTTAGCTATAACCACATTCCAAACTTTCCAACGGCAACCGTAGAGTTCCATAAAGGAAAACTAATTTACGGAAACTTAGAGGGTAAAAAAGTGATTGTCATGCAAGGCCGTTTTCATATCTACGAAGGTTATTCCTTGCAAGACGTTACCTACCCCGTTCGGGTTATGGAAAAATTAGGTATAAAAACCTTGCTGGTTTCCAATGCTTCTGGCGCTATAAACAATAGCTTTAAAAAAGGAGAATTAATGCTAATTGAAGATCATATTAATCTTCAAGGCAGCTCTCCTCTGGCATTTAGAGGTGTAGAACTTTTAGGCGAACGTTTTACAGATATGAGCGAGCCCTATAATAAAAAATTAAATACAACATTTAAAGATATTGCCAAGACTAATAATATTGCTTTGCACCAAGGTGTTTATGCTAGTGTGGTTGGACCTCAACTAGAAACCAGAGCAGAATATAGAATGTTAAAAATTATCGGGGCAGATGCAGTAGGCATGAGTACGGTTCCGGAAATTATTGTTGCCAATCATTTAAAACTAAAAGCTGCTGCTGTCTCAGTTTTAACAGATGAATGTGACCCAGACAATTTAAAACCAGTAAATATTGATGAGATTATTGAAATGGCAGGAAAAGCCGAGCCGCAAATGATTGTTTTATTTAAAGAATTAATCAAAACACTTTAGTTCTAAACAAGACATGGAAAAGTATTTAGACATAATAGCTAACTCTTACTCGGGCTATTGGAATTATCTTAAATCTGAGATTCTTTCCTATGGCTATTGGGATAATTACTTCTATGGATTAATAATTATTTCCTTAGCTGTTTGGATGCTTGAAATAGCTTTTCCATGGCGCGAAAATCAGGGTGTTTTTAGAAAGGATTTTTGGTTAGATACTTTTTATATGTTTTTCAACTTCTTTTTGTTGAATTTGATTGTTTTTATAGCCTTATCCAATACCGTAGCGGAAATTTTTGACGATCTCCTGGGACTTGTTGGAATATCGCTTGATAATTTTAAATTAATAGAAGTCAATGCGCTTCCAAAACCCTTGGGATTATTTGTCTTTTTTATTGTGGCAGATTTTGTCCAATGGAATACCCACAGACTATTACATCGTGTGCCTTGGTTATGGAATTTTCACAAAGTACATCACTCCGTTAAAGAAATGGGCTTTGCAGCGCATTTGCGCTATCACTGGATGGAACCTGTAGTTTATAAATCTATTTTATACATTCCTCTGGCAATAATCGGAGGCTTTGAAGCTCAAGATGTCGCTTTTGTTCATTTTTTTAATATCACGATTGGACATTTAAATCATGCAAATTTAGGTTGGGATTATGGCAAACTAAAATACATATTCAACAATCCTAAAATGCATATTTGGCATCATGCCAAAGAACTACCAAAACATGCACGATATGGCGTAAATTACGGCTTAACTCTAAGTATCTGGGATTATATTTTTAAAACCAATTACATTCCGGAGAATGGTCGCGACATAGAACTAGGTTTTTCTGGAGACGAAACCTTCCCTAAAGACTTTGTAAGTCAAGAAATATACCCGATTAAATTCAAAGAAAAAGATGAAAACTAAACAAATCCTGTCAATGTTGCTCTTTATGGTTTTTGTCTTTTTTCAGAAAGTCGAGGCTCAAATAATTAATTACAACACCTGGAGTACATTTCTTGAAAAACACGTAAATAGTTTTGGGGAAGTCAACTATCAAGCCATTCAGACAGATCAAGATTTATTAGAAGCTAGCTTAAAATCGTTCTCTAAAACGAAACCAGACAGTTCCTGGTCTAAAGACGAAACCTTGGCTTATTGGATTAATGCCTATAATGCTTTTACCATAAAACTGATTATAGATAATTACCCGATTAAAAGCATTAAAGACATTAAAAATCCGTGGGATCAAAGATTCATTCCTATTGGAAAACAATCTATGTCTTTAAATGAAATTGAACACGAAATTCTTAGAAAAATGAATGAACCCAGAATTCATTTTGCCATCGTTTGTGCCTCAAAATCTTGTCCTAAATTATTAAATGAAGCCTACCTCCCATCCAAATTAGATTTGCAATTAACAGTTGCTACAGAAGATTTTCTTTCAGACGAAAGCAAAAACAATATTTCTAAAGACCAAATTACTATTTCGAAGATTTTTAAATGGTTTTCTGAAGATTTCACGCAAAACGGAAGTCTCATAGAATTTTTAAACAAGTATACTAGCGTTCAAATTTCGAAAAAAGCTAAAAAGAAATTCATGAATTACAATTGGGAATTGAATGAGTAAACATCAAATTTCAATAATAATTCCCATGTTAAACGAAGCAGAAAACATCAAAAACCTGCTTCAGCATCTTACTCAGAGTTCCCATCCAGAAAACATTTCAGAAATTATTGTGGTAGATGGAGGAAGCACAGATGGCTCACAAAACATTGTAAAGACCATTATTTCTTCAAAAGCAACTAAACACAATTTACAACTTTTAAATTCTCAAAAAGGCAGAGCCAGACAAATGAATTTAGGAGCTAAAAATGCATCTGGAGACATCTTATATTTTCTTCATGCCGATACTTTTCCTCCGAAAAACTTCGACAAACTAATTATCCAGCAAGTCCAGGAATCTCATTTAGCGGGTTGTTTTAAAATGACTTTTAACAGCAATCATTGGTGGTTAAAATTAGCCAGTTGGCTCACCCAATTTTCATGGCGCGCATGTAGAGGTGGCGATCAAAGTCAGTTTATAACAAAAAGGCTTTTCAATGAAATTGGTGGTTTTAATGAAGAATTTATCATTTACGAAGACAACGATCTCATTAATAAATTATATGCTAAGAAGCAATTTGTTGTTATTCAAGAATGGCTAACAACTTCCGATAGACGCTATAAAAATCACGGAATCTGGAAGTTACAATATCACTTCTGGGCTATTTATGTAAAAAAATGGTTTGGAGCTTCAGCTCAAGAACTTCACAGCTATTATAAAAAACACATTGCTTAAAACTTGTTGATAAGCTCTAATATTCTCACTTAAAATCAATTGATTTATTAATTTGGTTTCTTACTTTTGAAGGATTCAGACACAAACGGATTTCCAAAACACACAACCAAAAATGAAAATAAAAAAAGTATTAGTTGCAAACAGAGGAGAAATTGCTATCAGGATTTTTAGAGCCTGTACAGAAATTAATGTCAAAACCGTTGGTGTTTACACCTATGAAGACAGATACTCCTTACATAGATATAAAGCAGACGAATCTTACCAGATAGGCGAAGACAACGATCCATTAAAACCTTATTTAAACATTAATGAAATTGTAAAAGTGGCTCTGGAATGTGGAGCAGACGCCATCCATCCTGGATATGGTTTTCTATCAGAAAATGCAAATTTTGCAAAAACCTGTGAAGAAAATGGAATTGTTTTTATTGGTCCAAAAGTCTCGGTTTTAAAAGCCTTAGGAGATAAAATAACAGCTAAAGAAGTGGCTGTAGCTAATAATATTCCCATTATTAGAAGTAACGACAAACCTTTAAAAGATATTGAAACGGCTTTAAGTGAGGCCGAAATAATTGGCTACCCAATCATGCTAAAAGCCGCTTCGGGTGGTGGAGGTCGTGGGATGCGAGTTATAAGAGAAGCCGAAGAGTTAAAAAGTGCTTTCAACTCCAGTAAGAGAGAAGCTTTAAACGCCTTTGGAGATGATACTGTTTTTTTAGAAAAATTTGTTGAAAATCCAAAGCATATCGAAATTCAAATTGTAGCAGATAACTTTGGAAATACCGTCCATTTATTTGAACGAGACTGCTCGGTGCAACGTCGCTATCAAAAAGTGATTGAATTTGCACCTTCATACGATTTAAAGCAACAAACCAAAGATGCTTTATACAAATATGCCATTGATATTTGTAAAGCAGTGAATTATAACAATATTGGTACCGTTGAGTTTCTAGTAGACGACGATGATTCTATCTATTTTATTGAAGTTAATCCAAGAATTCAAGTGGAACATACCGTCACTGAAGTAGTCACTAATATAGACTTGGTAAAAACACAATTATTTATTGCCGGAGGTTATAAATTAGCCGATCAGCAAATAAAAATTCCAAATCAGGAGGCTGTAAAAGTTACCGGATATGCGTTACAATGTAGAATTACTACCGAAGATCCACAAAACGACTTTAAACCAGATTATGGTAAAATAACAACCTATAGAAGTGCAGCTGGTTTTGGAATTCGTCTAGATGCAGGATCTCTTTATCAAGGTGCTGTAGTATCTCCTTTCTTCGATTCTATGTTAGTAAAAATCACTGCAAATAGTAGAACTTTAGATGGAGCTTGTAGAAAAATGCGTCGTGCCTTAACAGAGTTTAGAATTAGAGGCGTAAAAACAAATATGCCTTTCTTGGACAACATTTTAAAACATGAAACATTTAGAAAAGGAGACGTTACCGTTAATTTTATAAAACAAAACCCCGATTTATTTACATTCAAGGCTCCTAGGAATAGAGCGACAAAACTAGTTACTTATTTAGGAGATGTTATTGTAAACGGGAATCAGGATGTTAAAAAACCAGACCCTACCAAAACCTTCGTAAAACCAATAGTTCCTAAGTTTGAAGCTAATGGTGGTTACCCACAAGGAACAAAAGACTTACTTACTAAATTGGGACCTGACAAATTTTCCGAATGGTTAAAAGCCGAAAAGAAAATTCACTTTACAGATACTACCATGCGAGATGCGCATCAGAGCTTATTAGCGACTAGAATGCGAACTTTCGATATGCTAAAAGTAGCTGAAGGTTATGCCAAAAACAATCCAGACGTTTTTAGTATGGAAGTTTGGGGAGGTGCTACTTTTGATGTTTGCCTACGTTTTTTACAAGAAAACCCGTGGGAACGCTTACAACTATTGCGTAAAGCTATGCCAAACCTACTGCTTCAAATGTTACTTAGAGGTTCTAATGGGGTTGGATATACAGCTTATCCAGATAATTTAATTGAAAAATTTGTCGAGCAGTCTTGGGAAAATGGTGTCGATCTTTTTAGAATTTTTGACTCTCTAAACTGGATGAAATCTATTGCTCCTTGCATCGAATATGTTAGAACTAAAACTGAAGGTTTAGCCGAAGGTTCTATTTGTTATACGGGAGATATCTTAAATCCAGAAAACAAAAAATACAATCTAAAATACTATACCAATTTAGCCAAAGATATAGAAAATGCTGGCGCACATATTCTGGCTATTAAAGATATGGCAGGCTTACTAAAACCATATGCGGCATACGAATTAATTTCAGCTTTAAAACAAGAAGTTAATATTCCAATCCATCTACACACACACGATACCTCTTCGATACAATCTGCTACATATTTAAAAGCTATAGAAGCTGGAGTAGATGTTGTAGATGTTGCTCTTGGTGGCTTATCTGGTTTAACTTCTCAACCTAATTTTAATTCAATTGTGGAAATGATGAAATTCCACGAACGTGAAAATCCTTTAAATATTAATTCTTTAAATGATTATTCAAATTACTGGGAAACCGTAAGAGACCATTATTACCCGTTTGAATCCGGACTTAAAGCAGGTTCTGGGGAAGTCTTTAAGCATGAAATTCCAGGAGGTCAGTATTCAAATTTAAAACCTCAAGCTCAAGCTCTGGGATTAGAAGACAGATTCCATGAAATTACGGCTATGTACGCCGATGTAAATATGCTTTTTGGCGACATTATAAAAGTAACACCAAGCTCCAAAGTAGTTGGAGATATGGCGCAATATTTAGTCAGCAACAATTTAACAGTTCAAGACGTATTAGAGCGTGGAGACTCGATTTCCTTTCCACAATCTGTTGTTAGTTTCTTTAAAGGCGATTTGGGCCAACCTGTAGGAGGTTTCCCTAAAGATCTTCAGAAATTAATTTTAAGAGATGAAAAACCTTATACCGAAAGACCAAATGCTCATATGGAGCCTTTAAATATTGAAACCGAATACAAAGAATTTAGATCTAAATTTGAACAGGATTTAAGCAGACCTATCAATATAACCGATTTCCTATCCTATAAATTATATCCAAAGGTATTTACAGATTCTTATAATAAGCATCTTAAATATGATAATTTGATGAATTTACCTACCAAAAATTTCTTTTATGGTATGGAAGTAGGCGAAGAGATTATTGTAGAGCTCGACAAAGGTAAAACGCTTCTTATTAATTTAGAATCCGTTGGAGAATCTAATGAAGACGGCTTGGTTACTGTTTATTTTAAAGTAAATGGCCAAGGTAGAGCTGTTCAAATAAAAGACGAATCCATTAAGGTTGATAAAGTAGAACATGTAAAAGCAGATAAATCAAATTCAAAAGAAATTGGAGCTCCTTTACAAGGAATGCTTTCAAATATTCTAGTAAAAGAAGGAGAAAAAGTTGCTAAAAATCAACCATTATTTATCATAGAAGCCATGAAAATGGAAACCACCATTACGGCTAACGAGGCTGCTATAATAGGAAGCCTTGTTCTTAAACCAGGCGTTATGGTAAATTCGGAAGATTTGGTGATTACTCTAAGCTAACATAAAAGTAGAAACTAAGAAAATATCTATTATTGAAACCTTATTTGTGTTTCAATAATAGATATTTCTATTTTAAATACATCTCTTTAGACTTAAAAAACAAAACTTCAAAATATAGCGCATAAGTGTTAATTTATCTCTAAATTTAAACAAATTGAGATGTTTTTATTAAGGTTTTATAGAACTTTCGACCAAGCATTCAACTAAAGCACAAACATGGAGCATATTGTTATTATTGGCAACGGAATATCCGGAGTTACTGCTGCAAGACATATAAGGAAGCTATCCGATAAAAAAATTACTATAATTTCTTCAGAAACGGAGCACTTTTTTTCTCGTACGGCTTTAATGTATGTGTATATGGGACATATGAAATTTGAACATCTTAAACCCTACGAAGACTGGTTCTGGAAAAAAAATAGAATAGAACTTCAACAAGGATTTGTTAAAACTATTGATGTGAAGTCTAAAACGCTCCATTTTACAGAAGGATTCACCATGACTTACGATAAACTTGTAATTACTACCGGTAGTAAACCTAATAAATTTGGATGGAAAGGTGAAGACTTGAATGGAGTTCAAGGTTTATATAGCAAGCAAGACTTAGAGAATTTAGAAATCTACGCGCCCAATAACAAAACTTGCAGGCATGCCGTAATTGTTGGTGGCGGTCTTATTGGAATTGAATTAGCAGAAATGCTAAATTCCAGAAATATTCCTGTTACTTTTTTAGTTCGAGAATCTAGTTTTTGGAATGGTGTTTTACCCCAAAGCGAAAGTGAAATGCTTAATAAACATATTAAAAATCATCATATAGACTTAAGATTATCTTCAAACCTAAAAGAAATAATTTCAGACCAAAACGGAAAAGTTAAATCTATTATCATTCAAGAAACCGGTGAAGAAATTTCATGCGATTTTGTAGGCTTAACAACTGGTGTTTCACCTAATATTGATTTTATTAAAGAGTCGGAAATAGAAACTAAGAAAGGAGTTTTAGTGAATCGATTTTTGGAAACAAGCATTCCAGACATTTATGCAATTGGAGATTGTGCGGAGCAACGTGAAGCTATTGGCAATCGTCCGGTAATTGAAGCCGTTTGGTATACAGGACGAATGATGGGAGAAACTTTAGCACAAACCCTTTGTGGAAACAAATTAGAATACAAGCCTGGACATTGGTTTAATTCTGCCAAGTTTTTTGATATAGAATACCAAACATACGGTTGGGTGTTTCCGGAACCAAAAGAGAATCACGCGCATTTTCATTGGATACATCAAGACGATTCAAAATGCATTACCATGGAATATAATACCATTACTAATGAGTTTTTAGGAATTAACACTTTTGGTATTAGAATGCGTCATGAGGTTTTTGATACCTGGTTATCCGAAAAACAAAATATAGATTATGTCATTTCTCATTTAGAAGCAGCTAATTTTGATCCGGAATTTTATAAGCATTTTGAAAAAGACATTCAGGCTTCATTTAAAAAAACACTACAAACCATCTAAGCATGAGCACTAAATTAAATTTTAGCTTATCCTTGGCAAAACCAGACCAAGACCTTTCAACCAAACAAAAAGTTGCTGTTGGATTAGGAGCTATTGGGCTTTTTATTTTGTTTTTAGCATTTTTAAATATAGACTTCCCAAACAGAGTTCTATTTCTTAGCGCAGCCCTAGGCCTTATTACCATTGGAACCATTGTATTTGCAAATAGTGCATATCTTAAAAAAACTGAAGGGATAAAAAACGATGGGGTTTGGTTTAAATCTATTTCGTCACGCGGAATTTTAGGTTGGATTACCGGAATTATTTTAACTGCATTTTATATTGTTTTATATTTTTACCCACAATATCTTGGACTGGGAATGGATGGTGCTGCAAACACGGGTTTAATCTCCTTATTCGATCCATTAAGCCAATTATTAAGCGGCAGACCTGC
This sequence comes from Xanthomarina sp. F1114, assembly GCF_026410255.1. Classification (GTDB taxonomy): domain Bacteria; phylum Bacteroidota; class Bacteroidia; order Flavobacteriales; family Flavobacteriaceae; genus Xanthomarina. Next base: position 78,541 of record NZ_JAPMLL010000003.1, read on the forward strand.
CAGTCAGTGGTTTGTTTACGGAACCTTTTACACCTTAGCCATTTTAATTTTTGGCTATAAGTTTCTATTAAAATACAGACATAATCGATACGAGCAAATTAGAACAGGATCCGTCATGTTTTTTCAATTAGCATTTGCTTTTTTAATTCCTGAATTCATGTATCGTTTAAATTCAGGTTTACCATATTACGACTTGAAAAATATCTGGCCATTGAATTACTATCTTTTTGACGAGTGGTCTGTAAAAAGCTTCCTTTCTAGTGGAAATATTGGCTTGGCATTATTACTCTTTGGAATTGCATCCATCTTTATAATAACACCCATCTTAACCTATAAATATGGTAAACGCTGGTATTGTTCTTGGGTTTGTGGTTGTGGTGGCTTAGCTGAAACAGCAGGAGATTCATTTAGACAATTAAGCGACAAAAGCTTAAAAGCATGGCGACTTGAGCGCTGGTTAGTTCATACTGTTTTAGTATTTTCAGTGGTAATGACTATTGCCACAGTTTACACATATCTAGGTTATGATAGTAATGATTTCTGGTTAACCAAAGGTGTTTTTATTAGTTTAGCTATTGCTTTTTTAAGTCTGGTGTTTTTATTAACAATGATTTTTAAAAGAGACGCTTTGGGTAAAGATGCTAAATACGGAGCTATAGGATATTTTATAACCATAGCTTTATTGTTAATCTTATATTTTACAGGAACAACGCATGAAGTCTTTTTTATAACTAGTGGCAACTTAAGATCGGCTTATGGATTTTATATTGGCTCCATCTTTTCCGGAGTTGTGGGAACTGGCTTCTACCCTATTTTTGGAAACAGAGTTTGGTGTAGATTTGGGTGTCCAATGGCGGCTATTTTAGGGTTTCAACAACGTTTATTGTCTAAATTTAGAATTACAACCAATGGCGGACAGTGCATTTCTTGCGGCAATTGTTCTACGTATTGCGAAATGGGAATTGATGTAAGAGCTTATGCTCAAAAAGGAGAAAACATTGTTCGATCAAGTTGTGTTGGTTGTGGAATTTGCTCTGCAGTTTGTCCTCGTGGTGTTCTTAAATTAGAGAATGACTCCATGAAAGGACGCATTAATCCAACCGAAATTTTATTAGGAAATGATGTAGATTTAATGGACCTAATTAACCAAAAATAAAGCAAAACTATACTTATTTTTGCACAGTCTTTTAAAACATTCCATGAACCAAATAAAAGTTATTATCCCTGCTTTTAACGAAGCCGAATCTATTGCTAAGGTCATTAACGATATTCCTAAAATTGTTGATAAAATTATTGTAGTCAGCAACAATTCAACAGACCAAACTGAAACTAATGCACAACAAGCTGGAGCTACTGTTTTATCTGAAAACAGAAAAGGATATGGCTATGCCTGTTTAAAGGGAATGGATTATATTTCTAAATTAGAGAACAAACCGGATATCATTGTGTTTCTAGATGGCGATTATAGCGATTATCCTGAAGAACTAACCAAACTTATTCAACCAATTGTTGAAGACAATATAGATTTTGTAATTGGAGCACGTGTTAAGGGCCTTAGAGAAAATGGATCTATGACCAAACCTCAAATTTTTGGGAATTGGTTGGCCACAACTTTAATGAAGTTTATGTTTCAGTCAACTTTTACAGATTTAGGCCCTTTTAGAGCCATTAAATACGATAAATTATTGGCGCTTAATATGGAAGACAAGACCTATGGCTGGACCGTGGAAATGCAATTGAAAGTATTGAAACAAAAAATGACTTATATTGAAATTCCTGTAAATTACCGAAATAGAATTGGTGTTTCTAAAGTATCAGGAACCCTAAAAGGAGCGGTTATGGCAGGTGTTAAAATATTAGGGTGGATTTTTAAATACAGTTTTAAATGATGTTTTTAATAGGGCTTATTATTGTTATTTACACCATCTCCTTAGTGCTTATATTTCTATATGCTTTGGCCCAACTTAATTTATTATCAAATTATTTATCCGCCAAAAAAACAAAAACCAACGAAGCTAAATTCGATTTTTCAAAACCAGATGAAATTCCTTTAGTTACTATCCAACTTCCTGTATATAACGAAATATACGTGATGGAACGTTTGCTGGAAAACATCTCTAAAATAGAGTATCCAAAAGACAAATTAGAAATCCAGGTGTTGGACGATTCAACAGACGAAAGCTTAGAGTCCACAAGATTACTTATTAAAAACCTAAAGAAAACAGGTATAGATATCGTTCATATTTGTAGAACTAATAGAACAGGTTTTAAAGCTGGTGCCCTTAAAGAAGGTTTAAAAGTTGCTAAGGGAGAGTTTATAGCCATTTTTGATGCCGATTTTCTTCCAAAATCTAACTGGTTACAACAAACTGTCCCATATTTTAAAGATAAAAAACTTGGTGTGGTTCAAACCCGATGGGGACATTTAAACAGAGATTATTCCGTGTTAACAAGAATACAAGCTTTTGCCTTAGATGCGCATTTTACCTTAGAACAAGTTGGCCGAAATAGCAAAGGGCATTTTATTAATTTTAATGGAACTGCTGGAGTTTGGCGAAAAACCTGTATTATAGATGCCGGAAACTGGGAAGGAGATACGCTAACAGAAGATTTAGATTTAAGTTATAGAGCACAATTAAAAGACTGGAAATTCAAATATTTGGAAGACATTGAAACTCCAGCAGAACTTCCAATAGTTATTAGCGCTGCACGTTCTCAACAATTTAGATGGAACAAAGGTGGCGCCGAGAATTTTAAGAAAATGGCTGGAAAAGTGATTTCAAATAAACATATTTCCACTAAAACAAAAGTACATGGCTTGTTACATTTATTAAACTCCACCATGTTCTTAAACGTGCTAATTGTAGCTATTTTAAGTATTCCAATGTTATATATTAAAAACGAATATATGCAGCTTAAGCCATACTTTTATGTCATGAGTTTTTTTGTATTAAGTTCTTTAATTTTCTTTATATGTTATTGGTTTATGTACAAGAAAATTTATGGAAGTGGTTTTAAAAATTTCATGAAGTACATGTTCATGTTTTTCACATTTTTCTCAGTAGCCATGGGGTTTTCATTGCATAATTCTATAGCAGTAATTGAAGGTCATTTAGGAAAACGAAGTGACTTTATACGAACCCCAAAATTCAATATTAATTCGGTTTCAGATTCTTGGAAAAGCAATAAATACCTCAACAAAAACATTCCTATTTATGTGGTTTTTGAAGGTCTGCTAACTCTCTATTTTGCGTTTGGCATGTACTTAGCTTTTGTTGTTGGAGATCATGGAGGAGATTTTGGATTATTCCCTTTTCACTTCATGTTGTTTCTTGGTTTTGGATTTGTATTCTTTAAATCTATAACTTCTCGAGTTTAAAGTTTTGCAACATCAATGTTAAAAAGCTCGGCTGCATTTTTCCAACGTATTAATTCTTTCTTATCGTCTTCAAGTTCTAATTGATCCATGAATTTTAAATAAGATTTCATATTAGAAATTGGCCAATCTGTTCCATATAACAAGTAATTTGGATCTCCTGCATAAGTAATCATTTCTTCAATTTCCTTCTTCATAAAACGCTCAAACTTATCGGAAAAATCTCCAAGTACTAAACCTGAAATGTCAGCGTAGACATTTTTGTTTTTATAAACTACTTCCATACAATCTCTAATCCAAGGATTTCCAACATGACAGATAACAATCTTTAAATCTGGAAAATCTACAGCTAAATCGTCTATATGCAATGGATGCGAATATTTCACTTTACCAGTTGGCGCATAAGTATCTCCTGAATGAAACATTACTGGAACATCATATTCTATAGCCATTTCGTACCATACCTTCAATCTGCTATCGTTGGGATAAAATGGCTCATAACCTGGATAAAATTTTAATGCTTTTATCAGTCCTTTTTCAAGATATTCGCCTATTTCTCTAATATCTCTATGATTATAATTAAGATAACTTATTCCAGAAACAACACCTAAATTATTTCGCCCCTTAATGGCCTCAACGACTTGTTTGGTACTAGGTCTATGTTCATTGACTTTATAAGAGGTCAAAACCAAAGAGTAATCAACCTTGTTTTTAATCATTGTTTCAGTAAGAAGATTTAAACAATCCTCAAGAGAAACAACTCTATCTTCATGGTAATTGTTTATGTGGGTATGTACGTCTATTATCATATTCTGAATTCATTTCTTACTATTCCGTTATACTAACTAAATCTTGATCAGCTTCATCTTTTTTAAACGACGAAGCAATAGCTCTAAACATTTCTATATGTGATGTATCGTTACTTGGAATATAAGAATCATCGTTATATTTTGGGTTGGCAGATAATTTTACAATTACTGTTTTGGTAGTTGGATTAATATAGATATACTGTCCGTAAACTCCCATTGCCATATATTCCCCTTGCTCACTTGAAGGAATCCACCATTGATAGCCATAACCAAAACCTTCTCCCGGTTGTACATGCGGTGCATCTGGAGTTGTGGAAGCTTCTACCCAGCTTTTTGGTACTATTTGCTGGCCATTAAAAACCCCTTCATTTATAAATAAAGAACCCACTTTGGCATAATCTCTTAAAGTTAAATTTAAACCACCAAGAACCATTTCCATATTCTCGCCGTCTAACAACCAATAGCCATTATATTCCATGCCTAAGGGATTATATAATTTTTCTTGCATGTATTCTGTAATAGTTTTTCCGGTAGCTCTTTTAAGAACCATTCCTAGTACATGTGTATTTATACTTACATAATGATTAACTGTACCTGGCTCTAGTTCGCGCTCTAAAGTAGTTGCAAACTCGTCTTGAGAATCTCCCAAAGCAAAACCTCTTCCCCAACGATTAATATCGCTATTAAAATCGCCATAATCCTCGTTAAATTTAACACCAGTAGACATTTGCAAAACATCTTTAATCCTTACACCTTCATAGGCAGAACCTTTTAATTCTGGAGCATAATTATCTACTGGCTCTTCAATACTTTTGATATCTCCTTCTTCAACGGCTATTCCCATTAAAGCTGAAATCACAGATTTTGCCATAGACCAAGAAATATTTCTAGTAGCTTCTGTATTGCCTAAATAGTAATTTTCATAAACAAGACTGTCGTTTTGAATTACCAAGAAACCGGTTGTCCACGAATCTTCTAGAAACTTATTAGTATTGTACGTCTCTCCATCAAACTGAAAACTTTTTGGCAAGTCTAAAGCAGTTCCTTTTGCATAGGGGTGTTTAGTTGATGGTGCTTCTAATTCTGAAACTGGCCAAACAGCATCAAAAGACCTAAAATTATGTACAATTTGATCTTCCTCAAAAAGATGCATACTTAGGTTTAGCATTTTGAATTTCGGGTAAAACCAAACAGCAAAAATAATAAGTACAAAGAGTAGTCCTAGAGCAATTTTTTTCCAAGTTTTCATGATTCATTTTTATTAAAAAACAGTTGGTAAGATAACATCTAAAAACTATTTTATTAAACGAATTGTCTATTTTATTTATCTTTGAATAATGCTGATAAACCCTACTTATTTAAAACTAAATAAGATTCCTATAATCTTTGGACTTATAAGCATGCTTTTCTATGGTAGTTTTGCTTATAATTTGCAAAGAACAGACTCCATCAAGCTAATTTCTTTGTACCTAGCTTTGTTTTTTTTATTCTACAAACTAGTTCAAATTAATAAAAGCAATTTGAAGTTTTTAACGCTACTGGCTTTTGCATTTCGAGCTGTTTTTATTTTAGCTATCCCGAATCTTTCACAGGATTTTTATCGGTTTATTTGGGACGGACGTCTAATTTTAGAAGGTATAAACCCATATCTTTTTACACCGGATTCATATTTTTTAAAAGGAGAGTTTCCAATTTCTCAAGCCCAGGAACTACATGATGGGATGGGAAGTTTAAGCGCCAGTCACTTCTCAAACTACCCTCCTTTAAATCAGCTGTGCTTTGCATTGGCTAATCTATTTCCTGGTCAGAGTATTTTAAGTGCTGTTATTGGGCTTAGAATACTGATTATTGCAGCCGATTTTGGCACACTTTACTTCGGAAAAAAACTACTTAAGAAATTAAAACTCCCAACTTATAACATCTTTTGGTATCTGTTAAATCCGTTTATTATTATCGAACTTACTGGGAATCTTCATTTTGAAGGTGTTATGATTTTCTTCCTGGTTTGGAGTTTATATTTACTACAAACTCATAAATGGAAACTAGCAGCAGTAATTTTTGCGTGTTCCGTCTCTATAAAACTTATTCCACTTATATTCCTCCCACTAGTATGGCAATGGTTTATAAAGCCACAGGATGATAATATTTCAAATCGTTTAAAAATCGCAAAACTTATTGGTTTTTATTCTATTGTTGGCATCGTTACCTTAATGTTATTTTTACCCTTTTACTCTTCAGAATTTATAAATAACTATGCGCAAACCGTTGGTTTATGGTTTCAGAATTTTGAGTTTAATGGGAGTTTATATTATATAGCTAGAGAGCTTGGTTATATGATAACGGGTTATAATCAGATAGCTATTATTGGGACAGTTTCGGCCATATTGGTGTTTGTTTTTGTAATTGGACTTAGTTTATTTAGAGAAAATGCTTCTATGCAACAGCTTATTACAGCCATGCTTTTCGTCTTATCTTTCTATTATTTTACAGCTACTACCGTTCATCCTTGGTATTTAGCAACATTATTATTTTTAAGTGTTTTTACAAAATATAAGTTCCCTCTGGTTTGGAGTTTAATCATTATTTTAAGCTATTTAGCCTATGCTAATCCAAACAATTTAGAAAACTTATGGCTTATTGCATTGGAATATATTATAGTTTATAGTGTATTTTTATACGAAATTTTAAAAACAAAACCTGTTGAAAATAAATTTTCCTAAAATACTTAGACGAGTAGCTCGCGTTATTGCTGCACTCTTTATTTTATATTCGCTCTCCCTGGTTTTTGTTTATTTTAAACAAGAGCGTTTCTTTTTCAATCCGAAATTACTAGCTAAAAATTATAAATTTGAATTTAAGGAAACCTTTGAAGAACTGAATATTCCAGTAGCAGAAAACATAAGTTTAAATGCGGTTTTGTTTAAAGCTGAAAACCCGAAAGGTGTTATTTTATATTTACATGGAAACGCTGGAGCTATTCACGATTGGGGAAAACGCGCTGATTTATATTTGGAAAACAACTACGATATTTTATTTGTAGATTATAGAGGTTATGGAAAAAGCGACGGAAGTTATAGCTGTTCTGAAGAGCTATTTAATGATATACAAAAGGTTTACGATTTCACAAAAACACGCTACAATGAAAATGAGATTGTTGTTTTAGGCTTTTCTTTGGGCTCTGGATTGGCTAGCTACTTAGCGGCCAACAACAATCCGAAAATGCTTATTTTAAATGCCCCTTACTACTCATGGAAAACCTTAATTTCTGAAGAAATTGCGCCTCCTATCCCAGAATTTATTATAAAATATAATATTCCAACATATCAATTTGTGAAACAAGTAACTTGTCCGATCAAGATTTTTTACGGGACTAGAGATTTTTTAATTCACCCAGAAACAAATGCTAAAAAACTTCAAGTATTACAGCCAGAAAATATTAAATTATTTGCCATTGTAGATGCAGGACATAATGGCCTGCATATTACAAGGCAATACTATCAATATTTAAAAACAATACTGTAGCTAAATACTAAAGATTTTGTTTAAGAGACACATTCTATGTGAATTAACTGCAAAAACAAATCCCGTTTAAAACTAAAGCGGCTTTAAGCTTTCTACTCTATAAATTATAGAATCGTCGTGGCTGCCATTAACCTCAATAAATCTGACTTTAAAAGACTTACTAATATAGCTTTCGTCATTTTTTAAATCGAACTGGCTTAGAACTCTTGGATGTATCTCGTCGAATACGAGTTCTTCTCCATTTTCAAACAAAAAAGTATAAAAGCCATCTTTATATTCTAAAAACTCAGCTTCTCTCATGGTAATATTTTTTTTTTAATCTTCGTCGTCGTCTTCATCCACTTCGTCAATAATATCGTCATCATCGGCTTCGTCATCGTCAAAGTCTAAATCTTTTACAGCTTCTTCTTCTACATCCTCCTCCTCTTCAGAAAAGTCTTCCATGGCTTGCACCAATCTAACTCCTACTTTTACCAAATAAATGGTGTCTTCGGTTTTAACCTCAACAGCTTCCACCATTTCATTTTTGATGTTTCTGAAGGAAATAATATCCTCATCATCATAGCCATCAGGGAATTTTTCAACTAGAAGATTTAATATGTCTTCGTTTAATTTTTGATAATCTACTATTACTCGTTTCATTTTAAATAGGTTACATGTCTAATAAATACGCAAATATTAATGGTGCAACAATGGTTGCATCGCTTTCAATTATAAATTTTGGAGTGTCAATATTTAGTTTTCCCCAAGTAATTTTTTCATTTGGAACGGCTCCAGAATAAGACCCATAACTTGTTGTAGAGTCACTAATCTGGCAGAAATAACTCCAGAAAGGAGTTTCAGGCTGTTCCATATCTTGATATAACATTGGAACTACACAGATTGGAAAATCTCCAGAAATGCCTCCTCCTATTTGGAAGAAGCCAATTCCTTTGTCAGAGTTTTTTGGATACCAATCTGCAAGGAAAGTCATATATTCAATTCCCGATTTCATGGTACTTGCTTTTAACTCTCCTTTAATGACGTAGCTTGCAAAAATATTCCCCATAGTACTATCTTCCCATCCCGGGCAAATAATTGGTAAATTTTTCTCTGCAGCAGCGTACATCCAAGAGTCTTTTAAATCTATTTCATAATACTCTTCTAAAACACCAGAAAGCAGCATTTTGTACATATACTCATGTGGTAAATATCTCTCTCCTTTAGCTTCGGCTTCTTTCCAGATTTTTACAATATGTTTCTGTAAACGTCTAAAAGCTTCTTCTTCTGGAATACAAGTATCTGTAACTCTGTTAAGGCCTTTTTCCATTAAGTCCCATTCTTCTTGAGGAGTTAAATCTCTATAGTTTGGCACACGTTTATAATGAGAATGCGCTACCAAATTCATAATATCTTCTTCTAAATTAGCTCCAGTACATGAAATAATATGCACTTTATCTTGACGAATCATTTCGGCAAAAATCTTTCCTATCTCCGCCGTACTCATTGCTCCTGCAAGAGACACTAACATTTTAGCTCCAGAGTTCAATTGGTCTTCGTACCCTTTTGCTGCATCCACCAAGGCTGCTGCATTAAAGTGTAAATAATATTTTTCTATAAAATTTGAAATTGCTCCTTTAGTACTCATCTTCTTCGTTGAATTTAGAATTAGTATTTTTATTTAGGTTTGAGTTATCGAAAGAATTATCAAATTCGTCCTCCACACCTTCATTTTTAAATTTATAACTTAACATTTTATAATACAATTTTGCAGCTAAGAAATCTGAAGATTTTTCAGTTTCATTAGGACATAACTCGACAATATCGAAACCTACTACATTTTTTTCGGCAAAAACTTGTTTTAAAAAATCTAGTGTTTCATACCATAAAAGTCCTCCTGGCTCTGGAGTTCCAGTGCTTGGCATAATGGACGGATCGAAAGCATCTAAGTCTATAGTTATAAATACATTCTCTGTCATTTGATCGGTAGCCGAGTCCATCCAGGTATCATCTATTGCCATTTCGTGTGCAAAATAAGTTTTTTCTTTATCCATAACAGTTGTTTCTACAACATCCATAGATCGAATTCCTACCTGAATTAAGTTTGTATTTTGGCTAGCTTCATACACAGCGCAAGCATGGTTGCATTTTGAACCATGATATTCTTTGCGTAAATCTGCATGAGCATCAATTTGTAAAACGGTTAGATTATCAAAACACTCGTTAAATGCTCTAATAGTTCCTATAGAAATAGAGTGTTCTCCTCCAAAGGCAGTAACAAATTTATTTCTTTTGATATACTTTTTTGTTGCCTGATGAACGGCTTCTACCATAGCTTCTGGCGATGAATTTTCTGTAACGGCATCTGCTAAATAAACGCCTTGTTGATACACTTCAGTTTCAGTTTCAATGTCGTAAAGCTCCATATTTTCTGAAGCGTTTAAAAAAGCTTCCGGACCTTTATCGGCTCCTTTTTGCCAAGTACTTGTACCATCGTAAGGCACAGGAATCAAAACTATTTTAGCACTATCTAATTTTGAATATTCTTCTGGAATCCCAGCGTAAGTTTTTTTACTCATTTTTTAATTTTATTTTTTTGGTGTAACATGCCAATCGCGATGTCTTAATTATTAATTTTTATCGTTTGGTTATTTCTCGCTCTTGTCTTGATAACCTAAAATTTTAAGTAAATCTTCACTTTTTTGTTGTTCGCTAAATAATTCGGTCGAGATGTTTCCATCTGCATCCTTATTAATTAAAATATGTTTTGGTGAAGGTATTAAACAGTGTTGCAAACCTCCAAATCCACCAATAGTTTCTTGGTAAGCTCCAGTATTAAAGAAGCCAAGATATAAAGGTTTTTCTTTATTGTATTTTGGTAAATAGATAGCGTTCATATGCTGTTCGCTGTTGTAATAATCGTCGCTATCGCAAGTTAATCCCCCTAATAAAACACGCTCGTAACTTTCATGCCATCTATTAATTGGCAACATTATAAAGCGCTTATTAATAGCCCAAGTATCTGGTAGAGTTGTAATAAAAGACGAATTAATCATGTTCCACTTCTCACGATCGTTTTGTTGTTTTTGGTAAAGTACTTCATAAATAGCACCACCACTTTCACCTACAGTAAAACTACCAAATTCGGTAAAAATATTTGGAACAGGAACTTCTTCTTGCTCGCAAAACATTTTAATCTGATTAATAATTTCGTCTACCATATACTCGTAATCGTAATCGAATGCTAAAGAGTTTTTAATTGGAAATCCTCCTCCAATATTTAAACTATCTAAAGACGGACAAATTTGTTTTAAACTGGTATAAACTTTTAAACATTTAGAAAGCTCATTCCAATAGTATGCATTATCTCTAATTCCTGTATTGATAAAAAAGTGAAGCATTTTAAGCTTTACCTTCTTATTGTCTTTAATTTGTTTATTATAAAACGGAACAATATTCTTATATCCAATCCCTAAACGAGAGGTATAAAATTCGAATTTTGGTTCTTCTTCTGAAGCGATACGAATTCCAATATTATATTTACCATTAATTTCTTCTGAAAGCAAATCAATCTCCTCGTAATTATCAATAATTGGAATACAGTTTTTATGTCCATTATTTATTAGTCTGGCAATATTTGTAACATATTGTGCACGTTTAAAACCATTACTAATTACATATGTTTTGTCTGTGATTTTTCCTTCGGATTTTAAGTTTTCAACAATATCAATATCGAAAGCAGAAGAGGTTTCAATATGAATATCGTTACTTAAAGCTTCGTTTAAAACATGCTTAAAATGCGAGCTTTTTGTACAATAACAATAATGGTATTTGCCTTTATATTTATGATTTTTTATAGCCTTTGCAAACCATTCTTTTGCTCGACCAATATTATTAGAAATCTGTGGTAAATAAGTGAATTTTAACGGAGTTCCGTATTCTTCAACCAAACCCATTAAGTCTATATCATGAAATTGAAGATGTTTATCTTCTAGTTTAAATTCTTCCTGAGGGAAATAAAAAGTCTGATTGATTAAATCAATATATTTTGTATTCATTTTTTGTTTTTAAAATTGTGATTATTCAAATCTTGTACTAAACTAACCTTTTAAAGGTAAACAATAATAAAAACATATCAAACTTGAATTTGATTATGGGTTGTAGGCATAAAGCCATAGATATGCTGACTAGCACATATGGATAAGATGGAAGATAGCTTTAAAATTCGGTTGCTTAATCTGTAAGCTGCTTTTGATAATGACTTCCTATTAATCAAAGGCCCGAACGTAAAAACATAGTTCAATTGTTCAGCTTAATAAGTTGCAAAAGAAATACTTTTTTTTATAAAACTATTCTTTTTTTAAAAAATTTTTGGGTTTTTATTTTTTGTAAAAACCCCCTCATAATCAGACGCTAAACAACTGGTTAAAACATAATTACAACATCAATATAAAAATTCGTAATTTAGAGCTTTAGCAAAAGAGTTTGTTTGCTTTTAAAAGCTTAAATAGTTAAAAACAAACATGAATTTATAATTTTAAAACATTAAAAATGTCAGAACAAGTTCAATTAGTACCAAACAATTCCCTTATTACAAAAACACCTGAAGAAGGCAGACAATTAGCTGTAAAAATGGCAAGACTTATTATTAAAGTAACTCAGCCAGATGCTAAAGTAAGAGAGAGATTACGTCCTGTTTATGCCGAAGACGCTGCTATGTTGCTAGCTGTAGGCCAAACCGTAGCAACCGAATTTGCTACTATTGCAGCCGCCAATAATTATTGGAAATAATTAAAAAAATGCATAAAAAAAATCAACTAATTAGAAGTAATTGAATTCTAATTAGTTGATTTTTATAATTAAGAGGGAAAAGGAGCTACAACATTTTCAGAGTATTTAATTCTTGCTCTGTAAGGTGTTTCCAATGTCCTCTAGGAATATCTTTTTTGGTAAGATGCCCAATAGCCACGCAGTCTACACTAATAATATCGTACTTTAACTCGTCGAAAATAGTTCTTAGAATGGTGTTTCCTGTATTTTTAATTTTTAGACCTATCTCTTTTTTAGAGGCTCCTTCAATATAACTAATCTCTTCAACAGCAATTAATTTTCCATCTACTTTAAAACCTTCTCTAATTTTTTTAAGATCGTCCATTTTCAAATTTTTATCTAATTCAATATGAAATAAACGCGGTACACCATGTTTAGAATTAGTAAATTTTGCTGCCACATTGTCGTCGTTAGTAAACAATAGAAGTCCTTTAGAATTTCTACCTAAACGTCCTATTGGTTTTATTCTTGAATCTGTTGCATTGGCAACTAAGTCCATAACCGTTCTTCCCTTACCTTCTGCCGTAGTTGTTGCAAAACCTTTAGGTTTATTAAGTAATACGTATGCTTTCTTTTCCGGGGTTATTCTTCTACCGTCGTAACGAACGTCGTCTTCCAACTTCACCTTATAACCCATTTCGGTTACAACCTTCCCGTTTACAGATACTAAACCAATAGCAATATGCTCATCTGCTTCTCTTCGAGAACAAATACCAGAATTAGCGATATATTTATTTAAACGAATTTCGTTTGAATTGGATTTCTTTGGCGCTGACTTTTTATTCTCCTGAGCTTTTGAAGAAGAAAACGCTTGTTTTTTTAAAGGCGAATTTCCTCTAGCATAACTTTTCTGCTTATCCGAACCGGCTCCACGACTTGATTGGCTAGCTCCTCCTTTTTCCTGTCCTCTTCCAGAAGACTTTCTCTTACTACTGCTACCTTGATGTCTACTCATATTCTTTTCCCATAAAAACGGGAATATTTTTTTAATTAAAACTTACTAAATGTTGGCACAAAGATACAGAAAGACCTTTTGCTTTCAAGCAACTAAGCCATAAATATTAAATTCTATTAAGTACTAAGTCTATATTTATTAGCATGATACTGAAAACACCTGCTACAATAATAAACTTTAAAATGTTGTGTAATAATAAATAGTGAGTCTTAGTTTTCGATGCCCAAAGCAGAATAATAAACAGAAGTAATAAGGAAGCACTCAAATAAAAAAAATATACCATTTGTCCCACATGAAAGTGAAACAATAAATAATAAGTTGGAATAGTAGTTAATAAAGCTAAGATAGTTAACATGACTTTTGAAACATTTTCGCCATAAACAATAGGAATGGTTTGATAATTTAAAACCAAATCTCCTTTTATATTTTCTAAATCTTTGGTCAATTCTCGCATAGAAATAATTAGAAACAGAAAGGCTGCATGGACAAAAATTACATGTTCAAAGTTTTTATAATATATAAAAATGGCAAAAAATGGTGTAATGGTTAAGATTGCCGAAGTTAAATTTCCAATAAATGGTAGTTTTTTTAATTTATGCGAATAAAACCAAATAGCGAAAATATATAACGAAAAGAAGACAACAGCTCTAAACGAAACATAACTAGCCATAATTACAGCCATAAAGTTAAGCACGAAATACAGAGACAATTTGGTATTCTGGCTAACCAATCTATCTAATTGAGACTTTTGTGGCCGATTGATTAAATCCTTTTCCGAATCGTAGAAATTATTAATAATATAACCACCTGCAATAGTAGCAGCAGATGCCAGCACCAACATTAAAAGGTTTACATCTAAAACAACTTCCCGTAAGGGTAAATCGTGAGCAAGAATATAAATAGCTGTTAAATACTGAGCAAAAACAACAATAAGAATATTATATCCTCTAACTACAGAAAACATGCTGAAAAACTTAAGTAGAATGTGTTTCTGTCTTCTGGTAAACATTTGTCTAAAGTAAAATAAGATTCTCTGACATTGGTAAGAATAGTATTGGTTACCTAAAAATTATAAACCACTTCTAAGTTATAATCTTTAAGAGATTGTTTTGCTTTGTCAATATCCTCCGTAAAACCAAGAATATATCCGCCACCTCCAGAACCGCAAAGTTTTAGGTAGTATTCATTTGTTTCGATACCTTTTTTCCATAGTTCATGAAACTGCTGCGGAATCATAGGCTTAAAGTGACTTAACACCACTTTTGACAATTTTTTAGTATTCCCAAATAAGGATTTAATATCGCCTTTAAGAAAATCGTCTACACAAGCATCTGTATGTTTTATAAACTGATTTTTAAGCATGTTTCTAAAGCCTTCTTGCTTCATGTTTTCCATAAAAATACTCACCATTGGAGCGGTTTCTCCTGTAATACCACTATCAATTAAAAAAACCGCATTTTTACCTTCGGTATTTTGAGAAGGAATTCCTGTAGCTTCTATATTATCTTTAGAATTAATAAGAATTGGAATACTTAAATAACTATTTAAAGGATCTAATCCTGAAGATTTTCCATGGAAAAAAGACTCCATAGCAGAGAAAATTGCTTTTAATTTTAATAGTTTTTCTCTAGTTAAATTCTCTAGAACTGTAATTTTATCGAAGGCATATTGATCGTAAATAGCAGCTACTAATGCGCCACTACTTCCAACTCCGTATCCTTGAGGTATTGAAGAATCAAAATACATTCCAGCATCGACATCTTGCTGAAGTTTTTCAAAGTCGAAGCTAACTAAAGAGGCATCCACATTTTTAAGAAAAGCCACGAAACGACGCAAACCTTCGTTAGATTTAATAGCAACTTCAGAAGTGCCATCTCCCATTTTTAATGCACCATTATAAAAATTATAAGGTATTGATAAACCTTTGGAATCTTTGATGATTCCATATTCTCCGAAGAGTAATATTTTTGAGTAAAAAAGGGGTCCTTTCATAAAATAGTATTCAGTCTCAGCGTACAATAATTAACAACTGTTATTCAAATATACGTAATAAAATTATAATTGGTTTGCACCAAATCCAATTTGATCGCAAATATATTGTTCGTTTTGACAATATGCAACTAATTCATTCTTAATGAAGTCTAAGATAACCTTAGCTTCTTTTTTAGGATAAAGCACATGCACATTTGCGCCAGCATCCAAGGTAAATCCAATATGCAAACCTGTACTTTCTCTAAAACTCCAGATTTTATTGATAATTTCAAGTGTATTGGGTTTCATTAAAATAAAATACGGCATACTTGTCATCATCATGGCATGCAAGGTCAGAGCTTCACTTTCCATCAAAGCTATAAACTTGTTTAAATCTCCAGATTCAAGAATGGGTTTTAGTTTTTCAAGATTTTCATGCGCTTGCTTAAAACGGTTTTCTGCATAGGGATGCGCATGCATTAAATTATGCCCAACGGTACTGCTAACTTGTTTTTCGCCTTTATCAACTAGTAAAATAGTATCTTGATACTCTTTAAAATTCTCATGAACCTGATATGGATATTTTGTTCCATATAAATCGCTACTTCCCGATATTGCATCTGTTTGTCCCCAAACTATTATATCGCCTTCAAGACTTCTACAAGCAGAACCCGAACCTAAACGCGCTAAAAATGAGGCCTTTTGATTAAAATAATTGGTTGTCATTTCTGGATTTAATTGCTTTTCTGTGCTCATGAAGCATAAAGCCAAAGCACTCATTCCCGAAGCAGAAGATGCAATTCCAGAACTATGAGGAAAGGTATTTGTGGTTTCAATTTTAAAGTGATAATTCTTCAGAAAAGGTAAATAAACATGGATTCGTTTTAAAAAGGTTTCGATTTTTGGTTTAAAATCGTCTTTCTTTTCGCCGTCTAGATATACTTCAAATGAAAAATCAGTGTCTGACACTTTTGTTCTATATGATAATTCGGTAATGGTTTTACAGTTATTCAAAGTAAAACTAATAGATGGGTTTGCCGGAATTTGGTTTTCCTTTTTTCCCCAGTATTTTACTAAAGCAATATTACTTGGCGATTCCCAAGTAACTTTTCCGTTTTCAAGTGTTTTTGAATATGCGCTAGGTATAAAATCTGTCTCTGTCATTTACTGTTTTTATTCTAAAAAAAAGACTGTCTAAGGACAGGTTTTTTATTTGTTTACTTATGAGATGCAAAAATAAGGAATATCTAAGGTTCTTTTTCACTTTTCAAAGACATTGCTATTAACTTTAGCATCGTATTATAATTTCTAGCGGTTGCAAATGTATTGAGTTTACCTTCAAAATAATTTACATTGAATTTAGCCTTTCCAAAACCTTTCTCACTAAAAAAATAAATACAATTCTTTATGATTTTATATTCTTCGTCCTCATAAACTTTCTTAGAAGCAACTTTAATTAAGTCTGGACTTGGTGTGTTGTGCAGCATGACAAAATAACTTGACTTCTTTTTTTCTTCCGAAAATGGACAGGTATCAAAAATACATTCCAAATCCTGTCTTGTTTTTGCTAAAACAGATACTTCATATCCAAATTTTTTAAAAATGGTAGTCTTGACAATTTCTTCTATATCTAATAGACTCTTTTCTGAAGACTGTAAAACAATATTTCCACTTTGTATATACGTTTCTACATTTTTAAAACCTGTATTAGATAGTAATTCACGCAAATCTGCCATGAGGATTTTTTTATGTCCCCCAACGTTAATTCCTTTTAGAAAAATGATGTAATTATTCAATTAAAAGTCTTGATTTTGGTTTAGGATTCTATAAACTATAATGTTATTGTTTTCCTTAACTCTATAGTGGATCGTATAATTAAAATGCTCAAATTTGATAATCCTTACAGCCTTGTATCGCTCTTGAAAAGCTCTGGGCATAGAAATTATTAACCTTAATTGATTAACCAGATCATCTAAAAACTCCTCTTCTCTGTTAATTAATTTAAAATAACATTGAGCACGATACAACTCTAGTTTCGCCTCTTCCGAAAATTCATAATTTTCTTCCATACTCTTTAAGAACTTGATCGAATGAATATGTTTTCAACAATCCTTTTTCATCTCGCTCAATCATATCATCAATCATTGCTTTATACGCTTCAGACGGTTCACTATAGCGCATAGCAGTGTTTTCCAAAGTATATTCTAGATAGTTTTTTAGCGAACGCTTTTGAAGTTTTGCTTGCTTTTCGAGGATTTCGATGGCTTTATTATCTAATTCGATTAACTTTTTTGTCTTTCCCATAATACATAAATCATATATAGTAAATATATATAAAATATATTAATTACATATAGACTTAGCCACAATAAAAGCACCTGTCCAGGCGTTCTGAAAATTAAAACCTCCAGTAACAGCGTCTATATTGAGGACTTCTCCTGCTAAATAAAGATTTTTATGACGTTTACTTTCAAAGGTTTTAAAATTGATTTCTTTTAAATCGACACCTCCAGCTGTAACAAATTCTTCTTTAAAAGTACTTTTTCCATCTACCTGAAAAACAGCTTGTGTTAATTGTGACGCTAAGTTTTCTAATTGCTGTTTGTTTAAATCGGCCCAACGTGTGTTCTTATCCATTTTAGAAGCTAAAACTAACTTATGCCATAAGCGCTTGGGCAGTTCAAACTGAGTGGATTTAAAAACAGTTTTCTTAGCTAGATCCTGTTTTAATTCTTTTAACCTTTCCATACAATCTTCTAAAGATTGCCTGATAAAATTAATTTCAATTTCAAATTTATATTGCTGTTTTGCCAATTCAATGGCTCCAAAAGCTGATAGTTTTAAAATAGCTGGAGCGCTCATTCCTACGTGGGTAATAAGCAAAGGACCTTCACTCCATAAATCTGTTCCTAACACTTTAACCTCAACATTTAAAGCTACCACTCCGGGAATATCTTTAATCCGTTCGTCTTTTATATCGAAAGTAAAAAGTGAAGGAACCGGTTGAATGATGCTGTGTCCCAAATTTTCAAGTAGTTTCCATATTTTTGGATTGCTTCCGGTAGCTATAACCAGTTTTTCAGCAGAAAAAGTCCCTTGTGATGTTTCTAAATTCCAAAGTGAGTCTTTTTTGCTTACGGTTTTTAAAGCATGATTATACAAAACCTCAACTTTGAATTTCTCTGCTTCAGTTAAAAAACAATCTATAATTGTTTGAGACGAATTAGACTCTGGAAACATTCTACCATCTTCTTCAATTTTTAAAAGAACACCTCGTTTTTCAAACCATTCAATGGTATCTCCTGTCATAAATTGATGAAAAGGACCTAACAATTCCTTGTCACCTCGTGGGTAATTTAAAACTAACTCTTGTGGAATAAATTCGGCGTGTGTTACATTGCAGCGTCCGCCTCCAGAAATCTTCACCTTTTGTAAACCTTCTTTTCCACGTTCTAGTATGGCAACACTTAACTTCTGGTTTTGTTCAGCAATATTAATTGCTGCAAAAAATCCAGCTGCGCCTCCTCCAATTATAATGACATCTTTTTTAATCATAATCTATCTGGAACATCCGATATTATACCATCTACTCCATAACTCTTCATACGTTTTATAGTTTTTTCGTCGTTAACAGTCCAGGTAAACACTTTAAAACCTTCGGTTTGTGCACGATGGACATTTTCTTTTGTCAGTAAAGCAAAATTAGGGTGAATAGCTACGGCCCTGATGGTTTCTGCAAACTCTAAAGCTTCAGTAACACTGGCTTTAGTTAATACCCCTAAAGGAATATTCTTGTCTATTTTATAAATTTCTTCAAGCTCTAAATGCTGAAAACTAGACACAAGAAAATCGCTGTATTTCCAGTCTTTTTCTTTAATATATTTTTGAATGACTTCCGAAGTTTTTAACGCCGTATGTCTTCCTTTTAATTCAATATTTAAAAAGCATTTTTTATCAATTAAATCGAGTACTTCTTCTAAAGTTGGAATTGAAAATTGGTTATTTATTTTTAAAAGTTTTAATTCTGAAAGCGATTGTTTTCCAACTTCACCTGCTCCATTAGTCATTCTATCTAAAGTGAAATCATGAAAAACAACTAACTCGCCCGATGCACATATATGCACGTCTATTTCAATACCATCCACCTCAAAATCCATAGCTTTTTTTATGGCTTCCAATGTATTTTCTGCTATATATCCTTTAGCACCACGATGACCAATTTTTAAACAAGAATCCGCCATTTTACTTTATTATTGGGCGCATTAATCCTTCTTGAGCTACAGAAGCCACGAGTTTACCATCTCTTGTGTAAATATTTCCTCTAGCAAATCCTCTGGCATTACTAGTACTTGGAGACTCTAAGGAGAAAAGCATCCAATCGTCTAAATCGAAATCCCGAAAATACCACATGGAATGATCTAAACTCGCTGTTTGTAAATTCCCCCAATGTGCTTTGCTTGCATGCGGATGCAGTGCTACTGATAAAATATTATAATCGGAAATATACGTTAGAATCTGCTGTTTTGTTGGCAAATCTAATTTTGAAGAGTCTCCTTTTAACTTAAACCAAACATTTGTACTTGGTGGCAAGTCTTTTTTCTCAAAAGGATTCATTATTTCCGTAGGCTTAAACTCTACTGGCCTAGGAATTTCCAAAAAGATTTTTGTTCTTGTTGGTAACATACTTCCATATTGTTCCAATATATCGCTCCAACTAGCTAAATTTTCCGGAAGAGGCACATTTGCATTCATTGCAATTTGGTGCTCATAACCCTTTTCTTCTTTATGAAAGGAAGCCGATAATATAAAAATAACCTTATCTTTTTGACTAGCTGTAACACGTCTTACCGAAAAGCTACCACCATCCCTCATGGCGCTTACCTTATAATCTATAGGCTGTTTTAAATCTCCTGCCTCTAAAAAATACGCGTGCATAGAATTCAAAATCCTATTGTTAGTTATGGTTCTATAGGCTGCATTTATTGATTGCGCCAAAACCTGCCCTCCAAAAACATTAGGACTCCCAACGGTTTCGTTTGCTCCTTCAAAATGATTTTCAGAACGTTGTTCTAAAATTAAAATATCTAATAAATCGTTTACAGATGTCATAAATAATGGAATTAATTACTATAATATATCAAAACTATTAAATTCATTTTTGGGTTGGTCTTATTTTTATAATTAGTTTTGAATATTATCTAATTTTTTTACAGTTTCATGATTCGTAAAACGATTTTTATTTTATTTTCCTTCCTCTTACTTTCTTCTTGCCATAAAGGTCGTTTAAATAGAATAGGAAGCTTTCCATTATCTTTAAAAGAATCGTCGGCAGCCGAAAAAGTTATAGGCTCTCCGCTTATTTGGACTATTGAAGATTCTAGAAACCCAACCGTACTTTTTGGTGTAAATGAAGATGGAAATATTGAAAGAGAAATTAAGGTTATTAATGCCACAAATAACGATTGGGAAGACTTAACAAGTGATGCTTCAGGAGACATCTATATTGGCGATTTTGGCAATAATAGAAAGGACAGAGATTCTTTTATTATTTATAAAATTTCAAATTTTAAAAACATAAAACAACATGCCATTGCGGAGTTGATAATATTTAATCTTCCGCCAGATGTGGGAGTTCTTAATTTTGAATCTTTCTTTATCTACAAGAAACACTTTTATCTTATAAATAAGAAAAAGAAAAATACCATGCTTTTTAAAGTTCCTAACCGTATTGGAAATCATACTGCTGAATACGTTTGTAGCTTTAATCTTGAAAGTGAAAATCAGAAAATTACTTCGGCAGACATCAGTAAAGATGGCAAAACTATTGTTCTACTAAATAGTAATATGCTTTGGAAAATAACCGATTTTAATACAGGTGATTTTTGCAATGCGACTATTGAAAGTATAGCACTTAATCATTTTTCGCAAAAAGAAGGGGTTTGTTTTAAAGATGAAAACACTGTTTATATAACAGACGAACGAGTTTGGTTTATAGGCGGTAATATTTATTCCATTAATATTAGTGATTAATTTAACAACTCCGTTTCAATAATAATTTCACTTTGAAGTGATTTATGCACAGGACATTTAGATGCTATTTCTTTAAGTCTTTGTTTTTGAGTCTCGTCTAAATTTCCAATAAATTTCAATCTCTTTTGAAGATGGTCTATTCGCATTGGTTTTTCAACATCAAGCATTAAATCATCACTATGTTTTTTTGAATAGGTTATGTATGCAAAAACCTCTTGTAAATCCCATTTCTTGCGTTCTGCATAAAGTTTTAAAGTCATTACTGTGCAAGCGGCAAGCCCTGCGCTTAAAAAATCATAAGGTGATGGTCCAAAATCATCCCCGCCAACACTTTCAGGTTCATCTGCAAGAAAATGATGTTTTTTAGTTTGAATTGAGGTAGTAAAGTTATCTTCTGTCAAATTTAAATGTGCTACTAACTGCTCTCCTTCGGTAGACAACATATCATTATCTGTGGCATTAAAATAGCGATCTCCCCAAGAACCAACCATATGCCCCACATACATACTATCCTGTTTATTTGAAAGCAGATGATCTGCCTGATCAAGACTTATAAAGCTTTTTGGATGGTGTGCATCGAGATACAGTTTCTGTGCATTTTCAATACCAACAATATTATCAAAAGGTGCGTGCATAATCAATAGTGGCTTGCGTAAATTTTTGGTAATTTCTGGTAAATTTGTTTTACTAAAATCTTCAACAAACTCTTGATTGATTTTAAACGGTCTTCCCCCAATATTAATTTCTACTTCTCCTTTTTCTCTAACCTCATCGATACCATGGGAAAACAAATGTGTGACATGATCTATTGTAGCTGGTGCTCCAACAGTTGCAACTGCTTTCACATTATCGAGTTTCGAGGCAGCAACAATAACAGCTGCGCCACCTAAAGAATGTCCAACTAGTAAACCTGGTGCTTCGTAATTTTCTTTAAGAAAATCGCTTACTGCTAACAAATCACCAACATTTGCAGAAAAGTGGCTTTCAGAAAATTTACCTTCACTCTTTCCTAATCCTGTAAAATCAAAACGTACAACACCAAATCCATGATTAGTAAGAGATCTACTAATGTTTTTTACAGCATTAAAATTACTGTTACAAGTAAAACAATGTGCGAAAATGGCATAATGATTGGGTTTTTGATTAGCAGGCAATTCCAAATATGCTTGCAATTGATGACCTTTTTTGTTCTGAATATTGAGTTTTATTGTATGCATCTTTTCTGTGATATATTATTGTATTATACAGCTTTCAACTTGTCTGCATGTAATTTACGAAGTTTTGCCAATTTTGGGGTAATTACAAAAGTACAATAGCCTTGTTCTTTATTATTTCTGTAGTAGTCTTGATGATCATTTTCAGCTTCATAAAAAATGTTTAGCTTACTTAATTCAGTTACTATTTCATTTTCAAAATACGGAGCTAATTCCTTAAAAACAGTTTCAGCTACTTCTTTTTGGTCTTGATTATGATAGTAAATTACAGATCTATATTGAGTTCCTCTATCTCCACCTTGTCGATTTAAAGTTGTAGGATCATGGGTTGTCATAAAAATGATTAAAATATCTTTATATGAAATAACTCCAGCATCAAAAGTTACTTGAATAACTTCGGCATGACCTGTTAAACCAGAACAAACCTCTCTATATGTTGGTTTTCCGGGAGCATTTCCACCGGAATATCCAGAAACTACTTTCTCAACTCCTTTCACCTCCTGGAATACGGCTTCTGTACACCAAAAGCAACCTCCACCAAACGTAGCAATTTCAATATTTTTATTAGTCATTTATCTCCCTTTCTAATAGTATAGACTCAGAATTCACACAATATCTCAGTCCACTTGGTTCCGGACCATCTGGAAAAACATGTCCTAAATGCGCATCGCAAGTATTACACATAACCTCTACGCGAACCATACCAAATGTAGAGTCCTTTTCATATTTAATGGCGTTTGGTTTAATTGGTTGTGTAAAACTTGGCCATCCAGAACTCGATTCAAATTTTATAGTAGAATCAAATAAAGGTGTATGACAACAGAGACAGTTATACTTTCCTGCTTCATGTGCAGAACAAAGCGCTCCACTATGTGGGGCCTCGGTTCCTTTTTGCCTTGTAATTCTATACTGCTCTGGACTTAGCTGAGCTTGCCATTCGGCATCAGATTTCTCCACACGTTTGTCTGGTGTTGGATTTCCTTTTACCGAAAAATTAATAATATCTTTCCAAGTTAACATAATAGCTTTCCTTTCTTATTATTTAATAAAATGTTTTTTTGACCTTTTGTTAGTCGGTAGTTTAGTTGCTAACTTACATTATAAAAACACGGATAAACATGTTTTTTAAACGGTTTTTTTGTAAAAATATAGATTGAATTAGGGATGTATTACCAGCTATTTTTATTCATGATCAAACTCTAAAATATCTTTAGAGTTAAATCCAATATTAATTGTGTCTGCAACATTTTTATCTTGAGTCATTACTGATAATTGCTCACCCGACTCTAACTTTAACAGTAATTGGGTAGAATCTCCCAGTTCAACCTTTTTAACAACTTCAGCTCTAGTTATATATTCACAATGAGGGTCGTTGGCAGAAGGGTTCACTTTAATTTTTTCGTTTCTAATAGCATGACAACAAGATTCCTTTAAAGGACAACTAAAAGCAGTTTGTAGGTTTTTATTAATATGGATAGTGCTTCCAAATAATGAAGCTACATATAAGGTGTTTGGCTTTACATATAGGTTTGCTGCTGCATCTTTTTGAACGACTTTACCATTTTGTAAAATTAAGATTTCATCGGCTACAGAAAGCGCATCTTGAGTGTCGTGAGTAACAAACAGTACGGTAACTTCCGTCTTTTTTATAATATCGAATACTTCATTTCTTAACTGCGTACGCAACATGGCGTCTAGGTTACTAAAAGGCTCATCTAAAATCAATAATGAGGGTTTTGGTGCAAGTGCTCTAGCTAATGCCACACGTTGTTGTTGTCCTCCCGACAGCTGATGCGGGTATCGTTTTCCCATATTGCTCAAACCTACCAAATCGAGCATTTCTTGTGCTCTTTCTTTTTTATTCTTTAGTTTTGAGATACCATATAACACATTATCCAAAATTGTTAGATGTGGAAAAAGTGCATATTCTTGAAAAACCAATCCAATTTTTCTTTTCTCTGGCTGAACAAACTTATCCAACGATGCAATTACTTTATCACCTAATGAAATACTTCCATGATCTGGCCTTTCAAGTCCGGCAATTAAACGAACCAATGTAGTTTTTCCACTTCCACTCTCTCCTACAATTGCACACACATGTCCTGCTTTTAAATCGAAAGTAACATCTTCTAAGGCGTAATTTTTGCCCTTATCAAAACTTTTAGAAAGAGAATCTATTGTTAACATGGTTATTTTTTAATCAATAATTTATTTAAAAATATCACAGGAATCATAGCTGTAAAGATAATAAAAAGAGATGGAATGGATGCTTCCATGACCATTTCATCGCTTGCATATTCGAATGCTTTAACTGCTAAAGTATCAATATGATAAGGTTTCAGGATTAATGTTAACGGCAATTCTTTCATGACATCAATAAAAACCAGAATTACAGCACTAAAAACGCCCGTTTTAATTAGGGGGAATTCAATCTTAAAAAATGTTTTTAAATTTCCTACCCCTAGAACTTTAGAGGAATCTGGAATAGAGCTATCTACTTTTAGCGCTGTAGATTCTATGGGATTATATGCCACAGCCAAGAATCTAACGGCATACGCATATAAAAGAGCTATTAAAGTTCCATTAATAATTAAGCCCGAATCGATTCCGAAATTTCCAAACATTTTAATTAGCCATTTATCTAAGGCTAGAGTAGGAATCATAATACCAATGGCAATTACAGCACCTGGAATAGCATATCCCAGAACTCCGACTCTTGCAATATTTTTAATGGAAAGAAGCGTACTCCATTTAGAAAAATAAATTAATAAAAGCGCAAAGAAAACTGTAATAATTGCGGAGGTTATAGCAATTCCAAAACTTTGAAGAGAAATAATGAGAAACTGCATATCAAAAACAGTCGATGCCGTTAATACTGCCCAATAAATTAACTGAGTTACAGGTAAAACAAACCCTAAAAAAACAGGCAAAAATACGACAGAAAAAATAAGCCATTGCATAGATTTTTTAGGCCTTTTACGTTGAATTTGGGTACTATTTGTTTTGGAAGAAGAAAACTTAACCTTCCGTACTTGCCATTTTTCAAAAAGAATTAATGCGAAAATAATAAGGATTAATAAGGCTGATAAATATACGGCAGTTTCAGGTTCTTCCAGAGAAAACCACGATCTAAATATACCTGTAGTAAATGTGTTTACCCCGTAATAACTGGCTGCCCCATAATCGTTAAGAACTTCCATTAAAACCAAGACTAAACCTGCAACAATAGCAGGTCGAGCTAATGGTAACATGAGTCTGAAAAACGTTTTTCCTTCTCCTACACCTAGCATTTTAGATGCTTCCAAAAGATTATTAGCTTGATTAAGAAAAAATGCTCTTGCACTAACATATACATAAGGAAATAGAGAGATACTCAACACGAATGCGAGTCCGGCTCTATTCATAATATCGATTCTAATAAAATCTAAATTCAGTTGTCTAAATAGTAAGTTCATGCTTCCACCGTAATCGAAAATCCCGGCATAAGCATAGCCAACAATATAAGAAGGAATGGCTAAAGGCAGAATTAACAACCATTCCATTTGTTGACGCAAAGGGAAATTGAAGCGCGATACAAGCCATGCCGAAGAAACCCCTAAGATTAAAACTAGAATACTACAAAGGAAGACAAGATACAAAGAGTTGCCTATATATTCTGGTAATAGGTATCTAACAATATGACTCCACGTTTCACCTGGACCAGAAAACAGCTCTACCCCAATAAATATAATAGGTAAAGCCAAGAAAAAAACAATGGCCAGTGTAAATACTGACCATCTGTTACTGTCTCTTTTAAGTCTTTTTAGCCTAGTTTTTAAAGAGAAAGCCTCATTTTTATTTCCAACTTGTTTCATCAAAAATTAAAACTGCTTTTTTATTATTTTCTCCTAACTTGTTTAGTTCTAAATTATCTTCTTTAAAATCTCCCCAATCTTTTATATCCTGAACTGGCTCTACACTTTCCAAAATTGGATATTCGTAATTGGCATCAGTAAATACTTTTTGTGCTTCTTCACTAATTAAATACTCAATAAACAGAATAGCATTGGCTCTATTGGGAGCATATTTAGCAACTCCTGCTCCACTAACGTTTATATGCGTTCCTCTATCTTCTTGATTCGGGAAAAACAAACCAATTTGCTTAGCTGTTTTTACTTC
Organism: Xanthomarina sp. F1114; assembly: GCF_026410255.1. Classification (GTDB taxonomy): domain Bacteria; phylum Bacteroidota; class Bacteroidia; order Flavobacteriales; family Flavobacteriaceae; genus Xanthomarina. Next base: position 105,385 of record NZ_JAPMLL010000003.1, read on the forward strand.
TTCAGGATCTGGAGAATTTAACATTTTACCTATATAATACGAGTTTACAATTGCTAAGTCTCCTTCTCCAGCAACCACAGCTTTTACCTGGTCTCTATCTGAACCTTTTGGAGAACGTGCCATATTTGCGACAATTCCTTCAGCCCAACTTTTTGCAGCCTCTTCACCATTATTAGCAATAATTGAAGCCATTAAGGATTGGTTATAGATATTAGAAGATGATCTTACTAATATTTTTCCTTTCCACTTTGGATTAACTAAATCTTCATAAGTTGAAAGATCTTCCGGTTTAACTCTGTCTTTTGAATAAGCGATAATACGAGCTCTTTTTGTTAAGCCAAACCACTGATTATCCTCATCTTGTAAATGCTTAGGAATTGCATTTTCTAAAATATTCGATTCAATGCTTTGTAACAAGCCTTGATCCTTTGCACGACTTAATCTTCCAGCATCAACGGTAATTAAAACATCGGCAGGAGATTGTTTCCCCTCCATTTTCATTTTCTGAATGAGCTCGTCTGCACTGGCATTAATAACTTTTACTTTAATTCCTGTCTTCTCTTCAAACATTCTAAAGATATTTTGATCCGGCTCGTAATGACGGTGTGTATATACATTTACAACCTGGTCCTTTACCATTTCCTTTTCTGTGGAATTATCTTTTTTCTTGTTATCATTTCCACATGCTGCTAATAAGGCAAAAGCAGCCATTGCTAATACAAATCTTTTCATTTTATCTCTTTTTCTCTGTTATAAAGTGCAAATATAGTAATTTAGAATGGGTACAAATAGCAGAAAGCAAATCATTGTAAAAAATCAAATTCAATTGATCAAGAAACCAATACTTTAACTATAATTTTAAACGGGTTAAATTTGTGCGGGTTTTGCCTAATCCCTTTGGTTTAAAAAGAGGAAATTAGAAAATTACAACTAATTTAATCCTTAGCTAAAGACAAACCAATTTTATAAGCTTCCAAAGCTCGTTCTCTTGCAAACTTATGATCTACCATGGGCTCTGGATAACCAAAATCGAACTCAGGAATCCATTTTCTAGTATATTTCAACTCTTTATCAAATTTTTGTAATTGCAATGTGGGATTGAAAACTCTAAAATACGGTGCAGCATCGCAACCTGTACCGGCTGCCCATTGCCAATTCCCGTTATTTGACGACAACTCGTAATCAAGGAGTTTTTCTGCAAAATATGCCTCTCCTAACCTCCAATCAATCAGCAAATGTTTACATAGAAAACTAGCGGTAACCATTCTAACTCTGTTATGCATATATCCCGTTTCATTTAATTCGCGCATTCCAGCATCTACTAATGGATATCCTGTTTTACCTTTACACCAACGTTCGAAATCTTTAGGACTGTCTCTCCACTTTATAGCATCGTATTTAGATTTAAAACTATTAGTAACCACTTTTGGAAAGTGATATAATATTTGCATAAAAAATTCTCGCCAAATCAATTCACTTAAAAAAACAGCGTTTTCTTTTAGCGCAAAGTTTACTATTTTTCTAACACTTACAGTACCAAATCTTAAATGTGGAGATAAATAAGAAGTTCCATTTTTAGCTGGAAAATCTCTATTTAAATCATAGTCTGAAATCACATCGAAATTCGCGGGATATACTTTCTGATTGCTCGTAATAAACCCTATAGATTCTAGCGTTGGGAAAGCAGTTTCAAACAAATAAAAATTATTCTCTTTATAATTCTCTTCTATTATTTCTGTAAATCCGTCCTGTTTTAGTTTGCTCAGCCATTTATTCTTATAAGGTGTGTAAACTGTATATGGCTTTCCATCTTTTTTAAGAATATCATTTTCTTCAAATACAACTTGATCTTTATAATGATAAACCTTTGTATTATTCAAACTCAACAAGCTACTGATTTCTAGGTCTCTTTTAATGGCATAAGGCTCATAGTCTCTATTAAAAAACACATTTTTAATATTAAATTCAGCAATTAACTCTTTCCATACTTGGTTTACAGTTCCCTTTTTAATCATTAAAGAACTGTTATACTTATTAAGTTGGAGGTTTATTTTTTTAAGTGAATTATATATAAAAGTGATTCTTCCATCATTTTTGGGCAAGTCGTTTATAATATCATCATCAAAAATAAAAATAGCTAATACAGGCAAGCCATGTTTTAAGGCTTTATTTAGACCTATATTATCTTCTAGCCGTAAATCTCTCCTAAACCAAAAGATTGTAATTTCATTTTTCTGTTGCATCCTCAATTATTACTTAAATTCAATAGTATCTATTTCAATTTCGAAGAGTCCTTCTTTTTTATCACTAATCATGACTCCAACTCTAATAATGTTGTTAAGTTTACTAACATCCACTTCAGTTTTTGTAATCTGACCTCTATTATATTGTTGAAAATCGTTCATTTTTAATTCCATTATCTCCCAATCTGTTGTTTCCGAACTAAAATAGTGCTTATAATTTATTCTAGAATCTACTTTGGAGCTAGCCAATCGGAAAGCAAAATCCCTATCATTACTTCTAAATTTTATATGAATGGTTTTATAGATTGACAAATCAAAATTTTGGTCACTACTCCGTATCGATGCAAAACCACCATTATTTTTAAATGAAAGTTCGCCTCTAAAAATGAGGCTGTTTTCTGTTAATGCCATTGTTGAATTTGATAATCCACCCATAACATCATCATTGACTATCATCCAATCTTGACCATCTTTCCTGCTACCAAAATCTATTATATTGTTTTTACTATTTATCATAGTTATTTGTATTATTACTGATAAAGTCCAAATCTCTTTTCCACAGCGACAGTTCTATAGTCAAAAATTTCCTTCAATTTACTTTTAATAATTAAGTGATTGGCAATTGCACCTAAAAAACCAAAAGGCGGTTGATAACTAACGATATCTCTCATTAAAACTCCATTTTCTATGGGCTCGATGATATGTTGATGATGCCATAAAGTATATGGTCCCACCCGCTGTTCATCTACAAAAAATCTTTTATCCTCAATATGTGTTATTTCTGTAACCCAGGTGGTTTTAATTCCTAAAATAGGACTTACTTTATAAGAGATTATCATGCCTGGATACATTTTATCAGGTAAGTTTTCTGAAGTAATATCAAAACCCATATATTCCGGAGTAATAACTTTTAAATTTGATGGCGAGGAGATAAAATCCCATAATGCATCTATAGTACAATTGATTTTCTGTTCTTTTATTAATTGATAAAATGCCATTTACTTTTTTGTATTATTTAGTTATATGCGTAAACATAAAAATTGAGTGAGGTTGCTATAAATAGCCACAAAATATAAGGAGCTACGAGCAAACTCATTAAATTTAGCTGACTGTGGAAGGCGACAAGAAAATAGAGCATTAAAAGAGACAGTAAGGTAATAATTATAAGTCCAATGCCCACTTGATGCTGATTAAAAAACATAAAATTCCATCCAATATTTAGAAGCACTTGAACAAGAAACAGAACAATAACTTGTGTGGATTTATCTACGGTATATAATTCTGCCATATATACCGAAAAACAAATCATAATCGCAGTCCATGCTGCACCAAAAACCCAGCCTGGCGGAGTCCATGGTGCTTTATTTAAACCCAAATACCATTCGGTTTGCGGTCCATTACCCATGAGGTAACTACCAATACCTAAGGCTCCAAAATTTATAATAAGGAAAATAGTGATAGTGACTAAAAATTTCATAGAATTATATTTTAAAAGATACGATACCACAATCCAACTCAATAATTTGACCTGAGATGGAAGCAGCTTTATCTGATATTAAGAACTGGGCCATATCTGCAACTTCTTGAGGCTCTAAATATTTTTTCAAAGGATGTCTTTCAATCATTTTTTTCTTCATCTCATCATTACGTAATAATTTATTGGCCAGATTGGTATCTGTTAATGTTGGAGCAATAGCATTAACTCTTATTGATGGAGCTAGTTCTGCTCCTAAAGATTTTACAAGACCTTCTACACCGCCTTTTGCCGTTGCAATACTTGCATGAAAAGGCATTCCTAACTTAACAGCAACCGAACTAAACAACAATATAGAGGGAGTATTTCCCTTCTTTAAAACAGGCAAATACTTCTTAATCACTTTAACAGCCCCTAAAACATTGATATTAAAGTCCTCCTTAAAGTCATCCAAACTTAACCTTGAAATAGGTTTTAAATTGATGCTTCCAGGGCAATAAATTAAGGCATCTGCTTCAAGTATTTCTGGTAATTCATCTTCTAAAACATCCATTTGAAATTGTTTAATATTTTTATATTCTAGTTCAGAAGCTGTTCTACTAATATTTATAATTTCAAAGTCATTTTTTAGATTTTCAACTAGAGCTTTCCCAATACCTTTAGTTCCACCTATTATTATTATTTTTCTCATATTCTTAATCGCTATTAACTTATTTAATTTTAGATTTAGATTTAAACTAAAACTTCTTTTTCTAAACTTTAGTTAATTTATTAATCATTCCGTTAAAAATAAAGCCATGAAAAGGCCAAACACTGTACCAATAAAGTCTTCCTAATAAGCCATTAGGTCTAAAAACGGCACGTTGGTAGAGTGTTTTATTAATTATTGCAAATTCTAACCAAGCTTCACCTGGTAGTTTCATTTCGGCATAAAGCAAGAGTCGTTTTTCTTTTTTATTTGCATAAAGTACACGCCAAAAATCTAAAGAGTCTCCTGCACTTAGTTTTGAAGGATGTGTTCTTCCTCGTCTCAACCCAATTCCGCCAACCAATTTGTCTAGATATCCTCTAACTTTCCAAAGAGAGTTTCCATAATACCAGCCATTTCCCCCTCCTATAGACCATATTTTCTCAATGGTTTTCGATTCGTCTATAATTGTTCTTTTTTTTATATCCTTATAACATCCAAAATTGGGCACTTCAATATATTGGGATAATTTCTTATTGAAACGTCCACTAACAAAAGAATCTTTCCAACTAGAAAAAATGCTGTTTTGCTCAATCATATTAAACGCTTTTTCCACAGCTTCTTTGTACGACATAGGATTTACGCCTAAAATCTTATTTATATCGCTAGGCTTTCCAATTACCTCTACCTTCATACTATCTACTAAACTTATGGCTAGCTTATACGAAGTTGCAGTTATAAAATACAACCAATAAGAAGAAAGCTTGGGCGTCATTACTGGAACGGAATAAATATATCTTTTAAAATTACGCACTTCAGAAAACTGCAACATCATCTGTTTGTATGAGAGAACCTCCGGACCAAAAATATCAAAGGATTTATTGTACAATTCTGTTTTTCCAATAGACTTGGAAAGAAATGCAAGCACATCTCTAATAGCAATGTATTGCGATTTTGTATTTACCCATTTTGGCACAATCATTAGGGGTAATTTCTCTACAAGATCTCTAATAATTTCAAAAGATGCACTTCCACTTCCTACAATTATTCCTGCTCGAAAGGTGGTTAAAGCATAAATATTAGATCTCAAAGTGGTTTCTACTTCTTTTCTAGAAGCTAAATGCTTGGATAAATTATCATCATTTACAATTCCGCTCAAATAAATAACCTGTATGGCATTTGTGTTTTCGATAGCTGTTTTGAAGTTTAAAGCACATTGCTTTTCTAATTTTTCAAAATCTTTAGTATCGGCAGACATAGAATGAATTAAGTAATAAGCAATATCGATATCTTTAGGAATCTGATTTAAGGTTTCTTTTTTTAAAAAATCTACTTCTACAATTGAAATATTTTCATTATTCTTAATTACTTCTGGAACCCGATCTTTGTCTCTAACACAACACACCACTTTATGATTTAATTCCAACAGCAATGGAATTAATCGCTTGCCTATATAACCTGTAGTACCAGTTAGTAAAATTTTCATTCTTTAATTATTAATCAGATAAGCGAAAAATTCATCTTAAAACCCCGTTTAAAATTCCTTATAATCTTAGTTTCTGCAACGACATATTTTTCTAAAAAACTAAAATGAATTCAGCTTTAGAAATATAAATGCTATAACCATAGTTTGACCTTTAAAAATTTTGTCTAACAAAAATAATAAATAGTTAGACAATAACAATAAAAAATGTAGTTATTCTTATAAAAACATCCTTTTAGAATATAAATGCAGAAGTGGATTGGAATTACTGAATTATTTTGAAAAAAAACTAGCCAGTGAAATTTTGTCTATAAAAATATTGTAAGTCTCCTTTTGGAGGATTACCAAATATGTCTGAGTGATAAATTACTTCCAAGAAAGAGTTTTTTCCCTTCTTATAAGTAATTAAAGAAGAGCTTAACTTTTCCTTTTTTTTATAATTATCAAAAAAATCTAGTAAGACAAGTGTCTTAGCATTTTTTCAAGCTCAGTTTATGGCATAAAAAAAGCTTCAGTTTTCACTGAAGCTCTTCTCTTATTTTGTGCGGGCAGGGAGACTCGAACTCCCACACCTCGCGGCACTAGATCCTAAGTCTAGCGTGTCTACCAATTCCACCACGCCCGCAATAAGGGTGCAAATATAAAAATTACTTTTAATATACAATCGCATCTTAGCATAAAAATTCTACTTGTTTTCGTATTTTTGATGAAATTCAAAAAAAAAAGTTTAAAATGAATAACATATCCACCTACATTGGCGAGCATAAAGAACGCTTTTTAAACGAGCTTCTAGATTTGCTTAAAATTCCATCTATTAGTGCAGACTCTGCCTATAAAAAAGATGTTTTAAATACAGCTGATGTTGTAAAAACCAGATTAGAAGAAGCCGGATGCAATCATGTTGAAATTTGTGAAACAGCTGGTTACCCAATTGTTTATGGCGAAAAAATAATTGACAGGAATTTACCAACTGTTTTAGTTTATGGCCATTACGATGTACAACCACCAGATCCATTAAATTTATGGAATTCACCACCATTTGAGCCTGTAATAAAAGAAACAGAACTACATCCAGAAGGAGCTATTTTTGCTCGCGGTGCTTGTGATGATAAAGGACAAATGTACATGCATGTTAAGGCGATGGAGTTTATGACCAAAACAGACCAATTGCCATGTAATGTGAAATTTATGATTGAAGGAGAAGAGGAAGTAGGAAGCTCGAACCTAGCTGTTTTTGTTAAAAACAATCAAGAGAAATTAAAGAATGATGTGATTTTAATTTCAGATACTGGAATGATTGCCAAAGATGTACCTTCTATTACTACCGGACTTCGTGGTTTAAGTTATGTAGAAGTTGTAGTTACTGGACCAAATAGAGATTTACACTCCGGCTTATATGGAGGAGCAGTTGCCAACCCGATAAACGTATTAACAAAAATGATTGCTTCTTTACACGATGAAAACAACCATATTACCATCCCTGGTTTTTATGACAAAGTAGAAGAACTTTCAAAAGAAGAACGTGCCGAAATGGCTAAAGCACCTTTTTCTTTAGATGCGTATAAGAAATCTTTAGATATTGATGCTGTATATGGTGAAGCAGGCTTTACAACCAACGAAAGAAATTCTATTCGTCCTACTTTAGATGTCAATGGTATTTGGGGAGGATATACTGGCGAAGGAGCAAAAACTGTTATTGCCAGTCAAGCTTTTGCAAAAATATCGATGAGATTAGTGCCACACCAAGAATGGGAAGAAATTACACAACTATTCAAAAAGCATTTTGAGAGCATTGCTCCAGAAGGTGTTAAAGTTGAAGTAAAACCTCATCACGGAGGCCAAGGTTATGTAACTCCAATAGACAGTATTGGGTATCAAGCAGCAAGTAAAGCCTATTTTGATACTTTTGGAAAAACACCAATTCCACAACGTAGTGGAGGAAGTATTCCAATTGTTTCCTTATTTGAACAGGAATTAAAAAGTAAAACTATTCTTATGGGATTCGGTTTAGATAGCGATGCCATTCACTCTCCTAACGAGCACTTTGGATTGTTTAATTATTACAAAGGAATTGAGACTATTCCTTTATTCTATAAGTACTTTACAGAGTTAAGCAAATAAGCTTTTCTTGTAAAATATAAAAAGCAAACCCATTCATTTTAAAATAGATGAATGGGTTTTATTGTTTTAACCAAAGCTAATTACAACTCTGGTAGTACTATTATTCTAATAGACTTAATCCTTGATTACTTTAAAGGTTGTTATTTTCTCATTCCCTTTAAGTTTTAAATAATAAACTCCTGAAGCAAAAGCAGACATATCTATTTTTGATATTTTCTTATTTGAAGATTTTTCTACTATCAACTGCCCAGACACATTATAAAGATGAATAGTTAATACAGAATTCAAAGAAGAGTTTATAGTTAAAACAGATTCCACCGGATTTGGAGTAATTCTAAATTTATCGGAAACGGATTCTTCAATAGCAAGAGTTGTAAACAAAATACAATCGCTCATTTCAGTACAAGATCCAACAGTAATTTCAACCGCATAACTTCCAGATGCTACAGGTGCAAAAGTTTGATATGTTTCGCCAGAAATTATTGTATTAGTATCGCAATTATACCATTGATAGCTGGCAGAGTCTTCATTTGCAGTTAAAAAACCTGAAGAACTAGTTACCGTATTATCTGTAGAAATTAAATCCCCTTTCGTAACCATATACGCCATGACTAATTTAGTTAATTCATGAAAATATGGCAAATCTAAAGTACTTAATCTATCTGCAGAAGAATGATAATAAGGTGTTTCATCGTCCGTTTCCCAAGATTCTCCAACCAAAACAGCAGGAAAACCCTTGTTCCAAAAAGAAGCATGATCGCTGGCAGAAGTACCGGGATTAACAATAATTGGATTCAAATTGAAAGTATAAGAATTTAAGATACTTAGTAAATCGTCTTTAATAGCTAAAGAACCGTGTAAATCTCTAACGTCAATATCAAAATCGTTATCTCCAGGCTCTCCAGGTTGGTCACCATCGTAACCAATCATATCCATATTAATAACCCCAAGAATATTTATATTATTTATACTGGCTTGATTCGCATAATACTTAGACCCTTTTAATCCAATTTCCTCTTCATCCCAAAACGCATAAACAATCGTATTATTTAAACATTGAGTTGAAAGAATTCTCGCTATTTCCAGAACAGCAGCAGTTCCTGTAGCGTTATCATCTGCACAATAATCCGCCATAGAATCATAATGTGCTGTAACCAGATATATATTATTTGGATTAGTTTTTCCTAGTTGTGTAGCAATAATATTTTTACCTGTGGCATTAAAGTCCTGTTCTTCAACAATTAAATTATTAAAACCTTCCAGTCTTTCTTTGATATATGCAGCTGCTAAATCATTATTTGCATGCTCTCTATTTATAATAGTAACATCCATTCCATTAACCAAAGTAGGTTGTTCTCCAGAAAACTCACTTACGGTTAGCTCCAACTTTCCAATATCTACTTTATCAATAAGGTTTTGTACTGTTTGCCCAAAAGAATTCCCATAAAACAATACCAACGCAACAATAACAAGTCTTTTCATCTATTTTATATAGCCTTTAAATCTACCGCAAATATAAGTTTTTATAAAATATGTAAAATAATCTTTTGAAATAATTAAATTTAACTCTACATTTGTAGAACATACTCTAAATTTGTAGAACAATGCGAAGCTTATCTAAAACCGAAGAAGATTTAATGAACCATTTATGGGATCTTAAAAAAGCTTTTATGAAGGACCTTCTAGAAGCCTATCCAGAACCAAAACCTGCTACCACAACAGTAGCAACCTTATTGAAACGTATGACTGAGAAAGGGTTTATTGACTACAAATTGTATGGAAAATCAAGAGAGTATTTTCCAGTAGTAAAAAAGAAAGACTACTTTTCTAAACACGTAAACGGATTAATAAAAAACTTTTTTAATGATAGCGCGTCTCAATTCGCATCATTTTTTACAAAAGAAACTAATCTTACTAAAGAGGAACTTGAAGACTTAAAAAAATTAATCGACAACGAAATAAAAAGCAAATAATACCCTCAAGGACTGCAAATTTGTATTGAAATTCAGTTTTAAAAATAAAATATTAACGAATTAATTACTCATGATAGAATACCTAATAAAATCCAGCGCTTGCCTTTGTATTTTTATGCTCTTCTACTCATTGTTTTTAGAGAAAGAAAACATGCATGTTTTTAAGCGTTTTTACTTATTGGCTTCCGTTTTGATTTCTTTGGGAATTCCATTTATAACGTTTACACAATTTGTAGAAGTCCCAGCTGGAATTAATGGATCGATAGTTAACCATTCTACAAATGCTGCACAGTTTACATCAAAAGAATCTATAAATTATATACCTTACTTTCTATGGACCGTATATCTTTTGGGAGTTGGTGTTTTTAGTATAAAATTTATTTTCAATTTAATTAAAATTACACTTAAAATAAAACAAAACCCGAAGTTAAAAACAAAAAAATCCACACATGTTTTACTAAAAGAATTAATTGTTCCTCACACATTTTTCAATTTTATATTTTTAAATAAATCGAATTTTGAAAAAGCTAAAATCCCGAAAGAAGTCTTAATTCATGAAGAAGCGCATGTTATGCAAAAACATACCATAGACGTTTTATTTATAGAGATTTGCCAAATTTTATTATGGTTTAATCCGCTTATTTATTTTATTAAAAAGTCTATAAAATTAAATCATGAATTTTTAGCAGATCTAAAAGTTATAGAGCAAGGAGTCTCTCTTTCAAAATACCAAGAAATTATATTGGCATTCTCATCAAATGCTTTAGAACCTCAATTGGCAACTGCCATTAATTATTCATCAATCAAAAAACGATTTACAGTTATGAAAACAACATCATCAAAAACATCTATTTGGCTAAGAGGCTTAGTGCTTCTCCCAATGTTAGCATTTTTAATTTTCAGTTTTAGCACAAAGAAAATTATTGAAAAAGAAACTAAAGTCCAAAGTGAAATAACTAATAAAACGCAACAAAAAGCAAGTCCTAAAGAGCTTGCAGAATACAATAAACTGGCTAAGAAATACAATGCTCAGCCTGAAAACATGCGCGTTGTTAAGTTAGACGATTTAGAACGTATGGAATATATTTATAAGAAAATGACTATGGAACAAAAAGCTACGGCAGAACCATTCCCAAATTGCCCTCCTCCACCTCCAGCTCCACCAAAATCTCCAGAAATGAAAACAGCTCACGATTTGCCACCACCACCTCCAATTCCAGTCAATGCCTCTCCTGAAGAGAGAGTAAAATATCAAAAAACGATTGATGCCTATAATAATGGGGATGCTAGTTACACCTATAAAAATAAAAACTGTAAAGAAGTAACAGTTATACCAGATGAAGACGAAATGGTTCCTCCACCTCCACCAAAATCGCCTTTAGATTTTGTTGTAGAAATGGCTAAAAAGAACGCTACGTTTTATTACGAAGAAAAAATAATAACTTCAAATGATGCTATAAAACTCTTAAAAGAGAATAAAGCTATGAATATATCCTCTAAAAATTCAATGTCTAAAAACCCTAAGGTCTACTTAAGTAAGGAGCCAATTATTATAGGTAATTAGATTTATGGACAACTGAAATAATAGATATCTTATTAATCTGAAACTAGACTGTATAAATTAAACTTAAAGATTCTGAAAACCTTAAAACCAAAATAAATCTTATTGCTAACCAACATGCTTATAGATAATAAATTTAGTAACAAATTTTAAGCAAAAACAAGGTTTTAGAATAGCAGCAGAAAAAGGTGTGAGAGTTTATGCTATTATAAACTTTATGTTTATTTTTACAAACACCTCTAAACCTTATAATTATATATTTATGAGCAGTAATTTATTTAGTAGAATTGCTTTATTACCTCAGTTAATTAAAGATGGAAAAGCTAAATATCTTTGGACCGCATTTCTAAATAGATTAAACTCTAAAGAAATAGCATTTGGTTTTAAACGCGATTTAAGTGTTCCTTATAAAAAACCTAGAACCCTCAAGCCCATAACTATTCGTGAATTTAAAAAAGAAGACGAAGTCTTTTTCGTAGATAACCCTAATAACGGTTTGATTAATAATTTCCATACTTGTTATGTAGGAATAACAAAAGATGAAATCCCTTGTGCTAGAGTTTGGCTAATTGATTCCTCGCAAAACAAAACATTAAAAAACACTTGGGGAGAAAGGTTTCCACAATTAAAAGCAGACGAAGTACTCTTAGAAAACGTGTTTACGGTTCCAAAATATAGGGGTATGGGCGTTATTCCCGCTTTCTTATATGATGTGGCTGAAAAAAGCAGAGAATTGGGAGCGAAATACGCCATCACTTTTGGGGAAGTAAAAAACATTAACACTTCAAGATCTTATGATTATGCTGGATTTACACCTTATATTGTAAGAACTGTTTCTTACTTCTTATTTATAAAATCCATTAAATATGAAGAGCTTTCTGAAGAAAAAATGGCTTTCTATAATAAGTCTATCAACAGAAAAACACCCAAAAAATAAACTGCTATTATTTTATTTTCTTACCAGTTGCGCTCATTTTCATAGTTTTTTCAAAAAGAATATTTTGAGGAATCTTATAAAGAGCTAATTTTTTAGAACACACATTAAGTATTTTTTCTTTTAACTGCTCTTCCTCAAAAGGTGTATTAGCTACAATAGCGGCCTGAATAGCTTCTCCAAATAACTCGTCGTCATAACCAGAAATGGTACAATCTATAACTTCTGGAACAGAAAGAATAACTTCTTCTATTTCTTTAGGGCTCACTCTTTTTCCCGCTACTTTTAAAATCTCCTTTTTTCTAGCCACTAAATAGTAATATCCGTCTTTGTCCATAACTGCTACATCTCCTGTATGCAGCCAATTGTCTTTTATAGTTTTTTTGGTTTCCTCTTCCTCTTTAAAATAGCCCAACATAATATTCTGTCCTTTGGCTAATAATTCACCTTCTTCTTGTGCACCCAAACTTTGACCTTTTGAATTGACAATCTTGAACTGCACACCTGGAATAGGTTTGCCAATTGAACTAGTTTTCTCATGAATCATAGACGGCTCTAAATAAGCCAGTCTCGCTGTAGCTTCAGTTTGGCCATACATAATATAGAATTCTTTATCGGGAAAAGCCTGAGTAAATTCGTCTATAAAAATAGCGTGTAGTTTTCCACCAGCCTGTGTAACATATCTTAAATCTGGAAACTCGGTAGTTTTAAATGTCTTGGATTTCTTTAATAAAATTTGAAAATGACTAGGAACGCCAGCAAACCCAGTACATTTATAATCTTTCATATCATTTAATACTGCTCCTAAAAACATAAAACTGTTATTTAAAACAAGAGACCCGCCAACTTTTAAATGTGTGTGTAAAAGTGATAAACCATAACAGTAATAAAAAGGCAAAACAACACACATAATATCTTTATCTGATAGATTTAGATAAGAAATTATAGACCTAGTATTAGCAATAATATTCTGATGACTTATCATAACACCTTTAGGACTTCCAGTAGACCCAGAAGTAAAAATAATTTCTGCCAACTGCTCCTTTTCAACATTGACATAATAGTCTTCTACTGCTTGAATTTCGATAATTTGCTCCAGTCCGTCTTCTTCGATAACATGGATTTGAGATGGAATATCATATTTACCCCGAACACCTTTTGCCATAAAAATGGTCTCACAACTAGTTGTTTCAATAATAAAATCGAGATTTTCTTGTTCTATAGCAAAATCTAATGGCACACAGACATTCCCCGATTTTAAAATTCCCAAATAAGCCGAAATAAAGAATTTAGAATTCGGACTTATCAAGATTATATTTTGTTTATCTCCAAAATACCTATTTAAAAATGAGGCTAGTTTTAGGCTTTCCGAATGGAATTCCTTAAAAGAAACCGTTTCTTTTGAGCCTAATAAAAAGTTCTTTTCAAGGTCTTTTGAATTTTCAAAAAGGTAATCGAAAACATTCATGTGTTATAATTTAAAAAATAGGACGCATTCGTAAATATTCGGTTGTTTTTCTTTTTCTTTCAAAACTCTTATAGATATTTTCAATCTCTTTAGTCGTTTTGTCCATAACTTTTCCAACCTCTTGAGCAGGGTAACCATTTTCCCAACCATACCAGATTAAATCCATAGATTCAAAAGGCATTTGATAGAAAAAATCTTCTTGAGATTGTTCTGCAGTATAGGTATCTGTAGTTGGTGTTCTGTCTATAATTTCTTGAGGAACTCCTAAATGTCGTGCTAATTGATAAACTTGAGTTTTATACAAGTGTCCAATTGGCATTACATCTGCCCCTCCGTCTCCATGTTTTACAAAAAAGCCTTGCTCAACTTCATGTTTATTTGGTGTTCCAATTACAGCATAATGCAAACGCTCTCCGTGGTAATACAACATAGACATTCTACTACGTTGTTTAAAGTTTGTAGAGGCTACAATTTGTAAATATTCTTTTGCTGGCAAGAGTTTACTAATAGATTCTCCGTCTGGCTTAATTACTGTAATAGAGAAAATAGCAGGTATATTTTCGGCAATATTCTGCTTAATTTCAATTTTTGCCTTGTCTTTATCTTTATCGAAACTAGGGATAACTCTTAAAATAGCTTCATCTCTTCTTTCGTAACATCCAAATCCGTTTAAAGCTTCGGTAATATTTTCTATTAATGTGCTTACTCCAAATTTTTTGGCTAATTTTTCGGCTAATTCTCGGCTGTCATCGCTGGAATCTTGTTCTGGAAGCATGATAGCTAAAACATTTTTAGGTCCAAAAGCTTTGGCTGACAAAGCCAAGCAAACAGAGGAGTCAATTCCTCCACTAATACCTATTACACCGCCACGACGTTGCAACTTTTTGGCAACATCTGTTTTTAATTTGGCTATAATATCGTTACAAACTTGATCTATATTCTCTATATGAATAATATCTTTCGAAAAAGGTTTACGTGGTTCTGATTTCATAGTTTTATGGTTTTATTCTATAATAATTTTATCTAATGTAATTAAATCGCTAGTTGTTAGTTCTGAGATGGATCTCTTCACAAATAAATCGTATAAAATTTGAATGGATAAAATAGCTGTCATTGCCATATTATCAATTTCTGAAACACCTTTATTCGATGTAATTTTTGAATATAAGGTTTTTACATGTTCCGTATTAAAAACACCAAACTCTTTAATGCATTCTTCTGAAAGCATAACTTTTAAATAGTCTGGTAAATCTTCTGATACAAACAAGCTTCTTATTGGTGCACGATAAGCTTGCTTGGATCTGTTTAAAATTTGCTCAGGTAATCTCCCTACCATCATCTTTTTTAACAGATATTTTTCGTTTAATCCATGAAGTTTCAAATCTGGATGCAATTTCATGCAAAACTCTATAACGCGATGATCTAAAAACGGATAACGCCCCTCTATGGAGTTGGCCATTCCCATTCTATCGCCTTGACTGGATAACAAATAGCCCGACATAAACAATTGTATTTCCAACCATTGTGCTTTTGTTAAATAATCATAACCCGACAACTTAGTTTCCAATTGCTTTTCCAAGTCTTCAATAGGTGTATAATCCTTTACTATATTCTTTATAGAATCTGAAAAATAGTTTTTTATTCTACTCGTATTATGCCATCTTAACATATGCGAATATATTGGCGATTGCGTTTCGTTAAGTTTATAGCCAAAAAACATTTTGAGCATATTACTACTCGAATTGCTAATTTGTGGCAAATAAGGATAAAGTTTTTTTAATAATAAAGGTCTGTATTTCGATTTGGGATCCTTGGCCCAAAAGTGTTTAATTTTAGTTTCCTTAAAAATATTATAACCTCCTAAAAGCTCATCGGCACCTTCTCCTGTTATCACTACTTTTATATTCTGGTCCTTTACGCTTTTAGCTAACAAACTCATTGGTGTTGGCGCTGTACGTAATAAAGGAGCTTCGGCATACCAAATAACATCTTTAAAATGTTTTGAAATATCCTTATCGCTACAAGTTACACTCGAGTGTTCTGTATTGAAATATTTAGCAGCAATATTCTGATAAGAAGACTCATCAAAATCTTTTTCCGTAAACCCAATGGAAAAGGTTCTTAATTTTTCTGGTGACACCTGTTTTATAAAAGATGTTGTAATACTTGAGTCTATACCTCCACTTAAATATGCGGCTACAGACACATCGGCACGAAGTCTTAATTTTATGGAATCTAAAAAAATACTTTCAAATTCCTTGGCAGCTTCTTCTACATTCGTAAACTTATAATGGTCTGGTTTTACAATTGGCAATTCCCAATAAGATGTCGTACTAATATTTTCAGAATTAACAAGCATATAACTTCCTGGTGGCACTTCAAAAACGTTTTCAAAAACTGTATTTGGTGATAGAGCTGTCCAAAAAGTAACATATTCGGTAAGCGCTTTTTCAGAAAACTTCAGATTAATTTCTGGATACTCCAAAAATGCTTTTATCTCTGAACCAAAAACAAAAGTCTCTTCTATTTGAGTGTAATATAAAGGTCTGATTCCAACGCGATCTCGAGCTAGAAATAATTCCTCTTTTGTTTTATCCCAAATAGCAAATGCAAACTGTCCGTTTAACATATTAAGACAGCCTGGCCCGTATTCTTCATATAAATGAACAATAACCTCCGTATCACTGGTTGTTTTAAAAACATGATTTTTTTTAAGCAAATCTTCCTTTAACTCGATATAATTATATATTTCACCATTAAATACAATCCACAGAGTTTCATCTTGATTAGCAATAGGCATTGTGCCCGAACTTAAATCAATAATACTAAGACGCACACTACCTAAACCTACTTTATTAGTTATATAAACACCACTTTGGTCTGGACCGCGATGTTTAATTCTAGTAAGCATGTTTTGCAATGTTGAAACAGATTGCTTTTTGTTTAGGTTTCCATAAAAACCAGCTATGCCACACATATAAGATTAGTTGTTGGTTGCTGATGAAATTAGACTTTTACGGCTAACTTATTGTTTACAAAGGAGACAATACTATTTATAGATTCGAAGTTTTTTGGGTTTAACTCGTCGTCATTAACCTCAACATTAAAGGTTTCTCCTAAAAATTCAATTAAAAACAATAATCCCATTGAATCTAGCAAACCATTTTCAAAAATTAAGGCATCGTCTTCTACATCTTTCACATCTGATAAAGAGGCTTCCAAAATGTATTTTTTAATATCGCTTTTTACGTCGTTTTGATTTTCCATTTTTAATATATAGTAATTAATAAATTATACGATTCATATCAATAGACAGAAATCCTCTATCTATTCTACTATTAATTATGGCTAGGGAGAAATTAAATAGATTAGATAACAGTAAGTTACAGAGTCTAATATAATCCTATTTTAGGGAACAAAAAAACTGTATTTTAAACTATTCGTTAAAATGACAAAACATCAGATTAACGTGGTAAAAATGACTGTTTATTTACATTTTTGAGATTATAATCTCTCTTAAATAACAATAAACTTTATAACAACTGCTTTCGAGAACTTTATTATTATCTTTATAAAAAGAAAACTTTAAGATGAAAGATATTGCTTTAATACCTGATGCCTTTATAGAACAAAACACGCACTTTCCTACTTTAATTTCTAAATTGAAAGATGCGTTTGCATCTTCGACAATTCAAGTTCCAATGCGTCATCACCATGATTTTCCAAATCCTAAAGAAAATATAGACTCTACCTTATTATTAATGCCAGCTTGGAACCCTGGAAAGGAAGCTGGAGTAAAGATGGTAACTGTAAGTCCGAATAATGGTAAATACAACCTACCTGCAATTCAAGGGACATATTTATATTTGGACGCTCACAAGGGCTCGGTTAAAGCAATTTTAGCAGCAAAAGCTCTAACTGCAAAACGTACAGCTGCAGCTTCTGCTTTAGCATCCAGCTATTTATCCAGAGAAGATGCTTCCTCGCTTTTAATGATTGGAACAGGAGCCTTATCTACAAATCTAATCTTGGCGCATGCCAGTGTAAGACCAATAAAAGAGGTGTACATTTGGGGACGTAATTTTCAAAAAGCACAAGCTATTTGCAAGGAGTTAATTAAAGAGGACTTCAACATTACAGCTGTTAAAGAGATCTCTGAAGTTGTTTCTAAAGTAGATATTATTTCTTCAGCTACTCTCTCTAAAACCCCATTAGTTTTAGGGAAACACCTAAAGCCAGGACAACATATTGATTTGGTGGGAGCTTATAAAAAAGATATGCGCGAAGCAGATGATGAAGCACTAATAAAGTCAAGTGTATTTATAGACACCTATCAAGGAGGATTAAAGGAAAGCGGCGATATTGCCATTCCTTTAAATTCTGGCACAATACAAGAAAGCGATATTAAAGCCGACCTATTTGAATTATGTTCTGAAAAAAAACAAGGCAGACAAAACCAAGAAGAAATAACATTTTTTAAATCTGTGGGACATGCCTTGGAAGACTTAGCTGCTGCATCTTATTATTATAAAATATTTAAAAATGACTGAGACTTATAAAAACATATTAGCCAAAACTACGTTTACACCGAACAAAGATTGGCTGCAAATTAAAACTATAGACATGCACACTGGAGGCGAACCCTTACGTGTTATTGTTAGTGGCTTCCCTGAATTAAAAGGAAATTCGGTTTTAGACTACAGAAGATATTGCAAAGATAATTACGATTATTTAAGAACAGCTTTAATGTTTGAGCCTCGTGGCCATGCAGACATGTATGGCTGTATTTTATTACCTCCAAATGATGAGGAAGGAGATTTTGGAGTTATATTTTTACACAACGAGGGCTATTCTACCATGTGCGGTCATGCCATTATTGCTATTTCTACTTTAGCTGTTGAAATGAATTGGATTGAGGTAAAAGATGGCGAAAATATTCTAAAAATTGATGCGCCTTGTGGTAGGATTACTTCCTTTACTCAAGTTAAAAACGGAAAAGTAACGGGTGTTCGTTTTCATTGTGTGCCAAGTTTTGTTGTAGGATTAGATAGAACAGTTGATGTAGAAGGATTAGGAAAGCTTACTTACGACTTAGCCTATGGCGGTGCATTTTACGCTTATGTTGATATGAGGAAAAACTCTTTCGACTTCGACTTAACACCAAATTCCTACCGAGCTCTAATAAGTCAAGGAATGGCTATAAAAGAAGCTGTCATGAAAAAAGACAAGGGAATTTTACATCCTTTTGAAAACGATTTAAGTTTTTTATACGGAACTATTTTTATTGGTGAGGCTTTAGACAAAGCCAATCACAATAGAAATGTTTGCATTTTTGCCGAAGGAGAAGTTGACAGAAGTCCTACAGGTTCTGGTGTTTCTGGGAGAATGGCTATCCATAAAGCGAGAAAAGAATTAGATTTTGGCGAAAAAATGCGCATTGAAAGTATTACTGATTCTGTTTTTACAGGCTCCATTGTTTCCGAAGCAGATTATGGCCCATTTACTGCTGTAATTCCAGAAGTTGAAGGAACAGCCAACATAACCGGAATGCATACTTTTGTTATTGACCCTGAAGATCCTATGAAAAACGGATTTATTCTACGATAAACCAATTTTGACTTTAATTAATAATTCAAAAAAACATAAAACCATGAAAAATCTATTCTTAATATGTTTCTTTCTCGGATTCACAATTTGCACAGCCCAAACTACAGAAGACAAAGATAAAGAAGCCATTTTGTCGGTGATGTCCTTTCAAGAAAAGGCATGGAATAAACACGACCTTGAGAGCTATATGCAAGGATACTGGAAAAGCGATTCTCTCAAGTTTTATGGTGGAAATGGCTTAACTCTTGGTTGGAAAAAAACTTTAGCCAACTATAAAAGAGCTTACCCAAGCAAAGCTGAAACTGGCACTTTAAAGTTTGTAATAAACGATATTTCTAAAATAGAAGACAACAGCTATTGGGTAATGGGCGAATATCATTTAACCAGAGATGTTGGAAACGCCAATGGTGTATTTATGATTGTCTTTAAAAAAATCCAAGGTGAATGGAAAATAGTTGCTGATATGTCCTGCTAATTAAGCCGCATCGCTAGCTTTAAAATGATCGTATAGATCTTTGCATCCAAAACCAATTATAGATAGTTGTTTATTTCGAGCTATAGATTCGTTATGAAGTTTAGCCAAAGCTTTTACACCATCTTTATCTATACTTTCTAAACCTTCTATACTAATTGTTACTGAAGCAAGTCTTTCAAAAACATCTTGAAATTCTTGTTGAAACACATCAATAGTATGTCTGTTTAAAATGCCTGTAACTTTAAAAAAATTATTGTAGTGAGTAATTGTAAGGTTCATAATAACATAAATTTATAGTTAATCAATCTGTTTATGCTATTAATCAGGGTTGAGACCGTAAATATATATCGATTATCTACTTATCTACAATAAATTCGATAAAAAACCTAAGTATCAGACAAATGCATAGTTACGTCATCATTTTACGACAAACCACTAAAATTCCAATAGTTAATAATTAGCTTTTCTTTACGTACTGTGTAATAATTACAATGTTCTGACCATCCACTCTTCCTTCGATATATTCGGAATTTTCATGATCTAAACGAATGTTTCTTACAGCTGTTCCTTGTTTTGCAACCATGCTAGAGCCTTTTACTTTAAGATCTTTTATTAAAACTACAGAATCTCCAGCTTCTAGTACAACTCCATTAGAGTCTCTATGAATTATTTTGTTTGCCTCATCTTCATGTTCGCCAGTTGCTCTTGCTAAAGCCAGCGCTTCGTCGTCTAGATACATCATGTCTACTAAATCTTTTGGCCAACCTTCGTTACGCAATCTTTGCAACATTCTCCAAGATAGAATTTGTACAGCAATATGTTCGTTCCACATACTATCGTTTAAACATCTCCAATGATTGATGTCCATATCGGTGTTTTCTTCTATTTGATCTAAACAAGTTTTACAAACCAATACGCTGTTTTCTACAGCTTCATTTAAAGAAGGTGGTAAGGTATATTGAGATAAGTTTTCGGTAGAAGTACATAATTCGCAAGTATTATTGCTTCTTTCTTGTAATGTTTGTAATACACTCATGGATCTATAATTTACGATTGTTGATTAGTAATTTCAGAAGTGAAATTTCTGAGCTGCAAATTTACTCTTTTATTCCGACAACCGAAGTTTAAAAAATATAGATGATTTTTAAAAAATAATTGCCTTCCTTTTTGGAAAAGACATCTGGTATATTAAATAATTGGGTCTAAAGTGAGTCTCGCATTTTTTTAGGCATTCCTTTTACAACCATATCGTAAGAGTGATCAATAAGTTCACAGATAAATTTTGGAGATAATTCTCCTTCGTTGATATAAAGTGTGTTCCAATGCTTTTTACTCATGTGATAACCTGGGCGTATGCTGGAATATGCCTCACGAAGCTCCAGAGCATATTCTGGATTACATTTTAAGTTTATGGCTTTTTCGCCAGCTTCCCATTTTTTAAGTCCAATTAAGGCAAACATTTTTCCCAGAACCCTAAATACCAAAGTATCTGCATCGAATGGAAAACCTTCTGAAGTTTCTTTCTTACTTAAACAATAGTCGCGAATTTGTTCAATATTCATACATAAACACGTTCAGGTTTGATAATTGAACGTGTTTAAAATTACAAATATTTTATAAATTCTTAAACCATTCAGAATATTTGTTTCCCAAAATAGGAACCATTTTTTTATTTCCATTAATGGCATTCATTAGTCCCATAATCCACATATAGATTAAAACAAAAATTCCAATTATATTAATTAGCCAACCTATAATAGGTATTAAACCAATAACTCCCAATGCAAAGCCAGTCAAGGCCAATCCTAAGGATTGTTTAATATGAAAACTAGCAAATTGGTTCTTTTTGTCGTTATTTAAAACAAAAGCAATAATGAGTCCGATAACGGTTAAATAAGCAATGGTTGCTATATTTTTTCCTTCACTAATTCTAGTGGTGTTTTCAGCAGTTGTAGTATTTTCAATTGATTCCATAATTTTTAATAGTTTTAGAATGATTTCTCTTTAATGGTAAAAAACCAAAAAAGTTAACATAGAACTAAGAAAAAGTGGAAAACACAAAAGAAGCTTAAGTCTTAATTACAGAATTTTTATTTAGCATATAAATACCTATTTGAAAAAACCATCTTAATAATTACATATTCCCCAGATGAGTGTGTTTAAAATTGTCGCTAAACTTTAAACCATAACCAAAAAATCGATCTAACGATGCGTGAGAAAAAAGGATAATTCCTATAAGCTGAACCTGTGAGTTTTGAAAATAAACTCCCAATAAATATATAGCAATAGCAAGCCCTTTATGATGAAACAAATTATAGGTAAAGGCTCCAACTTTAGTATTTACTATATAACCTAACATACCAATATCTGGTGTTAAAATAAGAACCAAAAACCACCATCAAGCAAAATCCAACTGATTAAAAGCTAGGATCCCTAAGATAAACATCATTAATTCTTCAAACTTTAGAGAGGCTTTCATGTCTTTTCAATTATTTGGTATAAGACAGGCTTACTTGGCGATGCATCATTTTCAAAAGGTGCAATTTGAATGTTTAAAAAATACGTGCCATCTACTACGGCATTAGGAACAAAAATAAATTCTGTAATGGTGGCATCCATTCTTGTTCTTCCTTCTGTATTCCAAAATGCATTATGAGCTAGCAATTCACCTTCGTCTTTTTCCTTATCGACACTTGGTAAATCTACAAGCAAATGTTTTACACCTTTTTCACGTAAATAAATGGCTGCTTCCTCCAATAAATATGGCGGATTAGTATGTGAATATTGATTCGATAACTTTTCCTTAGTATTAGGAATTGTTCTAATAACAACCGCATCTCGTTTTTTATTTCCTAAGGCAAATTGAATTTGTTTTTTAGAAATAACAAAATCCTTTCCTTTTTTCTCTGGAGCAACTGTAATTACTTCGGCTAAAAAGAAAAATTGCTTTAAAGTGTCGTTAATAAAATGAACTTTTTCGGTGATATGACCAACACATTCAGTATGTGTACCGTGGGCATGAGGATTAAACCAAATACTATTAAAGTTAATATCTGCGCCTTCTGCCACACTTGCAACCCATTCGCCATCTTTAACCGGTTCAATTTTCGGTTCGTCTAAATACCAAGCATTCACGTTATTTTTTGAAGCTTTTAAGGGAATGGAAATATCCAAGGGTTTTGACAAATCAATTTGATGTTTTTTAGAATTGTATTTTATGGTTGCTAGCATATATTCTGTAATTATTTACTCAATTGTTCTCAACAAAGATACTAAATCATAAACAGGTCTGCAGCAATTCCATCTACTAAAAACCATCCTTTTTGAGTGGTTTTTAAGTTCTTAATCCTGTTTCCCTGTGCATCCATTTCTTCTGAAATAATTAGTAAGTCTTTTTTAATAAATTTCTCTGAAGTTTTTAATAAATATGTTGTATAATCTTCGCCAAATTCTTCTTGTACTTTTTCTACTGAAACTCCCCAGATGGTTCTTAAACCCGTCATAACATATTCGTTATATCGCTCTTGAAGAGTTAATGTTTCTTTGGTACTTGGCAACTTATTTTCTTCTATACTTTTTATGTATTTTGTATTATTCGACACATTCCAACCTCTAACACGACCTTGAAATGAATGCGCCGAAGGCCCTATTCCCAAATAAGGTTTTCCTTGCCAATAACTGGTATTATGCTTTGAAAAATACTTAGGTTTTCCAAAGTTTGAAACTTCATAATGAACAAATCCTTGTTTTTCTGTTTCTGCTATTAAATGGTTAAAATGAAGCTGAGCTAACTCGTCGTCTACAGGTGGATATTCTCCTTTTTTTATAAAGGAATCCAAGGCTGTTTTGGGTTCTACTGTTAAAGCGTAACTCGAAATATGATTGATACCAAAACCAAATGCCGTTTTAAGGTTCTCATTCCATTTTTCTAGGCTCATGTTGGGAATACCATAAATTAAATCAATGGTAATATTATCGAAATATTGTGTTGCAAAAGACAAGCAATTTTTTGCTTCTTCTGATGAATGTGCGCGATTCATACTTTTTAAATCGTCTTCAAAAAAAGATTGAATACCAATACTTAAACGATTGACAGGACTTTTAGAAAGCTCTACTATTTGATTTTTATTTAAGTCGTCTGGATTGGCTTCTAAAGTAATTTCTGGGTTTTCAATAACTTCATAATTTTTATAAACTTCTGCAATTAAAAAATTTAATTCTTCAAGGCTCAATAAGCTTGGCGTTCCTCCTCCAAAATAAATAGTTTCAATTATTTGATTGGTAAATTCATCTTTTCGTAAAAACAACTCTTTTGCTAAAGCCTGGACTAGTTCATCTTTCTTTTTAAGGGAAGTAGAAAAGTGAAAATCGCAATAAAAACAGGCTTGTTTACAAAACGGAATATGAATATAAATACCTACTCCCTCTAAGGTCTTAGAAAGGGAAGAATTGGTACTCGAACGATTAGAATCCTTACTCTTTTTCATATTTTTAAACACTATCAGTCTGCCAAATACTAATAAACGCAGTTTATTTCTTTACTCTATCTTGATTTTGTTTTACAAAACTATCCCAACCAGAATAGCTTTTTCCAATTTCAATTCTACCTGCATTATAGAAATGACAAACAGCAGCTGCCAAGCCATCCATAGAATCTAAGTTTTTTGGTAAGGTTTTAATTCCTAACATGCTTTGGAGCATTTTAGCCACCTGCTCTTTACTGGCATTTCCATTTCCAGTAATCGCCATTTTAATTTTCTTTGGTGCATATTCTGTAATTGGAACTTCTCTACTTAACCCTGCTGCCATGGCTACGCCTTGAGCTCTTCCCAGCTTAAGCATACTTTGCACGTTTTTTCCAAAAAAGGGAGCTTCAATGGCAATCTCATCTGGATGATGCGATTCAATAAGTTCAATAGTTCTTTCAAAAATAATTTTTAGCTTTAAATAATGATCGTCGTATTTTTTTAAATCCAACTCATTTAATTGCAAAAAAATCATTTTTTTTCCAACCACTTTTATTAGACCAAACCCCATAATAGTTGTTCCTGGATCAATACCTAAAATAATTTTATCTTTACTCATTAGTCGCAATAATAACAACCACTTAAAGAGTAAGAAACTCCAATAGTTGCAGTTAACAAATTCCCGTTAAACGATCCAAAACCATCTGAAACCGGATCAAAATCGCCACTAAACCCATAAATATAGGAGGTATCTAAATAAACAGATAATATGTCTGTAATATTATAATGAAACTCGATTCCTGCCATAGCATTCAAGAACGAGGTTTTATTTTCTCCATATTCTCCCAAAGGTTTTATCATACTAAAACCTGGTCCAGCATGTGCAACAATTCCCATTCCAAGTGGCAAAAAAGTAAATACTGGAGTAGGATCGTAGACAAATTGTGCGTTTATTCTAGAATAATTTACTTTAAAATACGGTGAATCGTCTTTATGTGCCAACCGGTTAAAACCATAATCTAATTTAACTCCAAACTGTCTTTTAAACATATGTTGGACTCCTAAGTTTATAGTTGGGAAATTAACAGATTTAGCTTCAAAGCCCGTAACAAACCCACTGGAGTTTGGAACATTAATCCCTAATGCAACTTGTGCTTTCCATTTACTAGTTTCGGCTTGACTAAAACCTAAAACTGAGACAAACATAAAGATAATAGAAACCCAGACCAGTTTTAAGTTTATAAAATATGTATTCATAAAACAATATTGTTTAATTTGCGGCAAATAATTTGTTCTCTATAAATGCTTAGAACCTTATTTTACAAAATTAAACAATTCTTATTTGTGCTTCTAAAAATAAGCTTGGTACTTGCTGCATTTTATTTTATTTACCACAAGCTCACAACAAACAATCAACTAGATTTTAAAGTTTTTTCTGCGTTTATTACCAAAAACAACGTTTTTTCGTCGCAAAACATCATTTTCCTGCTTGTTTTAAGTAGTTTTAACTGGTTTTTGGAAATATTAAAATGGCGTAATTTAGTTTCAGTATTTAAAAAAATAAGCTTAAAGGAAGCTCTTGACCAAAGTATTGGTTCTTTAACAGCTTCTATATTTACACCAAACCGAATTGGAGAATATGGCGCTAAAGCTGTTTTCTATAGCTCTAATTTAAGGAAGAAAATAGTATTACTAAATTTTCTAGGAAACAGTATGCAAATGTTTGTAACAACCATTTTTGGATGCATTGGTTTGTACTTTTTTATTTTAGTACACCCTTTAAATATGAACTTTCCGCAAACATTCCAGGTCTTAATTGTTTTGCTCTTTATCTTAAGCTTGGGCTATTTTGGATGGAAGAAAAAAGAAGTTACAATTAAAGGGGTTTCTATTGAAAAACTGTTACGCTTTTTTAAACATATACTTATTAATCATTATACAATTTGTTTGTTCTATTCTGTACTGAGGTATCTTGTGTTTTCTTTTCAGTTCTATTTCCTACTCCAACTTTTTGGCGTTGAAATATCCTATCTAAATGCTATGACCATAATTACTTCTATGTACTTATTGGCTTCGGTAATTCCTTCTATTTTTATTTTTGATGTTGTAATAAAAGGGAGTGTCGCCGTTTATTTGTTTTCGATAATTGGAGTTAACGAACTGACAATTTTGAGCATTGTTACACTTATGTGGCTGCTCAATTTTGTTTTCCCAAGTATGGTTGGAAGCGTATTCGTACTACGGTTTAAACTCCCTAAACCTATAACTTCATGATTATACTTATTTTTGTAATCACGTTTCTATATCTGTTTTTAATAAGCACTTTTATTTATGGTTTCGAAAAAGTTATTGAGTTTCAACCTAAAGATTCCTTAACAAAAATAAAGTTTTCTGTTATTATTCCTTTTAGAAATGAAGCTGAAAATCTACCAGAATTATTAAACTCTATTTCCAAATTAAAATATCCTGTTACAAACTTTGAAGTTATTTTTATAAATGATGCTTCTGAAGATGCTTCCTTAGAAATTATTGAACATTATTTAGCAGGTTCTGAGATAGATTTTAAAGTACTTCAAAATAAAAGAAGGACGAAATCTCCTAAAAAAGATGCCATCTCGGCAGCTATTGATAAGGTTCAATACGACTGGATTCTAACCACTGATGCCGATTGTTTATTGCCCAAGTTATGGCTTGAATGCTATAACAGTTTTATCTATAAAACCAATGCTAGCATGATTTCTGGGCCAGTTCTTTATTATAAGCTAAATAGTTTTTTAGACAAATTTCAGGCTTTCGATTTTTTAAGTTTAATGGGCGCAACTATCGGTGGTTTTGGATTAAAAACACCTTTTTTAAGTAATGGCGCTAATTTAGCCTATAAAAAAGATTTTTTTAAAAGTTTAAATGGTTTTGAAGGAAACGCGGACATTGCTAGTGGAGACGATGTATTTTTATTACAAAAAGCTATAGAAAAACATAAAGATTCTGCACTATTTTTAAAAGCCAAAGAAGCTTTTGTTTTTACCAAACCTCAGCCAGATTTCAGAAGTTTAAAGTCTCAGCGAGTAAGATGGGCATCCAAAACTACTCATTATAAAAACAGTTTTGGCAAGTTTACAGGCCTGCTTGTTCTATTAATGAATACTACCTTAATTGCTTCCTTAGTATTTGTTGGTATTGGCAAACTGGATTGGATCTATTTATTACTTATTTTTTCGCTTAAAATTAGTATTGATTTTATTTTACTTTTTAAAACAGCTTCATTTTTTAATCAGAAAGAACTGTTTAGCAGTTATCTCTTGAGTGCTATAATCTATCCGTTCTTCTCGGTTTATATTGCCGTTACTTCTATTTTTTCAAGTTATAAATGGAAAGATCGAGCCTACAGAAAATAGTGCCAAAATCATTTATTTTTGCTAGATTTACAAGAACCCCAAAACCTAAGACTAATGAAAAACCTTATCTTTTTGTTATGCCTTTCCCTACCTTGTTTATCACTAAACGCACAGGAACCTTATATAGTCAATGGCGAAGCGCTTCAGTTGAAAATAGAAGTTGAAGGAAACCTAGATTTACTTTGGAATATTTTCGATGGAAAATATCGTTATTTTGTTAGAACAGAAAATGGCTCTATTCAAGAGTTAATAAACACTAAAAACCTAGAAACTAAAAAGTATAGAGAAGAATATAAAACAGTTTTGAATAATTTGACTCAGGACTACGGTCTTTCGGCAGAGAAGATTAATTTAACACTTGGTAGTTTAAAAGAATACATAAACATGTATAATTCTACCAGCGATCTCAATTATAACTACGAGCCGAGGCCTAAAATTAAAGCGCGTTTGGGTGGACTTTTAGGACTTACTAATCAACCATTCGTGAATAATCCAAACAACTCTTTAGCTCCAGTTTTTGGAGCAGAATTTGAAGTTTATAGCAATAAGCGATTAAAACGCCATGCCGGATATTTTAATCTTAGAACAGCTTTAGAAACTGACGATTTTAAATATTCATCCACACAATTAGGTTTAGGATACAGGTACCGTTTTATTTATAGGAATAATTTTAGCATTTATGGAAATATAACCTTTGTTACCTATACTTTTTATAACGAAACTTTAAGCTATGAAAACGAATTAAATCCTGGAACTTACATTATAGAAAAAGACTGTGGTTCAAGATTGGAGGCTCCATTCAGTTTTGGATTGGGTAGCGACATAAAAGTGACTGAGAACGGATATATTACACTTGCCTATGATAATCTAATTGCTTTATTTACTAAAAATGAAGGGAGTTTTCCAATAGATTTTGCTTTAGGATTTAAATTTAACCTGTAGCTTTTGTTTAAATCATCTAGTTAACACGAATAATAACAGGCAAAGTAAATGCTGTTTTTACCTGCTGCCCACGTTTTATGGCTGGATATATTTCTGGTAAGGAATCTAGACTACTTGTAAGAATCTCGTCTATGTTTGGAATTTCGTGACGCGTAACTGAATCCACTTTGGCTTCTAAAAAGGATAAAACGCCTTGTTCTGAAATTTGGAATTTTATATAAATGGTATCGTCAATATTCTGGCTAACAACAATAGTGTCTCTCTGTATTTTGTTAGTAATAATAGCTGTTAAGGTGTTTTGAAAACAGCGTTTTTTTTCTTCCTTAGAAATAGCATCATTACAGGATGCAAAAGAAGGATATTCATCTACATTACTCCAATTAAATGTTTTTAATTCTTCATTTAAAATAGCATCAGACGTTGTTTTCTTCACATTGAAAAAATTACAAGAAACAAGCAACAAAAAACCAATAAAAAGGTACAAATGTTTCATACACAGAATTGAAACGGAAAAGTACAATATTTTTAATTATTCTACATAAATGGAGGTGTTTAAACATAAAAAAACCGAAGACAAAGCTTCGGTTCTTTATTCAATATTTATAATTACTCTTTTATTTCAAACTTTATTGGTAAATAGTATGGTACTGTTACTGTTTTCCCATCCTGCATTCCAGGTGTCATCTTTGGCAACATACTAATCACTCGCAGCGCTTCTTCAACAAGTTCTGGCTTTTCTGCTCTTGCTTTGGCATCAACAATATTTCCTAGGTTATCAATCTTAAAGAAAACAAATATTTTCACAACACCAGTTAAGTTTAATGTTTTTCCTAGATCTGTATTGAAATTTTCGGCCACAACACTACTAATTTTTCCAATCATACATTGTTTCCTCTCTTCGTTAGAACTTCCGTCTTCACAACCTGGAAATATTGGAACTTGATCTATTACTGTAAATGGAACTTCGCCGTTTCCATCAAATTCTGAAGAATTTAATGGAAGAGTCGAAACATCCTGACCTTCAACATTTGCTTTAATAACATCTAAAAAATAGGTTGTTAGCTCTTCTTTTTCAGATTCGTTTAATTTCCCTTCCTTATCAAAAGATTCGATAATCATTTTTAATTGATCTTCTTGAGATACTTCACTCACAGTCATACTATCTTGGCTTGCATCACTGCAAGAAGAATAAACTAACATCCCAAATACCATTGGAATTAAAAGTGCGTACCTTACTAATTGGACTTGTTTTGATTTTGATTTTTGTAACATAACGATTCGTTTTTTGATTAATGATTCTTTAAAAAATGGATTGATGAATGATACCCGCTTGGCTTGAAATACTTGCGATAACAGGTTTTGATAATATTGTTGTTTATTGTGCTTTACAGCTTCGGCATCTGCAATAAATTCGTGCACCACCGAAATTCTATTTTGATACATATAAATTAGCGGATTAAACCAAAATAATATGCGAAGGATTTCGAAAAACAACATATCGAAGCTGTGTTTTTGTTTTACGTGAACCAGTTCGTGCTTAAATATGGTTTCTCGTTCTTCATTTTCTAATTGTTTTCCAATAAAAATATAGTTGAAAAATGAAAAGGCATCCCGACTGTTTTCTAAATTCACAATTTGTAAATTAGATTCTCGATGTTTTTGATTATTAATAATTAATTGGGATATTTTAATAATTTTGAAGACAAAAATCATCAATGCAAAAGCAGAGCCCATATAGAAAAGATACATCCAAGACCACGAAAAACTTGATGCTTGATTGGCACCTTCAATTAAAACTTCATCTAAAACAATTGGGTTTTGTTTTCCTATAACAACTTCTGGAAGGGTGATAATATATTGCTGTGGCACAATGTTTTTAAACATCTCAACTTTTATGGTTGGCAGAATAAATGATAAAGCTGCTGTAATTAAAAGATAGGCCCTATTCCAGTTAAAAAACGTTTGTTTTTTTAAGAAAACATCATAAACTATTAAAAAGAATAGTTGAAATGCGATTGTTTGAATGATATAATGTGCCATAATTAGTCCTTTTTGTTCATGTCTTTTAAAACCGATTCTAGCTCTTGTAAACTAATATCGTTTTTCTTAACGAAAAAGGATACCATACTTTTAAATGATCCTTGAAAGTAGTTGTCTACTAAAGTGTTTAAACTTTGATTGCTATAATCTTGTTTTTTTACCAATGGAAAATAAATATGTCCTTTTCCTTGTTTTTCGTAATCCACAAAACCTTTAGTCTCTAATATTCTAACTATAGTAGAAACTGTATTATAAGCTGGTTTAGGTTCTGGCAAAACATCTATTATTTGTTTAACATTGGCTTTTTCAAGCTGCCATAACACCTGCATAATTTCTTCTTCGGCTTTTGTAAGTTGCTTTTTCTGTTGCATAATTTATTAACTAAAGTTTTAGTTTGATACAAATATAACTAAAAATATAGTTTGAACTAATTTTTTAGTTATTAATTTGTAACAATCGTTTTATATCTTCGTCTTATAAAGAAAAATTTATGGACTTATTATTATTTTTTCTTGGGTTTCTATTTATGATAGCTGGCATTATAGGAAGCTTTCTCCCCATACTTCCCGGACCTCCACTAAGTTGGATTGGTTTATTACTACTCCATTTAACCAGTGCAATCCCAACTAATTGGACATTTTTGATTACAACTCTGATTATAGCTCTAATAGTTTTTGCTGCAGATTATTTTATTCCTGCTCTTGGTACAAAAAAATTTGGAGGCAGCAGATACGGAGTTATTGGGACTACACTTGGCTTATTAGTTTCTATTATATTTCCAATATTAGGTGTGTTTGGGATTATAGTATGGCCTTTTATTGGGGCGTTTTTAGGAGAATTATTAAATAGAACCGATTCTAAAACAGCTGTAAAAGCAGCTTTTGGTTCGTTTTTAGGTTTCTTAACAGGAACTTTTCTAAAGTTTATTGTAGCCGTTATCTACTTTGGGTTATTTATTTGGAAGTTCTGGGAATACAAAAGTGGAATTTTTAGCTTTTAGTAAAAAAAAGAAACCTCATGACTAATACAAATAATATACAGTCATGAGGCTAGTGTAAATGCTATTATCAACTATTTCTTTTGAGGGATCAATTAATCAGTTGTTGATACTTCAAATATAGAACGAAGCATTTGAATTTGTTTACGGGAAAACCACAAAAGTTTTACGGGAAAACCGTAATTAGCAACTATACCGTGACATAACACGTTTTTAAAAATTTGAAAAAACGAAAACTTTAACAGTATTTGATCTAAAAACTAGATAATTCCTTTATCTCTAGCACTATCTAATAGAGATTCGTCGCTACCATCTTCAACAAAAAGCACTTCTTTCATGTATTTTTTTCGTTTTTCAATAGCGCTTAAAGAAAGATCTATATACTCTTTTAAGTTTTTAGTTTTGATACCTTGAGATAACAAATAAAGTATTTTTCTATTTACATCGTCTAGTACAATGTTTGTAGAAACTGTTTTCCTAATTAAACTGTTTACAGTACCACTATAAAATGGCGGGTTACTTAAAACTGCCTGAAAGGCATTTGCCAGTTCTTTAGAAGTTAAGTCGCTTTTAATTAAAAAGCCTTCTGGATTTATTGTTCTAACAATATTGTGAATTCTATATACTTCATTAAACATGGTTAGAATAATGATTTTGGCTTTAGGCATAATACTTTTAGCATGCATAGCTAAGTCTTCACCATTATTAAATTTACCATCAGTAGAGGGAGGTAAACTAATATCCATAAATAACACATCGTATGGATTGTTTCTTGCCACAGCATTTTCCATAAATTTTATGGACTCGTCGCAGTTATTAGCAATATCTATTTTTAAGTTTTGATTAGGTTTTTTCGTTGCAATTAAGGTGTTTTGATATCCTTCAATAATCATTGGATGATCGTCCGTCATTAATATACGAATGGTAGTTTGCATTAGTTTTTGCTAGTTATTTGGAGCTGTTATACTTATTTTAGTGCCAGAATCGGCAGTGGATTGGATGTCTAGTTTTCCGTCAATTTCTTGAACCCTAGTATATATATTCTTTAAACCAATACCTTTTCTAGCTTTGTTTACATCGAAACCAGAACCATTGTCTGCAATGGTTAAGCAAATTACATTATTTTTTTGTTTAAAGCTAATATTTACAAAGCTAGCACCCGCATGTTTATATATGTTTTGAAGAGATTCCTGAATAATTCTGTAATAGTGAATTTTTGTTTTATTAGAAATCTCATCCCAATCGATATTATCATCATTAATCAAGTCGTATTTTAATTTATAAGCTTTTGTTTGTGTCTCAACAAGAGTTCTAATAATACTAATATAATTAGAACCAGACACAAAATCGGTATTTAACTCATGAGAAACCTGTCTTAAATCGACTTCTATTTCTTTTAAATCGCCTAAGCACTTTTCTCTGGTTTTAATTGCTTCTGGTTGGACACTCATATTTAAGGAGTCCAGGTTTAGCCTAATTCCAAATAGTCGACTTAAAATACCATCGTGTATTTCTTGAGAAACTCGTTTTTTCTCAGCAACTCTAGCTTCATCAATTTTATCCTGTTGAGAAAGCATCAAATTATATATTTCTTCGTTTGTTTCTTGTTGCTGTTGGTTAAATTTTAATTCTTTGTTTTTATTCCGTTGAGAAACTATAATATATAACAACAATAAGGTAAACATTAACCCAATAGAAAGGATTAACAGCCAAAGTCTTTCTTTAGCCATCTGCTTATTCCTCTCTACTATTTGATCTGTTTCAAATTCAATTCTAGCGAATTTATTTCGAATATTACGCTCTTTATTTTGAAGACTATCACTTAATTTTACATAATCTGTTAAATAGACTTTAGCTTTAGACTCTTCCTCTATTTCAGCTTTTAACATTAGAGACTTTAAAATAACATCGTTTGTATTAGTTTCTTTTGCAATAGTATAAGCTCTATTTACAAAAAAAAGTGCCGAATCTTTTTTTTCTAGATTATTATAATATTCTGAAGCATTTAAACTAACAGACATAATACTATAATGGTCTTGTAAGCTATCACTAATTTTATATGCTTCTGTAAACATTTGAGATATTTCTTGTGTTTTATAATTTTTAGACAAGTATTTTATATAAGCATAATCTCCTAAAATTAATGCGTAATTAACTGGCTCCTCAAGTAAAAGCTCTTTATTTTTAAATAAATCGTGATAGATTTCTAAAGCTCTATCATAGTCTTTTAATTCTTTATAGATTAAAGCAATATTACTGTTAGAATATAAGGTATATAGGTAATTATCTGAAAGTTGATCGCTATATGTCAAAGCTTTATGGTGATATTCTATAGCTTTATCATAGGCTCCTAATTTATCAGATGCTATAGCAATAAGGTTATATAGAGCCCATAGATTATCAAGATTCTCATCTGTTCTAGGTAAGCTTTGAAATAATCTAATAGCATCTATAGCACTTTGTTCGCATCCAATATAATCTCTTTGACTAAATTGAATACTTGCCATATTGAACAGTGCATCTGCTTCTCTCTTTTCTTCATTTAAAGCTTTATAAACCTTATAAGAGGTGTAGTAATAATAATAAGAACTGTCAATTTGGGCTTTCTGCTGATGGTAATACCCTAAAACGGTCGTAATGCTTGCAATAGCCATGGAGTCTTTTAACTTAGTTGCAAGTTTTAAATTTTCATGATTGATATTGAATAGAGAATTCACATCTAGTTTTCTCAGATAAAGAGTTGCAAGTAAGCGTTTACTTTTTAGAATTGTAGAATCCTGATGGGTTGCTTCAGATAGTTTTATAGCATATTGAGCATATTCTATTTTTTTATCAAAACCTACCGCTTCTTTTGCCAGATTCCGATAAAAATAAATACTGTCTAATTGCCTATTAAAAGACGTATTCTGCGCATTTAATGGTAAGAGAAAAAATAATACGAGTATGATTATTATTTTTTGATACAATACTTGTTCATTTCAAAGTCTTTCAAATTTAAAATTTTTTATGACATAAAAGGCAAGTCTCAGATTTAATGGCAAAATTAAGGCAGATAAAAACATAGATAAACTTACCTTTTAAAAAATAAAAGGTAAGTTTATCTATAAAATGACATACATTTTAAGCGTGAGTAGGAACTTTAACTCCTTTTTTAATATGTCTATTTACTTCAAAACTGTACTGAATATCAGTATCCTTTGAAATAGTAGTCTCTTTTGGGCTTTTAGTTACTTGGTTAACTTCTGGGTTAATGCCAAAAGCGGTTGCGAAAAATAATGCTGCTAATAATGTAATTGATAGGGATTTCATAAGTATTCTATTTAGTTATTAATTAATTCTCAATAATAAGCCTGCTTTGCTTTTTTTTTTGCAAAACTTTAAGGGAGGGAAAAATGGATTATTAATTTTAAAAAAATGTG
Source organism: Xanthomarina sp. F1114 (assembly GCF_026410255.1). GTDB lineage: Bacteria > Bacteroidota > Bacteroidia > Flavobacteriales > Flavobacteriaceae > Xanthomarina. The sequence goes on from NZ_JAPMLL010000003.1 coordinate 140,671, forward strand.
TACAACAATGTTATAAACATATCTTTTTGATCGTGAGGGAATAAGACATAATATGTCTAAAAATGAATTAATTACCTTTTTAAGTTGATTCTTTCGAGTTGGGGACTTAAGAAGGACTGCTAATATAGTTATAAGTCAAGATAAAACAATTTTTTAATCGATTAAATACATATATCATCGATAAAAAGCTGTTTTTGACAGTATTTGTCGTCTTAATTAGTAAGAAATTCCGCTGTCTCCTGTATAAACAAAAATTGTAACTAGTTAATTAAAAGCTACTTTAGGTGTTTTAAAAAATAAGAATTAACAAAATCTGACTAAAGCGAAGTAGTTTTTAGTAAAAACAATTTATTAGATGGGTGTTTTATTTATTCCCTACTGTTGCAAGACCGCGTTCATAAAACTCTTTACGTTCTATTTCCGGCACTAAATTGCCTCCGGTAGCCCAAACAATATGAGTTGCATTTTTCATATTCAAGTTATTAATTTTTGCATAATCTGTGCTTAAAACCCGATGAGGACCAATTAGCCCGGCAGTAGCCGAAGGTTCTAAGAAAACATTTTCAGTATCCATTAATTGGGTAAGCAAATTGTAAAGTGTTTGATCCTCCATGGTATAAAGACCGCTTATAAGGTGCGAACTTATTGAAGTAGCAAAGCTTGATGGACGTCCAACAGCAAGACCATCGGCTTCTGTTTTATTATCAATTCCAAAATCTTGAACACTAATTTTACTATTCTCTCCGGTAAGAAGTCCTACTAACACGGCAGGAGAATGAGTTGGTTCTACAAAAAAACAATGCACATGATCTCCATAAATCTGTTTTAAACCAAACGCAGTGCCACCTGGCGACCCTCCTACTCCACAAGGAGAATACACAAATAATGGATGTTGGGCATCTACCTGAATATTATCTGCTTCTAACTGTCTAGCAATTCTTAAAGCTCCAACAGAATATCCTAAAAACAAATCGTTGGAATTTTCGTCGTCAACAAAATAGGCTGTAGGATCTTTTTTAGTTTGTTCTCTTCCTGCTAAAATAGCTTCACTAAAATCTCCCGAAAACTCAACCACCCTAACTCCCTTTTCTCTAAGTAAGTCTTTTTTCCATGGTTTGGCGTCGGCCGACATATAAACAGTTACTTGAAAACCTATGGCCGCACTTATTATTCCAATGCTTAACCCTAAATTTCCAGTGGAGCCAACGCCAATTTTATGCTTATTAAAAAATTCTTTAAACTCAGAAGAAGTGAAGGCTCGATAATCATCTTTTAACAATCCAGCTTTTAAAGCTAGTTTTTCGGCATGACTTAAAACTTCAAAAAAACCACCACGAGCTTTAATAGACCCGGCTATTGGAAGCTTATTATCGCATTTTAAGAATAGTCGCCCTTCTATTTTAGGGTTTTGTTTATTCAAAAAATTTCTCATACTTGAAATCTCTTTTAATGGAGACTCTAAGATTCCTTGAGTGTTTTTAGTTTCAGGAAAAGCTTCCATAAAAAATGGGGCAAAACGCTCCCAAAGCCCTTCTGATTCTAAAATATCTTTCATACTAATTGAAAAGTCGGGCATCTCTAACATGGTTTTCCTATTTGGATTAATCCATGTAACTGGTTTTAAGCCTATAATTTTATCTAGAAGTGGTTCTTTGTAAACAAAACTTGCAATATCTTTTTCTGAATACATAATTTTCAATTTTAAAAATAAATCTATCCTTAATGTTTTAGTGCTCTGGTATTTATTTTAGGATTTATTGATAACCCCTTCCACACGTTTAGCCGAGTCTAATTTATTAAGACTTAAACGAACTGTACTCGTCTGTAAGGCTGTTAAATCGTGAGGCACATTACCCTCTAGAGCTATTAAATCTCCTTTTTTTAATTGATGTACTGTGCCATTTACTCCAAAATCGATGGCTCCTTCAAAAATTTCAACAACAATAGGGAAAGGGGTTTTGTGCTCTTTCATTAACTGCCCTTCTTTAAAGGCTATTCTAATTTCTTTTCCAGTTTCTGTTTCTAATAGAACTTGAATGGTTGGTCTAGTTTCATTGTATTCTAGGTTGTTTACTAATGATGCTAATTTCATATTAAAAAGTTTTAAAATTAATTCCTTATTTAGAATGATTCAAAATTAGGGAATTTTCAGATAATTCCAATGCTTTTTATAAGGTTTATTTTTTAGAGAAAAGACCTTCATAGGCTTATCTATATATTCAGTAATAAAGTTCGACAACACAACTAAATCTTCTAGCTAAAAAGATAAACAAATTATGGATTCTCAACTTTAATAATTGCAACTCTAGTCTAGTTGTTTCAATTTTGCATATTAGTTTTACACAAACACATAAAAGTTAATGTTCTATAGAAATATCAAAAATAACACATAAAAGCACGATTAAATGCTTGTTTTGTCGATAAAAAGCATAATATTGTAACATACATCTTTATTTTGTTAACTAAACCATAATAGAGATTATTACATAAGAGATTCTTACTTAACATATTATATGAAACCCAAATCATTAAATATAAGTTCGTTTATAAAGAAAACAAGATTTAAGCGCCTTAACTCTGCCGATAAACTCACTTTTACTACCTATACTATTGGAATAATTACTTGTATACTTGTCCTTGCATTTAATTCCATTTCAAATTATCAAATTTCCAGAAATGTAACCTGGTTTTCACTGGTTTCATTACTACTTAGTTTTTACTTATATTTTAATTTGAAAAAGTATTTTCATTCAAGTGTTTTACTAATTACATCTTTAAATATTTCAATATTTTATTTGTGTTATAAATTAGGCTTAACAAGCTCTTATTTTATGTACAATTATGCGCTATTATGCACGATTCCGTTTATAATTAGAAGAAACAGAAACTATTTAATTAATGGTGTCGTTTTAGCACTTATTACATTTGTTTTTACAACCTTAAGCCTCATTTTATCTCCTCAATACAATATAAAAAACCTATTAACAGAGGCTGCTAACGATAAACTACTAAGTAATTCCTTAATCACATTTATATTATTTTTAGCATTTGCCTTTATAATGATTGCCGCGTTCAATAATGTTATTACGGCATTAATTAAAGCGAAAATAAATGCTAATAAACAAAAGGACACTAAAACACGAGTACTCTCTAATTTAGGTCACGAATTAAGAACACAATTAAGTAGTATACATGGTATTACACAATTGCTATTAGTGCAGAATGAAAAAGGAAGTATGTCTAAGCAAACGTTTTCTGATTATACCGATACTTTAGAGTTATGCAGTAAGCAAATGCTTTTCTTGGTAGATGATATTTTAGATATTCATAAAATTGAGTCTGGAAATTTCAATCTTAATTGTAAACCCGAAAATATTTATGGACTCCTTCATCAAGTTGTTATTCCTTTTAAAAATAAAGCAGAAGGAAAAAACTTAATTTTTGATGTATCTATAGATCCTATATTAAAAAATGATTATCTGGATATTGACTCGTCAAGGCTAACACAGGTATTACAAAATTTAATTTCTAATGCCATAAAATATACGGACAATGGATTCATTAAATTTACGGTTAAAATGGAATCTGAGAATGAAGAGGAGTCTTCTATTATATTTTCTATAAAGGATTCGGGAATGGGAATTTCTAATGAAAACTTATTAAAAATCTTTGATAGTTTTCAGCAGATTAGAGATAAAGACACTGCAAATGTTGGTGGAACAGGTTTAGGTCTATCCATTTCAAAAACAATTATTGAGAAAATGGGTTCTCAAATTAATGTTAACAGCATAGAAAGTGTTGGAAGTGATTTTAATTTTACACTCAAGTTAAAAAAAGTACCATATTTGTCTCAACAAAACAAAGACAATAACCTTCAAGTCTCACCTTCTTTCCTAAAGGGTAAGAAAATACTAGTAACTGAAGACAATAAAATTAGCATGCTTTATGCTAGTAAGTTATTAGAGAAAAACGGCGCTATAGTTCTTAAGGCATACAATGGTGTAGAAGCTGTAGAACTAGTAGAAGCTAATGCTGACATCTCCATTGTTTTATTAGATCTAGAAATGCCAGTAATGAATGGATTTACAACAATACAGCATATAAAAGAAATAAACAACTCTTTAAAAGTTATTGCCTTTACTGCTAACATTCCAGATTTCGGATTGTTAAATAGGATTAGTAAATTTCATTTTGATGATTTTTTAGCCAAACCATTTAAAAATGATAATATGTTTTCAATTTTAAACAAACACTTATAATGGAAAACATAAAGAAAAACCTATATGAAAAAGAAGAAAAGTATGTAGATCCTTTTACTTTTATAATTCACATTCTTGCTTTGGCTATTACTGTAATTAACATTATATATAATTATTCAATAGATCATATGGAATCTTTATATTTTAGTACACTCATACTAGTATCTGTACTACTTGCAATGTTAGTTTATTTTAAATTTAAAAAACATTTATTAGGTGCATTTATCTTTGTTATAGGTACTTCAATTAGCATATCGGGAATCTTAGTAATAGAAGGGCGTATATCCTTTAATTTTCTTTATTATTTTGCTATTATACTAGCTATTCCTTTCTTAGTAAAAAGACATGAAAATTATGTTAGAGACAATTATATTCTATTTTCAATTGTTGCACTTATAGCAGTCTCTACCCTACTTATAGCACCGGAACTTCCTATGTATTCAATTATAGAGGATAGAGATATCTATATAAAAATGTTGATTAATTCTACAACTAGTTTTATAACTGTTGTAATGTTTGCTGTAATTATAGTTTATGTTAGTCGTAATTTTTTCATTTCATTTTTAAAAGATAAAAAGCGTGCCGAAAAAGAAAAGGATAATCGTATGGTTGCTCTAACCAGTCTTGGTCATGAGTTAAGAACACAAATAACTAGTATTAATGGAATTACTCAACTCATTATTGAACAAAAAAAGGAATTAAAACCCAATAACGAGTTACTTAAAAAATATGCTACCATTTTAGACACATGTAACGACCAAATGCTTAGTTTGGTTAACGACGTATTAGATATTCATAAAATAGAGTCTGGTAAATTTGAATTAATAGAAAAACCAGAATCTCTAAATAATCTATTAATAGAAATTGCTAATGAATATGTCTTGGCTGCTAATGCTAAGGGCATCTTTTTTAAGACCGAAATAGACACAAAAATTACAGATCTTAATTTAGTCTTTGATAAAATGAGACTACAACAGATTTTTAAGAATTTGTTATCTAATGCAGTAAAATACACAGACGAAGGTTTTATTTCCTTTAAAGTAATTATAGTAGAGGAAACTTCAACCAATGTGTCTGTATTATTTAAAATTGAAGACTCAGGAATAGGAATTTTGGCAGAAAATTATTCTAAGATATTTGAAAGTTTCCAGCAAATAAAATGTGAAAACTCAGATATTTATGGAGGTACAGGACTAGGGTTAACATTAACTAAAACCATTTTAAACAATATGGGCTCTACTATAGAGATAGAGAGCAATATTAATAAAGGGAGTATATTTTCGTTTAAAATCACTTTTGATAAAACCAGTATAAAAACTAATATTGAACCGATAAAACTTTTAATTCAAAATGAATATTGTTTAAAAGGTAAAAATGTCCTAATCGCAGACGACAATAAGGTAACTTTACTTTATACAGACACATTACTTAAAAGCTATCATGCAAAGGTGTTTTTAGCTAATAATGGTATGGAAGCTATAGAAATAGCAAAAACACATAAAGACATAGATTTTATTCTTTTAGACTTAGATATGCCAAGATTAAATGGCTTCGAAGCTATTGAGAAATTAAAAGCAATTAATCCAAACCAAACCATAATTGCATTTACTGCCAGTATTCCTGACGAAGAGTTATATAAGAAACTTAAATTTTATGGTTTTGACGATTTTATTACCAAACCATTTAAGAAAGAAGAGTTAATTAGAACATTTTATAAAAACTGTAAAGAAGCTAAAACAAGTAATATAGCTGCTGCTATAAATTAATATAAAATTAATTCCCCAAAACAAAAAAGCATCCCAATTTTCAATAAAGAAAAAAGGAAAGCTTTCCATTGGATAAAGTTGAAAGATTCAACTCTACTACCTATGACAGACTACTACATCTGCCAAACAACACAACTAAATTTTAACTACCTACGGCAGTTTTATTGCCAAAAAAAAGCTTCAATTTCTTGAAGCTTTTAGCTCCCGATATCTATCGGGTTTGCGGTCTGGACGGGACTCGAACCCGCGACCTTCGCCGTGACAGGGCGACATTCTAACCAGCTGAACTACCAGACCGTTGCTTTGTGCAATGCTTTTTAGTAAAAATCCGTAGACTTTAAGCCTCCAAGCGGGTGCAAATATAAGAGGCTTTTTCTATATGACAAACATTTTTCTCTAATATTTTACATTTTTTTATCTAAATAAATTTTTCACGCTCTATCATATAGGTTGTCAGGATGTTATCAAATTTATTATTTATGTCAGCTTCCACATATTTTATCTTGTATTGACCACATTTTAATTTTATAGCCTCAAAATAATCACCAACAGCCTTTTTATACGTGTCTTTTATATTTTCGGCGTATAAATTTATATGTTCTCCTGTTTCCACATCAACAAATCGCTTAGGTACATTATCAAAATCGAAAAGCAATTCTTTTTGCTTATCAAACACATGAAACAATACTACTTCATGCTTATTATATTTTAAATGACGCAAGGCATCAAATAACTTCTCCTCTTCCACCTTTGTTTGGAACATATCTGTAAAAAAGAAAATTAAAGAACGTCTTTTAATATTTTCGGCAATTTGATGTAAATAAGTATATGTATCTGTTTGTTTTTGTACCGGTTTAGACAGCACCATTTCACTTAACTGATTCAATAACATATGATGATGCCTCTCACTTCCTTTTTCTGGAGAATAAAAGTCGTAGGAATCGCTATAAATACTTAAGCCCACAGCATCGCGTTGTTTTTTTAAAATATGCATCAATGATGCTGATGCTAAAGCCGTAAAAGCAATCTTATTTAAATTATCTATGGAAAAAGTTTTTAATTCCGGATAGTGCATGGAGGTGCTATTATCTATAATTAAATGACAACGCAAATTAGTTTCCTCATCGTATCGCTTTGTATACAACTTATCGGTTTTTGCATAAAGTTTCCAATCTATATGTTTGGTACTTTCTCCTTGATTATAGATTTTATGTTCGGCAAATTCGGCCGAAAATCCGTGAAACGGACTTTTATGCATCCCCGCAATAAAACCTTCAACCACCTGCTTAGCAAGTAAGTCTAAATTTTTAAAGCCTCCTGTTTTATTGAGTTCTTGTTGTAAATCCATGAAGTCTCTAAACTAAAAAAGGTTTGCCTTTAAAGCAAACCTTTTATCTTTTCTTTTAAATTGTATTTTATAAAAGCGCATCAATAGCTTCTGTGTAAGCACTTTTCTGAGCTACACCAACCTGACGTCCAACTACTTCTCCGTTTTGAAACACCAATACGGTAGGAATATTACGTACACCATATTTAGCTGCAAATTCTTGGTTTGCATCTACGTCTACTTTTCCAACAACGGCTTTTCCTTCGTATTCTTTACTAATTTCTTCAATGATTGGTCCAACCATTCTACATGGTCCACACCAAGCGGCCCAAAAATCTACCATTACTGGTTTATCACTTTTTAATACTGTTTCTTCAAACGATGCATCTGTTATATCTAATGCCATAATTTCTAATTTTATATGTTCTACTTAATCTCTTCTAAATTCTATCAACTAGCCTGTTTGGCAGTCTACTATGCAATATTAGTCAAAAACTTTGCCAAAACTTACAACCTGACAATTTGTTTTCTTTATCATAGAATTAACTGAAGTTATACTGCCAATTTGGGTGTAACCCTTTTTCGCAATCGCTACAAAGGGTCAGGCTTTCGTACGTCGCTCTCTTCGAGGAGCTCCAACAAGTACTCAATCCTTTACACGAGGCCTGCATTTATCAGTTTTTAAATTTAATTAAAAAAATCATACCTGAAAACTCTATCTAAAAAAGCTTTTTTTAATTCGTTAATTCAATTTATAAAACACATCATTTAGTTCTAACTCCTCTAACAATTCTTGAGAAATCTTCACCTTTTGTTTTCTACTTGGCATGGTTAGTTTTATCTGCTCTTCAGAGTCGTAAATAATAAAATTTAATAAATTATCACCTCTGTGCATGGTTAGTAAATCTTTTAATTCTGAAATACGATTGTCCTGCAGATCGCTAATCTTTAATTGTATGGATAATTTTTTTGCATAAGTTTCCATAACATCATGCAACAACTGAAAATTATTAAACTGAATTCTAGGATCGCTTTTATTTCCAGTTTCTCTATTTACCCATCCTTCGCGGATAAATATCTTAACATAAACAAAAGAATTACTTACAAGAAAATGTCTAAACTTTAAGTACTCTTCTCCAAAAATTCTAAATTCAAAACTATCTGTATAATCTTCAATGGTAAATATAGCCCACCCCTTTCCTTGCTTACTCACTCTGTGTTGCACATCTACTACAACCCCACCAAATGTTAGCTCTCTATTTACATAGGTTTCTAGATTTCTTAATAAAGCTAAATTAGAATTACAAAAGGTTTTCATTTCAATTTTAAAATCATCCAACGGATGTCCAGAAATATAAATTCCAACTACCTCTCTCTCTCTTGCAAGTTTTTCCATGGTTCCCCATTCTTCGCAAGGTGGCACTAAAGGCTCTTCAATTTGAACATCGCTAGACTCTCCAAACAAACTTACCTGTGCAGAATTTTCATTTTCCTGATGTTTAGCACCATATTTAATTGTTTTTTCTAAAAAGGTAATCCCATCACCTTCATCCTGGAAATATTGTGCTCTATGTGTGTTTTCAAAACAATCGAAACCTCCAGCAAGTGCTAAATTTTCAAAAGCTTTTTTATTGGCTGCTCTTAAGTCTATACGTTTGGCAAAATCGAAAATCGATTTATAATGACCATCCTCTTTTCTATTATTTACTATGGTTTGTACGGCTCCATGTCCTACTCCTTTTATGGCTCCCATTCCAAACCGAACCGCATTATCCTGGTTTACAGAAAACTTATAATAACTCTCATTAATATCTGGTCCAAGTACATTTAATTTCATGCGTTTACATTCTTCCATAAAGAAGGTTACTTGCTTGATGTCATTCATATTATTAGAAAGTACGGCCGCCATATATTCGGCAGGGTAATGTGCTTTTAAATAAGCTGTCTGGTAGGCTATCCATGCGTAACAAGTAGAATGCGATTTATTAAAGGCATAACTTGCAAAGGCTTCCCAGTCTTTCCAGATTTTCTCTAATTTTTTAGCATCGTGTCCGTTTGCTTCGGCTTGAGCAATAAATTTTGGCTTCATTTTATCCAAAACGGCTATTTGCTTTTTACCCATAGCTTTTCTTAAAACATCGGCTTCACCTTTTGTAAAATCTGCCAATTTCTGAGAAAGCAACATCACCTGCTCTTGATAAACCGTAATTCCATAGGTTTCTTTAAGGTATTCTTCCATGGCTGGCAAATCGTAATCAATCTCCTCTAAGCCGTGCTTACGTTTAGTAAAACTTGGAATGTACTCCATAGGTCCCGGACGATATAAGGCATTCATTGCAATTAAATCTTCAAAAACCGATGGCTTTAGTTCTTTAAGGTGTTTTTGCATTCCAGGAGATTCGTATTGAAATACACCAACAGTTTCTCCTTTTTGGAAAAGCTCGTATGTTTTTTCATCATCTAACGGAAAACTATCTGGATCTAGATCTATATTATGCTTGGCTTTTACAATTTTTACGGTATCTTTTATTAAAGTCAGCGTTTTTAAACCCAAGAAATCCATCTTTAATAAACCAGCATCTTCCACCACTGAGTTGTCGAATTGGGTTACATATAAATCGGAGTCCTTAGCAGTAGAAACTGGAACGAATTTGGTAATATCGTCTGGCGTAATAATAACTCCACAGGCATGGATTCCGGTATTTCTAACAGATCCTTCCAGCATTCTTGCCAAGTTAACTGTCTCTGCTTCCAAATCGTCTCCATCAGAAATATTTAAAAGCTGATTAACCTTTTCCAAATCTTCTGATCTGAACATATTTTTCAACCCTTTCTCATCTGCACCAAAAATTTTGCGCAACTTAGACATGGTAGGAATTAATTTGGCTATCCTATCGGCATCAAAAAGTGGTAAATCTAGTACACGGGCGGTATCTCTAATAGAAGACTTGGCAGCCATGGTACCATAAGTGATAATTTGTGCCACTTGATTACTTCCATATTTTTCGATAACGTAATCCATGACGCGAGACCTTCCTTCGTCGTCAAAATCAATATCGATATCCGGCATACTAACACGATCCGGATTTAGAAAACGCTCAAAAAGTAAGTCGTATTTAAGAGGATCAATATTAGTAATCCACAAACAATAAGCTACTACAGAACCGGCTGCAGAACCACGACCAGGACCAACAGACACATCCATTTTTCGAGCTTCGCGAATAAAATCTTCTACAATTAAGAAGTACCCTGGGTATCCAGTATTTTCAATAACGCTTAACTCGAAGTCTAATCGTTCTTTTATCTCTTCTGTTAGTTCTTCTCCATAGCGCTTTTTTGCGCCTTCGTAAGTAATATGTCGTAAAAATGCATTTTCCCCTCGTTTACCATTATCCTCTAAATCGGCTGCATCTTTAAACTTTTCTGGAATATCGAAAGCAGGCAATAAGACATCACGAGCCAGCTCATAGTATTCTACTTTATCAATAACTTCCTGGATATTACTTATAGCTTCAGGAATATCTTTAAAGATTTCCTTCATTTCTTCCGAAGATTTAAAGTAATACTCCTCGTTTGGCAAGCCATAACGGTATCCACGACCACGACCAATTGGAGTAGCTTGTTTTTCGCCATCTTTTACACATAGTAAAATATCGTGGGCATTGGCATCGTCTTGTTTAGCATAATAGGTGTTATTAGATGCTACAAGTTTAACGTTGTGCTTTTTAGAAAATGAGATTAATACCGGGTTTACGCGATTTTCATCTTCTTGATCATGACGCATTATTTCGATATACAAATCGTCTCCAAACGCTTCTTTCCACCAAAGCAAAGCTTCTTCTGCTTGATTTTCACCAATATTTAAGACTTTACTTGGTACTTCGCCATATAGATTTCCTGTTAAAACAATGAGGTCCTCTTTATATTGTTGAATGAGTTTTTTATCAATTCTAGGTACGTAATAAAATCCATCTGTAAAAGCATGAGAAGATAGTTTTGCTAGATTATGATATCCTTTTTTGCTTTTTGCCAAAAGCACTATTTGGTAGCCATTATCTTTTCTGGATTTATCCAAATGATCCTCGCATACAAAAAACTCACATCCTAATATAGGCTTTACTTCTTTTAAAGTTGGAGTTTCACCTCTTTCAATAGCTTCTTCGTTTTTAGCTCGTACCGTTTTATTATGATTACCAGCAGCTTTTACAAAGTGAAAAGCCCCCATCATATTTGCATGGTCTGTTAGAGCAACTGCAGGCATATTTTGCTCGGCTGCAGCAGCTACCAAAGCAGGAATACTTATTGTAGATTGTAAAACGGAATACTGGGAGTGATTATGAAGATGAACAAACTCAACTTCTTCTAATTCTGAAATATTCTCTTTTATTTCGTCTTCAGTAAGATCAACTGATTGTTGTTCCTGTAAACGTTTATTGATTTTAGCACTTTCCTGTTTTAGGTTGATATGCTTTAAACCAATGAGCTTAATTTCTTGCGGATTGGCTTCAGAGAAGTTCTTAAAATAATCTGGCTGAACATCTAAAGCTTCCTTAGTATATTCTTGCCTTCGGATTAATTCTAAAAAACAACGTGTGGTTGCCTCTACATCGGCTGTTGCATTATGCGCTTCAGCAAAAGGTTGATTAAATAAATATTGATGCAACTCTGTTAAAGTTGGCAGTTTAAACTTTCCATAACGCCCACCTGGCAGCTGACAAAGGCTAGCCGTATGCTCTGTACACGTATCTAAAACCGGTAATTCTTGTAAAGGGTTTTCTATGTTTTCCCGAACAAATTCGGCTCCCATTATATTCAGGTCGAATTTAACATTTTGTCCAACAACAAATTTTGCTTTAGACAGAGCTTCGTTAAATTTCTCTAACATTTCTCTTAAAGGCACACCTTGTTCCTGAGCTAGCTCTGTAGAAATTCCATGAATTTTCTCAGCATCGTAAGGAATATTAAAACCTTCAGGTTGGATTAAATAATCTTGATGCTCTATACATGCACCCATGTCGTCATGCAACTGCCATGCAATTTGAATACATCTTGGCCAGTTATCTGTATCTGTAATTGGTGCATCCCAACGTTTTGGTAATCCTGTGGTTTCGGTATCGAAAATTAAATACATATGGTGTTTTCTTGAGAGTAAATAAGAATGATAAAAATATGAAAAAATGCTCTTTCAGAATGTTAAAATCACAAACAGTTGTAAACAAAAAACCAGAGAAGTTAGCTTCTCTGGTTTCCTATAATTTTATTTTAAAATAACTTAATTCAACACATAATTAGACAGTGTATTAGCACCTTCTTCTGTTATATATTCAATAAGACCAACATCTTTAGCGTAATAATACTGAGTAACTACTGTAACTCCTGCTCCTGTTGTTATTAATTCAATATGAAGAACATTATCATAATTTACACCTTCTACCGCTCTTGACAAATCGCGCCCTTTCATTTCAAATGTATAATCTGCCACCACATCTGTATCTGGAATACTTGGCTGCCCTGGTTCTGGAGTATAAGAAATAGTATAAGCCACATTAGATTCCCATGTTTCTCCAACAATTGCATCATCTTTTAACATATTAACCGTGTAGGGCGTTGCAGAAAATTGATATCCAGGAACAGAACCCGACATTTCGGTTCTTACATAATAATTTGGACCACTCTTTCTTAACCACGATGGTGCTCCATATAAATCGTCGAAAGCATAATATTCTAAACTATCAAATGTTTCAGTTCCAGTAATAGTATATGTCTGCTCCCCGCTAGTTGTGGTGTTATAAGTCCATGAATTATTAATAGCTCTTGGCCAATAATCAGATTCTACACTTTCACAATTTAAACCATCAATTATATCTTGTAAAACACCTGCTTCATCTCCACAAGCTATTTGCTGCTCTATCAATGCTGCTCTGTATGCATTACAAACTGTGGTATAATTTGTATCTGTTGGGTCTGTTTCCTCATACAATTGGGCTGCTGTTGCTGTTGCAGCTACAGCCTCATCGCAAGACACTATAGGTGGACCAGCATTAAATGGTACAGGGATTTCGTAAAAAACACCTTGGCTAAAATTAACCGTTTTGCTTCCGCTATCCGAATAGGCATTAAACCAAAACTTTCCAGAAACAGTACTTCTTTCTTGATTGTACTCTGTAATTTCTACAATTCCATCTGGCGGATACAACTCGGCATCCATATCTGGCAAATTATTAGTCGAATACACCTCATCACTAGCATCTATTAAAATGGCTTCGTTAATATTGTTTTCTCCTAACAAATAAGTTCCAACAGAAAAAGACGATATCTGTAAATTAATAACGTCATAATTATTATTTCCAGAGATGATGGCTTTTCCATTTTCGTCAAAATACCCACTATATAAAACGGCTTTCCATGAATTACCGTCCTTTTTACCTAGCATGGCTGGATTGTTAAATTCAATATCGTCTGCACAGCTTGACATAATCAGCATAGTAATTGCAAATACAAATAACTTTTTCATGTGTTTATATTATGTTTTTTATTTGTCGCATGAAACTCTACAACATATTTTCTTTCTAATTATAAAAGAAACGTAGACATTTCATATTTTATTTTAATAACTTATAATAAGAAATCAAAAATAGGATAAAAAAAAACAACGAATTAGTTTTTATATAAAAAGTTGATATTTAAAAAAATATAGTATCTTTGCACCCTTATTAATAACAGAGGTCGAGAACCTTACTAATTAATTTATATGTCAGTTAAACTTAGATTACAAAGACGAGGAAAGAAAGGGAAACCTTACTATTGGATTATTGCAGCAGATGCAAGGTCTAAAAGAGATGGTAAATACTTAGAACAAATAGGTGCTTACAATCCAAACACAAACCCAGCAACTATTGAATTAGATGTTGATAGTGCTGTAAAATGGCTTCAAAATGGAGCACAACCTACAGACACTGTAAGAGGTATTTTATCTTACAAAGGTGCTTTACTTAAAAATCACCTTGCCGGTGGTGTTAGAAAAGGTGCTTTAACAGAAGAGCAAGCTGAAGCAAAATTCACTGCTTGGTTAGAAGAAAAAGCGCAAAAAGTAGATGCAAAATCTCAAGATTTAGCAAAAGCTGACGCTGAAGCAAAAGAAAAAGCTTTTGAAGCTGAAAAAGCTGCTAACGAAGCTCGTATTGCTGCAAATGCACCAGTAGAAGAGGAAGTAGCAGAAGAAGCTGTTGAAGAAACAACAGAAGCAGAAGCTACTACGGAAGAAGCTTCTAAAGAAGAAGAATAAAAATCAAATTTTTTATACTTTTGAACCCAGATGCTATCCATCTGGGTTTTTTTATTTTATAAAGCCTGAAAAGTATTAGGTTATAATTCTCACCTAGATGGGAAGCTCATATATTTATTATAAATTTTAATTATATTCCCTTTCTTATGGGAAAATAGACATGAAAAAAGAAGACTGCTTTTATTTAGGTAAAATTGTTTCAAAATATAGTTTTAAAGGAGAACTCCTTATTAAACTGGATACAGACGAACCCAATTTATATGAAAACCTAGATGCTTTGTTTATTGACTTAAAAAATAACCTGGTACCGTTTTTTATTGAATCTTCGCAATTGCATAAATCCGATTTACTTCGTGTTAGATTTGAAGACGTAGATACAGAAGCTGATGCTGATGCCTTAATGAAATGCGATATTTATCTCCCATTAGAATTCCTACCTAAACTTGAAGGAGACAAGTTCTATTTTCATGAAATTATAGGGTATAAAGTAGAAGATATCAATTACGGACTAGTTGGAACTATTGTATCTATAAACGACGCTACGGCTCAAGCTCTTTTTGAAATAGATAGAGATGGAACTGAAATATTAATCCCTGTAAATGACGAGTTTATAAACAAATTAGATAAACCGAACAAAACACTTTTTGTTGAAACTCCTGAAGGACTTATAGATCTGTATTTATAGGAGAAATTAGATTACCTAGTTAAACAAACGGTTTAAAGTTCTATCTTTTTAATAGGTATTGAAACTCTTCTCTAAGTTAAGATTCTATTATTTTTTCAAATTAAACACAAAACTAGCTCCTCCGTTTTCCGAAGTTTTCACTTCTACTTGACCTCCTAAATTTACAATTAGCTTTTTTACTGTAGCCAGACCTATTCCTGTACCTTTATTGTTATTTCTATCCTCTCCAAAAGATGAGAATAATTCAAAAATATATTCTAATTTATCTTGTGAAATTCCCGGACCATTATCATTCACTTCAAAAATATAATCGCTGTCATTCTCCGAAAAAACTATATCTAAAACAACTTTGTCTTTATCATTATATTTAATGGCATTCGTAATTAGATTTACTAAAATTTGTGACAAAGCCGATTTATTAATAAAAACATCACCTACATTTTTTGTGTAGTTAAATACAACTTCTTCCCCTTTAGTTAGGCAGAGTTTTTTAATATGCTCCATGAATTCTTTAAAACTAACCAGCTCTTTACTGCTTTCTACCAACTCAGAATTCATGTAAAAAACTAATAATCCGTCAATATACTCACGAAGAGAATCTGATGATCCTTTTAAATATTCCAAATATTCTAAAGACTCTGAGGTAAGTTGATTTTTTAAATCTTTTTCAACCAAATCGATTAAAGAAGTAATATTTGCTAATGGCGACTTTAAATCGTGACTCACTACATTGGCAAATTTCTTAAGATTTTCATTGCGCAACAGTAATTCTTCTTGCAATTTAATAAGCTCCAAATTAACTAATCTTTGTTCAAATAAACTGACAACTTGATTAGCCAAAACTCTTATAGTTTGAATTTGTTTTTCGTTTAAAGAATTAGGTTTAACATCAAAAACGCACAAGGTTCCAAGTCTATATCCGTCTGGATTTACTAAAGGAACTCCGGCGTAAAACACCGCATTTTGCTCTGTAACCAAGGGGTTATCTTTAAACCGTTCATCCGTTCTAGCATCTTCAATAATAGTTATTGGATCATCGGAAATAATGGCGTGTCCACAAAATGAAATATCTCTTGGAGATTGATTAAATGGAACTCCATGATGCGACTTAAGAAAGTTTCTGTCTTGGTCCAGCAAGGTAATTAAAGAAATAGGCGCATCTGTAATTAAAGACACCAAAGCGGTTATTTCATTATAACTCTGTTCAGGTAAAGTATCTAATAGTTGATATTGGTTGACAGCATTTTGTCTTAATTTTTCATTTTCCGGTAAAGCAGGAACTTTCATAAATAAATTTTGAGTGTTTAAATTTACGCAATAAAGTTTCGCATATTTCTATATTAAGAATAATTTAGCAATCAAATTATTTAATTTTTAAACATCTATATCAATGGGTCCTTTTCAATTTAAAGAGTTTTCAGTAAATCAAGAACGTTGCGCCATGAAAATTGGCACAGACTCTGTATTACTTGGAGCTTGGACTTCTATAAAAAAACAACCATTTTCTATTTTAGATATTGGTGCTGGCACGGGAGTTTTAGCCTTAATGTTAGCGCAAAGAAGTAATGCAGAACTTATTGATGCACTAGAAATTGACGACGAAGCATACGAACAATGTGTTGATAATTTTGAAAACTCTCCCTGGGGAGATAGGCTTTTTTGTTATCATGCTTCTTTAGAGGAATTTGTTCTTGATATTGATGATAAATACGAGCTAATTATTTCTAACCCTCCATTTTATTCTGAAGATTACAAAACTGAAAACAGTCAACGTGATCTAGCGCGTTTTACAGATGCTCTACCTTTTAATCATCTTATTGATGGGGTTTCAAAACTATTATCGGAGAACGGTTTGTTTTCTGTTATTATTCCCTTTAAAGAGGAGGAGCATTTTATTACTTTAGCTTTAAAAACTGGATTATTCCCAAATAGTGTCTTACACATAAAAGGAACACCCAATTCAAAAATTAAGCGAAGCCTTATAGAGTTTTCATTTTATAAAACAGAAATAAACACGGAGGAGCTTATTATAGAAACCTCAAGGCATCAATACACTTCAGACTATATAAATTTGACAAAAGATTTTTATCTTAAGATGTAACAAATTGTTACATTTGCTTTTATATTCATATTTTAATTATTTATTTTTAAAATTATGTTGAAGGATGAATGAAATGAGCACTTATGCAAAGTTCAACTAAACTTCTAAAACAATAAAAACGAACAGATGAACCGAGCAAGTTTGCGAAAAACATCTGTCCTCTAAAACAATAAAAACGAACAGATGAAACCTGATTTATTTGAAGCTCCTGATTATTATAACTTAGACGAATTATTAACCGACGAACATAAATTAGTACGTGATGCGGCTAGAGAATGGGTAAAGCGTGATGTATCTCCTATTATAGAAGAGTATGCACAAAAAGCAGAATTCCCAAAACAAATTATCAATGGATTAGCCGAGATTGGTGCTTTTGGCCCATATATTCCACACGAATATGGTGGGGCTGGATTAGACCAAATATCTTATGGTTTAATCATGCAAGAAATTGAACGAGGAGATTCTGGAGTTCGTAGTACGGCTTCTGTCCAATCGTCTTTAGTAATGTATCCAATCTGGAAATACGGAAACGAAGAACAACGAAAAAAATACTTACCAAAATTAGCATCTGGCGAATGGATAGGTTCTTTTGGATTAACAGAACCTGACCATGGATCTAATCCTGGAGGCATGACCACAAATTTTAAAGATATGGGCGACCATTATCTTTTAAATGGTGCTAAAATGTGGATTTCTAATGCTCCATTTTGTGAAATAGCAGTTGTTTGGGCTAAAAATGAAGAGGGTAGAATTCATGGTTTAGTAGTAGAACGTGGCATGGAAGGCTTTTCAACTCCTGAAACACATAACAAATGGTCTTTAAGAGCTTCAGCTACTGGCGAACTAATATTTGATAATGTAAAAGTTCCAAAAGAAAACTTATTACCAAACAAATCTGGACTTGGTGCTCCACTTGGATGCTTAGATTCTGCACGTTTTGGAATTGCCTGGGGAGCTATTGGTGCTGCCATGGACTGTTACGATACAGCTTTACGCTACAGTAAAGAACGTATGCAATTTGGAAAACCAATTGGACAATTTCAACTACAACAAAAGAAACTAGCTGAAATGATTACTGAAATAACGAAAGCACAATTATTAGCCTGGAGACTTGGTGTAATGCGTGAAAACGGCACAGCAACCTCTGCGCAAATTTCTATGGCTAAACGTAACAATGTGGATATGGCAATTAATATTGCCCGAGAAGCTAGACAAATGTTAGGCGGTATGGGGATTACTGGAGAATATTCGATTATGCGTCATTCTATGAACTTAGAAAGTGTAATTACTTACGAAGGAACTCACGATATACACTTATTAATTACTGGATTGGATGTTACAGGATTAAATGCCTTCAAATAAAACTCCCACGAAAGTGGGAATCTCTTGGTACAATTCAAATGCCATCAGATTTATAAAACAAAAACCTAAAATGCTCTTCATAATTGAGGAGCATTTTTTATTGAAATTTGTTTACTTTTACTATATGCTTTCCAGTAAAAAACGATTAGACAGAGCTTTCAAAAACGCTAAAATCATTCCTTTTGACGATTCTAGTAAGTTTATTCTTTTTAGCGATTGCCATCGGGGAGATAATAGTTTTGCAGATGATTTTGCTAATAATCGAAATATTTATTTTCATGCTCTACAACATTATTATTCTCAAGGATTTCAATACTGTGAAATTGGTGATGGTGATGAGCTCTGGGAAAACCTATCCTTTCAACCAATATTTGAAGCTCATAAGAATGTTTACTTACTTATGAAACTGTTTCACGAGCAAGAAAGACTACATTTAATTTGGGGAAATCATGATATGGTTTATAGAAATCAGGAATATATTGACAAAAACCTATCCACTTATTTCGATCCTAAATTAGGAGAAGATGTCGATTTATTTTGCAATGTCAAGTATTATGAAGGCATTATTTTAAAACATAAAGACACGCAGCAAGAATTATTTTTAACGCATGGCCATCAAGCAGACTCGTGGAATTATACGTTTTGGAAAATCAGTCGTTTTATGGTTCGTGCATTATGGAAACCATTAAACGTTATGGGAATTGCAGACCCTACAAGTCCTGCCAAAAACTATAAGGAATTAATTAAAATTGAACGTCGAACTAAAAACTGGATAACAGATAATAATAACTTAATTACTATAGTTGGACATACACACAGACCAAGGTTTCCCAATCCTGGAGAGATTGCTTATTTTAACGATGGTAGCTGTGTACACCCTAGAAGTATAACTGGAATAGAAATAGAAAACGGTGAAATATCTTTAATAAAATGGTATATAGACACTACTAAAACTGGCATGCTTCAAATTGTTAGAGTTTTACTAGAAGGACCAAGAAAGCTGATGGACTATAAGACGGAGTAAAGTAGTGGGTAGTGGATAGTGGGTAGTAAAATAGAACTGAGAGAATAGAATATATACTCAAAAAAAAAAAAAACGGCAATTCTATTCATAAAGGCTCTACGCTTTCTACTTCACCCTCTTGTTTTCGTTATGCTAGAGACGGGCGAGCAGGTTCAAGATTTAGCGCGATTATGGCAAAACAATTAAAGGTGTTTGTCCTTCGTGAACTAAATCGTTAATTAAAAATCGTCTAAAAATCTGATCGGTTAGAAAACGTGATCCTCTTTGAACAATTAGAATTTCGTCAATTTTATTATTAATTACTTTCTTGATATCTTCCAATCTGTTTTTCCCTTCGTAAATAGCAAAATCTGTATTAAATCTGTTTGCAAATTTTTCTGACAGCTCCCTCAATTGGTTCTCTATTTGCTTTGTTTCTTCATCTGGGTACGCCAAGTAAAAAAATGTAATATGAGTGTTTTCACTATCTATAAACCTTAAAAAATTATTCAATTCTATAATATTTAATGGTTTTTTTTCATTTACTGCAATATATATTTTCTCATGGGTATAGCTATCAATCTCCTTAGGCATGGCAACAACAATATTCTCTGTATTTCTAATAATTTCTAATGCAACACTCCCAAGAAATAATTTTTTAAACATTCCAGTGCCTTTTAAACCAACAAAAACCAGGTTGTCAAAGGGCTCTGAAAGTAACTTTGAAAGAGATATTTGAAAATGATTTTCTGAAACAGAATAAGAAAAGTTAGCTGTATTTGGAATAATAGATTGTGCCAATGTTTTTAATTCTCGAAGAGCGTCGTTATTGGTTTGTTGTATTATTTGTTCTTTTGTTTCGCTATCTGCAAGAGTAGGCACTAGTGCGTTTGATTGATGAAGCAATAAAATTCTAGCATTGGCTTCTATACTCCACTCGTATGCGTATTTTATCAGATTTCTAGAATATTCTGAAAAGTCAATTAATAAAATAAATCGTTTTCTCATGTCTTTACATTTTTATTGCTTTAATTGGTTTGTTCAAACAGTCGTTTACCTCCGAAAAATCTGTTTCTTTGTCTGCTAGCACCACTAAAATATCATTTGTTTTAATTTCTGTTGACCCTCCGGGTCGAATAAATTCTCCGTTTCGTTTTATCATAGCTATAAAAGCAGAACTTGGAAAGTTCAAATCTACTATACGTTTATCTACTGAAAAAGAATCTGGTGGAATTTTAACTTCCTCTAAAAAAGATTTAGGCATATTTAAAATAAGCTTATCAATCTCTGTTATTCGCTTTTTTTCTTCAGGTAGAGCTACATTTAACCATTTTGCTACTACAGACAAGGTTGTTCCTTGAATAAGTACAGAAGTTACCGAAATAAAAAATACAATATTAAAAATCATATTTGCTTTATCAATTCCTGCTAAAAGTGGATAAGTTGCAAATACAATAGGTACTGCTCCACGTAATCCTACCCATGAAATATAAAACCTTCGCCTTAGTTTCATCTTAAAAAACATCAAACTAATAAAAACACTTACTGGTCTTGCTATTAAAATTAGGAACAAAGAAATAAGCAACCCAATACCCATATATGGAATTATTTCTGAAGGAAACACAAGTAGCCCTAGAGTAAGGAACAGGACAATTTGCATGAGCCAAGCTAAGCCATCAAACATTTTCAAGATTGTTTTTTTATTTATAAGGTCTTGATTTCCTAAGAAAACCGCACAAATATAAATTGCTAGAAATCCATTTCCTCCAATAAAATCTGTGGCTGAAAAAGTGATAAACATAAGCGAAATTACTAAAACGGGATAAAGCCCATCAATACCTAATTTAATTTTATTAATAATTAACTTACTCAGTTTTCCAAATGCAAACCCGCAAACACTACCAATTAACATCTGTTGAAAAAATAACGGCACAACAGAGGCTAGACTTTTATCTTGATTAACTACTAAAGACAAACATGCAATAGTTAGTACATAAGCCATGGGGTCGTTACTTCCACTTTCTAACTCTAAGGTAGGTCTAATATTTTTTTTTAGAGCCAGACTTTTAGAACGTAAAATTGAAAAGACAGCTGCAGCATCTGTAGAGGAGACAATTGAGCCCAAAAGCATACTTTCATAAATAGTAAAATCTGTAACAGACCAAACAAATGTTCCTAATGTTATTGCCGTGAGCAACACTCCCAGAGTTGACAATACAATACCTTCTTTAAGAATGGGTTTTACAGATTTCCACTGAGTTTCCAGCCCTCCTGAAAACAGAATAAAATTAAGAGAAACAATTCCAATAAATTGAGCAATTTTTGGATTATCAAAATAAATACCTCCAATTCCATCTGTTCCTGCCAGCATACCTATTCCTAGGAAAAGTAATAAGGTTGGAACTCCAAATTTATAAGAAGATTTTCCGGCTACTACACTTATAAAAAGTAATATAGAACCAATTAAAAGTATGTTTTCTGTTGTTATATTCATTCTGTAGTTATCTAATCTTTTGCGCCAAATCTAGTTATTAAAGATACTTTATTAGATAAAAAAACATATTTAGATTTCTATTTCTATATTTTTAAACCTCATGTTGTTATGTAAAATTCTAAGAATAATGGCATTACTATCTTCAGTAATTCTGAAGAAAATTATATGGTGAAAGTTATTTAATTTAAATATGCTTGGAGCAATTTCAGTGTGTTTTTTACTTAAAGAAAAGTTTTGTGTTATTTCTTGGCAAGTATGAATTAACAGATTGTAATAAATATCAGCTTGATATTCTGATGATTTATAAAAAGTATCTTTCCAAATATTGGATAAATCTTCAATGGCTTTTGTAGTTATATTTAAATTAGCCATTAGAATCTTTCTTTAATTTTAGAGACTTAAGGTGCTCCTTTGAATTAAAGTTATGATTAATTCCACTATCAATACCTTCTTGAATAGCATTTTTCAATACAGTAACCTTAGTTTCCTCCTTCTCCAAAAGTCGTAATCCAGCTCGAATAACTTCACTTACATTTTTATACCTCCCTTCGCTAATCCGACTATGAATAAATTGATCAAAATAAACACCAAGGGAGATGGATGTGTTTTTACTCATGTTTATACAATTTACTCAAATATACCAAAATTTGGTATAATTTCAAAATAACCTGTATTGGATTCGTAATAAATCATTATGCATTTCAGTAGCTTAAACATACAGTTAGGAATTACTTAGACTCGTTTTTGAAAGGCATAAAAAAACCTATCAGGTTTTACAACTTGATAGGATTTATATAGTTTTTTCCGACTTTGTAATTCCTGAATTCGCAGAAACAAATCAACTTTCTGGAGCTAACTCCACTTCCAAGCCTTCCATTTCGGGTGTTATTTGTATTTGACAACCTAGACGAGAATTATCTTTAACATAAAAAGCTTCACTTAACATGGCTTCTTCGTCATCTTGCTTTTCTGGTAATTCTGTTTCACTTAGCACATAACATTGACAAGATGCGCACATTGCCATACCGCCACAAATACCTATGGTGCCTTCTGGAGCTAACTCATAACTTCTAACCACCTCCATTAAGTTCATAGCCATATCGGTTGGAGCAACAATTTCGTGCAAAACCCCATCTCTATCCGTTATTTTTAAATTTACATCCTGCTGATTCATATGTTGATATTATTTAAAACAAGAAAAGTATAATTTACTTTAATCTAAGTTTGAAATACATTTAATTCTTCCGTCTTATTATTCTGGTTTCAATAACCTTATTCTATAGCTTTAACAACTGCTTTAGGCGCTTCTTTTCTAGAACCATCAAAGCCATCTATTCCACTAACTGTTGTATATTTTAGCACGTATTTTTTACCAGGATTAAGAATTTGATAAGCTGCCTGGCACATTAAAGTCGCTTCATGGAACCCACATAGAATTAACTTTAATTTTCCTGGATAAGTATTTATGTCTCCAATAGCAAAAATACCTGGAATGTTAGTTTGGTAATCTAAAGCGTTATTTACCTTAATAGCATTCTTTTCTATTTCTAATCCCCAATTTGCGATAGGACCTAGCTTTGGAGAAAGTCCGAATAATGGAATAAAATGATCACATTCTATCTCAAACTCACGTTCTATATGTTCTGCCTGGGTAACAACCACTGCTTTTACATGACGATCTCCAACAATACTGGTAACCTCGGCAGGGGTAATTAGGTTTATTTTACCTGAATTTTTTAATTCTTGTACTTTTTCAACAGAATCTAATGCTCCTCTAAATTCATTTCTTCTATGAATTAAAGTCACTTCTGAAGCTATATCTGCTAAAAAAATACTCCAATCTAAGGCAGAGTCTCCTCCTCCAGAAATAACTACACGTTTGTTTCGGTATTTTTCTGGATTCTTTATAAAATACTCCACGCCCTTATCTTCAAAAAAATTAATATTGTGAATTAGAGGCTTTCTAGGCTCAAAACTTCCTAAACCTCCAGCAATTGCAACTATAGGAGCGTGATGTTTAGTCCCTTTGTTGGTAGTTACAATAAAAGTTCCGTCCTCTTGTTTATCAATAGTTTCTGCACGTTCTCCCAAAGTAAACCCCGGCTCAAACTGCTTACATTGCTCTAATAAATTCTGGGTTAAATCGTCTGCAAGAATCTCTGGAAAACCTGGAATATCGTAAATAGGTTTTTTAGGATATATTTCTGAACACTGTCCGCCAGGTTGTGGTAAAGCGTCTATTAAATGACATTTTAATTTTAATAATCCTGCCTCGAATACGGCAAACAATCCTGTTGGACCAGCTCCAATAATAAGTATATCTGTTTTAATCATATAATAGCCCACAACAGTGGGAAAATCTTTAATTTAACTTTGATTTTAAGTGGCAAAATTCCGATAATTCTTTTAAAATATTTATGATTTTTATCATTTTAAGCGAAGTTTTATCCAACATATCAGATCTAGATAAAATTATGTCGGAACAAGTACCGGAATGCAGAAATCAGGCTTCAACATTAATGACTTCCTCAATTTGAGGCGCGTATTTTTTAATGGTCATTTCCACACCGGATCTCAAGGTCATTTGATTGACACTACAACCTACACAAGCACCTTCTAATTGCACTCTAACAAGTTTATCACCTTCAATGGATAATAAAGAAATATCTCCACCATCACTTTGTAAAAATGGACGTATTTCGTCTAATGCTTTTTCAACATTAATTCTTAATTCTTCTGTAGTCATCTTCTATTTATTTTTCTCTAAGGCTCTCTTAGTTTAACCGCAACCTGCCTGAAACTATGAAAGCACATAAAGTAATATGTTATTTTTTAACTGCTGAACATCCAGCCATGGTTGTAATTTTTATAGCTTCGGTTGGCGGTAAATTTGTATTTCTTCTTACCACTTCTTGGGCCACATTCTGCGTTATTTTTTCAAAAGCTTCCTCTAAAGGTGTTGCTGTTTGTAAAGCGGCTGGGCGACCAACATCTCCAGCTTCACGAATGCTCTGTACTAAAGGAATCTCACCTAAAAACGGTACATTTAAATCTTCAGACAAATGCTTAGCACCTTCTTTTCCAAAGATATAATATTTATTTTCAGGTAATTCTTCTGGTGTAAAATATGCCATGTTTTCAATAATTCCTAAAACAGGAACATTAATACTTTCTTGCTGAAACATTGCTACTCCTTTTTTGGCATCTGCTAAAGCCACATTTTGAGGTGTACTAACCACAACTGCTCCTGTAATTGGCAAAGCTTGCATAATACTTAAATGAATATCTCCTGTTCCCGGTGGTAAATCGATTAACATAAAATCTAGTTCTGCCCAATGAGCATCGAAAATCATTTGATTTAATGCTTTTGAAGCCATAGGACCTCTCCACACTACAGCTTGACCTGGTTGGGTAAAAAATCCAATAGATAAAATCTTAACCCCATAATTTTCTACAGGTTTCATTTTAGATTTCCCTTCAATATTTACAGCTAAAGGTTTTTCATTCTCTACCTGAAACATCATAGGTATTGATGGTCCATAAATATCGGCATCCAGAATTCCAACTTTAAAGCCCATTTTTGCTAAAGAAACAGCTAAATTAGAGGTTACTGTAGATTTTCCTACTCCACCTTTACCAGAAGCAACGGCAATTATATTTTGGATTCCAGGAATCTGTTTTCCTTTAATTTCGTTTTTTGGTTGGGTACTTGCTTCCACTTTTACATTGACTGTAATTTTTGCTTTTTCGTATACCAAATCATGAATGGTTTTCATGATCTCCACTTCTGTTTTCTTTTTTGCCTGTAATGCAGGATTATTTATTACAATATCTACAACTACCTCATCGGCAAAAGTAACTACGTTTTTTACAGCACCACTTTCTACCATATTCTGTCCTTCTCCTGGAGCAGAAATTGTTTCAAGAGCTTTTAATATGTCTTGTTTATTAAGTTTCATGTTTTTTAAGATATTAGAAGAAGACAAACGAAATAAATGTTTTTAAGCTAGACATTTTTATCCTATTTCAATTTAGCTTTCTTCTAGTTATTAAGAATCATTCTAAAATGCAAATATACAGCGAATTGTTTAGAATTTGAAATAGATTAATTGAAAATGATAATTAAAATATTAGAACGAAACACCTCGTTCTTGACTTCTAATTAACATAAGAAAAAACTCTAAATTTTTAGAAGCCACAATTAGAAATTGTTTTCACAATTTAAAGAATTGTCATTGAATTTTGGTTAGTAACAGTGAAAATGAAATTCTTGGAAAGTTTAAAAGAACTTACAGTTCTTTAGATGGATCCCAGAATTTAGCTTCAAAATTCTGAATTTGGTTATCTATAACTTCAATACCTTCATTTTCCAGCAATTGCAGCATTAAGTTTGTACCCTCAAAATGATATTTCCCAGTTAATAAGCCTTTTCTATTAACTACCCGATGTGCTGGAACATCTTTACTATGAGACCCATTCATAGCATATCCAACCATTCTAGCACTTTTTGCTGCTCCAAGATATATAGCTATTGCCCCATAACTTGTAACACGGCCAAAAGGTATTTGACGTGCAACAGCATATACCTTGTCAAAAAAACTTAACGTTTCAGGCTTCATATAGATCTTTTAAAATATTAATAAGAGTAATTATTGCCACTACACCTGTAATAATACCTATTAAATAATTCATGCTTTTTTGCGATGCTATTTTGTGATCTTTTATCTTTTCGAAAAAACGAATATATAAATACAAAGCAAAAAAAGTACCTAAAGTACAACCAATTACAAAGGCTCCAATACCGAAATTATCGAATTCTAAAATTCCAAAAGAGGCTATTGTAACAGCTATATAAGCCTGGTACGGAATTGGAAAAAAATTGATTGCTGAAAGAAACATACCATGAAAAAAGCGTTTGGTCTTACTTCTAGAGTCAACCTCTTGATTTTTTACATCGGAACTTTTAGCTATAAATAAAAAGTAAATACTAAGCAACGCAAAAATAACTAAAGCCACAGTACGTAAAACCCCAATAACATCTGGGTGATTGCTTAAATAACGTGCAAAAATAGTGGCAATTAACGATTGAAAGACAACGATAGTACAGGCTCCTAAGGCAAACATAACTCCTCTGTTAAGACCTTCTTTAAGGCTAATTTTTGCAGCTGTTATGTTTATCAAACCTGGAGGCATGGTAGCTGTAAAAGTCGCCAAAAAACCGAGAAATAATACAAGAGCTAAATCCACTAATTTTTTATTTTAAACCGAATATACGTAATTGGTTTGTTTTGTTCTAAGTATTGGTTTTCATAAAAGGTTTGAATACTAGTTACATCTTCTGGACTTCCCTCTTGCTTATATACATTATGGTTAGCATAAAGCACTTCGTGACCCGCACCATGAAGTAAACCCAAGGTATAACCATGCATAAACTCGCTGTCGGTTTTAAGATTAACAACGCCATCTTCTTTTAAAATAGTTTTGTAGCGTTTTAAGAACTCTGAATTGGTCATTCTGTGTTTAGTACGCTTATATTTTATTTGAGGATCTGGGAAAGTTATCCAAATTTCGTCCACCTCATTAGCTGCAAAAGCATGATCGATTAATTCAATTTGCGTACGTAAAAAAGCTACGTTTGGTAGGTTTTCTTCGAGAGCGGTTTTTGCACCTCTCCAAAATCTAGCACCTTTAATATCGATTCCAACAAAATTCTTGTTCGGATATTTTCTAGCTAAAGCCACAGAATATTCACCCTTTCCACAACCTAACTCTAAAATCAAAGGGTTATTATTTTTAAAAAAAGCCTGATTCCAATTACCTTTTAAATTGAATTGACCATTTACTAATTCATCTCTTGATGGCTGAAACACATTAGCAAAGGTTTCATTTTCGTTAAAACGTTTTAATTTATTTTTACTTCCCACTGATTTTTTTTCTATTAAAATATAATTCGACAAAATTACGGAAATATATGCAAGGGGAATATTCTTATCTTTGTTTTTATATACATGAGCAAACAAATTTTAGTAGCGCCTTTAAATTGGGGATTGGGTCACGCCACAAGGTGTATCCCTATTATTCACGCCTTAATTGAACACAATTTTACTCCAATAATTGCTAGCGATGGCATGGCACTTGATCTCTTAAAAAAAGAATTTCAGAATTTAAAGTTTATAAGTCTTCCTTCGTATGATATTAGCTACCCTAAAAACAAGCATCTTTTAAAACTAAAACTACTTCAACAAACTCCAAAAATTCTTAAAGCTATTAGTACTGAAAAAAAACTTGTTGAAAAGTTGGTTAAAAATAATGATATTGATGGAATTATCTCAGACAACAGATTTGGTGTTTATCATAAAGATATTCCCTCTGTTTTTATAACACATCAGTTACAAGTTTTAAGTGGAAATAGCACATGGTTAAGTAGCAAACTGCATGAGAGTTTTATTAGGAATTTTGACGAATGCTGGGTGCCAGATTTAGAAAACACACCAAATCTTAGTGGAAAGCTTGGTCACATATATTTTAAAGATATTCCTATTAAATATACGGGAGTTTTAAGTCGGTTTTCAAAAAGAGAAAGTGACATCAAAAACGACATTATGGTTTTGCTTTCTGGTCCTGAGCCTCAACGAAGTATGCTTGAAGAAAAATTGCTAAAAGAATTAAAATATTTTTCCGGAAACGTCCTATTTGTGAGAGGAGTGGTTGAAGAGCTCGAATCGATTCAAGAAACAGAGAATTTAACTGTATATAATTTTATGACAAGCAAACGCTTAGAAAAAGCGTTAAACGAAAGTAAGCTTATTATTTCTAGATCTGGATATACGACTATTATGGATTTGGCAAAATTGGAAAAATCAGCATTTTTTATTCCTACTCCCGGGCAGTTTGAGCAAGAATATTTAGCTGAAAGACTGGATAATGCCAGATTAGTACCAAGTTGCAAACAAGATGAATTTAGCCTAGCTAAACTAGAAAAAACCAAAGAATATAAAGGATTGAGGAAATTTGAAGAAACTACAAATTTTAACGATCTATTCAGCCTTTTCCATACTAAATGAGAATTCACTTCCTACACCCAGCTCGCTTTCTATATAAATTTTTTCGTCGTGAGCCTCTATAATGTGTTTTACTATAGACAAGCCCAATCCCGATCCCCCTTCCTTTCTAGAGCCACTTTTATCTACTCTATAAAAGCGTTCAAAAACCCGAGATAAATTACTTCCCGAAATACCTTCTCCATTATCTGTTACACGAACAATTACCTTATTTTTAATTAAGTTTTCAATACTAATTTCCGTCGTTCCTTTTTCTCTTCCGTATTTAATAGAGTTAACCACCAAATTAGTTAACACCTGCTGAATGCGCTCTATATCTGCATTTACCATGATAGGTTGTTTATAATCTACATCGAAAATTAAGGTTATCTTTTTCTTGGCAGCCTTCATTTCTAATAAATCGAAAACATTTTTAATTACCTCTACAATATCGAAGGTTGTAATACTTAGCCTTAAATCTCCTACCTCTAATTTGGTAATCATATCCAAATCTTTTACAATATAAATAAGCCTTTCCACCCCTTTATTTGCTCTTTGTAAATATTTTTCTCGAATATTCTCATCGTTTATTGCACCATCAGCTAAGGTTAACAAATAACCTTGCACGGTAAATAAAGGTGTTTTTAATTCGTGTGAGACATTGCCAATAAATTCTTTTCTGTATTCTTCAATTATTTTAAGGCTTTCTATTTCCAGTTTCTTATCTCTAGCATACTTATCTATTTCTCTTGTAAGTGTTGCCATATCTGTGGTAATAGGTTTAGACCCTAGGGATGCAGACTCCAGCAAGGTTAAGTCGTCATAGATTTTTTTTACGCGTCTGTAGATAAATCGTTCTGCACGGTATTGAATAATAAAAAAACAAATTGCATAACAAACAATACTATACAAAAGAATATATGCGGTTAAATCTCCCACAAAGAACAAAAAAACACCCAAAAGGAGTGTTGTTGAAAACGTAATATAGAACGCCGTTTTAATGGCGAATTTATATGTTTTTTTAATATTTCGCATTAGTCTTTAAACTTGTAACCAACTCCTTTTACTGTTTTAAAAGAATGGTTTCCAATTTTTTCACGCAGTTTTCTTATATGTACATCTATTGTTCTACCACCTACAACAACTTCGTTACCCCAAACTTTATCTAAAATTTCTTCTCGTTTAAAAACTTTTCCTGGTTTGGATGTTAATAAAGATAATAATTCAAATTCTTTTCTTGGAAGAACTATATCCTCATTATTTAAGGTTACTTTATAGGCTTCTCTGTCAATAACTAAATGCCCAATTTTTACAACAGGCTCTTCTACTTCCTCTTCTTTTAAGCGTCTTAGTAAGGATTTTACTTTACTAATTAATAATTTAGGTTTAATGGGTTTCGTAATATAGTCGTCTGCACCAGCATCAAATCCGGCAACTTGCGAGTAGTCTTCACCTCGAGCGGTTAAGAAGGTAATAATAGTATTATTTAATTCTGGAATTTTCCGGATGTTTTCGCAGGCTTCAATGCCATCCATTTCTGGCATCATAACATCTAGAATAATCAATTGGGGCTTTTCTTTTTTTGCTTTTTTAACAGCTTTCACTCCATTATTAGCTGTAATTATTTGATAACCTTCATTAGACAAATTATATCCAACAATTTCTAAAATATCAGGCTCATCGTCTACTAAAAGAATTTTAATATCCTTTTCATTCATACCATATGTTTTTCCATATTAAATGTAAAGATACTATTATTCATTATTAGATAGCTTATTCAAAAAAACAAATAACAATTAGATAATAAAGTGCTTACATTAGTTTAACATTTAAAACACCATGTTTAACAATTTTTGGTACGTTTTTTGAATTAAATTTAGTAACTTTATTTAAACTCAATTTTATGAAAAAGCAATACTTATTAATACTTTCACTAGCTGTAGGTTTGTTTTTTAGCTTAAATGGTTTTAGTCAAACTAACAACTTAGTACTACAAAACACTTCAGACATAGAAGAACTTTCTATTTTCCCGAACCCTGTAAGCCAAGGCAAACTATATATTACCTCTAAACACAATGCAGAAAAGCACATTGAAATCTACAATGTTTTAGGTAAGAACATTCTAAGCGCTACTCTATTAGAAAACGAATTGAATGTTTCTAAACT
This sequence comes from Xanthomarina sp. F1114, assembly GCF_026410255.1. Classification (GTDB taxonomy): domain Bacteria; phylum Bacteroidota; class Bacteroidia; order Flavobacteriales; family Flavobacteriaceae; genus Xanthomarina. The sequence continues at coordinate 172,159 of NZ_JAPMLL010000003.1, forward strand.
CAATGCAGGTGTTTATATTATAAAGATTACCGAAAACAATATTTCCTCAACTAGAAAGCTTGTTATTAGGTAATTATATCCTAAAAGTTATCATATTGTAAATTAGCTGACTAATCGTTATTTAGGACTTTTATTTGTCAATAAATCCCTATATTTGTTATCCTATTAATCTTATTTAAATAATTAATTATGAAAAAAATTTACTTATTATTATTCACTTTTTTAACAGTTTCGTTCTCTTTTGGACAAGAGCTACTAGTTAATGGAACCTTTGAGTCTTGGGATGATGCAACGACTCCTACAGGCTGGACGCATGTAGAAAATGTAGAGCAAGAAGCTACTGAGGTACATTCTGGCAGCTATTCTGTAAAACAATCTAGTACTGGTGGAACTAAAGACTTGGGACAAAGAGTTACTGGTATTGTTCCTGGAAACTCTTATACTGTAACGGTATGGTATAAAGTGGAGTCTGGTGACGGAACAGACGCTAGAATATGGTCTAAATGGGCTACTGACGGCTCTAATGATCATACAACTGACGCTGATGTACTCCAAGGCGTAGGACCTGGAGGTTATTTCGATAATAATGGAAATGTTTGGACCGAATATTCGGTAACAGTTACTGCCCCAGCCACTGCTAACGAGTTTTATTTTGAAGTTAGAACTTATTCAGGTGCTGTAGTTTATTGGGATGATTTTTCTTTATTCCAAGAAGCTGGTGCTGTACCAACTTTAGGTGTAACATCTCCAGCAAACGGAGCAATTATTCCTAGTTCTGATGTTGATGTAGAACTTAGCGTTCAAAACTTTGTAGTTGGAAATCCTGGAACTGGTGCAGATGGACATATCCATTATACACTAGATGGCGGGACTGCTGTAATGAAATACGATACAGATCCAATTAGTTTAACTGGATTATCTGCTGGACCTCACACTCTAAATGTAGAGTTAGTAGATGATTCTCACCAACCATTAAATCCTGCAGTTACTACTTCTGTTACTTTTGAAGTTATAGTTCCAACTCAAGTTGCAAATTTAACGGAGTTAAGAGCTGGTACTGTTGGAGATTTTTACCAATTAATGAATTCACCAACTGTAACCTATACAAGAACGAGCAGAAATGCAAAATACATTCAAGATAGCAGTGGTTCTGCTATTCTTATAGATGATACTGCTGGTGCCATTACTACAACTTTCGCTATTGGTGATGGAATGAGTGGCCTTGTAGGAGAATTAGGAGAGTTTAATAACGTTTTACAATTCATCCCTTCTACTGATGCCTCTGTAGTTTCTGGGGAAACAATTACACCAGAAATAGTTACTGTTACTGACTTATTAGCTGGACCAGCACCTTACCAATCTGAATTAGTACAAATAGAATATGCTACTTTTGCTGATGCTGGTGGTACATTCGATGGCTATACAAATTATGACATATCAGATCCATCAGGTGGTCCATTAACCTTTAGACCTTTTAACGAAGCTGATTATGTAGGTGGAACAATTCCTTCAGGACAAATTCCTATAACTGGTATTGTTGGAGAGTATAACGGTGTTGCTCAAATTAGTGCTCGTTCTTTAGATGATTTTGTGTTATCTACAAGCTCTTATGAGTTAGCTAGCTTTAACGTTTATCCAAACCCTGTTTCTAATGGTTTTGTAAACATTTCTAGTAAAACTAACGAAGTAATTCAAGTAACTGTATTCGACATCCTTGGGAAACAAGTTTTAAATAGCACTGTAAACAATAATAAACTTAATGTTTCTACATTAAATACTGGAGTTTACATCTTAAAAATTTCTCAAAACGGACAATCAACTACTAAGAAATTAGTGATTAAATAAGTCTAAATTTATTAAGACATTTTAAAAGCGTTATCAAAATTGGTAACGCTTTTTTATTTTACATACTTTTGCAAGTAGACTGAATTTTATATGATAAACACAGCAGATATATTTAATATTAAAAATGAAAAGGACTTTGAAAAAACAGCTTTTCAGGTCTTCAAATTTCAGTTTGAACATAATGCTGTATATCGCTCCTTTTGCGATTTACTTTATAAAAATCCAAGTGATATTAACTCTATAGAAGACATTCCATTTCTTCCTATAGAATTTTTTAAAAGTCATGACATACTTAGCTCCAAAAAAACTATTGAAAAAACATTTTCAAGCTCTGGAACAACAGGAAGCATAACTAGTAAACACCTTATTACAGATTTAAGCATCTACGAAACTAGTTTCAATTTAGGCTTTAACCAGTTTTATGGAAGCGTAGAAGACTACACCATTCTGGCTTTACTACCTAGTTATTTAGAGCGCGATGGTTCTTCTTTAATTTACATGGTCGATGCTTTAATCAAACAATCTAAAAAGCCTAAAAGTGGATTTTATTTAGACAACCTTTCAGAGTTAAAAGACACACTCCTTCAATTGGAAGCCCAGGATGAAAAGATACTATTAATAGGGGTTAGCTTTGCTCTTTTAGATTTAGTGGAAAGCTACCAATTTCAGTTAAAAAACACAATTGTAATGGAAACTGGAGGTATGAAAGGAAGAAGAAAAGAGCTGATAAGAGACGAACTACATGATATTTTAAAAAGTGGTTTTGGTATTGAGCATATTCATAGCGAATATGGCATGACGGAGCTGTTAAGTCAAGCTTACTCGACAGGCAAAGGAATTTTTGAATGCTCTAAAAGCATGAAAGTATTTGCTAGAGATACCGAAGATGCCTTAAGTATTTTAAAAAACAATAAAACGGGAGGCATTAATATTATAGATTTAGCCAATGTATATTCCTGCTCGTTTATAGCTACTCAAGACTTAGGTCGTGTTTATAAGGATGGTACTTTTGAGATAATTGGGAGATTTGACAACTCAGATATTAGAGGTTGTAATTTAATGGCTCTATAATTGCATAACAGCTGTCAACATTGCTATTAAAAAACTAAATTTTTATTAAGTTATTGTAATAAATAACAACGTCCCGAAAAAATCGGGACGTTGTTATTTAAATCGCTTTAATTATATAGGTGTTTTTCTTCCCTTTATTAAGAATAATATATTTATTGTTTATTAAGTCATCGGTTGTTAAATTATAAGACTCATCTACTTTCTCTTTGTTTACAGATATAGCATTTTCTTTTAATGCTCGTCTAGCTTCGCTATTGGAGTTTAAGAAACTTGTTTTTGCCGATAAAGCAGCTATCATATCTATTCCTTCTTTTAAATCTGCTTGAGATATTTTAGCTTGTGGCACGCCTTCAAAAACATCTAAAAAAGTAGCTTCGTCTAATGTTTTAATATCTTCTTTAAACGACTTACTAAAAAGGATGTTTGATGCTTTTTCTGCATTTTCAAAATCTGATTTAGAGTGTACAAAAGTTGTTACCTCCTCAGCTAATCGTTTTTGTAACAAACGTAAATGTGGTGTTTGTTTATGATCTTCAATTAAGGTTTCAATAGTTTCTTTATCTAAAAAAGTAAATATTTTTATGTATTTCTCAGCATCTTCATCGCTAGTATTCAACCAAAATTGGTAAAACTTATACACTGAAGTTTTATCTGCATCCAACCAAATATTTCCTCCTTCACTTTTCCCGAATTTAGAACCATCAGCTTTCGTAATCAATGGGCAAGTCATAGCAAAAGCTTTTGCTTCTACCCCAACATTCATCCGCCTTACTAACTCAGTTCCTGTAGTAATATTACCCCATTGGTCGCTACCTCCCATTTGCATTAAACAATTATAGTTTTTATGCAAGTAATAAAAATCGTAACCCTGAATTAATTGGTAAGTAAATTCTGTAAACGACATCCCTACACTTCCTTCTTCGCCAGAAAAACGTTTTTTAACGGAGTCTTTAGACATCATATAATTTACAGTAATACGCTTTCCAACATCTCTAGCAAAATCTATAAAGGAGAAAGTCTTCATCCAGTCGTAATTATTAACTAAAACAGGAGCGTTTTTAGTTTTAGAATTGAAGTCTAAAAACCGAGAAAGTACACTTTTTATACCAGCAACATTTTTATTCAAAGCTTCTTCATCTAACAAATTACGCTCATCGCTTTTCCCAGAAGGATCTCCAATCATTCCTGTAGCACCTCCAACCAAAGCCATTGGTTTATGACCTGCTTTTTCCAGATGAACTAATAAAATAATAGGAACAAGACTTCCTATATGAAGGGAGTCTGATGTTGGATCAAAGCCTATATACGCTGTGGTACTCTCTTTACTCAATTGCTCTTCAGTTCCGGGCATGATATCTTGTACCATACCTCTCCAACGTAGCTCTTCAACAAATTTATTAGCCATTTTTTCTAGGTTTTAATTTTTAAGTGGCAAAGATAAAAATCAATGAATAATTATAGGCTCTTTAAGTAATAATTCTTTACTTTAGTTTTATGATATTAGTTACCGGAGGCACTGGATTGGTTGGATCGCACTTACTGCTAGAATTGGCATTGAAAAATAAAGCTATAAAAGCTATTTATAGAGATGAAAAAAAACTAACTACCGTAAAAAAGATATTTTCTTACTATAATAAGAATTCTGAAGAACTCTTTAATAAAATAGAATGGGTTCAAGCTGATTTATTAGACATTCCACTATTAATAGATGCTTTTAAAAACGTAAAATATGTTTACCACTGTGCTGCTCTTGTTTCTTTTGAACCAAACAAATATCACGAATTACGAAAAACGAATATTGAGGGAACAGCTAATATTGTTAATCTCTGTGCTTCCAGCCAGGTTGAAAAACTCTGTTATGTAAGTTCTATTGCTACCTTAGGAAAAACTCTTGACAATACAGATGTGGATGAAGACACCATCTGGAATCCTGAATCCGACAATAGCCTATACGGGATTACAAAATATGGAGCTGAAATGGAAGTTTGGCGTGGTATTCAGGAAGGTTTGAACGCCGTAATTGTTAACCCGGGAGTTATACTTGCTCCAGGCATTTGGAACTATGGGAGCGGACATATTTTTAAAAAAGTCTATAATGGCTTAGCATATTACACCGAAGGAACTACCGGATATATCGATGTATTTGATGTAGTGAACTCCATGATTCAACTTATGGAAAGTTCTACTAAAAACGAACGTTTTGTTTTAGTGGCAGAGAACCAATCTTACAAAAATTTTATAATAGAAGTAGCAAATTCTTTACAAGTAAAACGACCTACAAAGAAAGCGAAAGTTTTTCTTTTAAGTATAGCATGGAGAATGGACTGGCTAAAAAGCAAATTAACAGGAGAAAGAAGGATACTAAGCAAACAGTTGGCTAATACTTTAGTTACAAGCACGACTTACAGTAGTGATAAAATTAAAACCCTTTTAGATATTCAGTTTAAGCCTGTAAACAAAAGCATAGAAGAAGTGTCCAAAAAATTTCTGAAAGAACATTAATTTTTACTCGACGCTTCCTCCTGTAGCACATTAGTATTGATAAGTGCTTTTGTTGGACGCTTAGTCTTTTTTATAGAATCCAATTTTCTTTCCTCGATTTTTTCTACTTCTAAAGCAGCATCATAAATTTCTTTAAGCGTTTTTAAACTGTCGTTAACTTTGCTTATAATATCCTCGTAATCATTTAAGTTGTAAGTATAATACTCGTTACTTGAAATAAATTGAAGACTATCTATATTATATTTTTGATAAATATATTGATCTGGAACAACACCATTATTTTCCAAAGTTATTTTATTAAGTCCCTTAGCTGAGTTTACTATGGATACATCTAATAAAATACTTACCATTTTTTCTTTAGAGATTAAATTCTTCGGTTTTTTGCGCTTTTCAAAATTAGAACAAGAGCATACAAAAGCAACCAACACTAAAAGGGTTATAAAGTTTTTCATTTGTTAGACTTTTATCTATTAAAAGTTAGTCTTCTTCCTTGCTTTGAAGCTATAACCTTTGAGTTTTCAAAAACCAATTCTCCATTTAATATCGTATGGGTAACTCTAGATCTAAAGGTAGTACCTTCAAATGGCGACCAACCGCATTTATATAAAATATTTTGTTTATTTACTGTCCAAGGTTGATTGAGGTTAACAATTACCAAATCGGCAAAATAACCTTCTTTAATAAAGCCTCGTTTTTCAATATCAAATAATATGGCAGGATTATGACACATTTTTTCCACAACTTTTTCTAAAGAAATTTGTCCTTTATGATGAGTTTCTAAAATAGCTACTAAAGCATGTTGAACCAATGGACCTCCAGAAGGCGCTTTGGTATATACATTATTCTTTTCTGCTATGGTATGAGGTGCGTGATCTGTCGCAAGCACATCTATTCTTCCATCTAAAAGCGCTTTCCATAAAGCCTCTCGGTCTTTAGAAGTTTTAACCGCTGGGTTCCATTTAATTAAAGTTCCTTTACTTTCGTAGTCTTCATCGCTAAACCATAGATGATGCAAACAGACTTCTGCAGTAATTTTCTTGTCTTTTAACGGAATTTTATTGGTAAACAGTTTGGTTTCTATGGCTGTCGACACATGGAAAACATGTAATCTTGCACCCGTTTTCTTAGCCAGCTCAATGGCCTTAGAAGATGAAATATAGCAAGCTTTATCACTTCTAATTTGAGGATGAAATTTTATTGGAATATCGTCTCCATATTCATTTTTATAGTTTTCCAAGTTAGCTTGGATAGTGGCTTCATCTTCGCAGTGTACAGAAATAATCATATCTGTACTAGAAAATATTTTTTCTAAAACCTCTGGATTATCCACTAACATATTTCCAGTTGAGGAGCCTAAAAACAATTTTAGCCCGGCAACTTCTTTTGGATTTACCTTTAGTATTTCATCTAAATTATCGTTAGTTCCGCCAAACATAAACGAGTAATTTGCAGACGAGGTTTCTGAAGCAATTTTAAATTTATCGTTTAAAGCTTCTATTGTCGTTGTTTGCGGGTTGGTATTGGGCATCTCTATATATGACGTGATTCCACCTGCAATAGCTGCTTTAGATTCGGTTTCTATAGTTGCTTTTTCTGTTAATCCTGGCTCTCTAAAATGCACCTGATCATCAATAACTCCAGGAATAACATAATTCCCCTCTGCATCGATTATCTTAACATTAGAAGATTTAGCACTTATAGAATTAGAGATTTCCTTTATAATATCATTTTCTACAAGAATATCGCCTTCAAAAATTTCTCCTTCATTAACAATTCTTGCGTTCTTAATCAGTATGGTTTTCATAATTATTTCGGATTGAAAATACTTTTTAACTTCATTTTAATTACACCAAAAATGGCTTCGGAAATAATGCTACCACTCATTTTAGACTTTCCTTTTCTTCTATCTGTAAAAATTACAGGTATTTCTACAATTTTAAACTTTTTTAGATAAGCTTTAAATTTCATTTCAATTTGAAAGGCATAGCCTACAAACTCAATATTATCTAAATTTATTGTCTCTAGTACCTCTCTTTTATAGCATACAAACCCAGCTGTTGTATCCTCAATTTTCATTCGTGTAATAAACCTTACATATTTTGAAGCAAAATACGAGAGCAAAATTCTGCTCATAGGCCAATTAACAACATTAACTCCTTTTATATATCTAGAACCTATGGCTACATCTGCATGATTTACATGGCAAGCATTATATAATTTAATTAAATCGTTTGGATCATGCGAGAAATCGGCATCCATTTCAAAAATATACTTATAGTCCTTTTCTAAGCACCATTTAAATCCGGCAATATAAGCTGTTCCTAAACCTGTCTTTTTCTTTCGTTCTAAGAGGAATAGTTCGTCTTTAAACTCTTCTTGTAATTCCTTTACTTTTCCACCTGTTAAATCAGGTGAATTATCGTCTACCACCAAAACATTAAATGCCTTGTTTTGGGAGAATACAGCCCTTATAATCGCTTCTATATTCTCAATTTCATTATAGGTGGGAATAATGACAATTGTGTCGCTCATCGAAAAGTTTATAATTTCAACAAATGTAAACTATTTAAAAGAGATAGTTTTTTAAAAATTCCTTAAAAACTTGAAACAAGTATGAATTTTTATAATAATTTTACAAAATGTTACGTCCTGAATTTTCATACGATTTTTTCACTATTTTAATAATAGTAAGCCTTGTATTTGTTGCTGTAACCAAACTGCTATTTGAGAAAAGATTTAATCAGTTTACTTCTATTTTAATCAACTCCAGTTACTTAAAAATTTACTCTAAAGATCAACGATTCATAGATTTATTTGATAGTCTTCTATTTATAAACTTGCTTTTTTCTACGGCAATTTTTAGTTTTATTAGCTATTCTGTGCTTTTTGAACCTTTAGAAATAAGCTATACTTTTATTACAAAACTCTGTCTTGGAGTTGGTTCTTTTATATTAATTAAAACACTTGCAGAAAGGCTCTTAGGTAGTCTATTTAATATAGACACTCTGCTAGACAGGTATCTGTTTCAGAAAACAAGTTACAAGAATTTTTTAGGGCTTGTATTAATACCAATAAATATTATTTTGCTTTATAGCATAAGTCCAAGCAAACCCATAATTCTAATAGCTATTGTCTTATTACTACTTATAAATATTATAGGCCTGCTTACTTCTTACAAATCAAATCTTAATTTAATTAAAAGAGACTTTTTCTATTTTATTTTATATCTTTGCACACTCGAAATTGGGCCTTATGTAATTTTATATAAGGTTCTTATAGAAACCAAAGTTTAACACATACTAGCCTATGAAAGTGAAAACAATTTTAGTGTCTCAACCAGAACCTAAAATAGAAAATTCGCCCTACTTTGATCTCCAAGAAAAGCAAAAAGTTAAAATAGACTTTAGACCTTTTATACATGTCGAAGGAGTTGATGCCAAAGAAATAAGAATTCAAAAAGTTGATTTAAACAATTACTCAGCAATTATTTTAACCAGTAGAAATGCCGTAGATCATTTTTTTAGAGTAGCAGAAGAAATGCGCTTTAAAGTCCCTGACTCTATGAAATATTTTTGCCAGTCGGAAGCTGTAGCTTATTACCTTCAAAAGTATGTAGTTTATAGAAAACGTAAAATTTATGTTGGAAAACGTAATTTTGCTGAGCTTTCGCCTTTAATCAAGAAATACAAAGACGAGACCTTTTTACTGCCTACTACTGATAAATTAAAGCCTGAAGTTCCTAAAATTTTAAACGAACTAAACCTTAATTGGAAAATGGCTGTTTTCTATAAAACTGTTATTAGTGACCTGTCTGATTTAGCTAATGTTTATTATGACATATTAGTATTCTTTAGCCCATCTGGAATTGATTCTTTATTTCATAACTTCCCAGATTTTCAACAAAAAGACACAAGAATTGCTGTTTTTGGAAACACAACTATTAAAGCTGCTGAAGAAAAAGGACTAAGAGTTGATATTGCTGCTCCAAGCCCAGAAACACCATCTATGACCATGGCTTTAGAAAAGTACATTAATGGTGCAAACAAAAAGAAATAAATTGTAGAAAGATAGACGATAAAACAAAAAAAGAGCAGTTTACAAACTGCTCTTTTTTGTTGAGTTTAATTAACAACCTATCTAATAACTAATTTTTTAGTATCGACTCTTTGATCAGATTCAAATCTTGCCAAATATATTCCAGAAGCTAACCCTGAAACATCTATTAAGTTATCTGTTTGATTCAAGTTCTTTGTAAGAACTACTTTTCCGGTAATGCTACATATATTTATTACGGCATGGCTTGTGTTAACAGCAACATGTAATACTTCGTTTACTGGGTTTGGATACATGTTAAATGCAACTTTGTTTAATTCTTCCAAACCTAACGATGAGCAATAGCTTTCAGGTATCTCGGGCCAAGTAGCGCATTCTGCCTCATCCGAGACAGGCTGAGTTATATCATCAAAAATCCAATATGCATGATCCCATAAATGAGGATCAGAAGAATCATCAACAAACAAACACTTTAAACATGGTGTATAATCGCCAACATAAAACACCATATTTGCGCAGTTCCCATTGCGTAAATCGGCAAAGACCAGTGGATTTGTCTTAACATCAACATGATCTATAACTACATTTTGAGTTAAATCTAAACTAGGAATTTGATTCCCTCTAACGTTTAAATCTTTGAGCGCAATATTAGTTGTAACATCCAAATATTGTAAGTTACAAAAAGTAAATTTCAATTTAGTTATATTGACTAAACCGGTTACATTAATTGATGACAAATTAGAACACCCCGTACCATCAACAGTTAATAAAGAAGTACAACTTGTCAAATCAACATTATTAATCCCCGTATTATAACCAAAATCAAGACCACTTATACTAGTAAAGGACTCAATGCCCGTCAAATCACTAATCCCCTTATTAACAACATTTAAGGTCCCTGTAAATGAATTAGCATCAGAGGTTAAAATTCGATTATCTAAAATGCCTTCTGAGTCAATTCCGTCATTAATTAGCTCTTGTTCAAAATTGCTATCTGGTATAGCTGTGTATTGTGCATAGGCCATAGAATATGAGACAAAACAAATTAGTATGAAGTACATATTTTTTTTCATAATGTAATATTTTATAAATAATTATAACTGAGTGAATATTTCCTTATATAAAATTACTGCATAATAAAAAGGGAACAAAACATATAGTCTGCTATGTAACAGAAAATTATGTGCTTTATCCATTTTTATTTAGAAGTAAAAGGAATTTGTAGGCCTTCTTTTACAAAATAAAAAGAGACTTCTAAAACTCGTTATGAAACTTTTAGACAGCTACATTTATCAATCTTATTAAGATACTTTAAATTTAACACCTGTTTTTAAGTGAAATTTAAATCAAAGAAAACAATGAAGAACTCCTTCTATAAAATCAGTCTCTTTTCTATAAACTCAATATAAAGTTATTGAATAATTAACTTTTTAGTATCTACTTGTTTGCCCGAAGTAAATTTGGCCACATAAATCCCTGAAGGTAATCCAGATATGTCAATTAAATTCTCTCCCTGAATTAAGGATTTATTAAAAACCTCTTTCCCCATAATATTATAAATACTTAGAAAAGAGTTGTTTTTTAAAGCGGATACGTAAATAGAATCTGTTGTTGGATTAGGATACATATTAAATGATAGTTTCTGAACCTCATCTACAGATACGGTTAAACACACTCCTGGATCTTCGCAAAAACAACTAAGAAGGTCTTTAATCCAAAATGGTAAATCAGGGGTAGAAATATCATCAATAAGGATACAATCTAAATTTGAATTATAATCTGAATTGAAATAATCAATATGTGCATTATTCCCATTTCTCATATCTAAAAATGTTAAATTATTATTTTTAACATCCAATACGGTCAAAGCTGAGTTTTGAGAGAAATCCATATAAGAAAGATTATTTATTCTTAAGAGTGCAATACTAAGTGCAGAGTTTGTGGACACATCTAAAGATGTTAGTCCAACTTTCTTAAAGTTAATTTCTGTTAAGTTAACAAGTCCATTAAGGTTGACTGACGTCATACTTAAACAGCCACGGCCATCCACAGTTTGCAGAGCTGTACATCCGGAAAGATCCACACTAGTAATCCCCAGATTATATCCAAACTCAAGCCCTGTGATACTAGTAAAAGCTTCGATTCCTGTTAAATCATTTATACCTTTATTATTTACAATAATTATACCCGAGTAAGCATTAGCTACTGAAGTTAATATCTGACCATCTAAAGAACCAGTGTCAATTCCTGCATTTATCAACTCCTGTTCGAATTGAGCATCTGGAATAGCTGTATATTGACCGTAGGAAAAGGAAATAAAGCTAAGACAAAGGACTACTAAATAAGTAGTTTTTTTCATGTTAATAAATTTCAAATTTATAAGATAAAATTAAACATTATTGATTTGAAGCCCATAAAAAAAGTCAGCTAAATAGCTGACTTTAATGTAGTTTGTCTAAATAATTTATTTCACATTTGGAGCACCTGCCATAATTTCGTCGTTGGCAAATTCTTCAAATTTCTTAAAGTTATCTCTAAAAGATTCAGATAATTTATAGGCTGCTTTATAATAACCTTCATCATCGTTCCAAGTTGCTCTAGAACTTAACACTTCGTCCGGTACTCCTGGACAAGATTTTGGCTGATTTAATCCAAAAACAGAGTGTTTTCTATACGTCTCAGCACTCATCTCATCAAGATCTCCGTTAAGAGCTGCAGCAATCATAGCTCTTGTGTATTTCAATTTAATTCTACTACCAACGCCATAAGGACCACCAGTCCAGCCTGTATTTATTAACCAAACTTTTACTCCAGATTCTTTCATCTTTTCACTTAACATTTCAGCATATTTAGTTGGATGCAGAGGCATAAAAGGTGCTCCAAAACAAGCTGAAAAACTTGGTAAAGGCTCGTCTATTCCCGCTTCTGTTCCTGCAACTTTAGCTGTATAACCTGAAATAAAGTGGTAAGCAGCTTGCCCAGGAGTTAGTCTGGAAATTGGAGGCAATACACCAAAAGCATCTGCTGTTAAGAAGAAGATGTTTTTAGGATTTTCTCCTATAGAAGGTACTTGAATATTTTTAATATGATATATTGGATAACTTACACGGGTATTTTGTGTAATGGTGATGTCTTCAAATTGAACTACACCTTTATCATTCATAATCACGTTTTCCAAGATAGCTCCAGGCTTAATTGCATTAAAGATATCCGGCTCGTTTTCTTCACATAAGTTAATAACCTTCGCGTAACAACCTCCTTCAAAGTTAAATACTTTATTGTCTTTAGTCCAACCGTGCTCATCATCTCCAATTAATTTACGAGATGGATCTGCAGAAAGCGTTGTTTTTCCTGTTCCAGAAAGTCCAAAGAAAATAGCTGTATCTCCTTTTTCTCCAACATTTGCACTACAGTGCATTGGTAAGGTATTTTTAAATACTGGAAGAATAAAGTTTAAGGCAGAGAAAATACCTTTTTTAATTTCCCCAGTATATCCTGTTCCTCCAATAAGTGCTATTTTTCTGGTAAAATCTAAAATAGCAAAATTATGTTGTCTAGTTCCATCTACTTCTGGATCCGACATAAATCCTGGAGCATTTACAATGGTCCATTCTGGAGTAAAGGTTTTTAATTCGTCTTCTGTAGGACGTAAAAACATGTTATGAGCAAACATATTGCTCCAAGGTGTTTCTGTTATAACACGGATATTTAATTTGTAATTTTCGTCTGCGCAAGCATAACTATCTCTTACAAAAACTTCTTTTTCAGACAAATAAGCAGTTACCTTATCGTATAACTTCTGAAACTTATCCGATTCGAAAGGAATATTAATGTCTCCCCACCATACTTTATCTTCAGTAATACTATCTTTTACTATAAAACGGTCTTTAGGTGACCTTCCAGTAAATTCTCCAGTATTTACAGCTAATGCTCCTGAAGATGCTTCCACACCTTGTCCTTTAGCAATAGTACTGTCGTGAAGTTGTTTAGGAGTTAATTGATATTGTACTTTCGCATTTTTAATTCCATACGATTCTAATGAAACCGTATTAGATGCTTGGGTATGATCTACCATAATTTGTGTTGTGTTGTTTAAAGTGCAAAATTATAATTTTATTTTGAAGTAAGCGCCTATTTTACAAATTATCAGCCTTGACTTTTAAAAAGTTTATTAACAATACCAGCCAGGATATTATTAACATCAGACCTCCAATTGGAGTTATAAATGCTATACTTTTAAAGTTAAAACCTGTAAGCTCGTTGGTAGCCAATCCATAGATGGAACCAGAAAAAAATAAGAGTCCTATTAAAACCAGATAAAAGATGCTTTTTTTAGATTTCTCATTTACATAATTCGAGCCTCCAACAAATAACAGTAAAATAGCATGATACATTTGATATCTAACGCCAGTTTCAAAGGTTTGTTGTGCTTCTAACGAAATCAACTCTTTTAATCCATGAGCAGCAAAAGCACCTAAAACTACGCTTAAAACTCCTAAAATAGCAGCTGCAATCAATATCCTTTTGTTCATATAAAATAAGTTAATGAGTTTTATAAAACCCTTAGTATTTATTACATTCGTAGCTGCAAAAATACTCAACTTATCTCATTATGCGAAAGATTTTAATTATTGGTGCAGGAAAATCTGCATCTTACCTTATAAAATACCTATTAAACAAATCGGAAAAAGAGAACTTACTTATTATTGTAGGTGATGTCAACTTTTCGAACGCTAAAAAACTTATTGGAGATCATGAAAATGCACAAGCCATCATGCTTGATGTTTTTAATAAACAATCCAGAGAACAAGCTATTCAAAATGCCGACATAGTTGTTTCTATGTTGCCTGCAAGATTTCATATAGAAGTAGCCAAAGACTGTATTAGCTTTAATAAAAATATGGTTACTGCTTCTTACGTAAGCGAAGAAATGCAGAATTTAGATAGAGCTGCTAAGGAAAAAGGACTTGTTTTTATGAATGAAATTGGAGTCGACCCTGGATTAGACCATATGAGCGCCATGCATATAATTGATAGAATTCGTGATGCTGGTGGAAAAATGATCCTTTTTGAGTCCTTTACAGGAGGTTTAGTTGCTCCAGAAAGCGACAACAACTTATGGAACTACAAATTTACTTGGAACCCAAGAAACGTTGTGGTTGCGGGACAAGGAGGTGCTGCAAAATTCTTACAAGAAGGCACCTATAAATACATTCCTTATAACCGATTATTTAGAAGAACTGAATTTCTAGATGTAGAAGGTTACGGACGTTTTGAAGGTTATGCCAATAGAGATTCTCTAAAATACCAATCGGCTTACGGATTAGAACACGTAAAAACTCTTTATCGTGGAACCATGCGTCGCGTTGGCTTCTCTAGAGCTTGGAACATGTTTGTACAACTAGGAATTACGGATGACAGCTACACCATTGACGATAGTGAAAACATGAGCTATCGCGACTTTATAAATGCATTTTTACCTTATAGTCCAACAGATTCTGTAGAGCTTAAATTTAGACATGCTCTAAAAATAGATCAAGATGATATTGTTTGGGATAAACTCATGGAACTAGATATTTTTAGTAATAAAAAAATGGTCGAACTAAAAAGAGCAACTCCTGCACAAATACTTCAAAAAATATTAGAAGATAGCTGGACTTTAGAAGATCATGAAAAAGATATGATTGTAATGTATCATAAATTTGGATACGAACTTGATGGTAAAAAACACCAAATAGATTCTACCATGGTTACTTTAGGTGAAGATAAAGTATATACATCTATGTCTAAAACAGTTGGCTTACCAGTAGCAATTGCAACCTTAGCTATTTTAAATGAACAGATAGTAACTCCTGGAGTTCAAATTCCTATTAATAAAGAGGTATACGAACCTATTTTGAAAGAATTAGAATCCTACGGAATTGTTTTTACTGAAAATGAAGTACCTTATTTAGGATACAATCCATTAAACGTATAATTTGAAAGTTGTCAATCAAAATATTGAAATAGACGGAATTGATAAGGCTATATTAAGAGCCTTAATGAATGATGCCAGAACCCCCATCTTGGAAATTGCCAGACAAGTGGGGATTTCTGGTGCCGCTATTCATCAGCGCCTAAGAAAGCTTGAGAAATCAGGGATTATTTCTGGCTCTAAATTTGTTATTAATCCCAAAGTTTTAGGTTATACAACTATGGCTTTTATTGGTATTTACTTAGATAAAGCTATTAGTAACCCAGAAGCAGTAAAGCAACTTAAAAAAATTCCTGAAGTCCTAGAATGCCACTATACCACAGGTAACTGGAGTATTTTTATTAAGATTCTTTGTAGAGACAACGAGCACTTAATGCATTTATTAAATAAAGATATCCAATCTATTGAAGGCGTTTCTAGAACAGAAACCTTTATCTCTTTAAATCAACAAATAGATAGACAGATAAAAATTTAATTAGAGGTTTAATTCATAAATTCAACCCTATAATTCTTTAGTTTTTTACTGTTCAAAATATTCCAAATGTTTTTCTATTTGGATTAGATTCTAATTTAGATAGTTACAACATACCTTCTTAATTAGTACTGTTTCAAAAATATTTATTACATTGGATGCATGTTTTTACTAAAACATAAAAAACCTAAATCTATACCTAAACCCTAAAACATGAAAAACCTACGTATTTTTACAATCTTATTTTTATCTGTTATTGCACTGTCTTGTAGTAGTGACGACGATAATACCAACAACGACAATAATCCTCCTGCCCAAGACCCAGGATTTCAAGCCCAAATTAATGGTGGCACTTTCTCCGACTATAATTTTACAGTTGGAGTATATGAAATTACAAAAGGAACAAATGGTAACACTTTAAGTATTGATATTGCCGACAGTAATGGCGAAATGGTTACTTTATTTTTAAATGGAACTGGTGGTTTTAGTAGCGGAACGGTTAAAGAAATGGGAAATATTGATTCAAATAATTTCACAAATTACATCTTAATCAGACAACAACAGCCAATGGTTTCCTACTATTCTTCTAGCGGAAGTGTTACAATTACTAATAATCGAGAACACCCAACAAACCCTGGACACCGTTTAATTTCGGGTGAATTTAGCACCATAGCTTCTTCTGTAGATGGTAATTATACAACATCCATGACGGGTTCTTTTACAGAATTAGAATATGCCGATTAATTCTTGTGTCCTTATAGATATATTTTTTAAACCAAAAAGCTCCTGAAATTTTCAGGAGCTTTTTTATATAATATATTTTAGTATTAATCTCTGGACATAAAAATACTCAGTACATACCAGAATAGTAACATTAAAGACGCAAATAGACCTAAAGCAGCCGGAATATAATCGTCCGTTGTATATTTGTTAACCATATTAGATGTTTGGTACAAAATAGAGCCTCCTGCCAATAAACACATCCCAACAGAAAACCAAAGTCCTAAATTAAACCCAAACAAAGTTCCTGCAATAATTAGTCCAATGGCTATAAAAAATCCAATAGTTAAACCTGTTCTTAAAAACGAAAAATCTTTTTTAGTTACAAAAACCACAGCAGACAAGCCTGTAAACAAAGCAAGTGTTACAATTGCAGCCTGATTCAAAATTTCTGGTCCAGAATCCATATAATAAGCCGCAATATAGATTAAAGGCACAAAAATAAAGGCCTCAGCCAAAATATATAAGCCGAAAGCTAGATATTGTTTGTTTTTATCTGGCGACTTCATAGTCATTTTTTCAGCATAGTTAGTTATAAACATAAAACCTCCTAACATAATAAGCCATCTGTATCCTTCTGTCATAGATAATGCAAAATTCACAATGGTATCACTTTGAAGTAATAAATATTCAAATAAAATAAACACCAAAACACCTCCTGCAACATGTGCATATGTATTTTTATAAAATGCAACCCTATCTGTTTCAGATAGTGCACCTATTAAGACTTTAGAATCTGTAGGTTGTAATGGGGTTTGAGAATGATCTTCCATAAATAGTATTTTAGTTTGTTAAATGTACTAAAAAAAATAAACCGAACGTCTTTTTTAAAAGGCATTCGGTTTTAATAATTATATTTTATTTTACTTTAATCTCTACTGCCTCCAAAAACTTGTAAAGCCCAATACATCAATGAAGCTAATGCACCAATGGCTGCAACTAAGTATGTTCTTGCCGCCCATTTAAGCGCATCTTCAGAACCTTTATACTCTTCTGGAGTAACCATGTTTTTAGCTTTTAACCAAGCTAAAGCCCTGTTACTTGCATCGTACTCTACAGGAAGTGTAATAAAACTAAAAACAGTAGCCATTCCCATAAAAATTACACCCAAAACAGCTACATACCAACCTAAGCCAACGCCTGCTGCTCCACCTAAAATTAAACCTCCAATTATTAACCATTGAGACATGCCAGAGGTAACACTTACCATAGGCACCAAAGTAGAACGCATTTGCAACCAGCTATAAGCCTGTGCATGTTGAACAGCGTGACCACATTCGTGTGCTGCTACTGCTGCCGAAGCTGCATTTCTCTGACTGTAAACAGACTCACTTAAATTTACAGTTTTATTTTTAGGGTTATAATGGTCTGTAAGCTTTCCTGGAGTTGAAATTACCTCAACATCGTAGATACCATTATCTGCCAACATTTTCTCTGCAATTTCTTTTCCACTCATGCCATTTTGTAATTGCACTTTAGAATAGAAAGCAAACTTCTTTTTTAATTTATTGCTTACCATCCAACTTACAAGTCCAATGGCTCCAATTAATATATAATATCCAATCATTTTTTTTCTGTTTTAATAGATAAAGTTATATGTGTTATAGCAAATAGTACGCCAAATGTTTGTTGAGAAATTTTGTCAGATTTTCACTGTCATTTCTTGATAAGTGACAACAACTTCATGTCTAAAAGCAACTTATCCCTCTTGTTGTTTTATCCAACAATATTCACAATTTTTCCTGGAACAACAATTACTTTCTTTGGGGTTCTACCTTTTAATTGTTCTATTGTTTTCTCATGAGCCATAACAGTGGTTTCAATATCTTCTTTACTCATATCCATTGGTAATTCTAAAGTAAAACGCATTTTACCATTAAATGAAATAGGGTAATTCTTAGAACTTTCTACCAAATGACTTGCATCGAATACTGGAAAAGGAGCAGTAGCTATAGAATTACTATTTCCTAATTGACTCCATAACTCTTCAGTAATATGTGGAGCATAAGGAGACAATAAGACTAATAAAGGTTCCAAAACAGCTTTGCTTGTACACTTTTGACTTGTAAGCTCGTTAACTGCAATCATAAAAGTAGATACAGACGTGTTAAAAGAAAAGCTCTCAATATCTTCTTCTACTTTTTTTATGGTTTTATGAAGTGTTTTAAGGTTGTCTTTAGTTGGTTCGTTATCATTGACATTTAAACCATTTTCGCCTACATATAACTTCCATAATTTTTTAAGAAAGCCATGAACTCCAGAGATTCCAGCCGTATTCCAAGGTTTAGCCTGCTCTAATGGGCCTAGGAACATTTCGTAAAGGCGTAAACTATCTGCACCGTAATCATGACAAATACTATCAGGATTTACCACATTATATTTAGATTTAGACATTTTTTCGACCTCCCGACCTACTTTATAAACATCATTATCACCTGTTATAACAGCTCCTTTTTCTCCAATAAAAATGGCGTCTTTAAAATCTTCTCCAAATTCGCTGTCATTTCTTAGTCCATCTATGTCCAATTCATCTGAAGCGTTTACATATTCTACTTTTACATGGATTGGCAAAGGAACAACTATCAAACTATTTAATTCCTTAGTGTCTTTCTGTAAATCTGCAATTTCCGCAAGTTTAGATTTAAGCTCTGTTAGGTAGTTTCTATTTGATTCTAAATCTCCCTTACTAATAAATTCTGCATGTGAGATATAAATATTTTTTAATTTTTTCAGTATTGGACTACTAATCTTCTCTTCTTCTCTAGGATTAGCAAAAGCATAACTCAATCGATAAACAAAAGCACTTGTTCCAAGTATCATCCCTTGGTTAATCAGCTTTTTAAATGGCTCTTCTACCCCAACAAAGCCTCTGTCTTTCATAAATTTCACCCAAAAACGTGAGTATAATAAATGTCCTGTGGCATGTTCGCTTCCTCCAATGTATAAATCGACATTTTCCCAGTATTTAAGTGCTTCTTCACTTGCAAACTCTTGGTCGTTATGTGCATCCATATATCTAAAGAAGTACCAAGAACTTCCTGCCCACCCAGGCATGGTGTTTAACTCAAGTGGAAATACGGTTTCATTATCAATCATCTCGTTACTAACCACCTGATTCCTATTAGAATCCCAGGCCCAAACATCGGCACGACCTAAAGGTGGCTCGCCGGTTTCGGTTGGCAAATATTTTTCTACGTCTGGTAAACGAATTGGCAAATGTGCTTTATCAATCATTTGTGGCATACCATTTACATAATATACAGGAAATGGTTCTCCCCAATAACGTTGTCTAGAAAAGACAGCATCACGCAATCTGTAATTGGTTTTACCTTCGCCTTGACCTAATTGTTCTAATTCAAAAATAGCTCGTTTGGTAGCTTTTTTGTAATTCATTCCGTTTAAGAAATCGCTATTTGCAATTACTGTGTTTTCTTTGTCAGAATAAGCTTCCTTAGAAATATCAACACCTTCAAAGATATTAGGAATTGGAATATTAAAATGTTTAGCAAAATCGTAATCACGTTGGTCGCCGCATGGAACCGACATAACTGCTCCTGTTCCATAACCTGCTAAAACATAATCTCCAATCCAAATTGGAATAGGTTCTTTGCTAAACGGATGTTCTGCATAAGCACCTGTAAACACGCCTGAAATAGTTTTTACATCTGCCATTCTATCACGTTCGCTACGTTTTGCAGTGGCTTGAATATAGGCTTCCACTTCAAGTTTTTGTTCTGGGGTTGTAATTTGCGAAACTAAATGGTGTTCTGGAGCTAAAGTCATAAATGATACCCCGAAAATGGTATCAGGTCTTGTTGTAAAAACTTCGATGACCTCATCGTGATTATTCACATTAAAAGAGACAGAGGCTCCAACCGATTTTCCAATCCAATTTTTCTGACTTTCTTTTAAGGAATCTGTCCAATCTATAGTATCTAATCCTTGCAATAATCTTTCAGCATAAGCCGAAATTCGCATAGACCATTGGGTCATTTTTTTTCTTAGAACTGGATGTCCACCGCGTTCCGAAACGCCGTTTACTATTTCATCATTTGCTAAAACGGTTCCAAGTGCAGGACACCAGTTTACTTCAGTTTCAGCTAAATAAGTTAATCTGTATTGTAATAGTATTTCTTGTTGTTTTATAGAAGAAAAGCTGTTCCATTGTGCTGCATTAAACACATCTACATTATCATCACAAACAGCTTCCACAGCAGCATTTCCTTCCAGTGCAAAAATTTTGACTAACTCATCTATAGGAAAAGCTTTGTTTGTGTGCTTGCAATACCAAGACTCAAATAATTGAATAAAAATCCATTGGGTCCATTTATAATAATTTGGATCTGAGGTTCGAACTTCTCGGCTCCAATCGAAAGAAAACCCAATTTGATCTAATTGGCGTCTATAGGTTTTAATATTCTCTTCTGTTGTTACAGCTGGATGTTGCCCTGTTTGAATAGCATACTGTTCTGCAGGTAATCCAAAACTATCGTAGCCCTGTGGGTGCAATACATTAAATCCTTTATGACGTTTATAACGGGCATAAATATCGGAGGCAATATAACCTAGTGGATGTCCAACATGTAATCCGGCTCCACTTGGATAAGGAAACATATCTAGTACGTAGTATTTAGGTTTGTCGCTACTATTATCGGCTTGAAACGTTTTGTTTTCTGCCCAATATTTTTGCCATTTGGCCTCGATGTCGTTAAAATGGTATTGCATTGTCTTATTTTTCGCTTGTAAAAGCGCAAATTTAAACTTATTATAAGAATATTGAAAGTTTAAACGTTTTAAACCACAAGAGAATAGATTTCTTTTATATTTTTACATCGTTAACAAAATATCTATGAGTTCTTCTTTTGAAAATTATCAAAAACGAAGATTAATTTCTTCTTATTTTTCAGTGGTACTAAGCATTGCTCTGGTCTTATTTTTATTAGGCTTACTTGGTCTATTGATAATAAATGCAAAAAAAGTTTCCGATCACTTTAAAGAACAAGTGGTGGTAACTATTTATTTGAAAGAAGTAGCTAAAGATGTAGAAATAAAGCAGCTTGAAAAAAGCTTAGCACTTTCTGAGTATGTAAAATCGACCGAATTTGTTTCCAAAGAACAGGCTGCAGAATCTATGAAAGCCGAAAATGGCGAAGATTTTATGGAATTTCTTGGATATAATCCGTTACAAAACTCGATAGATGTACATTTAAAAGCCGATTTTGTCACTTCAGAACATTTAGAAACTATTAAAGACGAAGCACTTTCAAAAAACTTTGTGGATGAAGTACGCTATGATAATGATTTAGTAAACTTGATGAATGATAACGTAAAAAAAATAAGCTTTTGGGTGTTAGTATTAAGTGGTGTTTTTACTTTAATTGCCGTTTTATTAATTAATAGTTCCATTCGGTTATCAGTTTATTCCAAACGTTTCACCATTAAAACCATGCAGATGGTTGGTGCCACAAAGCAATTTATTAGAAGACCTTTTGTATGGAAAAGTGTGCGCTTAGGAATTATTGGAGCTATAGTTGCTTTATTAGGTGTGGCTGTTGTTCTTTATTATTTAAATGAAACTTTCCCTGAGTTAAACCTATTACAGAACCCTATTCTTATTGGAGCTTTGTTTGCTGGCATCTTTTTATTAGGCATAGTTATTACTTGGATAAGTACGTTTATTGCAACACAACGTTTCTTAAATTTAAAGACAGATCAACTTTACTATTAATTCAAAAACATATTAAGATTTTAAAACTTAGAAACAGGTAGCATCCTTTTTTAGAATCTGTTAACGTTATAGTTTAAATAAAACTGTTACTTTGCGCTTTCTAAGTTTTAGTGGATTAAATATAAATATCATGGGAGAACAAAAACGTAAGGAGCAAACAGAAAGCACCTTTATCTTCGGGAAAAGAAACTATAAATTCATGCTAATTGGTTTAGCGTGTATTGCTGTTGGATTTATTTTAATGTCTGGTGGTGGAAGCGACGACCCTAATGTTTTTAGCCCAGACATTTTTAGTTTTAGACGTATTAGATTGGCTCCAACTTTAGTTCTTATTGGTTTTGGAATTCAGGTTTATGCTATTTTATTAAAACCCAAGAAAGATAATAGTTCAAATCAATAATTTACACACTTACTTTTAAACAAATTCCTATTAAAATTGGAATTTGCTGCCTAACTATCGATTATTTTTCTCCATGGATTTATTAGACGCTATTATTCTAGCCATTATTGAAGGAATTACAGAGTATTTACCAGTATCATCAACAGGACACATGATTATTGCCTCGTCCTTTATGAAAATTGCTAGCGACGATTTTACAAAGCTTTTCACTATTGTTATTCAGCTTGGCGCCATTCTAGCCGTTGTTGTTTTATATTGGAAACGCTTCTTTCAAAGTCTCGACTTTTACTTCAAATTATTAGTAGCATTTATTCCAGCTGTAGTTTTAGGACTTCTATTAAACGATTTTATTGACGATCTTTTAGAAAGTCCGCTTACTGTAGCAATTTCCTTAATAATAGGGGGTTTTATTCTTTTAAAAGTAGACGATTGGTTTAAAGCCAATGAAATAGTAGACGAAAACAATCCCACTGCACACACGGAAATAAGTTATATAACTGCATTAAAAATTGGTTTTTTCCAATGTTTAGCCATGATTCCAGGAACATCCAGAAGTGGAGCTTCTATTGTGGGAGGAATGACTCAAAAACTAAATAGAAAAACAGCTGCCGAGTTTTCCTTTTTTCTAGCAGTTCCAACTATGTTTGGAGCTACTGCCAAGAAATTATACGATTATTACCAAGCAGGCTTTGAATTAAATAGTGATCAAATCAATTATTTAATTGTTGGAAATGTAATTGCCTTTGTTGTTTCTTTAATTGCCATTAAATCGTTTATTGATTATTTAAGCAAAAAAGGATTTAAGATTTTTGGATATTATAGAATCGTGTTAGGAATTTCTCTAATTATTATCCATTACTTTATTTATAGTCTAACTACCATTTAAAATGTTAACAGCTGAAGATTACCTTTCCGGACAAGTTTTATTAATAGACAAACCTTTACACTGGACCTCATTTCAGGCGGTAAATAAACTACGTTGGGAAATACGTCATGCCTTCAACATTAAAAAAATAAAAGTTGGTCATGCAGGAACTTTAGATCCTCTTGCAACAGGCTTATTGATTATTTGCACTGGAAAAATGACCAAGCAAATTAACACATTTCAAGGGCAAGAAAAAGAATATACCGGAACCTTTGTTTTGGGTGGGACAACGCCTTCTTTCGATTTAGAAACTGAAATTACCGAAACATTTCCTACAGAGCATATTACAGAAAAAGCAATCCACGAAGCTACCAAACAATTTATTGGTGAAATAGACCAATTCCCTCCCGTTTTTTCAGCTATAAAAAAAGACGGGAAGCGCTTATACGAATTTGCTAGAGCGGGGGAGGAAGTTGAAATTAAACCAAGAAAAATTACAATTTCAGAATTTGAAATTACAGCTATAGACAATAATAAGCTCCACTTTAGAGTAGTTTGCAGTAAAGGAACTTATATTCGTTCTTTAGCTAACGATTTTGGAAAAGCACTAAACTCTGGTTCTCATTTATCTGTTTTAAGACGCACAAAAATTGGCGACTTTCATGTTGATAATGCACTAAGTCCTGAAGCCTTTATAGAAAGCTTAACAACCAAATAGCCCTATTTTTCGTATATTAGTTTGAAGCAGAGCAAGCTTTTACACCCAACATTTTACTTTTGAATTTATCAGACAAACATAAAGCACTTTTAATTACCTTTTTGGTTTCAGGAACCATCTTACTTCTATTATTCAGTTTTCATATTACAAAACAAACAGAATTAATGGCAGAAAGTTACTATTTATTGGAACCTGAAGAACCAAAAACACCAGAAGAACTTGAGGCAGAAAAATTAGCAGAAGCCGAAGAGAAACCAAGTTCTCAAACTAACAAAGCCTTCAACGAAACTCAAGATTATAAGAAATTTGCTCAAGCATATCAGCCCATAGCACCTCCAAAGGATTATGTACCAACGCCTTCGGAAGACTTGTCTGAAAATGAAAATTTAGAACCAAGTAATACCAATGCGGCTTCAGAAATAGACGAGGATGTATTATCTTCTTACAGTAGTGTAAACCAAATATTAAACAAAAGAAAACCAAGCAATAGCAGCCAGTCTGTTAATAAAAACAGTAGCATGCACTATTCCTTGGTTAATAGAACGCATAAATATTTACCAACTCCTGTTTACTTATGTGAGGAGGGTGGAAAAATAGTTATTAATATTACGGTAAATACCTCTGGTCTGGTTACAGACACTTATGTCAATGCTTCTTCCAGTTCTGATAATGAATGTTTAAAGCAACATGCCTTATCTTATGCTAAAGATGCTCGATTTAGTACAGATGCTTCAAAAGCATCTCAAATTGGCACAATTACTTTTTACTTTAAGGGTAAAAATTAAACTGAAACTGCAAGTAGACTCATTAAGTCGCTCATCACACTTTGACCTTTATCTTTGTTGTACCATTGTTGTAATTCTTCCTTAATCTCCGGAGTTATCTCTCCATGTTTTGCTTTATAATCAACAACTAACTTTGTTGCTTCAGCAGGTCTTGGACCAAATGAACTAATCACTTTATTAGTAGCATCGTCTATAATTATCAACTTAGGAATAGATTTTCCGCCATTGGTTAAAAACTGATTCATTAAAGCGTCATTGTCATCACGAAGCACCAATTTTAAATTAATATTTTCGTTTAATTCTGCTAATTTATTAAATACAGGAATTACATGTGCTGCGTCTCCACACCAGCTTTCTGCAAGTACCAACCATGTTTGTTTGGTATCAATATTAGCCAGATCTTTTTTGGTATTATCCGAAACTTTTAAAGTTTTATCCCAACGTTTCATACGCTGTTCGTTCAACTTGGTATATTCTACCATGTCTTCACTTTTATCATTTCCTGTTGTGGATTGATTTTCCACCATTTGTCCCATTAATTCTCTATATGCTTGATAAGACATACTCTTAGTCAAACTATCTTTTATTATTTGATCCATCTGTTATTAAAAATATTTTTACAAAAATAAGAGCTTAATCTTATTTCAAGTATGATTTATGTCATATCTATGTCTATCTTTAACCCAATAACTTACAAGAAATAAAGTTTTTATTAAATTGAAATGAACCTTTTTGACCCCTTATAGTGATTTCTACTAATATGAAGTATTAATAGTTACTTAAAACAAAAATTACAAGGTTTTACTGTACTAAAAAAGATAATGAGGTTTCCATTTCCGTAGAAACGACAATAACTATTCAATGAAAAATCAAAAAATACATAAATGTGGTTGGTGTGTTGGAGACGACTTATACGAAGCCTATCATGATGAAGAATGGGGTGTTCCAGTAACAGATGATGCAACCTTATTTGAGTTTTTAGTTCTTGAAACCTTCCAAGCTGGTTTAAGTTGGATTACCATTCTACGAAAACGTGAAAACTTTAGGGAAGCTTTTGATCACTTCGATTATAAAAAAATTGCAAACTACAAGCAAACTAAAATTGATAGCCTGTTGCAAGATGTCGGCATTGTTAGAAACAAGCTAAAGGTAAATGCCACAATTACGAATGCTAAATTATTTATGGAAATCCAAGAAGAGTATGGTAGTTTTAGCAATTACGTTTGGAAGTTTGTTGACGGAAAACCTATTATAAATACTGTGAAAAATTACAAAGATGCGCCAGCAACTACCACTGTTTCTGATGCCTTGAGTAAGGACTTAAAAAAACGTGGTTTTAAGTTTGTTGGTTCCACAGTTATGTATGCATTTATGCAAGCAACAGGTTTGGTAAACGACCATGAAATTGAGTGTTTTAGATATAAGGAAGTGCATAATCTAAGTTAAGAGAAATTTAGCGATTTTTAATCAATAACTAATTCGCTCCTAGTTTAAATACTCCAAAAAACAATCTCTAGAAATATCCTCGGCTCCCAAACTAGCAAGATGATTGGTGTAAACCTGGCAATCTATTAATTTATAATTTGTGCTTCTAATAAAGCTTATAAAACCCACTTTACTGGCATTACTAACTTTTGTAAACATACTTTCTCCACAAAAAACACCATTGGTTAAATCAATACCATAAAACCCTGCAACTAAATTACCGTTTTGCCAAACTTCAATAGATTTAGCCAGGCCTTGTTCATGAAGTTTTACATAAGCATTTATCATGCTATTGGTTATCCAAGTACCTTGTTGTCCTACTCTTTTTGCTTTAGCACACTCTGTTATTACCGTTCTAAAATCCTGATTGACTGTTACTACAAAATCGCTATTTCTTAAAACCTGTTTCATACTTTTAGACACTTTTAACTTGTCAGGGAAAAGTACAAATCTAGGATTTGGAGACCACCATAATATAGGCTGATCATCCTCAAACCAAGGGAAAATCCCACTTTTATATGCAAGAATAAGCCGTTCTACCGAAAGGTCGCCACCCAATGCCAACAAACCATCGGCATCAGCCTGATTAACTTGTGGAAAAACAATTTCTTGTGTTAAATAGGATATCATATTTATGTGCTATAAAAAAACCTCAACGTTTTCACATTGAGGTTAAATATTTAAGATTTTTACATTCTTTAAAATGTCAACACTTACCTAAAATGGTAAATCGTCGTGTTCGTCTTCTTTTAAATCGTTAGCTGGCTCAAAAGCTTCAGCTGGTGGAACTGGAGGTGTTCCTGGACCTGAGGCACCATCTTGAACCGCTTCAATTCTCCAACCTTGAATCGAGTTAAAATACTTTACCTCTCCTTGTGGATTTGTCCATTCTCTTCCACGCAAATTAATATTGATTTTTACTTGTTGACCAACTTGGAAATTATTCAATAAGTCGCATTTATCTTGAACAAATTCCACCATTATATGCTGTGGATACTGTTCTTCAGTAGTTACAACCACTTCTCGTTTTCTAAATCCATTATTCCCAAAGGTTTGCGTCTCTCCTACTAATTTAATTTTTCCTTGTACTTCCATGACTTAATTTAATTTAACTTTTAATATTCCTCAAAACAGGAATTCATTCATTTATTTTATGATAATAATATTTTCCAGGCACTTTGAATATCGCCATAACTTAGATAGTTGCGAGCTAATTTATGTTTTTCTCTATGCGAAGCTGTTCTTATTTCTGGATAACGCTCGCTTACAGTTTCTAAAAACGCATTAACCGCTTCGGTACTTGGCAAGGTATCAACATTACCTAACATACCTAAATCGTTTCCAGTTAAAATCATACTGTTTTTTACTTCTTCCGGAAAACTATCCACACCTATTCCTAAACTTGTAAGAGGTTTTGGTAATTCAAAAAAACCATTTCTAGCGCGACTGTAATAATTACCTCCAGCCCGAGCAACTAAATCTAGTTTTTCTTGATCGATAACTCCGTCTTCATCTAAAACATCAGATTCTATATGTAATTTAACAACTTCACAAATTACTAAATTTCCAGCCCCACCTTCATTTCCTAATGCAACTATTTCTTTTACTATACATTCTAATTGTACAGGAGATTCGGCAACTCTAAAAGGTTTTACTAAATCCGATTTTAGCATGGTTAATCCTGCTTTATCAAATTCGTTTACACCTTCTGCATACTCTGTACTACTTAAAGATGCTTGATGCACCATATCGTAATTTACCACATTAATTACAACTTCTTTAGTGGCTATTACATTCTCTAAAGTATGCTTTGTTGTATTATTCCTAACCCTACGTGCGGGCGAGAATATTAAAACAGGAGGATTTGCACTAAATACATTAAAAAAACTAAAAGGCGATAGATTTGGATTCCCGTTCTCATCCATAGTACTAGCAAAGGCTATTGGTCTAGGTGACACAGCACTTAGCAAATACCCATGTAATTTGGCAACAG
Organism: Xanthomarina sp. F1114; assembly: GCF_026410255.1. Taxonomy (GTDB): domain Bacteria; phylum Bacteroidota; class Bacteroidia; order Flavobacteriales; family Flavobacteriaceae; genus Xanthomarina. The sequence goes on from NZ_JAPMLL010000003.1 coordinate 200,830, forward strand.
ATAATTCTTTAGGCTCAAAAGATGTCATTTATCATTTTTTTATTTGCACAAAACTAACCATTTTTTTAGATAATTTTCCCATAAAACCGTGCATAGTTTCTAACATTTTAATTCGCATTCAACATTTTTAGACTCCTTTTATTCTATATCTAATTTTATTTGTTTTTGCTTACACAATAAAATGTATAGATTTTACATTATATTTCAGAATAAAATATGTTTTATGCTTTTTTCTAAACACAGAAATCTTAGTCGGTGGATTATTGTTGTGGCATCTTTTGGGATTATATCTCTAATATTATGGAATACTTATGTGTTTTTTCAAGAGTTTAAAATTGAAGAGCAGTCTAAAATGGATATTTGGGCAGCTGCGCATCAAGAAATTAACTCCAATCCTTTAGATGAAAATGTCAATCCTTTGGTAGATAAGGTTTTTACTTCAGACATATCTAACCCTATGTTTGTTTACAATAAAGGAAACGTTTTGCTTTCTAATAATATAGAAGACCAAAAGCTTAAAAGTGATAAGTCTATTAAAAAACTAATTAAACAATATTCCGAAGAAAACACACCTATTGTTATTTCTTATGAAGATAGCGAAACCAAAGAGACTGTTGTTTACGGAACTTTATATTACGGCAATTCTGAGGTTTTAAATAAATTAAAATATTATCCATTAGCCTTATTGCTTATTATTTTCTTATTTGGGGCCGTAGCTTATTTCTTTTATAGAAGCTCAAAAATTGCAGCTCAAAATAAATTATGGTCTGGAATGGCTAAAGAAACGGCTCATCAAATTGGAACCCCATTATCATCGTTAATAGGTTGGGCAGAAATCTTAAAAACTGAAAATATTAATCCAGAATACATAGTCGAGATTGAAAAAGATATTAGCAGACTTCAAACTATTACAGAACGCTTTAGTAAAATAGGTTCGCTTCCAACCTTAGAAAAAACAGACATTGTAAAGGAGACTATAGATTCTTATGATTACTTAAAAGCCAGAAGCTCAAAATTAATTGAATTTAAACTAATTACAGTTTCTAACGAAATTTATGTAAATTTAAACAAACAGCTATATAGTTGGACCATCGAAAATTTAGTAAAAAATGCTATCGATGCTATGAAAGGGAAAGGCCAGCTTACAATTGAAATATTACAACTAGAAAATACTGTAAAAATAAATGTAAGCGATACTGGTAATGGACTTCCAAAAAAGCAATTTAATGCTATCTTTGAACCCGGTTATACAACCAAAAAAAGAGGTTGGGGTTTAGGGCTTTCGCTTGCAAAGCGCATTATTGAAGAGTTTCATGATGGTAAGATAAAAGTTTTACATTCTGAAATTGGTAAAGGAACAACCATGCAAATTTCAATGAAATCTGTTTAAATTATGAAGGAGAAGTTTATTACTATTAAAGAAGTTGCTTTAAACAACAATTGTCCTGAATGCTATAATACCAATGGTTTGCAATTAACGTTTAAGCAAAGGTTTGTTGAGAATAAGTTTTATAAATCTATTACCCAAGAAACCATGCATTTATTAGAATGCAGCACATGTAATACCAGTATATATCCTGTTAGATGGACCGAAGATATTGAAAGGGTTTTTAACTATCATCAAAGAGCTTTTAGTCCTAAAGAATCTTCTTTTAAATTAAAAAAAACAGCATGGCTTCTAATAATTAGCACTTTAATTTTTATGCTTATTCTAATAGGAATTGCCGTTGTACCAAATTTATTATAAATAGGTTTTAATAGCTTTTACTGTATCTTCAAAATCCTTTTCGCTAAGAGTTACTTTATTAAGAAACCTAATATCCTCCATAGAGTTTAACGGAATTAAATGCACATGTACATGTGGAACTTCTAATCCCACAACTGTCATCCCAACTCGCTTACAAGGTATTGCTTTTCTTATGGCCATAGCTACCTCTCTAGAAAAAGACATTAATCGCAAATACGTTTCTTCATCTAAATCGAAAATTTTATCTACTTCTTTTTTAGGTATACACAAGGTATGTCCTTTAGAATTTGGATTGATATCTAAAAAAGCCAGGAACTCATTGGTTTCTGCAATTTTATATGAAGGTAATTCTCCTGAAATGATTTTTGAAAATATAGAAGCCATAGTATCTTATGTATTTACGTAAATATAAAAAGATTCCTGTTTTGCAGGAATCTTTTTGATAATATTTTCGAGTTGTATGCCTTAATAGACAATTTGTTATCTGGATATTTCCAAAATATCAAATTTCAATACCCCATTTGGTACTTGTATCTCAGCCACTTCACCCACAGACTTCCCTAACAAACCTTTTCCTATTGGAGAGTTTACAGAGATTTTTCCTGAAGCTAAATCAGCTTCTCCATCTGCAACCAAAGTATAATTCATTTCCATGCCATTGGTTTGGTTTTTAATTTTCACTTTAGAAAGCACCAAGATTTTAGTTGCATCTAGCTGAGATTCGTCTATTAAACGCGCTCCTGCAAGTGTTTCTTCAAGTTTTGAAATTTTCATTTCAAGCATACCTTGCGCTTCTTTGGCAGCATCATATTCGGCATTCTCACTTAAATCGCCCTTGTCTCTAGCCTCACCAATTGCTCGGGATGCATTTGGACGCTCTATATCTTTTAATATTCTTAACTCTTCTCTTAATTTCTTTAAACCTTCTTCGGTATAATAGGATACTTTACTCATAACTTCATCGTTTATATAATAGATAATATCCCGAAACACAGTTTTACATCCAAAAAGAAACCGGTCGGGATTAACGCAAAAAATCTCGTTCTCACGAGATTGATGTACAAAGATACAAAATATTTAATTGTGTTTAGTTTTTGTTGTAAATTGTACCCGAAAATTTAATAAAAAAAATGAAACGTATTTTTTATATTATTTTATTAAGCCTTATAGTTGCTTCTTGTAGCAAAAGTGACGACGATGCTTATAAAAATAACCCAAATATTCCTAATGTTCCTTTTAATACGGGAACGCTTGTCAACACAAATCTACCTCAATTCAGCAATTTAAAATTCGACAATAATCATGTTATTTTAAACAATAATTACGGTATAAATGGCGTCGTTTTATTCCACTCTTCTGGAGAAAATTATAGCGCTTTCGAATTAAGCGATCCTAACCATCCATTAAGCAGTTGTTCTACTTTAACGGTTCAAGGGGTTATTGCTACTTGCGATTGTGATGACGGCAATAATTACGACATTTTAAATGGCATTGGGCAAACAGGAACCACTGGACATTATGCGTTAAAGCGCTATTATGTAGAAGTTGCTGGAAATATAATTCGGGTTTATAATAATTAGGGCAAATTTTAAAGCCTTTAATTGGCTTTAAAACCAGGCTATCCGCTGTATCTTTTTATTTAAAAAACAATAAAAAGGATGCCGCTACTATCCTTTTTGCATATAAAAAAACTGCTCTTAAATAGAGCAGTTTTTTTATTGTAATTTGAGGTTCTCACTATCACTTGAAGTTAAAACTTCAAAGTTACCCCTAACAAAAAGTTAGTAGTAGCTTGCGGATAATAACCAGTGCCTTCAATTGTTGTTATTTGGTTAGGATTGGACCAATCGTCATCATAAGTATAATAAAACCCATTAGAGCTGTATTTTTCTCCAAATAAATTATTTACTAAACCAGAAATAATAATGGCTTTAAATATAGATTTTGTTTCAATTTCATACATGATATTAAAATCGTTTACAAAATAACTATCTAATTTCGATGCCTCTGTATCTGTATTCCCCATATATTGTTCACCTACAAATTTACTTAATAACGACATTTGCAAGCCTTCCAGCGGCCTATAAACAAAAGCATTTCCTGCCACAACATTAGGGGAAAACGAAATGTTTGTCGCCCCTAAATCGACTAATTCTCCGTCTAAAGAAACCACTGTTTCTTTGTTCTTATTGGTACTTAAAGCCACATTTGGCTGAATACTAAATTTATTCGAAATATTAAAAACAGCATCAACTTCCAAACCTAATCTGTAGCTATTTCCTGAGTTATCTCTCACCGGATTTCCAACATCGTTAATAGCTCCAGTTAAAACTAATTGTTCATTATATAACATATAGTATAAGTTGGTATTTAGAATAAAAGCATCAGACTTATGTCTCCATCCTAATTCAAAATCGTTTAATTGCTCTGGCTTCACGTCGGCATTTATTTCAAAATCGTCTCTGTTTGGTTCTCTATTAGCTCTAGCATAAGAAAAATAGAAGTTATTATTATCGTTTAGAGTGTAGGTAATTCCTGCTTTAGGATTAAAGAAATTAAAATGCTTATCAACAATAAATGGTGCCACATCAGAATTTGTTCCAGTAGTTTTATAATTAACATATCTGTATTGCAAATCCAAATACAAGCTAATATGATCGTTTAATCTATATTGCCCTTTTGAAAAAGCACTCATATCTAATTTCTTTCCGTTTCCATCATAATATCTATCTCTAATCATCATATCGCTTGCATATTGCGCCCAGATAATTTCTCCAAAATGATCGCCCGAGTAAGAACTTAAAGAGGTTCCAAAAATAACATCTAAAGCATTATTTTTGTAGTTGGCATTAGCATTAAAAACATAAAATTTATTATCTAGCCATCTACGTCTAATTAAATCTGTTTCTGTTATTGTCTCACTGCCAATTTCCACATCTGCAAGACCATAATCTGCAAATTCTGCATCTTCTTTATACTGCTCAAAATAGCCTTTTCCTTGAGTATAATTAAGAGCTAAATTAGTGGACCACCTGTTATTAATTCGCTCATTCCAATGTAACTGATAATGGTCCTGCTGGTAATTATCAATTTCGTTATCGTAGAACTGAATATTTCCGTTTTCATCTGTGTACATTCCTGCAGAATTAAAAGTTCTGTCATGTTCCAAAATATATGGATCTTCAATCCCATTCCACGACTGATAAGTTTTTTCCTTCCCGCTAAAGGTTAATGCCTTTATCATTCTATAATCATCTACATAGGTAGTTTGAAGAAAATACGACTTTAAATCTGATGTGGCCCGGTCTACATAACCATCCGATTTAATTTGAGACAAACGCCCAGCAATTTCTATACGATCGTTAAGCAAACCTGTACTAAATTTTACGGTGTGCTTCCAAGTATTAAAACTTCCATAGCTATTGGCTATTTCTCCAAAAGCATTTTGTGAAACAGCATCTGTAAGCACATTAATGCTTGCACCAAAAGCACCAGAACCATTGGTCGATGTTCCCACCCCACGCTGCAGCTGAAGACTTTCTACAGAGGAGGCAAAATCGCCTAAATTAACCCAAAAAGTTCCTAAGGACTCTCCATCGTTATAAGGAATTCCATTAATGGTTACGTTGGTAGATTGTGCGTTAATTCCGCGTACTCTAATTCCTGTATAACCTAAGCCTGCTCCAGCATCTGAAGTAGTTACCACCGAGGGTAAATAGTTTAAAAGAATAGGTAAATCCTGACCAAGATTTCGTTTTTGTAATTGCTCTTTAGTTAAGTTAGAGTGTGTAATTGGCGATGTGGCATTTACACGCACTGCTTTAACTAAAACTTCGTCCAAGGCTTCTAGTTTTGTAGAATCTTGTTCCTTTTCTTGTGAGTAAACTGAAAAAGTTGAAAGTAAAAAAAGTAATAAAATTTGAGAATTCTGCCTACTGTAGAACGACAGGTTGTTGAATAAAAGTTTCATCCGATAAAATAAATTTATGCGAATAAAAAGAGGTTATTATTCTTTGTTATTAATTGATTGTTTTTTTGTGAGATGCTTCGACAAGCTCAGCATGACACATAACTGTGTTTAAAGTCCCTAAACAGCATTACCTGTTCTAGGTTCATTGGGTATGATCTCAGCCGATAATAGGCACCCCTTTTTGAGAACGCTGCAAAGATAGTTATCAATTAATAATTAGCAACCAATAATAAGGAATTATTTAATTTATTTCAGGTGGTTTTCTATTCGCTTTTTTATCAGCTTGTTGCTTCTTTTTAGATAAGCGTTTTAATTTAACCGACCGTGGAACTTTAGTAGGTTTTCGTTTTTTAGGTTTTTTTAAGCCTTCTTTTATAAGTTCTAAAAACCTTTTTATTACTAGATCTTTATTTTTATGTTGACTTCTACTCTCGTCGCTTTGTAGAATTAAAACTCCATCGGTTGTTAATCTGTTTGACAGATTTTTAAACAACAACGCTTTTTGTGTTTCAGAAAACACTTGGGAATTACTTAAATCGAAATTTAAAACCACTTTAGACGATACCTTATTAACATGCTGTCCTCCTGCTCCAGAGCTTCTAATAGCTTTGAAGTTTAATTCGGTAATAAGTAAATTTGCATCAAACATTCTATTTTATTTGATGTGTTGCTTTTAGTAAATCTGTAACCGTTTTAACCGGATTAAAAGTTATAAGTGGCACTTCCACAAAAATAGTATTCCAATGTGCCATGCTTCCATTCCAAAGCCCTGGCAATTCCAGTGCTTTTAAATCTTTTCCTTCTTTTGTTTTCATGGTTATAAAAGCTGTCTTAGGATCAACAAACTGCTCCAAATTAAATTTATTTCCTTGATAATCCTTGATTCCACAAACCAAATCTACAGGATTAAAGTGTGTGGCATTTTTTAAAATATCTTTCTGTGCTTTATCTTTTTTATTTATTTGGGCAGATTCAACAATTTGTAAAGATATTTGTCCTCCTTCATCTTTTACCCAAAAAGGACCACCTCCCGGCTCTCCCTCGTTTTTAACCATACCGCAAACGCGAATAGGTCTGTGGAGTTTAGCTTTTAAATATTCTATTTGATATTCTGTTGCAAATTTTTCAAACTCTGATGAGATATCCACATTCATTTTATTGGATAAAAACATGGCAATTTCTACTATTTCATTTTCAGTAAGTCTATGGTTTTCTAATTTATTTAGATAATTAAATGCTTGCTTTTGAACCTGAATTAAAACTCCTGCCAGCATTTTTTTGAATTCGCTTACTTCATCTTCATATTTAAAAACTACAACATTATCTATGTTTTTAATAAAGATGATATCTGCATCTAAATCGCCCAAATTTGAGAGTAAAGCACCATGACCAGAAGGTCTAAATAGCAAACTGCCATCCTCTAGTCTAAAAGGTTCGTTTTCTAAAGTAACTGCAATAGTATCTGTTGCTTCCTTTTGATAAGAAAAGGAAATTTCGAACTTAGTATTGGTTTTACACTCTACAACGGTTTGGATTTTTTTAAACTCAGCGTTAAAAATATCTTTATATTTTTCTGATATTGTATAGTGTATATTCGCTTTTTTATTGCTGGATGCATATAAAGCAGCTTCGAACAAATGTTCTTCAAAAGCTGTTGCATTATGTTTTTTATATTGATGAAAAGGTAATAACCCTTTTGGAAAAAAACCATAGTTTAATTTATCTTTATCCAACATGGTTTTCACAAATATATAATGCTGTTTATCGTTTGAGAATGTTTTATAATCTGGATAGATACTAGCTATTTTATCCATAACAATCTTGTAAAAAGGTAATTTTTCCAAGCCTACAAAAAATACAGCTAATAAGGTTTCTTTGGTTCTGTTTATATAAGAATTTAAAGTTTCTTCGTCCGGATTATAATTTTCTAAAAAACTAAAAAACGATTTAAACATTCTGGTTGCCGCTCCAGAAGCTGGTACAAATTTAATAATAGAATAGTTATTCCTTTCCTGGTCGAATAACTGGATAAATGTCTCTTTTTCTTCCTTTGAAAGTTTTAAAATACCATTATTTATAGTAGCTGCAGATTGCAGGTTTACGAAGGGCAAACCTGTTGTAAACAAATCTATTTGAGAATTTACCTTTTTAACGGATAACCCTTTTTTTTCTATTTGATGTATGTCTTTATTAGAAAACATTCAGTTATTTTTTAATAATTTATCTATATGTTTTATGGCTGTTTCCATCCGATTAGACAAGCTTCCTTGTAGTAATACATAAGGAAGATTATTTTCTATTAAAGCTGTTTGAAAGGCTTTAAACATGTTTTCTCGGTCATTGGGTTTATCACGAATGCCATCAGATTCCCATGGAATATCAATATTAGTTAAAAAATAGAGATGATACTTGTTTTCAACCACATATTTATCTAAGACTTTCGGAAAATAGCCGTTGTAATAGGCTTGGCTATACACTTTAGTTTCTAGTAAATTGGTATCACAAATTAATAGTTTCTCCACCCGTTTTGCTCTATCATTTTCTAGAGCCATTTGTCCTTTAGCAATAGGTAATACATCAGATTTAGTTAACACCTCGTTATTTTTTGCTTTTTCTTCAGCATATTTTCTAGAGTATTCTGGCACCCAAAGTGTCTTATAATGTGACGCTAAGTGCTTGGCTAAAACAGTTTTTCCAGTAGATTCTGGTCCAAACAAAACTACTTTTATGCAGTTGCTTCTAATTTGTCTAAGTGTTTCTTCCATGCTATATACCCTTGAATTGCCAAAACTGTAAAAACAACATATTGTAAAGATAATATCCCCAAACCTCTATAAGCGTAAAGCGGAACGGTAATGATATTTCCTAAAATCCACAAAGTCCAATTTTCAAGTTTTTTAGTAGCCATGTACCACATAGCTGTAAAGAAAATTCCAGAGGTAAAAATATCGATATAATTGGGAATCTTAAGCTCGTATCCATAAACCTTGTAAACCGTATAAGTTACAATTGCTGTAATAATAAATAAAACAAATCCAATAATTTTCTCTCGTTGATTTGTTCTTGAAATAGGAACAACAGGAGCGTCATCTTTTTTCCGTGCCCAATTCCACCATCCATATATACTCATAATAGAATAGTAAAAATTCATCATCATATCTCCTAAATATCCAGCTACATATAAAAGATAAACAGTTATAACAGTAGCCACAAGTCCGGTTGGATACACTAAAATATTTACTTTTTTAGCATAATACACACTGGCAATGCCAAAAACAAAAGCTAAAATCTCCAATACAATTAAATAGGTTTCTGTATTGCGATACGCGTCTATAAAGAAATTAAAAATCTGGTTCATAATCGCTTCTATCTGTTTTTACCACTTTCATTGTTAAGACACATATTTTTTGTTCTTGAAACGATTTATGTATTTGCTCTGTTAAAAATGGCATTAACTCATGGTATTCTCCAAAAATCTGCGTGCTTAGCGGATTTTCTAGAACTGTAAATTTAGAATCCCTGAGAGTTTTGATAAAATTTATAACATGAATCTCATAATCGTCCTGTAAAGGCGATAGCGTTAAGTCTACTGATATTTTCATCTTTATTTCTGCAAGAAGCAGTCTTTTAGTTATAATTATTTTTATTACTATTTTCGAATCTCGGCCTAATCAATCATATTGCTTTTTAAACTATCTAAAAAAGATTCGTTATTCTCGAAAGCTGTTCCAATAACTACCATATCTGCTCCCGAAAGATAGGCATTTTCCAATTGTTCTTTCGTTCTTATACCTCCACCTACAATAAGTGGAATCTCTATTTCATTTTTCACTTTTTGTATAATATTGGAAGCTATAGCTTGTAAAGCTCCACTTCCTGCTTCAAGATATATTAATTTCATACCTAACAATTCTCCGGCTTTTGCTGTGTCCACAATATTATCAATATCTTCAACAGACATTGGTTTGGTATTCGTTACTTTTTGCACTGCTGTTTCCTTTCCATTTTCAATGAGCAAATATCCAGTAGAGATAACTTCTAAGGATATATCTCTAAGTATTGAAACCGCTTTAACTTGCTGTCCGATTAAATATTCAGGGTTTCTTCCAGAAAGCAAAGACAGAAAAAGCAAAGCATCTGCCTTGTTGGTTATTTGAGACACATCTCCAGGAAAAAGAACAATTGGTAAAGTTGTCTGCGTTTTTATTTCTGAAACTATTTTTTCTGTAACAAAAGCGTCCACGGTACTTCCTCCTACAAAAATATGAGTAGCTATGGAGGCATTCACTTTTATAAGAAAATTAGAGACCATTTCGATGGTCATTTTATCGGGATCGATTAAAACAGCTAGCATCCTTTTTCCTTCTGAAGTAGATTCTAAAATCTGTGAATATATTGAGTTTTTACGCTTCATGAATTATGTCAATCTCTAAATTTATTAAGACGGTAAAGCGAATGCGCAAGTAAAACCTTCAAATTCAAAAAACTCCGTATCGAATCGGTGTTTTTTATCTTTATAGTCAATCCAAGCCACTGTTGAGGCTTCCTCCATAGTAAAAGGAATTACTAATGTATGCTGTAAAAAACTTAAGCCTGGGGTAGAAAAAAGCTTATATAAAGATTCTTTAACACACCAAATAACGGTTAGTTTATTAATATAATCTGGCTTCTCTTTTTTCAAATATTGAAACTCATATTCCATAAATTTATGAGCAATTACACCAATTTTATCACGTTGCTTTTCAATATCTATTCCCACTTTAAAATCGCTGACAATAATTCCCGAAAAAGTAAAAGAATGTGTTATGGAAATATACTTGCCATCTTTTAAATGAGGCTTGCCATTTTCGTCGTAATACAGATCGGTATCTGTATATCCAAATTCTGCCAATAAATGTCTCACACTTAAAAACCCTCTTTGGTGCAATTCGCTTTTCATTTTTAAAACACGTTCCATATTTTCTGGCTTTAGTGAAACAGCCTGAAATAATTGGTCGTAAGATTCTGTGATCTTCCAGATTTTAACAATTGTTTGGGAATTAGGACTAAAGGATTTATATAGAGGCATTTAATTTTCTAAAAGTTATTAGTTATCTTTGCACCGCCTAAGGCGAATGTCTCATTTTTAACGTAGCGAATTTAACGAATTAAAGTGCTAAACCAAAGATGTTGACTTTAATAAAACAAAAGAAATTTAGAAAGAATGAATACAAAAACCGTTGCTTACGTACCAAATAAGGTAAAAGATATCTCACTAGCAGATTGGGGAAGAAAAGAAATTGAATTAGCTGAAGCCGAAATGCCAGGGTTAATGAGTCTTCGTGAAGAATACAAAAACTCACAACCTTTAAAAGGAGCTAGAATTGCTGGATGTTTACACATGACTATTCAAACAGCAGTTTTAATAGAAACTTTACAGGCTTTAGGAGCTGAAGTTACTTGGAGTTCTTGTAATATTTTTTCTACTCAAGATCAGGCTGCTGCTGCCATTGCCGCTACTGGAACTGCTGTTTATGCATGGAAAGACATGACAGAAGAAGAGTTTGACTGGTGTATTGAGCAGACCTTATTTTTTGGAGAAGACAGAAAACCATTGAATATGATTCTTGACGATGGTGGAGATTTAACCAATATGGTTCTTGATAAATATCCAGAGCTTGCTGCTGGTATAAATGGTCTTTCGGAAGAAACAACTACTGGAGTTCACAGATTATACGAACGTATGAAAGCTGGAACTTTACCAATGCCTGCCATTAACGTGAACGATAGTGTTACAAAATCTAAATTCGACAACAAATACGGATGTCGCGAAAGTGCTGTAGATGCTATTAGACGTGCAACAGATGTCATGCTTGCTGGAAAACGTGTAGTTGTTTGTGGTTATGGAGATGTTGGAAAAGGTACTGCTGCATCTTTTAAAGGTGCTGGAAGTATTGTAACAGTTACAGAAATTGATCCAATTTGTGCTTTACAAGCTGCTATGGATGGTTTTGAAGTTAAAAAATTAGAAACTGTTGTAGGGAATGCAGATATTGTAATTACAACTACTGGAAATAAAGATATTGTTCAAGGTCGCCATTTTGAAGCCATGAAAGACAAAACTATTGTTTGTAATATTGGACATTTCGATAACGAAATTGACATGGCTTGGTTAAACAAAAACCATGGTAATACTAAAAACACAATTAAGCCACAAGTTGATAAATATACTATTAACGATAAAGACATTATAATTTTGGCTCAAGGACGTTTGGTGAATTTAGGTTGTGCAACTGGACATCCAAGTTTTGTAATGAGTAACTCTTTTACCAACCAAACTTTGGCTCAAATAGAACTTTGGACAAACAGAGATGCTTACCAAAACGAAGTTTATATGTTACCTAAACATTTAGATGAAAAAGTAGCTCAATTACACTTAGCAAAAATAGGTGTTGAGTTAACCGAGCTTCGTGATGACCAGGCTAAATATATTGGTGTAGAAGTTGAAGGTCCGTTTAAACCTGAATACTATAGATACTAAAAAATAGACCCGTGTTTTTATAAAGTAAGTCTTTATTGACTGCATACTAACACGTCGGTTTTAGATATTAGACAAAAATCCCAAGCAGCACTGTTTGGGATTCTTTTTTGATACAATTTTAGGAATTGCATTCTCAAGTATCTTAATAATTAGAGTTTTATTCAAAAACCAGAAAATAGGTACAGTAAAAAATTACGATTCAAAAAATAGATCTAATTGGAAATTATTTTAAAAGAGCACATAAAAAAGCCCTTTCAGAACATCTGAAAGGGCCTTTTACTTGAGTAAAAGAAACAGTTTCTTAAGCCTCAAAAGGCTCTACAGAAACATAAGATTTATTATCTTTTTTCTTTGTGAATTTTACTATTCCGTCCACTTGAGCGTGTAACGTATGATCTTTTCCACCATACACATTTTCACCTGGGTGATGTGTATTACCTCTTTGTCTTACGATGATATTTCCAGCAATAGCAGCTTGTCCACCAAAAATCTTAACACCTAAGCGTTTTGATTCTGATTCTCTACCGTTTTTCGAACTACCAACTCCTTTTTTATGAGCCATTGTCTTAAGGTTTTATTTTATTAATATTAAATGAAATGAAAATTACTTTTCAATTCCACCGTCTAATCTGTCTTGTAATTCTTTAAGTTCATCCCACTTACCATCTGCAGCTAATTTAGCTTGTTTTGGCCAAGTGTCTGTAACTATATGAGCTAATCTTGAGCTAGCTTCAGATAATACAGTACTTAATTCTTCTGGTTTTGCTTTTGCTACTTTTGCAAAAGTCTCATAACCTGCATTCACTAATGCTTCTGCAGCTTTTGGTCCAGCACCTTCAATTTTCTTTAAATCATCTGCTTTTGCAGCTGATTTTTTAGGAGCAGCTTTTTTAGCTTCTGCTTTTGGAGCAGCAGCTTTAGTTTCAGCCTTTTTAGCTGGAGCAGCTTTCTTTTCAGCTTTAGCTCCTTCGCTTTCAGCTTTGGTTGCTTTTTTAGCTCCCGAAGCTACAATGCTTTCAATTACGATTTCAGTTAAAGCTTGTCTGTGTCCGTTTTTTACACGGTAACCTTTACGTCTTTTCTTCTTGAAAACAATTACTTTATCACCTTTAAGGTGCTTTAATACTTTGGCTCCTACTTGAGCTCCGTTTATAGCTGGGGCGCCTACAGTTACTTTGTCTCCATCAGCTAAAAGAAGTACATTGTCAAAAGACACTTGCTTACCTTCTTCTGTTGCTAAACGATTGACAAAGACTCTTTGGTCTTTTTCAACTTTGAATTGATGCCCTGCTATCTCTACAATTGCGTACATAGCGTAACGTTTATTAATTAAATTTGTTTAAAATATACCTGCTTGCCTAATGGAAAGCGGGTGCAAATATACTGCTAATTAATTAAATTACAAACGTTTTATTTATTTTGGGGCACATTTTTACTGATTTTAAAAATCTGCATAAAAGCTAAGGTCAAAATGGTTGTAGAAGACAATCCTTCTATAATTATAACAAATATTAAAATACCTCCTCCATGGTTATAGTCCTGGAACCAATCTTTTAATAAAGTATTCATGAATTCTACATCTAAATGAAAAAAGTAAATCCCCATAAAGAGAGCAAACACAAAGGTTGCTAAAAACCCTGTTATTAAACCTGTTTTAAATCCATTGATATACGTAAAATCGTTTCCGGAAATTAACTTATATTGTTTAATAACGGTATAAATGCCAAAAGCCATAATTAAACCATTTGCTAATCTAAACCAGGGGTTAGTATGCAATCCCATAAGTTTCAATATTAAAAAATAAGCAATTAATAAGATGGCGGTTATTAATCCGTATTTAATCGAAATTTTAGCTGATGTATTCATTTTTAATGCTTTTGGATTAGTTTCACTCAATTTCGTGATTATTTTATTAAAAGCATAATTTTTAATAAAAATAATAGGTATTCCTTAATTTTAAGATAGTAAATATTATAAAAAATTAATACTGTTTGCTATTTAACTGCTGATGGTTATTTCTTTCTTTTATGGGATAAATAAACACCCAAAAGGATAATAACAGTAGCAAAAAACTGTAAAGGCGTAAAAGACTCTCCATCTAAAATCCCCCAAGTTAATGCTACAATTGGCATTAAATAGGTAACCGAAGAAGCGAACACCGGCGTAGATATATGGATTAGTTTATTAAACAGTACTTTAGCCAAAGCTGTACCAAAAAAAGATAAAACGGTTACGTAAACCAAAGACATTTTCAAATTTGGATTCTCAAAAGTTTCTGCTGTAAAGAAATCTGAAAACATCAAAACTATAATTGCAGGAATTAGAATGACTACGTAATTCCCAACGGCAATTCCCAATGGTTTTACATATTGTAGATGCGTTTTTATAATATTCACATTTAATGCATACATAAAAGTAGAAAGAATAATAAATCCAGCATATAAATAGTTCTGCTCAGGATTTAATTCAGCGCCTTTTAAAATAAGCAGTGCAGTTCCAATAAACCCAATTACAACCCCTAGAACCTGACGTTTGGTAGAGGTGATTTTAAAGATGGAAAAGCCGAATAAAATGGTATTTAAAGGTACTAAAGAATTTAATATAGAAGCTATAGAACTATCAATTTCGGTTTCTGCAATAGCAAACAAAAAAGCAGGAAAAAAAGAGCCTAGAAACCCAGATAAAGCAATCCATTTCCATTGAACTCTTTCGATTTGCCTAATACTTTTGAAACCAACAAGAAATAAAAATACAGCTGTAATAATAGTTCTTAAAGCTCCTAATTGATAAGGAGTTAATCCAAGAAGCGACTTTTTAATTAAAATAAAAGAACTTCCCCAGATTAAGGACAAAGCAAATAAATATAGCCATTTTACTGGAAAACTTTTCATACCTTTTTTTAAAGGCACAAATTTCTCTTTTTTAATATAGAAAACACTATTAATTTGTATTTTTGTCTCTAAATCAATTTATTAATATACAAATGACAACATTAAAAAATATTATCGGGTTATTGTTTTTAACTGTTTTTATATCAGCTTGTAAAAACGAAACTACACCAGAAATAAAAACGGTAGAAGTTGAAACAAGCACAGAAGAAGTGACTTCTTTCGATCCAAATGCCACTTATGCCAAAGCAGAATTCACTATTGAAGGAATGACATGTGCTATGGGTTGCGCAAAAACCATTGAAAAGAAAATGGCTAAAATGGAAGGTGTAAAATCTGCAACTGTAGACTTTGAAAAGAAATTGGCTATGGTAGAATACGACGAAGCAAAAGTAAATGCCACTTCTTTAAAAGAGGTTGTAAAGAAAGCGGGAGATATGTATTCTGTAACAGATATGCACACAGTAGATAATTTTGGAGAAAATGCCGATGCTGAAAAGAAAGCATGTGACAAAGACTGCAAAAAAGATTGTTGTAAAGACAAAGCTGAAGCATCTGAAACGTCTGCCGACAAGAAAATGGCTTGTAAAGAAGATTGCAAAATGGCTTGTTGTGCCGACAAAGGAAAAGCATAAACCTTCTTTAAAAAATGCATAAAAAAAAGCATCTCCTCCATTAAACCTGGAAGGGATGCTTTTTTTCATTTCTATTATCGCTTATAACTCAATAACATCACTTTCTGAAGGCAGCATATCTGAGTAGACTTCTGAGGTATTTGACGTAAAAGGCACAATGGGAGTTTGATCTAAAAACCCAGGAGCCACATCTCCAAGCTTTGCAAACTGGGCAAATTTATATGGCGAACTCTCCATAAAAAACCCATCTTCATAGCTTTCTAAAGTTTTCCCTTCTGGATTTAGTAATACATGCATATGTAAATGTGGTGCAAAAGAGTTTCCAGAATTTCCTAAACGTCCTAGCTCTTGCCCTGTAGTTACTATATCTCCTACCTCTACCACAATAGAGTTTGGCACCAAATGGCAATAAGTACCAATAGTTCCATCGGTATGTTCAACAAAAACTACATTTCCATTAGCATTTGTAATATCTGTTGGATAATCTAATTCAAATGGAGTTGTATTATCTGGAATACTATTTTCAGTAAAGATTACCTTTCCACCTTTAGCAGCCAAGACTGGTAAATTATAACAGTACCAATCTGTTAGGTTTTTACCATCATTAATATAAGGAAGACCATTTACTAACATCGCGTAATCTATAGCATAGCGCTGTGGATTATTTCCTATTAAATAACCTTGCTGCTCATAGTCAAATACTGGTTCGCTATACGGAAAAATAGCTCTGGTATGATAAGAAGAAGCACTCGGAGCTCCCTCAGCCAACCACACTCCTTGAGGCACGGGAAACGCTACGGTAGCAGGATCTGGATACTGTTGGTCTATTTTTAAGTTATAGACATAAGATTTTTGGTTATTAGCTGCATCTCTATATTCAAAATTATGTCTTAGCAATTCTTTGTCCCAACCTGCCTCAGGATATTCAAGCCAAATACTTGCTATATGGGCATTGCCCTTAGTTATAAACTGGGTATATGAAAGTAATTGAGTATCATTATAAAAAACATTTACCCGATCCATCTTTGGAGCAATAATATGCATTTCATACACAAGCCACGTCCCATCTGTATTTATAAGTTTTACGGGACTAGTAGGCAGAGCTACAAAAATATCTGACTGAGTCTTACCACTATTTTCATCATCTTTATTGCAAGAAAAAAACAAGGTTAAAACCAACAGGAAAAGCAACTGACCTCTATTGTTTAGCATAGTTTCTTAGTATTTTAAAAATATAAATATATTTGAATTGGGTAAATATATAAATATTTGACCTTAGAAACCTTGGTTAAAATTCAATTAAACTAGTAAATCCTGCTAGCTAAAATTAAATTATTTATCACGCGAAACGCTTTTAACTTGCCTTAGTTCTTTCTATCTCAACCTAAAAGCACATAGATATTAAACGAATATAGTTCCATTAAACTTCATCTTAACTACTATCTATTTAATAGTATTAGTTTGTCTGTTTTCTGATAGTTTAGCTAAAGAAAATGCTCCAATAGCCATAACCAAATCTCTAACGGCTACATCCACATAAGTCCAACTAAAAATTAAGCTTAAAGCAATACAGCTTAACCAAGCCGAAACAATATATGCTCCTATTTTTGTTTTTGTAAAAACTAAAACACCTGCTAAAATTTCTATAACGCCCACAAGCATCATAAAAGTAGTAGGTTCAAAAGGCAAGATTCCAGCTAATCCATCTGAAACATACGCACTCCAATTAGTTAAAATATTGGCAAATTTATCCAGCCCTGCAACAATTGGCACAATACCATAGGTATATTTTAATAAGTTTTTTACTAATTCCACTTGAGTATTCATAATTGTAGTTTTTAATTGTTTATAAATTTCTTTCAAGCTTTTGATTCTCATTTTTTAAAAAGGTTACAAAATTTTGTAACTTAAATGTCCTTTTTGAATCTAAATAGAAAAGACAGATTATGGAGGTAATAGATATCAACGATTATAATAATCATAAAATAAAAGAGAATGACATTGTTACCCGTATTTTAAAAGGTGAAAAAGAACTCTACGAAATTCTGGTTAGACGAAACAATCAGAAATTATATCGGGTAATACGAGGGTATTTAAGCGAAGAGGCAGAAATTGAAGATGTTATGCAAAATAGCTATATTAAGGCTTATACGAAGTTGTATCAGTTTAAACAACATGCTGCTTTTTCTACCTGGCTTATTCGAATTGGAATTAACGAAGCCCTAGCTAGAATAAGAGAAAAAGGTAAATTATACCATTTAAGAGAAACGCCTGATGACCATTTAAAAAACAGCATTTTAGAACTCCCAGACAGCAAACAGCTAAATCCACAAGACAAATTAATTCAGATGGAAACAAAGCAACTTTTAGAAAAAGCAATCAACCTATTAGACAGCAAATATAAATCCGTTTATATTATGAAGGAAGTAGAAGAAATGAGTTTAAAAGATATTGCAACCGTATTAGATTTAACAGTTGCCAATGTAAAAGTAAGATTGCATCGTTCTAAAATCATGCTTAAAGATTCGCTTTATGCTATGGCCGATAAAAAACAAGTTTTTGAATTCGGGTTTGGTAGATGCGATAGAATAACTGATTATGTTATGCGAAATATTTAAATTTTAAAAAACAATTATTATGAAACATTTTAAAGTTGGAGATCATGTAACATGGAACTCCGAAGCCGGGCATGTTAGTGGAAAAATTATTAAAGTTCATCATTCAGATTTTGATTATAAAGGTTATACGCATCATGCCAGTGATAACGACCCCCAATACGAAATAAAAAGCGATAAATCCGAACATATTGCCACCCATAAAGGAACAGCACTAACAAAAGTTTAATTCTAAGAATATATAAAAAAAACGATTCCAGAAGAATCGTTTTCTTTATCAAGAACAGTTTAGTTCTTAGTTTTTAATATGTGATATTCTAAGCAGTTTGCATCTTATGCTTCCCCTCGTAAACCTCTTCTACCAATTTAGCATTAAAGGCAGGTAAATCTTTTGGCGAACGACTAGTAACTAAACCTTGGTCTACTACCACTTCATTATCTACCCAATTGGCTCCTGCATTTTTAATGTCCGTTTTAATCGAGCTGTAAGATGTTACTTTTCGTCCTTTTAGCACATCGGCTTCTGCCAGTAACCAGGGTCCATGACAAATAGCACCAACAGGCTTTTTGTTTTCAAAAAACGACTTTACAAAACTCACTGCTTTTTCATTATTTCTTAATAAATCTGGGTTAATAACGCCACCTGGAAGCATCAACGCATGATAATCTTTCTGCGAAACCTCGTCTAGTGTTTTATTTACTTTATAAGACTTACTCCAATTTCCATCTTTCCATCCTCTTATTTCCCCTGCTTCCAGAGATACAATATGTACTTCAGCGCCAGCTTCTTCTAAGGCTTTTTTTGGTTCTCTTAATTCACTTTCTTCAAATCCATTGGTTGCCAAAATTGCAACGGTCTTTCTATTTAAGTTATCCATTTTTATATAATTTTTATATGTTATTAATTCTTATTACTTAATATAAGATGAATAACCTCCTACCCCAAATATATTCAGGGGATTAACCCAAGATTAACGCGTTCTGTTAAAGAGTCTTAAAACATGGACACGTTTTTAGACAGACTTGCATAATTAAGAATTACTAATCCGTTTAACACAGTCTTCCAGAGTGTTTCAAAGCCTAATGTAAAGAACACATAAATTCAAGCTTTTTTCTAGACAGTATAAAAGTTGCCATGAGTATTATTTTCATTAATTTAGAACCCAGAAATTAAAAACTAAGATGCTTTTATACCAAAACTCCTTTTTGATATGGAAATAGATTTTGGAATTAATTGGTTGGGGAGCGAATTATTATGAAAACTATTCTTGTTACCTGCGCCATCATTCGTTTTGATGAAAAAATTCTTGCCGTACAACGAAGTGGAACCATGAAACTTCCGTTAAAATGGGAATTTGCTGGTGGCAAAATTGAAGCAGGAGAAACGGAAATTGATTGCATAAAGCGGGAAGTTTTAGAAGAGCTTAACTTGACTATTGATTTAAAGGAAAGACTGACTCCGGTTACTCATGCCTATCCTGATTTTAAAATCACTTTAATTCCTTTTCTTGCCGATTATGTTTCTGGGGAGTTGAAACTAAGAGAGCATGCAGATTACAAATTAGTAAACAAAGGAGACTTACCTAGTTTAGATTGGGCGGAGGCGGATTTGCCTGTAGTAAAAGAATTATTAGCGTTATGAATCAAGGAATATATGAAGGGTTAGTCACACAACTTGTAACTGAAAAAATAAATGAACTCGATAGAGATAAATTTTTTATTAAGAAAAGTGAAATAGATAAAGAAGAAGCTTCAGATGTACTATCAAAACATCTTTCAAAAACTTTAAAACATGCTTTTCAACTTGTCAAGGGAGTTAATAAGATTGACAAACAAATTGAAATTGCTAACAAAATCATCAAGCTTTTAAAAGAACAACTAAACAAGCAAGAATTTGATGATGACTTAGTAAGTGTTGAAGGTGAAATTTTAAAAGCTGTATTCTCTAAAGCAGATGCACATTTTTCAGACTTAGACCTTCACTTAAGAGAGATTACACCATACACTAGACTTACACAAAGTGAATTATTTACAGGAGGAAATGCAGGTTTATCTCTTGAAAGTGAATTAAAGAAAGAGATTCTCTCATCTAATCAAATAAACCTATTAGTTTCTTTTATAAAGTTTAAAGGGATTATTATTCTTGAAAATGAATTAAGAGAATTTACAGAGCGCGGTGGAAAACTTAAAGTTATAACCACAACTTATATTGGAGCAACCGACTATAAAGCCATTCAATTACTTTCTAGATTACCAAACACAGAAGTCAAAATATCATATAATACTTCAAACGAAAGATTACACGCAAAGGCTTATTTATTTTACAGAGACACTGGATATCACACAGCGTATATTGGGTCCTCAAACTTCTCAAGATCTGCACTTACAGATGGCTTGGAATGGAATTTAAAAGTAACAACAAAGGAAGTTAGTCATATTATAAGTAAATTTCAAAAAACATTTGATGCTTATTGGGCGAGTGATGATTTTGAATTATTTGATGAATCCATACATAAAGACAAACTTATAAGCGCTTTAAAGCAAAGTAAATTTAGTAAGCCCTACGAAAACACTTCTGCTTATTTCGACATTAAACCATTTCCATATCAAAATGAAGTTTTAGAAAAACTAGAAGTAGAAAGAACCGTTCACAACAGATATAGAAACCTAGTAGTTGCCGCTACTGGAACAGGAAAAACTGTAATTTCCGCATTCGACTATAAACGTTTTAGACAAAATAACGAATCATCCAAACTGCTTTTCCTTGCTCATAGAAAAGAGATTATACAAAAATCACTTTCAACCTTTCAAGGTGTTTTAAAAAACAATAATATAGGTGAACTATGGGTTGATGGAATGGTCCCTAATAATTTTGAATTTGTTTTCGCATCTGTACAATCAGTTAACAATCAACTTGAAACTGTAGGATTAGCACCCGATTATTATGACTACATTATAATAGATGAATGTCATCACCAAGCAGCGAAAAGCTACAGAGCTATTATCGACTACTTTAAACCAAAAATACTTCTGGGACTAACAGCAACTCCCGAAAGAATGGATGGGGGAGATATTTTAGAAGATTTTCATAATAAAATCGCTGCTGAAATTAGATTACCGGAAGCTTTAAAAAGAAAATTACTTTGTCCGTTTCAATATTTCGGCATTACGGATAGTATTGATTTATCAAATGTAGGTTGGGCAAGAGGGAAATATGTTGCCAGTGAGTTAACCAATATTTATACAGAAAGTGACAGAAGAGTCCGAGAAATTATCGATGCATTAGAAAAATACACAAAAGACATACACGATGTGAGAGCGCTAGGTTATTGTGTCTCTATGGAACATGCTCGGTACATGGCTGAAAAATTTAATTTAGTTGGACTAAAAGCTGATTATTTAACAAGTAATAATAGTAATGACCGAACTGCTATTCGTCAAAAATTAGAAAAAAAGGAAATCAATTATTTATTTGTAGTTGATATGTTTAACGAAGGGATTGACATTCCTCAAATTGACACATTACTCTTTTTAAGACCAACCGAAAGTTTAACTATTTTTCTTCAACAATTAGGAAGAGGATTACGTTTATATGAAGAAAAAGATTCATTAACTGTTTTAGACTTTGTTGGAAATGCTCATTCTGAATACAATTTTGAAAGTAAGTTTAGAGCACTAATTGGTAAAACAAATACTACCGTTGTTAAAGAAGTAGAAGATAATTTCCCCCATTTACCTTTAGGCTGTTCTATTATTTTAGAGAAAAAAGCAAAAACTACTATCTTAAAAAACATAACAGCAGCTACGTCTTTAAATAAAAACAAATTAATCCAAAGAATACAACAATTTCAGCACGACACACATTCACCTCTAACAATCACCAACTTTAGTAAGCTTTACAATATTCCTTTATCTTCTATTTACAAAAGAGGTAGTTGGAAACGACTTTGCAACCTTGCTGGTAAGCTAGATGATTTTAGTTCTGAAAACGAAAAAGAAATCGCATCAGCTATTTCTAACAAGTGGCTTTCTACGAATTCTTTAAGCTACTTCACATTTATTCTAAAACTTGCTCAACAGGATTTCAACATCAATATTTCAAATTTTAATAAAACCGAAAAGACCATGCTCTTAATGTTACATTATGATATTTGGCAAAAAGAAGGTGGTTTTAGCTCTTTAGAAAAAAGCATTCATCAAATTGGAGCCAACAAAGTTTTAGTTGAAGAAATAAAAGAGGTTATAGAGTTATTAATTGAAAATATAAACTTCAAAGAATTACCAATAGACCTTCCATATAAACAACCTTTAAAATTACATAGTCGCTATACAAGAGACCAAATTTTAGCTGCTTTTCAATTTAGCAGCTTCGAAAAGAAATCATCTAACAGAGAGGGAACTGCAGAAAACAAGGATCTTAATACCGAAATATTATTTATCAACCTCATCAAATCAGAAGAGAACTTTTCACCAACAACCATGTATGACGATTATGCAGTAAATGAATTGTTATTCCATTGGCAAACTCAAAACTCAGCTAGACCAGACTTAGGTAAAGGCTTATCTTATATAAATCATAAAAAAACAGAAAAACGTATTTTACTTTTTGTTAGAGAAAAAGCTAAAAATGAATATGGTAAAAGTATGGGGTATGTATTTATTGGTGAGGGTGAACTAAAAGACTACAAAGGAGCTAAACCAATGAGTATTAATTGGGAACTTCAAGAGCCAATGCCTCATTATTTATGGAAAGATGCTGCTAAACTTTCTGTTGGATAATATAAAGCGTAGAATTATTGGCTCCATTAAATAGAGAAATATTTAGGTACGACCAAAATTACATTCCTCAAAAACTAAAATTTATATACACCATATATATGGTAACTTTTTTTACTGCAATTTCTGGCGTTGCCAACGGCAATTATACCTGGTTATATTAAAGTTACACAGTTGTATCATTATTAAGTCTTATTTTTATCAATTACCATTACAATTGACAACCTACACATAAAAAGAAGACTTTACCGTCATTCAATTTATTAATCTGGTTAATTAGCTCATGGTTTTTAAATTAAAATTTTTCGATTAAGAATAAACCTAGAAAAAGATATAAACAAAGTTATCAAAAATAACTTTCCCCACTATTTGGTAATCAAATATATAATCGTAAATTTGCAAACTCTTTAAAAAGAGAGGAATGTTTAATCTACTGCGCATCGCGCGTGGTAAAAAATTTAATAAGTGTGGACACAATAAGCTACAAAACAATTTCAGCAAACAAAGCTACTGTTAATAAAGAGTGGGTTTTAGTTGATGCTGAAGGTCAAAGCCTAGGGCGTTTATCTTCTAAAGTTGCAAAACTTTTAAGAGGAAAACATAAGCCTAACTTCACACCACATGTTGACTGTGGAGATAACGTAATTGTTATCAATGCAGAAAAAATCAACTTATCAGGAAACAAATGGGACGATAAAACTTACATTCGTCACACAGGTTACCCAGGTGGTCAAAGAAGTTTAACTGCTACTGAATTGTTTGGAAAAGATCCTGCAAGATTAGTAGAGAAATCAGTAAAAGGAATGTTACCTAAAAACAAATTAGGTGCAGATTTATTCCGTAATTTAAATGTTGTTGTTGGTTCAGAGCATACTCATGCAGCTCAGAAACCAAAGACAATTAACCTAGAAGAATTCAAATAACATGGAAGTAATTCACAAAATTGGCCGTAGAAAGACGGCTGTTGCTCGTGTGTATGTTGCCGAAGGAAAAGGAAACATCACGATTAATAAAAAAGACTTAGCGGCTTATTTTCCTACTGCTACTTTGCAGTATAAAGTAAACCAACCTTTAGCTTTGACTAACAATGATGGCAACTTTGATATTACAGTAAATGTATATGGAGGTGGTATTACAGGTCAAGCAGAAGCAATCCGTTTAGGTTTATCTCGTGCTATGTGCGAGTTAGATCCTGAAAACAGATTGACTTTAAAACCTGAAGGTTTATTAACTAGAGACCCAAGAATGGTTGAACGTAAAAAATACGGTCAGAAGAAAGCTCGTAAGAAATTTCAATTCTCTAAACGTTAATATATCTTCAACAAGATGGGACATCTTTACTTTAAGTCTCTCCATCTTGTTGAAAAAAACAAAAAATATAACTCAGTTATTGTTGTCCAAGATTTCTTTAAAATCAGGAAATCTGGATTTAGTTTAGCATCTAAATGGTTCAGGCGATTTTTTTTTAAAAAAAGACCACTAAATCATTGCTAATTCAACAGAACGTAAACTATTACAAAATGGCAGTAGAAGTAAAAGACTTACTCGAAGCAGGTGTACACTTTGGTCACCTTACACGTAAATGGGACCCAAACATGGCTCCTTACGTATATATGGAGCGTAATGGCATCCATATTATAAACCTTTACAAAACAGCAGCTAAAATGGACGAAGCTGGAGCAGCACTTGCAAAAATTGCAGCCTCTGGTCGTAAAATCTTATTTGTTGCTACAAAAAAACAAGCAAAAGATATTGTTGCTGAAAAAGCAGGAAACATCAACATGCCTTACATTACAGAAAGATGGCCAGGTGGAATGTTAACTAACTTTGTTACTATTAGAAAAGCTGTTAAAAAAATGGCTACTATTGATAGAATGAAGAAAGATGGTACCTTTAATTCTTTATCTAAAAAAGAACGTTTACAAGTAGATCGTCAACGTGCTAAATTAGAAAAAAACTTAGGTTCTATTAGCGACATGACGCGTTTACCAGCAGCTCTATTTGTTGTAGATATTAAACGTGAACACATTGCAATTGCAGAAGCTCAAAAATTAAACATTCCAATTTTTGCTATGGTAGATACCAACTCAGATCCACGTCAAGTAGATTATGTTATCCCAGCAAATGATGATGCTTCTAAATCAATAAATAAAATCTTAACTCACGTTACAGATGCTATCGCAGGTGGTTTAGCTGAAAGAAAAGCTGAAAAAGAAACTTCTAAACAAGCAGATGCTCCTAAAGCAGACGCTAAAAAAGAAGCTCCTAAAAAGAAAGCAGCTCAAGAAGAGGAAGAATAAAAAGTAAGTAACACAACATTAATAAGTCGTTTATTCTTTTCTTTCTGAAAGTAAGGTTGAACGACTTTTTTAAATTTTAAATACAAAATGGAAGCTATGGTAAAGATTACAGCAGCAGAAGTAAATAAACTAAGACAAGCTACAGGTGCAGGAATGATGGACTGCAAAAAAGCCTTGGTAGAAGCAGAAGGGAATTTTGATAAAGCTATTGAAGTTCTTCGTAAAAAAGGACAAAAAGTAGCAGAAAAAAGAGCAGATCGTGAAAACTCTGAAGGTGCTGCTATTTCTAAAATAAACAACGACAACACGGTTGGTGTTGCTCTTGTTTTAGGATGTGAAACAGATTTTGTTGGTAAAAACGAAAACTTTGTAGCATTAGCTAACGAATTGGCTGAAAAAGCAATCAACTTTAATTCTAAAGAAGACTTTTTAGCGTCTGACTTTGGAGGCATGACTGTTGCAGATAAATTAATAGAACAAACAGGAGTAATTGGTGAAAAATTAGACATCACTGCTTTTGAAAAATTAGAAGCTCCTTATGTAGGTTCTTATGTACACATTAATAAAATTGCTGCTTTAGTAGGATTATCTTCTAAAGTAGAAAATGCTGAAACTTTAGTAAAAGACCTATCTATGCAAGTAGCGTCTATGGGAGCAACTTCTTTGTCTTACAAAGATTTTGATGCAGATTTTATTGCTTCTGAAACTGAAGCTAGAATTGCTGTTATAGAAAAAGACAATATTGAAAGAGGACGTATGGGTAAAACTCTTAAAAACGTTCCTCAGTTTATTTCTATGGCTCAATTAACTCCAGAAGTATTGGCTAAAGCTGAAGAAGATGCAAAAGCAGAACTTAAAGCTGAAGGAAAACCAGAACAAATATGGGATAGAATCCTTCCAGGAAAAATGGAGCGTTTCATCTCAGATAACACCACTTTAGATCAAGAGCAATGTCTATTAGATCAAAAGTTTATTAAAGATGAAAAGCAAACTGTTGCAGAATATGTTAAATCTTTTGGTGATGTTGAAGTTACCGGATTTAAACGTGTCTCTGTAGGAGAATAATAAGTTCCAACACCTGCCTGTCAAACAGACAGGAAGGCAGGAAAGCTTAAAATACAAACCACTACTCTGTTATAGATGTAGTGGTTTTTTTTTTATAAAATCTCAATTTTTAAAAATTTAAAAAATAAAAATTTTATGTAGCTTTGCAAAACCTTTATTCTTCTTGAAACAGGAATAATATTCATCTAAAAAACACATGAAATACAAAAGAATTCTCTTAAAATTATCAGGTGAAGCCCTAATGGGTAACAGACAGTACGGAATTGACCCCGTACGTTTAGCAGAATACGCTAGAGACATTAAAGAAATTAAAGAACTAGGTATTGAAGTTGCCATAGTAATTGGTGGCGGCAATATTTTTAGGGGTGTTGCAGGCGCAAGCAACGGTATGGACAGAGTACAAGGAGACCATATGGGTATGTTGGCAACCGTAATTAACGGACTGGCTTTACAAAGTGCTTTAGAAGATGCTGATGTACAGTCCAGACTGCAAACAGCCATCCATATTGAAGAAGTAGCCGAACCTTTTATTAGAAGACGCGCTTTAAGACATTTAGAGAAAGGACGTGTGGTTATTTTTGGTGGAGGAACAGGAAATCCATATTTTACAACAGATTCGGCTGCTGTTCTAAGAGCTATAGAAATTAAAGCAGACGTCATTTTAAAAGGAACTCGCGTTGATGGTATCTATAATGCCGATCCTGAAAAAGACTCTAAAGCTACAAAATTTGACCATATATCTTTTGACGATGTATTGAGAAAAGGATTAAAAGTTATGGACACCACTGCCTTTACTTTAAGTCAAGAAAACGAATTACCTATTATTGTTTTCGATATGAACAAAAAAGGAAATTTATTAAAAGTAGTTTCTGGCGAAAATATTGGAACCAAAGTTAATTTATAATACGTACTTTTACGTTTAACTTATTTTTAAAATAAGGATTAAAAAAAATTAAAGATGAACGAAGACATTCAATTTATATTAGACACGGCAAAAGAATCTATGGATGCTGCTATTAAGCATTTAGAGAAACAATTTATAAACATTCGTGCTGGAAAAGCAAGTCCTGCTATGTTAGGAAGTGTCATGGTAGACTATTACGGATCTCAAACCCCGCTGAGTCAGGTTGCCAACGTAAACACACCTGATGGTAGAACTATAACGGTTCAGCCTTGGGAGAAAAACATGCTGCAAGAAATTGAACGAGGTATCATGTATGCTAATCTGGGTTTTAACCCGATGAATAATGGCGATACCATTATCATTAACGTGCCGCCATTAACGGAAGAACGCAGACGTGATTTGGCAAAACAAGCTAAAGCCGAAGTCGAAGATGCAAAAATAAGCATACGTACAGCTAGAAAAGATGCTAACGACGATATTAAAAAATCTGATATTTCTGAAGATCTTGAAAAAAATGCAGAAGCTGATGTTCAAAAATTAAC
The DNA here is from genome assembly GCF_026410255.1 of Xanthomarina sp. F1114. GTDB lineage: Bacteria > Bacteroidota > Bacteroidia > Flavobacteriales > Flavobacteriaceae > Xanthomarina. Next base: position 228,792 of record NZ_JAPMLL010000003.1, read on the forward strand.
TGACTCATACGTTCTAAAAGCCGATGCCTTGTTTGAGGTAAAAGAAAAAGAAATTATGACTGTATAACAAAAAAGCGACCCACAAGTCGCTTTTTTTTTATTGTGTTAAATTTCTATCCATCTTCTAAAACTTTTATTCCCGTTATCTTTCTATAAAAAATCTGCTACTCGAAGATTAAAAACCAATTTAAAAAATTCCCATTCATTTTTAGGTCGCTTTTTTGTAAAGATTCATTTTAACAAGACATTATACCTAAAATCGGTTAGCAAATACATTGCTTTTGCCTAACTTTGCGCCTGTTTTATTTTTAATATGTTTAAATTATTTACAAAAAGTTTTTGGGATGTCGTTGCGCGTCTTATTCTTAGAAATAAGATTGCTATACTTATTGGTATTGTTTTGGTTACTCTACTCTTTAGTACCCAATGGAAAAACATGCGTTTTACCTATACCGAGGCTAACCTACTACCCGACGACCATGAGGTAAACCTAGTCTATAACGATTTTTTAAAGATTTTTGGGGAAGAAGGAAACCTTATTGTTCTTGGTGTTAAAGACTCTAGCCTGTTTACAGTTAAAAACTTCAATGCTTGGAACAACCTTTCAGAATCTTTTAAAGATCTGGACGATGTTGAAGCTGTTGTATCTATTAAAGACCTTCAAAAGCTATTAAAAGACACCGAAAAAGAAAAATTTGTATTAAAGCCTTTTATTAAGGATTCCATTCATAATTTAACACAGTTAGATACGCTGCAAGACGAGTTATTTAAAAAATACCCGTTCTACGATAACTTTCTGTTCAATAAAAAAACAAAAACAATTCGTTCTGCAATCTATCTTAAAAAAGAGATTGTAAACACAGCTGCTAGGAAAGATTTTGTTTTCGATCAATTATTACCAAGAGTTGAAGCTTTTGAAGCGGCCACTGGCTTAGATGTACGGATTTCAGGAATGCCTTATGTGCGTACTTTAAACGCTCAAAACATTATAGACGAGATTGGGAAATTTATTGCTCTTGCTTTAATTGTTACCTCTTTAATTTTCTTTTTCTTTTTTAGATCTGCCAGAGCCACGCTAATTTCCTTACTGGTTGTTTGTATTGGAGTTATGTGGACCTTTGGGATTATAGGTTTTCTAAACTATGAAATAACTGTTCTTACAGCCTTAATACCTCCCCTAATAATTGTAATTGGTATTCCTAACTGTATCTTTTTAATAAACAAATACCAGCATGAAGTTAAACTTCATGGAAACAAAGTAAGATCTTTACAACGAGTTATTACTAAAGTTGGAAATGCCACCTTATTAACCAACTTGACCACAGCATCTGGTTTTGCAACTTTTATGCTAACCCAAAGTACACTTTTAAAAGAATTTGGAATAGTAGCTTCTCTAAGTATTATCTCCATTTTTATCTTGTGTATTTTAATTATTCCAATTATTTACACCTTTCTGCCTTATCCTAAAGACAGACATTTAGAACATCTAAATAAACGTTGGATAGGTGGATTTACCAATTGGATAGAGCGCATGGTAAAACACAGACGTGTTACTATTTATATTACTGCTATTATACTATTAATTGTAAGTATGATAGGTATCTATCAAATAAAAATATCCGGGAGTTTAATAGAAGACATGTCGGAGGAAGCAGAATTTTTCCAAGACATCCGTTTTTTCGAAGAAGAATTTAATGGGATTATGCCTGTTGAAATTGTGGTGGACACGAAACGTAAAAAGGGCGTTATGAAATTAGCCACTTTAAAACGTATGGACCAACTGGAGGAAGTAATATTAGAAACCCCAGAACTTTCCAGACCCATATCTGTTGTAGGTCTTGTTAAATACTCTAAACAAGCGTATTATAATGGGAATCCAAAATACTACCAATTGCCAACATCTCAAGAAAGTAATTTTATTTTCAGCTATGCTAAAAACTCTACTTCTAACACCGATTTGTTAACCAACTTTGTGGATAGTACGGGCCAATACGCTCGTATAACAACATTTATGAAGGATATTGGAACGGATAGAATGGAGCGGATAGAAGACGACCTTCAATCTAAAATAGATAAAGTTTTTCCAGAAGAGAAATACAATGTTACCATTACAGGAAAAGCCTTGGTATTCCAAAAAGGAACCAAGTATTTAGTTAAAAATTTAGCGCTCTCCTTATCCTTAGCTATTATATTAATAGCCTTACTAATGGCATATATGTTCCGTTCGTTTAGAATGATTGTAGTGTCTTTAGTTCCCAACTTATTACCTCTAGTTATTACAGCGGGATTAATGGGCTATTTGGGAGTTCCTATAAAGCCTTCCACGATTCTAGTTTTTAGTATTGCCTTCGGAATATCTGTGGATGATACCATTCACTTTTTAGCTAAATACAGACAAGAATTACAGGCTAATCACTGGAAAATTAAAAAATCTGTTTATGGCGCACTTCGCGAAACAGCAGTAAGCATGTTCTATACATCTATTGTATTATTCTTCGGATTCTCTGTGTTTACTGTTTCTAGTTTTGGAGGAACCGTAGCTTTAGGAGCCTTGGTTTCTGCTACTTTATTATTCGCCATGCTTTCTAACTTATTACTGTTGCCATCCTTATTGCTATCCTTAGAAAGAAGAATTGCCAATAAAGAAGTCTTAAAAGAGCCTTCCATTAATATTATCCCAGATGATAACAATGATGATGAGGATGATGACCAAATAGAAAATAATAAATAAAAATTACTACAAAGAATTATCTTTGCATTTTAAATAAAAGATTATGACATCGAGTACCATTTCAGACTTGCTTTCTAAACAAAACACCTTACAAGAAGTACAGGTTAAAGGTTGGGTTAGAACTTTTAGAGCAAACCGTTTTATTGCTTTAAACGACGGTTCTACCTTAAACAATATTCAATGTGTTGTAGATTTTGAAAACACAGACGAAGCCATTTTAAAACGCATTACAACAGGAGCTGCTGTTTCTATAAAAGGCACCTTAACCGAAAGTCAGGGAAAAGGTCAGAATGTAGAAATTCAAGTAACTTCTTTAGAGATTTTAGGAGATTCAGATCCGGAATCTTATCCGATACAACCTAAAAAACACTCTTTCGAATTTTTAAGAGAAAACGCACATTTACGCACCAGAACAAATACGTTTAGTGCTGTTATGCGTTTGCGTTCTTCTTTGTCCTTTGCCATTCATAAATATTTTAACGAGAATGGTTTTTACTATATGCACACTCCTATTATTACGGGTAGTGATGCTGAAGGCGCAGGGGAAATGTTTCACGTTACTAATTTGAATTTAAAAAATCCACCATTAACAGAGACTGGAGAAATAGATTATAAAGAAGATTTCTTCGGAAAAGAAACTAATCTAACAGTTTCTGGACAACTAGAAGCCGAAGCTTACGCCATGTCTTTGGGTAAAGTTTACACTTTTGGTCCAACTTTTAGAGCAGAAAACTCTAATACTTCAAGACATTTAGCAGAATTCTGGATGATTGAACCTGAGGTTGCTTTTATGGATTTAGCTGGAAATATGGACTTAGCTGAAGACTTTATGAAGTCGGTTTTAAGCTATATTTTAAAACATAACCGAGAAGATTTAGAATTTTTAGAAAAACGTTTACTGGACGAAGAAAAAACAAAACCTCAGGCTGAACGCAGCGACATGAGCTTGATTGAGAAAATAAACTTTGTTGTAGAAAACAATTTTAAGCGTGTAAGTTATACAGAAGCTATAGATATTCTTAAAGACTGTAAACCAAACAAGAAAAAGAAGTTTAAATATATTATTAATGAATGGGGTGCAGATTTACAAAGTGAACACGAACGCTTTTTAGTAGAGAAACACTTTAAATGTCCCGTAATTTTATTTGATTATCCAGCAGATATTAAGGCATTTTATATGCGTTTAAATGAAGATGGAAAAACCGTTCGTGCTATGGACATCCTTTTCCCTGGTATTGGAGAAATGGTTGGAGGCTCGCAACGTGAAGAGCGATTAGATGTTCTTAAAGAAAAAATGAAAGCTTTAAATATTGACGAAGAAGAACTGTGGTGGTACCTAGATTTAAGAAAATACGGAACTGCAGTTCATTCTGGTTTTGGCCTTGGTTTTGAACGTTTGGTGATGTTTGCCACAGGCATGGGGAATATTCGCGATGTAATTCCGTTTCCTAGAACCCCACAAAATGCCGATTTCTAGAAAACTATTAAATAAATATACTGAGTATATCTAGTCTATTTAATGCATTTCTATAATGAAATAGAAATACCTCTTATATATTTATAAATATTTCACAAAACAATCTATATTCAAGGTTTATATAGATTGTTTTTTTTATTTTTATATGAAATGCTTTTAACGATATGAAGCAATCAAATCGCTATAACAATAAAGCATGGCATCTGACCAAAAAAAGTAATAATATTAACAGATGAAACTAAGTCATTATAATGCTTAAACAATTTTTACAATTTAAATTATCGCAAAAGTTATCGCCTCAACAAATCCAATTAATGAAGCTGATACAATTGCCTACGCAAGCATTTGAGCAACGCTTAAAACAAGAATTAGAAGAAAATCCTGCTTTAGAAAGTGGGAAAGAACAAACTGATGAGTTTGATGATGATTTTGATAATACAAACGAATACGAAGATGATAACGAGTCTATAAATGCAGAAGATATTAATGTAGATGAGTATTTGAGCGACGATGATGTTCCTGACTATAGAACACAAGCTAATAATTATAGTAGCGACGACGAAGAAAAAACCATGCCTTATGCTGCCGGAACATCGTTTACCCAACATTTAATTAATCAGTTAAACACATTTAGATTAACCGATGCCGAATTTGATATAGCTGAGTTTCTAGTAGGCAGTATTGATGAGAGCGGTTATATACGTCGCGAGTTGAGTGACATTATGGACGATTTAGCGTTTACACAAAATATTTATACAACAGAAGAAGAACTAGAAAAAATCTTGCATATAGTTCATCAATTAGACCCTGCAGGTGTTGGAGCACGAAATCTTCAAGAATGTCTAAGTATTCAACTACACCGAAAAGAAAAACGTCCAGATATTGAATTAGCGATTGACATTATTGATAACGCGTTTGAAAGATTTACAAAAAAGCACTATAAAAAGCTAATTCAAAAATTTGATATAACAGAACAGCAACTTAAAGATGCTATAGACGAGATAGAACGTCTAAATCCAAAACCAGGTGGTTCCTACTCCGGCAACAACCGAATTGTGGAGCATGTGGTACCAGATTTTGCGATTAAAATTGTAGATGGGGAATTAGAACTAACCTTAAATGGTCGAAATGCACCGGAACTACATGTCTCTAGAGAATATAACAACATGCTTAAAGGCTACAAAGAATCTAAAGACAAGTCGAAAGCGCAGAAAGATGCTGTGATGTTTATAAAACAAAAACTAGATGCTGCCAAATGGTTTATAGACGCTATTAGGCAACGACAGCAAACTCTATTTGTTACCATGAGTGCCATTATGCACTACCAAAAAGAATACTTCTTAACCGGAGACGAACGGAAACTCCGACCAATGATTTTAAAAGACATTGCAGACGAGATAGACATGGATGTTTCTACGGTTTCTAGGGTTGCAAACAGCAAATATGTGGATACTCCGTACGGAACAAAATTGATAAAAGAATTCTTTTCGGAGTCTATGACCAACGATCAAGGGGAAGAAGTTTCTACAAGAGAAATTAAAAAGATTCTTGAAACTGTTATTGAGAAGGAAGATAAAAGAAAACCTTATACAGATGCCGCTTTAGCCAAAATTTTAAAAGAAAAAGGCTACCCTATTGCCAGAAGAACAGTAGCGAAATACAGAGAACAGTTAGAAATTTCTGTAGCTAGACTGCGTAAAAAAATCTAAATAGTTTAAAATTCAGCCTGTTAGTTAGGTCCTGAATTTTGATGAAATCCAATGTATCATATTCAGTGAAGAATAATTTTATTAATTTTAAATAAAAATTTGAATCAGCTTTTAAAAGGTATCTCGTTTATATTTCATCCCATTCTTATGCCTATGTTAGGTGTAGTTTTTTACTTTTCAAAATCGCCCAGATTTATTCCCATAGAAATTATTCGAGCAAAACTCATCTCGCTCTTAATTTTAACCATTGTATTACCTATTCTACTTTATTATTTGTTAAAGAGCATAGGAAAGGTTAAATCCATCTATTTAAACAGTACACAAGAGCGCATATTGCCTTTGTTTCTTAATGGGTGTATTGCAGTTTTAATTTTAAACCGAGTTTTACCAGCTACAGAGATTATCGAGTTGTATTATTTCTTTGTAGGCATTTTAATTTCCACTATGGCCTGTCTTATTCTAGCCATACTGAAGTTTAAAGCAAGTATTCATATGATTGGTATTTCTGGTGTTACTATGTTCTATATAGCCTTGAGCATTCACTTTAGTATTAATATTAACGGCACTTTAGCGCTTATGTTTATATTAATTGGTGCCATTGCAACTTCTAGGCTTCATCTTAAGGCACATACCAATATAGAATTACTCATTGGTTTTTTTATTGGGTTGCTACCTCAACTTATTTTAGTAAACTACTGGCTATAGAACATAAAAAATAAGACCAAACTTAACGGAAGACATATCTATAGGTTTAGGACCTAATCTGGCATCACTATTTAAAATAGAGTTTAAAGAATAATAGACGTGAAAATTCCATGTATTATAACCAGCACTTAACGTAAGACCATACTGAAAATTATTAAATGCATCTAAATTTGTGTGTCTAATTTTGCCTAAATCCCCTTTAAATTTAGTTGCATTCGCAATTAAATAACCTACTTTAAAACCTGTATAAACACGCCAAAACTTATATTCGGTAGCTGTAGATGTTCGCCATCTTAGTTCAAAAGGCATTTCGAGAAGATAAGTATTAAATTTGTTTTTAGAGTAGTTTATATCTGCATCACTTAGGTTTATAAAATCAATATCTCCTGATTCAGTTTCAGACATATATATATTGTGATTATATGAATTAATGGAAGCACCTAATCCAAGTGCAAGTCCAAAATTTCTCCGTTTATTTAAAGGGAAATCTCTTATAAACCCAAAATGAAATCCACTGGAAAACCCTGTCTGTTTTACATTATTTGGCTTCTTGGTTAAAAGGTTATAGGTAATAGCCAAATAAAACTGATCTTCTCTATACTTAGTATCCACGACAGAACTGTCTATAACAACATTTTCTTGTGCATATACAGTTGTAATACAAAGCCATCCTATTAAAAAAAAGAGTACAAATTTCATTTTTAACGAATAAAAATTATAGGATTAAATATAAAATAAAAGGCGTCATGATTTCTCAAAACGCCTTTAAATAATATAAAATTAAGAATATATTTATTTTTTCAAACCTTGTAAGGCATTACCTTTTTTGGTTGTATAATTAATTTTTAGTGCATTTACTTTACGTAACTCCTGTTTAATATCTGTTACTAATCCCATATTTGCATCACTATCTACTTTTAAGGCAGTTGTTAAAAATGGAATTAACTCTTCTCTTTTAGAAGCGCGTTCAGAAGCTATAAATGCAGGTATTTCTGATACTTCGGCAAATTTATCATTTAATTGAATTCTTGCTTCTGTACCATAAGTTGATTTATAGTTACTACTAGGTTTTCCAGCATAGATATACATTACTAAATCTTTTTTATCGAGTTTCTCAACCTGATCTGCAAATGGCAAGTTATTATCAATCATTAAGGTGTTCTGTCTCATAACAGTAGCAACCATAAAAAAGAATAATAACATGAATACAATATCAGGTAAAGAAGCTGTGTTCACTGCTGGCAAATCGCCTCCTTTTTTCTTTTTAAATTTAGACATATTTTTTGTTTATCTAATTAGACTTTTTAGGTTCTGCTTCAGAGAATTTTTGTGGAACTAAAAGTTTAATTTCTTCTAATTTATCTTTTAGTTTAGCTTTTTCCTCTGGAGAAGTTCTCGGGTCAGAATAACGATGATCTGCCTCTACAAAGCTTATTCCTAAATTAGGAAAGCTTCTTTTAAACTCTCTATTTCTAAGCTCATTATAAGCTGCAATTATTTCGTTTTGTACAGCTATATACGTATCGTATTTGGTAGCTCTATCATTTTGTAACGAAATAATAGCCTTTTGAAAGTTATCAGACGATCTTGGGTTTTTCTTTCCTTGACAACGCTTACAAGCATCTGGACCTTTTCCACCACCATTATCTAAAAAGGCAACGGCAGCTTTACGCAGATCTTTAATTTGAATTACTTTTTCTTCTCCTCCTGTTTTTAAAAACAATTGGTTGTTTTTATTAACATTAAGCTGAAAAATATTTTTCTCTTTAATAATAACATCTTCCGGTTGATTATCATCTAACGGTGGCAATTTTCTATTCAATCCCGAGTCCGTTTCTATGGTAGTTGTTACCAAGAAAAATATAAGGAGTAAGAAAGCAATGTCAGCCATCGAGCCGGCATTAACTTCTGGTGCTGATCTTTTTGCCATAATTATTTATTAAATATATTTTTTATTCCAGAGAAAGCCATAGAACCAATTGCTATAATAGCTAAAGCATAGAATGCGTACAATCCTGCTCCAACATATTTAGAGGTTGATTCTGTAACGTCAAGTCCTTTGTTTGTAAAAGGAGTAAGATCTAAATCTGTACCTGAAGACATTGCGTAAGAAATTATTAGAATTACTAAAAATGCTCCAACAGACATTAGCGTCTTTTTAATATTACCTGAAAATAATCCTATAATCACGTAAACCAGCACTAAAGCCAGAATAAGTGCAAGAACTACATAAGTAACATATAACATATTGTCAATCATCCCTTCGTTACCGCTTATAATCATTAAAGCGAGGACAAATCCTATAACGGAAAGAATTCCAACAACAATTTTTAATATTTTATGTAAACTCATTGTATAATGTGTTTTAAGGTTGTTATTACTTCTTGTATCTAATCAATAAATCCATTAAGGTAATTGATGCATCTTCCATATCGTTAACAATGCTGTCAATTTTTGCAATAATGTAATTGTAGAAAACTTGAAGTATAATAGCTACTATTAAACCAAATACAGTTGTTAAAAGTGCTACTTTAATACCACCTGCAACAAGAGAAGGTTGCATATCTCCGGCAGCTTCAATTTTATCGAAAGCTTGAATCATCCCGATTACTGTTCCCATGAAACCTAACATTGGTGCCAAAGCAATAAATAACGAAATCCAAGATACATTTTTCTCTAATTGACCCATTTGAACTCCACCGTAAGCTACAACAGCTTTTTCAGCAGCTTCCAAACCTTCGTCTGTTCTATCTAAACCTTGATAGAAAATTGAGGCAACAGGACCTTTTGTGTTTCTACATACTTCCTTAGCAGCTTCTACACCACCAGATTGTAATGCATCTTCTACATTTTGAGTTAACTTTTTAGTGTTTGTTGTAGAAAGGTTTAAAAAGATAATTCTCTCAATAGCAATTGCTAATCCAAGAATTAAACATAATAGAACGATTCCCATAAATCCGGCTCCACCTTCTATAAAACGTTTTTTTAGTTCCTGGTGAAATCCAAGATTTTCAGTTGTTGCTTCATCAGTAGCAACTTCATCTTGTGATATACTAGCAACAGTTGCTGCTATTGATGCTGTTATGTTTGCAGTTGTATTTGCATTAACAGTTCCGAAAGCCATCATTACAGTAATGGCTAGAATAGAAAATAATCTTTTCATTGTTCTTGTTCTTAATTTTATTAGTTAAAGTGTTAAAGATATAAAAAAAATACGATTAACAAATAAAAATAACAGCAGAGAGGAAGGGATTCGAACCCTCGATACCCTTTTGAGGTATACACACTTTCCAGGCGTGCGCCTTCGACCACTCGGCCACCTCTCTAATTATTTTATTTAGCAATACGTTAGGCAAATAACAAAAAAACTTTTGAAAGCTAAAAATTTTGTTCGTTAATTTTTATGTAATTTCTCCTCTGAGCGAGGTTTCGAATATAGTTTTGAAGGTGTTAGGCGATATATTTTCTCCTAATAAATACATTAATTTAGCCACTGCAGCCTCCGTTGTCATGTCTTTTCCTGAAATAACTCCTGTTCTTTTTAAATCGGAACTTGTTTCGTACTGCCCCATTATTACGCTTCCTCCCGAGCATTGAGTAATATTTATAACGTGAACTCCTCTATCGATTGCTCGTTTTATTAAAGAAATAAACCAAGATTCCGTACTAGCATTTCCTGCACCGTAGGTTTCTATAATAATTCCTTTTAAACTATTATTATTAATAATACACTCTAAAACAGACTTAGAAATACCAGGAAACAATTTTATAAGGGCAATATTTGTGTCCAATGTTTTATGAACTATTAGCTTTTTTTTAGAATTTGGCTTTAAAAGCGCCTCCTTATTCACCTTCATATGAACGCCAGATTCTGCCAAATTGGGGTAATTAAAAGATTCAAAAGCTTCAAAATGTTCTGCATTTATTTTTGTGGTCCTATTTCCCCGGTACAATTTGTATTCAAAATACAAACCTACTTCTCTAATAACTGGTTTATTATTTTTTCTTAAAGACGCCATTTGTATAGAGGTGATTAAGTTCTCTTTAGCATCTGTACGCAAATCTCCAATTGGTAATTGCGACCCTGTTAAAATAACTGGCTTGTTTAGATTTTCTAACATAAAACTTAAAGCCGAAGCCGTATAACTCATAGTATCACTTCCATGTAATAATACAAACCCGTCTATAGAGTCGTAATTAGACTCAATAATTTCGGCCATTTGCACCCAATACTCTGGATTCATATTAGAGGAATCGATAGGCTCTTCAAAAGAAACTGTTGAAATATTACAACTCAACAACTTTAATTCTGGAATTCTTTTTAATAAATTACTAAAATCGAAAGCTTGTAAACCTCCTGTATTCGGGTTTTTAATCATTCCAATGGTACCACCAGTATATATTAAAAGAATGTTTGGTTTGGTGTCTATCATACTTATATATTAAAAACGTCTTTTGAATTTTGAGTAGTAATTTCGGCAATTTTTTCTTGTGGCTGCTTATAAAGTTCCGATAGTTTTTCTAACACCTTTATTATATAACTACTTTCATTGCGTTTGCCTCTAAATGGTGTTGGTGCTAGATATGGGCTATCGGTTTCTAAAACTATATGTTTTAAATCTATTTGATGAAGAAATTGATCAATTTTTCCGTTTTTAAAAGTAACCACGCCTCCAATTCCTAATTTCATGTTATAGGAAATTGCAAGTTTAGCGTGTTCAATGGTTCCTGTAAAACAATGAAAAATTCCGAACAAATCTTCACATTTTTCTTCCTCTAAAACTTCAAAAATTTCGTCGAAGGCTTCACGACAGTGAATTACGATTGGTAATTTATACTTTTTAGCTAATTGAATTTGGTGCTTAAATGCTTTCTTCTGAATCTCTAAAGTAGACGTATCCCAATACAAATCGATACCTATTTCGCCAATGGCATAGAAAGAACGTTTTGCCAGTAAGTCTTCCACATGAGCGAGTTCTTCTAAATAATTTTCTTTAACTGAAGTTGGGTGTAAACCCGTCATTAAAAAAACCTTATTAGGAAAATCTGCTTCCAATTGAAGCATAGCTTCTGTATAAGTTGAGTCGATAGCAGGAATAAAGAAACGCGAAACTCCAGCATCGACAGCTCGTTGAATCATACTGCTTCTATCCTCGTCAAAAGCATCACTATATAAATGTGTATGTGTATCGGTAATTGTCATTTTGCAAAAGTATAGGTTCTTTTACAAATAACCTTAAGTCCGTTCAGGTTTTAGAATGTTAAACCATTTCTTAGGTCTTTTAGGTTTTATATCAATACTAGTTGTTTGATAAAACTACTTAAAGTCTTTATTTCAACTTTTTAATAAGCTTCTGCGCTTCATTATAGTCTTCAGAATCTTCAGGTAACGTTTTAAGAGTGTTTATGCAAGCTGTGTTATCGCCTTGTTTTAATTTGCTTAAAGCTAAATACCAAATTGCTTTGTTTTTATACACAGAAGGAGATTTAATAATAGAGTTGAAAAGCGTATCTGCTTCTGTATAATTACTTAGTTCTACCAAAGACACTGCTTTATATAGTTGTAGTTCCATGTTGTTAGTATCGGTTTTAAGAATTTGTGAAAAATAAATTTCAGCCTCTTTGTAATTATGATTATTAAAGGCTGTTTCTGCTTTGCTCAAAACTTCACTTTGTGTACCTCTAACCGTTAAACTTATGGTGCCGTAATTGGCGTAATCCTCATAAACTGGATTTGAAAATTGCTGAGTAAAGAAAAACCCGATAACTAAAATAGCTGCTGCAGCTAAAGAATAATACCACGGATTGATTCCTTTTAGTCTCGATTTTGAGGCTTCTTCTTTAGCAAAATACTTAGACGAAACAGTTTCTAAGTTTGTTTTAAAGGTCTCAGCCTTTTCTTCGTTTTCTATATGGTTTTCCAGAAACTTAGAAGTGGATTTATAAACTTCAAAAGCATCTTTAAACTCAAAATCGTTTTGCAATCTATTTTCAAAAGCCACTATTTCTGTAGTATCCAGGTTTCCAGACAAATAATCTTCAAATAATATATAATCTTGTTCTTGCATGGTTAAGATTTTAGGTTTTTATAGGTTGGTGACTCTTGAATTAATTTGGTTAACTGTCCTATACATAAAGACTTCTTTTTCCTGGCATAAGCATAAGTTAGACCCAAGCTTTTGGCCACTTCTTCCATAGATTTAATTTTAAAAGTAGCTTTTAGCAAGTCTTTACATGCTTGGCCTAATTTTCCGAACATGTCTTTATATAAACTGTGTTGTTGTTCAAATAAAGAAGTTTCAAAAGCGAGTTCTTGAGCGTCGTCATCTTTAGATAACACTTCCTCATTAATTGTTACCTCTTTATTTCCTGTTTTTTTTAAATGATTGAGCCATTTACGTTTACAGAGCAAGAAAAAATACGCATCGAACGGACAGGTAAGCTTTAAATCTTTTTCTATAGCCTGATTATAAATAGTGATGATGGTTTCTTGAATAATATCTTGAGCGCTAGATGCATCTCCACTATTCTGCTTGATATAATTAATAACTTTTGGCGCAAACTTATCGTAAATAGCCTGAATTATAAATGTGTTGTTTTCAACCAAACCAACTATGTACTTCTGATCTTCGTGAATTTTCTTCTGGCTCATAAACCCTTTATTTTTAACGAATTTAAAAAAACTTCGCATAATAAGGGTAACAATTTGAGAATGGTTTTATGTATACAATGAGTAGATAAAGTATCTACACTTTAAAATTAATTATTTAATATTTATTACGATGAAACAATTATTCCAAAAAACAATGTTACTGCTATTGGTTTTTAGCGCTGGCATTTTACATTCTCAAGGCCCTTTAACAGGAGGCGAGCAAACTAGTAACTTACCTTATACTTCGACAACTAATTGGGTTGCGCACTCTACTTCCGATAAAAATGAAAAGCTATATGCCATTGCATACACCTTAGAAGATAAGAAAGCTGGTAATTATTTTAAAGTGTATGATGGTTCTTCTTTCAATGCACTTACTCCTTCGGATATTCATTTTTCAAATTACGCCAGTTTTGCCAGAATAAAACTAGATAAAGAGAATAATGTCTACGTTTTATATAGAGACAAACCATCTTCCAACAATTATAACATTAAAACGTATTTAAAAAAATATAATGCTTCTGGAACACTTATAGGCTCACGTGTTATGGCAATAAGTAATAGTCATGCTACCGATTTAGCCATTGCTCCAAATGGTGACGTTCTTGTTGGAGGTGTTGAAAACAACAAAATTATTATAAAAGTATTTAGAAACATGTCTTATATAGGCACCTTATCTCATATGGATGAACTTAAGCTTATAAACGATACAAGACCATTTAGTATTCATATGGATATGAAAGAAGAAAAATTGGCTGTCGGATATTCTTTTGGTCCATTGTCTCAATCCAAGCTCAATATAAAAAGATATACCTATAACCCCAATAACGTGTCAATTAGCTTTCATTCTCACTACTATGAACCGAACAGTCGATTTAACAGGTTAGAAGCCAATCAAATAGCACTAAGAAGTAATTGGGAAGTGTTTTTTAATGCAAATATTTCAAGCTCACCTCCATTCACCGAAACACAAGTAAAGTTTTTAAGCGGACAAAGCAGTACAGTTTTTCAGGAAAAACGTGGCTTTATTGATGTTGATATAAAAAACCGGTTAGTAATAAGTAAAAATTATGGATCTCTAGCTGAAGGGAGTTTTAAAGTCTCACTTTTCGATTCTAGCAATAATTTTATTCATGAGTACGAGATAGATGCAAAAATCAAGAATCATTTAGAAAGTGTGGCTATTTACGATTGCGATTTTATTGTAACTGGTATTGACAGGAAACTATATGCAAATCCAAACAATCCTACGTACCAAAGTTTTCATCAAGTTTTTAATTGCGGAGAAATATGTGGAAGAGATGGAACACCGATGGCTGCTGCTCAATTTAGATTTCCAAATGGGGAGAATGAATACCAATCGTATTATGGACCAATAAAAATAACCGAATTATGTCTAATCGACGATCTTCTGGTAGATGGTTCTGCAAGTGGTTGTGAAACCAGATATTTTGTAAGTTTAGCAGAATTTGATTTAGGAACTTGGACAGACATCAATTTACTACATTCGGCATGGGTTAGTCCTTTTTCCGAAGCACCAAACGATATTAATATTGTCGATTTTCTTCCTCAAGGCTACCATTTAAGACCAGGGAAAATATATAGATTTAAATTAGCTGTTGGGAATCCGTGGGACTCCGTAGAGTTATTCTTCGAAGTTACTTGTTGTAAAAGAGAAATAATTGAAGATCCACATCACGACTACGAACCATTTAAATACAGCCTTACTTTTGGTGAAGAGGAGATTAATAACACTCCTAAAGATGTTAATTTTAAGGTTTCTCCCAATCCCGCTCAAAATCATGTAGCTTTAGATTTTAGTGACATTAAAAGTAAAGGGGATAAAACTATTAACATTAGAAACTTGCAAGGAATTAAGGTGTACTCTAACAAAACCCAAGACCAAAAAGAAACTATTGATGTTAAGAGTTGGCCAACTGGACTCTACCTTATAACTGTTGAAACAGATGGGAAATCCTACCAAAATAAAGTTATAAAAAAATAAATTATACATTATTAAAAAGGCTACTCCTTATATGAAGTAGCCTTAGTTTAATATAGAGATTAGGATGACAATTTTTAAAGAACATCGTAATCAGGTTAAAAAGTATAAAAACACAGAACCAAAGAAACTCTATTTAGCCCTAAAGGTTACTATTATCAGAGAGCTGAATTAGAGTCGGTTAATCAAAAAGAGCCCTATCAAATTTATGAAAGGGCTTTTCTTTAAAATTTTAAACATAGAACAAAACCGAAACCCTTCCGTATTAAAACTACCAGACAAAAGTTTTCTATAATTTTTAGGTTGTAAAAGGAATTTGATCAATAAGCTTCTCTATTCTTACAAGAACTCTTATGAAGTAATCTTCTCTTTTAAATATTTTTGATAAAAACGGGTAACAATTTTAAAAGGATATTGATATAAGGTTGTAAGCGCAAAAAACGCGAAACACTAAAAAAAATATTAATCCATTAAAATTTTTAGTTATGAGAAATTCACTAGTAATTATCGCAGTAGTAGCCTTATCAATTATACAAGTTAATGCTACAGACAAAAAACCAATTGTTAACACATCTAATAAAGTTGTAACAATTGCAAAAGAAAATTTAATTCAAGTATTTGATTGGACAGTAACAACTAACAAAAACAGATATTCGGGTACTTCTTTAGATTTAATTCACGCCAATAAAATGGTTTCCCTTGTGAGTTCTGGAGAAATTGTATTAGATAAAAAAATTGAAAGCTTCTATATGTTAGATTATGAAGCAGACAATAACAGCAACCGAATATATTTCTGGGAAGTAGAAAGCTCTTATGGTACTGCCAAAGGATATAGTTCTAATGAAAATGATGCCAATAAAATGATTCAACTTATAGCTAAAGGAGAGATTATTAGTTCTAAAGTTATTATAAGTGGCGTGATGAAAAAATATAAACGAAAAAAAGCTCAAGTAAAGAAATAAAGATTGCTATTATGAGGGAGCTGAATTAGAAGTAGTTCAGCAAAAAAGGACCTTTCATTAATTTGAAGGGTCTTTTTTTTTGATTTTAATTTCACTATAAACTCAAAATTTTTCATTTTAAAAAAGCTTCTTCTTTTAATATTATTTAAAATTATTTAAAAAAGATGGGTAACAATTTTAAAAGGATATTGATATAAGGTTGTTAGAAACAAATAAAAGAACAATGATTATGAAAAATTTAAAAAAAATAGCACTTCTATCCATATTAAGTCTCTTTACACTTTCGTCTTGTGATAACGACGATGACTCAACAAACAATATATGTGACGACTCTTATGTGAGTACAGCCATAACAGATGCTTTTTCTACAGCAAATGGCTATGATGATCTACCGGAATATATGGATCTAAAAACTCATAAATACCGAATAAAAATAAATGCAGATGGAGAAATTTGCAGTGTTGGATATCAGAACCCAAGTACTTGGACAGGAAATTATATTATTGAAATAATTAACGAAACCTCAACAGCATCTTACTCTGGCACTCATTCTTTTTCGCAAACCCAATTAGACTACCAAATAATTTCTCCCGTTGCTGTAAGTGCTGGAGACATTATTACCGTTATGCGTACTATATCGAACAACACCTCGCTTAACGAAACTGTTGGAAGAATATTAAGAAAATCTGATTATACAGATGTTCCATATCCAATAACACAAGGAAATGTAGAGTTTTTAAGTTCTAATTTTTATGGTTCTGGAGGACCAGTACCAAATTTAGGACAACCATATATTCCTTTAGGCTTTAAGGTGAATTAAAAAAATAAAGATTGCTATTAATCAGGAGCTGAATTAGAAGTAATTTAGCGAGAAGGGACCTTTCATTAATTTGAAGGGTCTTTTTTTTT
>NZ_JAPMLL010000040.1 GCF_026410255.1 Xanthomarina sp. F1114
CTGGATGTAGGAGAGACTTATACCGTTTCGGTTGAAGGCGATACCAAAGGACCTTTTGATAATGATATTGTAGCTTTTATAGATTGGAACCAGAATGGTGTTTTAGATGATGCTGGAGAAGTGTATGAAATTGGTACTCTATTCGATTCGGTGGGAGACGATGGCGTTTCTGTAACAATGGATATTACGGTTCCTGTGGATGTTATGGAGGGAGAAACACGTATTAGATTAACAAAAACATATCAAGATCCAGATTCTCCTGCAGGAATAAACCCTTGTGCTATCGAGTTTTATCCGTTTGGATATGGTCCGTATGCTGGTTATGGACAAGCTTTAGATTTTACTCTAGAAGTAGCAGGCGTTGATAATTTTCCTGAACCGTATTGTAATATTACAGACTCTGCCGAGGTTATTGTTGAAGAAATTACAAACGTTACTTTTGCAGGAACTAGTATGGTGAATGCTGATGCAACTACTGTTTTAATAGACGAAACAGCTACCATAGTCAATCTGGATGTAGGAGAGACTTATACCGTTTCGGTTGAAGGCGATAC
>NZ_JAPMLL010000041.1 GCF_026410255.1 Xanthomarina sp. F1114
GTTTGAAAGAGGCAAGAGTTAGTTTGTACGTAGCAAACTCCCCTTTCTTTACCTCCGTTGCCCTCCGGTAAATTCATTCCCCTCTTTAACTAAAGCGGGGAGCTTGGTGCAGTTATTATTCATTTAAATACATATTTTAGTAAATAACAATCTAAAGCTCCTCACTTTGGATAAAGGGAGGTGGCTCATCTGAACGCAGAGAGGATGAGACGGAGCTTGCCCGAATGCCGAACAGACAGGGAGGCAGGCGGGGGTTTGAAAGAAGCAAGAATTAGTTTGTAAGTAGCAAACTCCTTGCCCGACGGTGTCATTCAGGCGGGCGTTACGGACGGGCAGGAAGTCTAGAGGGAGAACTTGAAAGTATATACGTTCATTTTTTCCATTGATGAAAAAACGAACCAAAAAAATCTAGACTGATTTTTATTTTCTTGAAAACTACGAAAAATCCCTATCATGCGGATGGCAATCGCTGCGCTGGGCCATCCTCCTTCATCCACCCCTTCGGATT
>NZ_JAPMLL010000042.1 GCF_026410255.1 Xanthomarina sp. F1114
TAAAAAACGAACTAACTATCTAGAAAGACAAGGCTATAAAGTCATCCGATTTGAAAACAAAATGGTATTTGATTATTTACCTTCTGTTTTAAAAGAAATACGGGATTGTTTTTATTTAAATACATAACAAATACCTTCCAAAATATCATAAAAAAGACTACACTAAGCTCCCCGCTTTAGTTAAAGAGGGGAATGAATTTACCGAAGAGCAACGGAGGTAAAGAAAGGGGAGTTTGCTACTTATAAACTAACTCTTGCTATTTTCAAACCCTCCGTCTCATCTTCTCTGCGTTCAGATGAGCCACCTCCCTTTATCCAAAGTGAGGAGCCTAGATTGTTATTTACTAAGTATATGTAGTTAAATGAAAAATAACTACACCAAGCTCCCCTCTTTAGTTAAAGAGGGGAATGAATTTACCGGAGGGCAACGGAGGTAAAGAAAGGGGAGTTTGCTACGTACAAACTAACTCTTGCCTCTTTCAAAC
>NZ_JAPMLL010000043.1 GCF_026410255.1 Xanthomarina sp. F1114
CATGCTGGAATTAGAACTTCAGTTGTAAAGCTTTCTTCGGCACATCCTACAGCATTTCCTGCTGTATTATAGGGTGTAATACTCACAAAAATCTCCGTGTTTTCAGGGAAGTCAGTTGGCGGATTGTAAGTAGTTGTGTTACCTACATCTACTCCATTTGCAAGATCTGAAGCGCCAGAACTTGTTCCAATAGTAATTAAATACCCTGTAGCGTTTACAATAGCATTCCAGGTAATATCAGAATCAACCAAAACATCTGTTTCCCCATTAAACGGACTTACTAAATTTGTACATGCTGGAATTAAAACTTCAGTTGTAAAGCTTTCCTCGGCACATCCTATTGCACTTCCTGCTGTATTATATGGTGTAATATTCACAAAAATCTCTGTGTTTTCAGGAAAATCAGTGGGTGGATTATAAGTTGTGGTATTGCCTACATCTACTCCATTTGCAATATCTGAAGCGCCAGA
>NZ_JAPMLL010000044.1 GCF_026410255.1 Xanthomarina sp. F1114
TGCAGAAGAATTAACTGCAATGGACAACTGTGCTGGTGAAATAGTTGGAGTTTTAGAAGAAACTACTAACGATACGGATTCTTGTAACATAACAATTGTACGTACTTGGACATTCACTGATGCTTGTGATAACAGCTCGTCTGTTTCTCAAACAATCACTATTGCCGATACAACTGCTCCTGTAGCTCCAGAAGCTCCAGCGGATATAGCTTATGAGTGTGTATCTGAAGTTCCTGTTGCAGAAGAATTAACTGCAATGGACAACTGTGCCGGTGAAATAGTTGGAGTTCTAGAAGAAACTACTAACGATACGGATTCTTGTAACATAGTAATTATACGTACTTGGACATTCACTGATGCTTGTGATAACAGCTCGTCTGTTTCACAAACAATCACTATTGCCGATACAACTGCTCCTGTAGCTCCGGCTGCTCCTGCAGATAT
>NZ_JAPMLL010000045.1 GCF_026410255.1 Xanthomarina sp. F1114
CCGAGCGTATAAAAATAGTCCTGTGGACTATTTTAGCGAAGGGGCGAGCTGGCGCGTGGGCATGGACAGACGCAATTTGGGCAGGCCCGCCTGAATGACACTGTCGGGCAGGGAGTTTGCAATTTATAAACTAACTCTTGCCTCTTTCAAACCCTCCGTCTCATCCTCTCTGCGTTCAGATGATCCACCTCCCTTTATCCAAAGTGAGGAGCCTAGATTGTTACTTTTAAGTATATGTGTTTAAAAATTATGTATTTTTAATACATGTCTAAACAGCGTACACATAACAAAAAAGAATTCCAAGAACGCAGAAAGCAATTACGTGAAAACTTAACTCCTGCTGAGGCCTTTTTATGGTCACAATTAAAATCCAGACAATTAAACAACAAACGATTTACCAAACAACACAGTATTGGGAATTATAT
>NZ_JAPMLL010000046.1 GCF_026410255.1 Xanthomarina sp. F1114
ACAAAAATCTCTGTGTTTTCAGGAAAATCAGTGGGTGGATTATAAGTTGTGGTATTGCCTACATCTACTCCATTTGCAATATCTGAAGCGCCAGAACTTGTTCCAATAGTAATTAAATACCCTGTAGCGTTTGCAATAGCATTCCAGGTAATATCAGAATCGACAAAAACATCTGTTTCTCCATTAAACGGACTGACTAAACTTGTACATGCTGGAATTAAAACTTCAGTTGTAAAGCTTTCCTCGGCACATCCTATTGCACTTCCTGCTGTATTATATGGTGTAATACTCACAAAAATCTCCGTGTTTTCAGGAAAATCAGTGGGTGGATTATAAGTTGTGGTATTGCCTACATCTACTCCATTTGCAATATCTGAAGCGCCAGAGCTTGTTCCGAT
>NZ_JAPMLL010000047.1 GCF_026410255.1 Xanthomarina sp. F1114
GAATGAATTTACCGGAGGGCAACGGAGGTAAAGAAAGGGGAGTTTGCTACGTACAAACTAACTCTTGCCTCTTTCAAACCCTCCGTCTCATCTTCTCTGCGTTCAGATGATCCACCTCCCTTTATCTAAAGTGAGGAGCCAAGATTGTTACTTTTAATTATATGTATTTAAATGAATAATAACTACACGGCTCCCCTCTTCAGTTGAAGAGGGGAATGAATTTACCGAAGAGCAACGGAGGTAAAGAAAGGGGAGTTTGCTACTTATAAACTAATTCTTGCTTCTTTCAAACCCTCCGTCTCATCTTCCTATCCTTGAACTATCCATCCCGCTTTTTAGCGGGAAGCCTAGATTGTTACTTTTAATTATATGTATTT
>NZ_JAPMLL010000048.1 GCF_026410255.1 Xanthomarina sp. F1114
CCGAGCGTATAAAAATAGTCCTGTGGACTATTTTAGCGAAGGGGCGAGCTGGCGCGTGGGCATGGACAGACGCAATTTGGGCAGGCCCGCCTGAACTTCTTCGGGCAGGGAGTTTGCTACTTATAAACTAATTCTTGCTTCTTTCAAACCCACCGTCTCATCTTCCTAGCCTTGAACTATCCATCCCGCTTTTTAGCGGGAAGCCTAGATTGTTATTTACTAAGTATATGTAGTTAAATGAATAATAAGCCTAAATCCTATTTTCAAGTTTACTTATAATAAAAAAAACTAAATCAAAGCTCTTGCTACTTGAACTGACAAACGGCCTACTTTTTATTTTCGTAGTAAAACAAAGTAAAATCCGAAGGGGTGGATG
>NZ_JAPMLL010000004.1 GCF_026410255.1 Xanthomarina sp. F1114
ATTAGCGCCGATGGTACTGCAGTTGTGGAAGAGTAGGTCATCGCCTTTTTTAGAATCCCGATTCATTTTATTGAATCGGGATTTTTTTTTGCATAATAAATGGGAAATGGAAGATTATGCCGTGTAAAGGAATACAAAACCAAAAGGGCAAATTATTTAGTATAATAAAGCTAAGAAAATAACGAGGAGCTCTGCATACCATCCTATTTCAGAAAGCTATACACTAATAACTGTGCATAAAGTTCCTTATTAAGGGATAACTATAGGAATAAATTTAAAGCAAAAGAGTCTTTTTAAAAAGGACTTAATAAGAATAACATTTCTTCAGAAATCCATCATCAATAGAACCTACTACTGTATTATGAGTCTTTCTGAATGAGCACTATAAAGTTAGGGACCAAGTGTGTTGAAGTTTTCTAAACTTCTTTAGTTCACTTCGAAGTATTGGAAGATAATCTTTACCATTGCTATTAGAGTTTTCTAATCTTCTACAATTTTTATATAATAAATTGGTTAATCGTTTAACAGAAGCTATGTGCTTGTGTTTTTTATCGCTATACCTTTCTAGTTCTGCTTTCTCTATTTCTGGTGCTAGAGATGTAGATTGCTGTACTATATCTCCTGTAAAATAAATGTGTAAATCTTCTTTACCATCTGGTTTTAAATATGCCAAATCATGATTTAAATATGTCGAAATACTTCGAGATATGGTGATGATTTCCATAGCCTTTTGATATATAGGCGAGTGGTATAAGTGTGTGGACATAATTAATACTAGTTTTTATAACAATTTTATCAAATTTACCAACTAGTTGTCATATTTAACTTTAGTTATTATGGTAAAACTGTATATTTGCTTTAATTATTAACGTAGAATCTAATATTTCTTTAATATGAGTTTAGATCAATTAAACTGGAAAATTTTGAAATGCTTACAGAGTAATTCAAGGCTATCTAACGCCGAAATTGGACGTCAAGTGGGAATTAGTTCTCCCGCTGTGTCGGAGAGAATTAAAAAAATGGAGGATTTAGGAATTATTCAAAATTACCATACAACGGTATCTCCTTTTGAAGTAGGCTATCAATTAAAAGCACTTATTACGATTAGAGCATTTATGGGAATGTTAAAACCTTTTTTAGAAAAAGTTAAAACCTTTGATGAAGTTATCAACTGTTATCGTATTACAGGGAATGAGAATATTGTAATGGAAGTAGTTTTAAAAAACCAGAAACATTTAGAAACCTTTATAGACCAATTAATTGTTTATGGAGAAACTAAAACTCAAATAGTTTTATCTCATGTTATTAAACATAATCCGGTTAAACCTTTAAAATAGACTATATGTTCTTGTCATTATAATCGATATCATCATTTGGGTCTATGTCATCATAATTTATACCTGGAGGATTAAATAAACCCCAACGATCAATTATATAGTTCCAACAATTAAAAGATGCTACCCATTCGGCAAATAGTATTCTAAACTCTTCAATTTCTTTTCTTAATAGATCTAAGTATTCAATATCTTTATAACCGTGCATTTGTAGGCCACGAGCATCAGTGATAAGTTCTCTGGCTGCTTTTCTAATTATAGTAGCGTTTTCCATTTTAATGTCGTAAAGCATATCTTCATTTCCAGCTCCAGCAATTTTAGCAGGAATTATAAGTGAATTCTGTCTAAGATAATCTAGATTGCTTTTAATCAACTCTTCTTCCATCTTTTGTTCATATTCAATCTCGGAGTTTTCAACAGCTTTAATTATGTGATCAACTATTTTTTTTATTTCCATTGCTTTTAGAAATATTGGCAATTTCTCCCATTCTTGTTTCATCTAAGTAAATCTTTATTTTTACTTTAAATATAACTCATTTCTTGATTTCAAATAATATTTGAGGTAATAAAGCAGGCCAACACATATGATACCTAAAGCTACCATTACAAGCCAGGTAGTATTAAAGCCAAAACTATCAACTAAATGAAGTCCTGCGTTGTGTCCGAAGATATGTGCCACAGAAAACGCAATTGTGTATAATGCCATATATTCTCCTTGATTTCCTTTTCGCGCTCGTTGCAGTGCAAAAGCGTTCGAAAATGGGAAGCTTATCATTTCGCCAAGAGTCATTAATAACATACCTATAACTAATATACCGACCCATGAGGTTAAATCTAAGACTAAAAAACTTATAAGTGTTAATAGAGCACCAAAGGCCATAAGCCCTGGTTTGGTGTACTTAGTACGTTCTAACCATTTAATAAGTGGCATTTCCAGAACGAAAATAAATAGACCATTTAGTCCTAAAAGTAAGCCGATTTCAAACTCGGTTAATTTATGGATGTCTTTATAATATAAAGGCATTGTGGAAAAGTATTGCAAAAAGATGATCCCGAACAAACTCATTGCTAATAGAAAAATCCAAAAAGCTTTATCTTTATATGCGGATTGCGGATTTAAATTAATTACCGTATCTAATGTTTTTGCTTTTTTTGGATTTAGTACTTTAATTAGTAAGAGAGTTGCTAAAATACAAGTGATTCCATCGGCTATAAATAATCCTCGATAACTCAGACTCGTAATAATTAATCCTCCAATTGCCGGGCCTGCTGAAAACCCCAAGTTGATAGCTAAACGGATAAGCGTTACCGAACGTGTTTTGTTTTTTGGTTTGCTATAGGCGCTTAGTGCTACAAACATAGCAGGACGAAACATATCTGCAACTAACATGATTATAAATATTCCTATACAAAAAGAGATAAAAGTGTTGAGAAACTGTAAGCCAATAAAAAGAAGTCCTGTGGTTAATAAACTTCTAACCATAACTTTATAATAACCAATTTTATCTGTTAACTTACCTCCTAACCAAGACCCAAAAACAGAGCCCAGACCAAAAGCAGACATAACCCAACCCACTTGAGCAAAAGTGAAATGTAGACTTTCGGTCAGGTATAAGGATAGAAAAGGGATAACCATAGTTCCTGCTCTATTGATTAAAGTTACCAAAGCTAGCCACCAAACTTCAGGAGATAGCCCTTTAAAAGTGTTTATATAATTATCAAAAAGTGTTTTCATTTTTATGGATTCTAAAAAACTAAAAAGCCCAACGATATTGTTGGACTTTTATATATAATTTGAATTGATAATTATATCCTTATTATACATTAGTTAACTCTTTGTTTCTTTAAAATAGATGACTGAATATTAGAGAAATTAATACAATGCTTTATTAATTCTTAATTTTACTGAATCAAAACTAAACAAAATAGTTTTAAGTTGTATTTTTGAAATGTAAAAAACATAAAAATGAAACACTTCTTAAGCTTTTTTTTATTGCTTTCAGTTTTAAGCTGTACCCAAAAGAAACAGCCTATTTTAGGTGATACTGAATTTCAGAAAAATATGAATGCCGATTTTAAAGACGCCACTAAATCGCCATTAAAAGCCAAAGACCGAAAAGGTTTTAAAGGTTTAGATTTTTTTAAGTATGATTCTGCCTATGTGGTCCAAGCTTCTTTTAAAAGAACGCCAGATGAAATTCCTTTTAAAATGAAAACTACAACAGATAGAATGCCGATGTACGTAAAATATGGAGTTGCAACTTTTGCGTTAAACGGACAGGAACATCAACTAAGTATCTATCAGAGTATGGATTTATTGAATGAAGAGGGATTTGAAGATTATCTGTTTTTACCATTTTTAGATACAACAAACGGAGAAAGCACCTACGGAGGTGGAAGATATATAGAATGCGACATGCCTAATAACGGAATTATTGAAATTGACTTTAATACAGCGTACAACCCTTATTGTGCTTATAACGAAAAGTATTCTTGTCCAATAGTACCAAGAGAAAACTATTTAAGTGTTAAAGTAGAAGCAGGAGTAAAAGATTTTATCAAAAAGTAGCTGATATTGTTGAATTTTATGGTTTTAAGAACGAGGTGTTATTCATTTAACCAAATACATTCCTAAGAAAACCGCTAAAAAACCTAAAGCAAAAGTGGCAATGGTATAAATAGCAAAGCTCATAAAATCTCCAGTTTTAAGGAAGACGTGGTTTTCATAAGCAAAGGCAGAAAAAGTAGTAAAACCACCGCAAAACCCAGTAGCTAATAATAAGGTGTGATTTTGAGTTAATGCCTCATTTTTTGCTGCTAGTCCTAAAATTAAACCAATAAGTAAACTACCAAGAATGTTCGCTAACATTGTGCCATAAGGGATTCCTGTAGCGTAACTGTTTAAATGTTTACTGAGAAGATATCTCAAAGCACTTCCAATACCACCACCAATAAACACCAGTAAAATTTGTTTCATCTAATTAAGTTAATTTTTTTAATAGGATGCATATTATTGATCTAAAGCCAGATATATTTCGGTAATCCAATTGGCAGGATTTGGAGTTTTTGTTGGGTCGGTTACATGGACTTCTAACATAGGTCCTTGATCTGATAACTGTAAGTTGTTTTCAGGAATATAATTCATAGCAGTATCCCAAGCTTCTTTTAAATTATTAGAATTTCCTTTTAGAGTCGTTTTTAAAGCTCTAAAAGGTTCTAATTGACCAGTTAAAATCTCACTTTCTAAACTTATAACTTGGTTGGTAGTAGGAACACAAGATGAAAACATTACAGCATTATTGTCTTCATCCCATTTGTGGTAGAGTACAAAAGGAGGACCGGCTGTTGTAATATTGTTTTTATTAACATAGGACTCAACTTCAGATAACATAGCTTGTTTTACCGAATCAAAATTGTTCATTTTAGCAGAGGTTGTTTTGTATAGATAAAACCCTCCTCCACGTTGCGTAATATTATCTACTTTTATCGAATATACTTTCATTGAAGCCTGAATCACACTATCTAATTTCTCTAAACCCTTCTCTATATCTGGACCTATCATTTCATCGAATCCTCCTGTAAAAATGGCATAAGCTTTAAGTTTAAAAGGAATGTTATCTGAACTTATTTTCCATGACACTTCCGTTTTGTTTTTATTTTTAGGATTAAAATCCCAATGAACATCTGTAGATTGGAAATCTCCAAACTGCAATATTTGGTCTATAGAACTGTTTGAAGTTGTTTTAGTGGTTTTCATCTGTCCAGGACCATCATCATTTACCCAAGCATAAGAACTTGCAATTCCACTTGTTTTATCTCCTAAAGTTACAACCGTTTCAGGGGCTTTTTCAATCCAAGGAGACCATGCTTCCCAATTTTTAAAATCTATCACATTGTTATAGATAATTTCATTTGAAGCTTCCATAGTTTTGGTTCGCTTTACATCAAAGGAATTGGGCTGTACAGCAACGTATATTGTTAATCCAATAATAAAAATAAGTATTAAAAATAGTATGTATTTTATAGCTTTCATATTAGGTTGTCTAGTTCTTATTCAAAGGTAATCAATTTTGTACTATCTTAATAAATGTTACATTTGTAATACACTAAAATAAATAAAAAATGAAAGTTAAACATGTATTAGGCTTCGCTTTAGCCTTAACTGCTTTTGTGTCTTGTAAAGATGAAAAGAAGGAACCAGCTGTTAAAGTGGCAGAAGTGAAAGTAGAAAATGCCTTTGATTATAATGTAGAGCAATTTGCCGACATTAAAATGTTACGTTATCAAATTCCTGGTTGGGAAAACTTAACATTAAAAGAACAAAAATTAGTTTATTATTTAACCCAGGCAGGTTTGGCTGGAAGAGATATAATTTGGGATCAGAATTACAGACATAATCTTAAAATTAGAAAAGCTTTAGAAGCTGTTTATACCAATTATTCTGGAGACAAAAATAGTGACGATTGGAATGCTTTCGAAATCTATTTAAAACGCGTATGGTTTAGCAATGGAATTCATCATCATTATTCAAACGATAAGTTGAAGCCAGAGTTTTCCCAAGAGTATTTAAAAACCTTATTAACTGAAACTAATACAAGTTTAGAAGGCGAAGCTTTTGATGTTATTTTTAACGACTCTGATTCTAAAAAGGTAAATCAAGCTAAAGGAGTTGATAATGTAGCACTATCTGCTGTTAATTTTTATGGGCCAAATGTAACTAATGCAGATGTAGAGACATTTTATAAAAATAAAAAATCTCCAAATCCAGATAAGCCATTGTCTTTTGGATTAAATTCTAAATTGGTTAAAGAAAATGGTCAAGTAAGAGAATTAGTATATAAATCTGGAGGTTTATATGGTTCTGCTATAGACGAAATTACTAAATGGTTGGAATTAGCACAAGGAGTTGCGGAAAACAAGGCTCAAGGAGATGCATTAGGTTTATTAATACAGTATTATAATACCGGAGATCTTCAAACTTGGGACGATTATAATGTAGCCTGGACTGCTGCCACAGATGGTAATGTAGATTATATAAATAGTTTTATTGAAGTTTATAACGACCCTTTAGGATATAGAGGTTCTTATGAAACTATAGTGCAAATTAACGACTTTGATATGTCTCAAAAAATGAAAGTCTTATCAGATAACGCGCAATGGTTTGAAGATAATTCGCCTTTAATGGAAGAGCACAAAAAGAAGAATGTAGTAGGTGTAACTTATAAGGTTGTTAATGTGGCTGGAGAAGCTGGAGACGCTTCACCTAGCACACCAATTGGTGTTAATTTACCAAACGCGAACTGGATTCGTGCAGCTGTTGGAAGTAAGTCTGTTTCTCTAGGAAATATTATTGAAGCTTATAATAATGCAGGAAGCTCAGGACGTTTGCATGAATTTGTTAACGATGAAGAAGAGTTCCAACTAGAGGAAAAGTATGGACAAGTAGCAGATAAATTACACACAGCTTTACATGAAGTTATAGGGCATGCTTCGGGACAATTAAATCCAGGTGTTGGTGAGACCAAGGAAACACTTAAAAATTATGCATCTACTTTAGAGGAAGGTCGTGCAGATTTAGTGGGACTTTATTACTTATACAATCCGAAGTTACAAGAATTAGGCTTGGTTGACGATTGGAAAGCTATGGGAAAAGCAGCTTACGATGGTTATATTAGAAATGGTTTGATGACACAGCTAATTCGCTTAAACATAGGAGATGATGTTGAAGAGGCTCATATGAGAAACAGGCAATGGGTAAGTGCTTGGGTTTTTGAAAAAGGAAAAGCAGATAATGTGATTGAAAAAATTACTCGCGATGGAAAAACTTATTATAATATTACTGATTACGATAAGTTGCATGATTTATTTGGACAATTATTACGTGAAACACAACGTATTAAATCTGAAGGAGATTACCAAGCTGTTGAAGATTTAGTAGAAACTTATGGCGTAAAAGTAAATCAAGATTTACATGCTGAAATATTGGAGAGAAACAAGCAATTTACTGCTGCACCATATAGTGGATTTGTAAACCCTATCTTAGTTCCAGAAAAGGATGATAGTGGTGAAATTACTTCTATAAAAGTATTGCAACCAGAGTCTTTTCCTGGTCAGATGTTAGATTATAGCAAAAACTATAATTACCTTCCTGAGGTAAACTAAAATTACAATTTACTTTAATTAAAAAGCCTTAACGTTAAAATCATTAAGGCTTTTTTTGTTAGAAAATTTTACTGTTGAATTTATTTGTTAATGCTAAATTTTAAAAGAATAAAATTTATAGCAAGTAGTAAAAGTAATATTAAAAATGAATTCATAATAAGTGATTTTTATTATACATCTTAAAACTATTGATTTGTCATCATCATTTTAAGGTTAATTAGAATGTTAAACTCTTGGATTTACCTAATCTTAAAGAGATTTGGTTCATACAATAAACTAAAATTGAAAATAGAGAAATACCGTTTGGTTTATTTTAATTTATTAAGTTGTTTTATTATCAGCATCAATTCTTAGGTATACAGTTTATGTTAGTTACAAATAGTAATTAATAAAATTTAACTAGTGCTTTAAAAGTAATAGACCAAGTAATGAAATCTATAGCCAAGAAAAATTATTTTACGTAAATAACCATTTTATTGAAGCAATAAATAAGATAAAGGCAATAAAAGCAACTAAAATCCAAACACTACCTTTATAGTAACGTTTGTGAAGTTTTAAATCCTTTCTATAAGTATAAAAAATGGCTATTATAAAAACGATTGCAAATAAAACTCCAAAAACCAATTGTCCCTTTGTAAACATATCCTTAATTTTAGGCAAAATTACGAAAACATTCCAATAAGATTTCTGTTTTATTGAATGAAAATATTAATTATGTATTTCTAGCTTCTTGTCTATTTAAAGATGAATCCGGATATAAAAATATTATGTAAATGAAAGAAAAAATTGAAGCTGTAAAAGCTTTTCACACAGCCTTTAAAATAGGACACCGAGAAACTCCTAAAGCCGATCTTGGAATGAAGAAAAACATGTTGCGATATAAGTTAATGCGCGAAGAAAATGAAGAATATTTAGAAGTAGCAAATAACAACGATTTGGTTGAAGTTGCTGATGCTTTGGGAGATATGCTCTATATTTTATGTGGAACTATTATAGAACATGGTATGCAACATAAAATAGATGAAGTTTTTGAAGAAATTCAACGTAGTAATATGAGTAAGCTTGGAGGAAACGGAGAGCCTATTTATCGTGAAGACGGCAAAGTGCTTAAAGGACCCCATTATTTTCAACCTAATATTGCCAGTATTCTTGAAAAATAAAAAAAAAAATTGATAGAAAATAAAAAACGACCATTTCAAATGGTCGTTTTTATTAATCCAGATTCTATATCTTTTACATTTTTGGTTAAAAATTGCTTGCTGAGTATTTAAACAAGATTAGCATCTATAAAACAACTTCGTGTCTCCAACCATGTTTATCTTCTGCTAAATTATTTTGAATTTCTTCTAATTGCTTTTTAAACATGTTGGCAAATGAGTTTTCACTCTCCGGAATTTCAAATACTTCATTTCCGTGTTCAAAAGCAGAAATAGGGCTTACAACAGCTGCAGTTCCAGCTCCAAAAATTTCTTTTAAACTCCCATTTCTGGCAGCTTCTTTTATTTCTGTAACTGGTACACGTTTAACATCAACCTTAATACCGTTGTCTTCAGCTAATTGAATAATACTCCTTCTAGTAATGCCATCTAAAATTCTATCGCTAGTTGGTGCAGTTACTAAGGTGTCATTTATTCTAAAAAAGATGTTCATGGTTCCAGCTTCTTCTAAAAACTCATGAGTATTTGCATCTGTCCATATAATTTGCTGGTATCCTTTTTCTTGAGCTAAAGTGGTTGGATAAAACTGAGCAGCATAGTTTCCTGCAGCTTTAGCAAATCCAACACCTCCATTTGCCGAGCGACTATATTTTTCAGCAAATAAAACGCGTACTTTACCAGAATAATAGGCTTTTGCAGGCGAACAAATTATCATAAAACGATAAGAATTTGCTGGCGATGCAGAAATAGCAGGCTCTGTTGCTATAACAAAAGGTCTTATATATAAAGAGTTTCCTAACCCAGGTTGAATCCAATCGGCATCCATTTGTAATAAGGTTTCCAATCCTTTAAAAAAATATTCTTTAGGAAATTCAGGCATCGCTAATCTAGCAGAAGACTTATTAATTCTACTATGGTTATCCTCTGGTCTAAACAACCAAACTTTACCTGCTTCATCTTTATAAGCTTTCATACCTTCAAAAACAGCTTGTCCATAATGGAATACTCTTGCCGAAGGCTCGAAAGACAAGGCTTGATAAGGCATAATTTTGGGTTGTTGCCATTTGCCATCAATAAAATCGCAAACAAACATATGATCTGTAAAAGTCCTTCCAAAAGTTAAGTTTTCAAAATCGACATTTTTAATCTTGGAAGTTTCAGATTTTTGAATGTTTAAGGGGATATTTAAGGGGTTTATCATGACATTATTTTTGTTACGCGAATTTAAAGAAATTATGCTTTATAAAAAACCAAAACGTTTTTTATAAAATACGTATCTTTGTCGGTAAGCTCAATCAAATTTATAATTATTATGAAGCATATTTTAACACTTTTTCTTTTTGCAACACTAATTAGTTCTTGTAAAAATAATAATACTGAAACCCCTGAAATTTCTGAAGATAAAAAGGAAATATCATATCTTTCTTTTGGCGAAAAAATTGATGCAGACCAAGCTGTAGAGCTTGTTTCTATTGCAGAGGACTATAAAAACATGAAAGTAGGAGATAGTGTTTCTACAAAATTAATTGGGAAAGTAGATCAGGTTTGTCAGGCTAAAGGCTGCTGGATGAAAATGGATTTAGGAAATGATGAGCAGGTAATGGTAAAGTTTAAAGACTACGGTTTTTTTATGCCTAAAAATATCGCAGGGAAAGATGTTATTATAGACGGAGAAGCTTTTGTAAGCGAATTATCTGTTGAAGAATTACGTCATTATGCCGAGGATGCTGGAAAATCTGAAGAAGAAATTGCAGCTATTACAGAACCTCGACGCACTTATTCTTTTGTTGCAAATGGAGCACTTTTAATAGAAGAATAAATGAAAGTTTTAATTTTAAGTATGTCTCTGGTATTTTTTGTTTTAAGTTGTAAACAGGTCGATAAATCTCTGGAAATAGAGAAAGAAGAAGTTGTTTACGATATGTATCAGCCTTCTGAAATGGCCAATCTTATGAACGAGATGTATGCCCAGAATTTAGAAGTTAAACAAGATATACTTGCTGGTAAAATTCCAACCGAGTTTCCTTTGGATTTTTTGAAAATCCATACTGCAGAAATGTCAGAATTTAAAAGTAGAAACGAAACTTTTCAAAGTTTTTCTAAACTTTTTATAGAAAGTGAAAAGGAGATCTTTAATACAGAATCTCAAATCCCTGTTGAAGAACGTTTCAATAATATGGTTAATCTATGTATTTCTTGCCATCAAACAGAATGCACAGGGCCTATTTCTAGAATTCAAAAACTGATAATTAAATAGCTTTTGGAACGTAAAATCATCACCACTGCAGATGGTTCTAAAACAATTCAACTTGTAGATTTAGACGAACAATACCATTCGCTTCATGGGGCATTACAAGAATCGGAGTACGTTTTTATCAAGCAAGGCTTGCAGCATGTTATTCAGGATAAGCATAACCAAACTAATTCTATTTCTATATTAGAAATTGGCTTTGGCACCGGATTAAATGCCATGACAACCTTGGCCAAAACTAAAAATTGCCAAACACCTATAAGCTATGTGGGTGTAGAAGCATATCCTATTTCGGCAGAAGAGGTTTTAGAACTTAATTACAATAATTTATTCTTAGACGCCAATATCAACGAGTTATATAAAGATATTCATTCTTGTTCCTGGGAAAAACCTGTAAAAATAACTCCGTATTTCACCCTAGAAAAGCAACAGAAAAGTTTTAATGAGATTGCAGATAAAAATGTTTATAATCTTATTTATTTTGATGCTTTTGGGCCTCGAATTCAACCCGAATTATGGATAGAATCCGTGTTTAAGACTATGTTTGACTCGTTAAAAGAAGATGGTGTTTTAGTTACTTATTCGGCAAAAGGAAGTGTGCGTCGTGCAATGCAATCAGTTGGGTTTTTGGTAGAAAAACTCCCTGGTCCTCCGGGTAAGCGTGAAATGTTAAGAGCTCTGAGAGGCTCTTAACATTCGGAGAGTTTTTACGAGTCAAATGCTTCGTGGAACTAAGTCTTCAATTGCTTCATAGTGAGACAAACCTCCAAAGTTTTCTCAAAAACGGCATAAAACACTTCGGTCTTTCTATAAACTTTAGTTAAATCTGTTAAACCTAATCTAAAGTGTCTGTAAAAGGTGAGTCAATTCTGTATCTTTAAATAAAAATTGACAATGAAAGTTTTAATTACAGGAGCAACAGGATTGGTTGGGAAAGCTATCGTGACTCAATGTAAAAAACATAATATATCTGTACATTATTTAAGCACCTCAAAATCAAAGATTGTAACTACAGAAAATTATAAAGGGTTTTATTGGAATCCCGATACGCAGGAAATCGATATTGCTTGTTTTAAGGGCGTAGACGCTATTATTAATTTGGCTGGAGCGCCTATTTCTAAACGATGGACAAAAAGTTATAAACAAAGCATAATAAACAGTAGATTAGATTCTTTGCATCTACTAAAGTCAATCATTGAGAAAGAAAAAATAAATATTAAGCAATTAATTTCTGCAAGTGCAATTGGAATTTATCCAGACTCTATAATTAATTATTATGATGAAAGTGCTACTGCCATCTCATTAGGTTTTCTGGGGGAAGTTGCGGACTCTTGGGAAAAAGCAGCTGATGAATTTTCCGACTTAGGGATACCAGTCACAAAAATTAGAATTGGTTTAGTTATGGATTCTAAAGAAGGCGCATTGCCTCAAATGATAAAACCAATAAAATTAGGAGTAGGAGCAGCTTTTGGAAGTGGACTTCAATGGCAATCCTGGATTCATAAAAAGGATTTGGCACGAATTTTTATTTATACCTTAGAAAATAAATTAGAAGGAGTATTTAACGGGGTTGCACCAAATCCAGTTACCAATCTAGACTTAACTAAGGCTATAGCCAATAAACTCGATAAGCCTTTATGGTTACCAAATATTCCAAAGTTTATTATGAAATTGGTTTTAGGAGAGATGCATGTGCTGCTTTTTGAAAGCCAAAGAGTGTGTTCAAAAAAGATTATAGATACAGGTTTTGATTATCGCTACGTAAACCTCAGGCCTGCATTAGAAGATTTATTATAAAAAAAACCGTTACAAATAAAATTGCAACGGTTTTTTAATATGTTTTAAAGTAATAAAACCCTTAAGATTTTGTTGCTTTCACATCTATTTTAAGTTCCATTCCATCGTTAATAAACTTGTCTCCTAAGTTATCAAAGAAAGATTTAGAACCATATTTTACATTCCATTTAGAACGATCGATAGTAAAAACTTCACTAGTTATAGCTACAGAGTCTCCATTTTGGTTAATTACCACAGGAATTGTAATGTTGTTAGAAACATCTTTCATTTTTAAATTACCAGACAACATAGATTTACCATCTACAGTTTCCAATTTAGTAACCTCAAACGCTGCAGCTGGGTATTTTTCTACATCAAAAAAGTCAGGACTTTTTAGATGACCAGTTAATTTACCATGGTTTTCATCATCTTCAGGAATATCTTGTACATAAATAGAATTCATATCTATTAAAAATGTACCACTTTCTAAAACTCCGTTATGAATAGTAAAAACACCATTTTCAATATCTATAGTTCCATGGTGAGTTCCTGTAGGTTTATGCCCTTTCCATGTAATGCTAGAAGCATCTGTGTCAACTTTATATTTTGTTGAAACATCTGTTGTTTCAGCAGCAGTTTCAGCTTCAGTTGTAGTAGCCTCTTGTGCCTTATCTTTGCAACTTGTAAAAGCGAATGTCATTGCTACAACCGTTAAGATTGTAAAAAACTTTGTTTTCATAGTAATAATTTTATTTATAGTGTTAATTGGCAAAAATAGGTATTTATAGATGAATAAATTCTAAAAGAAATATTAAAATTATTTGATGACATTTTGACATTTTTACAATAATGGCAGTACTTTTGCCTTTTCAAAAGAAGTATTAAAAATAATTTATGTGATACGACTATGAGTAAGAAAGATAAAAATGTAGATATGAATCCTGAACACGCTGAAGAACAGGTTGTTGATCAGGTAGAGCTAAGTAATGAAGAAAGGCTTGAAGAGGAATTAAAATTAGAAAAAGATAAATTTTTACGTTTGTTTGCAGAGTTTGAAAATTATAAAAGACGAACTGCTAAAGAGCGTATCGATTTGTTTAAAACTGCAAGTGAAGACGTTATGTTGGCTTTATTACCAATTTTAGACGATTTTGACAGAGCCTATACTGAAATTTCTAAAACTGAAGAAAAAGGCTTATTAAAAGGAGTGGAATTAATTAGAAATAAATTAAAAAACACCCTTGAAAGTAAAGGTTTAGAAGAAGTAGTTTTAGTTTCTGGAGATGCTTTTAATGCAGACAATCACGAAGCAATTACTCAAATACCTGCACCAACTGACGATTTAAAAGGAAAAATTGTAGATGTGGTTGAAAAAGGGTATAAGTTAGGCGATAAGACAATTAGATTTCCAAAAGTAGTTATAGGACAATAAGATGACAAAACGAGATTATTACGAGATATTAAAGATAGACAAAACAGCCACTGCTGCCGAAATTAAAAAGGCATACAGAAAAAAGGCTTTGAAATATCATCCAGATAAGAATCCAGATGATAAAGAAGCCGAAACAAAATTTAAAGAAGCAGCTGAAGCATACGAAGTATTAAGTAATGCTGACAAAAAAGCACGTTACGATCAATTTGGACATCAAGCCTTTGATGGTAATGGTGGCTTTGGTGGTGGTAATATGAATATGGACGACATATTCAGCCAGTTCGGAGATATCTTTGGAGGTGCTTTTGGTGGCGGAGGCGGATTCTCTGGTTTTGGTGGAGGAAGTGGCTTTGGAGGTCAGCAACGTCGTGTAAAAGGTAGCAACCTGCGTATTCGTGTTAAATTAACATTAGAAGAAATTGCTAATGGTGTAGAGAAAAAAGTAAAAGTAAAACGTAAAGTTCAAGCTAAAGGTACTACTTACAAAACATGTAGTGCTTGTCAAGGATCTGGACAAGTTACACGTGTTACAAATACTATTTTAGGTCGTATGCAAACAGCAACCACTTGTACTACCTGTGGAGGTGCTGGACAAACTATAGACAAAAAGCCAGACGGAGCAGATTCTCATGGATTAATAGTAAAAGAAGAAACAGTTTCTATTAAAATTCCAGCAGGAGTTGTAGAAGGTATGCAATTAAAAGTTTCAGGTAAAGGAAACGAAGCTCCAGGTAATGGTATTTCGGGAGATTTACTTGTAGCTATAGAAGAAGAAAGACACGACTCTTTACAACGTGAAGGCGATAATTTACATTATGATTTATATGTAAGTTATCCAGATGCAGTACTTGGTACGTCTAAAGAAATTGATACAGTTACTGGAAAAGTGCGTATTAAAGTAGAAGCTGGCGTGCAATCTGGAAAAATATTGCGATTAAGAGGAAAAGGCATTCCAAGTATTAACGGATATGGAAAAGGAGACTTATTAGTACATGTTAATGTATGGACACCAAAAACATTAAGTAAGCAACAAAAAGACTTTTTTGAATCCATGAGAGATGATGAACATTTTACGCCAAAGCCGGAAAGTTCAGACAAATCTTTCTTCGAAAA
This sequence comes from Xanthomarina sp. F1114, assembly GCF_026410255.1. GTDB lineage: Bacteria > Bacteroidota > Bacteroidia > Flavobacteriales > Flavobacteriaceae > Xanthomarina. Next base: position 15,226 of record NZ_JAPMLL010000004.1, read on the forward strand.
AGTTAAAGATATGTTTACCTAAAATAATTCAACCTTATTAAACCCACTATAAACAGTGGGTTTTTTTGTTTTAAGAAACTTATTTATTCTTAATTTTCATTTGTTTATTAAAAAACACTATCTTTGAGATATCACTATTTTTAAATAGTGGTTTTTTTCTTTTTCATAGCAATTTTTTCCCATCCTAAAATAGAAGATATTTCAGGGTGGGTTTTGTTTTTATAGACCAGTTTTATTGTAGTACTAATTTATAGACTTATATTAGGGATTACGTTCGCACATTTAATATCTTTACGGTACTATTTTCAAAACAACACACTTTTATGAACAACCTATTAGAAGCCCACTCAGTTTCTAAAAAATTCGGAGATTTTACAGCTTTAAACCAAGTTTCAATAGCTGTACCAAAAGGAAGTATCTACGGTTTGCTTGGCCCAAATGGAGCGGGTAAAACAACACTTATTCGAATAATTAATCAAATTACCATGCCAGATCAAGGCGAGGTTATTTTGGATGGCGAATCTTTAAATTCTCATCATATTAGAGATATTGGTTATTTGCCAGAAGAACGAGGTTTATATAAGACCATGAAAGTAGGCGAACAAGCCATGTATTTAGCTCGATTAAAAGGATTGAGTAAAGCCGAAGCTAAAATCAGGCTAAAGTATTGGTTTGAAAGATTAGAAATAGGAGATTGGTGGAATAAAAAAATTCAAGAGCTGTCTAAAGGAATGGCTCAAAAAATTCAATTTATAGTTACGGTTTTACATGAGCCAAAATTATTGATTTTCGACGAACCTTTTTCCGGATTCGATCCAATCAACGCCATTCTTATTAAAGATGAAATCTTAAGACTAAGAGACAACGGAGCAACCGTTATATTTTCTACCCACAGAATGGAATCTGTAGAGGAGTTATGCGACCAAATAACCTTGATTCATGAATCTAACAAAATTCTAGACGGAAAGTTAACAGACATAAAAAAACAGTTTAAAACTAACACGTTTGAAGTAGGAATAAGAACTTCAAATAATCTTATGTTAGAAAAAGAATTGTCCGAAAAATTTAAGGTTTCTCCAGCTAGTTTTAAAACACTTGACAACGAGTTGATGCTCAACGTTAAATTATCAGAAAACGATATTCCTAATGATTTGTTGAGCTTTCTAACATCAAAAGGAGAGGTATCTCACTTTGTGGAGTTAATTCCGAGTGCAAACGATATTTTCATTCAAGCAATTAAGAACAACTAATATGAATCATTTAGGATTAATTATAGAAAGAGAGTACTTAACCAAGGTTAAAAATAAATCTTTTATTGTTATGACCATTTTAAGCCCAATTATCATGATTGCGCTTATTGCTGTTGTAGCTTACTTGTCTCAGGTAAATAATAATAAACAACGTACCATATCTGTTTTGGACGAATCTGGAATTTTAAAAAGCTCTTTTACAGATACTGAAAATGTTAACTATCATCTTTTAGATAATATGACACTTGAAGAAGCTAAACTTCTAGTCAATCAAAACGAAGAATATGGGCTCTTGTATATTGGTAATTTTAAAAACATCAATGAAATTGGTGAGCATATTAAGTTTTTTTCTGAAGAGTCGCCTTCATTAACCTTGATGTCTGCTTTAGAAAGTAAATTAGAAAAACAACTTACAGATTTAAAATTAGAGTTTGAAGGCGTAGATGTTGAGAAAATTAGAGCTTCCAGAATTCGTGTGGACATAGGACAGGAAAGCTTTGTTGGAGAAAAAACATCTAAAATTGACAGCGTAGTAAAACTTATTTTTGGTGGACTGGCTGGATATTTACTGTTTATGTTTATCATTATTTATGGTAATATGATTATGAGGAGTGTCATTGAAGAAAAAACCAGTCGCATCATTGAAATTATTATTTCTTCAGTCAAACCAATTCAGTTAATGTTAGGAAAAATAATTGGTACCTCGCTAGCAGGAATTACGCAGTTTGTTATTTGGATAATTCTTGGTGGACTTTTAATGACAATTTTGTCCTTAGTTTTTGGAATCGATTTAGCCCAGTCTCAATCCGGACAGCAAGAAATGCTAAGTCAGGCTATGCAAAATCCTGATGTTAATACCGAAATTCAAAATGTTATATCCGCATTTTATAATTTGCCAATAACCAATTTAATATTTGCCTTTATCTTATTTTTTATAGGAGGTTACTTGTTGTATAGTTCGCTTTATGCTGCAATTGGAGCTGCTGTAGATAATGAAACAGACACCCAACAGTTTTTATTACCTATTTTAATGCCATTAATCCTGGCCGTTTATATCGGTATTTTTACTGTAATCGAAGATCCACATGGAACTGTTTCTACAGTGTTTTCTTTTATTCCCTTTACCTCTCCAGTTGTTATGCTTATGAGGATTCCATTTGGCGTTCCAATATGGCAACAGCTACTGTCTTTTGTGTTATTGGTGGGAACCTTTATTTTAACAGTATGGTTTGCAGCAAAAATTTATCGAGTGGGTATTTTAATGTACGGTAAGAAACCTAGTTATAAAGAGCTAATTAAGTGGATAAAGTATTAAAGAAAACATTAAAGCAGGTTTACAAGGAATAGCATTAATTGTTGCATAAAGTAATGTTAAAGCCAAGTTTAGTGTCTTTTTTCTTCTGTTAAATGCGATATTTATAACATAATGCAGATTAAAAAATGAAAATAAAGAATAATAAATAAAGAATTAAGTAGAAAGATGCCAAGAATATTAGTAATAGAAGACGAAGCAGCCATAAGAAGAGTATTGGTTAAAATTCTTTCAGAAGAGAACCCTAGCTACCAGGTGGAAGAAGCTGAGGACGGTTTAGTTGGAATCGAAAAAATTAAAAATGAAGATTACGATTTAGTTTTATGCGATATTAAAATGCCTAAAATGGATGGTGTTGAGGTTTTAGAAGCTGTAAAAAAAATAAAACCTGAAGTTCCAATGGTTATGATTTCTGGACATGGAGATCTAGATACAGCTGTTAACACTATGAAATTAGGAGCTTTCGATTATATTTCAAAACCCCCAGATTTAAATCGGTTATTAAATACGGTTCGTATTGCTTTAAATAGTAAAGAGCTTGTAGTTGAAAATAAAAGACTTAAAAAGAAGGTTAGTAAAAACTACGAAATGATTGGCGAAAGCGAAGCTATCTCTAGTATAAAGGGCATGATTGAGAAAGTAGCTCCAACAGATGCCCGAGTGTTGATTACTGGACCTAATGGAACAGGAAAAGAATTGGTAGCACATTGGTTACACCAAAAGAGCGATAGATCTAAAGGTTCTCTAATTGAAGTAAATTGCGCAGCTATACCATCAGAACTTATTGAAAGTGAGTTGTTTGGTCACGTAAAAGGTGCGTTTACTAGTGCTGTTAAAGATCGTGCTGGAAAATTTGAGGCAGCGCATGGAGGCACTATTTTTTTAGATGAAATTGGAGATATGAGTCTTTCTGCCCAAGCCAAAGTATTAAGAGCTTTACAAGAAAGTAGAATTCAGCGTGTTGGTAGCGATAAAGACATAAAAGTAGATGTTCGTGTTATTGCAGCAACCAATAAAGATTTAAAAAAAGAAATTGAAGAAGGTAATTTTAGAGAAGATTTATATCATCGTTTAGCAGTTATACTTATTAAAGTGCCAGCATTAAACGATAGAAGAGAAGATATTCCATTATTGATTGAATACTTCTCTGAAAAAATTTCAAAAGAACAAGGAACGGCTGTAAAATCGTTTTCAGCAAAAGCTGTAAAAATGCTTCAAGAGTACGACTGGACAGGAAACATTAGAGAACTTCGAAATGTGGTAGAACGTTTAATTATTTTAGGAGAAAAAGAAGTTGGAGAAGACGATGTGAAAATGTTTGCCACAAAATAAACCTTAAAAAATATTTTCATTATGAAAAAAATAAAAAAAAATGAATTCCAGGTTAAAGAGGCTATCGAGATTAAAAACACCCCAACAGCCTTTAATCTAGAGGCTGATACCGAAAAGATTGAAAAAAAACTTGGAAAAATTAGAAAGAAATTAGCTAAGCTACAAGATACCATGTATGCACATGGAAAATACTCTGTTCTTGTGTGTTTACAAGGAATGGATACGGCCGGAAAGGACAGTTTGATTCGCGAAGTTTTTAAAGATTTAAATGCTCGTGGAGTGGTAGTACACAGTTTTAAAGTGCCAACATCTTTCGAATTAAAACACGATTATTTATGGAGACATTATATTAAGCTTCCTCCTCGTGGCAAAATAGGCGTTTTTAATAGAACACATTATGAAAATGTTCTAGTTACTCGAGTGCATCCTGAGTATATTTTAAATGAAAATTTACCTGAAATAACTTCTATAGAAGATATTAATGAAACATTTTGGGACAAGCGCTTTGAACAAATCAATAATTTTGAAAAGTATGTTGCCGAAAACGGAACTATTATATTAAAATTCTTTTTAAACCTATCAAAAGACGAACAAAAACATAGGTTACTTCGTCGATTGGAAAAGGAAGATAAGAACTGGAAATTCTCTCCTGGAGATTTAGCCGAACGTAAACTTTGGGATGATTATCAGGTTTGCTATCAAGATGCAATAAATAGAACTTCTAAAGCACATGCTCCTTGGTTTGCTATTCCAGCGGATGATAAGCCTACCGCAAGATATTTAGTCGCAAAAATTATTCATCAACATCTAAAGGAATACAAAGACATTAAAGAACCAGAATTGGACGACGAGGTGAAAGACAATTTAAAACTTTATAAAAAACAACTTGAAAGCGAATAGCCAAATAAGATTTTTACAACCCTTTAAGCAATATGTTTTTTATTATTTATAACTTTATTTTTTAAAACCTAGTTTATGCGATGTATCATCCTATTTTTTAGTTTAATTTTTGTTTTAAATACAACAGCACAAACAGATGCAGAAGTACTTAAAAGTATCTATACCACCTCTCTTACAAATGGGTATAGTTATCAATGGTTAGATCATTTGTCCAACCAGATTGGAGGACGCTTATCAGGATCTTTAAATGCTGAAATAGCAGTGGAATACACTAAAGAAGAACTTGAGAAGTTAGGACTGGACAAGGTTTGGTTGCAGCCAGTAATGGTTCCAAAATGGGTTCGTGGTGCCCCAGAGTTTGCTTTTATAGAAACAGTATCGGGTTCAACAACCAATGTAAATATTTGTGCGCTTGGTGGTTCTATGCCAACTCCTATTGGAGGGCTTAAAGCAAATGTGGTGGAAGTAAAAAGTATGGAGGAGTTAAAAACTCTAGGTAAAGAAAATATAGAAGGAAAAATTGTTTTTTTTAATCGTCCTATGCAACCAGAAATTATTCAAACTTTTGAGGCTTATGGTAGTTGCGCCAATCAAAGATATTCTGGTGCTTTGGAAGCTACAAAATATGGAGCTGTTGGAGTTATAGTGAGGTCTTTAAGTTTGCGTCAAGACGATTTTCCTCACACAGGAAGTATGACTTATGGTAATTTACCTCTTTCAAAACGTATCCCATCTGCAGCAATAAGTACAAACGATGCTAATACATTAAGTACTATGTTGGCTTTAAATAAGGATGTTAAATTTTACTTTAGTCAGACTTGTAAGCAATTAGACGATGTAAAATCTTATAATGTGATTGGCGAAATTACAGGGAGTCAATTTCCAAACGAGTACATTATAGTTGGAGGACATCTAGATTCATGGGATTTAGGAGATGGTGCTCACGATGATGGAGCAGGTGTTGTTCAATCTATGGAGGTTTTACGCTTATTTAAAGAATTAGGTATTAAACCAAAAAGAAGTATTCGTGTAGTATTATTTATGAATGAAGAAAATGGACTTCGTGGAGCTCTAAAGTATGCTGAAGTGGCAAAGCAAAAAGGCGAAAAGCATATTTTTTCTTTAGAAAGCGACTCTGGAGGATTCACACCTCGTGGGTTTAGTTTTGATTGCAACGATGCTAACTTTAATCAGGTATTGGGTTGGAAAGACTTATTTAAACCATATTTAATTCATTATTTTGAAAAAGGTGGAAGTGGCGCAGATGTTGGCCCGCTAAAAACAGATTCAAATGTTTTATCTGGTTTAAGACCAGATTCTCAACGTTATTTCGATTATCATCATGCCGCAAACGATACTTTTGATGCTGTTAATAAACGAGAACTAGAACTTGGCGCAGCCTCTATGGCTAGTCTAGTTTATCTATTTGACACCTATGGTTTGGTTAAATAAAAACACTCATGAATATTTTTTTTAAAGAAGAACAAAGGTTTTCACAATGGTGGTTTTGGCTTATCATGTTAGGAATTGGAAGTATTCCTATCTTCGGGATCTACAAACAATTTATTCTCGGAGAAAAGTTTGGAAACAACCCCATGTCTAACCTAGGGCTTATCATTTTCTCTGTATTTATTTTGGGGCTAATAACCGTATTTTTCTTTATGCGTTTAAAGACAGAAATAGATTCTAATGGCATCCGAATGGAGTTTCTTCCTTTAGCCAAGAAATATTTTTTATGGGAAGATGTAAAATCAGTTAAAATTATAAAGTATAGGTTTGTTGGTTACGGATTGAGATTAAGTATTACGCACGGTACCGTTTATAATACTAGTGGTACCAAAGGGTTATCTATAGAACTTACTAATGGAAAAAAATACTTAATTGGAACCCAAAAAGAACTAGAGCTTCAGGCTGTTTTAAAAAGAATAGAAAACAATAAATTGTTAGAATAAATTTAGGCTTACATCTATTGTTTTGTGAATTGGACTATTTATAATAACTTGGCTAAAAGCTTTAATTGTTTAGATAGCAAATTAACTTTATTAAGTACTTACCTCAGTTTCCTCAATTTCTAATTGTTTTTTTAAAGTTTTGTCTAAATCCTGTAATAATAAGGTGAATTTCTTTTGGGCTATAACTTGTTTTTGATAGCCTTCCAGTTTGTATGATAATAAATTCCATAATTCTAAATTGTCAAATATATTTTCATATTTAGTTTCAGGTCCTCCTTGAACAAGTAGTTTTTTTCTGTTTGGAAAAGCGACCTCCGAATAATTAATACTTCTATTGATAAAAGGTTGCACAACCAATTGGTGTTGATTGGTATTGTATTGGTGTGTCTGGTTAATATGGGATAATTGTTGCTGCAACTTTCTAAGTAGCTTAATAGTTTCCTTGCTTTTTGCCTTATGCGTGTAATTTTTTCCTAGAAATTCTTTTACCATAGGGAAATCAAAACTTTGAGTCCTTACAGTCACCAATGGTCCAAGATTTTCTTTTAAGTAGATAATTGAATCTTTGTTTTTAGAATTTAAAATATTTAAGCACTTTTTTGTCATAATAATTAGTGAATCTGTTTGTGCTTTTTTCGATTTACCAACTGCAATAGCAGGATTTACTTCATGATAAATACCTACAAAATATTCTTTTACATGTTGTTGTTCTTTGTAATCTTGATACCATCCATAAATAGCTAAAGCTAATAAAACACTAAGTTTTACAAATATAATTTCTACAAGTCTGTTTTTAAGGAATACTCCAGATTTGTCGTCGCTTTTTTTGTAAGCAACTAGTTGTTTTACAAGTTTATCCATTTGTTTTTTTATTTTTAATTGGATTTTTTCCATGAAGGTTGTAGCGCCTTATCGTTTTTAAAGTTAATAAAATTGATGAGTTAAATTGAAAGAAATACAAGAAAATGAATAACTAGATCAAAACTTGATATGGAACCAGGCTTTTAATATGACACTTATTATTAAGTTGCAGCGATATCATTTTTATAGAAGTGTTTTTATGGAACAGACTTCCTTAATATGTTATCCGAGTTTTATTTTTATTAAAAAAAACATAGTAGAAAAGTAATAAGCCAATTCCGATTTAAGAAATCATTACTATAATAGACACCATGCCGAAATCTCATCAGAAACATATAGGTTTCGCAATGTTTTTGCTATTTAATACAAGTTTTGTAACTGTAATAGTTGTCATATTAATACTTCCAGCAAGTAAAATTTTACTGGAAGTATAATTCATATATTTTGAAGTGAAATTAGTTGTAGGGGTTGAGGTATGTTATTCTTAACCTCCAAAAATAATTTTAAGTTATAATAAAGATACAAATGCTGCTTTCTTAATTTCCCTAGATGTGTTTGTATTAGATAAAATTATTTAAAATCGCCTGCTTCGTCTATTTCGATAACTTCTGGAACATCTTCAATTTTCATAGGTTCATTAGTTTTATCTATTTCAGCTTTTTCATCTTTCATCTTTTCTAGTTCTAGCGCTACTAAAGAAGAGTCCCAATATCCAAACTCCGTAACAATCTTTTTGTCTATAAATTGAAAAGTAATATGTACTGGAATAATAATTTGCTTGTTGTTACCTTCTAAATTTCCTTTTAATAGTCCCCAAAAGTTTACCCAAGATTTACCACTATTGTCTTCAATCATTTCGTATTCTCTGCTTTCATCTTCAAAAGCACGAGTAGAAAATCCGGCATCATGGTTTTTGTGAAAACCTTCAAGATCTTCTGGCGCTAAGACTACAGATCTAGAGTTATAGTAAATATGTGCTGTATCTGCATATAGAGACATTAATTTGTCCCATTCTTGATAATTATAATTGCTAATAGCAGCTTTTACAAGTTCTATTTCTTCTGAGTTTTGTGTGTAACGAGGTGCATTACTACAAGATGTTATAAGTAAAAGTAAAAATCCAATTAAAGTAATATTTTTCATGATTAATGGGTTTTAGGTTAAAATAATATTCTTAAATAAAATGATTTTTAGAAGCCTAAAACAAAGAATGCCAAGTTGAGCGTAACAAAATGGTTGCTATATAGTCAGCTTTTGGTTAATAGCAGATAGGGCTTTATGCTATTAAAATAAAAATCACTTTAGTAAATAGACGATTTAAATGTCTAGTAATCAAGTAAAAATACAAAATTAATGTGAATGTGTTCTTACAAGAATGAAAATCTTTAATCTAAAAAAAAGAGCTTATATAATTTCTATTATAGAAAGCACGCAATTAATTGTTTTTTTCTTGTTCTAAGAGTAAGACTCTTTTTAGTAGAATTATTCGGGTTTTAATTTTTATTTTGAATAAAGTGAAGAATCGACTCGGTACGTTCTAATTCTTATTGTAAATAAAAAGTCAAATAAAAAGTCAAATAAAAAGTTGTCTATTTAGTGTTTAATGACAAAGTTGTTTTTATGAAAACGGGTTAAAATTGCAAGTTGTTTTAGTGTTTTGTTATTAATTGTCCAAAAAATAACACTTTGTCGGTAATTTTTAACACTTATCTTGTTTATTATTCATAAGCTAAGCTTTTTGATAGTTTTGATAAAAACAAACGATATGAACACAAAACTACCTATCTTATTTTTCCTAATTTCTTTATTTACTTATGGGCAAACTCCTATAAATTCGTTTTATAGTGTGCCAGAATCTTATTTTGCTGTAGTGACATCTTCTACAGCTGTAGACCAAAGTGCAAGTGGAGCTGACTTAACTTGGGATTTCACCAATTTAACATCTGTAGGTACCGTGCAAGATACTTACGACTCTCCAACACCTGAAGAACTTATAGCCTATCCAGGCACAACTTCAGTTTTAACCATTACAGAAACAGCAACAACTACTTCTAGTAAGATTTTTACCAGAGAAGTCGCTGCAGAAGTATCTTTTACAGGAGCAGAATCTTCTGGCTTAGATTTAAATTACACTACAAACAATGGTGTTATTGGAACCTTCCCTTTAAGTTATGGCTCTAATAATACAGATGCTGTTTCCGGTAGCTTTAATTATGAGACGTATTCCGGAACTTTTACGGGAAATATAGTAACTACCGTAGATGCTTATGGTACGCTTAATATGAACGATGTTGGAGAAGGTGCATATAGTGGTCCAGTTACAAGATTAAAAGTAGTTCAAACCTTGAATCTAACTTATCTTATTCCAAATGTTGGTACTGTAACGCAAACTAGTTATTTCTACTACGATGCTAACGATGGTACCTTGGTTTTTAGAACAAATACAGTTGATGTAGTAGTTTCTTTATTGGGTATAAATGAAACTATTACGGTAATGGAAAGCTATTTGTCTACTACTATAGGTATTTCTGATAATCAAATTGTAAATAATGAGTTTAGAATTATTCCAAATCCAGTTAGCGAGGTACTAAATATTCGCTTAAACCAAAATGAAAGTATTCGTTCTATAACACTAACAGATCTTAGTGGAAGACAAGTGTTACATGTAAATAGTAATCTTACTTCAATTTCGGTTAACCATTTACAAACAGGTATGTATATTGCTAATATTATAACAGATAAAGGTGTTTATTCTAAGAGAGTATTGAAAAAATAAAATCATTTAATCATTAAAAATCAAAGCGTTTCATATTCTGAAACGCTTTTTTTATTGTTTTTTATAAAGTATAAAATTAGAGAGTACTTCTTAAAAATAATTTTATTTTGGGCATAATCATTTTTTATTTTAAACATTTAGAAAGTATAGTAATAGTTCCTATAAAAATTATTGGTAAAAAGCAATAGGTTGTTTACTTTTGCACCACAATAGATTTAAGAGTTTCCTTTCTTTAAGGGAATGACAACTAAATTAATAAAGATGAATTTACACGAATATCAAGGAAAAGACATATTAGCAAGCTTTGGCGTACGTATTCAGCGTGGTGTTGTTGCAAAAAACGCACAAGAGGCTGTTGCTGCTGCTAAACAATTAACTGCTGAAACTGGAACAGGTTGGCATGTTATTAAAGCTCAGGTTCACGCTGGTGGACGTGGTAAAGGTGGAGGTGTTAAACTTGCCAAAAACCTAGAAGAGGTTGAAACAATTGCAGGACAAATTATTGGGATGAATTTAGTTACACCTCAAACGTCTGCAGAAGGTAAAAAAGTACATCAAGTACTTGTTGCCGAAGATGTTTACTATCCTGGAGAAAGTGAAACAAGCGAGTTTTATGTATCTGTGTTATTAAATCGTGCTACTGGTCGTAATATGATTATGTATTCTACAGAAGGTGGAATGGATATTGAAACTGTTGCCGAAGAAACTCCACATTTAATCTTTACAGAAGAGGTTGATCCATCTGTTGGATTAATGCCTTTCCAAGCAAGACGTATTGCTTTTAATTTAGGATTAGAAGGATTAGCGTTTAAAGAAATGACAAAATTTGTCTCTAATCTTTATACAGCTTACGTAGAGTCTGATTCTTCTTTATTTGAAATTAACCCAGTTTTAAAAACAAGTGATAATAAAATTATGGCTGTGGATGCAAAAGTAACCATAGATGATAATTCACTTTTTAGACATAAAGAATATAATGATTTACGCGATTTACGCGAAGAAAATCCAATTGAAGTTGAAGCAGGAGCTTTAGGACTTAACTATGTAGATTTAGACGGAAACGTGGGATGTATGGTTAATGGTGCTGGACTTGCAATGGCAACTATGGATTTAATTAAACAAGCTGGTGGAGAGCCAGCTAACTTCTTAGATGTTGGTGGAACAGCAGATGCTGCTAGAGTAGAGGCTGCTTTTCAAATTATCTTAAAAGATCCAAATGTAAAAGCAATTTTAATTAATATTTTTGGTGGAATTGTACGTTGCGATCGTGTAGCTCAAGGAGTTATTGATGCATATAAAAACATGGGGAATATTTCTGTGCCAATTATTGTACGTTTACAAGGAACTAACGCGGACATCGCTAAAGAATTAATTGATAATTCTGGATTGGATGTATTAAGTGCTACAGAATTCCAAGAAGCTGCAGATAAAGTACAAGAAGTTTTAACTGCATAATCTTATAAAAGCTACTTTTAAAATCTATCTGGCAACGGATAGCTTATTTAAGAGTTTAACATAAAAAAAGAGCAACTTTAAAATTTAAAGTTGCTCTTTTTTATTTCTTATTCGCTTAGGTTATAAATGCAGTCCACATTCTGTTTTTGGGTTGTTGTTCCATCTCCCACTTCTATCTTCTCCTGGAACAGTACAATGGCTACAGCCAATAGAATGATAGCCTTTAGCTACTAATGGGTGGAAAGGGAGTTGATGTTTCTCAATAAAGGAATCGCGTTCTTCTTTAGTAATATCCAATAAGGGGTAAAATTTTAAAATTTCGCCACGCATTTCAAAAATATCTAAGGTTGCTCTATGATCGCTTTGCCACTTCATTAAACCCGAAACCCATATTTTATATTGTTTTTTAATAGTTTCTAAAGGTCTTACCTTATTTACCGAACAACAAAAATCAGGGTTGGTTTTCCATGTTTCGTTTTTTGTAGTAAACTCATGCTCTTCCTTTGTGGCGCCAATAGACTTGACATTTAAACCGTAAAGCTTTTCTAGTTTCTGTTTATACTTTAAAGTTTCTTCAAAATGATAGCCTGTGTCGATAAAAAAGACAGTTTGTTCTTTATTAACATCAGATACTAATTTGAGCAAAAAGGCAGAAGTTGCCGCAAAGGAACTAGTTAGCATAATATCTTTAAGCTGAAAGTCTTTATATAATTCTTTTATACGGTTGCTAGGAGAAAGGGCTTTGTACTTTTTGTTTAAAAGTTCTATTGTTTCTTCAGAGAGTTCAGAAGGGTTTATAGTTGTAGGGTTGTCGAACATGTTATTTAGGACTATTTGGTCTTATTTGTGCAATGTAAGAATAAACTTGAACTTATTTAATGTTTTATTACTTTTTTAAGTTTTTAGGAGGTGTAGATTTCTTTTCTATTTTTTTTGGTTTAGGTCCACGGAGATGAATTACTAAACCATTTAAGAAGTTTCTCAAGATTTGATCGCCACATTCCATATATTTTGGATGGTCTTCTTTTCTAAAGAAAGCTCCTAATTCGCTTTTGCTTATTCTAAAATCTACTAGTTCTAATATTTTGACTATTTCGTCGTCTCTAAGCTGTAAAGCAACTCTTAATTTCTTAAATATATCATTGTTAGTCATATAAAGTTTTTTGGTTTTAGTTTTATCTTAAAATAGTCAAATAATCGATGAAACGCATTTTTTGTTTAATAGCCTGATAGTCAGTAATATAGGTAAATAATTATACAAGATGTAGAATATCAACGATAAAACGCAGGTTATTTTTCGACAAGTTACAAATTATCATGGATTATTAAATATGGTTTATAAGTATCTTTATAATGTAAAATTAAGCCATTCTTCATAATGATTAACAGGGTTGAAAAACTTAGTCTTTTGTCTGAAATGATTTCATTTGCAAAAAGCGAAGACGATTTAAAACCAATTGAGTATAATTTTTTACTTGCAATTGCAAGGCAGCTTGGAATTTCACGAGAAGATTTCGACTATCTTATCGAGAACCCTATTAATTATTTTCATTTAAAATCGCATAGCGAACGAATTGTACAATTTCATAGATTGGTATTATTAATGAATATTACCGACGAACATACACATAAAGAAAGAGTAAAGCTTTTTAATTATGGTATTAGAATGGGGTTAAGTCACGAATCCATAAATAAAGTTCTGTATTTAATGGAAAGTTTCCCTAACAAAGTTGTGCCTCCAGATGTGCTTATAGATATCTTTAAAGTGCAGTATAATTAATTCAAGATATAAGAATCAAATAAAGGATTAAGCTATTTAGTCTTCTCTCTTTCTCAAAACTTATATATCATTAATTTATGGTCTCCAATTTCTGCTGGTAGGCTTTTATTTCGTCTCTAAATTTAGCTGCTTGTAAAAAATCCAATGCTTTCGCAGCTTCCTCCATAAACTTACGTTTTTCGCGAATTTTCTTTTCCAGTTCGGCTTTAGAAAGATATTTGCTTTCTGGTTCTGCAGCTTTCATGGCTTCTAACTCATAACTATATGTACTTACAGAGTTTTTAGATAAAGCATTGTCTAAGCTCTTGTTTAAAGCAGTTGGTGTAATGTTATGCTCTGTATTATATGCAATTTGTTTTTCACGTCTGTAATTGGTTTCATCAATAGTTTTTTGCATGCTTTTGGTTATTTTATCAGCATACATAATAGCTTTTCCGTTGAGGTTTCTGGCAGCTCTACCAACCGTTTGTGTTAGAGATCTTGCGGAACGCAAAAAACCTTCCTTATCGGCATCTAAAATAGCTACTAACGACACTTCTGGTAAATCTAAACCTTCACGCAATAAGTTAACTCCTACCAACACATCAAACATACCAGCTCGTAAATCCTGCATAATTTGAACACGCTCCAAAGTATCCACATCACTATGGATATAACGAGTACGTATCTGTATTCTATCTAAATATTTTGTCAGTTCCTCAGCCATCCTTTTGGTAAGCGTAGTTACTAAAATACGTTCGTCTTTTTCTACGCGTTGTTGGATTTCCTCAATTAAATCGTCTATCTGATTTAAACTGGGGCGCACCTCAATTATAGGGTCTAAAAGTCCAGTTGGTCTAATTACCTGTTCTATATATACGCCTGCAGACTTTTCAAGTTCGTAGTCTGCTGGAGTTGCACTTACATAGATTACCTGGTTTTGTAAGGCTTCAAATTCTTCAAATTTTAAAGGCCTATTGTCCATGGCTGCAGGCAGCCTAAAACCATATTCTACTAGGTTTTCTTTTCTACTTCTATCTCCTCCATACATGGCATGGACTTGAGAAATTGTAACATGACTTTCGTCCACAACCATTAAATAATCATCTGGAAAATAATCTAATAAACAGAAAGGTCTGGTTCCTGGTTGTCTGCCATCTAAATATCTGGAATAGTTCTCAATGCCCGAGCAGTAACCCAGTTCCCGAATCATTTCTAAATCGAATTCTGTTCGTTCTTTTAGGCGTTTTGCTTCTAAGTGTTTTCCTATTTCTTTGAAATAATCGTATTGTTTTACTAAATCGTCTTGAATACTATTTATAGCTCCTTGTAAAACTTCTGGAGAAGTAACAAACATATTTGCTGGATAAATATTGACTCTGTCATATTTTTCAATCACTTCATTCGTTTGAATGTTGAAGGCTTCAATGTCTTCAATTTCATCTCCAAAAAAATGAATTCTAAATGCATGATCGTCGTAGCTGGGAAAAATATCTACTGTATCTCCTTTTATTCTAAAATTTCCATGGTTAAATTCTGCTTCTGTTCTAGAATATAAACTCTGAACCAATCTGTGAAGTAATTTTGTTCGTGAAATAACTTGATCTGTTTCAAGAGAAATAACGTTTTTTTGAAATTCCACCGGATTTCCAATACCATATAAACAAGACACCGAGGCAATTACAATAACATCTCGTCTCCCAGAAAGTAGAGAAGAAGTAGTGCTCAATCTCATTTTTTCAATTTCTTCGTTTATAGATAAATCTTTTTCAATATAAACTCCAGAGACTGGAATATAGGCTTCGGGTTGGTAATAATCGTAATAAGACACAAAGTACTCAACTGCATTATCTAGAAAGAATTGTTTAAACTCAGAATATAACTGAGCAGCCAAAGTTTTATTATGTGCTAAAACCAAAGTTGGTTTTTGAACTTTTTCAATAACATTGGCCACAGTAAAGGTTTTTCCAGAACCAGTAACACCTAATAAAGTTTGATATTTTTCATGTGCATCAAGACCTTCAGCTAATTGGTTTATAGCAGAGGGCTGATCTCCTGTTGGACTGAATTCTGATTTTATCTTGAATTTCATAATACTAAAAAGTGCCTAAAATGTCTAAAGTGAGATTGTGCTATTATGGCACAAATAACTATGAGATTAATGAATTGTTTAGTCTGCCTAAAGTTATTAAAATTATTAAAGTTTACTTAACGATTAACAATTTTAAACAAGTACATATATTATCTTTTTAAAGAAAAATGACCTCGATATTCTTTTCCATTACTAAGAGTAATTATAAACCAATAATCGTCTGTAGGAAGTTGATTTCCATTAAAAGTACCATCCCAACCAGTTCCAAAAACATCTAATTCTCTTAACAGCTTTCCGTAGCGATTAAATATTTTAACACTTGTTGAGGTTTCAAATTGATTTAAACCAAGTGGCTTCCAATAATCGTTATAACCATCTCCATTTGGTGTAAAAAACTTAGGGAAACCTAATACCGAAACATCTTCAGAAATTACGCCGCATCCATTTTTATCTTGAATATAAATTGTATGATGTCCGGCAGATACATTTGTAAATATATTGCTGTCTTGAAAATTACCATTATCTAATGCATATTCATAATTACCTTCGCCTGAAACTGTAATTGTAATAGAGTTGTTATTTGTAGCTTCAATAATTATTATGTCTTGAATAGTAGCAATATTAGATGGAAGAACAGTTATAGTTCTTGATGCAGAACAATTATTGTTATTGGTAGCTGTTACCGTATAAACTCCAATCTCATTCACTGAAATCTGTTCTGTATTTTGCATTAAATCTACACCATCTAGTTGCCATTGATAGGTGTAAGCTGAAGGTAGGCCGTTGATAATTCCAGCTTCTAAGTTGATGGTTTCCGATAAATAATTGAGGCAATACATGGTTTCTTCGTCTGGAGCTAATTCTGGGCTTGGATAAACCGTGAGTTCTACAGAGGAATACGCATAACAAACGTTATTGTCTGTAATTTGCACAAATAAGATATCCAAATATGGAGCATTTGTGTTTTGATATGTTCCAGAAAGTTGATTTGTTTGATTTTCTAAATCCTCTTGAGAAGAATAAAAAATAACATTTGCAGTATTAGGTACGCTGTTTTGAGTAATTATAAACGTGGCTATGTCGTCTAAATTAAAAGTAGTTATACCATCATTTATTTCATCGTCGCAGGTATAATATATCGGGAGTGAAATGGGATTGTTTGCAAAATCTAAGGCTAATTCAGCTACAGAAATACAGCCATTGGCGTTAGAGACTCTAGCAAATACAGTTTGGTTTAAAGCCGTATTATCAAAACTAGTTGGATTAGGAATTGGGTTGGCTCCTGAGTTAGCTTCAGCTTCTAATAAATAAAAATTATCTAAAGTTAAACTTTGGTCGTTGTTAGTAATGTCTGCTTCTGCATCGAAGAGATTGTAAGTTGTATAGCCATCTAAGTTGTAATCGCAGCTAATTAAAGTTGTATTAAAAACAACAGGATTTGATGCTACTTCAATAGTAATATCTCCATAAGAAAAACAGGTTCCATCAATAATTACTTCTACACTATAAGTGCCAGCGTTAGAAACTAAATAGGTAGAATCTGTTGCAAAAGGAATTTCTACACCATCTTTAAACCATTTATAAGTGTTTGTTCCAGGTTGGCTAGCATCGAGCAAAACGCTGCTGTCTGTACATAGCGCGTTATTTCTGGAAATTAACATATCTGGACCTAAATTGGTGTTTAACTGAAAACTTCCAGCTTCTAAGAATACGGCAGAATCGTATCTGTAATTTATATGGTCTGCTATAACTAGTTTTACGTGATAGACTTCATTTGGAGTTACATCTGCAATGGCTGTTAAAACTGTTGTTTGACCGTTAAAGTTTATTGGTGCACTAGAGTCGTTCCATCCACCAAAATAGGTTTCGTTTATCGGACTACATTCTCCAGGAATTCCGGAGTGAACGGTGGTTACTTTTACAGGTGTATAAGTTCCGGGTATTACAGCAATATTCTCGTATCTGCCTCCATCTTCTTCTTTAATTAAAAACCCGAACAAATCTGAATAGCGACAAGTGTTTGAGTCTCCTTGCTGGTATTCTTCTGAAGCAAACAGATATCTAAAACTAATTCTATCTGCAACAGCTCTAAAATTAAATTCTAAAATGGTTGCGTTGGTAGTCGCCGATTCGTTTAAAACATATTCTAAATCGTTATCGCCACGCCAGTTTGGAGCATCGTCATCACTTAAGGATGTATTTGGACCTTGAACATTTGCTAATCTTCCTGTACTTAAAACAATTCCATTTTCAAACGGAAATCCAGCACCATTAGATTCAAAATAACCATAGCTTTGGTCTGTACCATTAAAATTTCCACCAGAAACATTGGTAACAACTACATCTGTAATGCAGCTACTATCAATTAGAATGTCTTCAATAAGTTCTTGAGCGGTATAAGTTCCGCTATCTGTGGTTACATTTTGAGATACGGCAACACAGGAAATCAATAAGAAAGAGGCTAATAAAAACTGTTTCATCAAGAAATGTTAGTCTACAAAGATAACTAATCTTGATTCTTTATAATAATAAAGTTTTTATTAGCGTTTTAAAGAAAAGTGCCTTTTTACTTCAAAAGAGATTTCGTCTTTTTTTACTAATGCTACAAACCAATAATCGGTAGACGGTAATAATTTGCCTCTATAAGTTCCATCCCAACCAGGAGAACTATGAGTTAATCTTGTTATCAGTTTACCATACCTATCGTAAATATAAACTATGGTTCCTTCTAGTTGATCGACTCCAGTTATATGCCAGGTATCGTTATACCCATCATTATTTGGTGTAAAAAACAATGGCGCATCAATAATTACAATCTCTTTTGTAGCAGAAGCGCAACCGTTTAAGTCGATTACTTCTATAATATGTGGTCCTAAAGTAACATTGTAAAATACGTTAGACTCTTGCGGAACTCCATGATCTAGAGTGTACAGGTAATTACCAATACCACTAATAGTAACTGTAATATTATTTGGATTTGAGAAATCTACGGTTTCTGTAAACTCTATAGTTGCTTGCTCAGATTCTATAACATTAAAAGTTGCAGTTGTCTGACATCCGTTAATGGAAGTAACAGTTACGGAATAGGTTCCAATATTCGTAATTTCGGTTTGAGAAGTTGTGGAGTTTGTGGACCATAGGTAGGTGTCGTCTGCAAAACCTGTTTCGGCTGAAACGACTAAAGGTAAATTGTCTAAACATACCGTTTGGTCTGGAATGTTTACTTCTGGTTTTCTGTTTATAAGCGTGTTAAAAGAAGTTGTGTTAAAGCAACCTGTTGCATTGTTTTCAACTCTTGCATAAATGGTTTGCTGGTTAAAAGCAGTATAATTTAATTCTTGAATGGCATTGCTATTATCCATAGCTTCTTCTTCTAATTCAAAATAACTAACAGTAAATTGATTTGAGTTTTGTGTTCCAAGTATGAAAGAAGATTGCTGTGCTAAATTAAAAACTAATAATCCATCAAAATCGTCGTCGCAAGCTACCATATTTTGAGGCTGATTTGCAACTGGGTTCGGGTTAACCAATAGATTAAAAGAACCAATAGTTGTACAACCTGTATCTGTATTTATAGCGTTTACAAAAATAGTGTCGTTATTAGAAGTGTAACTATATTCTGGTTCTAAAGGGTTTTGAGTATTCTCGGCATCTGATAGATTTGCGTAAAACGTTAAGTCTACAGGAGTTTGGTCTCCAATTAACTCATCTATAGCATCTAATAAATTATATGAGTTTGAATCTGCTTCACAAATTTCAATAGTTTCTGTATTTAGGCTAGGAGGTACGTTTACAATTAATTCCAAAGGAATAGAAACAAAGCATTTGGAGACTGTATTTGTTACTCGAATATAAACAGTTTGCGGACTTGAAGTATTGTTATAATCACTTGGATCTGGAATGGTTATATCGTTATTTTCAACATCTTCTATAGTTTCATGATAAGTTACTAAAATATCATTTTGTCTAATATCTAAAACTTCCGATTCTGAAACGGTTAAGTCGAAACTCACGGAGCCGTCTTGATCTGTGTCGCAGGCAATTAATGCTGATGCAGAATTGACTAAAGGTACTTGAATTACATTTAAACCAAATTGTGCAATGGCGTGGCAATCGGTCCCATTTTCTACTCGCGCATAAATCTGCTGTGGATTTGAAGTATTCGTGTAGTTTAAAGGTAATTGGTTTTGTTCGGTCTCAGCATCTTCCAGACTTCTATAAAAAGTAATGGTTAATGTTTCTGGACTATTTTGAGACATTTCTGTTATAACAGTATTTAAATCGAATGACTCCTGACTGTCGTTCGATATATCATCACATAAAAAGACATTTAAGGGAGCATCGAAAATTGGCACGGAACCTACTTCAATAACAAATGATGATACTCCAAAACAATTTTGATCGCTTGTGTTTTCCACACGAACATGGATGGTTTCAGGGCTTGACTGATTTACATAAGCCGTTGTTTTATCAATAATATTTGTTCTATTTAAAGCATCTTCAGCAGTTTTAAAATACAAAACATGTTTTCCTGTTTGTCCGTTTAAAATTTCGTCATCTTTATCTTCAAAGAAGAAATCAGCTGTTTGGTTGCCATCTGTTTCACAATTAATAAAATTACTAATATCTATAAAAACAGGTTCTGTATTTACAATAATTTCAAAATTAATTATGGCGTAACAAGTTGTAAGTTCACTTTCAACTCTTACAAAAATAGTTTGTGTGTTTGCATTATATTCAGTTGTGCTTGTAATAGCGTTTGAATTTGCATTGGCATCATCCTCAGAGGTGTGGAATGTAATATTCAGATTGTCCGTATTAGAAACAATTTCTGAAATTTTTGCATTTAAATCCACAATTGAAAAGGCATCCTGATTATCGTCGCAAATAACAATATCTAATGGCTGTGTTACAGTTGGTGCCGGAACAACGTTAATTTCAAGTGGAGATATATCATGACAACCAGTAGTGCCATCTGCTACGCGCACATAAATAATTTGAGGGTTACTAATGTTTGTGTAAAAAGGAGCTAATACATTTTCGTTGTTTATGGCATCTTCTTCATTTAAGAAGTATGCAGTAGTTGGATTTGTAATTCCTGTACCTACATAATCGTCGAAAGCAGCTAATTCCATAGATGTAAAACCATCATCGTCTGTATCGCAATAATTAACAGCTTCTAAAACAGGTAAAATAACTGGCGGATTGATAATTAAATTAAAGTCTGAAGAATATGTGCAATCCTCGTTTTCAAGCGTTACAAATAACTGATGAGGACTTGCAACAACCTGGTATGAAACACTTTGGTCTATAGGATTAGATTGATTGATTTGATCAGTTTCTGTTTCGTAAAAAGTAACAGTAACATTTTCGAGACCATTCATTATAATATTTGCAATATTCTCTAAATTGAAATCTGCAATACCATCAGCTGAGGCATCATCACAGGTATAAAAATCTCTAATATTGGTTCCAGATTCTAGAAGATTTGTATGTAAGACAATAGAAGTTATAGATACGCAACCTGTTAGTTCATCCAACACTCTAATATAAACTGTTTGAACATTTGGTGTTGTATTTTCAAAATTTTCAATGTCTTCAATTGGATTGTCTCCCGTCTGAGCGTCTTCGTAAGTTGTGTGGAATGTAGTTGAAACGCCAGTTAGTCCATCTAGAATAGTATCTACAACAGTTGATAAATCGAAAATATCATATCCATCCCCATCTTGGTCGCAGGCATTAATAATTTCAGGATCCATACTGATAGACGGACTCTCTATAACGGAGATTTCTATAGAAGTCGTGTTTTTACAGCCTGTATTCGGGTCTATAACTCTAATAAAAATTTGTTCAGTTGGATTTGTATTTACATATGGAGAAGGAATTGGGTTGTCTCCAGAATCCGCATCGGTTTGAGAATAATGATAAGTAACAATTAGGTTGGAATTATTGTTAGTTATTTCGCCGTTTAGCTGTGTTAAATCTATCTCGGTAAAGCCGTCGGGGGTTGCATCATCGCAAACTTCCATGGGTTGAGGATCGGTAATTACAGGTAGCGGATTGACCAGCAGATTAAAACTAGTATAGGACAAGCAGCCATTATCTGTATCAAGAATTCTAACGTGAATTAATTGCGGATTACTTGTGTTCTGAATTGGATTTGTAATTGGGTTTAAATTGTTTTGAGCTTCATTTAAAGAATAATGATAGCTAATACTATAATTGGAAGTAGGAATAGAGGCTAGAATCTCATTATCTTTAGTATTTAGATTAAAAGTCTCAATTCCGTCGTTACTTGGATCGTCGCAAATTTCATAATCTGTAACGGGGTCGGCAGTTTGTTCCGAATTTAGAGTTACTTCAACAGTATCATCAATAACACAGGTGGTGTTACTAATTGGAATACTTACAACAACTTTATATGTTCCAGAGGAAATAGCTGTTATAGTTTCTTGATTTTCGCCAGCTAGAGCCTGTCCGTTTAAAAACCACTGATAAGTCGCTAAGGGGTTTTGAATATCTCCGTTTAAAACCACATTGTCAGCACAAGTGGTAATATCTGGTCCAAGATCTACAGAGGCGTTAAAACTGTTTCCTTCAATAAACACGGCAGAATCAAAATTTTCGTCGGTTTGATCTGCAATTACTAATTTAATTCGGTATTGAACGTTAGGTTCAATACTTGCAATAGCAGAAAGTACTGTAGTTCTTCCATTAAAGTTGGTGTCTCCAAGACTATGACCTTCAAAATACTGTTCGTTTTCTGCTGGGCAAAATCCAACAACTTCTTCATGAACTGTACTTGTATTTACAGGAATAGTTGTGCCAGGAATTAATGCTACATTTTGATAAGCTGTAGTTGAACCTGTTTTCTTTATTAAGAAGGCAAACCCATCAGAATAATCGCAGGGATAATTAGCGTAATATTCTTCTGAAGCCAAAATATAATTGAACTGTACCTGATTGGAAACCGAAATAAAATCAAATTCAATAGAGGTTGCATTTAGAGTGTTGGTTATACCTAAGGCTGTTTCTAAATCAGGATCTGTTCCCCAGGATGATTCTCCTTCATTTAAGACGTTAGAATTTAATACGTTTCCAGCTGAAGCAGCTCCACCTGTTGAGAGTAAAATTCCGTTTTCGAACGGAAAATTAGAATCTGCTTTTTCAAAATATCCATAACTAGATATTTGATTTACAGAGCCATTAATTGTTGATTGTATATTAGAAACTTCTACACAACCTTGTACAAGATGTGTTTCTATTAAATCGTTTAAAGGAACATCGTCGTTTACAGAAATTTGTTGTGAATAGGAAATTTGGTTAAATACCATAAAAAATATAACTAATAAATAGCCAGATAATTTTAGCCGAGAAATGCTATCCATAAAGTTAATTTTCAATGTTATTCTAATTTGGAGTTAATCTTGGGCAAAGTAATTAAAAAAATAGACCAAACGCAATAATTAACGACAAAATGCAGTAATATTAGCTTTATTTGTTTAAATACACCCAACCAGTTAAGGTTTTATAGTTAGAATCGTTAAGGTTTAAGATGTAAAAATAAGTTCCGGTTGGTAAAATTTTCTCCGAGTTATTTATTCCGCGATTGGAGTTTCCAATCCATGGCTTATTGTTATCTCCCTCAAAAACAAGAGTTCCGTAGCGATTATAAATTAGTAATTTGTGAGTTTCGAAAATATTATAAAGACCTTGAATATTAAACCAATCATTATAACCATCGTTATTTGGTGTAAAAGCTTGTGGAATATTAGGTGGACAGTTTTCTACAAATAAATCGAAATAATAAACTTGGTAACAGGGTTGGTTTTCAACTTTCAAATAAATGGTTTGTGGTACTGTGGTGTTTTGGTAGTAGCTTGGATTGAGTATTTCGTTTGTATTTGCTTCTAAATCCTCAAGAGTTTCAAAATAGGAAGTTGTTTGTCCGCTAATTTCAATTTGATCTTCGGACAAAAATAAATTAAAAGTAGACGTATCAAAGCCTTCATTACAATTTTTTATAGCTTCTAACGGAGTTATAATAACTTCTAAAAGCTGAATGTTTTGAGTGGTGACGTTGTTTAATTCGTTTAACTCGGTAATAACTCCAATACCATTTCCAATATCGTCCACGGCAATTGTTATAGTTAGATTGTTTGGTAAACTCTCAGGAATAGTAACCGTTATTTGTCCATTTTCTGACTCTCCAATATCCAAAGGCATACTGGTAAATGTATTTCCAATAAGTTCGTTATTTGCATAAATAGCAATAGGAACTTGAGCCGGTAAGACATCTGTGCTATTTGTATTATATATCGTATAATTAATAGTAACTTCCCTACTAGAACATTCTTGATTAATTTGGTTTATGTTGACGGTAGCATCTGGAAGCTGGCTGTTTAAAACGGTAATAATATTATTAATCATGATTAAGTCTGCCTGTAAAATGCCGTTTCCATCATAATCTCCTGTAGTTAATTTTATTTCTACTGAGGTGTCTCCAATTGCAATATTATCTTGAATGGGATACACGTCTACATCTCCATTGTAAAAAGTATTGCTGTTTGTGAAAGTATTTGTTCCATTAAAAGCATTGTTGGCAGGGTTTAATGGCGGACTGGAAATAATATTGTTATTAATTAGTAAAGATTCTCCATATGCCAGGTTGGAATCTCCTTCCCAGGCTAAAAATCCAATTTTTGCTCCTTCGTTATCTAAAACATTTACATTGTCTAAAATGATGGTTTTTTCTTGAATATTTCTATTAATAATTTCTAAGCCTTGAAATAAATTCACCTGATTTAGTGGTAGTTGTTCGTCTTCGTAGATAACATATACACACCAGCCAGCAAAATTTGTTCGATTGCCACAATAACCAGGGTTTTCTAATAGAGTTTCTGAAATAACTAAATCGCTTAGCATATAATTAGAATTTCCTGTATTAGAGATGAGTTCTGTAATATCTGATACACAGGAAAAATAGCTGAGAGTACCGTAATTATTATCATTGAATTCTACAAGATAATTCTGGTCTGCTACTATAGATGTGTTATTTAGGCTAACTTCTAAATCGCCCTCGCCAGAGCCGGCCCAATACAAATATGCAGCAACAATGTTCGTGTTTTGTGGTAGAAATAATTCTGCTTGAGATTCCGGGAGTACATCGCAAAACGTTCGATCTAGATTGTTTTCTGCAGGATTTAGCGTGTTTCCAAATGCCAAATAATCGTAATGCCCATTAAATTGTTGAAATAGGCTAACTTCTTGACTAAACATAAAATGAGTAGTTAGCACAAAAAATAGCACAAGGTATTTATATGGTCGGAACATTCAATTGTAATAATTAAAATAAATGTACAACTTTTAAGTTTATCGCTTTAAACTAAAATGGCTGTTATATTCTCTACCGTCTTTTAGGGTTGCAGAAAACCAATAGTCATCAGTAGGTAAAGGTTCACCATTAAAGGTTCCGTCCCAGCCTGAGCCAAGTGGATTTAATTGTTTTATTAGTTTTCCATGCCGGTCGAAAATACGAATGAGGGTATTTGGTTGGAATATATTAGAAACCCCTTTTATATTCCAAGTATCATTATATCCATCTCCATTTGGAGTGAAAAACTTTGGAAAACCAATAATTGAAACCTCTTGTGTAACAATGCCACAATTGTTTTTTATATCTCTTACAGCCACCGTATAGATGCCGCCGTAGACATTATAAAAAATATTATCTGATTGATAGATTCTGTATAGTCCATCTTGATTGTAAAGGGCATATTCGTATTCGCCTTCGCCAGAAACTAAAACAGTTATTGTATTATTTTCGGTGGCATCTACTACAATAACATCGTTAAAAGTAGCAGTATTCGAAGGTTCTACAGTTATATTTCTAGATTTAGAACAGCCAAAATTATCAGTCGCTGTAACAGTATAAGTGCCTATTTGGTTAATTTGAATGGTAGAAGCTGTCTCTCCATTAGACCAGATATATGTATAATTGGTAGGAGAATCGCTTAAAACCCCAGCTTCTAATATAATAGTTTGTGGAAAGCTGTTTAGGCAATATAAAACACTTTCGTCTTCTTTTAATATAGGTAGTTTGTTTACAGTTAAATAAACTTCACTAATTCCATAGCAAGCATTATTGTTTTCCGCTCTGGCATAAATAGTTTGGTTGTATGGTGTTGTATTGGTGTATGGCGAAGTCAATTCGTTTTGTTCTAAAAGGGCATCTTGGTAATTAGGATAAAAAGTAATGGGAAAGGTTATCCCATTTATGACCTGCATATCTGCAGCAAAATCGTTAAGGTTAAAGGTGTCAATTCCATCTTCAGAACCTAGTTCGTCGCAAATTTCAGGAGCTTGATAATCTAAAAGTTGTGTGGCGCTAACTTCTAAAGTAAGCTCTGCAATACTAAAACAACCAGTGGAATTGTCTGTTACTTGAGCATATACTGTTTGAGGATTAGAAATATTATTGTAGTTCTCAGCGTTTAACGGATCATTACTAGTTTCGGCATCGGTAGAGCTAAAATAGAACTCGGTAGATAGGTTAGTATCTCCTCCTGTTATTTCGGTGATTGCTTCATTTAAATTAAAAGTCGTTAAATTATCGTTTATACCATCGTTATCACATTGTAAAAGTGAACTATTATTTGAAGGCGGAATAGGTAAAACCTCTAAATCTAAAGTAGTAATACTTGCACAATCAGGGTTATTGGCGTCTTCAATTCTAACAAATATTTGTTGTAAATCTGCTGTTGTATTATAATAAATATCTGCTAATGGGTTAGTATCTGTTTCTGCATCTATTTGAAGTTCATGATAGCTAATAGTTAGATTTGCAGGATCTTGTCCGTTTAAAATCTCATTATTTTTAGTAGGAAGGTCAAAGAAAGTTTGTCCATTTGTAGCATCACCATCTTCGTAGTCATCGCATACAATATAGTTAGATGGAGTAGTGAAATCTGGGCTAGTAACAGATAAATTAAAAGGAACAATTTCAAAACAACCTGTATTTGTATTAGTTAATCTGGCATAAACTGTTTGCGGGTTGCTTACGTTTGTATATGGACTAGCTACAGTACCTATGTTTAAATTAGCATCACTTTCATTGAAATGGTAACTTACTGCTACATCTGTTTGAGTTCCTATTATTTGACTTGTATTGATGTCTAGATTAAACTCGGTTTCCCCGTTCCCTAGTGGTATAAGTGTATCGCAGTTTTCCAAGTCTAGAGCCTCTGGAGAGCCCATTTCGTTGGTTGGTGGGCTGGCAAACTCTGCAGTTCCTGTCCATTCAAGGCTAAACGGACTGTTTCCAATAGGCCTGTCGATAACAATAAAATACGTGTCTCCAGCCGTTACATCCAGCCATTTTACAAAACTATTTCCAAATTGTCCTGGGCCTTCAGCTGTATCTGATTCTTCCCCGTTCATTCCGGTATAATTGTTTTGTTGTCCAGAAGCTAAAGGGTTAGTTGTCGAGCATCTAATAGCTTGACCAATATTATTACACGGTCTGTTAGGACCAAAAACAAAAAAATCGTAATCTTCTGTAATAGAAGTGCTATTAGGTCTTAAAGTAAAGCCTAACGTTCCATCGGTAACTAATGTTACTTGAAGCCATAAACTATTGTTTTCTTGACTTCCACAGGTATTAGAGCCATAGAGTTCTTGAACACCAATACCGTTAACATTTAGATTAACTTCCGAGTTTCCACATACAATTACAGCATCTACACAATCGGTTGGTAGTTGAGCCGAAACTTGAAATACATTAAAGCATAAAAATATTACGAATAAAAAGGGTTTAATCTGTCTCAAAATAAATTATCGTTTTAAACTAAAATGACTGTTAAATTCCCTGCCATCTTTTAGGGTTGCCGAAAACCAATAGTCATCCGACGGTAAAGGTTCTCCATTAAAGGTTCCGCCCCAGCCTGGACCAAGCGGATTTAGTTGTTTTATTAGTTTTCCATATCTATCGTAAATACGAATCAAGGTATTTGGTTGGAATATATTGGAAACACCTTTTATGTTCCAGGTATCATTATATCCATCTCCATTTGGAGTAAAAAATTTTGGGAAACCAATAATAGAAACGTCTTGTGTAACAATGCCACAATTGTTTTTTATATCTCTTACTGCTACCGTATAAATACCTCCATAGACATTATAAAAAATATTATCTGATTGATACGTGTGGTATAAACCTTCTTGATTATAAAGAGCATACTCATATTCTCCTTCTCCAGAAACTAAAACAGTTATTGTATTGTTTTCGGTAGCATCTACTACAATAATATCGTTAAAAGTAGCAACATTCGAAGGTGCCACAATTATATTTCTAGATTTAGAGCAACCGGAACTATTTGTTACAGTAACCGTATAAGTGCCTATTTGATTAATTTGAATGCTAGAAGTTGTCTCTCCGTTAGACCAGATATATGTATAATTGGCAGGAGAATCGTTTAAAACTCCAGCTTCTAATATAATAGTTTTTGGAAAGCTGTTTAAGCAATATAAAGTGTTTTCGTCTTCTTTTAGTACAGGTAGTTTGTTTATAGTTAAATAAACTTCACTAATCCCGTAACAAGCATTATTGTTTTCAGCTCGGGCATAAATTGTTTGATTGTATGGCGTTGTATTGGTGTATGAAGAATTCAATTCGCTTTGTTCCAAAAGAGCATCTTGGTAGCTAGAATAGAAAGTAATTGGAAAAGTAATTCCATTTATGTCCTGCATTTCTGTGGCAATATTATCTAAGTTGAAACTGTTAATACCATCTTCAGACTCCAGCTCATCACAATCTTCAGGAACTTGATAGTCTAAAAGTTGTGTGCTGCTAACTTCTAAAGTAAGCTCTGCAATATTAACACAGCCAGTTAAATTATCCGTTACTTGAGCATATAAAGTTTGAGGATTAGAAATATTATTGTAGTTCTCAGCGTTTAACGGATCATTACTAGTTTCGGCATCGTCAAAATTAAAATAGAAATTGGTAGATAGATTAGTATTTCCTCCTGTTATTTCGGTGATTGCTTCATTTAAATTAAACGTGGTTAAGTTATCGTTTATACCGTCGATATCGCATTGAATTAAAGTAGAGTTAAAAGCTACTGGTACAGGGTTCACTACTAAATCAAAAGAAGTTATATCAAAACAAGCTGAATTTAAGTTATTTTCAACTCTAACAAATATGGTTTCGTTAAAAGGAGTTAGGTTATAATAGGGTTCAGATAATTGATTAATATTAGCTTCGGCATCTGCTTGAGAAGAATGATAACTTACTGAATATGCCGTTGCGTCCTGATCTCCTAAAATCAAATTATTAAGGTTAAGGAGAGAGGTTTCTGTATGTCCGTTAGAAGCATCTCCATCTGTATTATCATCGCAAGACGTTTGATTGCTTATAGGATTTGCAATTGGAGTAGTAAAAACTTCAATAAAAAAAGAAGACATATCAAAACAGCTTGGACTTCCAATTAAATCAAGTTTTACAAAAATTTCTTGAGGATTGCTTGTATTTGTATATGGACCTATAATTTCGTTTTGGTTTAAATTGGCATCTTCTTGAGATTCATAATAATGAACGGAATAATGGTTGCTATCTTGAGTTCCTAAAATACTACCGTCTAGAGTGGTGAAATCAAATTGCCAAAAACCGTCAGTATTATCATCGCAAATATCAATTTTGGGTACTGTGTTTGCAATTGGCGACGTAAAATATTCAATAATAGCTTCTCCTTCAAGAAAATCGCAATCTCCATTATTTAAATCGATTACTACTTCATAAACACCGTTTTCATCAACTTCTAAAAAATAATTTGTATTGGGTAAAGGGGTTCCGTTAAAAGTCCAGGAATAACTAGCGTCAGGAATATTTTCAGCAGTTAAAGTAAAAGTTTGGCCATTACATAAAGGCAAATAATTAGTACTTATTGGAGTTGTTGGATTATTTATAATATCTATTTTTTCAACAAAAAAAGACGAAATAAAAGGAGGGAGACCTTGTCTAGCTAATCTATTGCTATTGTCTATATTTAGGAATACTGTGTTTTCTGTGTAGTTGCATCCATTACCAATAATATTGGGCAATTCTATAGTGCTTAAATAAGGTAAACCTATATTATATGTGCTACTTTCTGTTTTATAAATTTTACCATCTGGTCCTAATTGAAGTGCGCTCCTGTAACCTGTTTTGCTTTCAAGAATTACTTCTGAAGCACTTATGGCATTAATATTACCAGCAGTTAAATCGTATTGTAATAAAGCACTACGCTGGGCACTTGGGGCGGTGTTTGAAGGTAAATCGTTATTAGCACTAACATAAAGTACTTGGCTGTTTGGAGAAAACTCTATGCCATATGGTTTATTTGCGTTAGCATTACTTGTAATATTAATTGGTTGAGGATTACTTATTTCCCCAGTTTCTGGAACAAAATCGAAAATTAATAAGCGAGTGTTTATATTGTTTGGATTTGGACTGGCACATACTAATTTAGTTCCATCTGGAGAAAACTTTAAATAACCTCTTCTTTCTGAAATAGTAGAGCCAATATCAAAGGTGTCATGAAGAGCAATACCTGTATTTGAAACTTCAAAAAGATAAAATGTTTTATTATTATTGTTTACTGCATTCGAGTTTGTTAAAGCATCATCATCAGCTAAAGTAATAACCCAAATGTTACCAGATTCGCAGTCTTTTAAAACAGCGCTTAATTTTTCTGAAGCTCTATGGAGTAAAAATTGATTTTTATCTGTAATAGCTCCTAATCCACCAGCCAGGCTCATATCTACAATAGAATAGCTAAAGCCTAAATCTTCACCTTGATAACCCAGGTTGGTACCTTGAGTAAATATATAATAAATGTTTGGGCTGTCTGGTTTTGGTATAATTATGGCAGATTGAGTACTAGACGAATTTCCATGTAAACCGTAGCCATTTTGCATTTGTAAATGATTCTTATTATATACAATTCGACCGTCTGTATAGAATAAAAGTTCTCCGTCTGCATTAGAGATACTTGTACAGCCTTCAATTGTACTTAATGCACCATCAGTTAATGCGGTTACCGTGCCATTATTATTAAATTGAATTCCTGCTTGATTACCAAAATACCAATTAGATGCTTCATCTTGAGAATAAGCACAGATAATATGGGTAAAAAAAATGTAAAAAAGGAATTTCTTCATTTAGCTAGACATAGCTAACAAAGGTATTATAAATCACGCTTTTTTAATAATCTATAGGATAAAAAGACAAATATAGCAGTCCAACCTAATACAATGGCAATTTCATACCAGTGCACACCATAGTCGTACATTAAATCTCCCTTTTCAGGAAATTTAGTCATCATAATTCTTTGAAAAGGCTGGTCTATGAGATTATACATAGATTTTAATGGGAAAAAAGCTTGAATTTTACCAGCAATATCCATATTGGCTTGCCAGGAAATGAGCCCGAAAGCAATCCATTCTAAAATATATAAAATAAATAAAAAGGCTAAAGCAAAAGCAGAGCGTTTTACTAGCATGCCAAAAAACAGACACAAACTAAAAAAACCAATCAGCTTAACAAAATAAGCTATTATAAAATCGGTTTCTCTAAATATGATTGCGGCTTCTGTATAACTAGAATAGTATAATCCAATAAAAAGCGAAGCTACTGCAATTAAAAATGTTGCAATTAGTGAGAAGAAAACAATGGTGTAAAATTTAGAAAGAATAAACTCTTTTTTACTTAAACCATCTATAAGGTTTTGTTTTAAGGTTTTATTACTGTATTCATTCCCAATCATGCTTACCACAACAATAGCAAAGAAAAATTTGAATTGCGAGGCGAAAAACGTTGTAATATGCCAGATAATTGGAAAATTAAAAATGCCTAATTCTCCTAATTCTAAAGTAAAAAAACCAAAGAAATTTATTTTTATAGATGAAAGAATTAAAACTGTAAAAGGCAATACAAAAGAAACAAATATTAATATTTTGCTAGTTCTATTTAAAAGCAGTTTTTGTAATTCTAGATTTAAAAGTCTTAACATGAAAGTGGTTTTATTGCTGAGGTTGGTCTGTGTAATTTAATAAATTAAAGCTTGTCAGTAAGTTGTAAAAATTGCTCTTCTAGGCTTTGTTTGCGTTTTACTAAATGCGATAAGTAAATTCCTTTTTCAAACATAAGTTTGTTAAAAGTTACGGCATCCATTGGCTCGTTTAAAAAGGCAGTAATTAACTGATTCTCTACTTTTACCTTTCCAAAGTCTGGATTCAATTCTAAGTAGTCTAAAAGTTCTTTTTGATTTTCACTTTTCAACTCGAAAAAACCATGGCTTGAAATCATTTCGTCCACACGTCCGGAGTAAAGTTTAACACCTTTATTTAAAACAACTACATGCGAGCATACTTTTTCAACTTCATCTAATAAATGTGAAGCTAAAAGAATGGTGGTTCCCTTATTGGCAATTTCCTTGATTATTTCTCTAATTTGATGAATTCCTTGTGGATCCAGACCATTTGTTGGTTCGTCTAAAATTAAGATTTCTGGATCGTTTAATAGAGCAGAAGCAATAGCTAATCGTTGTTTCATTCCTAAAGAAAAAGTACTAAACTTATGATTCTTCCTATCTAATAAATTTACTATTTCTAATTTTTCGTCTATTTTAGAGTAGTCGACCTCTTTTATTTTACAGACTAACTTAAGGTTTTGAGCAGCTGTCATATAAGGATAAAAATTAGGGCGCTCAATTATAGCGCCAACTCTTTTAAGTGCATTATGTGTTGTAACAGTTCCATTAAACCATTTAAAAGTACCAGAGGTTTTATTTACTACATTTAAAACAATGCCTAAAGTGGTGGATTTTCCACTTCCGTTTGGCCCAAGAATTCCATATACGTTGCCTTTATTTATGGTGAAAGATAGGTCGTTGACGGCTGTTAGCGAACCAAATTTTTTGCTAAGATTATTAATTGTAAGAATGGGTTCCAAATTGTTGGTTTTTGATGGTTTAAGAAACTAGCTTTAGTTTTAATTGATATATATACGACGAGTGTTTTTATAAATTGTTACATTGATAAAAATAAAAACTTAAATTTGAAGAATTCGTTTTTCTATGGAAGATTTAAAAATATCAAAAAAAAAGCCATCTTATCCAGTTAGTCCTAAATTGCATCAATATCTCACGGAATATAACAGGAATATTAGATTGCCAATATTTTACGACGATTTATTGCGTTTTCAAGGATCTGTTGTTGTTTATGATAAACATGAAGAAGATACTTTATGGGTTCGTGTGTATTATAATGAATTTGAACGCCAGGAAATTGATTTAAGTTTAAAAAAGGTATATACCATTTTGCACTCTGATGGAAACGAAAAGACAATTCCTTTTTTAACTGTTGATGCTATAGATTATTGCACTTTTGGAAATTCGAAACCTTTTCGAGTAAAGGTTAGAAATGTTTTAAATGATAACTACACGTATTTTTATGTAAAAAAAGCGGATGCATCTCGTGTTTATGGGTTGGAATTAGAGCATATGTTATCTCCGTATAATTTGAATTTTTTAGTACATAAGGACACTTTAATTGAAGAACATATAGCGGGAATACCTGGGGACGAGTTTATAAAAACCATGTTACCAAACTGCAATGCTATGGAGAAGTCTCAAATTGCTAAAGAGTTTGTTAAGTTTAACGAACGTTGTACAATTAGACTGCTTGGAGACATGAGATCTTATAATTATGTGATTGTTCCAACTCACGATTTTGACCATGTTGTTTATAAGATTCGTGCTATCGATTTTGACCAACAATGTTACGAAGGGAAGTTTAATATTTACAAACCTCAGTTTTTTAAAGAAAACTACAAAATGGTAGAATTAGTTACTCAAAAATTCCAGGCAGAATCTATTGATCAATACAAATTGGAAGAACGTTCCATAATGGCAAAACGCTTAATAAGTTATAACGATAGAATCGAGCAATTAATAGCATGTATGCTTGACGACACTATTTCTACCCCAGAAAATGTAAAACAATTAAGAGGTGAGATTTTTGAATTTGCTTCGGATATAAATTTTAAGAATTGTAAAACAATGGGAGATATTCTAAAATATGCTCTCGATTTTGTAAAAAGAAACTACGAAGATGTTAACATGAAAAATTTCTATTAGAATATAAAGGAATGTTTCATTTTTTTAAAGTCCATTTTTATGTTGCTTCGCGAAGAACAATATGTTGTTAAGAAGCCAATGGATGTGTTCTGAATTAGTTGTCCCGCTAGGGACATCATACGGGTTATTTTGTTATCCAATTATAACAATCAAAACTGATTATAAATTAATTCCAATTTTCATCAAAATTCAGATTATCATAATCATCTAAGTCGAAGTCGTCATCAAACTCGTCGTTATACTCATCTAAATTTTCAGCTTCGAAAGATTTTTCTGGAGCTTGATCTGGAATTTGTCCGTGAACAAACATTAAATTTGGGTAATCTGTCCCTTCGGCTTCGTCAACAATTTCTGCCAGTTCCACTAAAAATGTCCACATACTTAAAAAGTCGTAAATATATATCAACTTTGTTTTGTCTTCGTGGGTCACTTCGTTAATAGGTGTGTTTCCCATTAATTTCACTTCATTTGAAGCTTCACTCAAATCAAATAAAGAGATTTCCTCGCCTTGATTCCATTCATCATCACTTACATAAAAAGAAGCCATTTCCGATCCATCAAACCCAAAAGATTGGGTAATGCTATTGTGTAAATCTTCTAAAGTGTCTGTTTCACGAATTTCAATATCTCTAAAAATATCTCCTTCAGAGTCGTGGTCTAGTATAATTCTAAATCTGTAAATCATGATTTCTGTTGTTGAGTTATTAAGTTTTATCTTAATAATAAATTGATACAGTTGCCTTGTTAAAGCTTTAAATTTGTGTTATTCTGTAAACAAAAAAATGGTTTGCAAAGATAAGATTTTGTTTAATAACCTCTAACTCTAATTACAAAATATATATTTAAAACTTAAGACATTAATATTTACTTACTAAAGCGATGTAAGGTGAAAGTCATAGCAGATAGTAGTAAAAAAGCTCCTACTTGATGGGCTACACCTAACCACAGTGGTACTTGATAAATAATGGTGAAAACACCTAAAACAAACTGCACAAAAACCAATATAAACAAGGAGTCCAAAGCTATATTCTGATATTTTGTACGCGGTAATTTCTTGCCTTGAAACCAAATAACTAAAATTAAAGCAACTACAATATAGGCGAATGTTCTGTGTATAAACTGGATACCACTTGGGTTTTCTATTAAGTTTTTATAAAAAGGTTCTAAGATATAAACGGTATGGTGCATAAACTTTCCTTCGTTCATAAAAGGCCAATGATTATGTAATAAACCAGCTTTCAATCCAGCCACAAATGCGCCATAAATAATTTGTAGAACTAATACAAGATATCCAACAATTACTAGATTTCTAAACTTTTTATCTACTTGCTTTTTCTGAGGAAATATTAAATCTAAAGCAACCCATAAAGTTGCAGCAAAGGTTAAAAAGGCAGTGGTTAAATGTGCTGCCAATCTAAAATGACTGACATCTGGTCTATCTACCAATCCACTTTTTACCATATACCAACCTAAAAATCCTTGGAAACCTCCAAGTATCAAAAGCACGATACTTTTTTTTATAGTTTTTTTTGTGAGTTGCTTGGTGACTAAGAAATATATAAAAGGAATAATAAAAACGAGACCAATAACTCTTCCTATAACTCTATGAAGCCATTCCCAGAAATAAATACCTTTAAAATCTTCTAAGGTAAAATGATAATGTAGTTTTTGATACTCTGGAAATTGCTGGTACAATTCAAATTCTTCTTGCCATTGAGCCTCATTTAGAGGAGGAATGGTTCCTGTTATTAATTTATAATTTGAAATTGATAAACCAGAATCTGTTAATCTGGTAATACCTCCTACAACTACCATAATGAAGATTAATACACAGCCTGTTAAAAGCCAGTAGATTACTTTTTTATTATCTTTTTGTTTTACCACGAATACACCTGTTTTAAAATTTATTTATTGAATACTACTTACTCGCTTTTAACCCTAAACGTTCTCCTTCCTTTAGCATGAGTTGATAGGCAGCTTCATATTCATTAGGAATATCTCCTTCCAAGATGGCTTCTTTAATTACTTCCTTGATAGCTCCTATTTCTCTACAAGGTTTTAAATTAAATGTTTCCATAATTACCTCTCCAGAGATTGGGGGTTGAAAATTTCTTATTTGATCGCGTTCTTCAACTTCTACTATTTTTTTTCTTACTATTTTAAAGTTGTTATGGTATTTTTTAAATCTCTTTGGGTTTTTAGTAGTGATATCTGCTTCACAAAGAAGCATTAAATCTTCTACATAATCTCCTGCATCAAAAACCAAACGCCTTACAGCAGAGTCTGTTACCATATCTTCTGCTAAAACAATTGGTCTCGAACTCATAAGAACCATTTTTTGGACAAACTTCATTTTTTCATTTAATGGCATTTTTAAGCGCTTAAATAACTGATATACCATTTTGGAACCCTTAAATTCATGTCCGTGAAAGGTCCATCCAATTTTTTTATGAAACTTTTTAGTAGGTGCTTTTCCTATATCGTGTAACAAAGCGGCCCAACGTAACCAGAGATTATCTGTGTTTTTACTAATATTATCTACTACTTCTAAGGTGTGATAAAAGTTATCCTTATGTCTCTGTCCTTCAATTTCGTCAATACCTTTTAAAGCAGTTAATTCAGGTAGTATATAACTTAATAATCCAGTTTTTTCAAGTAATATAAAACCGATAGAAGGTTTAGGACTTTCTATAATTTTATTTAATTCTACTACAATACGTTCCTTAGTAATTATATTTATTCGCTCTTTATTCCTTGAAATAGCTTTTAAGGATTCCTCTTCAATTTTAAAATCTAATTGGGAAGCAAAACGAATAGCACGCATCATTCGTAATGGATCGTCGCTATACGTTATATCCGGACTTAGAGGTGTGCGAATAATGGCGTCTTTTAAATCTTGAATGCCATTAAAAGGGTCAAGTAGTTCTCCAAAATTTTCTAGAGATAGATCTATAGCTAAAGCATTAATAGTAAAATCTCGACGATTTTGATCATCTTCAAGCGTGCCATTTTCAACTATAGGATTTCTGCTATTTTCGTTATAGCTCTCTTTTCTTGCACCAACAAATTCTATTTCAATATCTTCAAAACGCAACATAGCTGTTCCGTAGGTTTTAAAAACTTGAACTTTTGGTTTGTTTGGCAGGTTTTTAGCAACTTGTTTAGCTAATTCGATTCCTGAGCCAATTGCAACAATATCAATGTCTTTTGCAGAACCACGTTGTAAGATATAATCGCGAACAAATCCACCAATAACATAAGTATCAAGTTGTAGCTCTTTTGCCGATTGGGAGATAACCTTAAAGATTGGATGCGTTAATGCTTGTTTGTAATTCATTTATTAAATTCCAGTATTCAAATTCCAATGCTAACTTAGTGTTCGAATTTTGAAGTATTATTTTCTTATAATTTGTACTTTTCCATCATTACTTAATTTAATAATTGATGATGGTTTAGCTCCTATTTTTTCATCAGGCAAATTTACAACATAGTCCACACCTTTTAAAATGTCTTGATGTATTTCTTTGAATGATTTTGGCGTTGGTTGTCCGCTTATATTGGCGGATGTAGAAACAATAGCTCCATTAAATTTTCGGAGTAACTGAAAGCAAAAATCACTATCTGGAATTCTTATAGCAATGGTGTTATCTTGTGCAATTAAGTTTTGAGCTAAATTCTTGGGCTCGTCGTAGATAATAGTAATTGGATTATTTTCAATATCCATTAAGTCGAACGCTGCATCTGGAATTTTTTTTATGTATTTACTTAGCATTCTATCGTCAGCTACCAAACAAATTAATGCTTTACTATCATTACGTTGTTTTAACTTATAGATTTTTTCTACAGCTTCAGCATTTGTGGCATCACATCCAATTCCCCAAACTGTATCTGTAGGATAAAGAATGAGGCCACCTTGTTTTAAAACGGTTAAAGCTTGGTGTAATTCGTCTTTCATTCAGCAAAAATAATAATTGGTAACCAATAGTAAACAAATTATATTTGTAATTTGCCACTAAAACCCAATATACAGCGATTCTATGATATATGTTACCAAAACATTTTTACCCAAACAGGAAGATTATAGTGCGCTACTAAAAAAATCTTGGGATAAACATTGGATTACAAATAGAGGCGATTTAGTTCTTGAATTAGAACAGAATATTAAGGAAACCTTTAAAATCCCTCATATGATAGCAACAACTAACGGGACTTTGCCGTTGCAAATTGCTATTAAAGCATTGGGACTTACAGGGGAAATTTTAACAACACCTTTTAGTTATATAGCCACCTCTTCTGCCATTGCGTGGGAAGGTTGTAAGCCTGTTTTTGTAGATATTGATGCAGATTCGTTTAATATTGATCCAGCAAAAATTGAAGCTAAAATAACCTCTAAAACAACTGGGATTTTAGCGACACATGTTTTTGGTAATCCTTGTGAAATGGATGCAATTGATTTAATTGCCAAAAAACACAACTTAAAAGTTATTTATGATGCTGCTCATTGTTTTGGTGTAGAATATCAAGGTAAAAGTATTTTTAACTTTGGAGATGTTAGTACTTGCAGCTTTCATGCTACTAAAATTTTCCATACCGGTGAAGGTGGAGCTATGTTTACTACAAACTCAGAGCTTTATAAAACCTTATATTATCAACATAATTTTGGACATAATGGACCAGAAGACTTTTATGGAATGGGGATTAATGCTAAAATGAGTGAGCTTCAGGCCGCCATGGGATTGGCCGTTTTTCCACATTTTTTTGAAATATTAAAGCGCAGACACCGTTTATATAACGTATATATAGAAAATTTAAAAGTATTGAATCAATTACAGTTTCAAAAAATAACAAAAGACGCTTCCTATAATTGTGCGTATTTTCCAGTTGTTTTTCCTTCTGAAAATGATTTGTTACATGCTAAAGACAATCTAAGTGAAGCATCTATTTTTCCAAGACGTTATTTTTACCCATCTTTAAATACCATACCGTATTTAAATGGTGAGGCTATGCCAATTTCAGAATCACTTTCCAAGCGAATATTATGTTTGCCGTTATATTACGATTTGAAGGAAGAAGATGTATTACAGATTTGTCGTGTAATCCATAAAAGCTTAAATTAAATTGAAAAAAGAAATATATTTATTGGGTGTAGGAAATTATACCGAAGTTATTATTGAATTAGCACGTGATTGCGATTATGATGTGAAAGGACTTTACCATTATAATACTGATCGTGTGGGCGAAACCGTTTTAGGTGTTAAAGTAACGGATACTACAGAAAATCTTTTACAGCAAGATATTAGAGGGAAAAATTTTGCCGTTACAATGGGAGATAATACTATTAGACAAACTTTGGCAAATAAAATTCGCGATAAAGGTGGTATTACTCCAAACCTTATTCATCCATACGCTGTTATCAGTCCGTCAGCTAAATTAGGTGTTGGATGTTTTATTCATATGTCCTCAAAAATAAGCACCCAAGTTGTACTTGGTAACGACTGTGTTGTAGACTTTAATAGTTTGGTTGCCCATCACGCTAAATTAGGAAATGCGTGTTATATGTCTTCCATAGCTATGGTTGGTTCTTATTGTATTATTGGAGATCGTGTTTTATTTGGAATGAACTCACTTATTTTGCCATTAAGGTTAACTCTTGGTAATGACTGTATTGTTGGAGGAAAAGCCAATGTTACCAAATCCTTCCCGGATAATTGTTTGTTGGTTGGAAATCCAGCTAAAAAACTTAAAGTAGCAAAATAGATGAAACCCTTATTAAGCATTTGCTGTACCGCGTACAATCAAGAGGAATATATTGAAGAAACAATAACTGGTTTTTTAAATCAGAAAACAGACTTCCCGATTGAGATTATTATTCACGACGATGCTTCTACCGATAATACCGCCAGAATTATTCAATCTTTTGCTGAAAAAGACAATAGAATTAAAACTATTCTTCAAACTGAAAATCAGTATTCTCAAAATATAAAAATTTGGCCTAATCATTTGTTTTCGGAAGCTAACGGAAAGTATATAGCCTTATGTGAAGGGGACGATTATTGGACGGATCCTTTAAAACTTCAAAAACAAGTAGATTTTTTAGAGGCAAATCAAGATTATGTCATTGCCTGGACCAATTATAAAGTTTATAATGGTAAAACATTTGTCGAAAATAGTTTTAATCACACAGAAAAAAATACAACAATTGATTTTAACAATTTGTTTTCACCCTATTGTACATATACTTTAACAAGTGTTTTTAAAACGGAAGCCTTAGATTTAGACTTGTTAAAATCCTTAAAACACTTTAAAGATAACTCTTTATATGTAGCACTGTTAAAAAATGGGAAAGGTGTTTTTATGGATTTTGAATCGGCTGTTTATCGGGTGCACGAAGGCGGTGTTTACTCTTTACAATCTGACTTTTTTAAGAACTATTCATCGTACCTAAACCTTAAGGAGGTTACAGATGCTGTTCCTGAATCGAAAACTAAAAATATTGTAAATGTAATTGATACCTTAGAAAAAGCAACTGCATTTGAAGTTCTAAAACTAAAAAATACAGGAGAAGAACTTGCCAACTATCAATTAGATTTTATGGAATCGTATTTTAAAAATGCAGATTTTAAGACAAAATTTAAATACTACAAACGCCTTATTAAATTAAAGTTTTTGAAATGAATTTTCCGTAAGCAATATCTTGTCTTTAATCTTTATCCTTGATTAATTTGAATTAAATGCTGTTTTCTGAAAATTTCTAGCATTTATCCAACCTATCGTCTTTAATATTTTATTCATAATATCATAAATTTTCTTAATTTGCCTACTTCTAGAGATGTGGTATTTTTAGAATATTTGAAATTTAATATTTTGTATAAACTTGAATTCTGAGTTCGAATAAATTGCAAGTTATAGAAATAAATAACACTATTAATATCATATAAATGATTGTACTAGGAGCAAAAGGTCATGCCAAAGACTTATTGGTTGTTTTAAATGAAACAGCTAATGAAGACATAAATTTTACTTTTTTTGACGATTTTACAAAGCCAGAAGAGCATCTTTTTCTAGGGGAATATCTAATTCTTCACAATTTTTCCGAGATTGATTTTAGTTTAAATCCACGTTTTGTTTCAGCTATTGGTGGGCCTATATTACGCAGACAAATGGTGGAAAAATTTGTAAAAGCGGGTGGTATTTATAAAACTGTAATTTCAAACCAAGCAGCAATTGGTAGTTTAGATGTAAATATAGGTAAGGGGTGTAATATTATGCCTTTTGTTTTTATTAGTAATAATGTGCAAATAGGTTCAGGTTGCTTAATAAACGTTGGTGCGTATCTACATCATGATGTTGTTATTGGAGATTATTGTGATGTTTCTCCAGGTGCTAAAATATTAGGAAGAGTTAAAATTGGAAACAATTGTAGTATTGGCTCGGGAGCTGTTATTTTGCCAAATGTAATTCTAGGTGATAACGTTACAGTAGGAGCAGGAGCAGTGGTTGTAAAAAATTGCTTAAATGAAGACACAATTATTGGTGTTCCTGGTAAAACAAAAAATAAGACCGAATGAAACCAGTATTGACTATTTGTTGTACTACATTTAATCAGGAAAAATATGTAGAGAAAACTTTGGAAGGTTTTTATCTTCAAAAAACAACTTTTCCTATTGAAATTCAGATTCATGATGATGCATCTACAGATGGAACCCAAGCCATTTTAAAAAAACATGCAGAAAAAGACCCCCGTATTAAATTAATTCTTCAAACAGAAAATAAATATTCACAACATATTATGCCTTGGTGGCATTATAGCTTTCCTCAAGCTAAAGGAAAATATATTGCTTTATGCGAAGGGGACGATTATTGGACAGATCCATTAAAACTTCAAAAACAAGTTGATTTTTTAGAGTCAAATCCGGATTATGTCATCTCCTGGACCAATTATAAAATATTTAATGGGTCTGGTTTTCTATCTAATCAATGGAAACATAAAGAAGAAAATACACGCATTAATTATAACAATATCTTTTCTCCATATTGCACCTTAACTTTAACGGCTGTATTTAAGAAAGAAGCTTTAAATTTAGAGCTTTTAAAATCTTTTAAATATTCAAAAGACAACTCGTTGTACATAGTATTATTACAAAAAGGGAGTGGGGTTTTTATGGATTTTGAATCTGCTGTTTATCGGGTCCATGAAGGCGGAGTTTATTCTTTACAATCAGATTTTTTTAAGAATTATTCTTCCTATTTAAATGTGAAAGAAGCCTCAGATGCTATTCCAGAATCTAAAACAGCAAATATTAAGAAAGTCATTAAATCTTTAGGAAATGCAACTGCTTTTGAGGTTTTAAAGTTAAAAAATTCAGGCGAAGAGTTATCTAAAATTCAATTAGACTTTATGGAAACCTATTTTCAGGAAGCTGGTTTAAAAACAAAGTTTAAATATTATAAACGACTTTTAAAACATCAATTTTTAAAATAAACACTTGAAGTAGAGTGCAACCTTATCAGTTGTTTTGAGTACATTAAAAAAGCCCGACTCAGATTTTATATACTTATAAAATTCACGATTGTAATTGGAAGCATTCCTAATACTACGGATAATTGTTCTATTTATGTGTGTTTCA
The DNA here is from genome assembly GCF_026410255.1 of Xanthomarina sp. F1114. Lineage (GTDB taxonomy): Bacteria > Bacteroidota > Bacteroidia > Flavobacteriales > Flavobacteriaceae > Xanthomarina. The sequence continues at coordinate 57,718 of NZ_JAPMLL010000004.1, forward strand.
AATAACTGCTGATTATAAATTTTTAATTTCTTATTGCGTTCTAATAAATCAGCAGCAGCTTGTATAGTTTTTATAATAGTGTTTGTTGCTTGTTTTCGTTGTAATGAAACGGCATTAATGTAGAATAATAGATTAGGATCCGATGGCTGAATGTTTAAATGTTCTAATTGTTTGGTTTTAATCAGTACTTCAGATTTTCGAAGATTAGCTTCTTTTGTCTGACTAATATTTTCATCGTGCCAACGGTATTTTAATAATGATTCTGGAAGATTATGAAATTGCGTTTTATGAATTAATTGACTCCACAAGCCATAATCTTCTGCTGGTACATATTGATGTTCAAAACGTAGATTTCCTAAAACAGATTTCCGGAACATTACCGTAGGGTTTCCAATCCCGCAACTATGTAAAAATTGAACTTTTAAAGCTTCATGAGATACTTCGTGTTTTACTGTTTTACTTTTGGTTCCAAAAAATGTAAACCATGTGCCACAAACACCCACTTCTGGCTGTGCTTTTAAATAATCCAACTGTTTTTCAAGACGTGTAGGTAAGGCTATGTCATCCGCATCAAGCAGGGCTATAAATTCCGTTTTGGCCTTTTCAATACCTTCATTCCGTAAATTTGCTGGACCTTCATTTTTGGTTTTTGTAATTACTAAAACCCGGGAATCTTGCTTTTTATAATTATCTAAAATTTCTGCTGTAGCATCAGAAGAATTGTCGTTTAAAACCAATAATATAAAATCTGAAAAGGTTTGACTCAAGATGCTGTCAATAGATTCTTTCAGAAATTTTTCGCCATTATAAACAGGCATTATTACAGTTAATAGAGGCATTTTGGACAATTTTAATAACAAAAGTAGTTATTTATGTGTCATAAGCTATATTTGTAAAAAAATAATCTATGAAAAAAATTCACGTCGGTTTTTTATTGTCTTATGATTACGATAAACTAAAGAAGTCTATTCCTCCCGTATATCAGGAAGCGGATGCTATTTTTATTGCTATGGATCATAAAAACAGAACGTGGTCTGGAGAAACATTTGATGTGGATCCTACTTTCTTTAAATGGTTAGATACTTTTGATGTTGATAATAAGATTCAACTATATAAAGACGATTTTTATGATGAAAATTTAATTGCTATAGAAAACGATAATCGCGAGCGACACATGTTGTCATTAAAAATGGGCATTGGTAATTGGTTGGTGCAAATTGATAGCGATGAGTATTTTGTAGATTTTGCCAATTATGTAAAAGATTTAAGACGCTATGATAGTTATTTAGACAATCCTGAAAAAAACAATATTCAAATTGCTGCATTTTTAATCAATTTGTATAAGTACACAGATAATGGTGTTTTGTTTATAAAAGAACCAACGCGTGGAGTTATTGCCACAAACTATCCAAACTATAAAGTAGCAAGAAATACCCGTAAGCGTATTGTTTATACACAAAATATTCTACTTCATGAAAGTATTGCTAGAGATGAAGCGGAATTGGTTTTAAAACTGGATAATTGGGGACATAATATAGAAGTTCAGGACAAAGAAACCTTTTTAGAAAAATGGCGAACAACAAATAAATCCAATTATAAAGAACGAGAAAATTTCTTTTATATAGAACCAGAAAAATGGAAACATTTGGAGTTTTGTGAAGGGAATACTATTGAAGAAATTCGTAAAAACATTAATTTAGATGGGATTATGCCTTCTAAGTTTTTTATTGCTAAAAAGAATTTCGGACAATGGTTCAAACATTTATTTAAGTAAACTTTCGTACACTTTTAAATATTGTTTCGCCGTGTCGTCCCAGGAATAAGAATTGGCATGCTGCTGTAATTTGGCCTTGTAGCCTTCTGGGTTTTCATTGTAAATTTTCATCCCGTTCTGTAAAATATCTGCCATATATTTAGGTTCAAAATGTTTCCAATAAAATGCGTATTTTCCACCTACTTCAGGAAGGGAACTTTTATTCGATAAGAAAACAGGTTTTCCATATTGCATAGCTTCAATAGGAGGGATTCCAAACCCTTCACGTAAAGATGGAAAGCAAAATGCATAACAGTTTTCTAGATAATAAGCTTTATCAGCTTCACTTATTTTTCCAGTTAAAAACACTCGGTTTTCAAGTTGTAACTCGTCAACTGTTTTAAGTATATTTTTAGCGTAATCTGTGGTGTTTTTTCCGGAAATAATTAAGTTTAGATTTGGTAAATGCGCAAGCATTTCAACTAAAGTATGGAAATTCTTTTTCTCTAAAACTTCACCTATGGTAAAAATAAAATCACCTTGTGGCAGTAGTTGAGGTTTGTGGCTTTTGGGTGTTTCAATGGGTTTAGAACTTCCATTATATATAACATATTCAGGAATATTAGGTACTTTAAAATACCTGTGGGTCATGGTTTTTGCATATTCAGAAATATAGGTAATAGCATGACTGCGTTTTAATTTGTTATTAAAGAGTTTAACACGTTTGTTTAATGCTTTCCCAGATAATTCTTCCATAAAGTTTACATCGTGAACGGTCAATAAATATGGAATGCTTTTATAAGGTTCAACTTTTGTATTCTGATTTAAAGAATGCCATAAATCGTAAGGCTTCCTAATTCTGAAGAGTTTGTTACGTTGTAGAGAATTATATTTTTTATAGGAGAACGTGTATCCGAATTCTGCTTCCAATTTCTCTGGATACTTACTGATTAGGGTAATTTCAACATCTAAAGCTTTTAAAAGCTCTTGATTATTATGGAATCCTTTTATTAAATGATAATTAAATTGCCCAAAACCGAAGAATAAATTATCAATATTATGAGACTCCAAACAAATTGTGCGCATACTAAAAGCTTTTGTGCAAATTATATAATTTGTGAAAGAACTGCTAATTTTATTCATAATTAAAACAAAATAAATATTGTAATATTGTAGTATGAATTATACCGTGCATAAGGCGTTTCAAAAGGATAAGCAACAGCTTACAAGCTATATTGAAAATTACGAAACGACTGGTGAAAACTTTGGAAATCAAGATAGGAACTCGCTTAAATTATACAATTTAAATGGGCTGACAATCAATGTGAAATCTTTTAAAATTCCAAATATGATCAATCAGATTGCGTATCGGTTTTTTAGAAAAAGCAAGGCTCAACGTTCTTTTGAATATGCTAATCGTCTATTAGATTTAGGAATAGGAACTCCGCAACCTATTGCGTATTATGAGTATAAAACGCCATTATTATTCAAGAAAAGCTACTATATTAGTGAGCATTTGCCATACGATTTAACCTATCGAGAATTGACATTCGATTTTAATATGCCTAATCACGAAGCTATTTTACGAGCTTTTACACGTTTTACTTATGGACTTCATGAAGCTGGTGTGAATTTTTTAGACCATTCGCCAGGAAATACTTTAATTCAATTGAATAATGGAAAATATAAATTCTTTTTGGTAGACTTAAACCGAATGGAGTTTGGCGATCTGGATTTTGAAACTCGTATTAAAAACTTTGCTCGGTTAACCATTCATAAATCTATGGTAGAGATTATGAGCGATGAATATGCCAAATTAGGTGGCTATGATTATAATCGGGTTTTTAATTTGATGTGGGAGGAAACAGAAGCTTTTCAAGAGCGCTTTCATAGAAAAAGACGTATCAAAAATAAAATCTTGTTTTGGAGACAGAAGAAATAATTACTTTAAATTTCTACGTAATAACCAAAGTTTAACATAACGCATAAATACCACATAAGCTTGAATAGTACCAATGGTTAGTCCGACGACGCCATCTCTAAATCCGCTTTGTACAAAATAGTGTTTAAAAAATCCCCAAAAAGGTTTTATAACAAAATGATAAGCTGTTAGTTTGCCTGTTTTTTTATCATATTCTTCAGCTTGTTTAGTGGCATACCGATTCATTTTTTCAATATAGGCATCTATTGTGGTGTAAGTATTGTGGTAAAGTTTGTTTTTAAGAAAGCCAATAGAACCGTCTGCCACCATTTCTTCGTGAACCAACTTATCATCGTACTTACAGAAATCTCTTTTAAATAAACGAATCACTTTATCATTACGCCAACCGCTATAGTTTACGCGTTTGCCCATAAAATGATTGATTCTTCCAATCCAAAATGCGACATGTTTTTGTTTGGTATTTATAATATCAATTATTTCTGTTTGTAATTCTGGAGTTACGCGTTCATCGGCATCAACAATCAATACCCAATCATGTTTTGCTTGAGGAATGATCCAGTTTTTTTGCTCAGCGTGGTAACTAAATTCACGCTGAATTACAGTTGTATTTAAGCTTTTTGCTTTTTCAAAAGTCCCATCGGAACTAAAACTATCAACCACAATAATTTCATCTGCAAAATGTACAGATGCAACTACCGATTCAATATTATGAATCTCATCTTTTGTAAGAATAATGGCAGTTAGTTTTTCCATATTATCGGTTTATAGTTTTTAGAAACCTGTCCAACTTAGATTCAAATAAATTTGGTGTAAATTCCTGATACAATTCCATGGCCTGTGGCTTCACGTCTTTCTCTGTTTTTCCACTATATAATTTAGGCTTATAATCTTTTAGGTGAACAGATTCATTTATATTTTTTTCTTCAAAAATATTCCAGGTGTCTTTATCAATCCAAGTTGAAAAAATAGTAAAGGTTTTTATATTTAGTGCTTTTGCCATATTTACTGCGCCACCTTCGTTTCCAATTAAGGCATGACAATGAGCGGTGAGGGCTAAAAATTCTCTCAGGCTTTTACCAAAAAGATTCATATAAATATGAGTTTGGGTTTCAGGTTTACACAAGTTAAAGATAGCCTTAGCTTCTGCTTCTTGCTTCGGGATATAATTGAATAAAATTTGCCCATTGGTGGTGGCAATAATCTGGTCAATTACCTGAGACATATAGTCAAACGGATAGGTTTTATTGGTGCCACTACCTAAAACACTAATCATAATAAGTGCTTTTTCAAGATTAATACCGTTGGAAATTAGAAATTGTTTACTCGTTTCTGATTCTTCTGAAGTTAAATATATTTTAGGTTTAGCAGATTGAATGTGAATGTTTAAAGGTTCTAACAACTGTAATCTGTTTACAATGGCCAAACCACAAGTTTCGTTTGTTTGTTTATCTCGTTTTATATTGTGCGTATATATAAAAGAACTATAATATTTATAATACGAAATTTTAGTTTTTGCACCGGATAAGGCGGTAATCAGATTGCTAGATAATTTAGAATATACATCAATGATAACGTTATAATCTCTTTTACTTATTGACTGCGCTAAATTCCAAAGCTCCTTTTTACTTTTCTCTGTTTCTGGTGTAAAAAGTATAAACTCATCAATAAAAGGATTGTTTTCAACAACTGGCATAGTATGCGAATTGATTAAATAATCCAATTGCGCCTTTGGGTAGCGCTCACGTAAGGCCTCAAATAAGACACTTGATGTAAGCACATCTCCAATCATTTTTTGTTGTATAACTAATATTTTCAAATGCGAGTTATAATTTTATTTAATGCTAACTTAAACTAAAAATTAGTTAAACGGCTACATCATATTCACGTAAGGCATCGTTTAAAGATGTTTTTTTATCCGTACTTTCTTTGCGTTTACCTATAATTAGCGCACACGGAACTTGAAATTCGCCAGCCTTAAACTTTTTAGTATAACTTCCAGGAATTACTACAGAACGAGCTGGAACTACACCTTTGGTTTCTACTGGTTCGTCTCCTGTTACATCTATAATTTTGGTACTCATAGTTAATACGACATTTGCTCCTAAAACAGCTTCTTTTTCTACGCGTACCCCTTCAACCACAATACAACGAGAACCAATAAAAGCACCATCTTCAATAATTACTGGAGCTGCTTGAAGTGGTTCTAAAACACCACCAATTCCTACACCTCCAGAAAGATGTACATTCTTACCAATTTGTGCACAACTTCCAACGGTAGCCCATGTATCTACCATGGTTCCTTCATCTACATACGCACCAATATTTACATAACTTGGCATTAAAATAACACCCTTAGAAATATATGCACCATGACGCGCAACAGCATGCGGTACTACACGAATGCCTTTGTCTTTATAACCAGTTTTTAATGGGATTTTATCGTGATATTCAAAAATACCTACTTCAAAAGTTTCCATTTTTTGAATTGGGAAATATAGCACCACTGCTTTTTTTACCCATTCATTAACTTGCCAGCCATCTTTTGTTGGCTCAGCTACACGAAGAGTTCCTTCGTCAATTAAATCAACAACATTTCTAATGCTATCAATAGTTACTTTATCGGTTAATAATTCGCGATTGTCCCACGCGTTTTCTATTATTTGTTGTAGTTGTTTCATAATTAGTTTACTAAAAATTGAAAATCTAAATCTAAGATTTCTGCTCTTTTCACAAAGATAAAGTTATAATTGAATTCCTTATAACTGATTCTCTTTAAATACCAGGTTTTCCTTAAAGAGTTTCGTTTTTAATAGTAACTTTGTCATCTATGGGACGCATACTTGCAATAGATTACGGAAAAGTTAGAACAGGAATAGCTATTACAGACGAACTTCAAATAATAGCATCTGGATTGACAACGGTTGATACCAAAGAGCTTATCAGTTTTTTAGAAGATTATATTAAAACAGAATCTGTGGAGTTGTTTTTAGTGGGAGAACCAAAACAAATGAATAATACTCCATCTGAAAGTGAAGCTCTTATAATTCCTTTTTTGGAAAAACTTGAAAAAGCTATTCCAGATATTCCTATAAAACGTGTGGATGAACGATTTACTTCAAAAATGGCTTTTCAAACAATGATTGATAGTGGACTATCTAAGAAAAAACGTAAAAATAAATCCTTAGTAGATCAGATTAGCGCAACATTAATTCTTCAAAATTACTTGTATTCTAAATAAATAATTTAGATTTCAAGTTCATCTTATTGCTTTTGTTTTTTTATAAATAAGTGGTTTTTAAAATAGTTTATTGCTTGCCAATCGATAAAAATCAATTGTAAAGGATTATAAGTAGTACGTTTATCGATAAAATAAAGGTCTTTATCATATTATCGATTTTACACTGGGTTTCAACAAGTTTATTCTTTTTAAAGCGTTTTGTGAAGTTATATTTGTTTTGCTATTAATTAATACTGTAGAACATGAAATTTTTTGTAACCTTAATTTTTATTACCTTTTTATCTGTTTTTCAAATGAATGCTCAAGAAGAAGTTGGGACATATAATACTTCTGAAGCATTTTTATTAATTAGTTTGTCTAATACAGATACAGAATTAGCCGCTAAGAAGAAAGACATTTTAAACACCAAAATAAATTCCAAATTGAAAGGAGAAGTAGATTTGTTTTTTATTGCTGATAAAAGTAAAATTTGTTAAATATTTAATCCATCATTAGATATAAATTAAAAACTCCTCTTTTATAAGGGGAGTTTTTTTATGTATCTAAATTAAAGATTGTATTTTTGCAAAGAATTTTCAAAAAGAACAAAATGATATTACCTATTGTAGCTTACGGAGATCCTGTTTTAAAGAAATATGGAGAAGAGATCACTAAAGACTACCCAAAATTAAGTGAGCTTATAGAGAACATGTACGAGACCATGGATGGCGCTTTTGGAGTTGGTTTAGCTGCTCCTCAAGTTGGATTACCTATAAGATTATTTATTGTAGATACTGCGCCGTTTGCAGAAGATGAGAATTTGACTCCTGAAGAAAAAGCTGTATTAAAAGATTTTAAACGCACATTTATTAATGCAAAAATAACTCAAGAAGAAGGCGACGAGTGGCCTTTTAATGAAGGTTGTTTAAGTATTCCAGATGTTAGAGAAGATGTTTTTAGAAAACCTTCAATTACTATTGAGTATCAAGATGAAAATTTTAAAAAACAAACAGAAAGCTTCGATGGTTTAATTGCTCGTGTTATTCAACATGAATACGACCATATAGAAGGTATTTTGTTTACAGACAAACTGTCTACCTTAAAAAAGCGTTTAATAAAAGGAAAATTAACAAACATTTCTAAAGGGAAGATTAATGTAGATTATAGAATGCGCTTTCCTAATCAAAAAAAGAAACGATAATATTTGCTTTAAAATAACAAACTTAGCATATTTGCCCTCCTTAAAAATTAATTATGAGTTTAGAAAAAGTATTGGCCATATCTGGAAAACCGGGATTATATAAATTAATTACACAAACGCGTGGTGGTTTTATTGCAGAATCTTTATTAGATAAAAAAAGATTGTCTGTAAATATTCATCAAAATGTGAGTGTATTAAGCGAAATAGCGATTTATACTCTAACTGAAGAAGTTCCTTTACGTGAGGTTTTTAGTAAGATCAAAGAAAAAGAGAATGGAAACACAACTCCTATTAGTCATAAAGATAGTAAGGACAAACTAGAAGAGTATTTCTTTGAGGTATTACCAGACTACGATGAAGATCGTGTATACGCTAGTGATATTAAGAAAGTGGTGCAGTGGTACAATTTACTACACAAACACGATATGCTAGATTTTGAAGCGGCTACAAATGCTTCAGACGAAGAAGAATAAACCGTTTATTTTAAATATAAATAACAAATAAATCTAGCTTAATTGGCTGGATTTTTTTGTTTTATATTGAAAAGCATTCCTTTTAAAAATTGTAATTTTATACCTGTAACTTATTAGCTTACCAGGTAATAAAAATCCACACAGATGAATTCTAGAGAAAATCAATTAAAAGCGTTCGATCGTTTATTAACCATTATGGACGAGTTGCGCGAACAATGTCCATGGGATAAAAAACAAACAATGGAAAGTTTGAGACATCTTACTATTGAAGAAACTTACGAATTGGGCGATGCAATTTTGGATCAGGATTTAGAGGAAGTAAAAAAAGAATTAGGAGATGTTTTGTTGCATATTGTATTTTATTCGAAAATTGGTAGTGAAACCAAAGACTTTGATATAGCAGATGTGTGTAATACTATTTGCGATAAGTTAATACATAGACATCCACATATTTATAGCGATGTTGTTGTTGAAAATGAAGAAGATGTTAAACGTAATTGGGAAGAACTAAAACTAAAGGAAGGAAAATCTAGCGTATTAGAAGGTGTTCCAAAAAGTTTACCTGCTTTGGTAAAAGCTAATAGAATTCAAGATAAGGTTGCAGGAGTAGGTTTTGACTGGGAAGAACCAAATCAGGTGTGGGAAAAAGTAGAGGAGGAGCTGAGTGAATTTAAACAAGAGGTTAAAAATGGCAATATGGATTCTATGGAAGACGAATTTGGCGATGTCTTATTTTCTTTGGTTAACTATGCCAGATTCTTAAAAATTAATCCTGAAAATGCGCTAGAAAGAACGAATAAAAAATTTTCCAAACGGTTTCAGTATTTGGAAACTAAGGCAAAGTCTTTAAATAAAGATATAAAAGACATGACTCTATCTGAAATGGATGTGTTTTGGGAAGAAGCAAAACAGTCCTGAAAACATTAACTATTAAACCTGATATTTTTAAATAAATTGATTTAAAAATCAGGAAGAAGTTAAAAAAATGTAAAATTTCTCACTTCTCGTAATCCAAAAGAATAATCTGTGCGTATATATAATAATTGAATGGCTACTTTTATTTCATAAGTAGTAGATTAATAGCTTAAATTCTTACCTTTTAGAGAGCCATTCAAAAAATAAGTAGGTTATTTTTTTGTTGGGAAAAAAATAACTGTTTAGTTAGTTTAGTTAGATTAAATCCTATTTAAGAATAAGTTTTAAACGTATTCGATAAATAGGATTTAATGTTTTTAAGCTATTTTGAAAATTCATAGAATGTTCTGTTCTAATAATAAATCTAATACAACTCTTTAATCTTTCTTAGTTTCGTTTTCCAAAGTTCTAAAGCTTCTTTCTGTTTTTTTACATTGTCAATAACATCCTTAACCAATGGATTACTTTCATCTACATTAGTAAAGAACTGTAAATTATTTTCTAACTGATTGATTTCGCTTTTAACCTCATTTATTTTTTTACTTATAAACGAACGCTCGTTATCTAAATGTCTTGAATCTTCAGCATTGTTTAAAGTCTCCAACTTGTTGTCGAATTTAATCAGCTCAGCCTCAGTTTTGTTTAATTTTAAGCTTTTAAAAGATACATCTAGAGTTTTATTTAATTTTCCTTCAATATATCTTTTGTTGGAAGGCACATTGCCAATAGCTTTCCATTTTTCTATATGTATCTTAATGGTTTCTAAATCGGTTTCTTTGTTGCCAGAAAACTCTAAACTCTTTATTTCTTCAAGTAATTTTACTTTTGCTTCGTAAGCTTCTATTTCTTCTTTATTAGCTTCGTTTTTAGCTGCATGTAGCCTATCGAAATAATGGTTACAAGCTGCTTTAAACTGGTTCCAGATTTTATCGCTATTTTTTCTTGGCACGTGTCCAATCTTCTTCCAGTCGCTTTGAATTTTTTTCATTAAAGGCGTAGTTGCCTCGAAATCGTCACTATCCTTATTGTCTTCTGCAATTTTAATTAACTCCTGTTTTTTCTGAAGGTTATCGTATTGATCCTTCTTTAAGTCTTTATAATAAGAGTTTTTCTTCTTATTAAATTTTCTAACAGCAGTTTTAAAAGAAGCCCAAGTCGCTTCATTTACTTTAATTGGAACTTTTCCAGCCTCAAAAAATTCGTTTCTTAAAGCTTCAACTTCTTTAATTTTCTTTTGCCATTCGCTGTGCGTTTTAGCACCTTTATCACCTATAATAGTTATTTTTTCTATAATAATCTTTTTATTCTCTAGGTTTTTCTCGAATTCAATATCTAGTTGATCAAAATATACTTGGCGTTTGTCGTGAATTTTTTTTGTAGCTGCTTTAAAACGCTTCCAAATACCTTCTCGATGTTCTTTATCGACAGGACCAAGTTCTTCTTTCCACATTTTATGTAAGACCTGTAATTCTCTAAAAGCTCTATTGTGATTATCGTCTTGGGCTAATTCTTCAGCGCGCTCGATAATTTTAGTTTTTTGTTCTAAATTATGCTTGAAATCTAAGTCACGTAAATCTCTATTTAGGTGTAAAAAGTCGTAAAAAATCTCCACATGATGGTGGTAACTATTCCATGCATTATTGTATTTGTCTCTAGGAATAGGACCAGCTTTACGCCATCTTTCCTGTAAATCTTTAAAATGCTTATAGGTGGTATTAATGTTTTCTTCAACATTAATTAAACCTTTAATTTCTTCAATTATTTCTAAACGCTCGGCTAAATTGTCTTTTAAACTTTTTTCTAAACCTTTATAATGTGCATTTAGGTTAGAACGATATTCCTTTATGGCATCTTTATATCTTTTTTGAGTAGGATTGGAGTAGAAAAAGTCGATTTCGTTCCCGCCTTCATTTAAAAACTCTTCTTTCTTTTCGTCTAAAAGAGAACTAAATTTGGATTTAAATTCGCTTCTAATTTCTTCTACATGAGTTTTTATCGCTTGAACTTTTTGGTTTTTCACCAAATTTTCCAGCTCGTCTGCCAAGGCATCTAAAGACATTTTTTCATAGTCTTTTTTCTCTATGCTATGTCTATCTATATTACCTTCGTCTTCAGCATCTTCAGCATTAGATTCTTCAATTTCAGAAATCACCTTATCGTCGGTTTCTGTATCTTCAGGTTTATCTAAATTTTCGTGTTTTGTTGTTGTAGAATCTTCGTTGTTTTCTACTGAAGCTGTTACTTCTTTCTTTCCGTCTGCTTCTTGCAGGTTATCTTGCTCTGACATCTTTAAAATGTTATAGTTCGTAAAAATAGTATAGCGTTAAAGATACTAACAACTGTATTACTTACAAAGTCATCCTAAGTTTATTTGCTTTTGTAGAACGATTATAGATTCCAGATCTCCCAGGCTTTATTTGCTTGATAAATAAGCATATCTAAACCATTGATACAGGTTGCATTTTTTTCTTTCCCGAAACTTAGAAATTTTGTCTCTTGTGGATTGTAAATTAGGTCGAATAAAATGTGGGATTTAGTTATGGCCTGATACAGAATGTTTGGGCAAGCTTCTATATCTGGATAGGTGCCTAAAGGCGTGCAATTAATAATTATTAGATGGTTTTCTATGTCGATTTTTGATAACGAATTATAAGTAAACGCCGTTTCTTTTGAAGCACTTCTTGAAACAAAAGAAGTTTCAATTTTAAGTTCCTTTAAGGCAAATTCAATTGCCTTACTTGCGCCACCAGTTCCTAATATTAATGCATTTTTGTGAAATGATTGAAGTTGAGGTTCTAAAGACTTTGAAAATCCAAAATAGTCTGTATTGTATCCTTTTAATTTTCCGTTATCTAATATTTTAATGGTGTTTACAGCTCCAATTTTCGCAGCTTTTTCATCTATCTCATCTAAAAATGGAATAATAGATTCTTTATACGGAATGGTTACGTTTAAACCTTTTAAAGTTGAGTGTTTTGATAAAATACTTGGAAATTCTTCTATATTTTGAATATCGAAATTTTCGTATGAAGCATTTAAAATACCTTCGTCTTTAAACTTGTTTTTAAAGTATTCTCTTGAAAACGAATAGGAAATGTTTTTTCCTAAAAGGCCAAATTTATTCATTTAGTTTTTCGCGTTTTTCTTCCATATCTTTCTAAAGCGAGTACAATTACAATTCCTAAAATAATATAGGCAATTGCAAAATAAGTTTCGCTATTAAGTTCTGGAATATACCGTGTATAATTCTCTATAATAGTACGACCGGAAGAATCTAAAACATATTGTCCATCTGCATCTATTTTTAGAATGGTTTTTTTCCAAGGCCAAACGACACCTAAAGAACCGACTATAAAACCTATAATAGCCGAAATGGTAATACTTTTATAATTTTTTAAAATATAATTTAAAATATGAGAAAAGGTTACTAGACCAACTACAGATCCAATGGTAAATACGGCTAAGACCTTGATCATTCTTATGCGTTCTTGATTGTGAATGAAACTAAAATCTCCGGTAAGAACTTCGGCAAAAGTATCATACAAAGCATTTACCGAATCTACTAAAAGTAATACATAATTTCCTAATAGTATTAATATAAAAGATCCAGAAAAACCAGGAAGAGTCATGCCGGATACACTTATAATACCACAAAAGAAAACAAAAAACAGATTATCGTTTTCTGTTGCTGGATTTAAAAAACTGATACTTAATCCTAAAATAATTCCAATGGCTAAAGATGTGTAGGTTTTGTAATTCCAGTCTTCAAAATCCTTGCTTATATAATAGATGGAGCCAATTATCATTCCAAAGAAAACACTCCAAACATATAGTTCGTGATGTTTAATTAAATAATCTAGAAGTTTGGAAACGCTAAAGTAGCTTATAATCATTCCTAAGAAGAGTAAGCTTAAAAACCGTCCATTAATATATTGGTAAAAACTTTTAAACCTTCCGTTAATAAGTAACTTAAAAGCTTTGCCATTTACTTTTTGTAAGGAATAAATAAACTCTTCATAAAAACCAGCTACGAAAGCTACGACACCTCCAGATACTCCAGGAACTTTATTAGCAGCTCCCATTCCTAAGCCTTTTAGAACTAGGAATAATTTATCTGAGAATGTCCTTGTGCTCTGCATTATGCTTGTTTATTACCTACCTTTTCAAGAATAAAAATAGTTAAAAATCCTACAACTATAAGAATCAAGGCAGGTATTAATTGAGAGTCCACCCCATTATTTATGGAAGAATATACAAATGGCGAAACACTTTCTTCAGTAACTATTTTATAAGATTCAAAATCGTTTATTTGTTGTTGATATACAGCTAGAGTTCCTAATTCTGAAATACTTGAGAATGCAACAGTTTCTCCACTAAGATCGTTTAAAACTGAAATAGATCTTTTCCACGGCCAGATTTTGTTTAAAGACCCCATTATAAAACCTGTTAATAAGGCTAAAGTTGTATTCTGATAGTGTTTAAATAACCATTTTAAAACACGACTAAAACTCAATAAGCCCACAATTGCTCCAGCTCCAAAAATAGCAATTCGCTTAAAATCCCAGTGATGAATTGCATCACTTAAAGTTTTATAAGCCCCGAGAATAACTAAAATAAAAGATCCCGAAATCCCTGGTAATATCATAGCGCAGATGGCTATAGCGCCAGCTATGAACAAAAACAAGGGGTTGCTATTGCTAGCCATAGAAGGTAAGGTGGTAACATAATATGCCAATAGAGTTCCTGCAATTAAAGCAAGAACGGATGCTACGTTCCACTTGCTAATTTGTTTTCCAACAAAGAAAATACTAGCAATGATTAATCCAAAAAAGAAAGACCAAATTAAAATTGGATAATTTTCAATTAAGTATTTTGCCAAGCGCATAAAAGACACAAAGCTGGTTAAAATACCTATTAAAAGTGCTAAGATAAAATTACCGTTTAATTCTTTCCAAAATGCTTTAAAACCATTTTTGCGTAGCGTTTTTATCAAGGATAAATTAACATTGCTAATGGTGGAAATAAGTTCTTGATAGATGCCGGAGATAAGCGCTATTGTTCCCCCTGAAACTCCTGGAACAGCGTCGGCAGCTCCCATGGCAAGCCCTTTTAATGTAATTAGAAAATAATCTTTAAAACGTCTCTGCATACTTAGTTTATAAATAAGAAACCAAAGATATGTAATTTAAAAAGATATGTTATTTAAGTTAGGCGTTTTTCCTGTTACTTAGATTTAAGAAGGTTTTTTATAAGTCGTTTTTTGTAAACTTTAGGAAAGAGCTCTTCTATAATAAAGGCATATTCTGTATTAAAACATAAACCGTTTTTTAAGTGATATTCTCCTTTTTCAGTTTCGTTTAAACTAAAGTATAATCCAGCTAATCGATATTCGATTTCTGCGTTTTCTGGGTAGAACTCTGATGCTTGAATAAAATTGTAAATAGCAGCTTGAGGTTCGCCAAGTTTTAATAAAATATCTCCTCGAACCAACCATGTCTCTAATTCATAGTTTCCTAATTCCAAAGCTTTTTTATAACCTCTTTCAGCTTCTTCTAAGAAATTTAATCTAAAATTTAACTGGGCATAAAACTTCCAGAAAGACACGTTTTCAGAATCGATATTTATTGCTTTATTTACATAGTAAAGAGACTTTTTATAATTTTGCTTTTTGTTGTAAAACTTAATTATGGCAATCCATCCTTTGTCTAATAAAGGATCTTCTTTTATGGTTTTTTTGTAATACTGAATAGCTAAATCGTCCTGATTTAACTTTTCATAACACTGTCCAATTCTTAAAAGAGCAAAAGAAGTGGCGTCATCAAGTTCTAAAGTTAATGTATAGGATTCTAAAGCATCTTCATAGCGTTTTAGCTTTTCTAATACTTTTCCTTTTTCTAAATAGGCTCCAACAAAGGTGTCATCAGAAATTATGGCAAAATCAAAAGAAGTTAAGGCTTTAGTGTATTCTTTAAGAGCATAATACTGTTTTCCTAATTGATGCCAGGCAACCTCGCTGTAAGGGTTTTTATTTAATAAGGAGTTTAGATATTCTATAGCTTCGTCTTGTTGATCTAAAAATTCAAAGCAATATATCATATTGTACAAGGCAGAGTAATCTTCTGTATCCTCTTCCATACATTTCATGAAATAATATTTAGCATCTTCAAATTTGTCTAGAAACAAATATTCCATGCCAATCAAAGAGTAAATATCTTGCACATCATCAGTAAGTTCTAAAGCTTGTTTTAAAACGTGAATGGCTTTTTTATGATTGTCTTTTTTTGAAAATATATTAGCCTTTTGAATATAGATTTCGTCATTATGAGGTTCTAGTTCATAAAGTTCGTTAAGTAATATATCTGCTTCTTTCAGCTTATCTTCAAACACGAAAATTTCAACCTTGAAAAGCCTTAGGTTAATAGAGTCAGGGTGTTGCTGCAAGCCTAATTTTATTGCTTTTTTAGCTAAAGAAACCTTACCTAAGGTCAGGTAATGGTGTATTATATTTTCAAATTCTTCCGAGTCGAAAAACAAAACATGATTCGTTTTTAACATCGATTCAAATTTTGTTAGCGGCAAATTATTATTGGGACTAAATTCCATAAGCACATTTATTATGGTTTACATGACTAAATGTAACGTACTATTTGAGTTTTAAATGAAAATTGCTCAAATCTTTTTAACAAAGTAATGAACAGTTTTGATTAAATGCATGTAATTTACTGATTATCAGCATGTTAATTAATGGTGTTCTGAGTGTATTTTATCCAGAACTTTTAAGATTATTTGACAACCTTTAATTATTTCGTCATTAGAAATGGTTAAAGGAGGTGTTATTCGAATGGCTTTGGGTTCAAAGAGCAGCCAAAATAGTATGAGACCTTCATCTTGACATGCTAAAATAACCTGGTTTGTAATATCTGCCGAAGCTGTCATGGCAGCAAGCATGAGTCCTTTTCCACGAATTTCGAGAATTAATGGATGTACCAAGTATTTTCTGAAAATTTGCTCCTTTTCTAGAGTTTGAGCTATTAAGTTGCTTTTTGTTACTTCTTTTAAAGTAGCTAATGCTGCTGCAGCAATTACGGGATGTCCACCAAAGGTTGTAATATGTCCTAACTTAGGATTGTCTTGTAAGGAGTCCATAAGTTCTGCCGAAGCTGTAAAAGCGCCAATAGGCATACCTCCTCCCAAACCTTTTCCGGTTACTAGAATATCTGGTACACAATTGTAATGCTCAAAACCAAATAGTTTTCCTGTTCTACCAATTCCCGGTTGAATTTCATCTAAAATTAACAGAGCTCCAACTTTATTGCATCTTTCTCTTACTTTTTCTAAATAATGGTTTTTAGGTTGGATAAATCCGGCACCACCTTGGATGGTTTCTAAAACAACACAGGCTGTTTTCTTTGTTATTTTATTTAAATCTTCTTCATTATTAAACTCAATAAAGGACACATCTGGCAATAAAGGTCTAAAGGCTCTTTTGCGTTCTTCAAAACCCATAATGCTCATAGATCCCATAGTGTTGCCATGATAGGCGTTTTTTGCCGAAATAATACCACTTCTTTTAGTAACCCGTTTGGCCAATTTTAGAGCTCCTTCTATGGCTTCTGTTCCTGAATTGGTTAAATAGGTTTTTTCCAGATTGTTGGGTAAATGTTTAGCTAATAATTTAGTTAGTTCTACAGCTGGTTCTTGAATATACTCGCCATAAACCATAACATGTAAATATTTATCCAATTGCTCCTTAACAGCAGAAACCACTTTTGGATGACCATGACCTAATGTGCATGCTGAGACACCTGCAACAAAATCTAAATAGGCTTTATTGTCAACATCGTAAACATAAGAGCCTTTAGCGTGAGATATTTTTAACGCCAAGGGATGTGGAGATGTTTGTGCTTGATATTTTAAAAAATCTATAGCCATTTTTATTTGTTTGTTTCTGGAGACAAGGTGTTTTTGTTTACTCGTTTTTTATTCTCTTTTTTTAAGTTTATACTATCCATAACAGCTTGAGGCACATGTCTACTAGCTTTAAAGTTTTTATTTTGATTTTTTTCCTCTTCCGAAACATCTTCTAAGGAAGGTTTTTCTGCTTTTTTTGCTTTTTCAATACGGCCAACCAGGTTTTCATCAAAAAACTCTTCCTGTGGCACATAGTCATCTAAACCTTCAATTACAGGCAAATTTAATGGTGGATCGTCACTAAATAAATCTTCTACGCTTTTAGGGCGTTCTTCTTCTCGCCAATCAAATCCTCTTAGTTTTCTTGCATTTTTAGGGAACTCTGAATCAGGATAAGTTTTGGCGTCTATTTGGTTATATCGGTTGTATTTTTCAATCTCTCCATCTATAAAGAAAATGGATATACTTCCAGACTTCGCTTTGTCAATTCCAAAAAGTTCCTGTTCGTCGTTTCTGGCATAAAATATAGATTCAGCATTTTTTATAACATCTACTTGTTTTAGATTATTCTGTTCGTCAAATAAGCCAATAAGCCTTTTTCCAGATACTTGATTATAGCCATCCTCGCTAATGGTGTCTTTGCCAATTAAAAAGGCATCGTAAAAGACAAGCAAAGAATCTAACTTTTCGGTTTTCGGATTTGATTTAATATGAATGGTATCTCCAGTTATCTGCTTTTCTAAATTCCAAATAATAGGACGTCGTTGTACTGCAAATGCATCTTTAGATGAGAGTTTAGAAATATTAATTAGTTGGGTTAACCCAGTATGATGATTAACATGAATGGAATCTGCTTTACCACTCATATCAGATTTGTACATTTTTGTATTTCTAAAAGCTCTTGTAATTCGTTTGTCTGCTTTTCCAGTTACCATTAATGTGTCTGCATGAATATAGATGGAATCTTTTTCCTGAACAGATATAGCCAAAGCTCTTTTGGTTATGAACACAGAATCTTTGGCTTTGTACACTTCGGCATAATGTCCTTTAATAATACTTTTATTAACCGTATCTGTAACCTTTATATTATTGGTTGCCGAAGCAAAATTTCTTGTATTATCAAAATACATACTATCACCTTCAAATATGCGGTTGTCGTAATTAATCTTTGTTTTTTTAACACCATATCCAGTTTTATTTTCAGTATCGTAAAAACCTTTTTCACAGTAAGTTTTACTCTCATCGGTTATTATAGTTGAAGGTCCATAGAGATAAGCATAACCGCTTTCAGAATAAAAATCTAAATGCATGGTGTTGATATTGTAATCAGGATGCGTTAAAACCACATTATTGACAAACTGGTATTTTTTGGCATTCATATAATAGCGTCCAATGGTACTGGTAATTGTTCCGGAAGAATCTCTAACAACTTGTCCACCACTTTTATAATAAGACTGTTGTTTAGCTCTGTCAAAATATAGAGTATCTGTGGTTAGGGTTGAATTAGGTTCGGTAAGTACCACCTCGCCACTTGCAAAAGCCAACTTTGTTTTTCCACTGTACTCCACATATTTAGAAGTCATATTAATGGTGTCTCCTTGAATCATTCTAACGTTTCCGTAAGCTTCAATAAAGTCTTCGTTGCTATAAAGTAAGGCTTGGTCGCAATACATGTTTACGCCTTCGTGGACAACATGAATTTGTTGAGAGTCATCTCGAGTCATTACTTTTAATCCCGGAGCATCTTCTTCTTTGAATTCCAAAAATCCAGAATATTTAATTTCAATGCGCTTTTGTTCTTGGGCATAAGAAACCCCTAAGAATAAAAGGCAAAAGAAAAAGCTAAGTAAGTTCTGACTTGGTTGTAGCAACATTTTAAATTTTGTACAAAAATAATGATTAATATGTACTGTTGTATTGCATTAGGATATTTTTAATAGAAAAGACCTTTCAGGTTAAATAACTTGAAAGGTCTAATATTATTGTTTTGTAGAGTAATTACCTAAAAATAGTCTGTTTTCTATCTGGTCCAACAGAAACTACTTGAATAGGAATTTCTAATTCTTTTTCTAAGAAAGCTATGTAGTCGTTCAATTCTTTTGGGAATTGCGCCTCTTCTGTCATTTTAGTTAAATCTTCTTTCCAACCTTTGAACTCTGTATAAATTGGTTTTAGATTTTCTGGTTCAATACTGTAAGGTAGATGCGTGATAGTTTCACCTTTATAATTATAAGCTGTACAAACTTTTAAAGATTTGAAGCCTGAAAGCACATCGCCTTTCATCATCATTAATTTAGTGACACCATTAACCTGACAAGCATACTTTAAAGCTATTAAGTCTAGCCAACCACAGCGTCTGTTACGTCCTGTAACTGCTCCAAATTCGTTTCCAATTTTGGCCATTTTTTCTCCAACTTCATCAAATAATTCGGTTGGGAAAGGACCAGAACCAACACGGGTTGTATACGCTTTAAAAATGCCATATACTTCGCCAATTTGATTTGGGGCTACACCTAGGCCAGTACATGCTCCTGCTGCTGTTGTATTACTTGAAGTAACAAAAGGATAAGTTCCAAAATCTATATCTAATAAAGAACCTTGAGCACCTTCGGCTAGAATAGTTTTCCCAGATTTTTGCGCTTGGAATAAATATTCTTCAGAATCTATAAATTGTAAAGTTTTTAAAACTTCAACAGCTTCAAAAAACTCTACTTCCATTTCTTTTAAATTGTATTGAACATCCACATTGTAGAATTCAATCAGAGCTTCGTGTTTGTTAGCTAAAGCACGGTATTTTTCTTTCCAGTCAGACAGTTCTAAATCGCCCACACGAATTCCGTTTCTTCCGGTTTTATCCATGTACGTTGGTCCAATTCCTTTAAGGGTAGAGCCAATTTTAGCTTTTCCTTTTGAAGCTTCGCTGGCAGCATCCAACAATCTATGTGTTGGAAGAATAACATGTGCTTTTCTAGAAATAATTAGATTCTTTTTATAATCAATATTAAATTGATCTAAACCTTCTAATTCTTTAGCAAAAACCACTGGATCGATTACCACACCATTGCCTATAACGTTAACGGATTCTTTATGAAAAATTCCAGAAGGAATAGTCCTTAAAACATGTTTTATGCCATCAAATTCAAGCGTATGACCGGCATTTGGTCCTCCTTGAAAACGTGCAATAATATTGTAGTTGGAGGTAAGAACATCGACAATTTTTCCTTTGCCTTCGTCTCCCCATTGTAGTCCTAGTAGTAAATCTACTGCCATTTTAAAATAAGTTATTTGGTTGTTTTTCTGTTGCCGTAAAAGTAGAGTGAATGGTTTTTGATTTCTATATCAAAAACTTCTTCGATTGTTTTTTTGATACTTTGAATTCTAGGATCGCAAAATTCGATAACTTCCCCAGTATCTGTTAGAATAACATGGTCGTGTTGTTTATCAAAATACGATTTTTCGTAATGTGCTTGATTTTGTCCAAATTGATGTTTTCTAACCAAGCCACATTCCAATAATAATTCTATGGTATTATAAAGGGTAGCTCTAGACACACGATATTTTTTGTTTTTCATACTTAGGTATAAAGACTCGATATCGAAGTGTTCGTCGCTATTATAAATTTCTTGTAAAATGGCATAACGCTCTGGTGTTTTACGATGCTTTTTTTCTTCTAAAAAAGCCGTAAACACGTTTTTTACAATCTCTTGGTTTTTTGTATCTGTTTTTAAACTCATAATTCTGTGGCAAATTTACATTAATTTTTAAACTCTAGATACTTTATCTATACCATTAATTTTTTTCAAGTTATCCATGAGCTTTTTAAGTAAGGTAATGTTTTTTACG
The DNA here is from genome assembly GCF_026410255.1 of Xanthomarina sp. F1114. Classification (GTDB taxonomy): domain Bacteria; phylum Bacteroidota; class Bacteroidia; order Flavobacteriales; family Flavobacteriaceae; genus Xanthomarina. Next base: position 78,973 of record NZ_JAPMLL010000004.1, read on the forward strand.
ACTACATTAATTTTACCTGTAAAAATGCCGTCATCGCTTTGAAAACTTAAGCTTTTCATGTTAACATGCATATTGGATGAAATAACTTTAGTAATATCATTTACCAGGCCTAAATTATCAATTCCTGATAGAATAATCTGTGCCGCAAATTCTTCTTGCGAAGAGTCTATCCATTTAGCTGTCATAATTCTATAGGCATAATTGGATTGTAAGCTTACTGCATTCGGGCAGTTTTTTTTATGAACTTTTAAGCCATCGTTTATAGTTAAAAATCCAAAAACAGGATCGCCCGGAATAGGATTACAGCAGTTGGCAAATTTGTAATCTAATTTTTCTTCTTCTTTTCCAAATACCAGTAAATCGAATTTGGAGGTAATTTCATCTTTATCAATTTCCTCTTTGGTAATAGTTGGTCTTCTGGAAATTTTATTTTTAATATAACTCATAAAAGCATTGCTTCTAGATGAAGCAAACTCTTTTAGCATATTATTATCAATAGTTCCAATTCCAATTCTGTAAAATAAATCTAAACTTGTTTTAAGTTTAAAATAATTTACTAATTCATTAACCGATTTCTCGTTTAAAGTAATTTTTAATTGTTTTAATTTTCTTCTTAAAATTTCCTTTCCGTCTTCGGCTATTATTTTTTTGTCTTCTTTTAAAGCAGATTTAATTTTACTTCTGGCTTTTGCCGTGGTTGCATAATCTAACCAGTTGGAGTTGGGTTTGGCACTTTCTGAAGTTAAAATATCTACCCGATCTCCACTTTTTAAAACATGACTAAGTGGAACTAATTTACCATTTACTTTAGCGCCACGAGTTTTCATACCCACTTCGGTATGGATGCTAAAAGAAAAATCTAATGGCGTAGCTCCTTTTGGTAAAGATTTTAATTCGCCTTTTGGAGTGAAAACAAATATTTCTTTGGAATATAAGTTAAGTTTAAATTGCTCAACAAAATCTACTGCATTGGTTTCATGGTTTTCTAATGCTTCTTGTAATCTAGCAATCCAAACATCTAAGCTGTCATCTTTTTCGCTTCCTTCTTTATATTTATAATGTGCTGCAAAACCTTTTTCGGCTACTTCGTTCATGCGTTCACTCCTAATTTGAACTTCAACCCAACGGCCTTTTGGGCCAACAACCGTAATGTGTAATGCTTCGTATCCAGTAGATTTAGGTGAAGAAATCCAATCTCTAAGTCGGGTAGGGTTTGGTCTAAAATGATCCGTTACAATTGAATAAATTTTCCAGGCTAGGAACTTTTCGTTTTCCGGTTCACTTTTATAAATAATCCTTACAGCAAACTTGTCGTAAACCTCATCGAAAGTTACACCTTGATTTTGCATTTTTCTCCTAATAGAAAAAATAGATTTAGGTCTTCCTTTTATTTCATATTCTAAATTTTCTTTATCTAAGGTTGTTTTTATAACTCCTGTAAACTCGTTTATATATTCGTCTTGTTCTTCTTTGCTGTCTTTTATTTTAGTTAAAATATCGTGATATACTTCTGGTTCGGTATATTTTAAACCTAAATCTTCCAGCTCGGTTTTTATATTATAAAGTCCGATTCTATGAGCTAGTGGTGCATAAATATAAAGTGTTTCGGAAGCAATTTTAACTTGTTTATCAGAACGCATAGACTCCATGGTCTGCATGTTATGAAGCCGGTCTGCAATCTTTATGATAATTACCCTAACATCATCGTTTAATGTTAAGAGCATTCGTCTAAAGTTTTCAGCTTGAAGAGACACGTCCATTTCTGTATCTAACGATGAAATTTTAGTTAAGCCATCCACGATTTTTGCTACGGTTTCACCAAATAACTGTTCGATATCTGCTATAGAATAATCTTCGTTGTCTTCAACTACATCATGAAGCAAAGCAGCAGCAATGGACGTTGCATCCATACCAATTTCCTGAGCTACAATTTTAGCCACAGCAATAGGATGGAAAATATAAGCTTCTCCAGATTTTCTGCGCTGTTCTTTATGTGCATCTACAGCCACATCGAAGGCTTTTCGAATAAGTTTTTTATCCTCGTCTGAAAGTGTTCTATAACTTACGCGAAGTAATTCTTTATAAGCCTTGGCAATTGCAACATTTTCTTTTTCTAGCTCTAGTTCTGTCATAAATTTAAAAATAGTATAAAGGAAACAAATTTACAACCCTTTTCTACTTAAAATAAATGGTGCCACGAAGTTTTAAAATGGGTGTATTTTATATAAATATAAGATGTTTCCCGATTTTATGACATTTAAAACTAAAAATATTTTATTAAATTAATTGTAGACCTATAATTTTAAATTTCTAATCCTTTCCAAGAGGGTAGGATGTGAATAATGCATAAAAACATATGCCTTATGTGGTGTTAAATTGCTCAAACTATTTTTTGATAGCTTTTTAAGTGATGTAATTAAAGGCTCTGCTTTATACGTAGTTTTGGCATAATTATCTGCCTGATATTCGAAGGCTCTGGAAAACCAATTCATAATTAGGCTGGTTACTTCGGATATAGGCGCATAAAGTAATCCGAAGGCAATTAAACCTATGTGAAAACTTGGAGTGTTTACACCCAAAGCATTTGAAAGCAGAGGGTTTGATATAAAAATTGACAAGATATAAAGTGTTAATCCCGTAAGTAAAACGGAAGCAAATAGATTAAATACGATGTGCTTTTTCTTATAATGGCCAACTTCGTGAGCAAGAACTGCTACTATTTCTTCATCTTCTAAATCGTTAATCAGGGTATCGTAAAGTGTGACACGTTTTTCACTTCCAAATCCAGAAAAATAAGCATTGGCTTTGGTGCTTCGTTTGGACCCATCGATTACAAATATTTTATCTAATTTAAAACCGACAGTCTTAGCATAATTAGAAATCTTATTGCGTAATTCTCCTTCTTCTAAGGGTGTCTGTTTGTTGAATAAAGGCACAATTAATTTGGCGTAAAACATGTTCATAACTATTGTGAAAGCTGTAACTAATGCCCAGGCGTACAACCAGAAATCATCTCCAGAAAACTGATAAAACCAGATAATAAGTGCCAAAATACTACCGCCTACAACAGCTAACATGAGCCAGCCTTTTATTTTGTCTAATATAAAAGTCTTTTTTGTGGTTTTATTAAACCCAAATTTTTCCTCAATAACAAAGGTTTTATAGTAGGAGAATGGTGTTGAAAGAATATCGCTACCAATCATAATAATTCCAAAGAAAACTAGTGCAATAATAATAGGGTTTTCTGAATAGTTTCTGGCCATATTGTCAACAAATTCAAAACCGTCAAAAATTAAAAAAGCAAGAGTTAAAATAATTGAAAAGCTAGACGTAAGTAATCCAAATTTATAATTTGTTTTTTTGTAGGCTTGAGATTTTTTGTATTCCGTGTCATCATAAACATCTTGAAGCTCTTGCGGAACTTCATCATTAAAATGTTTTGCATTTAAAGCATCAAGGATTTTATCAATAACAAAATTGATAATAATTATGGCTATGATGATATAGAATAGAGTAGTAGAGGTCATTCAGTTTATTTAAAATTGCGTTGTCTTTTGGCTTCAAAAATAAGAATTCCAGCTGCAACAGATACATTCATAGAATCTATTTCACCTTGCATAGGAATAATTATGTTTTGTGACGAATTGTTTAGCCATTCTGTGCTTAATCCAGTGGCCTCCGTACCAACTACTATAGCTGTTGGTTTTGTATAATCTTGAGTGTGGTAAGAAACTGATGCTTGTAGGGCAGCACAATAGATAAAAAAGTTGTTTTCTTTTAAAAATTGAATAATTTCTTTGGTACTTCCGGTTGCAATCTGATTTGTAAATACACAACCTACGCTAGAACGAATAATGTTCGGGTTATATAAATCGGTTTTTGGATTAGCTATTATAACAGCATCTACATTTGCTGCATCTGCAGTACGTAATAAGGCTCCAATATTTCCTGGTTTTTCAGGAGCTTCGGCAACTAAAATTAAGGGGTTCTTAGTTTTAAATTCCAAGTTTTTTAATGTAAATTCCTTGGTTTTAGTTACTGCAATAAGACCTTCTGTTGTTTCTCTATAGGCTAATTTTTGATAGACGTCTTTAGAGATTTCTATGATGTTAGTTTGGGAATTAGCCAACTCTTTTGTTTGAGTTTCTGAAAATAATTCAGGGCAAAATAAAAGGGTATCAATAAAATAATTTCCTTTTATTGCTAAACTAATTTCTCGAATTCCTTCAATTAAAAAGAGTCCAGAGGTTTTTCGCTCTCTTGATTTTTCCTTTAATTTTAAAAGTGATTTTATATAAGGATTTTGCGTGCTTACTATAACTTTATTCATGATGCAAAAATAGAATATCTAAATTAAAAAGCTTCAGAATTATTCTGAAGCTTTTTCTGTTTACTGATTCTTATATTTTTCCGAATAACGTTCATAGAGTTCGGTTTGGTGGGTTTCCAAACTAATGTCCCTACCTTGAATAAAAGCTTTGCTTAATTTGTTTGTTCGCATATCTAAAGCATCTCCTTCGCTGATAAAGAGAGTTGCATCTTTTCCTGTTTCTAAAGTGCCACAAATATCATCAATGCCAAGAATTTTTGCTGTATTACTAGTAATAAGTTTTAAAGCTTCCTCTTTATCCAATCCATAAGCAGCACAAGTTCCAGCATAGAATGGAAGGTTTCTAGAATTCATGCGTTCCATTTGTCCACCATTAACTTGTAGAGCTACTAGAATACCATTATCCACAAGAGTTTTCGCCATTTTATAAGGTAAGTCGTAATCTTGATCATCGCTTGTTGGCCTGGAGTGAACACGTTTAAGTATTACAGGAATATTGTTCTGTTTTAAAATGCCTGTTACTTTGTAGGCTTCATAACCACCAACAATAACCATGTCTTTTATGTTATTTTTTTTAGTAAATTCAACAGCGTCGGTTATTCCTTTAGCATTATCTACATGAATATATAATTTTTTAGAACCCATAATAATACCTTGTAAAGCTTCAAAAGGCAAGTGTTTTGTTTGTTTTTCCCCTTTTAAATATGCTTTGCCTTGTTCCAAATAATCTGTGAGTTCTTCTATTTGTGTGATATAATCTTTATTTGGTTTTAAAGTAGAAGGTTCGCCCAGCCACCATTTGCCTTTAGTATAAGGATTTGGCCAATTTATATGTACACCATCGTCTGTTTTTAGGGCAGCATCTTCCCAATTCCATGCATCAAATTGTACAATGGATGAGGTTCCTGCAATGCGTCCACCTTGAGGAGTTATTTGTCCAATTAATACGCCGTTTGGTCTCATGGATTCCACAACTTTAGATTCAGTATTATAGGCAATTAAGCTTCTAATATGAGGATTCATACTTCCCACTTCATCATTATCTTGTGTAGCACGGACAGAATCAATTTCACCTAAACCAAGTGTGGAGTTTGGTACAATAAATCCTGGATAAACATGTTGGCCATCTGCGTTTATAACTTCCATATTGGACATGTCTATTTTAGAAGTAGTCGCATTGGCAACGAGCTCGATTTTTCCGTCTTTTAAAACAATAATACTGTTGTTTATTACTTGTCCGTTACCAATATGAGCGGTTGCGCCAATAATACAAATGTCTTGTACTTGTTTAGGAGCTGGAGTTTGTTGCGCTGAAATTATTGTAGTACACAATAAAAAAGCAGTTAAAATGTATATAAATGATTTTTTCATCTTTTTAATTTTTAATGTGTATGACCTTCAACAGTATCACAGTGAAATGTTTGTTTTTCTTTTTTCTTAACAGGAACTGTTTTTAGTCCTTTATTTTTTGCCTGAAGCATCATATTAGTGAGTTCGTTTTTTTCTTGTTTCATCTCACGTCTTAATTGTTTATCTCTTTCTATATCAAAATAGGTGATACCATCAATCAATGTTTTCTCAGCCTTGGCGTAGATAGATAAAGGGTTATGGCTCCATAATACTACATCCGCATCTTTTCCAACTTTAATACTTCCAACTCTATCGTCAATATGTAGTAATTTTGCCGGATTAAGGGTTACAAACTTCCAGGCATCTTCTTCGCTAACGTCTCCGTATTTAACAGATTTTGCAGCTTCTTGATTTAATCTTCTAGACATTTCTGGATCATCACTATTAATAGCAACTGTAATCCCAGCATTGTGCATAATTGCAGCATTATATGGGATGGCGTCGTTAACCTCGTACTTGTAAGCCCACCAATCGCTAAAAGTAGAGCCACCAACACCGTGTTCTTTCATTTTGTCGGCAAGTTTATATCCTTCCAAAATATGTGTAAAGGTGTTTATATTAAAATCAAATTGATCAGCGACCTTCATCAGCATATTTATTTCACTTTGTACGTAAGAGTGACAACTAATAAAGCGTTCTTCATTTAATATTTCGACAAGTGTTTCCAGCTCCAGGTCTTTTCTATAAGGTTTGCCACTTTTTTTAAGTGTTTCGTATTCTTTAGCTCTTGTAAAATAATCGATGTAAACTTGTTCCACACCCATTCTTGTTTGAGGAAAACGTATATTAGCATGGCGACCCCAATTGGATTGTTTGACATTTTCTCCAAGAGCAAACTTGATGAATTTTGGACTGTCTGTATAGATTAAGTTATTTGCTGTTTCTCCCCATTTTAATTTTATAACTGCCGAGCGACCACCAATGGGATTAGCTGAACCATGAAGTATTTGAATAGACGTAACACCACCAGCAAGGTTGCGATAAATACTTACATCTTCAGCGTCTATAACGTCCTCGATTGTAACTTCTGAAGATGCATTTTGTCCTGCCTCATTGACTGCTGAGGTTGCAATATGCGAATGCTCATCAATTATTCCAGATGTTAGATGCTTTCCTGTGGCATCTACTACTATGGCATTATTTTCGTTTAAATTGTTTCCTATTTTTGCAATTTTCCCGTTTTTAATTAAAACATCGGTCTCATTTAAGATTCCTTCTTGCTCATTAGTCCAAACGGTAGCATTTTTAAATAAAATGGTTTCTTGTTTAGGCATTGTTTTAAAACCATACGCTTCATTTGGATAATTAACAGGAATGAAAACTGGTGCATCTTTCTTGGTTTCTTTTTTATCTTTTGAGGTTGAATCTGTCTTTTCTATTTTCTTTGCGGAGAATGTGGTTTCATTTCCATTGGGTAAAAATGCCTTTCCCTTTATAGAATTGATATTTGAAATTTTTGATGTTAACCTGACATAATTTTGTTTCGTGGTATCAATATTAGAGAATGTAAGATTTAGCCAATTGTCTTGAAAAGAAATTTTTGAACCTAAGGTTTTCTCATTGGCTTTTACGGTCGATTTTAATTTTTCCATTTTCCCAGAAACATTTAAATCGTATGTGTTTCCGGCAAGTGAAATGCTATAATCTCCACGAATATCTTTGGTTGTCATAGAGGTGATTTCATATTTCTCACCTTTTACCCAGTTTTCATAAAGCGTGACATCTTTTTCGAAAATATCTCCAGAAGTAATTAAAAAATTAGCGTACGTCCCATCTTTTAAAGATCCAATTTGGTTTTGCTTCCCTAATATTTCTGCAGGAACAGTTGTAAGAGCTTCTAAGGCCATGGTTTTATCTAAACCGCGTTCAATAGCTTTTAAAAGATTTGGCATAAACTCTTTAGGCTCCTTTAATCCTTTTAAAGTAAGAGTAAACTTGATGTTGTTCTCTGCCAATATTTTAGGATTTGAAGGCTTTTGATTCCATTCTCGTAAATCTGATAAATTAGCTGCTTCCGCAATAAACGGATCTTCCATATCAAAAGCTGCAGGAAAATCTATTGGAATAATAAATGTAGCTTGTGTTTCTTTAATGGCATCGATGCGTTCGTATTCATCACCTCCACCAACAATTACAAACTGCGTATTAATTTCGTCTCCAACTTTATCAAAGCGTAAAGCATTGACTTTACTTCCGGCATCTATTATTTGAACTAAAGATTTATTTGTATTATAAGCTTCAAGGGTTCTATCCGTTACTTTAGAATGACCATTTGCATACCACTCTGCATCGTAATTTACTTGACGTAATAAAGCCATGGTTCCCATTAAAGACGTAGGATAAGACTGTCTGGATTGTACACTTTTTTTTGTTGAATAATATTGAGCAGAGCGATTATCTAATATCCTGGAAGCATCACCGCTATTAGGTGTTAAAGCTATTAAAGTACCGGTTCCTCTAATAATGCCATCTGGAATATGAGTGTTGATAACACCAAAGCCTGCTTTACGTAAATTATTTGCTTCTTTTTGGTTGTATTTAAAATGTTCTATAGCATTTTGTTCCGAACGGATATGGTCGTTCCAATAAAAACCTTCACGATTTGAATCGTATTGTGGACTATTAGATTTTGCTGCTGCCTGAGGCTTTTCTAATCCGAAGTTTGAATAAATATCTATAAACGACGGATAAATGGTTTTGTTAGAAGCGTCTATAATGACGGCGTTTTTAGGAATTGAAACTGAAATTCCTGTTGAAACAACTTTGCCATCTTTAATTAGCAATGTAGCATTTTCAATAACCTGATTAGGAGTTATATAAATTTTAGCATTGGTAATAGCTGTGTAATTAGTGTTCGTTGTGTGTACACCATCATTTTTCGGAAAATACTCTTGTGCATAAGTGCTAATATAGCCCAATAACAGTACAAGAATGGAGAACTTTTTTATCATTTAGGATTGAATAATTGGTAAGTTTCTAAAAATAGAAAATATTGATTGAGAAATTTAAATTTAAGAATTATTTAACGTGATTCGTTTCAAAATAATTCACAATTAGAGCCACCACATAGCTATAGCTTTTCATACCGTCTTTTTGATTATTGGCTATTAAATAACTGTTGTATGTGCTTTTAAATAATGGTTCGGCAGGATTTTGATAACTGTCCCAAAAATCTTGGACTTCCTGATAGTTTTTTAAAATACCTTTATTTATGGTTTTTAAGGTGTCAAAATATAAATTGGTATCCCGTTTGTAGATCTCCAATAAACAGTGTTTTAATAAGAATGTATAACCACTATAATTAAAATAAACATCTGGATGATTAATAGCTGCTAAACCCCCAATAAAATTAGCCTCGTTCTCTTTAGCATAACCTAATTGATGGGCCACCTCATGCGAACCAACTACTGGAAATCTATAAGAAACAATTAGCCCATTAATTTGTGCTTCGTTGGTTAAAGGGTTTAAATACCCACTAAAACCCATATAAGTTAATGGTAAACTAAATAATGATTTTTTAATACTTTTTGGATGGTATTCTAAATGTGGAAATTCTTTTTCTAAAGCTTTATATCCTTTAGGAATTAGAGAAATAATCTCATTCTTACTATATGGTAAATCTATTTTTACGGTATCGTTTTTAACTAGTTTTAAGTGAAGCGCGTTTGATTTTTCTATTAATTTTTTAGTCACAGAAATAAGTTGCTCGTTGGAGTAATCAGCTTCTAAATTTAAGTTTTTATGTAAAGGCATTCTGTGATAATTCATGGCCCAAAACAAGTGAAATGCAAAGTATATAATTGAAACAGCAGCAAACACATCAATCAACCAATGTTTGGTGTCTTTTATTACACGTCTTCTATTTAAAATAAGCCATCTTATTATATAGATTATGGCAAAACCATAAACTAGATCTCCAAATGAGAAAGGTATCCAACCTAAAGTAAAACGAAAAAAGCTAGAAATAATAGGGTAAATTCTCAGGCTGTAATAGGTTTCTACAACTTCTGGAAACTGCTTTAATAATTTCACTATTAGAAATAATGGAATTATGGAAAAAGCTATATACGGTTTTGGGTTTTTAAGCATCTTTCAAAAATAGACAAATGTTTTAATACTCTATAAGATATAAGTACCTTTGTAAAACTTAAAAATACAGATATGAATTCAGAAATAAGAAACCTAGAGCCAAAAGAACTTTGGAACAAATTCGCCGATTTAAATGCTGTGCCAAGAGCTTCAAAAAAAGAAGAACAGGTTATTGCTTTTATGAAAGATTTTGGTAAAAAGTTAAATCTCGAAACTATCGAAGATGAAGTTGGTAACGTCATTATAAAGAAACCTGCAACTTCTGGCATGGAAGATCGTGTAACAATTGTTATGCAATCGCATTTAGATATGGTTCATCAAAAAAATGCAGATACTAATTTCGATTTTGCTACTCAAGGCATCGAAATGTTTGTGGACGGCGATTGGGTTCGTGCAAAAGGAACAACTTTAGGTGCCGATAACGGCTTAGGTGTTGCTACAATTATGGCTATTTTAGAAAGTACAGATATTCCTCATCCGGCTATTGAAGCTTTGTTTACCATAGATGAAGAAACAGGTATGACTGGAGCTATGGGATTAAAAGGAGGTTTGCTTGAAGGTGACATTCTTTTAAACTTAGATACAGAAGAAGATGATGAAATTGGTGTTGGATGTGCTGGAGGTGTCGATGTAACTGCAACTAGAACATATAACGAAGAAGAAACGCCTGAATTTAAAACTGGATTTTCTATTGTAGTAAGAGGCTTGCAAGGTGGACATTCTGGAATGCAAATTCATGAAGGATTAGGAAATGCTAATAAGCTAATGAACCGTTTATTATTTGATGGTTTTGAAAATTTTGGGTTGCGTATTTCTGAAATCGATGGAGGTAGCTTAAGAAATGCTATTCCTAGAGAAAGTAAAGCTATTGTTGCTATTGATGCAGTTCATGAAGATGCTTTTATTGCTGAAATGACAGATTATGCCATGGAGATAAAAACAGAACTGAAAACTATGGAACCAGATTTAGAGATTGAAGTTTCTAAAACTGAAACTCCTAAAAAGATTATGGATTTAGGGGTTCAGGAAGGTTTAACCAGAGCTTTATATGCAGCCTTAAATGGAGTTTATAGAATGAGTGCAGATATTCCTGATTTGGTAGAAACGTCTAATAATGTTGCTAGAGTGGTTGTAAAAGATGGACAAATAGAAATAGCATGTCTAACGCGTTCCTCTGTAGAAAGTTCCAAATGGGATTTGGCTAATATGTTAAGAGCTACTTTTGAATTAACTGGTTGCGAGGTTGAATTCTCTGGAGATTATCCGGGATGGAAACCAAATATGGATTCGGCTATTTTAAAAGTATTAGATAGCTTATATCAAAAGATGAATGGAGAGAAAGCACATGTAGCTGCTTGTCATGCTGGATTAGAATGTGGAATTTTAGGTCAGAATTATCCAGATATGGATATGATTAGTTTTGGTCCAAACATTAAAGGAGCACACTCTCCAGATGAAAGAGCCCAAATATCTTCAGCTCAAAAATACTGGAAATTTGTTTTAGAAATTTTAAAGCAGATTCCTAAGAAGTAAATTAAAATTATACTTAGGTTTATAAAATGAAAAAGCAGCTCCATGGAGCTGCTTTTTTAGTGCATATATTGGAAAGGAAACAGAATTTTTATTCTGCTACTCCCATAATTTCTAAATCGAAAATTAAATTGCTATTTGGTGGAACTGGTCCCATTCCATTAGACCCATAACCTAAATAACTTGGAATAAATACGCGTGCTTTATCTCCTACATTCATATTAAGCATAGCTTCTCTAAAACCAGGAACTAGACTGGCTGTTTCGTTATAGATCATAGCAAATGGTTTGTAACCACCTTGAGCGTCACGCTGCTCGTTATATTGGTTGTTTTCTTTGGCTACATCAGCCCAAGAGGTGTCGAATAAACGTCCATCCTCAAAAAAGCCTGCATAATTAACAAGTACTTTTTGTGCAGAAGTTGGCTTTACGGCAGCTTCGTCTTGTTTGGTGAAAATCATAACCACTCCAGTATCTAACTTTTTAACTGTTCCGTTTAAATCGGCATTTTTGCTTATAAAAGTTTCAGCAGACTCTTTAGCACTTTCCTTAAGCTTCTTGTCTTCTAATTCTTTTAATTCTTTTTGTCTTTGTTCAACCTTAGGAAGCTCTTCAGTATAAACTTTGGCAGCATCAAAAGCTTCTGCATCTTTTCCTTTTCTAATTATGTTTAAAGATTCTATAATAACAGGATCAACAGGCTTGTTATCTCCTCTGTTAACTTCAACATTAGAAATACTATCTTGTACATCCATTCCAAGAACTAATTCTCCAAAAACTGCATGTCTGTTATCTAAATTAGGAGTAGGAATTTCGGTAATAAAAAACTGACTTCCATTAGTGGCAGGACCAGCATTGGCCATAGATAAAACACCAGGCTTATCATGTTTTAAATCCGGGTGAAATTCATCTAAAAACTGATAGCCAGGACTTCCAGCTCCCGTTCCAGTTGGATCTCCACCTTGAATCATAAATTTATCAATAACTCTGTGGAAAGTTGTTCCATTGTAATATTTTTTTCCTTTTAAAGAATCTGGAAGATTTGGATGTGTTCCTTCTGCTAAAGCTACAAAGTTTGCTACTGTTACAGGAACTCTTTTGTAGTTTAATTTTGCTACCATTGTCCCTTTGTTTGTAACAAATTCGGCATATAATCCATCTTCTAAATCAGGATATTTTTGTTGTTCGCAAGAAGTGAAACTTACTAAAATTGCAAGGATTAAAATTTTCATAGTATGTTTTAAAATATTCATTTGTAATTAATTTTTCGGTTGTAAAAATAGTGTTTTATTAAATTATTATTTGAGGTTATTTGTCAATAATTGAGTTTATAGAAACTTCACATTTTAATGGTACATTAATACCAATTCTATTATCGTCTCCATAATACCCATATGCTTTTTGCGACGGGAACATAAAAGTAACTGTTTCTCCTGTTTTCATAAGTTTTAAACCTTCTCTTAGACCAGAAAAAAGTTCTTGTTTATCCATAACATAGGTTTGGGGTTTAAGATCTTCTTTAGAATAAATAAGTTGGTCGTCTAAGGTTTTAACGTTGTAGTTGAAATTAACAATATCACCGAATTCTGGTGACATTAAACTGTCTGCCTGTTTTTTATTGTAGTAATACCAGAATCCACTTTCTGAGGCTATATAAGTCTCCTCAGGATGTTCTTCCATAATATTTTTAATATAGGCTTCTTCGCGTTCTCTTAATTTAATATTTCTCTCAATAGACTCATCAATAAATGAACCGGATTTGGAGGAAACTGGTCGTCTGGCTTCAGGCGATTTACATGCAATTAGAAACACGGTACTTAGTAATATACAGAGTATTCTACTCATTGTTTAGGGCATTTTTATAGCGTGGTAAGATACTAATAAAATTTTCAACTGTGGATTTTAAATCTAAATTGCTTTTTCCACCAGCAGCATTGGTATGTCCTCCGCCTTCAAAATGTGCTCTAGAAAATTCGTTAACAGAGAAATTTCCTTTAGAACGTAACGAGATTTTTACGATGTTATTTTGCGCGTCTTCAATAAATATAGCGGCAAAAATAATATTATTAAGAGAAAGCGCGTAATTCACAAAACCTTCAGTATCTCCTTTTTTATAATTAAATTCATTTAACTCATCTTGAGAAAGTGTTATAATAGCTGTTCGGTATTCTGGAAAAACCTTTAAATTACTTAACGCACGTCCTAGAAGCTGCATGCGGTCGTAGCTATTATTGTCAAAAATCTGATTGTGAATTTCTGAATGATTGGCACCATTATCTATTAAATCTCCAACTACCTGATGAGTTCTACTTGTGGTTGAAGGAAATCTAAACGATCCAGTATCTGTTAATATTCCGGCATATAAACAACTGGATATGTTCTTGTCTATCAGGTTTTTTTCTCCAAGCATTTCTATGAAATTATATACCATTTCGCAAGTGGAGCTCATGCTAACATCAGAGTACATATAAGTAGCATAATTGTCTGGTTGCTGATGATGGTCTATCATAATTTTCAAAGCCTTGCTTGTAGCTAAAGCCTCTTCCATGTCTCCGGTTCTATTAAGAGCATTAAAATCTAAAGTAAAAATAATATCTGCTTGAGAAATTAACGTATCACTTTCCTCTTTTTGAGAGTCGTATTTTAAAATTTCTGATTCTCCTGGCATCCATTTTAAAAAATCGGGGTAATCATTTGGAGCAATCACTCTTGCGTTTTGCTTGTGTTTTAAAAGATAATGGTATAAACCTAAAGTAGAACCAATAGCGTCTCCATCTGGATTTTTATGGGGAACAATAACTATTTGCTTAGGTGTTTTTAACAGCTGTTTTATTTTTAAAATATCGTCTTTCTTCATAGGCAACGAAGATACAATTTTTTAATATTGGTTTTTGAGGTTTTTTTACAGAAAAGAGTTACTTTTGCACCCAAATTAAAAAAATAATAAATGGCAACTAACAGAACATTTACAATGCTTAAGCCTGATTCAGTAGAAAAAGGGCACATTGGCGCAATTTTAGAAAAAATCAATGCTTCAGGTTTTAGAATCGTAGCAATGAAATTAACACAAATGACAAAAGCAGATGCTGAGACATTTTATGCAATTCACAACGAAAGACCTTTCTTTGGAGAATTAGTAGAATATATGACTCGTGGTCCTATTGTAGCTGCTATTTTAGAAAAAGAAAATGCTGTTGAAGATTTTAGAACTTTAATTGGTGCTACTAATCCTGCAGAAGCTGCAGAAGGAACTATAAGAAAGTTATATGCTGCTTCTATTGGAGAAAATGCTGTTCACGGGAGTGATAGTGATGAGAATGCTGCTATTGAAGGAGCTTTCCATTTTTCTGGAAGAGAGATGTTTTAATTAAAACAAGCTTTTATATAAATATAATAAGGCCTGAAAATTTAAATTTTCAGGCTTTTTTTATGCTTTTTAATTTAAATTCGCACATCTTAAAAAATCTACTCATGAAAAAAACAACAATCCTCTTGATTGGTTTTGTATTTATTAGCGCTTTAGCTTTTTCTCAAAATATCCAGGATGCCATTAAAAAACTAGAAAGTGAAACTGAAGCTAAAATTTCTGTCAATGCGAATGGAATAGCAGAATTTATTAAATTTCCTGGAAATAAACCTATGGCCTTGAATGGCTCAACTCTACAAGCTAAGGTGATTTCGTTTTTAGAACTAAATAAAGGGTTGTTTCCTTTTGAAACAGTTGAAAGTACTTTCACATTTGGAACTATTAAAGAAGACAATTACGGGTATAAACATATAGTTTTAACGCAACATAAAAATAATGTGCCAGTTTTTGATGGACAATTACGTTTTCATTTCAATACAAATAATAAGTTAACTGCCATAAATGGCAATTATATTCCTAATATAAAAAATAGTACAGAACCTTCCATAAGTGTTTTACAGGCAAATACTATTGCAATTAATACAGTAGACAAGCAGGAACTTAATACATCTGGCATCGCATTGTTTGCTTTTAAGACTACATTATATGTATTTCAAAAAGGTTTAATAAATAATAGTTTTGGGACAACTTCTTTGGTTTACGAAGTTGAGGTTAGAAATGATGCAGATGTAAGAGAATATGTTTATGTAAATGCACATTCTGGTGAAATTACAGAGCAATTTACCGGAATGGCTCATGTTTTAGATAGAGTAATTTACGAAAACAATGTCTCAAATATTGTGTGGCAGGAAGGAGATGCTTTTCCAGGTCCTTTAAATATTTGGCAACAAAATGAGGTTGTAGCATCAGGGCATGTTTATAACTTTTTTAACAATGCTTTTGGTTATGTATCGTACGATGGTGCCGATGCACAAATGCGAACCATAAATAATAATCCCAATATTTCCTGTCCCAATGCCAATTGGAATGGCGTTACGGCAAATTATTGTAATGGAACAGCGTCGGATGATGTAATTGCGCACGAATGGGGTCATGCTTATACCGAATATACTAGTGGATTAATTTATGCTTATGAATCTGGCGCCATAAACGAATCTTTTTCTGATATCTGGGGGGAAACTATAGATTTACTAAATAACTATGAAGATGAGGACGATGACAATTCTCCAAGAACAGCTTGTTATAGTTCAGATAGATGGAGAATTGGAGAAGATGCAACTGCTTTTGGTGGAGCTATTAGAGATATGTGGAATCCGAACTGTAATGGAGATCCAGGGAAAATAAGCGATTACCAATATTATTGTGGTACTGGAGATGCTGGAGGAGTTCATTATAATTCTGGAATTCCAAATCATGCTTATGCACTGTTAGTAGATGGTGGTTCTTATAATGGACAAACTATTACAGGAATAGGCTTTACAAAAGCCGCCCATATTTTCTGGAGAGCACAAAGTGAGTACCTTACAGCTACAAGCGATTTTTATTCGTTGGCAGATGCTTTGGAAGCCTCATGCACAGATTTATTAGGAATTAATTTAGAGGGTTTAAGTACAGATGCTCCAGCAGGACTTTCTAATGAAGTTATTACAGTTTCAGATTATAATCAATTAGTTAATGTTATATTGGCTGTAGAATTACGAACAGAGAATAATTGTAATTATCAACCACTTCTATCAGATACGGACGAGCCTTGCGAAGCCGGCATAAATGCACCAATCTTCTTTGAAAATTGGGAGTCTGGAATGGCTGGTTGGACATTGGAGCAAATTCCATCAGACCCTTCCACTTGGGAAGAAAGAGATTGGGAGATTGTTTCAAACTTACCAGAAGGAAGAGAAGGACAAGCTATTTTTGCTGTAGATCCAATAAATGGAAATTGTGTTACCTCGCTACAAGATGGAATTATTAGGTTAGAAAGTCCTGTAATTACTATCCCAAATCAATTGACTGGAATATTTGAAATGACTTTTATGCATTTTGTATCTACAGAAAACAATTGGGATGGCGGTAATATAAAATATAGTTTAGATGGAAGTGCATGGGCACTTTTACCGGCAAGTGCATTTACTGCAAATCCTTATAATGCATATTTAAATGTAGAAGGCAATACGAACCCAATGGGAGGTGAAATGGCTTTTACAGGTACAGATGAAGGTAAAGTTACTGGAAGTTGGGGAAGAAGTTATATTGATTTATCATCTTTAGGAGTGGTTGCAAATTCAAGCATTCAGTTAAGATGGGAATTAGGAACAGATGCTTGCAATGGAAGAGAAGGTTGGTATGTAGATGATATTTCTATTTATAATTGTGAGATGTCTCTTTCGGTTTCGGAAGTTGAAAACATGGAAAACAATATTAAAGTTTATCCAAATCCTTCAAACGGAAAATTCACACTTAAAAGTTTAAATAACATAAACTTATTAAAAGCTGAGATTTATGATATTAACGGAAGATTAATTAAATCGATTGATCTTTATAATAGTAAGAATCTTCAAACTATAGATATTTCGCAGGTTACTTCTGGAATTTATTTTATGAATGTGCATGCTAGAAATGCTACTCAAGTTATAAAACTGATTAAAAACTAATCCAGTTTATTTCTAATAAAAAAACCCACGACATGTAGTTGTGGGTTTTTTTGTTCTAAAAAGATAAGCGTATATACTAGATAACTTTTACGTTTATTGCGTTTAATCCTTTTTTGCCTTCTGTTAATTCGAATTCAACTTCATCTCCTTCACGAATTTCGTCGATTAGTCCTGAAATGTGTACAAAATGTTCTCTGTTTGAACCTTCTTCTATAATGAATCCAAATCCTTTGGTATCGTTGAAGAACTTTACTGTTCCTTTACTCATAATATTATAATTAAATTAATTATAAACTATAGAGCAAATTATATGCCAAAAACTTATTTGTGTTTAATTGAGGTATAGAGAATTAGCGTAATACTAATTTGGTTATAACGTCTTTTCCAAGAGATTCGTTTAACATACTAATAATTTTTTCTTTACCATAACTAAGTTCTTCTCTTAAAACACTAGAACTTAATTGTACATAAAGCGTATTGTTTTTTAATTGGATATCTGTTGTATAATTATTGACGCCATTTCCCATCATTTCTCTCCATGTGTCTTGTACTTTAACTACATCTAAGCCGTATTCTAATTTATTGGTTTCAACAAATTCTTTTAAGGCATCTGCAATGCTAATATGTTCGTTGTTTCGTTTTGCCATGATTTATAAACTTATTTAGTAACGTCTATAGCTGTAAATCTCTTATATAAAAATACAGCTTTATTTTTATTAATAACTTTAAGTTGCTCTTTATTTGCTGACAAAACCGTTTCTTTCCAAGTATCGAAAGGAGTTTTATAATATAAGTTTAAACTGTCATTTTCTATTTTAATAGTAAATTGCTCAGTGTCATTAGAGGTTTCATATGTTCCATCGAAACCTGGTTTTAATTTTAGCCTAAACCCAGTTAAACTGTCCGAAACTTTAATATAATCTACGGTATCATTATAAGTATATTTTTTCTTTGTACCATCTGCTAATTGTACTTCTTCTATTTCCCAATAACCTTCAAGATGTTCTATATAGGTTTCTGGGTTTTTAGAGCAGCTGTTTAAAATTAATAAGCTTAGAAATAGAAAGAGGTATTTTGAGTTCATAATTATATAGATGTTACAGTTTACAATTCAAAGTTTAAAAAAATTGAATTAAGTAGCAAGTTTAAAGTATTAAGAAAATAGGAAACTAAAAGTACACTCGCTATAAGATACTCCTATTTTATTTTTTATTTAAAGTTTAAATATTTCATAAGCTTGATGCACTTGTTTAATGGCTTTTTCGGTTCTATCAGCATGAGTGTCGCTTATAAATAATTGTCCAAAATTCTCGTCGTCCACTAGTTTTATAATTTGCGAGACCCGGTTTTCATCTAATTTGTCAAAAATATCATCAAGTAACAAAATGGGATTGTGTCCACTTTGAACTTTTATAAAATCGAATTGAGCCAATTTTAAAGCTATTAAAAACGACTTTTGTTGCCCTTGGCTTCCAAATTTCTTTATGGGATGATCTTCAATTTCAAAAGATAAATCATCTTTATGAATTCCTACACTTGTATATTGTAAAGCTTTGTCTTTGTTGATAGATTGTTTTAAAAGTGTTTCCAGTTCACCATCTAATAAATGACTAGTGTAAATTAAATTTACAGCTTCGTTGCCATTACTAATAGCTTTATATCGCTCTTTAAAAATGGGAATAAAAGTCTCTAAAAAAATCTGTCTCTTTTCAAAAATAACCTGTCCGTAACTATCTAATTGTTTGTTGTAGATGTCTAAAGTATCTGCGTTAAATGTGTTGTTTAAAGCAAAATACTTTAACAGTGAATTTCTTTGAACCAGTACCTTATTATAATTAATTAAACTGTCTAAGTAGGTTTTATCGCTTTGCGAAATGACACTATCTATAAATTTTCGTCTTGTAGTACTACCTTCAATAATTAAATCTCTATCTGCTGGCGAAATAATAACAAGAGGCAAAAAACCAATATGATCGCTAAATCTATCGTAATTCTTTCCATTGCGTTTTATAATCTTTTTTTGTCCTTTTTTTAGGCTGACAACAATTTTTTCGGTTTTATCAGATTTCTCATAATCGCCATTTATCACAAAAAAACTTTCGTTATGTCTAATGTTTTGAGAGGCAATAGGGTTAAAGTAACTTTTTCCAAAGGACAAATGATAAATAGCGTCCAGTATGTTAGTTTTACCCACACCGTTGTTTCCCACAAAACAATTAATTTTGTGATTGAACTCAAAAGATTGACTTTCAAAATTTTTATAATTGAGTAAAGAAAGCGATTTTAAAATCATAAAAAAGCGGCTTAAATATGGTTTTGAATTTATAAATGTATATGTTGCGCAAATTATTGAAAAATAACAAATAAATAGGCTTTTAAATATGAAGAAAAATCATATTTTTGCCACGCATTAATTAAAAAAATATGGCGACTTACAAGAAAAGAGGATACAAACCATCAACGAAAGAAGAAAAAGAGCATGATGAGGTTGATAATTCAACAACAGCTGAAGTGTTTAACACCCTGGACGAATCTGCTTCCAAAACGGAAGATTGGGTAATTGCAAATCAAAAATATATTTTTATAATAATTGGTTTGGTAGCGGCAGTAGTGTTAGGCTATTTAGGTTTTAACGAATTTGTTGCAAAACCAAAACAAAGTGAAGCTATGAACGAAATGTTCCAGGCTCAAAAATATTTTGGTCAAGCTGTAACTGGTACAGAAAAAGATTCTCTTTATACTTTAGCTCTAAATGGAGGTGAAGGAAAACTAGGAATGCTTGATATTGCTTCAGAATACAGTGGTACTCCGGCAGCTAACTTAGCTAATTATTACGCTGGAATGGCTTATTTAAACTTAAAAGATTATAAGAACGCTGTAACTTATTTAAGCGATTTTTCTAGCGATGATTTAGTTTTAGCTCCAATGGCAAAAGGAAGTATTGGTGATGCATTTGTGCAATTAAATCAACCGGAAGATGCTTTGGATTATTATACGCAAGCTGCTAAATTAAGAAAAAACGATTTTACAACACCTTTGTACTTATACAAAGCGGGGATTATTGCAATGGATTTAGGAAAATCTGATAAAGCCCTTACTTTCTTTAAGGATATCAAAGAAAACTATGCGTCTTCTACCGAAGCAGAGAATATTGATGTATTTATCGGTAAGGCTCAAGTGTTGGCTAACAAATAATTTCTCCGATTTATCGGAAAGTAAACATGGCAACAAAAAATAAAAATTTATCAGAATATGATAAAGCTACAATCCCAAACGCGAAAGATTTTCGGTTTGGGATTGTTGTTTCAGAATGGAACGACAATATTACAGAAGGTTTATATGAAGGTGCAGTTAACACATTAATTGAAAACCAGGTTTTACCAGAAAATATTATTCGTTGGAATGTGCCAGGTAGTTACGAGCTTATCTTTGGTTGCAAAAAGATGCAAGAACAAGAGGTAGATGCTGTAATTGCAATAGGAAGTGTTATTCAGGGAGAAACTAAGCATTTCGATTTTGTGTGCGAAGCTGTTTCACACGGAATTAAAGACTTAAATATTCTTTATAAGGTACCAGTCATTTTTTGTGTTTTAACAGACAATAATATGCAACAAGCTATAGATCGTTCTGGCGGAAAGCATGGAAACAAAGGAACGGAGGCTGCTATTGCCGCTATAAAAATGGTAGAATTAAATAAACAGTAAATTTATTTCAATAAGAACCTATCTGTAAAAAGTAGGGTTAATTCGCAATTCATATATTTTAGGTTAAAGATTTAAAATATATGAATTGTCGTTTTTTAATCAACTTCGTTAGTGTTAACAATTTTTGGCACTTCAAAACCTGTTTTTCTTTGTTTTTTAAGTATTTTTGAAAGATATCAAAGTATACTAATCGTGGCATTATTCAAGAAAGACAGACAATTTACTATCAAACCTAAACATCAAACTGAAGCAGATGGAAGGGGAGATGAGAATATCCAGTCAAAATGGAACGATTTAAAACAAACTAGAAAACGAAAAAGCAATATTCTTACCTCTCCTTGGTACATGATTTTGTTTTTAATAGCAATTTTAGTGCTTTGGTATTATTTAAGTGGTTATGAATAGAAGATATTATGGGGATTTTTAAAACAAAAAAGAATAAAAGATATAGCTATACACCTCGACATTATAAAGGTGAAGGCAGCCCTTTTGAAATAAAACACAAGTTTGACGATTATAGAAGCACTGTTGGGAGCAATAAAGGACTAAAAAACAAACTTGTTTCGGCATTAGAAGACTATAAACACAACCATAACAAGTCGGCAAATAAACGTGTTTTAATAATTATTGGAATTTTAATTTTAATCTTCCTACTTATTATCGAGTTCGATTTATCCATTTTCTTTTAAAAACGCTCATGTCAGATATCATTCAGTTACTACCAGATCATGTAGCAAACCAAATTGCAGCAGGAGAAGTTGTTCAACGTCCAGCTTCTGTTGTTAAAGAGCTTTTAGAAAATGCTATAGATGCAGAGGCAAGTAGTATTAAACTTTTAATTAAAGACGCTGGTAAAACTTTGGTTCAGGTTATAGATAATGGTTCAGGAATGAGTGTTACCGATGCCAGATTAAGTTTTGAGCGTCATGCAACTTCAAAAATACGTTCTGCCGAAGACTTATTTCAGTTAAATACTAAAGGCTTCCGAGGGGAGGCTTTAGCAAGTATAGCTGCTATTGCTCATGTAGAATTAAAGTCTAAAACAGAGGAAGATGAGGTTGGAACCCAATTAATTATTGAAGGAAGCGAAGTGGTTTCTCAAGAGGTTGTTGTAACTCCAAAAGGAACATCAATTGCAGTAAAAAATCTATTCTTCAATATTCCTGCTAGACGGAATTTCCTAAAATCTAATCAGGTAGAAACTCGTCATATTATAGACGAATTTCACAGAGTAGCTTTGGCACATCCAAATATTCAATTTGTTATGTACCATAATGGGAGTGAAGTTTTTAATTTACCTGAAAGTAATTACAGACAACGAATTGTAAATATTTTTGGATCAAAAACAAATGAAAAACTAGTTCCTGTTAATGAAGAAACAGAAGTAGTTAAAATCTCTGGATTTGTAGGGAAACCAGAATACGCTAAGAAATCCAGAGGAGAACAATTTTTCTTTGTCAATAATAGATTTATAAAAAGCGCGTATTTAAATCATGCTATTTCATCGGCTTTCGAAGGACTTCTTAAAGAAAGTACTCATGCCAGTTATTTCTTAAATCTTAATGTTAATCCAGAAACTATAGATATTAATATTCATCCAACTAAAACGGAAATTAAGTTTGACGATGAACATACGCTTTACGCTATTTTAAGAGCTTCGGTAAAACATAGTTTGGGTCAATTTAATATTGCTCCTGTTTTAGATTTTGAAAGAGATTCTAATCTGGATACACCTTATGATTATAAAGATATTCAAAACCCGAGTACGCCAAATATTGAAGTAGATAGAAGTTTTAATCCGTTTCAAGAAAGACAAACGTCAGGAAATCGGGCAACAGCTTTTAAAAAACAAACTCCTAGTAATTGGGATAGTTTGTATGTAGGTTTAGAATCTAAAGGTACAAAATCTCAACAGGATTTTACGAGTGTTCAGTTTGAGAGCGAAGAACAAACGGGATCTATATTTAATCAGCAAACGCCAGTAGAAACTAAGCAGAGTACCTTTCAAATTCAGAATAAATACGTTGTTAGCACTATTAAATCTGGAATGTTGGTAATAGATCAATATCGTGCGCATCAACGGGTTTTATATGAAGATTTTTTGAAGAATATGACAATTAAGGAAAGTATGAGTCAGCAATTGCTGTTCCCAATTCAATTGCATTTCTCTTCTCAGGAAATAGATATATTAAAACAAGTAAAAGAAGATTTAGAATATACGGGGTTTTTGTTTTCAGATATATCAAAAGACAGTATTGAAATTTCCGGAGTGCCCGTTCATGTGCCAGAGAGTGAGGTCTCTGTTATTTTAGAGCAGTTAATTAATGATATAGAAAACGAAGTTCCTGATAGCAATTTTAGTCCCACAGATTTATTGGCAAAATCTATGGCCAAAAGTTTAGCTGTTAAAACAGGACAGTCATTATCTGTACCAGAACAAGAGCATTTAGTTAATAGTTTATTTGGTTGTAAAGAA
The DNA here is from genome assembly GCF_026410255.1 of Xanthomarina sp. F1114. Classification (GTDB taxonomy): domain Bacteria; phylum Bacteroidota; class Bacteroidia; order Flavobacteriales; family Flavobacteriaceae; genus Xanthomarina. The sequence goes on from NZ_JAPMLL010000004.1 coordinate 102,526, forward strand.
CCAAATATGTCACCCACAAATAAATCTACATTCATAACGTTAAGTGTAGATGAATTAGATAAGAAATTTATATAAGTACATTTTTATGTTAAATAGAATTACAGATACCGTAAAGCATTTGATTATTATAAACGTGATTATGTTTATAGGAACTCTTGCAATTGGAGGTCAGGCTTTTGGAGCAAATGAATTATTTTACGATTGGTTTGCCCTTCATTTTCCATTAAACGACACCTTTCAACCTTGGCAAATAGTAACGCATATGTTTATGCATGGTGGGTTTATGCACATTCTTTTTAACATGTTTGCACTTTGGATGTTTGGTACGGCAGTAGAACAACAATTTGGAGCAAAAAAATTCCTTTTCTTTTATATTTCATCAGGTTTAGGAGCTGCTATTTGTATGATTGCTTTCTATTATTTCAGGTTTTATTCAGGGATGTCCATTTTAACAGATGCAGGTTTTAATGAGGCTCAGGTTATGGAAACCCTGAAATCTGGTTATAGCATGTACGATAGACGCTGGAGCGAATTTTTAAATCAAGAACAATTACAACATTTTGTTGGAGTTTTTAACAGTACAATGGTGGGAGCTTCAGGTGCTATTATGGGGGTTTTAGTGGCTTTTGGAATGTTATATCCAGAGTCTAAATTAATGCTTATATTTTTACCTGTTCCTATAAAAGCTAAGTACTTTATTCCAGGAATTATAGCCTTAGATTTTATTTCTGCAGTTACAGGGCAATCTTTTTTTAGTCCAAGTAATACGGCCTATATTGCTCACGTTGGTGGTGCTTTAACAGGTTTCTTAATTATGTGGTATTGGAAAAAAACACAGTTTAATAAAAATCGTTGGGACTAGATATGGCAAGCCTTAACAGAGACATACAAGACAAATTACAGAACCTGAATATATTTGAAAAAATAATAGGAATAAATTTTCTCATCTTTTTTGTGGGTTTATTTATTCGAGTTATTTTTAATATAAATGCAAGTTTAAGCTGGATAGAATTGCCTAGCGACTTTATGGATGCCATTTTGCAACCATGGGCAGTGCTTACTTACGGGTTTACACACTACGATTTTTTACACATCCTATTTAATATGATTTGGATATATTTTATTGGAAAAATGTCTATGAATCTCTTCCCAATAAAAATGGGATTAAATGTCTATTTCTTAGGAATTATATCTGGAGGTCTATTATTTTTATTGGGCTACAACGTATTTCCAGGCTTTTTTGAAGGCAAAAGCAGATTAGTTGGAGCATCTGCTGGAGTTCGAGCCTTATTGATTTTTTTATGTGCATATATGCCAAAAATGGATGTGCGCTTCTTTACCTTTAATATAAAACTCTGGTATATTGGTATTGCTATTGTAATTATTGATGTATTAGGCCTTTTTGGATCAAATTCTGGTGGCTATTTAGCGCATCTTGGAGGTTCTTTATTGGGCTACTTTTATGCTGTTCAATTAAAAAAAGGAACGGATATAGGAAAAGGTTTTGAAAACCTAATGGATGGAGTAAGCAGTATGTTTAAAAAGTCTGGAAAGTCGCCTTTAAAAACTGTACATAGAAAAAAAGCTGAGAAATTTGCTGGTTATACCAAGTCGGAATTTAACGAACTTAATAAGCAAAAAAAAATAGATGTTATCTTAGATAAAATTGGAAAAAGCGGGTATGACAGCTTAACCAAAGAAGAAAAAGAATTTTTGTTTAAAGCAGGTAAATAATAGATTATATATGAAAAATCTAAAGTTTGTCGAAAAGTTGATGTATTCAATTAACGCTTTAATGGCAATTATGCTTTTACTTTCTTATATATTACCATATTTCCCTCCAAAAAAGTTTGCCTTACTATCTGTATTAAGTTTGGGAGTTCCTTTTTTGATTCTCATCAATGTACTTTTCTTTATTTATTGGTTAATTAAAGTAAAAAAACAACTCATTCTCTCCTTGACGGCTTTAATTATTGGTTATTTTACCTTGGGTTCTTTTTATAAATTTACATCCTCTAATGACGTGCCAGATGAAACTGATTTGTCTGTAATGAATTATAACGTTCGCTTGTTTAACTTATACAATTGGATTCCAGAAAAAGGGATTGAAACTAAAGCAGTCGATTTTATAAAATCTAAAGCTCCGGATATACTTAGCTTGCAGGAATATCATCCACATAAAAACATCGATTTATCATTTTTTAAGTATAAATTCGAAAAACTTTCAGGCAATAAAGTAAAATATGGTCAAGCTATTTTCTCTCAGTATCCCATTATTAATTCCGGATCTGTGGAGTTTCCAAACACGTCAAACAACGCTATTTTTGTCGATATAGTTAAAAATAACGATACACTTCGTATTTATAACGTGCATCTACAGTCTCACCGAATAGATGCAGATTTTGGAAAACTGACTAAAGAAGAGTCTCAATGGATTTTTAAACGGGTAGAGCAGACCTTTAAGATGCAACAGGTACAAGCTGAATTGTTTTTGAAACATAAAAATGCCAGTCCGTATAAAATGATAATTTGTGGCGATTTTAATAATTCGGCGTTTTCTTATGTGTATAAAGAAATTAAAGGAGATTTAAAAGATGCCTTTCAAAAGGCAGGAAATGGTTTTGGAAGAACTTACGACTTTAAATTTTTTCCTGTAAGGATCGACTTTATTTTTGCCGAAAAAGAGTTTGAAGTTACAGACTTTAAAACTTTTGATAATAAATATTCAGACCACTATCCACTTTTGGCTAGTTTTAAGCTAAACCCTTAATCTTTATAAAAACGAATTGGATTTTATTAATTGTTGCGGGACTATTTGAAATGGCTTTTACTGTTTGACCTAGTAAAGCTAAGGAAACTACAGGAAACGAATTGACTTCTTGGTATGTTAGATTTTTAGTTTGTCTGGCAATTAGTATGTATTTCTTGGTTAAAGTAACTCAAGAATTATTCATAAGAACAGCTTATGCCTTCTGCACCGGAATTGGAGCAGTAGGAACTGTGTTGGTTGAGATTTTTATGTTTAAGGATACCAGTAAGCTTTTGGAGAGTCTTCTTCTTAATTACTTTAAAGGATTAGTTTAGGCCTAAAACTTGCTTCAAATAAAACTTCTACATGAGTAAACAATCTACAGAATCGGCTATAATATGAATTACTAACCCTAAACCTATTAATCTGGTTTTCTTAGGAAGTAATAAAAGGACATATATACCAATTGCGTAATAACTGTGTAAAGGATGAAAGTTAATACTACATCTATTTGGATCGAACATGGGGTTTGCAAGCAGATGATCTAAATCTATTAACATTCCTAATATCATGATAAGATAAGCAGTTTTCCATGCCGATTTAAAGAATAAAAAAGCAACAACTAAGGGTAGTAGAAAGTGTATTCCATAATGTACAAGTGGTTGTAGCATTATAAATATTTGTATTGATTTTCTAAGTAATTTAAAGTATTTGGACCTTCACTAAACAACAGGTCTAAAATGTTTAAGTTTGGAATAAAACCATGTTTGTCGTTAAACACCTGGGTGTAAGCATCAAAATTATAAAACTTTTCTTTTCTGGCATTTGCTAAATACCTGAAATCCATTTTGTCTTCTACAGTTTTCTGAAAGGTTTCAGTTTTAGAACTGTTAATTTCCCATTGTAAACAATCTAAAACAGCTTCCATACATTTAAAGTTGAAGTCTAATAGAAAATCGGCTTTTTCAGTAAATAACGGATGAAGTTCATCTTCATAAAACTCAAAAAAAGGGGAGGTTCTATAAGCTGTTTCTAATGATTTCCAGTGGTTATCTTGCCAGTTTTCTTCATTATATATTTTTATATCCCGATACTTTTGTCTTTCCTTTTGAGTATGAATAATAGGGATGCTTAATTTTAATATACCGTTAGCACCATAAATATAAGTTCTGTTTCTATAGGTCTGCTTTTGGTAATTATCGTCCATTTCAAACGTAACTTCATCCGCATGAAGCATGGCTGCAGCATGCGCAATATTAGGGAAATATGTAGGATGAATAAGCGCGTTCATAAGAATAACTGTTTCCTGGAAAATTTAAAAATTAGTAATTTCTATGCTTTGGCTTTCTTGTGTTTTCTCCATTTATTAAACCCAAATAGAGCAGCTAGTAAAACTAAAAATGGAATAAAGTACGAAACTGGTTCTCCGCTTCCATGAACTGTTGTAAAGAAACGTTCCCAACGTGGTTTACCAAATCTATCCCAGCTCATCCAAATAAGAACAGGCTTTCCTACAACATGGTCGAAAGGCACAAATCCCCATGATCTGGCATCTTGGGAGTTATGACGGTTGTCTCCCATCATCCAGTAATAATCCTTTTTAAATGTATAAGTATTTGCAACTTCCCCATTAATATAAATCTGATTTCCTTTTACTTGAAGCGTATTATCTTCATACTCCGTAATAGCTCGCTTGTATAAAGGCAGAACATTTAGGTTTATATCGATAGTTCCTCCAGCTTTAGGAATATAAAGTGGACCAAAGAAATCGTTGTTCCAGTGGTAATTAGGGTCGTGTGGAAATACGCTAGCTTCTCTTTCGCCTTTTTCACGTTTTAAAGATTCTACACTTCCTACATTTGGATGGTCTTTAAACTGATTTAACGTCTCGTCTGTTATTCCAGGAAAATAGCTTAAGGAATAATCCTGATTATATTGAGGCAGATCTGTTATACCATATCTTTTTGTTAACTGGTCATTATTGAAGGGGCCGTTTTTAGGTTCAATTTTATAAGCAAACTGAAGTTTGGCTCTATCAGGTAGTTCGTTTTGTTTCCCATCTATAAAAACATAACCATTGCGAACTTCTAAAGTGTCTCCAGGTAAACCAACTGCACGTTTTACATAATTGGTTTTTTTATCTATAGGTTTGTAGTGGTTTCTATCCGTATAGCGCATGTTTAACATGGTGTCTACAGGCCAGTTAAAAACCACAATATCGTTACGCTTTATTTTCTGAAAACCTGGAAGGCGCATATAAGGCAAAGACAGTTTATTTACGAAAGCCGTTTTCTTTTTCTCTACATGGTCGTTGTATAAATACGATTTCTTATTAATAAAAGGAATGGTATCATGTACCATAGGAGCAGCAATAGTAGTCATTGGTACTCGAGGTCCATAATGAAATTTACTTACAAATAGGAAATCTCCAACTAATAATGATTTTTCTAGAGAAGAGGTTGGTATAGTATAGGGTTGGATAAAATATGTATGAACAATAGTTGCAGCTACAATTGCAAAAAGAATAGAACTTACCCAATCTCCAGCTGTTGTTCTTGGATGTAAACTCCTGTCTTTTATGTATTCTAAATCTAGTCCATAATTAAGATAGAAATTATAAAAACCTAAAGAAAATATAGCTAAAATAGTATCTGTGGTCGAATTCTTCCCAAAACTTCGCGCCGTTTCCACCCAAACAACAGGAAACATAATGAGGTTTACAATAGGTAAGAATAGTAAAATAGTCCACCACCATGGTCTATTGATTATTTTCATTAAAATTACGGCATTATAAACGGGAACAAAAGCTTCCCAAGCTTGCCTGCCAGCTTTAATGTATAGTTTCCAAGTTCCTAATCCATGAATTATTTGTATAACTATAAGGAAAATAAACAATTGTGTTAAGGTCATAATTTCTTCTTTTGTTTTTTTATTAGTGCAAAATCACTAAAAAATGTTACTTCTTTTATATGTGTTAACCTATATTTAACACATCTTTCATGGTAAAAACGCCTGCTTTGTCTAGAATCCACTCTGCAGCAATTACAGCTCCAAGCGCAAAACCTTCCCGGTTGTTGGCTGTGTGTTTAATAGAAATACTATCCGCTTCACTTGCATAAGTAATCTCATGTGTACCCGGTACAGTATCAATACGTTTGGATGTAATAGAAATGGATTTTTCTTTATTTTTGTTTAAAATCCAATGTTTATATTCTTGATGTTTTTCAATAATACCTTCAGCTAAAGTAATGGCGGTACCACTTGGTGCATCTAGCTTTTCTGTGTGGTGTATTTCTTCCATAGACACCTCATATTGCTTTAAGTGGTTCATCAATTTAGCTAAGTTTTTATTCAGCTCGAAAAAAATATTAACCCCCAAACTAAAATTAGAAGCAGAAAGGAACGCCCCATTATTTTCATGACATAGTTTAACAGCTGCATCGTAATTTTCTAGCCATCCTGTAGTTCCCGAAATTACAGGAACACCAAGTTTCAAGCATTTTGCAATATTAAAAAAAGCTGCTTTAGGAACACTAAAATCTATGGCGACATCTGCAGAACTTAGATCGTAACCATCTTCATCATTTGTTTTAATTACTATTTCATGTCCACGTTGTAAAGCAATTTGTTCTATTGTTTTACCCATTTTTCCGTAACCTAGTAATGCTATTTTCATATTAAAACTTATAGTTAAGTGTTAAGCCAAGATCTCCAACATTGTCCATTTCGTTAATTTTATAATGAGGCCTTAAGGATAGTTTGTCATCTACATTATATTGCAGTAAATGTGCATCCACATTGGCGTCAATAATGTTTAGCGCATAAATACCTATAGTTACTAAAAGAGATATTTCTCTGTTTCTACTATAAGTTTTCTGTGCTTCTCTTAAACCAGATGTGGTTACTGTTCCAAAAAACTCGTCGTCTTCAAAACCAGCCAAACGTCTTTTGTAAGCATCTCTATATCTATGGTATTCGTTGTTATTATTTATATAGAAATAAACACTTACGCCTAAACCGGCATATACAATTGGAATTTTCCAGTATTTTTTATTGTATGCTTGACCTAATCCAGGAAGAACGGCAGAGTAGAAGGCGGCTCGTGCTGGGGCAAGTGGATCTATTGGATCTTGAATTATAGAACCTGCTTCAACAACCAACTCTTCGGTTGGAATATTGTTTTCGTTCTTTTTCTTATCTTTTTTCTTGTCTTCCTGGGCGAAAGTCGATAAACAAAATGCAAGTAAAAAAACAACTAGTATAACCTGTTTATTTGGCACTTTTAATAAGTTTTAACATGCGATTAAAGTCTTCTTCCGAATGAAAGGGAATTGTAATGCTTCCTTTTCCATTCTTAGAAACCTTAACGTTAATTTTATGTCCAAAGTATTCTGAAAAATCTTTAACCCCATCTTTTAAGAAAAGAGGTACTTCTTTCTTTTCAGGAACTTTTAGTGTTTTTTTGTTTTGATAGGTTTTTACTAATGCTTCCGTGTCTCTAACAGAAAGCTTATTAGTTATAATTTTCTCGTAGATATCTAATTGAATGCCTTGATCTTCAATATTTATAATGGCTCTTCCGTGACCCATGGAAATAAAGCCATCCCGCATACCTGTTTGGATAATTGGATCTAATTTTAATAGACGCAAGTAATTGGCAATGGTCGAACGTTTTTTACCCACACGTTCGCTCATTTGCTCTTGAGTTAAATTAATTTCGTCTATTAATCTTTGATAAGACAGAGCTATTTCTATTGGATCTAAATCCTGACGTTGAATATTTTCAACAAGTGCCATCTCCAACGATTCTTGATCGTTAGCAATTCTAATATAAGCAGGAATAGTTTTTAAACCAATAAGTTTTGAAGCTCTAAAACGTCTTTCTCCAGAGACCAATTGAAATTTATTGAAATCTAATTTTCTTACTGTAATAGGTTGAATTACACCTAATTCTTTAATAGAAGAAGCAAGTTCTACAAGAGTTTCTTCGTTGAAATTGGTTCTAGGTTGAAATGGGTTAATATCGATACATTCAATATCTAATTCAACGATACTGCCAATAACTTTATCTGCATTTTTATCTTGAACAGACGAAATGTCGTTCGATGGATCTTTTAAAAGAGCCGATAATCCTCTACCTAAAGCTTGTTTTTTTGTTGCTTTCGCCATTATTAAGAGTTTTTAATAATAAGTTCTTTTGCCAAACTTAAATAATTTGAAGCACCTTTACTACTAGCATCATAATTTATAATACTTTCACCATAACTAGGAGCTTCACTTAATCTTACATTTCTTTGAATAATGGTTTGGAATACCATATCGTTAAAATGCTTTTGAACTTCTTCTACTACTTGGTTAGACAGACGCAAGCGGGAGTCGTACATAGTTAATAACAAACCTTCAATATCTAAGTTTGTGTTGTGTACCTTTTGGATGCTTTTAATTGTGTTTAAAAGTTTTCCTAAACCTTCTAAAGCAAAATATTCACATTGAATAGGAATAATTACCGAGTCTGCTGCTGTTAAAGCATTTAATGTTAACAGGCCAAGAGAAGGAGCACAATCAATTAAAATAAAATCATAATCATCTTTTATGTCTTGTAGCGCTTTTCTTAACATGTATTCACGTTCTTCCTTATCTACAAGTTCAATTTCAATAGCAACCAAATCTATATGAGAAGGAATGATATCTAAATTAGGCGTACTAGTTTTTATAGTTACCTCTTTAGCTTGTTTTGTATGTTCAAGTAGTTGGTAGGTTCCAACTTCTATAGTGTCTACATCCAAACCTAAGCCAGATGTGGCATTAGCTTGTGGATCTGCATCTATTAAAAGTACTTTTTTTTCAAGCACCCCAAGAGAAGCCGCTAAATTAACAGAAGTGGTTGTTTTGCCAACGCCTCCTTTTTGGTTAGCAATTGCTATGATTTTACCCATTAATAATTTGGTTTTTTGTACCGGTAAAAATACAATTATTTGTGAGTTTAAAAAACGGACTTGTTAACAAAAACAGATCTTTTTTGTTAAACTCATTTATGTTAAGAATTTTGTTTAAAATTAAAATATATAGGTAGCCTTTAGTTGGAACCCAGAAGCTTTGTAGTAGGAAAAAATACTTTTTAAAACATGAGTATTTATAAGTTCAAATTTAGTTTCTGGTTGATAGGTTAAATTAAAATCTATTTTTTGTTTTCCAAAACGGATATATGTCCCAGCACTAAAGCTACTTGCTAACTTATTGGACGATTCATAAAAATAAGTTGGTGCGCCATATATATTTTGTTGTTCGGTAATCGTAGCCATACTATTAAATATAAATCCTCCGTTAAAACCTAAGTAAGGGCTAAATGTTTTACTCATGTTGTTAAATGTATAACGTATCCCTATCATAGTAGTTAAATAGGATAAATCTGCTTTTAAAAAAGTCGAATTTTCACTGGATTTAAATTCGTTAGGGAAAGTATAGTCAACTAAAAGTACAAAACCAATATTGTTTTTTAACATATTAGTGTTAAAGTACACTTGAGCTCCAAGCACTAGGGCTCCATAGTTATTATTCACTCCTGGAGATAATTTATCGAAAGAGGTGTTAAGAAAATTGTAACCCAAGTTTACTCCTACTTCTATAACTTCTTTCGGGGCATTCGCTTCAGTTATCACGTTTGTAGCAAATTGAATATCTTCATTTAAATTACAATTATTATATGTGTTTACAATAGACTGTAATGTACCAAAAGTTATAACCTGGCTCTTATTATAAGCTTGTTCTTGAGCTTCTTTGCATTTGTTTATATAAACAGATAAGGTGGCATACTCAAATTTATTTAATTCTTTATCATTTACTACAACTCTGGATATCTCTCTAAAGCCATGTTCGTCATTGTTTAAAAAATAGTGTTTCCCACTTTTATAAACTGAAAGTGCGCCTATGATAACCTCTTCAAATAAGTAAATAGTGTTTTTATATTGTCTAGGTACATACCTGGTATTATTGTCGTTGAAACTTTCTATTTCAGTAACACCATAAGTAGTTTTTACATTATTATCAGTTTTTGCTATTATTCCAATAATATAGGAGTCTGAGTCTAAATTAAAACTGGTTTTTTTAAACTGAACTTTTGAACCATCTTTAAAAGTTATAGTAGGAAGGTTTTTATTTTGAGCAAAGACAAAAGTGGAAAAAAAAATTAATAGTAGAAAGATTGGGGTTTTCATGTTATCTTTTTTAGTTTTATCAATCAAAGATATTATTTAAAAATTAATTACATGACTTTAGTCATGTTTTTCCTCTATTAGGACTTATATATTTGCAGTGTAGGATAGAGGATAGATTTGTCCGATTTATGTAATTTTAAAGAAAACCACTAAAAATCACACTTATGAAATCAAACCAAAAATTAAAAAGAAACTTAGTAAAGAGTATTGCTTTGTTGGCAATGCCCATGTTTTTTGTAGCTTGTTTAAACGACAAGAAAGAAGAAACAAGCACAGCTGAAATACCTGTAAACCAGGAAATGATGGCTGAATTAACCGCTCCTCCTAATGTGCCAACACCCGTTGGAACAAGAAAAGCAAAAAAACTTAAGGTTAATATGGAGATTCTTGAACAAGAAGGAGAATTAACTTCTGGAGTAAGATACAATTACTGGACTTTTGGAGGTTCTGTCCCTGGAAGCTTTATTAGAACAAGAGTTGGTGACGAAGTAGAATTTACATTATCTAACCATCCAGATAATAAATTACCTCATAATATTGATTTGCATGCTGTAACAGGACCTGGAGGTGGAGCCGAATCGTCGTTCGTTGCACCAGGATTTGAAAAAACCTTTTCATTTAAAACCTTAAACCCAGGACTTTTTGTTTACCATTGTGCTACAGCACCAGTTGGAATGCACATTGCAAACGGAATGTATGGTTTAATTTTGGTTGAACCAGAAGGAGGTTTATCACCTGTTGATAAAGAATACTATATTATGCAAGGTGATTTCTACACCAAAGGTAAAAATGGTGAAAGAGGGTTACAACCATTCGATATGCAGAAAGCTGTGGACGAAAATGCAGATTATGTTGTGTTTAACGGAAGTGTTGATGGTTTAACTGGAGACAACGCTATTACGGCTAAAGTAGGAGAGACTGTAAGACTTTATGTTGGTAACGGTGGTCCAAACTTAGTTTCATCTTTCCATGTAATTGGAGAAATTTTCGACAAAGTATATGTAGAAGGAGGAGACTTAATTAACGAAAACATTCAAACAACACTTATTCCAGCTGGAGGTGCTGCTATTGTTGAGTTTAGAGTGGATGTTCCTGGATCTTTAGTATTAGTAGATCACTCTATATTTAGAGCCTTTAATAAGGGTGCTTTAGGTATCTTAAATGTTGAAGGAGAAGAGAACGAGAAAATTTATTCTGGTGAAATATATGAAGGAATTTATTTGCCAGAAGGTCCTGGAATTCAAAGTATGCCTACTACAGATGAAATTGTGGAATCTGATGTACCAGCGAAGTCTATGGAAGAACAAATGAAATTTGGTAAGCAAGTTTATATGCAAACCTGTTTTGCTTGTCACCAAGGGGAAGGCCAAGGTATTCCTAATGCGTTTCCTCCATTGGCAAAATCAGATTATTTAAATGCTGATGTAAATCGTGCTATTAGTGCTGTGGTTAATGGACTTAGCGGCGAAATTACTGTAAACGGAGAGACTTATAATAGTGTTATGACAAGACAGATGATTTCTTCTGAAGAGGTTGCTAATGTTCTGACTTATGTTTATAACAGCTGGGGTAATAATGGAACAGTAGTGTCTAAAGAAATGGTAGAGAAAGTTAAAAATCAATAAGAAAATAATAGAAAATATGAAAACCAAAGTCTTTAGTTTGTTTATAATATGTATCACGTTTCAATCTTTAATGTTTGGACAAGCTAAAGACATGGTTCTTATAGAAGGAAACCGATATATACCATTGTATGGTCGAGACTCGACTGTAGTAGAAGTGAAAGACTTTAGGATGGATGTCTATCCGGTAAGTGTTGAAGACTATACAAAATTTTTAAAAGAGAACCCGAAGTGGCGAAAATCTAAAGTAAAAGGATTATTCGCGGATAAAAGTTATTTGTCGAATTGGGACTCAGATTTAAAAATGAACGATTCTGTTAACTCTAACAGTCCAATTACGAATGTATCTTGGTTTGCTGCCAAAGCTTATTGCGAATGTCAAGATAAACGTTTGCCAACTATTGATGAATGGGAATATGCGGCAATGGCAGACGAAACCACAAAAGATGCCCGAGTTAAGCCTGAGTACAATTCAAGAATTTTAGCTTGGTATGAAGCTCCAAAGAAACAACCTGTAATAGGGGAAAGTCCTAAAAATATATGGGGAGTTTATGATTTACATGGATTGGTTTGGGAGTGGACACTTGATTTTAATTCGGTATTAATAACGGGAGAATCTAGAAAAGATACCGACAAAGATAGTAACCTATTCTGTGGCAGTGCATCCATTAATGCTACAGACTTAATGAATTATGCTGCCTTTATGCGTTATGCTATCAGAGGAAGTTTACAGGCGAAAAATTCTATGAAAAACTTAGGGTTTCGTTGCGTTCAGGACATAAAACAAAATATGTAAATGAAGAATTTAAAAGCTATTATATCTATGTTGATGTTATTAACTGTAATAACATCATGTAATTCTGATAAATCTAAGGCATCCCACGAGCAATTAGTTGTATACCAATGCCCTATGAAGTGCGAAGGAGGTAAAACCTATGATGAAAATGTAAACTGCCCAATTTGTAAAATGGATCTTCAAGTAGTGGAAGGTGAAGTATCAAAAAAAGAAACCACAAATGAGATTTCAGATGAATCTATTTTTAACCTTACAAGTAAGTGGCATACAGAAGAAGATGAGGAAATTCAGCTAAAAGATTTAAAAGGGAAAAATTTAGTTATGGTTATGATTTATACGTCTTGTAAAGCTGCTTGTCCAAGACTAGTTGCCGATATGAGAAATATTGAAGCGCAAATTCCTAAAGAAAACCTTGGCGACCTTCAGTTTGTTCTAGTAAGTATAGACCCTACTGTAGACACACCAAAACGTCTTAAAGATTTTGCCAAAGAAAATGCTATGAATGACGAACACTGGACATTTTTACAAGGTACAGAAAGTGGAGTCAGAGAATTTGCTAATGTATTATCGGTTAAATACAAAGAAATTTCACCGATAGATTTTTCACATTCAAACATTATTAGTGTCTTTAATAAAGAAGGAGAATTAATTCACCAGCAAGAAGGTTTAGGTGTCGATAATAAAGAAACGGTTGAGTCTATTTTACAACTAACACAATAATAATTAGTATTCAATAAATTATTGAAAGCGTTATAAAACGCGAAAATCCTTATAAAAATTCAGATGAAAAAACTATTAGCAGTCCTATGTATAGGACTTGGCATGGCGACTTATGCCCAAGAATTTGAAATTTCTGCCGAGTTAAGGCCGAGATTTGAATATAGACATGGATACAAAACTCTAGCCGATGATATGCTTGATCCGGCAGCCTTTGTATCTCAACGTACACGGTTAAATTTTGGCTATAATAGCGAAAAGTTAAATGTTTATTTTAGTGCTCAAAACGTAAGAGTTTGGGGAGATGTAGCAACATCATCTTTATCCGATAAAAATGGAACAGCTATTCATGAAGCATGGGCAGAACTCTTGTTAAATAATCAGTTCTCCTTGAAGTTTGGACGTCAAGAAATTATTTACGACGATCAGCGTATGTTTGGTAATGTTGGTTGGGCACAACAAGCTAGAAGTCACGATGCTTTAATTGCAACGTTTAGGCCTAACGATAATAATAGAATAGACCTAGGTTTGGCAATTAGTGCCGAAAGTGAATCTTTATTTGAAATAGATTATAATGTTAATAATTATAAATCGTTTCAATATGTATGGTATCACGCCAATTTGGATAGCTTCGGATTAAGTTTTTTAGCACTTAATAATGGCTATGCGTTTGAAAATAGCAATAATGAGCAAGAGGTAGATTACAATCAAACTTTTGGGACACATGCCACATATGGACAGAATAAATTAAAAGCAGATGCTTCTATCTATTTTCAAACAGGAAAAATTGCCAACACTAAGTTAAGCGCATATAATTTTGCTTTAAATGCACATTACGCAATTGGCGAAAACTTTAATGTAGGCTTAGGTGGAGAATATTTGTCTGGAACCGATATGGACTCTAACAGTAACAAAATAGAGTCTTTTAATCCCTGGTATGGAACCAATCATAAATTTAATGGATGGATGGATTATTTCTATGTTGGAAACCATATAAACTCTGTAGGTTTATTAGATATTAATGCAACAGTCGCTTTTAATAAGAATAAATTTTCAGCTAAGTTAATGCCACATTTCTTTTCTTCGGCAGCAACTATTGTTGATGGGATGGGAGAGAAAATGAGTAATTCTTTAGGTACAGAAATCGATTTAGTGCTAGGTTATAGTTTGTCTAAAGACATTCAGTTTCAAGTAGGATACTCTCAAATGTTTGCAACAGAAAGTATGGAAATTTTAAAAGGAGGCGATAAAAGTGAAACAAATAATTGGGCCTGGGCCATGATTGTTGTTAAACCATCATTATTTAAAACATCTTTTAAGAAAGCAGAGACTATAGATTAATTTTAAAATTTAAAAAACCTCTACAATTTATAAATTGTAGAGGTTTTTTGTTTTAAAAAGACTTGTATAAGATATATATTATGAATTACTTCCAAAATTCATCATCCAGGTTGTCGTTAAAAGGCTCCGATTGATGAATTTTTTCTATATATAATAACTGCGCTTCCGTTGCAACCTTTTGTACCTCTGGAAAAAGAACTCGTTCTTCAAAGCGGATGTGTTGCTCTAATTCCTCTTCAATTTTACTCAAAGTTTTAGGTTCTACTTCGGTTTCAGAAAACAATCGCTTCAGACGCCTGTGCTCTGCTAATGCGCGTTTTACTAATTCATTGTTTTCATCTAAAATGGAAAAAATATGGGCTTCTTCCAATTCAAAATGAGGAATTAAATGATTTTCAAAAAACCAATCAGCATATGCTTTTATACGCTTTGGTTCGATACCTTTATTAAAACCACTTCTTATTTTCCAAGATAAAAGTAAGCCATGATGATGTTCTCTGCTTAAAGGTTGTAAGGCTTTATGACGTTTTTGAGGTTTAGTTTTCATACTAATTTGGTTTTGTAAATATTAAAAATAAGGCTAAAAACTCCTAAAGGAAGTAAGATACTACTAATAAATAGCAGGACATAATAGTTAGGCAACAATCCAATACCTACGTAGAATAAACAACCTTGAGCTATAATTATAATTTCGGTAAGAATAAATCCTAAAATAAAAATATACATACCATAATTTAAGTTTCTACTTTGTGTAACTAATTTACTTTGTAATATAAATGCAAATAAAAATCCACTAATAACTCCTAACATAGTTAAATGGATAAAACCAATAACTAAATTTCTATGTTGAAAAGCCATATTTGAAATCTCAGGAATTAGAGATAAGGTTTGGAGACCAATTTTTAGTATAAAACACAGCAATGAGAAGTGGAACATATATCTGGTAATTTTAGAACTGGAATCTAAAAGCTGCTTAAATGGTTTTTTAATTAATTTTAAAAACAGAATAAGACTTATAATTTGTAGAAATACGCCTAAGCCATTAATCCATAATAACGAAATATGTGGGGCAAACCAATTTACTGGAAGCGCAAAAGTTAGAATAGTAGAAATAATTAGTAATTTAAAAAATGTTCTAAATTCTTTAGAGTCCTTTATTTGAAGTTTATATATTAAAACGGCTAAAACGGCAATTAGAAACCAGCCATTAAACTGAAAATGTAAAAAGAACTGTATGGCAATTTGATAAAAAGCAGATGCCTGACCTAATAAGCCAACAGCTGGTCCCAAACACCAAACGCCAATAGTAGAAACAGTCATAAAAATAAGAGAAGACTTGAGTAAATAGCTAGTAACTACGGAATCTGTTTTATGATTTTTCCAAATAAGTCTAACAAAGTAATAACTACAAAATATATGAAGCGTAGAGAAGCTTATTGATATAGCAGCATAGCCTTGAAATGGAAAGCTAATCATCATGCCTACTACTGCGAGTTCTGTAACCCAAAATAGTCTATTATAGATGGGTTTCTTTTCTGGAACAAAGAAATATATAAACAGTGTATAAAGCATTAAATACACCCATCCCAACATAGCCACATGAGAATGTGCATGTGTTAAAAATCTATAATTAAATGGAATTGGCGAGATATAAGTATAGCGTAAAGCTAATCCCATGAGGGCGGCAATAAGAAAATTTATTAAGCAAGTAAGTACGAGCTTTTTGGGCATAAATTAAAATAAATAGCTGAGTTGTAAATATAAAGATATAATTAAAAAAAACACTCCTCTTGTATGACAAACTAAAGAAACATAAATTTACTCCTCAACAAATTTAAACTATTATTAGTAACAGGAGAAGTGCTTTTAATGAACAACTATTATAAATAAAAATTATAATTAAACCTGGAAGTTTTATTGGGGAATGACTCCCAGGTTTATATTAGAAAATACCATTAAAGATTACTGAATAAGTTTTTCTAACTTTTCAGCTTCAGGGAATAAGATGTTATTTTCTAAATGTATATGTAAGTGTAAATCTTTTTCAAATTCATCCAACATAGCAAATGTTACTTTATAGGTATTACAAGCATCTGCTGGTGGAGTATAATTGTCTGATAGTTCGGCAATTTCTCTAAAACGTTCACCCTCATTTTCATGTTCTGCCATCATCATTGCAATTGGGTTCTTAACCGTACCAAATTGGGGAGATGTAACCGGACTTTTGTCTATTTGAGCTTTCACCATTTTTTTAATGAAAGGAAAAAGAATTAATTCTTCTTTTTTCATGTGCGAAGCTAACTCTCCTGTAGATGCAGTAAACAATTCGTTGATTTTAAATAATTCTGGATGTCTACCACCATGAACTTTACACAATTTGTCTAAAAATTGGTGTAAAACCGGAGTTTTTTCCTCTACATATCTGTGGTGTTTTTTCTCCACATACTCTGCTAATAAATCTAAAGGCCAAGATCTGTAATCTATAGACTGATCTGTATTAGTAGATACAACTTTTTCTAAATCGTTTAATAATAAGTTGCTATCAAGATTGTTTTTAGTACAAACTTCTTCAATAGTTCTATTTCCTTTGCAACAGAAATCTATTCCGTATTTAGAGAAAACTGATGCAGTTCTGTAATCTTCGGCAACATATTGGCCTATTTCCTTTTGTGATTCTTTACTTAATGTTTCCATGTGCTTCTCCCAACCTTTTCTTTTATTTGTTATTCTTTCTATGTTAAAAGAATTGGTGTTTTTAAGGGTGTTTTATTAATTAATACTTGTTTTTAATCTATTCGGATATTTTTGTCCTATTTGTTTTTAAATTTTTTTAAGTCTTTAAAAATGCTACTCCAGATTTTATGTCTAAAGCTAATTCTTCTAAATTAGTATGTTCAAGCATGTGTTTTAGTTCGTCTCTTACACTTTTAAATTTGTCGTGAACAGGGCAGGGATGGTTCTCATCGCAGGTATTCAACCCTAAACCACATCCTTTATAAATATTGTCGCCATCAATAGCATTTACAATTTGCGATAATTTTATACTAGAAATAGCGTATTTATCTATCTCAAAACCACCATAAGCACCTTTTACAGATTTTATAATACCATTTCTTACTAAATCTTGAAGAATTTTTGCTGTAAAAGCTTCTGGCGAATTTATTTCCTTAGCAATAGCCTTAAGGCTTACCCGTTTACTTTCGTAAGAGTTCAAGGCTATAAAAATAGACGCCTTAATTCCGTATTCGCATGCTTTAGAAAACATATATTCTTTTTAATTATGGTACAAATGTAAATTAAATATTTAATACGGACAAACTTATCCGAATTAAATATTGTTAATTTTTTTGCCTTTTATAATAGAGGTGAAAATTAGTTCTATTTTCTTACGAAATCGGAAAGGAGAGAAGCTTAATTTGAAATTTAGATTATAATTAGTATGTTAGTATTTTAGCTATAACTGCAAGTAATTTGCAAATAGTTATTAGAATTGTAGTATTCCATTGAAATAGATAAGTAGTAAAACTGGTTATTTGAGGTTTTGTTTTACGATAAAAACAAAATATTATCAAGTTTAGAGTACTTAGAGTTTTAGCAAAATGAAAACATAAACCATACAGGCAAGGTAAATAAAGATTGTTTTTAATCCGATTTCTCTTAGTTAGATAAACTAAAATCGGAATATTAGTTAAGTGAAACCCCTTGAAAGATTATTTTTCAAGGGGTTAGTTTTTATTTAAAATTATTAAATAGATAGGTTAATCAGGTTTGTTTATTTGATAACACAGGCAGTTTTCATATGCTGGATATGCTTTTAGTTTTGGGTGTTTAAATTCACCCGCCTTAGTCATTCCAATTTTCTTCATCACGCTTTCCGATTTAAAATTACGCTCTGTACATACTGCAATTACCTTCTTTAACTCCGTTTTTTTAAAAGCGAAGTCAAGACATTTTTTTGCGCCTTCTGTAGCATAACCATTTCCCCAGGCAGACTTTTTTAGTCGCCAACCAATATCAACAGCAGGGGTAAAATCTGTTTTATAATCTTGGTAAGCTAAACCTATAAATCCTATAAACTCTCCAGTTTCTAAAATTTCGGTAGCAAAATAATTATAACCGTATGTTTTATAATGGTTTTGAAGTCTTTCAATAAACTCCGATGTTTCAGTTGTAGTTAGAGTATTTGGAAAATGCGCCATAACGTCGATATCCGCATTTATTTTAGCAAACTCCGTTAGGTCGTTTTTGTTCCAATTACGAAATCCGAGTCTTTCTGATTTAAAAATGTATAAATTCCCCATATTATAAACTGTTATATTTTGTAGTTAGATGAAAATTTGGCCATACTATTTAATTCAATTTTCATTCCAATAGTAACTATCCGGATGTTCTCTTTTGCCAAAAATAGCCGTACCAACCCGTACCATGGTGGACCCTTCTTCAATAGCCGTTTCCAGATCGCCGCTCATACCCATGGATAATTCATGAACAGGAATCCCATTATCCAGAAGTTGTAACTGAATATTTTTTAACAATTTAAAACATTTCCTTACTTTTTCGGTTTCAGCTGAAAACAAACCAATTGTCATAAGTCCTTTAATATTAATTCTGTCAAATTGTTGAAGCTCTACAGCAAATTTCATTGAATCCTCTGGTTTCATTCCAAATTTACTCTGTTCGTAAGAGGTGTTAAACTGAAGAAAAGCGTCTATGGTTTTGTCCTCATATTCCAATCGGTTTTGTAACTTTTCTGCTAAACGAAGTCTGTCTATAGACTGAATGCAATCTACATTGTATTTCAATAAATCTTTAACCTTATTAGTTTGAAGATGACCAATAAAATGGGTTTGATGACCAATGGTTTTTAAAGCTTCATACTTTTTACTAATCTCGTGAATTTTATTTTCACCTATTAATGTCTGGTTGTTTTTAAAAGCTATTTTAATGTTTTCGGCTGAAACTGTTTTGGTAGCCATTAGAAGCTTCACATCTTCTGGATTACGATTTGATTTTAGACAAGCATTTTCAATTCTTTTTAGAATTTCTGCAAGGTTATTTGTTATTGAATGTTCCATTTTAATAGGAGTTTTGAGCCACGTATATCCACACCTCTGCTCCAGAAGCTGTAGTTTCTTTAACTCTTTTATAATTAGAAAGCCCAAATCTATCAATCTGCATGAGTTCTTCTCCCAATATTTCAAATACCAAGCCCTTAATATGGTCATTTTCTTCTCTCGATTTTGTCGCAATTGAAAGAATTTCTGTTTTGTGTATTTTAATTACCGAAGTGTCTTTTATTTCTTCATCGGTTAATTTATATCCAGATAATAAATCTTCTGTTCCTTTAAGTTCTCTCCCAAAATTGTCTAGTTGTACTTCTTTAGATTTTAATGCTCCATAAGAGAAAAGTAAATGTTTTCTTTGTTTTTCATATTGAATAATATGTGCTTTAATCTGTTGAAAAGCGAGGTCCTTCGCTTCTGCAAAAGAAATATTGTAGGTTCTCACTATCTGATTTATGCCTTCAGGAAAACTAGATAAAATTCCGTCGTAATATATATCCAGAGCTTTTTTAGAAGGTAATTGATATTCCAGTTTTATCTGAAATCGTCTTAATAGAGCCGTGTCAATAATGTCTAAATGATTGGTTGCGCAAATAAGTAAGGAAGTATCCGATAAATGATCTATTTGTTGAATAAGAGCATTAACCAATCTTTTTATTTCGCCTGAATCTGTCGTGTCATAATCTCTTAATTTACCTATAAAATCGAATTCATCTATAAATAATATGGCCTTTTCATTGGATGCCGTTTTAAAAATTTCTGAAAGATTTTTTGCTGTTTCTCCTAGTCTTGAAGAGACAAATCCACCTAAATTTAGAGTTATTACTTTTTTATTTAATGCCAAGCCAATAGCATGAGCTGTAGCGGTTTTTCCACATCCTGTATGTCCATGTAATAATATTTTATTATCTACCGGAATATTTAGGTTATTTAGCGCGTCTATATAAGTGAATTCCTCAATTAGCTGGTTTATCCTGTTTCTGTTTTCATTATTTAAGTGTAGCTCTTCGAGAGATAAAATTGTTTTTTTTGACTTTAAAGTTGTGTTATGGTTTGCCATGGGGTGTTTTATTCTGAAGACATTAATTTCTTTATTAAGCTTTTAATCAAAGAGCTGCGAGAAATGAATACTTAGTTTAAGAATAAGTGATATTGAAATACACTTAAGTTGCGCACTAAATTAAGCAATTTTAGTAACAGTTTTGAAAAGCATTTAAATTTTTGATATTATATTTAATGATATTCCAAATCTCATTTTATTCAGTTTATCTGTTTTTGAACTGATTAATTAAAAAGCTGGAAGCGTACTTCCTATCAGGGTTATTTAATTATACAAGAATAGGATTGTTTATATTAAACGAAATACTCCTTTAACAATCATTAAATTAGAATTCGCTACAATTTTTATCCATTTAATTTGAACTGAGTAGTTTTTATCCAAAGGATTGGGAACATAAAACACTGTAATTATAGTCGTAGGAAGTGATATGAAGAATATTTCTAATAGTCAATATGTTTTCTATTTGGTTCTAATTCAGTCTTTGTTATATTTCTTATGTGCTATTTTCTTTTGCTCTAAAATTGCATAAAATTTTCGCGGCGAGATTTTTAAATCTTTTGTTATTTCGCTCACTTTTTTCTTTCCTTTTTTATACAACTTTAAGTTTTCGTTTACTTTCTTATTGAAATAATGCTTTTCTAGTTTTTCAACGATTTGCAATTCTGTAAAATTTGAATCGTTCGCATATGTATCAATTTCCGATTTTATGTTTTTTAGACTACTCATAAGTTTGATTTTTAAGGTTCCAAACCAATTCTGTCAACACTTTTGTTTAACATCTTTAGCTCCGTTTCGCTACTAAGTTAGTAAATAATAACCGAATATAAAATCCGAAAGGATTTTTGCAAGTAGGCTTGAGTTAGCCTTTAATTTTAAACGGTGTTCTACCAGTTTTTATTTTTATCAGACTCAAAATCAGAAGTCCGATTAAAATAATATTTGTCCGAAATGCAAACCTTTCTATTTGTTCGTTTTTGTCCGTTTTGAAAGTTAGTTCTTTTGCGATTTGTGCTTTACTTTGGTCAATATTTTGGTTTTCTATTATTTTTAAATCAAACTGACTTTTGTTTTCTGTGATGACATTCAAGTAATCAATTTCATTATTTGCGGTTTTTGCTACAATCCAAAATTCAGAAGTTCCGTCATTCTCAAACCAAAATTCAGATTTTTTATTCGGTTCTAATTCTGTGTCATAAGTCACAATACTTCCTGTTCCGTTCCAATTATTGCTCCAAAATGCGATGGCATAGATTTTCAATTTTTTGTCGGTAAGATTTTCAATCCGAACATTAACTGGCGTTGAAGCTCCGATTGAGTCGTCAAACAAAGAGTGTAATCCCAAAGCTAAAAACCCAATTAAAACTCCAAAACTCACGAGTATTTTTAATCCACTTTTGTGCTTTGAACTCGCAAAATAATTAATCAATAAGATTATGAATAGAAGTAAGGCTGTAAATAGTAATATCGTCATTTTACGAATTGAAGTACAACTAGTTATATGAAACTAAAACTTTTACTATACACGAAATTCCATATGGACATTTTTTCATTTTAGAATTTTTCCTAATCCGTTAATATTTCTAAAATCTGAATTGCAGCATCACTAATTCTAGTTCCTGGTCCAAAAACAGCCATGGCTCCAGCATCGAATAAGTATTGATAATCTTGCTTAGGAATGACACCACCAACAACCACCATTATATCTTCGCGGCCATACTTTTTAAGCTCGTCGATTACTTGTGGAACTAAAGTTTTGTGTCCAGCAGCTAAAGAAGAAACGCCAAGTACATGAACATCATTTTCTACAGCTTGTTTAGCTGCTTCTTGTGGAGTTTGGAACAGAGGACCAATATCTACATCAAAGCCAACATCTGCATAACCTGTGGCTACTACTTTGGCACCTCTATCGTGTCCATCTTGCCCCATTTTAGCAATCATTATACGTGGTCTTCTTCCATCTTGTTCCGCAAAAGTATCAGCCATTTGTTTAGCTTTACTAAAAGAACTGTCGTTTTTTATCTCTTTACTATACACACCTGAAAAGGATTTAATTTGTGCTTTATACCGTCCAAAAACGGCTTCTAAAGCATCGCTTATTTCTCCAAGAGTTGCTCTTTCTCTTGCAGCTTCTACAGCTAAAGATAAGAGATTTTCTTTTCCTGATTTTGCAGCAGCCGTTAAATTAGTCAAAGTCTTCTCTACTTTTTCAGAGTTTCGCTCAGCTTTAATCTTATTTAATTGTTTTATCTGTTGGGTTCTAACCGTTTGATTATCTACTTCTAAAGTAGCAATAGGATCTTCTTGTGCAAGTCTATATTTATTTACTCCTACAATAATATCTTCTCCAGAATCTATTCTAGCCTGCTTTCTGGCAGCAGCTTCTTCGATACGTAACTTCGGAATCCCGGCTTCAATGGCTTTTGTCATACCACCAAGTTCTTCCACTTCTTCTATAAGTTTCCATGCATTTTGAGCAATATCGTTTGTTAGTTTTTCAACATAAAAACTTCCAGCCCAAGGATCAACAGTTTTGGTGATTTTAGTTTCTTCTTGAAGAAAAATTTGGGTGTTTCTGGCTATTCTAGCAGAAAAATCTGTTGGTAGCGCAATTGCCTCATCTAGAGCATTGGTGTGTAAAGATTGTGTGCCACCAAAAGCAGCAGCAGCAGCCTCAATACAGGTTCTGGCTACATTGTTAAAAGGGTCTTGTTCTGTTAAACTCCAACCACTAGTTTGACAATGGGTTCTAAGAGCGAGTGATTTTTTGTTTTTAGGATTGAATTGTTTTACAATTTTAGCCCATAGCATTCTAGCCGCTCTCATTTTGGCAATCTCCATAAAATGGTTCATTCCAATAGCCCAAAAGAATGACAGTCTAGGGGCAAAGGTGTCGATGTCCATTCCAGCATCTAGCCCTTTTTTTATGTACTCTAAACCATCGGCTAAGGTATAAGCTAATTCAATATCGCCGGTAGCTCCAGCTTCTTGCATATGATATCCGGAAATACTGATACTGTTAAATTTTGGCATGTTTTTGCTGGTAAATTCAAAAATATCTGAAATAATCTTCATGGATGGCGTAGGAGGGTAGATATAGGTGTTACGCACCATAAATTCTTTTAAAATATCATTTTGAATGGTTCCAGCCAATTGGTCTGGGCTTACTCCTTGTTCTTCGGCAGCAACAATATAAAAAGCCATAATTGGTAAAACAGCGCCATTCATGGTCATGGAAACACTCATTTTGTCCAATGGAATTTGGTCGAAAAGCACTTTCATATCTTCTACAGAATCTATGGCTACTCCGGCTTTTCCAACATCCCCAAATACACGAGGGTGATCTGAATCGTAACCTCTGTGTGTAGCTAAATCAAAGGCTACGGATAAGCCTTTTTGTCCGGCAGCTAAATTTCGTCTGTAAAAAGCATTGCTTTCTT
Organism: Xanthomarina sp. F1114; assembly: GCF_026410255.1. Taxonomy (GTDB): domain Bacteria; phylum Bacteroidota; class Bacteroidia; order Flavobacteriales; family Flavobacteriaceae; genus Xanthomarina. The sequence continues at coordinate 126,525 of NZ_JAPMLL010000004.1, forward strand.
CGGCAGTAGAAAATCCGGCATATTGGCGAATAGTCCACGGTCTGCGAACATACATCGTGCTGTAAGGTCCACGAAGAAATGGCGAGATTCCAGCTACAAAGTTTAAGTGTTCTAAATTACTTAAGTCTTCTTTGGAATAGGTGGATTTGACATCAATATTTTCAGCTGTATTAAAAACGGAAGAAGCCAAAGGCTTTTCGTCTTTTAAATCTGATTTTAATGTGATATGTTGAATGTTTTTTCTTGACATTTTAATGTGGTTTCAATTCCTTAGCTTTTTTGTTCGGCATTAATAATAACTTTACTAGAGTTATTTTTTTACTGCATTATTAGCATTCGGTTGATTGGTGTTGCTGACTTGTTCTTTTTCCTTAACTTTTGTTGGATCTACGTTAAATAGATTGGCGTAAAATAAATCAAAAGCTACAAAAGCAGCCATATACCTGTCTTCGTGCGAGTTTTTTACAAACTTAACAAGCGGTGGCCCAAATATATCCGAACGCATACTATTAGTGGAAACTAAAGCATGAAAAGTAGCTTTTAAATCGTTGTTTCTAAAATTGTTTCCAATACAGGTAAGTAGTTTAGAATTGTAATTAATACTGTTGTCTTGGTTCCATAAATCTGTGTCTTTTTTTAATGCTTCAAAAACCTTCATAGTATGCGGAGATACAATTTCTTGGAAATTTACTTTTCCAGCTAAAGCGTCTCTGGTGAAAAAAGAATAACCTCTTCTCAGGTTTTTAGTTGAAGGATCGTATTTGTCGGTCATGTCATCCTCGAAAGAAACTAAAGCTTCAAAATACAGTTTCGTGTCTAAACCATTGCAAACTAATATATTTTCTTGGTCGGCATACTTATAATCATTAAAAGTTGATGTTTCATTTTTACAGTTAAAAAGTGTCAAACTAAATGTTACAATTAATAGTTTTATTAGCGATTTGTTCATGCTGTTGTTTATAATTAATAGGTGTTTAAAAATCTTTAGTTTTATACGTGTTTTATTTTTATTCTGCTTCTAACCTGTTTTGCTCCAAAGTTTCTGCCAATCGTTTTTCTATAATTGGTTCAATAAGTGTTTTTCTCGGGTTGGTTTTAACAAAAGGATAAAGTTCTAACTCATGTTTCATCTTATCTTCTTGATTAGGATGCTTATTGGTTCCAAGTAACACCTCTTCGCCCTTATTAAATTGAGTTTGTTCTTTTTCAGCACTTTCTTTAATTTTTCTTTGAATAATGCCTTCTTTTAATTGTTTTAAAAAACCACCATTGGCTTCAATGTCTTTAAACAATTCCAAGGCTTTTTCTGCCAATTGTTGTGTAAGACTTTCAATATAATATGCACCATCTGCAGGATTGTTTACATTGTCAAAATAGCTTTCATTCTTTAATATTAAGAGTTGATTTCTGGAAATTCTACTTCCAAATTCGTTGTCTTTATGGTAAATAGCATCGTAAGCTAAATTGTTTATGGTATTTGCACCACCAAGAATGGCACTCATACATTCGGTAGTAGTTCTAAGTAAATTTGTGTTGTAATCGTAAAGTGTTTTATTACGTCTTGTAGGAGTTACAAAAATAAAGCACTCTTCTGGAATCTTGTATTCTGATGCTAATGTTTGCCATAAAATTCTTAAGGCTCTAAGTTTTGCAATTTCAAAGAAATAATTGGTGCCTACTGAGGTTGTGAAAACAAGCTTAAGAGGTTGGTTAGAATTATTTGTAACAAAATTTAAATATTCATTAGCATGAGCTAAGGTATAAGCTAATTGCTGCACCATTGTAGCGCCAGCATTTTGATATAGAGACAAATCAACACTAAATAAGGCTGTTTTATTTACTATGGTTTCAAACTGTTTATGGTCTTCTTGGAGATTAGTAAACCAATTTCCACTTCTGGCAAGATTTCCAATAATATCAATAAATATAAAGGTGTTTTCTTTTGAGGTTACTTTCAAAATCTTAGTCACATAGTTCGAAGACAAAAACTGAAGTTCAAAATAGAGTTTTGTTTTAGTTAAATCGATATTCTTTAAAAGAGATTCAATTTCAATATCTTCAGAAGGGATAATAAATTTTAAACTATCCGCGCCCCTTGTCAAAAGTTCTATAGCACGACTGTTAGATTTTTCAATATCGGCAACAAAAATGCTTTCGCAGATTTGCCATTCGGTTGCTTTCGATGAAGATACGTTAGGTATAGAAGTAAATTCATCTGCGTGATAAAAAGGTTTTACATCAATTCCTTCATTGGTCTTCCAAATAAGTGTGTCGTTATAATCGGCTCCTTTTAAATCTGCCTGAATTTTTTGCCTCCATTCTTTGGATGAAACTTCGTTAAAATCATTAAATAATTTTGTACTCATTTTTCTTTAGTTTTTGGAAGACTGTCTTGATATTCTATAATAAATATCTCTTCATTGTCCTGCTTCATATAATATTTTTCTCGAGCCAATTTTTCAACACCTTCTTCTGTGCTCAATTCTTTTATGGCTTTTTTGTCTTTAATTATTTCGTTTTTATAAAAATCTTTTTCGGTTTCTAATTCTTCAATTTCCTTATTTAATTCGTTATGAATTAACCATGAATTGGCATCGAAAAACAGCATCCAAATGGCAAATATTAATAGTATGAAAACAAAAATATTCTTAAAAGGTTTTATGTATTTACTTGGTTTTTTTGCCACTATATAAGACTTTGATTGATAATTGTTTTTACAATATCTACTGCAACCGTATTGTATTTATTGTTGGGAATTATTATGTCTGCATACTCTTTCATTGGCTCAATAAACTGTTGATGCATGGGTTTTAAGGTGTTTTTGTATCTGGCAAGAACCTCTTCAATATCTCTACCTCGCTCAGTAATATCACGTTTTAAACGACGGATTAATCGCTCGTCGCTGTCTGCATGCACAAATATTTTAATGTCGAACATCTCTCTTAATTCTGGATTTGTAAGGATTAAAATACCTTCAACTATCATAACTTTTCTAGGATGTGTTAAAATAGTATCGCCAGTCCTATTGTGTTTTATGAAGGAATATACAGGTTGATGGATGTCGTTCCCTTTTTTTAATTCTTTTAAATGTCCCTCCAACAATTCAAAATCAATGGAGCGTGGATGATCGAAATTAATTTTCACTCGTTCATCCAAACTTAAATGCGAGGTGTCTTTATAATATGAGTCTTGAGAAATTACTCCAACCTCTCCTTCTGGCAATTGATTTAATATTTGATTTACAACGGTTGTTTTACCACAGCCAGTTCCTCCAGCAATTCCTATAATTAGCATGAATACATCTTTTTTTTAAAGCACAAATTTAGTTATTTACATTCAAAATATAGCGGCTATCTCTGAAACTTACAAAACCAAATACTATTTAGTTCATAGGTAAAAGTTTAACAATTCCTAAATTTTCTATTCCTACATAAATATATCCGTCGGGTCCTTGCTCTAAAGAGCGAACTCTTCCTAGCCCTTCTAGTATCTTTTCTTCATTTACAACCTCTTTATCTTTAAGAACACATCTACTAACATACTGAAACTTTAAAGAACCAACCAATAAATTACCCTTCCAACCAGGGTACTTATCGCTAGATATAAAAGCCATGCCACTAGGAGCAATGGATGGTACCCAATAGTGAATAGGAGGTTCTAAACCTGGTAACTCTGTATAATCTGATATTTTGGTTCCTACATAATTTACTCCAAATGTTACTTTGGGCCAACCGTAATTTTTACCAGATTTTATAATATTAATTTCATCACCTCCTTTTGGTCCATGTTCATGTGTCCAGACTTCTCCAGTTTCTGGATGAATTTTCATGCCTTGAGGGTTTCTGTTCCCATAGGTGTAAATAGCTTTTTTGGCATTAGGCGTATTGTAAAACGGATTGTCTTCAGGAATGCGTCCGTCGTCATAAATTCTATATACTTTTCCGCCATCTTTTGTTAAATCTTGTGGATTTATATCTTTTTCTCCACGATCTCCAATGGTAAAATACAAGTAACCAGCCTTGTCAAACACCAAACGCGACCCAAAATGATAACTAGCTTCTGTATTTGGAGTGGCTTTATAAAGTACTTCTTTATTAGTTAATTGATTATTCTCAATTTTTGCTCGCATTATAGCCGTGTTGCATCCTGAACCTTCCCCTTCTGGAGACGCATAAGAAAAATAAATCCAACCATTATCGGTATAATTAGGATGTAATTTTATGTCCATTAATCCACCTTGACCAAGTAGTTCTATTTCTGGAAGATTCTTTATCTGTGTCTTTTTTCCATCTTTATAATGAATAAGTTCTCCTTTCTTTTCAGTTATTAGTAAGGAATTGTCTGGTAAAAAAACAAATCCCCAAGGGTTTTGTAAATCGGATACTACAACCTCATAAGAGCTTTCGGGAGCTTTCTTGTTTTTTGTTTGAGCGCAAGATAAAATGCTTATAAAACATACAAGGACGGGCGTAAATAGATGTAACTTCATTTTTTTGTTGATTTGTCCATAAATTTAAACATAATACTTGTTAGTTAAAAAAGAAAAGCTATATATTTGCAGCTCGAAATTGATAACCGATTTATAAGTTGAGGTTCTTAAATTTTCTAAGAGTAATCACTTATAAATTAAACATCTCGGGGTGTAGCGTAGCCCGGTTATCGCGCCGCGTTTGGGACGCGGAGGTCGCAGGTTCGAATCCTGCCACCCCGACTAAAAAAATCCAATCATGAAAATGATTGGATTTTTTTTATTATAAATTTTGTGTTTTAAAAATTTTATTATCCAAATAGTAAAAATAAAATTCCTTCAATCTTTTCTCCAACTTTTTCCCTTAAAATAGCAAACGCCTTTGTTATGTGCGCTTCAACTGTTTTAAGTGAAATACTTTTGTATTCTGCAATTTCAATATTAGTTAAACCTTCTTCTTTACTAAGTAAAAAGGTTTCTCTACATTTTGGAGGTAAATTTTGAATTTCTTTTTTTACTAAAGCAATCATTTGCTCGATAGAACTTGGGTCTTGATCTTCGGTTATAATTGTAAGTTCGTCTATGTATTTCTTTTCTAAAGGGAATACGTTTTTTTGTTTTCTATATTGATCTATAAATTCGTTATAAGTCAATTTGTAGAGAAAACTACTTATAGAAAATTCGGTTTTTAACTTCTCTCTTTTATTCCAGGTTTTAATAAAAATATTCTGTACAATATCTTCTGCCAAATCATGATCGCGGGTTAATCCATATGCATAAACACAAAGTTTGTGGTGGTATGTATCGACCAAGAAAGTATAAGCTTTTGGTTTTCCAGATTTTAGAGCTTCAATAAGTTGCGTATTGTCTTTAAAAGGATCCATGTTATAAGAAAATACCAATAAAATCAGCATTTGTTGCGCAAATTATAAAAAAAGTCACAATAAAAATTAGGGTTAACAAAAAATCCGTCGTTATAAGTGTAAATAATGTAGTAAATGATACCCCAAAAAACAGAAAAATTAATTGTTAAATATCTTACTAATCAGGCAACAGCTTTAGAGTTAGATCAGTTGGAGGAATGGTTAAAAGATCCAAATAACAAACAGTTATTTAGTACATACGTTAAATTAAATTACGCTGTGGATTACAATACAAAACAGTTTGATTCGAGTGCCGTTAAAAGGAAGTTAGATCAACTTACAAAGCGTGAAAATAAAGTAATTAGATTGAAAAAATCTCAAGAGTTTTTAAAGTATGCTGCAGCTATAGTTATTGGAGTATTTGCTCTTGGCTATATGTTTAAAGACGATATATCTTTTATAAATAAGGAAGCTCAATCTGTTGAGATTTCAGATTATTCTATTGAAACAGGTTCTAATAAAGCTATTCTTACTTTAGAAAATGGAAAGGAAGTTGCTTTAGAGAAAACAAAAACCTATCAAACGGAGCAAGTTACTAGTAATGGAGAAGCTATAGTTTATCAACCTTCTAAAACATCTAATAAAGAGATTGCTTATAACTATTTAACAATTCCCAGAGGAGGTCAGTTTTTTATTACACTTTCAGACGGAACAAAAGTGTGGTTAAACTCCGACTCTAAATTAAAATACCCAATTTCATTTCAAGCTAAAGAGCCTCGTGTTGTCGAATTAGTCTATGGCGAGGCTTTTTTTGAAGTATCTCCCAGCAGCATGCACCAAGGAGCATCTTTTATTGTAAATTCCAATAATCAAGAAATCGAAGTTCTAGGTACGGCTTTTAACCTAAAAGCTTATGCCGATGAAACAAATACGTATACTACTTTAGTTGAAGGTAAAATTGCATTAATTACAGAGGAGACTAAAAATATATTAAAACCTACTCAGCAAGCAATTTTAAACAAAAATCAACCTGATAATATTTTAATTAAAACAGTAGATGTATATAACGAAATATCCTGGAAAGATGGTGTGTTTAGTTTTAAAGCAAAACCTTTAAAAGAATTAATGATTGTACTTTCTAGATGGTACGATGTCGATGTTGTTTTCGAAAATAAAAAATTAGAAAACACCACTTTTAGAGGCGTTTTAAGTAAGGAGCAAACAATAGAAGATATCTTATTAGCAATTCAAAATGCTAGTATTATTAACTCTTTTACTATAAAAGATAAAACAATAACAATAAAATAAAAAAGGGAACAAAGATTAGACCGTCCAAAGCTTAATACTTTATTCCCAGATAGTCATTACTAATCAATTAAATGTTTAACCAATTAAATAATATGCAAATTTATGGAAATTAACTTAAAGACAGTTTTTTTCGGCTTTAGAAAAAAACTACTCATCCAGATTATGAGATTATTCGTGTTTTTATGCTGCCTTTCGGCTTTTAGTTTTACGCCAAATACTATTGTTTCGCAAAATGCGAAAGTTACAATTGATATGGATAAAACAGTATCAGTAGATGAAGTTTTCGACATTATTATGACGCAAACTGATTACAGATTTATTTACCAAGAAGGTCTGTTTAACAACTTGCCAAAAGTAAATCTAAGGAAGGGAAGTATTAGAGCAAATAATTTATTAAAAAGAAGTTTGTCTTCGGGTAACTTTGATTTTGAGTTTATACAAAACAACACCATTGTAATTAAAAACGTACCATTGTCTGAAATGATGATTCCACAAGAACGCGAAGTAACTGGAATGATAAAAGACGAAACTGGGATGCCAATGGCCGGAGTTACAATTGTAATAGAAGGCACACAAAAAGGTGTGGTTACCAATTTTGATGGTGGTTACTCAATATTTTTGGATGGAAGTGAAGACGTTTTAGTGTTTTCATCTTTAGGTTATAAAACAGAACGCATAACAGTTGGAGAACAAAAGGTTATTAATTTAACCATGAAAGAAGATTTAAGCCAATTAGAAGAAATTGTACTTATTGGTTATGGCGAACAAAAACGTGAAGATGTAACTGGAGCAGTATCTTCTGTAAAAACGGAGGAAATTGTACAAGCTGCCACAGGAGCTATTGGATTCGATAAAGCTTTAGGTGGTTTAGTAAAAGGGGTTCAAGTAAGTCAATCAAGCGGACGTCCTGGAGCACCAGCAAGGCTAAATATTAGAGGTGTTACTTCGCCACTATCTAATGTTGGTGGTTTAAATCAACCGTTATATGTTATCGATGGTGTACCTTTTAATATAGATGCGCTTGGGGGAGCTAATCCTTTATTAACTATCAATCCAACAGATATTGAAAGTTTCGATATTCTTAAAGATGCTGCTGCTACTTCTATCTATGGATCTCGTGGTGCAAATGGGGTAATACTTATTCAAACAAAAAGAGGAAAACGTAATCAAGACCCAACTATTAATGTGTCTTTTACTTCAAGTTTTGCAAAACCAATAAATACCTTAGATGTATTAAATGGGAAACAATATAGCGAGTTTTACGATTTGTTATTACAAAATAGTGTAAACGCTATGAATGCTGGACAAATGGATCCATTTATGGCATTCGACTTAGCAAATATTGGATATGTAGATATAGACTTTAGTACTTTTGAAGTAACTTATGACGGCTTAAGAGAAGATTATTTCGGAACAGCTAACACTGATTGGAACGATGTTGTTTTTAGAGATTTAGCACTTACAAGCCAGGCAAATGTTAGTTATAATGGAGGGAGCGAAAGAACAAATTACTCGCTTAGTTTATCTCTTATAGATCAAGAAGGTTTAACTGTATATGATGAGATGTCTCAATATACGCTCGGTATATCTTTAGATACAGATGTTAGCAAATACATTAAAGTTGGAGGTTCGGCTAACTTGGGTTATACAAAATCACAGTCTGGAGAAGACGATTTATTCGGACAATATACCGTAAACACTGCAATTGCTCAAGCAAGACCAGATTTACCAGTTTACGATGAAAATGGGCAACTTTTAGGGCAAGAAGTGTATACTTATGGTTTTCCAACTTACGAGCCAAACCCATTAATGCGTTTGCAAAATAAAACAACCAATCAAGCTTATAATTTTATAGGGAACGCATATATTGAGGTAGAGCCTATTAAAAAACTTAAAGTTAAAGCAGATGTTAATTCGGCTGTGTTTTATTCAGACTACAGCAGCTTTATTCCAAAAATTACGCAAACAGACTTTGTGTTTTTTGAAAACGATTCCTTTTTATCAGAAGAAACAGCGTTAGTATCTAATTTAACTACCAACTTAACTGCAAGTTATGATTTTACTTTATCTAACAATCATTTTAATGTGATGTTAGGAGCTGCTTGGGATCGAACTAATTTTGATAATAAAAATCAGTTTTATAGTGGCTTCCCTAACGACGATGTGTTGATTAATGCCACGGCTGCAGAAACGGTAATTGGTTACGGACATACCAAGTTAGAAACTGGGTTAAACTCATTATTTTCTCGTGTTACGTACGACTATAAAGGAAGATATAATGCAACTTTTAATTTTAGAACAGATACCTCTTCTAAATTTGGTCCGGATAATAAACGTGCTTATTTCCCTTCCCTTTCGGCTGGATGGAATATTACAAACGAAAATTTTATGGCAGATTCAAAAACCTTCGATGCTTTAAAGTTTAGAGCAAGTGCTGGTCGTGTAGGATCTACAAATGTTTCAGATTATGCTTATATCCAATTTATTGGAACAACAGTTGCAGATAACTACTTGGGTAATACAGGACTGGTGCTAGGAAATAATTTTCCAAACCCAAATGTAGGATGGGAAACAACCGAAGAGTTAAATTTGGGATTAGATTTTGGTTTGTTTAATTCAAGACTTAGAGGAGGTATAGATGTGTATACCAGAAAAACCAATGGTGCTTTAGTAAAAGCTCCTATCCCATTAGAATTAGGTCCTAGTACTTATTATTCTAATTTAATAGATGTTACCAACAAAGGGGTAGAAGTAAGTTTAGGTGGAGATATTATTAAAAATAACAACTTTACTTGGTCTGCAAATATTAATTGGGCTTTAAATAGAAATAAATTAGTTAGTTTAAATGGTGCTAACATTAATAATTATCAATTAGATTACTTTATTGAAGGACAACCAGTAGGAACCATAAAAGGCTATAAAGTAGTTAAAATATTCCAATCTCAAGACGAGGTAGATGCGCTTAATGCAGACTCTCCAACAGGTTTATACGACCAATTCTCTACAGGAGCTGGAGACTATATGTACGAAGATATTAATGGAGACGGATTAATTACACAAGAAGATAGAACAATTATTGGAGATATAGAACCAGATTTCTTTGGTGGAATATCAAATACATTTCAATATAAAAACTTGACTTTAACAGCCTTATTCCAATACTCTGTAGGCGCAGAATCTGTTTGGAATTCTATTCCACAAGGGACATTCAATAACTTGGGTGAAAACAAATACAGCGAATATGCTTTAAACACTTGGACGCCAGAAAACCCAAATGCACAATATGCAAGAGCATTGTACTTCGATCCATCTGCAAGTAGTAGAGTGTCAGATCGCTATTTACACGATGCTTCTTATTTAAGACTAAAAAGTTTGCAGCTTAGCTACAAATTAGATAGTAACTTAATGAATAAAATGGGTGTGGATTTTGCCACTATTATGTTAACAGGATCTAACTTGGTTACATGGACTAAATGGCCAGGTGTAGACCCGGAAACTTTTTCTGAAAGAGGAGGAATAATTGATAGCGTTAGTAACGAAGATCCTTATCCTTTGGCTAGATCGTTCTCATTAGGTTTACAAGTTCAATTTTAAAAAAAAAGAAAATGAAAACATTTAAAAACACATATAGAAATTTTGTTTATTTATTGCTTTTAGTAGTAGCTACAAGCTGTAGTATAGACGATGTAAAACCTATTTATCAGCTGCCTGCAGATCAGGCTGTCACAGACGAAACATCTGCACAACAAGTATTAAATAGCGTATACGATTTAGGGCGACAATTCGACGTAGGAGGCTTCCCTTTATATCTAGCAGCTTATGGAAACGAAGGAAAGATTTCTGGTTTCCTTTCTGGAGGAAATGGGTATAACACCAATCAAGTGCCCGTAGAAAATATTTATTTAGCAAATCTTTATAATGGATATTATAAGATTATAAATCAAAGTAACTTTTTAATTAGAGAATTAGAAGCAGGAAAAGCTGTAGGTATTTCAGACGAACGTAAAGCAGAAATGATTGCCGAAGCAAAATTCCATAGAGCTTTTTCACACTTTACTTTATTGCGTTATTTTGGTCAGTTTTACGATCTAAACTCAAATCTTGGAATTGTAATAAAAACACAATACTCAACAGAACTGGTAGCATTACCAAGACATTCTGTACAAGAAGTTTACAACCAGATTATTGAAGATTTAGAATTTGCCGAAGCTAACGGCCCTGTTTTTATCCCTCATTACTTTACCGGTAGTTTAGCAGCACGTGCGTTATTAGCTAAAGTATCTCTATACGTTGGAGACTACCCAAGAGCAGCCACCTTAGCCAATGAGGTAATTAATAATTCTGAAGGCTATGTTTTAGAAACAGATTACTCTCAAATATTTTTAAAAAGCTTCGATTCTCAGGAAGTTATTTACGCTCCGTATAGTGGCCCAGGAAATGAAGGAGGTTCTACCATGGATCAAGTTAACAGAACCACATATAGCTCAAACTTAGAAGCCTTATCAGATGCGCAAGTTGGAGTAGTAGGAGACGGCGATTTATTTGGAAATGGTTCTGGATACGACCCGAGATTTAGTTTTGCCTACTCCGAATACACACAAGGAAATAACCAAAATGCTAAATATCCATTTTTAGATAACGTGACTTCTCAAGGAAATACCTTGTTTCATTTGCGTTTGGGCGAAATGTATTTAATTCATGCCGAAGCAGAAGCAAGACGTCCAGGTGGAGTTTTAATCGATGCTTTAAATAGCTTAAATGCGCTTAGATTACGTGCAGGTGTAACGGCTAAAGCCCTTGACACTTCAACCATTTTAGAAGATATTCGTGAAGAAAAACTATTAGAATTGTTTTTCGAAAATGGAGAACCTTGGTTCGATATGGTAAGGTATGCAACACTAGGCGATATTGATATATCTTTAGTAAAACCAACCATAATATCAGAAAACCAATATGTATTACCTATACCTTCGCAAGTAAGAACAGGTAATAACAATGTAAGTCAAAATCCAGGTTACTAATTAAAAACCTGAAAAAATAACTTTAAAAAAACACTATTTATGAAACATATTAGTTTAATAACACTATTAGTGCTTGTTCTGGTATCTTGTAAGCAGGAACAACCGCCTAAAGACTATTTAATTTTACATGGAAAGGTTACCAATCCAATCGATAGTTTAAAGCTACGTTTGTTTGATCCGGTTGCTAACAACACAATAATGGTTGGAGTGGATAAACAAGGTGAGTTTAGAGATACTATTAAATTAGAAAAACCAGCGACATTTACTGCTGTGTACAAAAATGTATTCGATCTGTATTTACAAAATGATATGGATATTAAAGTTGAATTTAATTCCGAGGATATAAGCAACAGCTTAAACTTTTCAGGAAAAGGTTTGGCAGAGAATAATTATTTAAAAACGAAATCTAAATCGACAAGCAAACTTTTTGGTAAAAACTATAAAGACTACCTTAGTTTAGATCAAGCAAGTTTTGATAAGAAAACAAATTCTTATGTAGATGACTTAAGAAGCGAATTAGATTCAAAAGCAGATCAAATAGATTCTACTTTTTTAGTAAATCAGAAAAACGCTTTAGAAAAGTTTAAAACGGATATTGCTAAGCAGCATAAAGAACAGTTACAAATTAATGAAACTTTAGGTAAAGGAAACCCATCTCCACAATTTGTAGATTATGTAAACTATAAAGGTGGAACAAACTCTTTATCAGATTATAAAGGGAGTTATGTTTATATCGATGTTTGGGCCACTTGGTGCGCACCATGTAAATACGAAATTCCATTTCTTAAAGAAGTAGAAAAAAAGTATCACGACAAAAATATTAAATTCGTAAGCCTTTCAATTGATAGAAAAGCAGACGAGAATAAATGGCGAGATATGATTAAAGAGAAAGATTTAACAGGTATCCAGTTATTAGCAGATAAAGATTTCGATTCTAAATTTATAAAGGATTATTACATATACGGAATTCCGCGTTTTATCTTATTAGATCCAGAAGGAAACATTGTTAGTTACGATGCTCCAAGACCTTCAGAAGACAGATTAATCGAGTTATTTAATAGCTTAAATATCTAATCATTATTGCAATGAAATTCAGAAACCAGAGAGGCAAAAATCTCTCTGGTTTTTTTAAATTATTATTTATCACATTATTATAATTAATAGATTGTAGCAATTCATATTTACACATGATAGTAGCTATGGTTTTAAAAACTCATCGTTGTATGACAAATAAAAAAAAGTTTAGTACACTATTAATGCTTGCGTTTTTAGTAGCGCCATTTTTTATGATATCTCAAGAATTAAAAACTAAATTTGAGAAGGTATCAGAAATGGGAGAAATTGAAGAATATCTGTACCAACCTAATGGGATGGAAATTTTATTACTTCAAGATAATTCTGCACCAGTGGTAACGGTCCAAATAGTATATCGTGTGGGTTCTAAACACGAAGTTTCTGGAAACACGGGTTCTACACACTTATTAGAACATTTAATGTTTAAAGGAACAGAAAAGTTTAATAAAACTAAAGGAACTTCCATAGATAGTAAATTAACGTCCATAGGAGCCCAAATGAATGCGACTACTTGGAATGATAGAACAAATTACTATCAAACAATTCCAAGCGATAAGATTGAAATAGCTTTAGATATTGAAGCAGATAGAATGCGTAACTCTCTATTGCTTAAAGAAGATAAAGAAGCCGAAATGACGGTTGTAAGAAATGAGTTTGAAAGAGGTGAAAACAATCCAAACAGTGTTTTAAGAAAAGAAATTTGGGCTGCTGCCTATATGGCTCATACCTATCACCATTCTACCATAGGATGGCGTTCGGACATAGAAAATATGTCTATGGAAGCTCTAAGAAACTTCTACGATACATACTACTGGCCAAATAATGCCACTTTAACTATAGTTGGAGATTTTCAAAAAGACAATCTTTTTCAGTTAATTGACAAGCATTTTGGAGTTATTTCTAAAGCACCACATGTTATGCCTCAACCAATAACTAAAGAACCTAAACAATACGGTCCAAGAAAAGTGGTAATTAAAAAAGCAGGACAACAAGGTGTTATTAATGTTACGTACAAAATTCCAGGAAGATTACACGAAGATTTACCAGCATTAACCGTTTTAGGTGAAATTATTGGTAGTGGTCCATCTTCTTTACTAACTAAAAACATGGTAGATAAAGGTTTAGCTTATTATGGCTATGCTAGTCCGTCGCAATTTCAAGAAGTAGGCTTATTTACAATAGGTTTAGGTTTTGAACCAACATCGGACCACGATAGCTTAAATAAAAAAGTTTTAGACATTTTAGAACAAGTTAAAACTGAAGGTGTAAAGCAAGAGGAAGTAGATAGAATTATCGCCAAAATTAATGCCGAAACTATTTTGTATAGAGATGGTTCTGCTAGTATTTCTGCCGAGTTAACAGAAGTTATTGCAGCTGGAGATTGGAAGGAGTTCTTTAATGCAAATACAAAATTAGCTCAAGTTACAGCAGAGGATGTTAAGCGTGTTGCAAATACGTATTTAGTAGAAGACCAAAGTACAACTGGTTACTTTATTCCTGTAATACCAGGAGCTAATAAAGAGACTGCAGAAGAAGCAAATAAGGTTTTTGAAGCAGACGAATTTGGAAAGTTCTATTACAGACATCCAGAGCATACCAAAACAGACCTTGAAGCACATAAATTAGCTGATAATAGAACTGCTGAAGTTTTAATTGTAGAGCAAGACAAAGACTTTGAACGTAAAACCATAGCTGGTATAGATGTTATTTCAAAAGAAACTGGAGCTAAAGATTTTATTACTGTGGCGGCTAGTTTTGCCATTGGAGAATACTTGGCCCAAGAGCATAATGAGATGGTACCATCGCTAACGACACAGTTATTAAGTAAAGGAACTCTTAAAAACGATAAGATTCAGTTTTCTCAAAAATTAGAAAAATTAGGTGTTAATATTTCAGTAAGCGCAGATAGTTACAATGTTAATATGTCTTTTAAATGTTTGAAAAAAGATCTAAATACAGTTGTTGAATTATTAGCAGAAGAGTTGAGATATCCATTATTTGACGAAGATGAGTTTCAACTTATTAAAGATCAAAACATCGGTCAATTAAAACAAGGTTTGTTAGACCCTTCAACCATGGGTAATATTGCTTTACTGCAAATTATTTACCCTGAAGGACATCCAAATTATGCAACGTCCATTGAGGCTTTAATTGAAGAAGTACAAAACACAAGTATAGAGGATGTAAAAGCATTTCATAAAAAATACTTCGGGCCAAAAAGTATGCACTTAGTAGCTATTGGAGATGTTGATGCCAAACCCTTATACAAAGCTATATCTACGTCTTTTAAAGGCTGGAAAGGAGGTGTTGACCAATTGTTAACTTCAAAAGAAATAGCAAAGGTTAATGCTGAAACTAAAATTATAACCATTCCCGAAAAGCCAAGTGCAGAAATGATTATTGCTCAGTTTACAGGTCTAAATAGATTAGATAAAGATTTTTTACCTTTTTATATTGGTAACAGTGTTTTTGGTGGCGGATTTTCAGGTCGTTTAATGAGAACGGTAAGAGATGAAGATGGTTTAACTTATTCTATAGGTTCAGGACATTCTGGACATACCTATAATAAAGGATATTGGATGGTAAAAGCTTCTTTTAATCCAGAGTTATTTCAACAAGGTTTAGATGCCACTATGGTACAATTAGAGAAGTGGGTAAACCAAGGTATTACACAAGAAGAGCTAGACGCTAAAAAAACGAATATTACTGGTAGTTTTAAAGTAGGAATGGCAACCACTACAGGTTTAGCAGGAACTATTTTAAATTTTGTAAAAAGAGGTCAATCTCCAGATTATATGTATCAATATTCCAAGGATATTGAAGCAGTAACTTTAGAACAAGTAAATGCAGCGATTAAAAAATACATTGATTTAGATAAATTAATTATTGTTAAATCTGGTTCCTTAGACGAAAACGGAAAACCACTTGAATAAAAGACTTTAAAAAAGATGCTTATTTAATTCGTACATTTATATTAATATAATGAGTCACTTTTAACTAATTAGCTAAAAGTGATTCATTATAAAATGTTTAAAATCATGGGTAAAGCAATAACTGATACAGTTTCAAAAAATAAAATTTCTGACTTAGAAAACTATTTTAAACCTTTTAGAGAACAGATTATTGGATTAAATCAAACATTCCAATCTCCTTATGGGAAAATGGATATGCTTTATGCCGATTGGACTGCAAGTGGCCGACTTTACAGACCCATTGAAGAAAAGTTTTTAAATACTATTGGTCCTTTTGTGGCAAACACACATACGGAAACTTCTACTTCTGGTGCAGCTATGACCAAAGCGTATCATGAAGCTAAACATATTGTTAAAAAGCATGTAAATGCTAACGATAAGGATGTCTTAATTTCTGTAGGCACTGGTATGACGGGAGCCATCAATAAATTTCAACGTATATTAGGTTTAAAAATACCAGAAGCAGCAAAACCTTATACAGATATTCCTGCCGAACTAAAACCAGTAATTTTTATTTCGCATATGGAACATCACTCTAACCAAACGTCCTGGTTGGAAACTATTGCAAAAGTTGAGGTTATTCCTTGCGATGAAACAGGTTTAATGTGCTTTAAAAGCTTGAATAATTTATTAGACAAGTATAAAGATCGGCCTATAAAAATAGCTGCAATCACGGCCTGTTCTAATGTTACTGGAATTAAAACAGAATATCACAAAGTAGCTAAAATTATGCATCAAAACAACGGACTTTGTTTTGTGGATTTTGCTTGTTCTGCACCTTATGTAGCCATAGATATGCATCCCGAAGATCAAGACGCATATTTAGATGCCATTACTTTTTCTCCACATAAATTTTTAGGAGGACCAGGAGCTTCAGGAATATTAATCTTCAATAAAAAATTGTATAAAAACCTTGTACCAGATAACCCAGGAGGAGGTACGGTTGCCTACACAAACCCATGGGGAGATCATGATTATATTGAGGATATTGAATCTCGTGAAGATGGTGGAACACCAGGTTTCTTACAAACAATAAAAGTAGCTTTGGCTATTAATTTGAAAGAAAGAATGGGCGTTGAAAATATTTTGGAAAGAGAACATGAGATTAATAATCGGGTGTTTGAAAAACTAACTAAAATTGAAAATTTACACTTGTTGGCTGGAGAACATAAAAATCGTTTGGGCGTTTTTTCATTTTATATAGATCAAGCACATTATAATTTAATTGTTAAGCTTTTAAACGATAGGTTTGGAATTCAAACAAGAGGAGGATGTTCTTGTGCAGGAACTTATGGTCATTTTTTATTGCATGTAAATAAAAAAACATCAAAAGCTATAGAGGAAAAAATCTTAAAAGGGTTTTTAAATGAAAGACCAGGTTGGGTACGTATGTCTATTCATCCAACTATGACCAATGCCGAAATAGATTTTATTTGTAATGCCATAAAAGAGGTTTCTATTCATTTTGAAACATGGGGAGATGATTATACTTTCGATAAAGTAAAAAATGAATTTACTCATAAAACTCAACCTAATATAGAAGAGCAAATAACAAAGGACTGGTTTTGTATTAGTTAGTTATTTTCTGTTATTCCAAGCGCATCCGAAAATAATATAATAACCAAAATCATTATTAGACCAGGCTACGTCTATTCCCATACGGATTTTAAACTTTCGGGCAATTAGGTATCTAAATCCTGTTCCGTAATTATAAACTAATTCGGCATCATTAAAAGAAACATTTTCCGGAACGGCTTTGGCAAGACCTCCAAAACCCATTAAACTCCATCTGGTAGAAAAATCAAAACGTTGTTCTGTTTCTATTAGATAGGTAGATTTTCCTTGATATCTCATTTTTGGAACCCCACGTAAGTTTATAAATGGCTCGGCATAGAAAGGAGCTTTATTGAATTGATTTTCAGAAGCAAAACGAAACCCACTAATCAGTTTGGGTATAAATGGCTTATAATACATAGCCGAAAACTCTAAGTTTCCAAATTCGTAATCACTTCCTGTCCAATTCGCATTAAAATGATAAGTTGCATTTATTAAAAAGCCAGTATCAGGCGTAAAAATATTATCTCTATTATCAAACTCTAAAACCAACCCCGGGCTACTTAAAGTACTTTCTAACGATTTATTATCTACAAAATCAGGAAGCTTTTCAAACTCAAACTCTGGTGTTATTTCGTTTTTCAAGTATAAGTACTCAACACCTACATAAAAACCAGAATTTTTAATCTCTTTTAAAATAGAACCAAAAATGGGCAGTGATCTAAAGTTAAAAGCAAAATCTTTTTCTCCAATTAAAGGAAGCGTTCTATAAAAATCCATATTTACAGAAGCATAAGACATCATTAACTGGTATTTTATATTGTATTTAGTTATAGATGCCATTCTAAAAGCACCAACCATCCATGAGTCGTTGGCTGTATAACCACCAAATGCCGAAGTGATATTTGGAGGTGTATACCTGCCTTCCATAGGGTGTTTGTTTGGTTTAATAAATATTGGCGAAAATACGCCACCTATATTCCCTAAAGCCGGTTCTGTTACGGGTTGAATTAAAGGAATAAAGCCTTCCGGATTCATTAAAAAATTACTAAAATCTAATTTATTATCTAAAGAATCTCTAAAAACACGCCTCTTTTCTTTAGTTTGAGATGCTATCGGAATAGTAAAAAATAAACCGAGGGTAATTATAATAATCGTTTTTATAACTTTCATGTAAATTAAGTATAGCAATTAAAAGTAGATAAAAATACTTCTTTTCAGATGAATTTAAACTATTATTTGAGTTGATAATAACGTTAATTTTATAATAAGATGGCTGAGTGTTATGGTTTTCCGACTAATAATTGGTAATTTTGCCCAAATTTTAAAAAGACAATTTTATGAGTCATGTAAAAGAAAATGATACGGTAAAAGTACATTACACAGGAAAACTAAGCAACGGTCAAGTTTTTGATAGTTCTGAAGGAAGAGATCCATTAGAATTTACACTTGGTCAAGGCATGTTAATTCCAGGTTTTGAAAAAGCTGTATTAGAGATGAAAGTAAACGATAAAAAAACAGTTGTTATTGCTAAGGATGAAGCTTATGGCGATGTTCAAAAAGAATTATTTCACGAAGTGAAAAAAGAACAATTACCACAAGATATGGCTCCAGAAGTAGGAATGGGACTAGCGTCTAAAAATCCTGATGGATCTGAAAATCAATTTCGTGTAGCTGCTGTTAATGAAGATCATATTGTAGTTGACGGAAATCACCCACTTGCAGGTCAAGATTTAACTTTCGAATTAGAATTAGTTGAGATAAAGTAATATCTTAAATATATAAATTGATAGAAAGCCTGAGATAATTCTCAGGCTTTTTTATGTTTAGAATGTTAAAATAACTTTAAATAAGCTACTTTTATTAAAAATCTTACATATACTAACATAAATCAATAAGATAAGATGACCTATATGTCATCGTTTTTTATTAAATTAGAGTAAGGAATATAATACCAGGATTTTTTTGAATGGTGTTAAATTGCTTGTCTTTAATTAATTCAAATTATTTAATTTAAAAATTTAAAATTATGGGAAAAGAGAGTAGTACATTATTAGGAATTTTGGCAGGTACAGCCATAGGAGCAACATTAGGAATCTTATTTGCACCAGATAAAGGTTCTAATACAAGACAAAGAATAGCGGATGAAGCTGCATCGGTTAGAGATAGAGTGTCTGATGAAGCTCATCATTTAAGAGATAAAGTAGCTCATTCAGTATCTAACAAAAAGGAAACCTTAGACGATCAATTGGAAGATATTGTTAGTAATGTGAGTCATAAAACTGAAGATGTGATTACCTCCTTGGAAAAAACTCTAAAGGATCTTAAAGCCAAAAATAAAAAGTATCAAAAATCTTAATTTGAATGAATTTTTTTGAATCCATAAACGATACATCTGGTAAAATGGGAGATGCAGGAGAGACTTATTTAAAAAAATCTCAAGAGTATTTTAAACTAAAGGTCTTTCAGCAAATTACGGCTTCTATTAGTTTAGTAACTAAAGTGCTTATTATTGGAGGATTGCTATTTATTGGCTTAATTTTCTCCGCTTTTGCTTTAGCCTTGGCAATAGGACAATGGTTAGGAGACTTAGCTTTAGGCTACTTAATTGTTGCTTTAATCTTTTTAATTACTACAGTTATAGTTTATTATAAGAGACAGTTTATAAATAAAATAATTATAAAAAGCTTATCATCTAAATTTTTCGACTCGTAATTTATCTAACATCTTTTGCTCTCCTTAAAAAAAGGAAAAACGAAAGGTAGTTATACCAAATTAGAAATTGGAGCACAAGTTAGCACACGAACGACGGTTTTTTTAGTATTTAAACTAAAACAGTTACCAATGTATGTTGTGCTTATGTTAAGTTGAAATATAATAGATAAAAAACAATAGAAAGAACTATGAAACAGTATCAATCTTTTGAAGACATAGAAAGAGAATTAAAGCATTTAGACTTAGAGCGGAAAATAGCGTGGGAAGAAATGAAACTTTTAAAAAGTGAATTTCAAGATGATTTAAAACCTGCAAATTGGGTGCAATTAGCGCTTAAAATAGCCGGGAAGTATGGCTTGTTTTTAATTTCTAAAAGATTTTTTAAGTAAACCTTATTTTAAGACAGTTCTAAAACTATTGTAATCAATAGCTTTAGAGCTAAGATTAGAATGTTTTGAGTCCGTTTTTAAATGCTTGAATCTATATATTTGAGAATAACATTTAAATAAACAATTATGAAAATTCTTAAAACATTTATGGCAGTTTGCCTTCTATTTATATCAATTGGAGTAACTGCTCAAAACGACAAGGACAAACAAGTTATTTCCGATGCTGAAAAAGCAAAAACAACTTTACTGGAAAAAGATGCCGGATTAGAAAAATTCTTAGATACATCTGCAGGATATGTTATTTTTCCAAATGTGGGTAAGGGAGCCTTAATTATTGGTGGAGCAACTGGAAATGGCGTAGTTTATGAAAACGAACAGATTATAGGAATGTCTAAGCTAATGAATTTAAGCTTGGGATTACAAGCAGGAGGAGAGTCTCATATTGAAATTATCTTCTTTGAAACTCAAAAGGCTTTAGACGAATTTAAAGAAGGGAATTTTGAGTTTTCTGCCAGACTTTCTGCAGTTGCTGCTGATAAAGGAGTTTCTAAAGATGCTGATTATAACGATAATGTATTAGTTGTTACTATGCCTAAAGTAGGACTAATGGCAGATACTTCAGTAGGTGGACAAAAATTCACCTTTCATCCATTTAAATAAAAAAACACTTTAACTTTAAAAGGTTGGCAGTTTGCCAGCCTTTTTTTGTTACTAATACAACTTAGGTTTATTAAAAACGAATTGAGTTAAGCTAATCTTGCTTTCAGTTAAGCTCAAAAGTTATAAAATAATAACTTTAAATTATGAAATTAATAAAATATGACGTTTTTGTAATAGGAAGTGGAGTAGCAGGACAACTCGTGGCTAAATCTTGTGCAAAAGCAAATTTAAAAGTAGCTATTGCCGATAATAGAGAATATGGAGGTACTTGCGCCAATAGAGGTTGCGATGCCAAGAAAGTTATATTAGGACCTACAGAGGTTTATCAACAGGCTTTAGATTTAAAAGGAAAAGGAATTGTTTCTGTTCCTAATTTAGATCCGGAAAAACTTCAAAACTTTAAAAAAACATTTACAGACAAAGTTCCAATGGGAACTGAGAAGGCTCTTAAAGAGATGAATATAAAATGCTATCATCAATCTCCTGTGTTTACAGATAAAAACACATTATCAGTAGAAGGAAAAACAGTAACAGCAAAAAAAATAGTTATAGCTACAGGACAAATTCCAAGAAAACTTAAAATTTTAGGAAATGATTTATTGAAAACCAGTGACTATTTTCTTAAGATGAAAGCGTTTCCAGAAGAAATTATTTTTATTGGAGCTGGGTATATAGCTTTAGAATTTGCCCATATCGCTGCTAGAAATGGAACTAAAGTTACTATTTTGGACCATGGAAGCACAGCCTTAAATGGTTTTGATCCTGATTTAGTTTCTGAACTTATAACCAAATCTGAAAAAATGGGCATTCAATTTATATTTCATGCTCAGGTGACAGAAATTGAGAAATTACAGAAAAATTATAAAGTTATTTATCAATTGGATAATAAAGAAAAGTCGCTAAAAGCTCAGCTTGTTTTTAATACGGCAGGAAGGACTCCTGCTATTGATGCTTTGCATTTAGAAAAAGGAGAAGTAGATTATACAAAAAAAGGGGTTTCGGTAAACAAGTATTTACAGAATACAAGAAACCCAGATGTATATGCTTGTGGAGATGTATCGGATCATAGTTTACCATTAACACCGCTATCAGGAATGGAGGCAGCTGTTGTAGCAGACAATATTATAAATGGTAATAAAAAGCAAATAGAGACTCCTGTGGTGCCTTCAGTAGTGTTTACTCTACCAAACATGGCAGCTGTAGGTTTAAACGAAGACGAAGCAAAGAAAAAATATAAAGATCTTACTGTTAATTATCAAACTGTCTCAAATTGGTATAATGCAAAGCGTATAAATACTTCTGTATATTCGTTTAAAATAATAGTTAACAAACGTAATAAGCAAATTATTGGCGCCCATATTCTAGGACCCTATGCAGCTGAAACCATAAATTTATTTTCTATGGCTATGCATCAGAAAATGACAACGGAAGATCTTAAAAAAGTAATGTTTACTTACCCTTCTTGGGGTAGTGATATAAAAAGTATGATATAATATATATGACTCAATCCAATCCAAATAAATTTAAAATCCAAGATTTACCATCGCTTATAGTCGAAACCTATAAAGCTTGGGATGCTAGTAACCCATTTAGACTAAGTGCCGTTGTAGCTTATTATGCCGTGCTTTCTATGCCTGGATTATTAGTTATTATAATTAATTTGGTTGGTTCTGTTTGGGGCGTAGAAATTGTTCAAGGTAGGTTAACAAACGAAATATCTAGCGCATTAGGAAGCGATGCAGCAGAAGCCATTCAGACCATGATGATAGAAACCCAAAATGAAAGCAAAAGCACCTTAGCAACTATTTTGGGTATTATAACACTTGTATTTGGTGCTACAGGAGTTTTCTATCACTTACAACTCTCACTAAATCAAATTTGGAAAGTAAGCGAAGAAAACACAATGAGTTTTGGAAGAATGCTCCTTAGCAGGGCTAGGAGTTTTGCTTTTATTTTAGCCATGGGTTTTTTACTATTAATTAGTTTTTTAATAACTACAGCTATCTCTGTTTTAAACCATTATATACAGGGTCTTTTTCCTGATTTAATAGTTTATATTGCTTTTGTATTCGATTTCTTGGTGTCTATTGGAATAATTACCGTCTTATTTGCTATGATTTTTAAATTCTTACCAGATGCCAAGATTCGATGGAAAACCGTTTGGATTGGAGCTTTAATAACTTCAGTTTTGTTTGTGCTTGGTAAGTTTTTACTTGGTCTTTATTTTGGAGAGGCCAATCCGGGATCTACTTATGGCGCAGCAGGAACCATAGTGCTAATTCTACTCTGGGTTTCATATTCTTGCTTAATTCTATTTTTTGGAGCCCAATTCACCTGGGTTTATGCGAAACGTTATGGCTTAGGAATCCAGCCTAGCAAAAATAAAATAGATACTAATTAATTAACAAGCAACAGAGTTTGGAAAAACTGGAGTAACTTAAGCGGATAGAAAGTGCTTTATTTAGAATTGCGTGTTTTGTCAATTTTTAAATCTATATATCCAAAAAGTAAATTTATAATTAAGACAAGAAGTGTAAGTGCTATGAGCTCAAAAAACATAGAAGTTGCTGCCAGACATCCGGCGCCAGCGCTACACCAAATTGTAGCGGCAGTGGTTAATCCTTTTATACTATCTTTTTTCTGAAGAATTACGCCACCACCCAAAAAACCAATTCCAGTAACAACTTGACTTAATACTCGGGTTATATCAGCATAAGCTTCTCCTTGAAATTTTAAAGAAATAAGCACAAAAACGGCAGCACCAACAGCCACAAGTGCATTGGTTTTTAGTCCCGCACTTTTCCCTTTGTATTCCCGCTCTAAACCAATTAGGAGACCAGAAACACAAGCCAAGCCAGTTTTTATGGAAAAACTTAATAATTCTGATATTTCAAAATTAAATATTTCTGCAATCATTAGTAATAGATATTAAATTAAAAACTCCCCTAAATAGAAGATATTAGGGGAGTTTTTAATTGGAAAATAATTTGTGTTACAGGATTTTACCAATTCTTGATTTCCTTTTCTATATCTTCTTTAGTTTTGCCTGTTTTTTCCTGAAGTTTTCCTAACAATTCGTCAAATTTACCTTCAGCATATGTCAAGTCATCGTTGGTAAGTTTTCCATATTTCTGTTTAAACTCGCCTTTTACTTGTTTCCATTTTCCTTCTAACTGATCTTTGTTCATAATATTTTAGTTTTAGTTCATAAATCTCTACTGCAATTTAAGGAATTTTATGACTACTATTAACTCAAAAACAAAAATTGTTATACCAAAAGAAAAGTTGTCAGTATTTGATTGCAGCTAATATTTTTTCTGAATGTGCTAATAAAAACTCAAATGTTTATAGAAGTTTATACTTTAAAATTGAAATATTATGGGAAATCAGAAAATTAAAAACGAATCGCAGTACAAAGCTTTAAAAGACAAAGGCTATAGCAAAGAAAAGGCAGCTAGAATTGCAAATACACCAGATTCGGGAGTAAAGGGAGGCAAAGCTAAACCTTACGAAGAGTGGACAAGAAGTGCTTTATATCAGCAAGCAAAATATATTGGAATATCGGGCCGGTCTAAAATGGATAAAACAGAACTAATAAATGCATTGCGCAACAATTAATTTGTTAACTTTCATTATAAATTAAACTCTAATCGATCAACTCTATTTTTTATGATCAATTCAAAAATAATTCGTCAAATATTTTTACTTCTATTAATAACATTAATAGCTATATTAATTTTTCGGGAAATTGCACCGTACTTCTCAGGAGTTTTAGGAGCTATTACCTTATATGTTTTACTTAAAGAGTTAATGGCAAAAATGGTTAAAAAGGGATGGAATTCGCAATTAGCGGCTATTGTTTTAATGTTACTTTCATTTGTGTCTATTTTAATTCCTATTGCAGGAGCTGTTTTAATGTTGGGAAATAAAATAGGAAAAGCAGCTCATAATTCTGAAAAAGTAACAAATGTCATTAAAACTCACTTAGCAGAATGGGAGGGACGTCTAGGGTTTGATTTTAGTTCTCAAATAGATGCATCGGCAATATCTAATTGGTTGTCTACGCATTTACAAGGTTTTGCGGGTGGAACTTTTAATACCGTAATTGCTATAGCCATAATGTATTTTTTATTGTTTTATATGCTTACCAATCGTAAACAACTTAAAGAGTCTTTAATGGATTATATTCCGCTTGGTAGAAGTAATCTAAAAATATTAGGCGAGGAAACTAAGAAAATGGTTAGAGCTAATGCTATTGGTATTCCTTTAGTAGCTATTGCACAAGGAATTGTAGCCTTGATAGGTTTTTTAATTTTCGGGATTGAAAGCCCGTTTTTTTGGGCTGTTATTGTAATTATTGGGTCTATGATTCCTTTTGTTGGAAACTTGTTGGGTACTATTCCTGTGTTTATTTTAACTATGGCTAGTGGCAATGATTTTCAAGCGTGGGGAATATTAATTTACGGGATTGTAGTAGTGGGTTCTACGGATAATGTTATTCGCTTATATGTGCTAAAAAAACTAGACAATGTACATCCTTTAATTACACTAATTGGTGTTATTGTTGGAATTCCATTGTTTGGATTTATTGGACTAATTTTTGGCCCGTTATTGGTTAGCTTATCTTTTATAATTGTAAAAATTTACAAAGAAGAATATGCTTCAAAAAAAGAAAATAATTTGGATGGATAATAAGCAAATTCTGTAATTGATTTTTCAGTTTTTAGTTTTACATCGATTTATAAGAACTTACTTATTGGTCTTCTTCATAAATTATTTCCTCCTATAAATCTATTAGTTTAAAACCTGATACTTATACTATAAGTTTTTACTTGATTTGAATCAATGTTTTTCTGCTTTACGGCAACACTTTATCTAATAAATAAATAATTTGCAGTAGATGTCAATTAAAAAAAAGGTAAAATGAACGCAGCAGAACAAATAAGATTAGAAAATATAGCAGATACCCAACACGAAATATTTGCGCTTCTTAAACAAAGATACAGCCCAAGAACTTTTAAAAAAAAACCTTTAAAAAAGGATCATTTAGAACAACTTTTCGAAGCTGTACGCTGGTCTGCAAGTTCTAATAATTTACAACCTTGGCGTTTTATCTACGCTGAAAAAGGAACTGAAGCTTATAATAAAATTTATAATTGTTTTAGTGACTTTAATAAATCTTGGACAAAGAATGCACCTGTTTTAATGCTTTCGGCTTATAAAGAAAAAACAAAAGAAGGAAAAGAAAACTTTCATGCCTTGCACGATCTAGGTTTAAGTCTGGGTCAAATGACAGTTCAAGCGCAATATCTTGGAATAGCTCTACATCATATGGCAGGAGTAGATTGGGAGAAAGCGCAAAAGGTATTTCAGGTTCCAGAAGGGTTTCACATTTCTACTGCTATAGCATTAGGATATTATGGAGGAGATTTGGAAGATCTTCCTGAAGATTTACAGGACCAGGAAACAGCAAAACGCAAAAGAATACCTATAAAGGAATTTGCCTTTAGAGAAAATTGGAATCCAGAAGCGTAATAAATTAAAAAAATAAAATCATGAAAATTGGAATAATAGGTAGTGGACAAATTGGTGGAAATTTAGGAAAGCATTGGGCAAAAGCAGGACATCAAGTTCTCTTTAGCTCCAGACACCCTAAAGAACTTATTAATTTGGCTGAAAATGCTGGAAATAATGCCCGAGCAGTTAGTGTTGCTGAAGCCTTTGAGGCCAAGGCAGATGTTTATCTTTTAGCAGTTCCTTTTAAAGCTATAGATGACTTAGCAGAAATTTATGCAGGGGAATATGAAGATAAAGTTATTATAGATGCCACAAACCCTTATCCAGAAAGAGACGGAAACGTGGCTCAAGAAGTTAGAGATGCTAATTATAATTCTACAGAATATACAGCAGTAAAATTTAATACAGCCAAAACCGTAAAAGCATTCAATACTATTCCTGCTCAACAATTACAGAATAGAGCATTCGAAAACACCCATAAATTAGCAATACCCTTTGCGGCACAAGATGAATTAAGTAAAACAGTAGGACTAGAGTTAATAGAGGGTATTGGCTTTGACGCCTGTTATATAGGCGATTTAAGAGAAACAAATATAATGGATCCAGAGCATGAAATCTTCGGCAAATCTTTAGAAAAAAATGAGCTAGAGAGGTTAATTGCTTCTGCTAGAGCTTATTAATTTGTTAAGACAAAATCTGATATTTTAAAATATTAACTTATTTAATGAAACAAACTTCAGGTTTGTTTTATATTTTTAATTACAAAAAAGGCTTTTTAGAATATTTATTTAAATAGGTTAAACAATGAGTTTGGAAATTATTTTAATGTTTTCAGTATTGCTTCTAACTGTTATATTCTTCGTTTTTGAAGTATTCCCAATAGATAAAATAGCTTTTTTCATTATTGTCTTACTTATTTTATTAGGACTAGTAACTCCAGAAGAAGGTATTAGTGGTTTTTCTAATAGCGCAACCATAGCTGTCTTGGCTTTAATGATCTTAGCCATCGCTATGGAAGAAAATGGGGTAATTAACTGGTTGACCTCAGGTATGAGTAAAGTAAAATCTTTGCCTATTTATGTAATAGCTCCTATTTTTATGTTTGTAACTGCTGGTATTTCAGCCTTTATTAGCACCACAGCTGTCGTTATTGTTTTTATAAAAATAATTAATCAGCTATCAGAAAAATATAATATCTCTCAATCAAAACTCTTATTACCAATTTCTTTTGCCGGGATTCTTGGAGGATCTTGTACTTTAATGGGTACTTCTACCAATTTAATTGTCAATTCGGTATCAAATAATCTAATCTCTCAAAAATTAGGCTTTTTTGAATTCTCTATTTTAGGACTGATTTTTTTAGGAATTTCTATCGTTTACCTTACAATATCTTTGCGTTGGTTACCCTGGGGAAAACAACAGAATTTAGATAGGGATTACCAAATTGAAAATTATATAACAACTGTTAGAGTAACTGAAAACTCAAAATTAGTAGGAAAAAAGATTCATGAAAGCTTTTTACATAATAACCCAGATGTACTGTTGTTAAAACTTATAAGAAACAATTATACACATAATTCTCCTGGAAAATATATTAGCCTTAAAGCAAACGACGAATTGATTTTAATGTGCGATTTAGAAAATTTAGCACGTATAAATAAGTCTGTAAATATGAATATTTATGATATAGAAAATCTAAAAATTCAAGAAGAAAAGAAAATAGAAAAGCTTAATAACCCCGAAAAGGAAATAGAGGAAGAAGAACGGGTTTTTGTTGAGCTTCTTATGTTGCCGGGAGCTTCGTTATTAGGAAAAACTTTAGGAAATTTGAGAGGTTTTATGATGCAAGATACAATCCCTATTGCCATAAAAAAACGAAAAACTCTGATTAATGAAAAAGAAAGAATGGTTCATAGTAGTGAAGACAAACTCGAACTGAAGGCTGGCGATAGACTGTTGATAGAAATTTCTAAAGAAAAAATAGATGCTTTAAACACCATGGAAAATATGGTGGTGTTACAAGAATTTGAAAAGGTAACAAGGGTGTCTAAAGTAAAAAGATATTTTACTTTTTCAGTACTTTTGTTAGTCATAGCGTTGGCAGCCACAGGAGTGTTATCAATTATGGTTAGCGCATTAACCGGAATTAGTATTTTGCTGGTTACAAAAAATCTTGATTTAAATACCATCTATAAAAAAGTTAATTGGCAAATTTTTTTCCTTTTAGCCGGGA
Source organism: Xanthomarina sp. F1114 (assembly GCF_026410255.1). Classification (GTDB taxonomy): domain Bacteria; phylum Bacteroidota; class Bacteroidia; order Flavobacteriales; family Flavobacteriaceae; genus Xanthomarina. Next base: position 155,299 of record NZ_JAPMLL010000004.1, read on the forward strand.
TGATTCCTTTGGGAGTAGCCATGCATAATACAGGAGCAGATATGTGGATTTCTGAAAAATTATTAGGATTTTTGGATGGTCAACCAAATTTTATAATAATAGGGGTTTTGTTTTTTGTAACTATGGTTATGAGTGGCGTAGTAAGCAATAATGCTACAGCAATTATAATGACTCCCATAGCTATTTCAGTAGCTTACGAACTAGGTTTAGATTATAAACCTTTTATTTTATCGGTTATGTTTGCTGCTAACTTTAGCTTTTTTACACCTGTAGGTTATCAAACAAATACCTTAATTTACGGAATAGGAAATTATAAATTCAAACATTTTTTATGGATTGGAGGCTTACTAAGTCTTATATTGTGGATGGTTGCAACCTTTTTATTAACTAAAATGCTATAAACACTAAAACTTATATGAAAGATAAATTTTCCGTAGAGGAGGCCATTGTTAAACTGTGGGATAAAATAGACGGTTGGTTAGAAGCTATTATTTTAAAGTTACCAAACTTAGTAATGGCTATTGGAATCATGATCTTGTTTTATTTCTTAGCTCGCATAATTAGAAATGTTTTTAGAAAGTACGTATTAAAAAACATTAGTCAGAAATCTATTCAAGAAATTATTTCAAGAATTATTTTTTTAACAGTTGTTTTAATAGGCTTTTTTATTGCGCTAAGTGTTTTAAACTTAAATAAGGTTTTAACAAGTGTTCTTGCGGGAGCAGGAGTTTTAGGTCTGGTAGTTGGGTTAGCGCTTCAAGGTATTTTAACTAATACTTTTGGAGGTTTAATTCTTTCTTTTATGCCAAATATTAGAATAAACGATTATATCGAAACCAATAGTATTGAAGGGTTTGTTTCTGAAATTAGTCTTCGTAATATAGTAATACGCCGGTCAGATAATAACTATGTTATTGTACCAAATTCTAAATTTATTGATAATGCTTTCACCAATTATTCGCTAAGTAAAAGAAGTAGAATCGATGTCTCCTGTAGAGTTGGATACGAAAGTGACATAAAAGAAGTAGAAGATTTGGTAACCCGCATTATTACCGAAAATTTTAAACAAATTGGAGACGAGTATGTTGAGTTTTATTTCACTGAATTTGACGATAGCTCCATTAAATTCATGACACGATTTTGGATTAATATGGTTAAAAGTAAAGACAGGTATCAAGGAAAACATAAAGCTATTACTCTTATTAAAAACCATTTTGACGAAAATAATATTCGTATTCCTTATCCAATTCACAGATTGAATTTTGATAATGACCCATTTAATAATAATGAAAGAACTAATAATAACAACTAATTAGCTCTTTCAAGTGTTAAATAGGTTTTAATTAAGTCCAAACACATCATTTTTTTGTTTTTATATAAGTTAAATCTTTATTTACAACTTGGCATATTTCGAATAAATAATATATCTTTAAATCCCTTAAAAAAAAACAACGAAGGGATTTAATATCAATGACGCTTTTTGTAAAATATAATTTCGACTTGGTATGTAAAACCCTACTAAAAGAGAAACTTGACGCTTTAGATATTTCCTACACTTTAGGGAATGTTGGCGAGATTCATATAGACAAAACTTTATCAGAAGAAAAATTGAATACGCTTTCTGCTTCTTTAAAGAAGTATGGCATTGATATTTTAACAAATCCAAAAACCACTATGGTGGAACGTATTAAAAATTCTATAGACGAGTTTTTAAGAGATAAAGATTTACGTGCCATTAATTTTTCAACCTACTTAGCAGATAAATTACATTACTCTTATCCACATTTATCTACTATTTTTTCTGAAAATACTTATACATCCATCGAAAACTATATCATTCTTAAAAAAGTAGACTTAGCAAAAGAACTTATGTGTTCTACTAATTTAACTTTAACCGAAATAGCATTTCAATTAGACTACAGTAGTGTAGCCCATTTGTCCGGACAATTTAAAAAAACGACAGGACTTACCCCAAGTACTTTTCAACGAATTATGAAAAATAAAACACATAACTAACCAAAAATAAATGAGTGATAGATTATTAAATATTGCTTTGGCAGACGACGATGAAGACGACAGAATGTTGTTTAGCGAAGCCATAGATGAGATAGAAATAAGGACAAAACTCTCTCTCTTTAATCATGGGCAAGAGCTCATGGATTATCTTAATTTACCAAATGTTGTTTTACCTAGCTTAGTGTTTTTAGACCTTAATATGCCTATAAAAAATGGACAACAATGTTTGGTGGAAATCAGGAGTAATCCTAAGCTTAAAGACTTATGTGTAGCTATTTATTCCACCTCGTCTTCAGAGAAAGATATAGAGGAAACTTTTTTAAATGGGGCAAACATTTATGTAAATAAGCCCAATAACTTTAGTAAATTGCGTGAAGTGGTAGAGAAAGTTCTACAACTTAATTGGCAGTATCATACTTCCAATTTAAATAAAGAGACTTTTCTTTTCCGTATTTAAAGCTATTTGTTACTATGGATTTTAAGCAGTTATATACGTCTTCAAAAACGTATATTTTTTTATTGTTTGTTGCTTTGGGATTATTTTTATTCTCAACACTAACTACTTATAAGCAGATTATACGTATGCAGAAATCTGCAGAAACAGTAAAACACACGCTACAAGTTTATAATGGAATTAGTAATTTAACAACACACTTTACTGAAGCGGAATCTGAAGAATTTAGAAAAAATATTTTAAAAACAGAAGGTTCAAGTAGAGCTTTTGAAATCTATAAATTAGAAGGTCAAACTATAGTAGATAGTTTAAAATTGCTTATTAACGATAATCCAGACCAACTAAACCGACTGGAAACCTTAAATACTTTGTTAGACAGATTGTATCAACAACTTAAAGAAGTTGAAGGTCAAGAAAGTCAGGGCTCTATGGAGTCTTTTTCCTTTCCACAGAATCAAACAATGAAAATAAATGGTACCTTACACCATCTTCGGGAAATTAAAAACGAGATGTTGGTCGAGGAAGAAAGTTTAATGCAAGAGAGAAAAGCCGACTATGATTCATATAAGTCTTTAGCTCCAAAAACCTTATTGTTCCTCGCATTTTTTGCGCTCTCTGTTTTTGTTATTTCATTTATAAGAATTTATAAAAATAAAAGACGATTTAGAGAATCTGAGGCATTTTTAAAAAGTGTCTTATCTACCACAGATAATGTGGTTAATTATTACGAACCCATTATAGACGATACAGATAAAATTGTAGACTTTTTAATTGTATTTGCAAACGATTGTAATCGAGATTACTTTGGATTGGAGCCAGATGAAATTATAGGTAAAACCATTTCTGAAGTCTTTCCTTTTATAATGGACAATGGCGAATTTGAAGAAATGAAATTCTGCTACAATAAAAAAAGCAAAACCATTTCAGAAAGACAAGTTGTTATTAAAGGTGAAAAAATGTGGTTTGAGTCCATAGTAACTCCTTTGGCAGATGGTATTTTAGAAACAGCTCGTAATACTTCGGCGCAAGAAAAGGCTAAAACATTGCAATTATCTTTAAAGAAAAGACTAGAGAAGCAAAATTTAACCTTATTAGACAATCGTGCATTTTTAGCTAATATCTTTAAAAGTATTTCTCATGTAGTAATGAATTTTAAAAGTATTAGAGATACAGAAGGAAAGATTGTTGACTTTGAGATTTTATTTGTAAATAATAGAATTAACCCACTTACTGGAGATGTTCCGGAAGATTTAAAAAACAAAAAAGTATCGCAAGTATATCCGCATATTTTTGAATCTGGAGTTTTTGAATATTTAGTAAATGCAATTGAAAATAACGAATCTGAAACTTATGAAATTTCTCATCAGATAAACGATAAATTATATTGGTTTAGATCAACTGCTATAAAATTGGGAGATGGAGTTACCGTAACCTCTAGAGAAATTACAGAAGAAAAAGAGAGAGCAGATCAACTTATTAATTTAAACGAGCAGCTTGTTATTAGAAACTCTATTTTAACAGGTGCAGAAGGTATTGCTAAAATTGGGAGTTATTTATGGTATATGGATTCCGATATTTCAGAGATATCCGATAACTTTTTTCGCATGTTAGGCTATCAAGTTAATGAATTTGATCCATCGTTAAAAAAGTATACAGAATTTATTCATCCGGAAGATATTGAGTTTGTAAAAAATATTACAGAACAGGTTTTACAAGATATGAAGCCTAGAGAATATACCTACCGGGTAATTACAAAAAGCGGCTCTATAAAACACTTTAAAACCAATGGGCAGTTTATCAATAAGAATAATAAAACAGTGATGATTGGTGTTGTTCAAGATGTAACTGAGACCGTTGAGACCGAAGAAAGTTTGCGTAAAAGTAACTTAGACCTTAAACAAAGTAATGCAGAATTGGAATCTTTTAATCGTGTAGCTAGTCATGATTTACAAGAGCCACTTAGAAAAATTCAGTTATTTGTATCAAGAATAGAAGATAAAGAAAACGAACGGTTTTCAGAAAAAAGCAGAGCTTATTTCGAAAAAGTAAAGCTGGCTGGAAGCCGAATGCAATCGCTTATACAAAACTTATTGGCTTACTCTCAAATAGATAGTAGTAGAACAGATTTTGAAAGTGTAAATTTAAATCTTGTTTTAGAAAAGGTGTTAGAAGACTTAGCAACACGTATTGCCGATGCTAACGCTATAATAAAAGTAGATGACCTTCCTGAAATAAAAGGTGTACTTTTTCAATTAGAACAATTATTTTCAAATCTTATTTCTAATGCACTTAAGTATAAAAGCAAAACAGAAACGCCCACTATTGAAATTAAGTTAGAAAAAATCCATGCTTCAAATATTTCTATCGATTTTGTAAAATCTCACCTTTATTATTATAAAATTACGGTTGCCGATAATGGTATTGGTTTCGATGATAGACATTCTAATAAGATTTTTGAAGTCTTTCAGCGTTTGCATCAAAAAAACGAGTATTCTGGAACGGGAATTGGTTTAGCGATTTGTAAAAAAATTGTTGAAAACCATAACGGCTTTATTCATGCTAGTGCAAAACTGGGCAAAGGCTCTCAGTTTTTTATTTATTTACCCGCTTAAAACAGGTTTTAGACGTTTCTTTTTCAACAAAAAAACATTTTAGAACTTATCTTAAAAAGTTACTGATTCATTTTATTTTAGACCAAATATCTACGTTTTATATTTTATTTAACAGCTATTTGCATAAAATCCTATAGTTCTATAACACAAAACGAAAATTGTGTAAGAGAATATGGTCATTGTGTTACGACCTTTATAATCGAGCTTAACAAGCATCCATTTATAAAACAAAACACTATGAAAACCACACATTTAAAATCAAGCAGTATAAAGGCCATGTTAGAACAATTACAAGCTAATTTTGGCGGAAATCTTTTAAAAGATTTAAAGGAATATACCTTAGAAATAAACAATGAAATTGGAAAAGGAAAGATTAAAGGAATGACCTTAAAAGGTGGTATTTCTTATCTTGAATTTGATATGGTATTTTATCATAATTTAAAATTGTCTATAAATATTAAGGACAAGAATCCTATATACTTTACATATTGTTCTAAAGGAAGCATAACTCATAGTTTTGGTTTAAATGAAGAGAAACGTACTCTGGAAAGTTACCAGACAGGAATTTTAACTTGTAATAAAAATAACGAACACGTTTTGTATTTTACTAAAGACAAACAGTTAAAAACCACTTTAATTACTGTACAAACCGCAAATAGAGGTAATATTCCTGGAAACGATGGATTAAAAGACAAACTCAAAGAAACCTTTTATAGTAAGGATTCTTCAGAAAACTACGTTTATATCGGGTCTCATAATCTACAGATTGCTGAAAAAATAGAGCAATTAAATGCTATTTCGCAAAGAGGAGTAGTTAGAAGTCTTTTAATTCAAGGTCTAGTTCATGTTATTCTAGCGTTAGAAATACAGCAACACGCAGACGATCTTAAAAATCCACAACAAGATACGGGTTCATTAACTAAAAATGAAATTGAAACTATTCAAGAGGTATCAAGATATATTAATAAAGATTTCGATAATCAAATTACTATTAACCAATTATATAGACAATTTGGACTTTCGCCATCAAAACTTCAAGAAGGTTTTAAATTAATGCACGGACATACAGTTACAGAATATATTAGAGAAGTACGTATTAAAAAGGCCGAAGAATTAATTAAAAATACAGATATGAATATCTCTGAAGTAGTTTATTCTATTGGTTTAACAAGTAGAAGTTATTTTTCTAAAATTTTTAAAGAAAAGTATAACTGTAGTCCTAAAGATTACAAATTTGCACAGGGTTCTGTTGCAATTTCTGCCTAATCTTAGACAAAATTATCTTTTAAAGTTTAATCTTAAAAACATATTACAATGAGTACTATAAATTATAAAAAACACGAACAAGGATTTCAAAAAATTAGAAACCTAATAGACGAACCTAAAATTGTTATGCTGGCAACAAAATTGCATAAAGCTCCGTTTTCGGTGTGTCCTATGACATTATTACAAATGGATAACCAAGGAGATTTGTGGTTTTTTACATCAAAAAATAGTGAACATTTTAGAAATATTGCATTCGATAATCGTGTTCAGATTTTATATTCTAATGAACATAAACAAAATTATATTTCCATTTTTGGGAATGCCACACACATAGTTGACGAGAAGAAAATCGACGAGCTATGGAGTCCAATGATAAACAAATGGTTTGATGGGAAAGAAGATCCAGATTTAGCCTTGTTAAATGTTAATATGGAAACAGCTTATTATTGGGATGCCAATTTAAATAAATTAGTGTCGTTTTTCGAACTTATCGAAGCAGTAGATTCAAATGTTGACAAAAAAGGTTATGTTAACTTACAAAGTTACTAGTAACATATAAATTTATAACAATTTTAAAACCCGACTCTTGTCGGGTTTTTTCTATTTACATCCTAAAGTTTTGTGTAATCTTAGAAATAGACTCTCTATAAATCCTTTCATTCTGTAACTCGTTGTAAGAGGTGTTATTACATAATGAAGCATAAGTTTTAATAAAAATAATTGACTCTAAATGGCAATAGTTTTTCTAAAACCATTTAAAATATAAGCCAGAAATTATCACCGCAACAACTAATATAAAAAGTGCTATAATAATAAAAGTGGCTCCAAATTTAGTTTTCTTATCGTCTTGTAATAAATAGTCTTCTCTTTCTGAGTTTTCGTCTTTAATAATTGGCATAGTTTTTAGTTTTATGAGTTAATATATACTGTTTTCTTGTTTACAAATTCATGAATTCCTTCTTTAGAAAGCTCTCTTCCATAACCTGAAGCTTTGGTGCCTCCAAAGGGTAATCTCGGATCAGATTTTACAAGTTCGTTTATAAAAAAAGCACCATCTTGGATTTTTAAAATTTGTTTTTTTGCTTTCGATTTGTCTCTTGTAAAGACCATTGTCCCTAAACCAAATCTTGAGTTTGTAGCTGTTTTATAAGCCTCTTCAGCATCTTTTACTTTAATTATAGCTGCAACGGGGCCAAAGGTTTCTTCATCAAAAACCGGCATTCCGGGCTTTACGTCGGTTAGAATAGTTGGAGCGAAAAATGCTTTTTCAGTTTTATTTCCTATGAGAATATTTGCTCCTTTTTTAACAGAATCATTTACTTGTTTTTGTAAAATTTCAACTAAATCTTCTCTGGCTAGAACACTTACTTCTGTAAATTCCTTAACAGGGTTTCCAACTTGTAAAGAAACTACTTTAGCTTTAAACTTCTCAAGAAACTCATCGTAAACAGATTCTTCTACTATAAAACGCTTTGCTGCAATACAGCTTTGCCCGGTATTTTGCATTCTTGCATTTACCATAGTAGCTATATGCTTATCTAAATCGGCATCTTTCAAAACAATACAAGCATTATTTCCACCTAATTCTAAAACTGCTTTTTTAAGATTATTTCCTGAAATTTTAGAAATATGTTTTCCAGCTTTTTCACTTCCTGTTAAAGAAACTGCTTTAATTCGTGGATCGGCAATGAGGTTTTCAACCTGCTCATGATTAATAATAAGGGATTGAAAACAACCTTCAGGAAAACCGCTGTCTAGAAATAAATCTTGAATGGCTAAAGCACAGCCTGTAACATTACTAGCGTGTTTTAATAATGCCGTGTTTCCTGCAGTTAATGTTGGAATTGCAAACCTAAGCACTTGCCAAAATGGATAATTCCAAGGCATAACGGCTAAAATGCATCCCAACGGATCATAACTTATAAAACTTTCTTTGGCGTCTGTTTCTATAAGTTCGTCTGCTAAAAATTGATCTGCATTTTTAGCGTAAAAATCACTTAAAAACACACATTTATCAATTTCTGCTAAACTTTGTGAAATAGGTTTTCCCATTTCTTCTGTCATTAAAGCAGCATAATGTTGTTTGTGTTTAATAAGATTCTTGGATAGGTTTTTTAGCAATTTAGTTCTGTGAGAAATAGCTTCTTCACTCCAAGTATTAAACACTGTTTCCGACCGCTTTAAATAAGTCTCTATAGTAGATTTAGAAAACTGGTTATAGCTTTTAATCTCTTTTCCCGTATAGGGATTTATTGTTTTAATTTTAGTTGACATAATAAAGTATTTATTTAAATATATGGATTGTTTAGATTGTAGTTTGCCGTATTCCATAAAACAATGAACTCTTTTACCTATATGGGTTTCGGTCAAGAATTTAATCTTTAGCGTTAATGAACTCCCTCCATTTGTTGGATATTTGTAATAGTAAAAAAGAAGTTTAACTAAAAAGTATAAATTATTATGAATAATAACGGAAGTACAGCATTAGGAGTTTTAGCAGGAGCATCCCTTGGGGCGGTTCTAGGAATTTTATTTGCTCCAGATAAAGGAAGTGTAACCAGACAAAGAATTGCAGATCAAGCAGAATTGCAAAAAGATAGATTATCATCTTCAGCGTCTGATATTAGAGATAAAATTGCTCATACAGTAAGTTCTGAAACTCATAATTTAGAAGATAGAATGGAATCTATTGTCTCTGACGCTAGTTATAAAGCCGAGGATGTTATCTCCACTTTAGAAGCTAAATTAAAAGAATTAAAAGCAAAGAATAAGAAGTTTCAAAAAGCATCATAAAACATGAACCTATTTAATTCTATAGGAGAAACTACAGACAAAGCTGCAGATATAGGTGAGACATATTTTAAATCGTCTCACCAATATCTTAAGCTAAAAATATTTCAACAATTAACTTTGTCCGTTAGTATGGTTACAAAGTTGGTTGTAATAAGTGCTTTTCTATTTCTTGGAATTATATTTTGCGCTGTTGCTGCAGCTTTAGCTATTGGAGATGCTTTAGAAAACCCTTTATTAGGTTTTTTAATAGTAGGTGTTTTCTTTATGCTTATTGCTATTTTAATATATGTAGGTAGAGGTGCTATCAATAGAATAGTGATACAAAAAATTGGAGATAAGTTCTTCTCTTAGAAACTCAATCTATAAACAATTACTAAAATTATATGAAACCATCCTATACAAATTTTGATCAGATTGAAAACGATTTAAAACTTCTCGATCTTCAACGTAAAGTTGCATGGGAAGAATTAAAGGTGGTAAAAACGGAGTTTAAAGAAGAAATCAATCCTTTAAACTGGATAGAAAACTTTTTAAGTCGAACTGGGAAATATGGAGTATTTGTATTCTTAAGAAAACTTTTATTAAAAAAATAGTTGCTAGCTAATTAGATAGAAGTCAGGGCTGCAACAATATGAATACTACAATTCTCTTAATTGAGAAATGGTTTTTAAGAATATTAAATAAGATTACCGCTATTAAATTGATTTGGGTTAATCTTATTTTTTTTTGCACTAAGCAAAACTCTTTTAAAGACTTAATTTTATAATATAAATATCAAGATTCTTATCGGATATTAAAAGATGACAAGCAACAGACATCTATAAAGAACATGTTTAAAATATTAATATATTTATTATGAACTCATACACAAAAGAAGTAGGAAATAAGTTAAACGCCTTACTAGAAAAAAATTACGATGCTGAAAAAGGATTTAAAAAAGCTGCAGAACATACAGATCATACAGCTTTAAAAAACTTTTTTAACCGTAAAGCGGCAGAACGATACGACTTTGGACATCAGTTAAAATCTGAAATTAAAAATTACGGTGAAGAACCGGAGAATAATGGAAGCGTTACTGGTGCTGCACATAGAACATGGATGGATGTGAAAGCTGTTTTTTCTGCAGATAATGAAGAGTCTATGTTAGAAGAGGCAATTAGAGGCGAAAAGGCTTCAGTTGAAGAATATAACGAAGTTTTAAACGAAACTAATTTACCTTCGTCTACAAGAAATATTGTAATGAATCAGAAAAACACTATTTCGCAAGAACTTAACACCATTAAACGTCTGGAGGATCTAAAATAATTCCAGAAGTTTAAACTTAACAAGAAAAGAGACGCTTTTTTAAGTGTCTCTTTTCTATTTTATAAAAAGTGGCTTTATTATAATTGAGGTTTATGGTTTAAATTTAAAAGCTTATTTGAGTTAAAGGATATTTCGATAGAGCAACCTACAGCGAATATAAATACCGATATTTATAGTATAGAGATTTGATAGTCAGTTCTCTTACAATTAACCCTTTAAACCAAATATTATGTTACGTTGGACAATCACATTTATTATAATTGCTATAATCGCCGGAATTTTAGGTTTTGGTGGTATTGCTGGAGCAGCAGCCGGAATTGCTAAAATATTATTTTTCATATTTATCGTTCTATTTATTATTTCGCTATTTATGGGACGTAAAAAAGTATAAACAATAAACTTAAACAATCAATCTTTTAAAACCATTTATTATGAGAAAGTTACTTTATATATTTTTGTTTTCATTCGCTATTTCCTTGGTGCTTCCAAGTTGTAGAGAGAAAAAAAACGACAGCATTGAAGATGTTGCAGACGATGTAGGAGATGCAGTTGATGATGCTGCAGACGATGTTGAAGACGCGTTTGATTAACAAAAGTGAAAATCAATAAAATTAGTTAGTTTGGTTAGTAGTGAAAAAGCAGATAAGCATTCTTCAAAGAGCTTATCTGCTTTTGTTTAATTTTAAAATTTATATTATGAATCAAGATAGAAACGAATTAGATATAATAGAAAAATATCAGAAAAAAGGATATACATGTAATTTTACATGCGAAAATAATTTTTTAGTAGAACTAGAAAGTAAAAACAAGTATCAACCTCAACAAATTACTATTTTAAGAGAACATAGATTTGAAGGTTTAAGTAACCCTTCGGACATGTCTATTTTATACGTTATAGAAACAGACGATAATTTAAAAGGTTTGGTTACGGCAAGTTATGGAGGAGGAAGCGATACAAGCGTGGGAGAGTTTTTTAAAGAAATCCCGAAAGAAAACGATCGTTCTAACGAAAACATTTAATAAAAAAACCTTTAAGTTTTTACTTAAGGGTTTTTTTGTTCTCCTCAGATTCAAGGTGTTTGGTAATTTGAGAAGGCGTTTCAATTAAATGAAACTCCTTCCCATTTACCAATATAGGACAGCGCAAGGTTTTTGGTTTGTTTTGTAGCACTTTAATCCAATCTTCTTTATCCAAAGATATTCCAGAACCATAGTTGTTTTTAAAGTCAGGATGTTCTTGATTTACAAGTTTTGAAAGAATGGTATGTAAATTTTCGGAAATTTCTAACCATTGCGTACCAGTAATTTTTGTTTTAGAAATATCCACTGCTAAGACCTTTTTGCTTGAAGCTTGAACAAAGCCATAGGCTTGCTTGCCTAAGGGGGTCTCCGAGTTGTAATAAAGTATAATTTTCTTTTTATCTGTTGAAATTGTTCCCATTAGTTTTATTTTATCTACTAAAATAGTTTACAAAAAGAGACCAAGCTAACTCGAAAACAAATAATCTTAATTCATTTAAAATAATAACATGTATCAATATGGTTTTAAATTGAATTTGTATAAAAGCTATAAATTATTGATTTATTGATAAAAACACCCTTCTAATTTGTAACTTAAACCAAAGGATAAAACAAAGCTATCTTACAATAATAACTTTTAATAAGATTGAGGGATGATTTCTTTTAAAAGCTCTATTTTTGCATAAATAAATTACAATTGTATTATGTCTGAAAAAATAGAGAAATTAAAGTGTTTGATTATAGGATCTGGACCTGCAGGATATACTGCAGCAATCTATGCCGCTAGAGCGAATATGAATCCTGTTTTATACCAAGGAGAGCAACCTGGTGGTCAATTAACTACAACTAATGAGGTTGAGAATTTCCCAGGATATCCAGATGGTGTTACCGGCCCAGAAATGATGATAGAGTTACAAAAACAAGCCGAACGTTTTGATACAGATGTTCGTAATGGTTGGGTAACGCGTGTAGACTTCTCGGGAGATGTGCATAAAGTATGGGTAAACGAAACTAAAGAAATTCATTGCGATACAGTAATTATTTCAACGGGAGCTTCAGCTATGTATTTAGGCTTGGATTCTGAACAAAAATATCTAAAACTAGGAGGAGGAGTCTCTGCTTGTGCAGTTTGTGATGGTTTCTTTTACAGAAATCAGGAAGTTGTAATTGTTGGAGCAGGAGATTCAGCTTGCGAAGAAGCGCACTACCTTTCTAAACTTTGTAAAAAAGTAACTATGTTGGTAAGACGCGACGAGTTTAGAGCTTCTAAAATTATGGCTGCGCGTGTACAAAAAACTGAAAATATTGAGATTCTTTACAATACAGAAACCGATGAGGTTCTAGGAGATGGACAAGTGGTTACAGGTGTTCGTGTTTTTAATAATATAACCAATAAGAAGTTCGAAATTCCAGCAACTGGGTTTTTTGTGGCAATTGGACATAAACCAAATACAGACATCTTTAAGGGCTTTTTAGATCTAGATGAAACTGGGTATATTAAAAATGTGCCAGGAACTTCTAAAACTAATGTAGAAGGTGTTTTTGTTTCTGGAGATGCGGCAGACCATGTTTATAGACAAGCTGTTACTGCAGCTGGAACAGGATGTATGGCAGCTCTTGATGCAGAACGTTACTTAGCTGCGAAAGATGCTGATTTTGAAGTAGCAACTTCTACATATAACTAAATAGAATTCTTTTTATAATGGAAAATCCGGAAACAAAAGTTTTCGGATTTTTTTGTTTTATAAAACATAAATAAAAAAATATAATGTTGTTAATTAACAAAAATTAGATTTCAAATGATTAAATTATAATCGTGATTAGAAAATATTTAACTAAGGATAAACCAAGGCTAATAGAGCTGTTAAGACAAAATACTCCGGAATATTTTGATGTTTCAGAAGAAGGCGATTATATAAACTATTTGGATAATAAAATTGAAGACTATTATGTATACGAAGAAAATTCTATAATTCTTGGAGCAGGTGGAATTAATTACTTTCATAAAGAAAAAATAGCTAGAATATCCTGGGACCTTGTAGCTTCAGATTCCCACGGGAAAGGAATTGGTAAAAAACTAACTCAATTCCGAATTGATCATATAAATAAGAATCGAAAAATAGAAGTAATCGTTGTTAGAACTACTCAGTTAGCCTATAAATTTTATGAGAAAATGGGATTTGAATTGGAGTTTGTTGAACCCGATTTTTGGGCAAAACACTTTGATCTCTATCAAATGAAATTAAAGACTAAACAAATTGGTTATTGATATTAATTTTTTAATAGAAAAGAAAACCTAAGTACTACAGAAGGATAAATTTGGGAACTAGTTTTTTAATGTATAACTATTACCAGAAAGGGGGGATTAAAACATAAAAAACCACCAAACTTTAAAAGTTCAAGGTGGTTTTACTTTTAATTGATAATTATCTCTTAGTCGCTTTTTATAGAACCAGAAACGTTATCACTTTTTTCTAATACTTCTGGGCTCCCAACATATCTAATGTCTCCACCACTAGAAGCTGTAGCCGTTAACTTTTTAGATGTATTAACAACAATGTCTGCACCACTCGAAGCTTTTACTTGTGCATTTACAGTTATTAAATCTTCAGCTTCAATAGAACTTCCACTTGATGCTTCGGCAATAAACGTATCTGTTTTACCCATTAGTTCTAAATCGCTTCCACTTGTAGATTCACAAGAAATAGATGTTGCATTAATTGATAATTCCATATCGCTTCCACTTGTTGTAATTAATTCTATGTCTTGAGCCTGAATAGTATTTGTTGTATATACATCGCTACCACTTGTAGCTATAATAGAACTTAAGTCTTTAAAGCTTAAAAGTATTTTCTTTGAAGAGGATCTTCCAATATTATCTGTGGTCGAAATAATAAGTTGGTTATTTTCTACAATTGTTGTAATTAGTTCATGCAGGTTTTCATCTGCTTCTACTGTTAAATTTTCAACATTGCTTTGGGTTAAGTATACATCTAAACCACGACTTACTTTTACCGAATTAAAGGATTTATCTAGAGGCCGTTCTTTAGAAATTACTTTTCCGTTACCTTTAACTCCCATCCCAAATTTCCCGTCGAAATTGCAGGACATCATTACAATGGCCATAATAATAGAAGCTAAAACTTTTGTTAATGTGTTCATAATTGTTCGTTTTTTGATGTGTTCTCCAAAGTTTTAGCTTAGAGAAATGATTAGTTATTCAAAGATTATTTTTTAAAGGTTGTTTAGAAACTAAATAGTTCTGAACTGTTATTATTAATAGATGAACTGATTAATTTCCATCTGAGGTTATATTTATGCCATTTTCGTCTATATCTACTCTAACGCTTTCGCTTTTGGCTTTGACACCTTTATGATTAATTTCTAGACTGGAATCGTTTGACTTAATATCTATTCCTTCATTATTTATTTTAACTTTAGACTTCTTTTTATTAACATCTATGTCTAGATTAAAGCCGTCGGGACAGTCTAGGCAATACATAGAATTATCCATAATTTTCAAGAAGTAGCCTTCCATACCTTGTTCCAGAATGTCGTTATAACGACTTGAATTACTATGATAACTGGAAGTGTTTTCATCTGCAACAAGAGTGGTACCTTCTGGGAGGTATAAAATAATTTCAATTTCCTGATCGCTAAACTTATTTTTATATTCTGTTGTTAGATAATAATCCAACTTCAATTCCTTATTTCTTAAATTGTAATTGTAATTAATATTTGTAGCACGTTCTTTGGCCTGTTTATAGCTACTGCCCTCAGCACTTTTTTCTATTTGGATATAAGCTAAGCTGTCTTTTGTGGATCTAACGATAAGTCTCACATTTGAAGAGAAAATTATTTTCTCGTCCTTATCATTATAAACCAACTTAAACTCGGAGCTTCTTCTAGTATGTTTTTCATAAGAATTATTACCATACATTTTAATTTTTAGAGTGTCGTTAGCTGTAATATTAAGCTCTGTCTTTTTTGTAATACTAGCGTCAAAAGCATGTTCACTGGCTTGTTTTATTCCTATTACTGATAAACTAATTAGAGCCAATAACCAAATGCCTAATAAAGAGAACTTAGCAATGTTTCCAATAGATTTCAAATTGTTAATTAGAATTTTTAATCCCAAGTAGAATAAAAAGAAAAACGGAATTCCTATAGCAAAAAACAATAATAAAGACATGAGCCAAAGTGGTGTGTTTGCTGCATTGGCTGCATCTAAAAAATCAATTCCAGGAACTTTAATAATGTCTGCAACTCCCACTGTAAAAAAGCCTATAATCAAGCCAATTAATACAGATGCGCCGGTAACTATTAATAATATTCCAATGAATTTTGCAATAATATTTAAAAAGAACATGACGATGTCTCCAATAGTGTCAAAAAACGACTTAGAACTTGATTTTATTTTATTACTCTGTTTAGAGACGTCAATGTTTTTTACTGTATCGGAAACGGTTTGTGTTACATTTTCAAACCCATCTTTAATTTTTTTTTCAATGTTGCTAATGTTTACAGGTTCACCTGTCATAGTGAGCTTATCTGCAGTAGTTAAGGCTTCAGGAACTAATATCCAAAATAAGATATAAATAAAGATAAAGGTTCCACCAGATCCTAGAGCAAGTAGAATCCAAAGTAATCTAACCCAAAGAGAATCTATTCCTAAATAGTAACCAAGGCCAGAAGCTACTCCACCAATATACGAGTTGTCAGGATCTCTAAACAACTTTTTAGATGCTCCAGAATGACGACTTTGATAATGGGATTTTGGCTCATCTTCAAAGATTTCATCATCTACCAAGTAATCTTCTGGTTGTCCCATTATGGTAATTACCTCATCAACTTCTTTGTTGCCAATAACATGTTTGTCATGTTTAACGCGTTCGCTAAAAAGTTCAGCAATTCTAGCTTCAATATCTGCAATAATTTCAGAACGTCCTTGAGAATCAGTAAATGAACGTTTTATAGCCTCAAGATAGCGTTGTAGTTTTAAGTATGCATCTTCATCTATATGAAAAAATATACCTGCTAAATTTATGTTGACTGTTTTATTCATTATTTCGTGTTTTTTTGACGGGTTACTATATTAACTGCGTTTTGTAATTCACTCCAAGTAGTGTTTAATTCTTGAAGGAATAATTTTCCTGTTTCGGTAAGACTATAATATTTTCGAGGTGGACCAGAGGTGGATTCCTCCCATCTATAACTAAGTAGTCCTGCATTTTTGAGACGTGTTAATAAAGGGTAAATAGTACCTTCTACTACTAGCATTTTTGCATCTTTTAGGGTTCCTAAAATTTCCGCAACATAAGCATCTTCGTCTTTTAGGACAGATAAAATGCAGTATTCTAATACACCTTTTCGCATTTGCGCTTTTGTGTTCTCTATCTTCATATTCTAAAGCATTTTTAATTTTTTAAACTGTTCATTTTTTTGATTGAATTAATTGATGATATTTAATTTAAAAAGTTGATGGTAAAGGGATATTTATAATTTTCTCCATCTTTTGCAGCTAGACTTGCTTTTACTATAAAAACCAATTCAAGGATAAACCCAACGACTGCAATAAAACCGAGTCCTCCAGAAATATATAACAGAGGTGAAGGTTTGGTTAAACTAATATGAATGCTGTTAAAAGAAACAATTTCCATAAAGTCAAATCCATTAATTAGGTTAAATACAAATAATGGAATTGTTATCATTCCCAGTATAATGGCATACAATAAAATACTAATTTGAAAATTTAATGCTTGTTTTCCATGCACATCTATAAAGTCAGATTTATCCTTGTTAGCAATCCAAAGAACGAGCGGTCCTAAAAAATTTCCTAAAGGGAAAAAGAATCTAGAAAAAGTTGATAAGTGTATTAATGTGGCAATATTTTTGTGGTTTTTGTCCATCATCTTAAAAGTATATAATAGTAGCTTATGCAAATATATGTCTTAAAAAAGGTATTATGCAATACAAAGTACTAAAAATTAACAAAAAATTAACAAATACCGATTCGTTTATTTTTAATATATTGTCATTTGGATAATATGTTTTCAATTAAAGTTTGCAGTAAAATGAAGAGGTTGGTATTTGTGTTGTTTTTAATGTGTTCTATTGGTTTTGCTCAAACATATCCGAAGGACGAAAACATTATGGAAACTAAATGGGAAGCATACACACCTGCATTGACAGCTCCCGAATATTTGGTGCCCTTTACAAATAGTTTTGGTAATCAGGTAACTCGAGTAAGCGATGTGGAAGTTATTGGAGGAGATACTCAGCAATTACGTCATCATTACAGTAAAGACTCTCCATGGAATAGTGACGAAACACTTATTAAATTAGCGGGCTTTCCTGCTGCTATCTTAGATGGCAATACATATAAATTTATAAAATGGGCTAAAATCCCTAGTTCTGCAACCTGGTCGAATACTAATCCTAATCTAATGTATGGAACTAAAGGGAATAGATTGGTTTCATTTAATATTATAATTAATGTTAGTCAAACAATCCACACCTTCAGAGATTTTCAAACAATAAGCTACGGTTATAATGAGGGTAAT
Organism: Xanthomarina sp. F1114; assembly: GCF_026410255.1. Lineage (GTDB taxonomy): Bacteria > Bacteroidota > Bacteroidia > Flavobacteriales > Flavobacteriaceae > Xanthomarina. The sequence goes on from NZ_JAPMLL010000004.1 coordinate 173,328, forward strand.
ATGTCTTACGATGATAGATATATTGGCTTAATAGGAGAGAATTTTAATAATGTTACCTTAATAGTTTTCGATATTTTAAATTCTACTATTGTGGGAACTAAATTTTTAGGCTCAAAAGAAGGGCTAGATTGGTTTTCGGTTAGTCCTTTAGGAAATTATGCAATTGTAAGTTGGCAACCAGATGGTAATGCTGATAATCAAGGGTTGAAAGTCTATGATCTGGATTTTACAAATAAGAGACATTTAACTGATTATACTACTCATGCCGATCTCGGGATTGATGTTGATGGAAATGAAGTTTATGTGGCTTTTGGAGATGAAGAAACAAGAGCTAATAATTATTATGTAAAAATGATTCGATTGAGTGATGGCCTAATAACTCCACTTTTTGAATATACCGAAGCCTATGGAGTTTGGGGAGGGCATATTAGTTGTAGAAATACGAATAGACCGGGCTGGGCCTATATCAGTGAGGGATGTTGCAAAACTATTGGCGAAAAAGAGATTTTAGCAATAAAATTAGATTCAAGTAATACAATTGAAAGATTTGGGGTTCATCATGCAACCTATCACGACAGCTATGAACAAGGTGCCCAAGCTGTACCCAATAGAGATGGAACAAAAATTATGTTTGCTAGTAGTTGGGATTGTTTATTTACTACTAAATACCCGCCAGCTTTTATTGTAGAGAAAAAATAAAATATATAAACACGATGGTTTTTGTTAAAAGATGCAGTTGCTTAAAGTTAATAGATTCTCATTAAAAAGAAATAAATAAAACTTAAAAATTAAAAAAGTGAAACTCTTGTTTAAACAGGAGGTGTTTTAATAAAAAAAAATGAAGATAACACCAAATAAACTCAATACATACTTACTTTTTAAATTACCATCAGCCTACTTTACTGGCGTGAGAACTCGTTATATCGATAAGGAAAAATGTGTCGTTACTGTAAAGCATAGGTGGGTAAACCAAAATCCATTTAAGTCCATGTTTTGGGCAGTGCAAGGTATGGCAGCCGAGCTAACTACTGGAGCCTTAGTCATGCAGGAAATTAAAGAGAGTGGAGAGAGAATTTCTATGTTGGTAGCTAATAATCAAGCAAGTTTTGTAAAAAAGGCTACTGGAAAAATAACCTTTGTTTGCACAGATGGAGCTCAAGTAAGAGAGGTAATTAAAAAGGCTATAGAAACGGGTGAAGGACAAACATTGTGGATGCACGCAAAAGGGACAAATGCTGATGGAATAGAAGTTTCTAACTTTAAATTTGAATGGACTCTTAAACTAAAGTCATAGATTTCAATTGTACGGTTTTAATAACTAGTTGTTAGATTGAATTTTTTTCCAAAAAAGTGTAACTAATTATCAAATTCACTAACTGATAAATTAACCAATAAACAACAAAATTATGAAGGCTCATGAAATAGATTACAAGATTTACGGTGAAGAAATGCAGTTTGTAGAAATAGAGCTTGACCCACAAGAGGGGGTTGTGGCAGAAGCTGGGAGTTTTATGATGATGGACGATGGCATTAAAATGGAAACTATTTTTGGAGATGGTTCTTCTAAAGATGAAGGTTTCTTAGGTTCTATACTTGGAGCAGGGAAACGTATTCTAACTGGAGAAAGTTTATTTATCACAGCTTTTTATAATAACCTATCGGGTAAACGTAGAATTAGCTTTGCTTCTCCATATCCTGGAAAAATAATTCCAATAGATTTAACAGCTTTTAACGGCAAGTTTATTTGTCAGAAAGATGCTTTTCTTTGCGCAGCTAAAGGAGTTAGTATTGGTATTGAGTTTAGCAAGAAACTTGGACGAGGCCTGTTTGGTGGCGAAGGTTTTATTATGCAAAATCTAGAAGGCAATGGAATGGCTTTTGTACATGCCGGAGGCACTATGGTTAAAAGAGAATTGCGTTCGGGCGAAATTCTTCGTGTAGATACTGGCTGTATTATTGGTTTTACACAAGATGTGGATTACGATATTGAGTTTATAGGAGGGATTAGAAATACTATTTTTGGTGGTGAAGGCTTGTTTTTTGCTAAACTTCAAGGCCCAGGAACGGTTTATATTCAATCTTTACCATTTAGTAGATTGGCTGGCCGTGTATTGGCTGCTGCTCCAAAAGGAGGTGGGAAAGATAAAGGTGAAGGTAGTATTCTTGGAGGTTTGGGAGATCTTTTAGATGGAGATAATAGATTTTAAATCTATAATAGATTGTTAAATTTTCCTTTATTTGGGAAAGCAACCCTTTTTTTTATTAAATTTAGCATACTAAACAAAACTATAAAGCGTATTATACAAATCTACTTATAACCAAAAACTATTAAAATTATGTCTAGAGCAATGTTCGAGTACACTAAAACTGTACTTGATAAAGTAAGTTTTGACACTACATTGTTTTGCAGAGAAGTACAAAAGGCCCTTCAAAGATTATTGCCCTATGAAATTGAAGAGTTAAAGGTTTTTATAGAATCTCTTGTACAGCAAAACCCTGACTTAAATCAATGTCTAATCTATTTAAAAGAGTAAAAAAAAGCGACCAAACGGTCGCTTTTTTTTTACTTATCTGATTATCTAAAAGGAAAAAGTTTATAAAAACTTAATTCTTTATAATTTTTTTGTTTAGAGTTTTTCCGGTAGCTAAAGTCACTTTTAAGATATATGTACCATTAGATAAAGTTGCCACATCTACTTTGCTTTTATCTGTTTCAGAAAGAACCAATTGTCCTAATACTGAATAAATTTCAATAACAGAAACTTGCTCTTTTGAAGTTATTATTAGCTCAGATTGTGTTGGATTAGGATAAACGCCTACATCATGCAAATCAAAATCGCTTACACCAATGGTGTCGTCCGTATAGGTTATAATTAAATACGGTTTTCCATTGGATGTTTGTTCAAGACGAGGACTTCCATAAATACCAATTTGTTCTGTTGCATCTAAAGTATAATTTCCTTCAGGAGCAAAACTCAAAGAGAAAATTCCCGAAAATAAACTACTTTCTATATAACTTGGAGCTATGCTTGTTAAATCTAACGAGGCGTCGGTAGAAGTTACTCCTGGATTTACAGAAAAAAATGCGTCACTAGGATTTTCACCACACATATTATATAATGTTGGACCTGTTTCTTGATTTGGAATACCACTAACTATTGGTCCTACTCTTATATATTGTCCTTCTGGTTGATATAATGAGTTGAGCCCAATATAACAACCAAAAACAACATTATCTACAGTTGAGCCATCTGGAATGGTAGATACATCAAAGGAAGCCCAAGCTCTAAAAAAGCGTCTAGTTCCGGTTTCCTGCCCGTATGCAAATCTCATCCCTGCATAAATATCGGCAGGTGCTGTTTTGTTTGCTGTTCCTTCATTGTCAATGCAACCTGTAACATAATCTCCGTTTCCGGTTGGATAAACTGTTACTGTTGGGTCAATAAATACTGGGTAGTTTAACCCAGATACTAGCCAACTTTTTTCTACCAATGTATATATAGTATTATTACGCACTATATAGTTAGAAAAAACCTCCTTATTGTCGCTATCGTAATGTTTAGGCAAATCATATCTAAAAACAAGTTCTCCTTTTAATAGAATATTGATATTAGAAATTCCAGATTGATTTTTCTCAGGTACTAAAGTAGCACCTTCAGGAAGCTCAATGTCTTCAGCAAAAGCTAGATAATGAACATCTGGAGAAAGGTTTTCTGTAATATCGGCATGTCTTAATACATAATCCATTTTTCTCCCATCATTCAGCTGTGTGTAAATTAAATCGATTCCTGAGAATACATCGCTAAATTCAACAGTATTGTTTCTAACATTGGCAGTAGAATGCGCCATGTTAAATTCGGAAATAGTATTGAAATTTACATCCAGCCAAACCATTCTCTTATTTAAACCTTCTTTAACAGTTCCCTCAGTATAGGTTGTAATAATTCCTTGAGATACATCATTTGGATAATAACTGTGGAATCTGTTTTTTGTATTTTCCCAAGGGTGATTTGGAAATTTTTGGGTATTACTAGCAATAATATTATTATCAATAGTTTGCCATTTGTTTTCAGTATTCGTGTAGTTTAAACTATTTCCAGCGGTTACAATGGCCGTTGAAGTACCATCTTCATTAATAAAATGCTTAGAAAACTGACTCCGTTTTGCTGGAATTTCTGTACCTTTTTGCGTATTTATTGCCTCGATAACTGTTTGGGCATTTGTGTTAAAGATAGCACTTATAAAAAATATGAAAACTAATAAAATAGATGGAGTTACATACTTTAGATTTGGAGTAAAGTTGTTGTTCATTTACGGGGTATTTTTAGATTTATTATTTAGGAAGCAAACATAATAAAAAAAGGCATGAGTTTATTCTATGAGATTACTATAAAAAAGCGGTTTAATAAAAGTTTGTCCAAATTAAAATTTGATTAAAAAGTAATACTTTTAAAAAGGTTTTTTATTTATTTGGTAACGGACTTATTATTTCTACGTTTTCAAATGCAATGGCACCTCTAATTATACTAGAAATAACAGTTTGAATAGCTTCAATAATCTGCATTTTCAATTCACTTTTATGATATAATAAGCTTACCTCTCTAGCTGGTGTTGGTTCGTTAAAGTGATGTAGGTTTGCTTTAGTTTTGTCGTTGAGGTCCAACGTGTGTAGATAGGGTAGTAGGGTCATTCCTAAACCTTCATTAGATAGTTTTATTAAGGTTTCAATGCTACCACTTTCTAATTGAAAATTAGTGTCTATCTGATTTTTGAAGGTTTTACATAAATTAATAACTCCATCTCTAAAACAATGGCCGTCTTCTAGAAGTAGCATATCGTCTATATCTAAATCGGATGTATTTATTTTTTGCTCAGAATATAATCTATGATGCTCAGGAATGTACCCAACAAAGGGTTCGTAATATAGTACACGTTCTTTTATGCTTTCAATTTCTAACGGAGTTGCCGCAATAGCAGCGTCTAGATGGCCTTCATTTAATCTGGAAATAATTTCGTCTGTGGTTAACTCTTCAATTTTAAGTTTGATTTTTGGGTATTTCCTTATAAACACCTTCAAAAACATCGGTAAAAGTGTAGGCATTATCGTAGGAATAATACCTAGTTTAAATTCGCCACCAATAAAACCTTTTTGTTGATCTACAATGTCTTGAATTCGGTTAGATTCATTGACTATATTTTTAGCCTGATTTACTATCTTTCTACCTACATCTGTTAATTCAATCGGTTTTTTGCTCCTGTCAAAAATTAAAATATCTAATTCTTCTTCTAGTTTCTGAATCTGCATGCTTAATGTGGGTTGGGTTACAAAGCATTTTTCAGCAGCTTTTGTAAAATTCTGATTTTCGGCTACTGCCAAAACATAGTTTAGTTGAGTAATGGTCATAAGTATCAATTTAGATTATAAAAATATAAAATCTATCAATTAAATCTATGTATAAAATTGTTAATTATCTTGTAAATTTGAGTATATAATTAAAAAACAAGATATTATGACTATTAATAGTATTGGATTAGACCAAAATAAAACTAAAGACATTGCTAAAGATGTAAATAATCTATTAGCTAATTTTCAAATATATTATCAAAACCTAAGAGGAATCCATTGGAACATAAAGGGGAAACGCTTTTTCGATTTACATGTTAAGTTTGAAGAATTATATACAGATGCCAATATTAAGGTAGATGAAATTGCTGAACGTATTTTAACTTTAGGGGAAACACCTTTACATACTTTTGAAGATTATACAAAGTTGGCAAAAGTGCCGGTTGGTAAAAATATTTCTCAAGACGAAAAAGCGGTTCGTCTAATTGTTGATTCTTTAACTGAATTATTGAAAATAGAAAGACAAATTCTAGATAAAACAGATGAGGCTAATGATGAAGGGACAAACGCCATGATGAGTGACTTTATTTCGGAACAAGAAAAAACCGTTTGGATGATGAAAGCTTGGTTAGGAGAAACTGTGTAATATCCCCAAGATTAATAGCAAGTAAAAAGTGACCCTTTTGGATATTTTATTTATCCAAAAGGTCGCTTTTTTTTTATGTAAATACATTTAGAAGTTTTATAATCTAACATCTAATTCTAAATCTTTATTTTCTAGATTAAATTTGGCATCAGTAAATCTAGGTGGTCCATAAAGCATCGGGTTATTAGACATGCCATAAGATTCTAATGGCATTCCATTAATATCAAAATCCATCTTTCCGTTATCATTCTCATCATGAAACACCATAACAGCATAAGTTCCTGGTGTTATATTTTCAAAAGTTACCTGTACTTTTCCATCCACAATTTTACTTTTTTTATTGTCAGGACCTTTGCCTTTCATAAAAGTGTTTTCAGTATGTAAGCCAATTAGCATGCTCCCATTGTCATTTACGGCATTATCAATCTTTATAGTAATACTGTGAGTTTCTAAGCTGTCTTGAGCTTGAACAAAGGTTGTAGTAAGAATTATTGAAAAAAATAGTGCTAAAGTTTTCATGTGTTTTGTTTTAGTTGATTAATACTGTCCAAAGTTGCATAAAATGCCAGCTGTAATCTAAGTAAATATGCTGAACTGTAGTTTAATACCTCTGAATTGTAGCTTAAAAATTAATTCGCTTTCAGATTTCTAACATAAACCTTTTAATTGGTTTACAATTACCTTTATTTTGCCCTATTAAATACAATCGTGGATTAAACTATTCGTCCAGATAATAATTAAAAAAATAATTATAAATGTTTTATAGCTTAGATATTTTAGGAACGGTAGCCTTTGCCATTTCTGGTGTTTTAGTAGCTTTAAGTAAGCGTATGGACCCTTTTGGTATCTTGATTATTGCTTTTGTTACTGCTGTAGGTGGAGGAACTTTACGCGACGTTCTAATTGGTGACACTCCGGTGAGTTGGATGAAAAACATGACTTATACTTATGTTATTTTAGGTGCAACTATTTTTGCCGTTGTACTTAGAAATAAGATTGATTATTTAAGGAAATCTTTATTGTTATTCGATACTATTGGTATTGGTTTATACACTGTGGTAGGTATAGAAAAAGGTGTTTCCGTTGGGTTAAACCCCATTATTTGTATTTCATTGGGTACTATGTCTGCCTGTTTTGGTGGAGTTATTCGAGATATCTTGTGTAATGAGATCCCTGTTATTTTTAGAAAAGAAATCTATGCAACTGCTTGTATTGTTGGTGGATTTTCATATTTTTTATTTAAGAAACTTCCTATAGAAGTTGATCTTGCTTTTGTTTTGGCAGGACTAATAGTTATTATAATAAGACTTTTAGCCGTTCGTTTTAAAATTAGCTTACCAAGTTTATATAAAAACGAATTAGACTAGAAGTTTAAATTAAACTGCTTCATTAAAAAACTAATCAAGTATTTCTACCTTCTCTATATAGATATTGCTTAGAGGCCAGTCTGCGTCATCTGTTTCTTGTTTTGCAATCTTATCTATTACTTCCATGCCACGAATTACTTTCCCAAAAATGGTGTAATCTCCATCTAAATGATGGGCACCACCTTCTTGTTGAACAATAAAAAACTCAAATGGTGAAGCCAATTTGTAAGGATTTTCAATATCGCTACTTGGCATACTTATAACGCCTCTATCATGCTTAAAACCTCTTTTGGTATCTGTGGGCAAAAGGTACCTTCCAATATTATTTCGCTTTTTTGAAACCTCAGGATTATCGGAGTTTCCTCCTTGGACAATAAAATTATCTATCACTCTATAAAATTGCGTTCCATCAAAATAACCTTTTTTTGTTAAGTAAATAAAATTGGCTCTATGAAATTTGGTCTCATTAAACAGGAGTATATCGATAGTTCCAAAACTAGTTGTTATTCGCACTTTGTTTTCAGGATTTTCTTTTTCATATTGAAGAAAGAACTCCATGGCATTTTCGTCTGTAAGAGTTATGGTATCTTGAGTTTTAACTTCTACTGTTGCTTTATCTTTTAAAATACTGTCTTTTTTTATTTTTTTAGAGGTTTCTTTTAAAGTGGCATTCTTATCTTTATTAGATTGCTTATCTTCACAATTCAATAAAATAACACTAAATAGCACGAGAAAAATATATTTCATAAATAAATTTGAATGGTTTTAAAACATCAGGTTTATTAATATTTGCTTAAGGTCTATATATAAATAATAACCATGGAATTTGATAAGTTTTGTAAGCTAATTTCAAAAATAGAAAATATCCCACTTCCAGCCGAGCCTTCTCAGTTAAAAATGTCTCCTCCTTTTAGGGAAGCCTTACAAGAGAAACAAAAACATTTGATTAAAAAGGCTAAGAAGGCTGGGGTTATGGCCTTGTTTTATCCTAATAATATCCAAGAAACTTATTTGGTTCTAATTTTAAGAAAAACTTATAAAGGGGTACATTCGGCGCAAGTTGGTTTTCCAGGAGGAAAATTAGAACTGTCAGATAGTTCCATAAAAGCAGCTGCTGTAAGAGAAACTTTTGAAGAAGTTGGTGTACCAACACAAAATATAGAGGTTTTAAGAGAATTGACACAAGTTTACATTCCGCCTAGTAACTATTTTGTACAACCCTTTATTGGTATTTCAAAACAGACGCCACATTTTGTAAAACAAGAAGATGAAGTGGAAGACATTTTGGAAATTACTTTAACCGAATTCATTAACGACGCTAACGTTGTTACTAAAACAGTTTCAACATCTTATAATATGGATGTTGTGGTTCCTGCATTTCAATTAAATGGTCATGTGGTCTGGGGGGCTACAGCCATGATGCTGAGTGAAATAAAAGACTTGTTAAAACAAGTCTTGTAAAAGTTCTGTTTTATTACCTTTGTAATTGCTAACAATGAAACTAATTTTATGGGATTGTTTAAAAGAAACCCTTTCGGACATATACTTTTTATAAAAAAATGGGTGATTAGAATTATCGGTTCTTTATCCCATAGACGCTTTAGAGGGTTTAATGAACTTCAAATTGAAGGCTCTGAAATTATTAAAGGTTTACCTGATAAGAATGTTCTTTTTATATCCAATCATCAAACGTACTTTGCCGATGTGGTTGCCATGTTCCATGTATTTAATGCTAGTTTAAGCAACCGTGAAGACAATATAAAAAACATTGGGTATTTATGGAACCCCAAACTTAACATCTATTATGTAGCGGCAAAAGAGACCATGAAATCTGGTTTGCTACCTAAAATATTGGCATATGCCGGATCTATAAGTATTGAGCGTACTTGGAGAGCTAAAGGCGAAGATGTGAATAGACAGGTTAAAATGAGTGATATTTCAAATATTAAAATGGCCTTAGAAGATGGTTGGGTAATTACTTTTCCTCAAGGAACCACAACTCCTTTTAAGCCTATTAGAAAAGGAACGGCCCATATAATAAAACAGTATAAACCTATTGTTGTACCTATTGTAATTGATGGGTTTAGACGCTCTTTTGATAAAAAAGGTTTGCGTGTTAAAAAGAAAAATATCTTGCAATCTTTTGAAGTTAAAGAACCTTTAGAAATTGATTACGAAAATGAAAGTATTGCGGATATTGTAGAGAAAATAGAGTATGCTATAGAACAGCATCCTTCTTTCTTAAAAGTAATTCCTAGAGAAGTATTAGAAGAGAAAGAAGAGCTAAATAAACAGAGAAAATGGCGACTAGAAGATGATTATTAATCTTAATAACCATCTTTTTTTAAATTGCTTATTAAACCTCCAACCTTCTTAGTTCTCTGTAGTTCTTGTTTAAGCGTTTTAATAAAATTCCATAAATTAGGTAGTAAAAACCTAAAATAAAGGCAATAAATATTGCTAGAGCTACAGCGGTTATTAAAATAATTAGAGCATAGAATTTTAATGCTTCCCCGTTTGCAGATGCTTTGTCCAAAAGAGAAATCATTTCTTTATCTCTGTTAAACTGGATACCCAACACAATAAAAGTAGATATGGCTAAATATATTAAGTTAAAGCCAACATACTGTTTTACCGTACGTCTAGTTTTTAGAATGTTTTCCATTAATATTTTAGCATTATCTGTGGCAGAAATTGTTTTGTAATTTTTATAAAATCTATAGAAAAAATAAACCAAAATAAGGTAGCCTAAAACTATAAATGGAGTCATTATTTTATCCGCATGATAGGTTTCAAAACGTTTATTGAAATCAGCATCTTTTAATGCAAACGATATAAACAACCAAAAAATAAATTCTAAAAGACTGATTATAAAAATCCATTTGACTATGGAAGAAGATTTCTTCAAAATCATGTTATAAATCTCTTTGTAAGAAAGTTGTGGATATTTAGTATCTTCATCTTTCTTCCAGTCTCTTTTTAATAATTCTAATTCATCCATAGGGTTACGGATTTAAAATGGTTCTTAACTTTGTTTTCACTCTATTCATTTTTACCCTTGCATTAACTTCAGTTATACCAAGTGTTTCACTTATTTCTTTATAGTTTTTGTCTTCCAAATAAAGAAAGACAAGTGCTTTTTCAATATCGTTTAACTGATGTACGGCTTTATATAGAAGCTTTAGTTGTTCTTCTTCTGTATCGTCGTATGGTTCAGATTTTATTTTGTATTGAAATGCACTAAAATCTTCAGTAGTAATCGAGCGTTTACGTTTTCTGTAAAGTGTAATGGCCGTATTTAGCCCTACGCGATACATCCACGTGCTAAACTTCGAGTCTCCTCTAAATTTAGGATAAGCTTTCCAAAGTTGTATGGTAATTTCTTGGAATAAATCGTTGTGGGCTTCTTGGTTATTTGTATAAATTCTACAAACCTTATGCACAATATTTTGATTCTTCTCTAATTTTTCAACAAAGCTATGTTCTAACTCTTTTTTCAAACTGATGGTTTAGTTACTCTATAAGTAGTTGTTTGTTTCATTTAGTTACAATTAAGTGAAAGATTATTTAAAAATAGTCATTAAGGCTTGTTTATTGTATCTTTGTTTTAGATTTTTTCTACAACTTTATGAATATTCCAAAGTCTACAAATCCACGTATTGTTATTATTGGAGGAGGTTTTGCAGGTGTAAGTTTGGTAAAGAAATTTGCTAAAAAGAAGGTGCAAGTCGTACTTTTAGACAAACGTAATTATCATACGTTTCAACCTTTACTATATCAAGTATCATCTTCAGGTTTAGAACCAGATTCGATTGCTTATCCGTTAAGGAAGATTATAAAAAAACATGATAATATCTTTTTTCGTTTAGCAAAAGTTTCAAGCATAGATGCTAAAAACAACCAGGTTGTTACGGATATAGGTTCGTTATCTTTTGATTATTTGGTAATTGCAACAGGTACAAAGACTAATTATTTTGGTAATAAAGGAATTGAAAGCCAAAGTATGCCAATGAAAACCGTACCGCAAGCCCTAAATATAAGAAGTCTAATTCTTCAGAATTTTGAAAAAGCAACTATTGCTAAATCATTAGAAGAACGAGAAGCTTTTTTAAATTTTGTTATTGTTGGTGGGGGGCCAACAGGAGTAGAACTGGCAGGAGCTATTGCAGAGTTAAAAAACAATATTCTTCCAAAAGACTATCACGATTTGAATGCTCGCGATATGCAAATTCATTTGTTAGAAGGCGGACCTAAACTTTTGCCACCCATGAGTGAGCATGCTTCAAAAAAAGCCTTTGAATTTTTGAAAAAATTAGGGGTTGCTATTCATTGCAATACCTTTGTTAAAGATTATAATGGCTTGGTAGTTTCTACAAATACTGACTTGATTTTAGAATCCGAAACTCTGATTTGGGCAGCAGGAGTTACCGGAAATCCAATCATGGGATTATCTGAAAATGCATTGGAAAAAAAAGTGAATAGATATCGCGTAAATAAGTACAATCAAGTGGAGGGATATACCAATATTTTTGCTCTTGGAGACATTGCCTTAATGGAGACTGAAAACTATCCAAAAGGACATCCTCAAGTTGCTCAACCTGCTATTCAACAAGGTAAATTATTAGGTATTAATTTGATAAAGTTAATAGAAGGAAAACCCTTAAAAAAGTTTGAATATAAAGACAAAGGTTCTATGGCAACTATTGGAAGAAATAAAGCTGTAGTAGATTTAAAAGCCTATAAGTTCTCTGGTTTTTTTGCATGGTTTATTTGGATGTTTGTACATCTCATGTCTTTAGTCGGTTTTAGAAATAGAATTATAGTTTTGTTCAATTGGACTTATAATTATATTAATTTTGACAAAGCTGCCAGGTTAATTATTAGACCGTTTACAAAGTTAAACTAATAGTTTAAGGCTTTGTATTTAAAATTTTGATTACAAGAGAGAAAGCCGCTTGTTATAAATATAATCTATCGTTGTTTTAAGAGTCCAAAAACAATAAAAAGCTGTGCGAAAGCATACGTAAACATAATACTAAAATTTGTAAATGGCAAAGGTTGGTAAAATTTATTTAAAGCAAGAATACTATCGGAAATCATAAATAAAATAGCTCCCGTAAACACTAAAATATAATTGTTTTTTACAACCTTCCCTTCTCTTAAAAATGCGGTTGTTGCCATACTTAAAATAACTAGCATATATACAATCACTGGAATTAACATGTCTCCTAAACCATCTTTTAAAAAGTAGAATAGAATGGCTCCGTAGGCTAACATTAGACCTATAAAAAACAAACCATTTTTAGAAGGGTTTCTCTGCTTTAGAAAAATTAGAACGTAGAAAATATGAGCTGTTAAAAAAGCGACTAAACCTCCTATAAAATAGTTGGCAGATAGACTTACAAACATGAGTAAAATATCTCCTATTAATGAGAAAATTAAAGCTAAAAAAATCATAAGCCTCATTTTCTTATCCAAATGCGAACTTTGTTTTCTAAAATAGAATATTAATGAAATTAGTAAAGCAGGTTTAGCTAAATAATTTAAATCAGAAAGACTTTCAAAACTCGAAGTTGCAATTTCTAGTGCAAGAAGAATGACGAATAAAAATGAAAATGATTTTTCGCTTTTTGTTAACATGGCTATAAGGTTAAAATCAAATATATTCAATTCGTAATAGACTTATTACAATTTTGTTGATTTTAGTTCTATTCATCAGAATAGAACGGATAATTAATAGAATAATCGTATGGTTTAAAACTGATTAATATCATAGTTATTTGACAGTAAGTGTTTTAACTTTAAGATACTAAATCTTATTGTCATGGAACCAAAAAAAAATCCAAGTGTGGAAGTTGGTAGAAATAGTAGTCTCTATTTTGCCTTAGGTTTAAATGTCATGTTGCTTTTTACCTACTTGGGTATTGAGCATAAAAGCTATGAAACTACAGATATTGCTCTAGAAAATGTTCAAATAGTTGAAGAGTTTGAGGAAGATATTCCAATTACCGATTTGAACATGCCACCACCACCGCCACCACCGCCAGTTCTTGCAACACCAGAAACAATTACGATTGTTGAGGATACGAAAGATATTGAAGAAACAGTATTGGAAAGTACGGAAACCAGTCAGGAGGAAAAAATCGAGGAACCTATCATTCAGGTTGAAGATGTTCAGGTAGAAGAAGTGGAAGAAGAAATTTCAGTCCCTTTTTCTGTGGTTGAAAAAGTCCCTGTTTTTCCTGGTTGTACAGGAACCACAAATGAAGAATTAAAAGATTGCTTTAGTAAAAAAATGAACGAACATATTACTAAAAATTTTAAATATCCTTCTACAGCCCTAGACCTGGGAATTTTTGGAAGAGTTATAGTTCTGTTTGTTGTTGATAAAGATGGAAATATCACTGGAATAAGATCGCGTGGTCCAGATAAAATGCTAGAAGAGGAAGCGGAGCGTATTATTGGATTGTTACCGAAGATGAAACCAGGAATGCAACGAGGGAATCCGGTAACAGTGCCTTATAGCATTCCAATTAACTTTCAAATTCAGAATTAAAAATTTTATTAAATCCTGACTTACCTAAGCACTTTCATCTAAAAATGAAAGTGTTTTTTTGTTTAAAATTAATATGAAGTGTAAAAATCAACAAAATACAGTTTGTGTGTTTCTATTTTTAATTACGCATAGTAATCTTCTTTATTAGTAATTAACTCTCCTAATTACAATTCAGAAATAAAATTTGACAGTTCAGAAAGACTCTTTTTTAAAACAGTGTTGTTTGATAGATATTTGTCTTAACAAAAACAATATGAATGCCATATTTAAAATACTTTATCATGAATACAACTACTATTAAAGCATTAAATTAATACTAAAGTATTTTAAATAAAGTTGAATAGAAATAATTGTGTTTGTTATTTTGGTCAGGATTTATAGTCATTTTTAAAGATTAGCAAAAGAGCCTTAGAACTTTTTGCTAACTTTAAAACCCAAAAGGTAGTTTGATCTAATTGGAAGAGAAGAAAACGCTGACGAAGTTTTTAAAGAATGCATTTAAAAAACATGAGTAAAAACACTAAAAATATTTTTATAACCTTTGGCATTGGCTGTTTGGTTTTTATAATTGGTAGTGCACTTTATTCAGGTTTCGAATTTAAATCTGTAAACGAATTTCTTATCAATTTTGTTTTTTATCAATTATACGCGTTTGTTTTAGGTTACTCTAATATGTACTTTTTTAATTATCTGGAAAAGTATCCTTGGAAAGAAAAAGACAGTGCAAAACGTATTGTAATTGGGATATTGGGTTCTATTGTTCTTACTTTAATTGGTTTGTTTTTTTTAAGAATGGCAACAGCCATGATTTATAATGATAAAACCTTTCAGTACTTTATAGAAAGTGAAACCTATAGAAATTACACCTTTGGATTATGGATTACTTTATCTATTGTAATTACGTTTCATGCGGTTTATTTTTTTAAAAAGAATCAAGAAAAGAAGGTAAAGGAGTCGCAAATAGTTGCTCAAACACAAACGGCCAAGTTTGATGCATTGAAAAATCAACTAGATCCGCATTTTCTATTTAATAGCTTAAATGTTTTAACAAGTTTAATAGAAGAGAATCCGGAAAAAGCTCAGGAATTTACAACATCCCTTTCAAAAATATATAGATATGTTTTAGAGCAAAAAAATAAGGATTTAGTGTCTATAGACGAGGAGTTGAAATTTGCCAAAACTTATATGTCTTTATTAAAAATGCGTTTCGAAGATAGTATTGTTTTCTCTATTCCAGAGCAGGCGTCAAATCCAGAAAGTAAAGTAGTGCCTTTGTCTTTGCAGTTGCTATTAGAAAATGCTGTTAAACACAATATAGTAACGGAAAAAAAGCCTTTACACATAAAAATTTACGAAGCTGATGGGTGTTTAATTGTCGAAAATAATTTACAGCCCAAACAAATAGTTAAAAAGAGTAGCGGGGTAGGTTTAAGTAATATTAAACAACGCTATCAATTATTGAGTAAAAGAAAAGTTATTATCAATCAACAAGCAGATAGGTTTGCAGTTGCAATCCCAATGCTTACTAAACAAATTACAATCATGGAAACAAGAACATCACATAGTAGAGAAGATGCTTATTACAGAGCAAAAAAACAAGTAGAAGAAATCAAAGGGTTTTATGGTAATTTAATTTCATACATGCTAGTAATTCCCTTTTTAGCATTCTTAAATTATCAAACTTCTTGGAGTTTTCAATGGTTTTGGTTTCCTATGTTAGGTTGGGGAATGGGATTAGTATTTCATGGTTTTGCTGTTTTTGGATATGGTAAATCATGGGAACAGAGAAAAATTCAAGAGATTCTAGATAAAGAAGAAGAGTTTAAACAAAACAAATGGAAATAATTATGGAACGAAATTATTCAGAACAAGAACGCCTTGATCGTGCTAGACAACGAGTAAAAAAAATAAAAGGATTTTACTCCCACCTCTTGGTATATGTTGTAATAAATCTAATGCTTGTTGTTATAAATGTTCAAAATTTAGAACCAGGGGAAAGTTATTTTCAATATAAAAATTTCTATACCTTATTTTTCTGGGGAATTGGCTTAGCAATTCATGGTTTCAGTGTGTTTTTGCCAGACTTTATTCTAGGTAAAAACTGGGAAGAACGAAAAATCAGAAAATTGATGAACGATGAGAAAAAACATTGGGAATAAATTTGACTTAAGTAAATTCTAAAACAGCCAACCAACCTTGTATTTATATGAAAGTTATAATAATTGAAGACGAAAAACCATCTGCAAGAAGATTGCAACGTATGTTGGATAAGATTGGTATTCAAACCGAAACCATGTTGCATTCTGTAGAAGAATCTGTTAGTTGGTTTCAGGAAAATGAACATCCAGATTTAATTTTCTTAGATATTCAACTGAGTGATGGTTTGTCTTTTGAAATTTTCGATTTAATTGATGTTAAATCAGCTATTATTTTTACAACAGCTTACGATGAATATGCGCTGCAAGCATTTAAACTAAACAGTGTAGATTATTTGCTAAAACCCATTGACGCAGATGAAATGGAACAAGCTCTGAAAAAATTCAATTCAAATCTAAAAACAAAACAGCCAATAACTTTAAATTTTGACGACATTAAAAAACTCTTAGTAAACCCCATTGAAAGAGAAGAAAAAGAATATAAAAAACGTTTTTCTATTAAAATAGGGCAACATTTAAAACTTATTTCTATCGAGGAAATAGAATGTATTTATAGCGAAAATAAAGGCACTTATCTATATACAACTGAAGGAAGAAGTTATTTAGTAGATTCAACTTTAGAACAATTAGAAGAAGAGTTGCAACCAGAAGTGTTTTTTAGAGTTAATAGAGCATTTTACGTAAATATTAATGCCATTAGAGATATGATAAGTTATACCAATTCGCGATTGCAAATAAAATTACAATCTTACAAAGAACAAGATGTAATTGTAGCTAGAGAGCGAGTAAAGGATTTTAAAAACTGGTTGGAATAAAAATTATTCCTCAATTCTATTGTCATCAAAAGATGAAGGCAAGAGCTTTGGTATAAACTTAATTACCAAAGGCAATAATAAAGCGCCACCGGGTAGCATGAAAATAGCTAGACTTGGTATAGATTTAAAAATATCTAATAACTGACTTTGGACTTTTTTCTGTTCTTCGTCGCTTAAATCCCTAACGGTCGATTTAGATAATAATACCATCAATTCCTTACTTTCAAAAAGTTCTTTTTGTAAACGTTTGCTATTTCTGGAAATAAGCTTACTTACCATTTTACTCGAATTGGAGTAAAAGGTTTTTACAATGTTTTGGGAACTTAATAGAGCAATTTTTTCCTTGTTATTATTATAAAAAGTTTCAATAAACTGGATGGAATTGTCAATGCGTTCTTGTTCTAAATTAAGTTTATTACCCAATTTTATAAGAAGTGATTTTTCGCTCGTGTCAATATTTAAATCACCCCAGGTTGCCATACTGGCAATATCCATTATATAATATTTTTCTAAATCGGTATTAATAAATTCTAATGCTTCTTGGTAAGTAAGAGTTTTATGAGATTTATATCTTATAGACTGTTCTACTAGCCTTATTAAACTGTTATCGTATTCTGTCTTTTTATTTTTAGAGTTTAAAACTTCGCTTACAATACTTTCAATAGCGGACTCCAGATGTTGAATGTGTTTTTGCGAAATTTCTTGAGTTTGTAAAAATGCTTTATAAGCTAAAATATCGGTGAAAAGTAGTGCGTTTGTAATAAAATAATTGAAACTTCTATCAATTAGATTATCGTCAATTTGAATGCGCTTATGTATAATTTTTTCTAATAAGGAAGCCGTTTTCTTTTCGCCTAAAATTTCAGAAAAAATAGAAGTAGAATAAGCGTTTATTTCAATATAAAAATTGATAATACTTTCAACAAAACCAGCCTTTTGAGTGTTGTTTTCTTCAAAAATAAAGTTTAAAGCAAGTAGGAAATTTACTTTACAGATCTCCTCTTCAGTCAATCCCGGATAATCAAGATGGTCTTTTACAACTTTTATATTGCTTCCATAGATAAAACCACTTTCTCTTAAACTATCATAAAATGTGTTATAGTCCGTATGTATCCAAATAGGACTCCGTTCTAATTCGTTTAATAACTTATTTATCCAGCCACTAGCTGATGGGTTCATGATTAAAAGTATTTCTTAGATGTAAAGATAAATTTTATATCGAATATGGACTAATATTATTATGGTGTAAAAAATAATATACACAAAATAAAGAAATTAAAACTAGAAAGAAAGCACCCTTTATTTACAAGGCAATTTCAAAAAGACTAAAGGGACCATCTTTATAATGTTCTGGTAAATCGGAGGTCCACTCAATACTTTTAATTCCTTTATAAGTAAATCCACAACTTTTGTAATATGTATTAATTTTTTCGTTTCCGCTATGGGTGTCAAGTCTAACAAAATCAATATTTTTTTCTTTAGCATATTGTATGGTCCAAGCCACTATTTTTTTTACATATCCCTGACCTCTAAAATTTGAGTTTGTTGCTATTCTATGAAGGTAAATAGCATTGTCATGCCCTGCATCTTCCCATATTACAGGGTTTTTAAATGCAATTAAAAAAGTACAAGCTAATTCCTTGCCTTCTATAATTTTAAAATGTCTGTTTTCATCTATTTCCTGCTCTACAAGGCTTCTGCTAAAACCTCTCCAACTCTTATTATTTACCTTTTTTTGATAAGATGTGGCATCATCATAAAGCTTAAAAATATCATTTATATCTTCAAGTGTACTCTTTAAAATCTTCATTAATATAAAATGTTTATTACTATTATAACAAGATGTAATTCTTATAATAGAGACGGTTTTACTAGTTAGTTTTGGGTTAGTACCAGTCGGTATCTCTTTCTAGAAAGATACTCAATATCTTATCATTAATATCAACAAAACTAAATCCTTTATTTAGGTGTTAATTCTACTAATTTACCTAATTATATCTATGCAACCTATATACAGTTATATCTTTTTAATATATGTTTTAGTGGTAAATTTTTAAAATGTTAAAGAATAGTTAAGACTTATAAGCTCTCTATTGTGTAATATTATTTTTACCAGTTAATTGCCTATCAGCTAAAGATTATTATTTATGAAGCATTTTTCTACTATCTTATTTCTCTTATTTTTTTATAATATCACTGCTCAAAACCTAAAAGGTGTTGTTAAAGACGAACAAAACCAGCCTCTCGAAGATGCTTATATTTATAACGCAAGTTCTTCTAGTCATGCGCATTCCATTGCAAACGGCTCTTTTGTTTTAGACAATAATAAACCTGGAGATTCTTTAAGTATTGGTTTATTAGGGTATAAGAAAACCTTTGTTGTTTTAGATGAAAACCATTTTAACAAGGGACTTGTAGTTGTTTTAAAAAGTAAAACTATTTTATTAGACGAGTTGGTGATTACTGAACAAATAGATGCATTAAATAGTATTGCAAAAGTAGATTTACATACCAATCCGGTAAACTCGTCTCAAGAAATTTTACGTAAAGTTCCAGGTTTGATTATTGGGCAACATGCTGGAGGAGGAAAGGCCGAACAGATTTTTCTTAGAGGTTTCGACATTGACCACGGAACAGATATTAATCTATCAGTAGACGGAATTCCAGTAAACATGGTGTCTCATGCCCATGGTCAAGGTTATAGCGATTTACATTTTATAATTCCCGAAACTCTAAATAATATTAACTTCGGAAAAGGACCATATTACGCCAACAAAGGCGATTTTACCACAGCTGGTTATGTAGATTTCAACACAAAAGAAGATATTGGTGCTAGCGAAATAAACTTTAGTTACGGACAATTCAATTCTTTAAGAACGCTTGCTATGTTAGATTTATTAGGAAACACGCCTAATCAAAATGCCTATGTAGCTTTAGAATATATTCAGTTTGATGGCCCGTATGATTCTCCACAAAACTTTAATCGTATTAACTTATTTGGAAAATATACGACTTATTTAAAAGGAAATGATCAGTTATCGGTCTCACTCTCACATTTTCAAAGTCGTTGGGATGCTTCAGGTCAAATCCCTCAAAGAGCTGTAGATAGTGGTTTAATTGATCGTTGGGGATCTATAGATGATACCGAAGGAGGAAACACATCTAGAAGTAATTTAAATCTCGAGTATAATTCGCAATTAGCCGAAGATTTACAGTTTAAATCTAATGTATTTTATTCGCAATATAATTTTGAGCTCTATTCAAACTTCACTTTCTTCCTTGAAGACCCAATAAATGGCGATCAATTAAAACAAAAAGAAGCTAGAGATATTTTTGGGTTTAATACCGAGTTTATTAAAGATTCTCATTTAGGCTCGGCAGATGCTAAATACACTGGAGGTTTTGGAATGCGTTACGATTTTGCAAACGATGTAGAATTGTCGCATACTGTAAACAGGAGTGAAACACTAGAATACATGGCCTTAGGAGATGTTAACCAAACCAATATGTATGCTTATATTAATGCTGAAATAGATTTGGGGAAATTTGTTATTGCCCCAGCATTACGGTTAGATTATTTTAAATTTATGTATAACGATGCTTTAGTTCCGGAATATGAAACTTTGTCTGAAACCAAAACTATTGCTAGTCCTAAATTGAATCTCTTTTTTAATCAAAACAAGAATTTGCAATGGTTCTTAAAGACAGGAATTGGTTTTCATTCTAACGATACCAGAGTAGTGGTACAGCAAAGAGGTGAAGATATTTTACCAAGAGCTTATGGTGCAGATTTAGGAGCTATTTGGAAACCTTTTCCCAAAGTAGTTTTTAATACAGCTTTATGGTATTTATTTTTAGAACAAGAGTTTGTTTATGTTGGAGATGGCGGAATTGTAGAGCCAAGTGGAAGATCCAGGCGTTATGGTTTAGACTTAGGATTGAGGTATCAAATAATGGATTGGTTATATTTTGATACAGATGCTACTATAAATAATGCAAGAAGTGTAGACGAACCTGCAGGAGAAGATTATATTCCTTTAGCACCAGATTTTACACTAAGTGGGGGTTTATCTGTAAATAGTTTAAACGGTTTTTCTGGCGCTTTGCGTTATCGTTATATAGATGATAGGCCTGCAAATGAAGATAACTCTCTAGTTGCCGAAGGGTATTTTGTAACCGACTTAAACCTGAGTTACCAATTTAAAAATAATCTAACTCTAGGTATAACTATTGAAAACCTTTTCGATACGGAATGGAACGAAACACAGTTTGCTACAGAAAGCAGATTGCAAAATGAATTAGAACCTGTAGATGAAATTCATTTTACACCTGGAACTCCATTTTTCTTTAAAGCTAATATTAGCTATAGATTCTAAAAGCTGAACAATTAAGACGATAAAGGCGCTTGTTAAAAAAAACGAGCGCTTTTGTTTTTTCATGTTGTTTTTTTAGTAAGAAAACAAAAAAAGCTACCAAAAAGGCAGCTTTTTAAAAATTATCAATCTAAAAGAGATTATTTAATAATACCTCCACAACTTACTCTTCCCCCAGCATCACCTGTTGGTTGGCTTGTAAAGTCGTCTACTCCTTCATGCACAATTACGGCTTTATTGAGTATGTCTTTGTTTGGGTCTCCACATCCAATACACCATTGATCTGTACTAAAAGTAATAGTAGCATTTCCATTTGCATCGGCTTCCATATTTCCTATGTCACCTTTATGGTATCCTTTAGCATCTCCCCATTTTCCATGAGGTTCATTTGTTGGGTTCCAATGTCCTCCAGTCGAGGTTCCATCTGCAGCAGAGCAATCTGCTTTTTCGTGTAAGTGTATGGCGTGAGTTCCTTCGGTTAAACCTTCAAAAACAGCAACCATAGTTACTTTTCCGTCTTCTTCAGTAAAAACAGCAGAACCTTTTACGTTGCTATCACTTTTAGGATTTAACCTAATTTTTAGTTTAGTAACCTCTTCTTCTTGGGCAGGTTCGGTTGCTTGTTCTTCAGTGACAGTAGCTTCTGCTTCTGTGTTTTCCTTTTTGTCGTTTTTACAGCCTATTGCTAGACTTATTGTTAACAATAGGGCGATTAATATTGGTTTTTTCATCTTGAAATAATGTTTATTTGTTTACTCAAAGTTAAGCAATTAATAGACGTTTTTAAAACTTTAGTCGCGCTAATATGACAAAAATCATATTTTACAATTCGGTTTAAATATACTTTTGCACCTTAATTAGTTAGGTATGAAGAACTCATTAATAAATAAATACAATGTAGCTGGCCCAAGATACACCAGTTATCCAACTGTTCCTTATTGGGATAATAGCACATTTTCTTCTAAATCATGGAAGCAGTCACTTATAAAATCTTTTAACGAGAGTAATAGTTCTGAAGGTTTAAGTTTGTATCTGCACTTACCATTTTGCGAAAGTTTATGTACGTTTTGTGGATGCAATAAACGTATTACAAAACGTCACGAAGTAGAGTCGCCATATATTACCGCGGTTTTAAAAGAATGGGATATGTATTGTAAATTATTTGATGGGAAACCTCATATTAAGGAAATTCACCTTGGAGGAGGAACGCCTACGTTTTTTTCTACAGCTAATTTAAAAAGACTGATAGATGGACTTTTAAGAAAATCCACATTAGCAGAAGGCTATGAGTTTAGTTTTGAAGGACACCCTAATAATACCACCAAAGATCATCTACAAACTCTTTACAATTTAGGATTTAAACGTGTAAGTTTTGGGGTTCAGGATTATAATGAAGTGGTGCAAAAAGCCATTCATAGAATTCAACCTTTTGAGAATGTGAAACGCGTAACAGAAGAAGCGCGAGAAATAGGTTACACCTCTGTAAGTCATGATATTATTTTTGGCTTACCATTTCAAACTATAGAACATGTAGAAGAAACCATCAATAAAACCAAAGAACTTATGCCAGATCGTTTGGCATTTTACAG
This sequence comes from Xanthomarina sp. F1114, assembly GCF_026410255.1. GTDB lineage: Bacteria > Bacteroidota > Bacteroidia > Flavobacteriales > Flavobacteriaceae > Xanthomarina. The sequence continues at coordinate 196,174 of NZ_JAPMLL010000004.1, forward strand.
TTATGCGCATGTACCATGGATTAAAGGAAATGGGCAAAGAGGTTTTAAAGAAGAAGATTTACCAAGTCCAGAAACAAAGCGTAGACAATACGAATTGGGAAAAAAACGTTTATCCGAAGCTGGTTTTGTAGAAATAGGAATGGATCATTTTGCTCTAAAATCAGATTCTCTTTATAAATCTATAGACCAGCATAAACTACATAGAAACTTTATGGGTTATACAGCTTCTAAAACAAAAGCTATGATTGGTTTAGGAGTTTCTTCCATTAGCGATAGTTGGTATGGTTTTGCTCAAAATGTAAAAGGCCTGGAAGAATATTATCATTTAATAGAAGAAAATATTATTCCTATTTATAGAGGACATCTTTTAAATGAAAAAGATTTATTAATAAGAAAACACATTTTAAATCTTATGTGTCAGTTCCAAACATCTTGGGACGAGAAAGAACTTTATTTTGAAGAGCTTCCTGAAGTTTTAGAAAGACTTAAAGAAATGGAGTCGGATGGTTTGATGGAGATTAAAGGAAACTCGATACAAGTTACAGAAAAAGGAAAACCATTTGTTAGAAACATTTGTATGGCTTTCGACTTATTGTTGCAAGAAAACATGCCGGAAACCCAATTGTTCTCAATGACTATTTAAAACCACACAACCAAAAATCATGAAAAAAATAATTGTACCAGTAGATTTCTCAGAGCAATCTGAATTTGCTTTAGAAGCAGCTGCCGTATTAGCTAAGAAAAATAATTCTGAAATTCTTGCTTTACACATGTTAGAAATGTCAAATGCAATTTTAACAAAAGCAGATGGCGCGAAGCAAATGGAAGCTATTTACTTTTTAAGACTTGCAGAAAAGAAGTTTGAAGACTTTTTGAATAAAGACTATTTAAAAGATATAAAAGTAACCCCAATAGTAAAACAGTTTAAGGTTTTTAGTGAAGTCAATGATGTGGCTAAAGAACATAAAGCCGATTTAATTGTAATGGGTTCTCAGGGAGCTAGTGGTCTTAAGGAAGTTTTAGTGGGTTCTAATACAGAAAAAGTAGTAAGACACTCAGAAGTTCCAGTATTAGTTATAAAACATAACCCAATCTTAATGGAGTTTGAAAATGTGGTTTTTGCTTGCGACTTTTCGGAAGAAGCCATAGAACAATATATAAGAGCAAAACAAATGATTGAAAAATTAGGAGCCACCATGCACTTGGTGTATGTTAATTTACCAGGTTCTAAATTTAAAAGCTCGGCAGAAATTGAAAAACAAGTGGCTAACTTTTTAAGAAAATCAGATGGAGGAATAGAAAAAATGCACGAAGTAAATTATGTTAATGATTATACTATTGAAAAGGGAATCTTAAATTTTTCAAACCTTATTGGAGCAGATTTAATTACTGTGGCAACGCACGGAAGAAAAGGAATTGCACATTTCTTTGAAGGAAGTATTTCAGAAGATATCGCCAATCATTCTACATTACCGGTAATGACTTTTAGAATGTAACATATAGAATTAATTGATAATTAATTTTGTAATTCTAAGCTCTGCATTTAGAAAGTAGTTTAGTAAAAATAATTAGTGTTTATAAAAGAGTTAAATTTTGGTTTAACTCTTTTTTTTGTTTCATCTTTTTTATTTATATTGATAATCAGTTTATTAAACTATAAGTCTCTTTGTTTGCATATAGTGGTAAAAAAAACATCTCATTTAGAAGATGTTTTTGTCCTAAATATGATTAATGTCATATTTTAATGTAAACTTAGCACTTACATTTGTCATATTAATAAAATAAAACACATCATGAAGTTAACACTAAAAATTTTTACCGTACTATTTATTTCACTACTAATGAGTTGTGGTGGAAAAGAAGAGAAAAAAGAAGAAACAAACACTTTCCAGAAAAAAGCGCCAGTAGAGAAAAAAGAAGCTCCTAAAGAAGCAGAGGTCGTACCTCCTTCTAAAAGGGTAGATTTAGTTAATAAAGGTGTAGGTCCAATTAAGTCTTTAGAATTACCTGCAGAAATAGACCAGTCTTTAGCTACAAAAGGTGAAGATATTTTCAAGAAAATGTGTACAGCTTGCCACAGACCAGACAAGAAATTTATTGGTCCTGCTCCAAAAGGAGTTTTAGATATTAGAACTCCAGAATGGGTAATGAACATGATCTTAAATCCAGAGGTAATGGTTAAAGAAGATCCTTTAGCTAAGGAATTATTAGTAGAGTTTAATGGATCTCCAATGGCTAACCAAAATTTAACTGAAGACGAGGCAAGAGCAGTACTAGAGTATTTTAGAACACTTTAATAATAACCAATATGAAAACAACAACCAACCTTAAATTTTTATTTACTATCTGTCTTGTTGTATTATTTGTAAGTTGTAAAGACAACAAAAATAATACTCAAGAAGAAAATGTAGCCGTACCTGCTTCTACAGAAGCACCAGAAAAACAAGGTCAAGCTTTTATTGAAGACGACGGATCAACACCTAATGTGCTTCAAATTGCTATAGGCTCACCAGACCATACAACGTTAGTAGCAGCCGTTCAAGCAGCTCATTTAGAGAATTCCTTAGTTAATGCTGGACCTTTAATGGTATTTGCACCAACTAACGAAGCGTTCGATGCTTTGCCAGCTGGAACAGTAGACGATTTATTAAAACCAGAGAATGAAGATGCTTTGGCTAATATTTTAAAATATCATGTTACTCCAGGAAATTACTCTCAAGACTTTTTGAAAAAATTTAAGAAGTTGGGTCAGGCAAATGGGCAAGATGTTGCTATTGTGGTAGAAGGTGACGACGTGTATGTAGGCGGTGCTAAAATTATTGCAAGTATCCCTGCAGGAAACGGAATTGTTCACGTAGTGGATAAAGTAATTTTACCAGCAAACTAATCTATAAATCAATTTAACTTAAACAATAGAATAATGAAAAAACCATTTAATATTTTATATTTCCTTATCATAGCTGCTGCAATGGTTAGTTGTAATAACGGGAATGGAAATGACAGTAAAAATAAAAAAGGGCAAGGTGGTCTTTCTACCAATGCGGCAGAGCGCGTTTACGTAGCTCCAGGTGAGCACGATGAGTATTATGGATTCTTCTCAGGAGGATATACGGGGAACTTAACAGTTTACGGACTTCCTTCAGGACGCATGTTCAAGGAAATTCCAGTATTCTCTCAATTCCCTACCAATGGTTATGGGTACTCAGAAGAAACCAAACCCATGTTAAACACTTCTTTCGGTTTTGTGCCATGGGATGATTCTCATCACCCTGATATTTCACAGACTAATGGTAAATTAGACGGACGTTGGATTTTTATAAACGGAAATAATACGCCACGTATTGCAAGAATAGGCTTGGAAACTTTTGAAACTGAAGAAATTATTGAAATTCCAAACAGTGCAGGTAACCACAGTTCATCTTTTATTACCGAAAATACGGAGTATGTAGTTGCAGGTACACGTTTCTCTGTTCCGGTTCCTCAAAAAGACATGTCTATTAAAGATTACAAAGGTAACTTTAAAGGAGCACTTACTTTTATTAGCGTTGATCAAGATACAGGAAGAATGGGAATTAAATTCCAGTTAATGATGCCTGGATTTAACTACGATCTTTCGCACCCTGGACGTGACAAGAGTCATGGTTGGTTCTTCTTTACTACCTATAATACGGAAGAAGCTCACTCATTATTAGAAGTAAATGCCTCACAAAACGATAAAGATTTTATTGCAGCCATAAACTGGAAGAAAATTGAGGAATACGTAAATAATGGTGGTGGAACAAAAGTTCCTGCTAAATACGCACATAACGTTTATAGTGATGAGAACCATACAGCTACTTCTACAATGATTGACGAAGTACTTTCGGTAAATCCTTTAGATGTTCCTGGAGCAGTTTACTTTTTACCAACTCCAAAATCGCCACACGGCTGTGACGTAGATCCAACTGGAGAATATATTGTAGGTAATGGGAAACTTTCTGCAGATTTAACTGTGCATAGTTTTACTAAGATGCTTGATGCTATTGAAAACGAGAGATTTGATGGAGAAGCTTATGGTATTCCAATCTTAAACTTTGAAGATATTTTGGCTGGTGTAGTTAAACAACCAGGTTTAGGACCATTACATACAGAGTTTGATGACAAAGGAAATGCATATACCACTTTCTTTATCTCTTCTGAGGTTGTTAAATGGAAAGTTGGAACTTGGGAAGTATTAGATCGTCAACCAGTATTCTATTCAGTAGGACATGGTATGATCCCAGGTGGAAACTCACGTGAGCCTTTTGGAGAGTACTTTGTAGCTATGAATAAGATTACAAAAGATCGTTACCTGCCAACAGGACCAGAGTTGGAACATTCAGCGCAGTTGTTTGATATTACTGGCGATAAAATGGAGCTTTTACTGGATTTTCCAACACATGGAGAACCACACTATGCTGCTGCTATTCCTGCTGACATTGTGGCTAAAAACTCTAAAAAAATATATAAGTTGTCAGAAAACGAACATCCTTATGCAACGCTTTCTTCTGCAGATGCCAAGGTAGAACGTAATGGTAAAGACGTACATATTTATATGAGTATGATCCGTAGTCACTTTACTCCAGACAATATCGAAGGTATAAAAGTAGGAGACAAAGTATACTTCCACGTTACTAACCACGAACAAGATTTCGATGTACCTCATGGTTTTGCTGTAATTGGTGCCAATAACTCTGAGTTATTGATTATGCCAGGACAAACAAAAACATTAGTTTGGGAACCAAAAAGAGTAGGGGTATGGCCATTCTATTGTACGGATTTCTGTTCTGCACTTCACCAAGAAATGCAAGGATACGTACGTGTATCTCCAGCAGATTCTAATATAGAATTATCTTGGTCTTTAGGCGAGGACTAGTACCTAGTTAATAACTAATATTATAAGTTTAGGAAAATTTTGTTTTAGTGTTTATTTTCCTACTATAAGGCGAGAGTTGATTTGTCGCTCTCGCCTTTCTTTTTTAAACGCTATTAACTGAATGGTTAATTTAATTTGATATTACTATGAAAAAAGCAGGAATAATTATGATAATTGGGTCCTTGCTATTATTGGGGCTTTTTAAATTTCCTTTGTGGAACATCATGCTTGGCGCACCGCAATATCCAGATCCTCTAGGAATGGATATTTATATTGAGGGAATTCAAGGTGTAGAAGAGTTTGATATACAGAATATAGATGGTCTTAATCACTATATTGGTATGAGGCCAATTCCTAAAGTTGAAGATATGTGGGAGTTTGAAGTCTTTCCACTTGTAATTGGAACTATGGTTGCTCTTGGAGTAATTATAGGTTTACTAGGTTTCCTAGGGAAACTAAGTTACAAATGGTTTTTAGGCTGGTTTGTACTTATGTCTATACTTGGAATTTTGGGTATGTACGATTTTAATTTATGGTTAATAGATTACGGGACTAATTTAGATCCAAAAGCTATTATGAAACTTGAAAACTTAGATGGTACACCTATGACATATAAGCCACCACTTTTAGGATATCAAAAAATGCTTAATTTTGATGTAGATTCATGGCCAGGTACAGGCGCTTATATGATTTTTCTAGGAATGATACTTACTTTAGTAGCGTTCTTTGTTGGAAAAAATGAATCTAAAAAAGCAGTTTAATTATCCATTACTAAAATTTATACAGATGAAACAGTTTATTTTTCTGGCTATTATAAGTCTTTTGTTGTCTTCGTGTAATGTTAGCCCACAGCCAATAAATTACGGCTCAGATGCTTGTCATTATTGCGATATGACGATTGTAGATAGACAACATGCTTCACAATTAGTAACATCCAAAGGGAAAGTATATAAATACGATGCTATTGAATGTATGGTTCATGCTTTACAAGATGAATTTAAAGATACAGAAATGGCACATTATTTAGTGGCAGACTTCCGTCAACCTGGGGAGTTAATAGATGCTACAAAAGCTACTTTTTTGGTGAGCAAAAAATTACAAAGCCCAATGGGAGCAAATCTTTCAGCCTTTTTAAATAAAGATGCCGGAGAGAAAGCCCAAGAAGAATTTACAGGTGATATTTATACTTGGGAAGAAATTCAGAATCATCTAAAACTTTAAAATAATAAAAAACTTCAGCAGTTTCTTTATGGTTAAAATACCATCAATACTTGCTGAGGTTTTTTTATTAAATTTGTTTTCTGGAAGATTCAATTTTATAGAGTTCAAGTCTTTAAACTTCATTAAAATCTGTATCTTCAAACTTTATTTTATCTCGCGAGAGAATGACTTAGCATTGATAAATTTTGACTTCATTTTGAAAAAAAAACACAACACATTCTTCTTCATAATTGCATTGTTGTTTTGTACAAGTGTATGGACACAAACAACAACAGTTTGTGCTTCTTGCGACATAACAACAATTCACGAAGCATTACAACAAGCGTCTGACGGTGATACAATTCTAGTAAAAAAAGGAATCTATAAAGAAGCCAATTTAAAAGTTAATAACAGTATAACCTTAATTGGAGAAGATTTTCCAATTATAGATGGTGAAGAAAAGGGAGAAGTTATTACCATTGGTGCCGATAATGTTACGCTAGATGGCTTTAAAATTATTAACGTAGGCGTAAGTTATACTACAGACTATGCAGCTGTGAGGGTTGTAAATAGTGAAGGCTTTATTATTCAGAATTTAGAGTTAGAAAAACTCTTTTTTGGAATCTATCTTCAAAAATCAAAGAATGGAAAAGTATTAAATAATAAGGTAAAAGGAGAAGCCGTAACTGAATTTAATTCCGGAAATGCCATCCATTTATGGTATTGTAAAGATGTGGAAGTAAGAGGGAATGATGTCCGTAAAGTTCGAGATGGTATTTACCTTGAATTCTCAGACAACATAAGTATTATAGATAACTTTAGTAAGAATAATATACGCTATGGTCTTCATTTTATGTTTAGTAACAAAAACACGGTTATTAATAATGTTTTTGAAACCAATGGAGCAGGAATAGCTTTAATGTTTTCGAAATTTATGGAAGTTGAAAATAATATTATTACCAAAAACTGGGGTACAGCATCATACGGATTACTGTTAAAAGAGGTTAACGATGCCAATCTTATTAACAACCACTTTATTGAAAACACCGTGGGAATTACGGTAGAAGGAAGTAACCGTTTAGTGTATAGTAATAACGATTTTATTAGTAATGGTTATGCCATTAGGGTAAAAGGTGCTTGCTATGAAAATCAGATTATTGACAATAACTTTTTATATAATTCTTTCGATATTTCATATAATGGAAGAATTAACGATAATAAATTTAATAATAATTTTTGGAGCAATTATACCGGTTACGATCTAGATAAAGATGGTATTGGAGATGTTCCTTATAGACCTGTAAAATTGTTTTCTTATATAGTGAATAAAACCCCGGAGACCATAATTCTATTACGAAGTCTATTTATTGATCTCATAGATTTTTCAGAAAAAGTATCTCCAGTGTTTACTCCAGACGATTTAATGGATGAAAACCCAAGAATGAAACGCATTGAGCATGATAGAAATTAAAAATTTACATAAAAAATTCGGAAAGAATCAAGTCTTAAGTGGTCTTGACCTGGAAATTGGAGAAGGCGGAATTTTTGCTGTATTAGGTCCAAATGGCTCCGGAAAAACAACACTAATAAAGTGTTTGTTGGGAATGGTAATTCCCGATAAAGGAACTATTTCTGTTTTAGGTGAAAATATAAAAAATAGCTCTGATTATAGACATAGAATAGATTATTTACCTCAAATTGCTAATTTTCCAACTAACTTAAAAGTTAAGGAATTAATTACAATGATTAAAGACTTACGGGGTAAAACAGATTTGGATAAAGAACTAATTAGTCTTTTTAAATTAGAACCTTTTTTAGATAAAAAATTAGGAAACCTCTCTGGAGGAACTAAACAGAAAGTAAACCTTGTGTTAACTTTTATGTTCGATAGTCCTTTAGTAATTTTAGACGAGCCAACATCTGGTTTAGATCCAATTTCGTTAATTCGATTAAAAAAATTAATCCAGGCAGAAAAAGCTAAAGGAAAAACAGTATTGATTACCTCGCATATTATGAGTTTTGTTGAAGAGATTTCAGATGAAATTGTATTTCTTCTTGAGGGTAAAATATACTTTAAAGGAAGTATTAGTGAGCTTAAAAACAAAACCAATCAACCGGATTTCGAACATGCTATCGCATCCATATTAACAGACAATCATGCTTAAAATTTTAAAATATAGTTTTTACGATTTAATGCGAAGCCGTTGGAGTTACGTGTATTTTGCATTTTACTTATTACTTGGGGTTGTTTTGTTGTTTTTAAACAACGACCTATCTAAAGCTGTAATTACACTTATGAATGTTATTATTGTTTTAGTGCCACTAATAGGAACCATTTTTGGAGTTATGTATTATTACAACTCCAAAGAGTTTACAGAGCTCTTATTAGCGCAGCCCTTAAAAAGATCTTCCATATTTCTAGGGCAATATCTGGGAGTGGCTATTTCTCTGTCTATGAGTTTAATTTTAGGTTTGGGAATTCCGTTTATTTTTTACGGTTTGTTTAAATCTAATGCTATCTGGGATTTCTCCTTATTACTAATTACAGGAACTTTTTTAACTTTTATTTTTACTGCCTTAGCTTTTAATATTGCCTTGTCTAACGAAAACAGAATTAAAGGTTTTGGTTATGCCATTTTATTATGGTTATTTTTAGCTATTATTTATGATGGTATTTTCTTAATGTCGCTTGTTATTTTTGAGGATTATCCTTTAGATAAATTGTCCTTAATTGGAACCATGTTAAACCCTATAGATTTATCTCGGACACTTATTTTATTAAAGCTTGATATCTCGGCATTACTGGGTTATACAGGAGCTGTGTTTAAACAGTTTTTCGGAACAAATTTTGGACTAATAGTTTCAATCAGTATGCTTACAATTTGGATAATTATGCCTGTTTTAAGAATCATTTTTAAAGCTAAAAAGAAAGATTTTTAGTCGATTTTTCGTACCTTTGGTTAGAGCACTATTTATATATTAATTAGAGCTAAGATTATTAAAATAAGTATCAGAAATACTAAATATTATCAACACTAAAACCTATCAAAAATGAAAAAGATTATTGTTCCAATAGATTTTTCCGATCAATCAGAGTATGCGTTGGAAGCGGCTGTTAAAATAGCCAAAAATAGCAATACTGAAATACTGGCATTACACATGTTGGAAATGTCTAATGCTGTGCTTAATACTTCAGATTCAGAACAACAACAAAAAGCAATTTTCTTTTTAAGACTTGCTGAAAAAAGGTTTACAGAGTTTTTAGATAAACCCGTTTTTAAGGGAGCCAAAATTACGCCTATAGTTAAACACTTTAAGGTGTTTAGTGAGGTTAATGATGTAGCTAAAGAACACAGCGTTGATTTAATTATTATGGGCTCGCAAGGAACTAGCGGATTGTCAGGAATGTTTGTAGGTTCTAATACGGAAAAAGTAGTAAGACACTCAGACATACCTGTATTAGTTTTAAAAGATAGATTTAATAAAGATATCTTTAACGATGTTGTTTATGCCAGCGATTTCTCATTGGAATCAGTAGATGTTTATAAACGTATGTCTAAACTATTTCAAGGTTTAAATACCAAACTGCATTTGTTATATGTTAATTTACCTTCAGATAGATTTAGAAGCAGTAATGAAATGGAGCAGACTGTAAGCGATTTCTTAATGCAAGCCGAAGGAAACCATTCGAAATTAAATGATGTTAATTTTGTATCCGATTATAGTGTTGAGAAAGGTGTTTTAAATTTTGCTAATAAAATTGGAGCAGACTTAGTAGCTGTTGCAACCCATGGAAGAACGGGAATAGCACATTTCTTTGAAGGAAGTATCTCAGAAGATATTGCAAATAGATCTGTTTTACCGGTTATGACCTTTAAAAGATAAAATACTATTTTTCTATAATAAAACTAAAGAGCTAAATCCTGAATTTTAGCTCTTTTTTTATTTTAAATAAGAATAAATAAAGTGACTTAAATCATGTTTTACAAAGGTATTCTTGTGTAAATTTGCGTATGATTTCATCAGTAACTCATAAAATAACAGCTTTTATACTTGTGTTTATATTATTTGCACATAATATAAACACGCTGGTTATTGTAGGAGAGTTTCTTGTAAATCAAGATTTTATTGCTAAAACCTTATGTATTCAAAAAGATAATCAACAAGGTTGTAATGGTAAATGTCAATTAGCAAAACAACTTGTAGAAAACGAGCTAGATTCTAATAGTCAAATTCCAGCTCAAGAAAGCAAAAGAATCGCTTTAGATGTGTATTTTGTTTCAGATATCAATACCATAGAATCGCAATTTATAGAATACAAATTACCTCAAGTTTTATTAATTCATAAGTCGTCTAAAATCGTAAAAACGTTTTTAGAGATCGATACGCCACCTCCCATTTTTAGTTAATTTTTCTTATTAGATAAACTCCCAGAGTTTAAGCAGTTACTAACCTATTTTTAGATGTTAGCCTAATTTGCTACACGAAATTTTAAACTAAAAACACACAAAATGAAACTAAAATATATATTACCAATTCTATTTATTGCCTTGTTTTCAACTGCCTGCTCATCAGACGATGATAATAATGACCAACCACCTGTAATTAATGAAGTAGAAGGATTAACAAAGATTCAAGATTTTACAAATAACAATCATACCATTGAATTATGGAGTGAAACCGGACATTTTAAAACAGGTTATAACGATATAAGTGTTAGAATTAAGGATAACACTAGTAATAGCTTTTTCGAAAATTTTACAATAAACTGGATGCCAGTAATGGAAATGCCAAGCATGGAACATTCTTGTCCTAAATCTACTATTGAAAAAGCACCAGGAAAGAATACGGTTTACCAGGGATATATTATTTATCAAATGACGAATTTGGATGGATCGGGATGGTCTTTAACTTTAAATTATACTATTGATAATGTAGATTATACGGTAACAGATACAATAACAGTTACGCAAAACTACAATCAAAATGTAACTACTTTTAAAGGGAGCGATGATGTAAAATATGTCTTGGCCTTAATAGAACCACAATCGCCAAAAATTGCTACAAATATTATGAAAGTAGGTTTGTATAAAATGGAAAACATGATGTCTTTTCCTATTGTAGAAGATTACACGATTACGCTTGACCCAAGAATGCCGGATATGGGTAACCATAGCTCTCCAAACAATACAGATTTAACCTATAGAAGTGATGGCATGTATCAAGGAAACCTTTCTTTAACCATGACAGGGTATTGGGTTTTAAACCTACAACTTTTAGATGAGACAAATACTGTTTTAAAAGGTGAAGCAGTAACCTTAGAGAATCCGCAAAGTAGTGTTTATCTAGAACTGGAATTTTAATTAAAAAAATCTTATTAAGGTATTAAAGACAGGTTGGTATTAAAAACAGCCTGTCTAAATATCTCCTAAACTTATTTCCATGATAAAATATATATTATTTGGATTTGGTTTCCTCTTTACTGCGCTAACATTTGCACAAGAACTGGAGGCAACCGTCGACAAAGATACCACCCAATTAGAAGAAGTTATTCTTATTGGCGAACGCAAATTAAGTAATTACAGACAAGAAAAAACCTTATCTAGTATAGACGATTACTTAGAGAAATCGAATAAAGTAACCATGATTAAACGAGGAAACTATGCCTGGGAACCATCTTTAAACAATATGGACAGCCAACGTTTAAGCGTAACTATAGATGGCATGCAGATTTTTGGTGCATGCACGGATAAAATGGATCCAATTACCTCTTATGTAGACGTATCTAATCTTGAAAAAGTAAGTATTGGGTCTGGTCAAGAAGGAACCGAAAATGGGCACTGTGTTGGTGGAGGAATCGATTTAAAACGTCCTAAATCTAAGTTTAATGGCTCCGGATTTAAATCTGGAATCGATTTGGGTTATGAAACTAACGGAAATTATAAAACTGCTGGATTGAATGCAGAATACGTTGGGAATAAGTTTTATATAAATGGAGATGGAATTTTTAGAAAATCGGATAATTACGATGCTGGAGGAAATGAAGAGGTGCTTTATTCTCAATTTCAAAAATATAATATCTCTTTAAAAGGAGGTTATAAACTTACCGAAAAACATACTTTAGATGCAGATGTTATCTACGATAAAGCTACAGATGTTGGTTATCCAGCATTGCCAATGGATGTTTCCTTAGCCGAAGCTTTAATAACCTCTTTAACACATACCTATAAAAACGATTCTACCAGAATTAAATCTTGGGAATCAAAACTATACTTTAATACCATTACACATATTATGGACGATTCTAAACGTCCAGATGTACCAATTAGAATGGATATGCCAGGTTGGAGCGATACCTATGGGTTTTATACAAAAGCTACTTTAACAGAGAGTAAACACAACTTGTTAATTAATTTAAACGGGTTTTATAACCGCTCTTTAGCCGAAATGACTATGTATCCAAACAATCCAAATCAACCAGCTATGTTTATGTACACTTGGCCAGATATTAGAACCTTATATACCGGAGTTTATATAAAAGATGCTTTTGCATTAACAGATGAGAAAACCATATCAGCATCTGCACGTCTGGGCTATCACAATAATATAATTGCCGAAGAATCTGGCTTAGAAAGTTTGCAAATATTTTATCCAGATTTAACCGATTCTAAGAGTAGAATGCTGATGAGTTTATCTGCAGAATATAAGGTAAAGAAAGACAATTACGATGCCACTTTTGGTTTAGGTTATGGCGAAAGAGCGCCATCTGTAAGTGAAGGTTATGGCTTCTTCTTATTTAATAGTTTCGATAATTACGATTATATAGGTAATCCAACTATGAAAAATGAAAAGTCTTTAGAAGCCAATATAGCAGCTAATTATTATATAAATAATTTTAAAATAGGCTTTGAAACATCATATTTTTATCTCACGGATTATATTATTGGTGAGCTGGATGAATCCATAAGTCCTATGACTATTGGTGCCGATGGCGTTAAAGTTTATTCTTCGTTACGCCATGCTAATATCTTTGATTTTTATGTGAATTCTTCTTATAAGATTTCAGATGCCTTTTCAGTAAACGGAACCGTGGGGTATAATTATGGGAAAGGTAGTAATAAAGAAAACCTTCCTTTTATAAAACCATTTTCTTATTTAGCTGAGGTTAATTACACCAGAGATCTTTTTAATGCAGCTTTACAAATAAATGGAAATGGAAATCAATCAAATTACAGTAGTTTTTATGGAGAAAATGAAACGGCATCCTATGCTGTTTTAAACCTAAACTTAGGAAACGTGTTCTATATAAAAAATAATAAAATGGTCTTTAAATATGGTATTGAAAACATTTTAGACACTAATTATTCTACTTATGCAGATTGGAATAATATTCCTAGACAAGGTCGTAATTTTTATATGAATGTCTCCTATATCTTATTTTAAATAGATGGTTTATGTGAAGGTTATTTTTTCTTCAAATGTTTTTATATAAGGATAGATTTGAAATAATCTTCAGAGCGGTAAGTTAACAAAGAAGAGTTTTTTTGTTGACTTTTTGCTTTTATAGCTATTCTAATTTAATTAATCGCAATCAATCTCACCTTCAACCATTTCAACAACAGGAGCAGGGGAGAGGTAAGGAATTCCTAGACCTAAACCACGTACTATAAATAAAAGACCTATAATAACTACAAAAATGGGAACAGCTTTTTGAATACGTTGTTTGATATTGGCATTTAGAAATTTCCCCAGATAAATGGCAGTGGTCATTAAAGGAACAGTTCCTAAACCAAATAAAAACATATACAAACTGCCTTGTAAAGCACTTGTGGATGCTAGAGATGCAAAAACGGCCATATAAACCAAACCACAAGGTAAAAAACCATTTAAAAAACCAATAGTTAAAAAGGTGTCTGCAGACTTCTTCTTTAAAGCTTGTCCTAAACCAGACTTTACTTTAGAAATGAGTTTATAAATGGGTTTTGAGAAATTGTATTTATTAAATATTCTTGTAGGTGTTAGAATAACTACAATCATTAAAACTCCAATAGCAATGGATAATTGTTGTTGAAAACCAAATAAATATAAACTCTTACCAACAAGTCCAAATACAAGTCCTATAATACTGTAAGCTAATAACCTTCCAAAATGATAGGTGGAAATTTGAGCTATTTTCTTAACCGAATTACTTCTGTCTACAGGCAACATAAAGGCAATTGGCCCACACATACCTACACAGTGGAAACTTCCTAATAATCCTAATACAAGGGCAGACCAAAGCATGATATAAGTAAAGTTTTAAAAACGGGTTATTCTATAGTCTACATGAGACTTAATACATAATCTCCTTTTTATACAAATAGGCATTATCTTGATATTTCCAATCTACTTTAAGATTCCATCTGCCTTCCAGTAAAACCTTATTCTCTATAAGCATGGTATTATTGCTAATTGAAATAGGTAATTCGAAATCTAATTTTTTATTGGATGTTCTGTATAAAAATACGGTTCCAGTAATGTCTTGAGTATCTAAATTATCAGGAAATGTTATTAGCAGACCATCCTCTGTTTTTGTAGAACTCACATTTTTAACTAGATTTCTAGAGTTTTTTTCTCTATCTATTTCATCTTGAAAGCCTAATTCAGCTTTATAATATTCCTCGACTACTAAGTCATGATCGTATGTACTATCTGTATTTACTTTTATAATAAAATACATGATAAAGCTAATAAAACCAATCATAGCAATTACAATACCTGTTCCCCAATTTATTTTCATAATCATTTCCCACGAAAGTGAGAATCTCTTTTAATTAAACTTAATTTTTTTAAAAACCTACAAGCGTTTTAGGTTCTTGAAGGTTTTCATTATCCACGACGTGTACTGTTTATTGAAAACTTACACTGCCTACAATTTTTAATTATAACTTCTAGGCGCTAAAAAGTTAACTGTAGTGGTTTCAATTAATTCGTTGCCACTGTAAACTTCAATGGTAAGTTTGTTCTTATCTCCGTCTAGGTTATTTTTATCTATTTCAATAAATAAAGTACCCTCGGCCATTCCTTGTTCTGGAACAACAAATGTGTCCGAATTTGAAACCAATTTTATTTCACCTTTATATTTTTTTAGTTTGAAGTTTATATTATCAACAGGTCTTGTAGTTTTGTTTATTAGTTTGTATGTAAATACATTACTAATTATATCTCCTTCCTTATGTTCATATAACTGTCCTGGCAGTCGTAATACACGTGCTTCAATATCGTTTCTCAAAGATAACATTCCAAATAGAACACCAGTTAACACCAAAAGAACAGCGATATAGCCTTTCATTCTGGCAGTAACTTTAAATTTTTCTTTCTTTTCAATTTCATCTTCACTTGCATACCTAATTAATCCTTTAGGTAGATTAATGCTCTCCATAATATGATCGCACTCATCAATACAAGCGGTACAGTTTACACATTCTAATTGGGTCCCGTTTCTAATATCTATTCCTGTTGGACAAACATTTACACATTGAAAACAATCAATACAATCTCCATGACCAAGAGCTTCTCTGTCTTCTCCTTTTCTAAATTTCTTTCTACCGTTTTCGCCTTCACCACGTTTATGGTCGTAGGCAACAATAATAGATTTGTTGTCTAAAAGCACTCCTTGTAGTCTACCATAAGGGCAAGCAATAATACATACTTGTTCTCTAAACCAAGAGAATACAAAGTAGAAAATAGCAGTAAAAATAATTAGAGGAAAAAGTGTTCCAGTATGCTCTAATGGCCCATCTATTACGTATTGTATTAGTTTGTCGCTTCCAATTAAATAGGCTAAAAATATATTAGCAATGAAAAAAGAAATGAGTATAAAAATAAACCATTTTAGACTGCGCTTTCTTATTTTTTCGGCATTCCATGGTTGGTTGTCTAGACGACGTTGTTTATTTCTATCGCCATCAATCCAATATTCTATTCTACGGAAAACCATTTCCATAAAAATGGTTTGAGGACAGATCCACCCGCAAAATATTCTTCCAAAACTTACTGTAAATAGGGCAATAAAAATAACTCCGATAATCATGGAGATTACAAAGAGATGAAAATCTTGGGGCCAAAATGGAAATCCAAATATATTAAAGCGTCGCTCTAAAATATTGAATAATAAAAATTGATTGCCATTAATTTTAATAAATGGAGCAGCAATTAAAAAAAGTAAGAGAACATAGCTAACTATTTTGCGATATTCATAAAATCTTCCACTTGGTTTTTTAGGATATACCCAGGCGCGCTTTCCGTCTTCAGTTAATGTGCCTAAGGTGTCTCTAAATGCTTCGTTGTCTGGAGTTTCCATAACTTTATATTAAGCATCAAGAATTAAGACATATGGTTGGAAGATGTGGCCTTAATTCTTGATTTAAATGATGTAAATAATTTATTCTGTCCAGATATCACCCTCTGCTTCTTTTGGTTTTGCAGGAGTAGTACCTTGAAATTGTAGAACATAACTTGCTACTTGAGCAATTTCTGATGGTTTTAAACTTTGTTTCCAGGCAACCATACCTTTACCGGCACGGCCCCCTTCAGAGATAGTTTTAAATATATGGCTTATTCCTCCACCCAGAATCCAATGTTCATCGGCTAGGTTTGGCCCTATTCCACCGCCACCATCGGCCATATGACAAGCAACACAATTGACTTCGTAAATTGCTTTTCCATTACTTAAGTCGGAGGCACTTGTTAAAACTTCAACCGTATTAAAATCCACTAAATCTTTAGCTGTTTTTTTGTATTCTTCTATGGCTATTTTGGCTTCGGCGTATTCGGTTTCTAACTCGTCGTATTGCGTATATCCGTCAAATACTTCAAATCTAACTAAATAAATAACCGCAAAAACTATTGACGCATAAAATCCATATAACCACCATGGTGGAAGATCGTTATCGAGCTCTTTTATACCATCGTAATTATGATCTAATACAATTTCGTGTTCTTCGGCCATTGGCTTAGAACCTAAAGATTTTTTGTAAAGAGATTGAATTTTGGTTATCCATTTAGAAGTTTGTGGCTTTTTAGCGTCGTATATAGCTTTAGCTTCATCATCTAAACTCTGATAAAGAATGTTACCTAAAGAATTAACTATAGCTTCTATGGCTACTAAAACAAAAAGAACAAAAACATAAAACAGTAGAACCATAGGATACTCTACAAAAGCAGGCATTCTACCTGAATTTACGAAGTATTCTACTAGCGCAAAAATAATAAAGAATAAAACGGGTACCCTTACCCATGATGGGATTGATTGTCTCATAATATTTGGTCTTTTTGGTTATCTAATGGCATGTCGCTTACTTCTTTGATGTATTCTTTTTTGGCTGTAAAAACCCAGTAAAATAAACCTACAAAGAAGGTGAAAAATATCAGTAAGGAAATGATAGGGAAAATTTCAATTCCCGCTATACTATCCATATAATTTTTTGCGAATTTTAACATGATTTCTTAGTTTATATTGGTTGATGCATTTTCGTCTAGATCTTGAACTTTAATATCGGTTCCTAAACGTTGTAAATAAGCAATAACAGCTACAATTTCACGATTACGCATTTCAATAAAGTCTTCTCCTCCAGCTGCTTTATCCGCTTCATAAGATTCTGCAAAATCTGGATCAGAATATAAGTTTTTCTCAATTTGTGTTCCTTGCTCTAACATATGCTCTTGTGCATTTGCTATATCTTCTTCAGTATAAGGAACCCCTAATTTAACCATAGTTCTCAACTTGGTTTCTGTGTTCGACTTATCTAACTCGTTTTTAATTAACCATTGATATGCAGGCATAATAGAACCAGAAGAGGTGCTCTGAGGATCGTACATATGATTTAAGTGCCAGTTATCAGAGTACTTTCCACCTATACGGTGTAAATCTGGACCAGTACGTTTAGACCCCCATAAGAATGGAT
Source organism: Xanthomarina sp. F1114 (assembly GCF_026410255.1). GTDB lineage: Bacteria > Bacteroidota > Bacteroidia > Flavobacteriales > Flavobacteriaceae > Xanthomarina. The sequence continues at coordinate 214,213 of NZ_JAPMLL010000004.1, forward strand.
GATCGTATACATATTCCCCGGCTTTAGAGTATTCTCCATAACGTTCTACTTCACTTCTAAATGGTCTAACCATTTGCGAGTGACATCCAACACAACCTTCGCGAATGTAAATGTCTCTTCCTTCCAATTCTAAGGGTGTATATGGTTTTACACTACTAATAGTTGGAATATTGGATTTTACCATGATGGTTGGTACAATTTGAACAATTCCCCCAATTAAGATGGCAATAGTTGCAAAAATAGTAAGTTTAATAGGCTTACGTTCTAACCAAGTATGCCATCCTTCTCCAGCAATACGTCTTTTTGAAACGCGTTGTAAAGCAGGTGCTTCAGCTAACTCATCGGTAACTGCAGAACCTTGTCTTATTGTTTGAATAACGTTATAAACTAATACTAACATTCCTGTTAAATATAAAGTTCCACCAATAGCACGCATCCAATACATTGGCATAATTTCAGTAACAGTTTCTAAAAAGTTACCATATACTAAAGTTCCATCTGGGTTAAATTGCTTCCACATACTCGCTTGAGTAAATCCAGCAACATATAGTGGTAAAGCATACATTATAATTCCTAAGGTACCAATCCAGAAGTGGAAGTTAGCAAGACCTGTAGAGAATAATTTCGATTTAACTAATCTTGGTACTAACCAATATATCATACCAAAGGCTAAAAATCCGTTCCAAGCTAAAGCCCCTACGTGAACGTGTGCAATAATCCAATCTGTAAAGTGACCAATTGCGTTTACGTTTTTAAGAGAAAGCATTGGACCTTCAAAAGTTGCCATCCCGTATCCAGTAATAGCTACTACCATGAATTTTAAAACAGGATCTGTACGTACTTTATCCCAGGCGCCACGAAGAGTTAATAATCCGTTGATCATCCCTCCCCAAGAAGGCATTAATAACATAACTGAAAAGGCAACACCTAAGTTTTGAGCCCATTCTGGTAATGCAGAATATAATAAATGGTGAGGTCCAGCCCAAATATAAATAAAAATCAAGGACCAGAAATGTATAATAGACAGTCTATATGAGTAAACTGGTCTATTAGCAGCCTTAGGTACAAAATAATACATAAGACCTAAAAACGGTGTGGTTAAGAAAAATGCCACAGCATTGTGCCCGTACCACCATTGTACTAGAGCATCTTGAACTCCGGCATAAACAGAATAACTTTTAAATCCACTTACAGGAAGTTCTAAACTATTAAATATATGAAGAACTGCTACCGTAACAAACGTAGCTAAGTAAAACCAAAGGGCTACGTATAAATGGCGTTGTCTTCTTTTAATCATGGTACCAATTAAGTTAGCACCAAAAGCAACCCAAACAATAGCAATAGCAATATCTATAGGCCATTCTAGTTCGGCATATTCTTTAGAGGTTGAATAACCTAACGGAAGTGTAATAGCAGCTGCAACAATAATTAGTTGCCAACCCCAAAAGTTTAATTTACTTAACGCATCGCTATACATTCTAGCTTTAAGTAAACGCTGAGTTGAATAATATACTCCGGCAAAAATAGCATTTCCTACAAAGGCAAAAATAACAGCGTTAGTATGCAATGGTCTTAAACGCCCAAAACTTAACCAGGAAATACCGTCGGTTAAATTTGGAAATAAAAACATAAATGCTAGCAGTAAACCTACTATCATTCCTACAACTCCCCAAAGTATGGTTGCGTAAAGAAAATTTCTAACGATTTTGTTATCGTAATAAAATTGTTGTACTTCCATAATAGTTTAATTAGTCTTTTTTGGTTTTTTTATTTGTTGATTTAGTTTGTTCTTTTATTAGTTCATCTTCAAAAAGCATTCTTACAGAAGGGGTATAACTATCGTCAAATTGTCCACTCCTTACCGCTAAAATAAAGATAATAAAAAAGAAAATTGCAACTATAATGCTGATACTTAATAATATATATATAGCACTCATACCTACCTGAACTTATGGCTCAAAAATACTTTTGTAGCCGATTTAAAAATATGATTTTTATCATATTTGTTTATTTGTAATCATTCTAATCTTCTTCCTAATAAATTTGTTGCAATAGTAGTAAATACTACAATACTAATGGAACTTAAAGGCATTAAAATTGCAGCAATCACAGGAGCTAACTGCCCGGTAACTGCAAAATATAAACCAATAACATTATAAAAGAAAGATAGAGCGAAACTCCATTTAATTATTTTAATAGCTCCTTTAGAAGCCTTAATATATTTATATAACTGATCGAATTTGGAAGCATCCAAAATGGCATCGCAAGCTGGAGAAAACACATTCACATTTTCAGATACCGAAATTCCAACATTACTTTGAGCTAAAGCTCCTGCATCGTTAAGACCGTCTCCTAACATGAGGACTTTTGCTCCTTCAGATTGATGATATTTAATATACTCCAACTTGTCGTCAGGTTTTTGGTTGAAAATTAGCTTTGTCTTCGAAGGTAGTAATTTTTTTAGATTTTCTTGCTCTCCTTCGTTGTCTCCAGATAAAATTACTAAATCGTAATCTTTTTTCAAAGTGTTAAAAAGCTTAGACAATCCTTTTCTATAGTTATTATGGAACGTATATTTTCCTTTGTAAATATTATTACTACTAATATGTACAGATGTTGATAGGATGTTAGTATCATTTGTGTTTCCAACAAAAACGGCCGAACCAACTCTCATATTATTATTGTTGTGGCTAGCTTCAATTCCTTTTCCTATATGTTCTACAAAATAATTTAGAGATACAATATCATGTTCATCCAAAATATCATATAAAGATCTACTTAACGGATGGTTCGAACCTCGAAGTGTATTTTTTAAAAGCATTTCTTCAGAGATAGATAATTCTTCTCCCTGATACGTAGCACTACTTTTTTGATTCGTGGTAATAGTTCCTGTTTTATCGAAAATAATAGTGTTTATCTGAGCTAATTGTTCTACTACCGAAGAATTTTTAACATAAAACTTTAATTTACCAAAAATACGCAACATATTTCCTAACGTAAAAGGTGCAGCTAGAGCAATAGCACACGGACACGCAATAATTAAAACGGCTGTAAAAACATTAATTGCTTTTGATGAGTCTACAAACAGCCAATACGCTGTGGCTATAAATGCAATACTTAAAACAGCATATGTAAATCGTTTACTAATAGTATTGGTTAAAGTAGTAAAACCATCTTCCCGGTTTTTGTTAAAAACATCGTTACTCCAAAGTTGCGTGAGATAACTTTGCTCTACAGACTTTAAAACCTCCATTTCTATAACGCCAGAAGTTTGCTTTCCACCTGCAAAGAGCTTATCGCCAGATTGTTTTGAAACCGTTTCAGATTCGCCGGTAACAAAACTGTAATCTATAGACGCATTTCCATTAATTAAAATGCCATCCACAGGAATTAACTCTTCATTTCTAATTAAAAGCCTGTCTCCTTTTTCAATATCGTAAACCTGGATAGGAGTTTCTTTTCCATCTGCAGATATCTTAGTAATGGCAATTGGGAAGTACGATTTATAATCTCGTTCAAAAGATAAAAATGAATACGTTTTTTGTTGAAAAAATCGTCCTAATAAAAGGAAAAATATCAATCCTGTCAAGCTATCGAAAAATCCCGATCCATAATCAAAAATAATTTCAACAGTACTTCTAATAAATAAAACAGAAGCCCCTAAAGCAATAGGTACATCAATATTTAAAATTTTGGAACGAAGTCCTTTATAGGCCGAAATAAAATAGTCTTGAGCTGAATAAAAGATGACGGGGACAGAAAAAGCGAACATAACCCACCGGAAAACATGTTTATAGCGTTCTAACCAGAATTCGCCAACATCAAAATACTCTGGAAAAGATAAAAACATGACATTTCCAAATGCAAAACCAGCAACTCCCAGCTTATAAATTAAAGATCTGTTTATATTGTCTTTTCCAGCTTTAAAATCGTCTAAACTTATATAAGGCTCATACCCAATAGAGCTAATTAGAAGTACAACGTCTTTTAAAGAGCAGAGATCAGAATTGAAGGTAATACGAACCTCTTTCTTCCCAAAATTAACTTGAGACGATGAGATTCCGGGATTTAATTTATTGAGGTTTTCTAAAATCCAAATACAAGAACTACAGTGAATATGAGGAATATAAAGCGTGACAACCTGTGTGTGTCCATCTTGAAATTCAAGGAGTTTATCTATAATTTTTTGTTGATCTAAGAAATCATATTTCCCTTGTATTTCTTTAGGAATAGCTCCTGGAGAACTCTGCAAGTCGTAATAACAAGTTAAATCGTTTTCAGAAAAAATCTCGTACACGGTTTTACACCCATTACAACAGAAAGATTTCTCTTGAAAGGTAATTGTGCTAGTCCCACAAGAATCCCCACAGTGGAAACATAAGTTATGTTCCATATTAAATAATTTGCTCTTTTAAATCCCGTTACAAAGATGAAAAGATACTAAGAATTTAGATATGATATTTGTCATGTTTTGATTAATTTTGCAATAGATTAAAAATAGGGTATGAGTAAGTGCGAACAGTGTATAGTAAGAGAATTTAGTTCTTTAAAATCTTTGTCTAAAGAAGAGTTGTTGAATATCTCTGGTTGTAAAACATCTAAAACTATTAAAAAGGGAGAAGTTATCTTTGAAGAAGGCGAATCTCTAAACGGTGTCTATTGTGTAAAAGACGGAATTTGTAAACTCACCAAGTTAAGTGCTAACGGAAAAGACCAAATTGTAAAGCTAGTAGTAAAAGGAGATTTATTAGGGCAACGTTCATTAATTGTTAACGAGGCTGTTAATTTAAGTGCTGTAGCTTTAAATAATATGGAGGTTTGCTTTATTCCTAAGGATGAGATATTTTCAAATTTAAAAAATAACTCAGACTTCTCTATGGATATGCTAAAACAGATGGCTCACGATTTAAAAGAATCGGATAATGTAATTGTAAACATGGCTCAAAAATCTGTAAAGCAACGTTTAGCCGAAGCTCTTATTTATATTCATACAAGCTTTGGAGTAGATAAAGAAGGGTTTTTAAATGTTATTCTCTCCAGAGAAGATTATGCCAGTGTGGTTGGAACAGCTACAGAATCTGCTATTAGAGTCTTATCTCAATTTAAAAAAGAAGGTCTTATTGCTACTTCAGGAAAGAGAATTAAAGTGAATGATGTAGAAGGTTTAAAACGTATTGAATAACATAGTCTTAAAAACTTCATATTAAATCAGCTTACTATTACCAGTTACTTCTACTTTTAATATTTGCTTGACATAGTTTTATTTTTTCAGCTATTCGTTATTTTTTTAGTTGTTTCTTTTTTTACCTGATATAACCAATACAAATAGCTTTTTCTATAGGAAGGAGCAAAGTTTTTGATAGTTTATATAAGCTTCAGAATTATTACTAAATGCTTTTTGTGAATTTTCAGGAATAATCTCTTTCTCAACATCGTCTAGAGCTCTCCAGCAGCCATTTTGTTTGGCTAGCTTAACTTTGTCTAAACCACTTTTATGCATCAAGCCTAAAGCTAAAAGCTCTTTTATATGCTTCTTATATAAAGCACTCCAAGCGCTTTTTGGATTTCTATGAGTAAAATATTGTCGTCTTTTGCCATTGCCTAAACTCTTTACGGTAGAATCTATCCAGCCAAAACACAGAGCTACTTTTACGGCTTCTTCCCATCTCATACTATCATTTGCATGATTTGCTTTGTATAAAATAATATAAACCCCTTTCGCAGTATCATGATTTTTAAATAATCATTCACGCCATTCTTTGTCGGTTTTAAAATAAACTTCTTGAATAGCCATATGTTTTAAAGAGCTTTAACTTCTATATAAAAATTTGGGTCTACTTTTAATTCATTTCCTTCCATAGGCATAGTTTTCCATTCAGCTGTTGGATGGATCCATTGTTCTTGATTGTCTATACTAACTTTAAGCGGCATAGCAAACTTATCGACAATGTTAACCCAGTGGTATTTAAGCTCATTGTTTTCTATAATATATTCTAAAGTTGGAATTTTAGTATCTCTTAAATATTGATTGAAAAAAGGAGCTAAATCTATTCCTGATTGTTCACTTATATAATTCTCAATTTGTGCAGTTGTAACCGTTTGGTGATAAAACGTTTTGTTTAATCCACGTAAAATACCACGCCATTTTTCGTCGTCAGCAATTAGCTGTCTTAAAGTGTGTAACATATTGGCTCCTTTGTAATACATGTCTCCAGAACCTTCTTTATTTACATGATATGGACCAATAATTGGACTGTCGTTAACAATATTATCTCTAATACCTATAACATATTCCGATGCTGCCTCTTTTCCAAAATAATAATCCACAAATAAGTTTTCTGAATAGGAAGTGAAACTTTCATGTATCCACATATCTGCAATATCTTTATAGGTAATATTATTAGCAAACCATTCGTGTCCAGATTCGTGAATAATAATAAAATCGAACTTTAAACCCCAACCCGATTTTGAAACATCTCTTCCTAAATAACCGTTTTTAAATTGGTTTCCATAGGTTACAGAACTTTGATGTTCCATGCCTAAATAAGGTGCTTCCACGAGTTTATAGCCATCTTCATAAAAAGGATAGGGACCAAACCAATGCTCGAATGCCTTCATCATTCTTGGAGCTTCTTTAAAATGATTTTTTGCTCTCACCAAATTATCTCTCAATACATAGTAATCCATGGTTAATGGACCATTTTCTCCTTCGTAAACTTCAGAAAAATGGACATAGTCACCAATATTTACATTGACGCCATAATTGTTTATTGGGTTACTTACAAACCAATTAGTAGTAATGGTACCATCGCTATGCCTTTCGGTACTTCTTAAACGGCCGTTAGATACATTGGTTAGGTTTTTTGGAACATTAACGCTTATCAACATACTATCAACTTCGTCGTACATATGGTCTTTATTTGGCCACCAAACACTGGCGCCTAAACCTTGACAAGAGGTAGCTATAAATGGAATTTGGTTTTTATCTTCTGCCCAAGTAAAACCGCCATCCCAAGGTGCACGTTGTGCTTCTTGTGGAATACCTTCGTAATAAACATCTACAGACTGAACACTTCCTGTTTTCTGTTCTTCTAAAAGCGTAATAAAATGCGCATTCCCATCATGTTTCACCTCTAAGTCTTTTCCATTTTGAGTGACTTTCGTTATTTTTAAAGGAGCCTGTAAATCTACTTGCATTACAGAGTACGGCTTAAGTACGGTATATTGAATGGTATTTTTTCCTGAAATGGATTTTTTTTCTGGATTTATTTTAATATCCAAGTGATAATAAGTTAAATCCCACCATTCACGTTCTGGAGTTATGCTTCCTCTTAAGGTATCTTGATGCGTGAAAGTAGATTTTTTTTGAAGTATGTCTTGCGAGTAACTGTGCCATTGAAATCCTAAAATGAAACATATAACTATAGTAAAAACTCTCATCTATTTTGTTTTTCGTAAAATTACAGAAAATAATAATCATTTATGACTATAGAAGGGGTTTTACCATGTTAATTAAATCATAATCACATGTGAATTTTACGACTTGTTTTTCTCAGATAAAAACAAAAAAAAGGTCGTTTTGTGTACAAAACGACCTTTTCACTTCTAACCAAACTTAATCTAAAAACAATATTTATTTTCAGCTTTTACTTTTTCAGCAATAGCTATACGTAAATCTACAATATCAGGGTAGTTTGCATATTTTACAAAGCGTTTTAATCCCATTAATAACATACGTTGCTCATCGCCTTCAGCAAAAGAGATAATACTTTCTTTTCCGTTTTTCTCTACTATAGAAACAGCGTTGTATAAGTATAACTTAGCCATAGCAATTTGTACAGCTTGTTTGTCTTCTCCAAAGCGTTTAGCATTTTTCTCAGCTCTAAGAATAGCCGATTCTGCCATATAGATTTCAATTAAAATATCTGATGCTGCAATTAATAACTGTTGGTGCTCTTCTAAATCTGGACCAAACTTTTGAACAGCAGCTCCTGCAACCATTAAGAAAACTTTTTTAAGTTTTGCCACCATTTCTTTTTCTTCAGCAAATAACTCTGAGTAATCTGGTGTATCAAAAGATGGTATTCCCATAAGTTCTTCCTGAACCTTTTGAGCAGGACCTAATAAATCAACATGACCTTTCATAGCTTTTTTAACAAGCATACCTACCGAGAGCATTCTGTTAATTTCGTTGGTTCCTTCGTAAATACGTGCAATTCTGGCATCTCTCCAAGCAGCTTCCATTGGCGTTTCTTCAGAGAATCCCATACCACCAAAAATTTGGATGCCTTCGTCCGCAGCATTTTGAACATCTTCAGAAACAGCTACTTTTAAGATGGAACATTCAATAGCATATTCCTCTACACCTTTAAGTTCTGCTTCTTGATGCGAATTTCCAGCTGCTTGACGTAGTGCAATTCGATCTTCAATGTTTTTTGAAGCTCTATAGGTTGCCGATTCGCCAGCATAAGCACTTGCAGCCATTTCAGCTAATTTGTATTTAATGGCACCAAAATCTGCAATTGGCGTGTTAAATTGTTTACGTTCGTTAGCATATTGAACAGCCGTTGTTAAAATACGTCTTTGAGAGTCTAAACAAGCAGCAGCTAATTTAATACGACCCACGTTAAGAGCATTCATGGCAATTTTAAATCCTTCACCACGACCCGCTAACATGTTTTCTACAGGAACAACCGTATCGTTAAAAAATACTTGACGCGTAGAAGAGGCGCGAATACCTAATTTATGTTCTTCTTCGCCTAATGTAATTCCATTAGGGTTTTTTCCATCATATTCTACAATGAAACCAGTAATGTTTTTATCATCTTCTATTCGAGCAAAAACAATCATCAAACTACAGAAGCCTGCATTTGAAATCCACATTTTTTGTCCGTTAATTTTATAACTTTTACCGTCTTCAGAAAGGGTGGCAGTGGTTTTTCCCGAATTTGCATCCGATCCTGCGCCTGGTTCTGTTAAACAATATGCTCCAAACCATTCGCCAGTGGCTAATTTAGGGACATATTTTTTCTTTTGTTCTTCGGTTCCATATAGAGTAATTGGCATAGTTCCAATTCCTGTATGAGCTCCAAAAGCTGTACTAAACGAACCGGTACCACTAGATATATAATCGCAGGTTAAAACTGTTGAAACAAAACCCATTCCTAAACCATCATAGGCTTCAGGAACTGCCACACCTAAAAATCCAAGCTCTCCAGCTTTACGCATTACCTCTTCAGTTAACGCATAATCTTTTGCTTCAAATCTAGGTTTGTGTGCAATAATTTCACGCTCGTTAAATTCCATAACGGCTTCTTTCATCATCGTTTGCTCTTCTGAAAAATCTTCAGGAGTAAATACGTCTTCGCATTTTGTTTCTTTTACTAAGAATTGACCTCCACGAAGGATATCATTATTTTGTGTCTTTGACATAATTTTTTTTTTT